>NZ_SELS01000013.1 GCF_004197395.1 Paraburkholderia sp. UYCP14C | reverse complement strand
GCAACATTCTCAGCCAACCGCCACCGCCTTCCTCGTATCCCCCGCCTGCCGCCGTACACCAGATCCGAGATTAGCTCCAGGCAAATGACACCGAAGGAGATCAGGCAGCGCAGCAGGCTCAGCACCGACTGAACCAGATCCTCAGCTTGAATAACCAAGGGCCGCTCTCGCGGCCCTTGGCTTTCTATTACCGTTTGGTCAACGTTATCAATTGAATCCCATTGATACCCAGCAAATATTCGACATGCAACCGGACTTCGCCAACAATAAAACTATCCCATGCGGGCTTCTTACCCAGCAGCAGAACCTCTTTTTCCTCCCCCGACTTTTCTGGAACACCAAGGGTCGCGCGAACTTCAGATCGGCTCATATGAAACCCCAACCCTCTCGGCAAAGGGCTGGCGAAACCAGCAAAGCCTTCATGTTTATCCGCATGCAAATGGACAGCGCCAACCATCTCGTTATCAGGTAGGACTAGAGAGAGTCCTAGCTCCGGGCAACTTACATAGCTCTGGTCTATAACCACTTCACGCGGCGGCACAGTGACCTCCGCGAAGATAGGCGAGGAAGGAAGATCGTCGTACCGCATTCCCAATAATGCTTCAATATTTCCCATGTCAGTACAGTCCTTTAGCCTTGTTTGCCTGATCCAGTTTAATGAACGCCTCGTCAATCTGCCGTTGCGTATAACCTCTATCAAGCAGTTGCTTCTGTAACGTCACTTGGTCACGACGTGCTGCAGCGCCTAAATCAGCAGCATCCGTTGCAATTTGAGAGGGCGAATTACGCCCACCATATGTGCGCGATACCTGCTGATGAATGTCGGTATCGATTACTAATGTGTTTGTGCCATTTCTGAGTTGTGTCGCCTCCGCTGGAGTAAGCGGGCGCCCCAGATCTGCTTCTACACTAGTCCGTATCGCAGCAAACGAGGGAATGTGATCTGGGCTAAGCCCATCTCGGATACTTCGAGGAGCAAGCTCACCGTATGTCCCCACCTCCAGCGCAGAGACGGGTATTGCACCATTGCTGCCCCGTTCAACAGCGTTCAACAATAACCCGTTTCGCGCGAGATAGCCTTCCGTCATCTCGACGAGCTTCGGCCCAAACATCACCGCTCCGGCCTCCACGGCCGGCCCCGCCAGCGATGGCCCCGCGAACAGCGTCGCATCCACCGCCGCGCCACCTATGCGGTAGGGCGCGCCCGCCTGATCCTGGTGGTACATCGCATCGAGCAGGCCCACCGGTGAAGACTTCACCATGCCAGTGAGCACGCCTCCTACATCACCCAGAGCCGTATCGCCAAGCGTGCCGGCCGCATAGGCATTCCCGTAGTGTGCGCCAATCGCATCCGCTGTATCCAGCGGATGCGTCACGACGTTCCAGAGACCACTGGCCATCGCGCTCACGCGGTCAGCCGCACCGCCTAGCGCCTGCCCCACTGGATTAAACGCCATGAACGATTCGAACCCATTCAGATTGCGAATGGTTCCGGCCGTCCCTCCCGGCAGCGACGACACCGATATCTGCGGATACGGCACAGCGCGGCCTTCCACCTGTGGCGAGAACGGCGAGCCCACGATCGATCGACCATTGTCGGCCTGAATCAGGCCGTGCGCCACTTGTGTCGTTAGCCCAAGGCTCGACGCCGTCGCGTCGAAGTTGC
Source organism: Paraburkholderia sp. UYCP14C (assembly GCF_004197395.1). GTDB lineage: Bacteria > Pseudomonadota > Gammaproteobacteria > Burkholderiales > Burkholderiaceae > Paraburkholderia. The sequence continues at coordinate 183,283 of NZ_SELS01000013.1, read as the reverse complement.
TGCCAGAGTTCAGTTGGCCATTTGCAAGCCACGCGAACTGCCTGCCTGCATCAACCGGATACGTGCCCTGCACCATCGCGTTGACGTCTCCACCCACGCCGTACAGTGCGCTCGTACTGGTCGATGCATTCGCCGCACGATCCACCACCATATTGCCAATGGTGCTGGCCACCGCATCCATCGAGATCGCCCCAACATTCCTCCCTAGACTACCGCCACGCACCATTGTACTCGTCACGCCCGCAGCAATCCCGGCGCCTAGGCCGGTTGCAAACCTGCCCGAGTCCGAGCCCATGTTGAATTTCAGACTGCTCCCGCCCGCATTGATCAACTGTCCGGCCTGGAAGCCAACCCCCGATGCCATCGCTGATGCCGCAACCCCCGTCCAGTCAAATCCGTGCTGGGCATTCACGGCGATGCTCATACCCTGTGTAGCGACCGAACGCGCAGCGCCTTGGGCCGCCGCCGACCAGAAGCCATTGGCAGGGATTGCTCCGCCGATGCCCGCCGCAAAGCCTGCCGAGAATGCCCCTATCGCCACCCCCTTCCAGTCGAAACCCTGCTGCTCGCCTGCGGCAATCATGATGCCCTGCGTCGCAGCGGCCCCTGCAGCACCAATAAGCATTGCGCCGACGATGCTTCCTGCCCCCATCGACACAACCGATACAGCAACCGCGACGATCACCGTGAGAATCTGCGCGATGCCACCACACCCGTCCTTCCCCGGCGGAGGCGGTGGATCCGGCAAGGTTGGCTGCGTATTGCCAATCGCCTTGCCCGGGTCATACGGTTTAAAGGTCGTCGCCGTGTTGTGCACGTTCGTGACCTTGTTCGGGACTGTCAGCATCTGCCCGGCCTTCAGCACGTCGTCGCTCTTCAGTCCGTTCGCGTCCGCGAGCAGATACCACAGCGTCGCGTCCCCCCACAGCGACGATGCGATCGCCTGCAGCGTGTCCCCATCGCGCACCGTCCACGTGCCCGGACTCACGCCCGGATACAGCCCGTTGATCGCCATGAAGTTCTCATCGAAGTCCGCGCCGCTCACTGGCGTGAACACCTTGTACTGACTCTCGCTGCCCTTCGCCAGCTTGCCCGCGAGCTCCTGCACATAGTCGATCGTCTCGACCCCGTCGTTGCCCTGGTTGCCCACACGGTTGCCGTTCAGGTAGTAGTAGTTGTGCTTGCGATCCCCCGTCGCCCCACGGATCGTGCCATCGCCCGCCACCGTGACGCCCAGCAGTTCGTCGCGACGCTGCACCTGCTCCCGCAGATCGGTGTAGTACGTGAATGCGCGGGCATCCTTCGCCACGCCTCCACCATCGTCGTAAGTTGCCTTCAGATTGCCGTTGACGTCGTAGTTGAAGTAGCTCGATGCGGGCTTCCAGCCCGGCGCGTTCGGGTTGCTGCCCTGCGCCAGTATCTGCTTCTGCTTCGCGCTGTCCCACCATTCGTACGAATAGGTCGACGTCACCGCCGTACCACTGCCGCTATCGGGACGCGTCGCGACCTGCTCGAGCGTGCCGTCGGCCATGCGCGTGTAGGTCGTCGTCGCCCCGTTGAGATTGTCGCGCTCCGACATTAACTGGCCGTCGGCGTCCCAGTCACGGGTCACGGCCGTCACAACCTGCCCGCTCGTCAGCGCCCGCTCGATCGTCTCCGTTACCCGACCCAGCAGATCGTTGGTGCGTTGCTGGAGCACCACGCCGTTGGCACTCTGCGTCTCCAGAAAGCCGTTGGCGTCGTACGTGTAGTACTCCGCATGACCATCGTTTGCGTAGACGGCCATCGTCCGCTCGCCAGCCGCGTTGTAGCCAAGCTGTACGTCGTTGCCCCCATCCCCGCCCACCACGATGTGCACACTGGCGTCGTTCGGGTCGGTCGCACGTGCCCCCGAAAGCGACCCCATCGACACCGTGAAACGGTTCAGCGCATCGTATTCGTACCAGTACTCCTGCTCCGTCTGGTGGTAGCCCACCATGTCCGTGTACGAGGCCAGCATCCGGCGGCGATTGCCCACCGCATCGTACTCGTAATACACCTGGTAGCTGTTGTCGCGAATCGCGACCACCCGATTGGCCGCGTCATACTCGACCCGCGACTGCGCAAACACATACGAATCACCGAAGTTTGTAAAAAACTCCGCGGTGCGATTGCCGTCGCCGTCATACTCGTACAGCGACTGCGTCTGCGTACCAAAATCCATGATCGAGCGCACCAGGCCGTGCGAATAGTACGTGTACTCAACATGCTGACCACTCGTGCCTTCCTGTTTCGTCAACAGGCCGGCCCAGTTGTACGTGTACTCGAACACGTGTCCGCCAAGGTCGGTGTGCCGGGTCACCCGGCCGAACAGATCCATCTCGTCGACCATCGAGCGGCCATTCGCATCAATCGTCGTTTTCACCCAGCCACCGCTCATCACCGATCCGATTGAGCTGATCGTGCTCGCCCAGCGGTAGTCATACTGAACCGTTCGACCCGCAGCGCTGATCGTCCTGATGATGCGGCCTTCGCTGTCGTAATACGAGCGCTCACGATTGCCCAGCGCGTCCGTATGCGCGATGCGGTTGCCGGCACTGTCGTACTCGTAGCGGTCGATGCTGCGTTGGCCAGCGTTCACCCCGCCCGTCAGCACAGGGCGGGCAATCTCTATCAGTTGATTGAGCCTGTCGTACGTGTAATCAGTGCGCCGGTTCAGCTCGTCCACCGACACGCGCAGATTGCCCACGGCGTCGTAAGAGAAACCCTTGCTATACCCCATCGCATCCCACGACTTCGACACCGCCGGCTGCGCGAGACCGTAATTCCACTGCTGCGTGCTCAGATGACCATTCGCATCCTTCAGGCCCACGAGGTTGCCCGTCAGATCGTAGTAGTACGTGGTGAGCGGAGCCATTTCGATCTGCGCCCCGTTCTCCAGCGTGACCATGACAGTCGGCTCGCGTCGGAGCGTGAGAAAACCCATCGTGTTATACGACGAGTAAGTCCAGTTGCCGCGCCCGTCGCGCTCCTCCGACACTTCGCCGAATGCGTTGTAATGCTGCAAACGGTCGATCGTCATGTCCTTCGCGAGCTGCTCGATCACACCGACGATGTCGACATTGGTGACCGGGTTATTACGCGTGCCGGTGAGGAAATAGCTCTGGCGCTCCATCAGCACGTTGCCCGCAGCATCCATTGCGAGGTAGCGGTACTCGTATTCGACTTTTGTCGGCAGGTCACCAGCGTCGAACAGGAAGCGTCCCGCGGCGTCGCGAGTGAGGATCGCCGTTTTGAACGGCCGGTCGTAGTCGTCGTCCCCCTTGGTCGATTCGCGGTAGTACAGCGTGATCGTCTCGGCGTCCGTGAGCGGCGCGCCGCTGCTGTCCGTTGGTGAAAACTGGAAGATCGACGGCAGTTCGCTGCCCGTCAGTATCGCGTCCGAATCCGTGTTGACGCCGATCCTGATGTCGCCCTGGCCCATGGAGAGCGGCCGGCCCGCCGTGTCGTATGCGGTGAACTTGATGGCGTAGTCGGTGTCTGGCAGCACGCCCGACTGCGTCGTATCCCACGCGAAGGTGTTGCCCATGCGATACAACGTCTGGTACTGCGTCACGCCGTTGTCTTCCCACGACACAATCACGTGGTCTGTGTCTGCGGGCATCGTGTGAAAGACGACCGTGGACTTCAGATCGGCCAGAGAGCCAAACATCGACAGCAACGGCGACTGGCCATTACCTGGCAGATTGACCGCGGCGCGCAGCGAATCGATCTGTGTTCCGGCCGCATCGAACAGATCGAGCGAAATGTCGTACTTCCCCGCACCAAGCGCGGCCATGTCGATCGGGAACGCGCCGGTGACCGGATCGCGCCAGATCGGATAGTCCAGCGCCAAGGCCGGATTGCTCGGATCGCGCAGATGGACGACGACGTGATCGGCCAGGTTCAACTCCGTGCTTTTCAGTGAGTAGATGTTCAGTGCCTGCGGTGCCGACCAGATATAGCTGCCCCATGCATCGACGGTGAAGCCAGGTCGCGAACTTGGTTCGCTAGTCGGAATGGGGCTCTCCCGAATCCATGAACTATCGGCGGGGTCGCGCGACAGATGGACCGTGTAGCCGTCGCGGCGAAGTAGCGACCCAACATCCCCATAGCCACCATCGCTGACGGCTAAGAAAATCATCTCGTAATTGCCGTCGGGCAAACCGTTGATGTCGACAGTGTATGAACGCTCCTCACTGTTCGGGCTCTTTCCGAGTTGGCGAAAAGCCTCCGTCGATCCCTCGGGGCGGTAGTACAGCATGCCCTGTGAACCCTGCGGAAGCGAGTTTCGCGCGAAACTCAGCAGCCCAGAAGCGCCCTGCAGCGGAACGCTGGCGTCAAGCGCATCGGGTCTTCCAACCAAAACCTGGCCGTTGGAGCTGTCAGGCCCACTCGGACTGCTCTTGAAGTCGATGAGTTGCGCCTGTTGGGACACCGTTCCCGCCAACACTGGACCCGCCCCCCCGCTGAGCGCTGTCACGTAGATCTCGGCGGTCCATTCGAAGGTCACCCCCGCTCCGACAAAAAAGTCATTCAGCCAGAGCTGGCCCGAAGGCCAGTTGATCGGCACGTTGACCTGCGTCGCATTAACCGGCGTTGCTCCTGACGAAGCGGTACCCGACGGCCTGCTGAATGGCCGCGTGAACGCAGCCTGGTCTTGCCCACCACGGATCCACCACTCGTTACCGGTGGCGGTATAGCTTACGACCACCTCGACGTTGTAGGCACCATATATCTGCGTGAAATCAGGCAACGAAAAAGTCAGGCTGCTCACACTGACATTACCGTTGCCATTGGATTGGTTCACCGACCACGAACCCGTGACGCTGATGTTTCCCTGTGGATCCAGCATTCCAGCATCACCGTTGACGAGCGGCAACGACGGCTTGCTGACCGGTAGCTCCGACGGAACGATCCACCCCGAGATGCTCAACTGCGTATTGGCGAACACCCCGCCGTCGATCGGAATATCGACCGGCCTGAAGCTGAGGGTCGGTATCCCGCCGGACGTCTTCGGCTGCCGGATCTGGATCACCTGATTGCGCCCGTCAAAGCGCGTGTACGTCTGCATCATGTCGACGCTCTGCAACAGCGCCTCCAGATCGTCCCCGGTCGCGATCACGCGATCGCGCAGATCGCTCTCCATCGACTCGACCTTCAGCGTCGCATTGCCATTGCGGTCATACATGAACAGATGCGAGACCCCGTCATCGAAGTTTGTGCGCACCACCCGGCCAGCGTTGTCATAGTCCGCGTATTCCTGCCACTCGCCATTCGGTCCACCGCCGCCCGTGCGCCGCCCGGTCAGTTCGCCGTATGCGTTGTAGCGCTGCTCAAGCAGCGCGCTTGCCGACACCGTCTGGTAGGTCACCTTATCGATCGAGCGGGTGGTGCGTGAAATCTCGCGGTTTTCCGCGTCATAGCTGATCTCAGTCTTGTCGAGGCACTGGTATCCGTCCGCATCGCCGCGCATATAAAAAACGTTGATGACATTGCCCACCGCGTCATACTGGAAGTTGGTCGATACGCCTAACGCGTTGGTCTTGTAGGACAGTCGCCCTCCTTGATACGAGTAAGACGTCACCTGGTCGACATCGCCCTTGCGGGTCTCTTTCGTCACGGAGTTCAGGCCGTTGTATTCGTAAAGCGTCGTGACGCGCACCTGCCGGTTCTGATAATCAGCGAACTGCGGCAGCATCTCCTGCGTCAGACGGCCGACCAGGTCATAGGCGAAGTCGTACTGGCTGCCATTCGCGTCGACCTTGCGTAGCAGGTGGCCCTCTCCATCGTAGGTATAGGTCGTCGTGGCGTCCCCCGTCGTCTGCACGAGCCTGCCGTTGGTGTCGACCTTCGCGAAATCAACGCCGACGCGCGATTCGCTGAGTAGCCGTCCGTTGTTGTCCCATGTGTAGTTGGTGATTCGATCGTCGGCGCTGCGGGGCCACGAGCTGACGATGGCATTGACGGAGGCGCCCGCCGAAACCGGGTCCGGGAACGCCAGTGCAAAACGCGTTTCCTGCGTGACGTTGCCTTGCGCATTCACCGTGTACGCGATACCAAATCCCTTCGCGTCGATTTCGAGCGTCTTCTTTCCGCTGCGGTTATAGAAATAAGTCGTGCGATTACCGGCCGGGTCGACGGTCGCGGTGACCCAACCGCAACCGTCGTATTCCCACGTCATCACCAGTTCGCTGCCGGACGTGATGAAGTATTCGCCCCGCGCATCGTCGCCCGCACTCGGATCGAAATAGCCGGTCGCCACGTTCTGCACACGCGATTGCGTGAGCCGGTTGTCCGCGTCGTACACGTAGCGCGTCTCGCGCACACGGGTCAGATCGACCGGCACGGGCGGTTGCGTACCCGCACTCGCTACGACAGGATCCGCGTAGACCTGGGTGACGAGCACGTTGCCGACCGCGTCGCTCGTCCACAGCGTGAGTGTGCCGGTTGGACTGACCTGCGCCGTCTTTCTGTCGGCCGCGTCGTAGTACCAGGCCGTGACGTTCCCATTCTCGTCGGTATGCGACGTGATGTTTCCGCGCGCATCGTAAGTCAGCGTCTCGGTCGTATCCTTGGGGGAATACGCGGTGTAGCGCGCGACACCGGTGATCGTGGTCTGCCGGTCGAGCAGGTCATACACGTAGCGCGTAATGCGCTGCTCCGTCAGGCCCTGCGCCTCGATCGTCGTGATGCGATTGCCGCGCGCATCGTATTCGAACGCGTTGACAACTGGCCTGCCGCCCGACGTCACCGGCAACGTTTCCGACATCAGCAACCCGCGGCGATCATACGTGTACGCAAACTGGCCGCCGACCTTGTTCGTATAGCCAGTCCGGCTACCGAACGCGTCGTACGCGTACGATTCGCTGTACCCCTCGGCGTCGGTCGACTTCACCAGGCGGCCGAGCCCGTCGTACTCCATGGTGGTGACCGCCTTCGCGTCCTGCGTCACCTTGACCGCATCGCCGAACGCGTTGTATTCGGTCAGTACGAAGCTCGCCGTCGGCGAGACCACCTGCACCACGCGGTTCAGTACGTCGTAGTAGAGCTGGGTGATGTTCCTGTTCTTGTCTTCCGAACCGGTCCTGTTACCGAAGGCGTCGTACGAGTAGCCTTCGTAATAACCGAGCGCATCCGTCTTCTGTTTCAGGTCGCCGCGAGCGTTATAGATGTACCGCGTGCTATACGCCGCCTGCAGATTACTCCGCTGGTTGGCGCTCAGTGCTGCTGCGCTGAGTGCGTCGCCATTCGCATCGATATAGCCGCGCGCCTTGCGCTCTGCCAGTGCCCACACGGTGTCCCGCTCGGACAGCTCCACCCCCCGTGGATCGATCTCGCTGATTACGCGACCCATGCCGTCGTAGGTGTAGCGTGACGTGGCAGCAACTGACGTACCGTACGCGCGCGTCTGCTCGATCATTCGTCCCGCCGCGTCGAACACGACATGCGTGACGCTCTGTTCCGGCAGCCCATCGGCGACGCTCGTGTTCACCGCGCGTCCCAGCGCGTCCAGTTCGTAGCGCGTGACGATACCTGCCGCATTCGTCGTGCTGGTCAAACGCCCCGCGCTGTCGTAGTCGTATGCCGTCGCGGCGGCGGTAGTCCGGATGGTTTGCGGCAGCAGCGCGGCAGCCTGTTTCTGGTCGGCGCCGCGCGCCGTCGGGCATGCGTCCGCGTAACGGATGGTCGCAACCAGATGACCCGCGGTGTCGTAGCGGTTCTCGGTAACGTAGCCTTCGGCGTCGATCGTGTAGACCGGTCGCGTGACGGCATCGTAAATCCATGTGGTCACGCGATCTTTCGACGTCGTCGCCACACCCGACGACGCAATCCAGAGTTGCAGCGTCGACGCGTCCGGATTGTCGACGCCCGGATAGGGCGTCAAATATTGCGTGCGTTCGACCAGATTGCCGCCCGCGTCATAGCGGTTGCACGTGACGAAGCCGAGCGCATCGATACTGGCCGTCAGGCGGTTGGCCGCGTCGTAGACCATGCGCGTCGTGCGATCGCTCGCGTGGGCCTGCGCGGGTTGCGAGGCCAGCGCTCTCGCGACGGTGTCGGCGTTCAGCTCGCCGGTGAGCGCGATTGGGCTTGCGTACCCGATCGCGCGGATCACATTGCCGCCCGCGTCGTAGATGTTCTCGGTGACGTTGTTCTGCGCGTCGATGACGAAGCGCACCCGGCCATCTGCGTCGTACACGTACTGGGTAGTCTGGTCGCGCTGAGACTGAAGTAGCAGACGCCCCGCGATGTACTCGTCGGACAGGGTAGCGGGCAGATCGCCCAGCGCGACGGCAAATGCCGTTCGCGATACCAGACGCCCGCCGGCATCGTAGACATTCCTGACGAGTTCACCGACGCGTCCAATCGACCAGATCTGCCGCCCTTCCGCGTCATACACGTAACCCGTGACCGCCCCCGACGGATCGGTCACCGACACGACGTTGCCGTTGCCGTCGTACAGATAGCTGGTCTTGAGTTTCAGCTTTGCCGGGTCGACGGTCGTGCTAGCCAGGCGCCCCGCGTTGTCGTACACGTTCTGCGTGACGCGCGGATTGGCGCTGCCCGCGCCTTCGGTCACGGTCAGGATATTGCCGAGGCCATCGTACGTGAATGTCGTGACGAGGTTCAACCCGCCCACGTCGGTCGTCACCGACACCGCGTGGCCGTCGACGTCATAGCGCGTCTCCGTCACAACGCCCGAAGCATCGGTCACGCGCGTTGCCTGGCCTTTCGCATCGTATTCATAGCGCGTGACGAGATTCAGTCCCGACGGATCGAGCGAACGCGTGAGCACGCGGCCCGCCGCATCGTAAGCGTACGTGGTGTGAACGCCGCGTGCGTCGACGGTGTCAATCAGATGCCCTGCATGATCGTAGCTCGACGTAGTCGTCGCGCCAGTCGCATCGATCACGCTGATCAGGTTGCCGTCGTGATCGTACGAGTAGCGCGTCGTATTGCCCAGGCCGTCAGTGAGCGCAACGATCTGGCCGGTGCCGTCGTACGACCTGGTGGTCTTGATGCCCTCCGCAGTGGTCATCGTCACGGAGCGGTTGAACTCCGTGTACGACCATATCGTCGTATTCCCATTGGCGTCGGTGCGCGTGAGCAGGTTGCCGAACGCGTCGTAGGTGAGCGTGGTCCGGCTGCCTGTGCCGTCTGTCAGCACCACCACATTGCCATTTCGATCGTAATCCTGGCGACGCACAATCCCATTGGCGTCGACCGATTCGACCAAACGGCCAAACGCGTCGTAGATCGCCTGCGTGATCAGGTTCAGCCCGCCTGCATCGGTCGTCTGCCGGACTACCCGGCCGAGCCGATCGTAGTCGGTCGTGTCCCGCACCTGGGCGTTCGGCGCGATCTCGCGCACAGTTGCAGTCTGCTCGCCGAACGCGTCGTACGTGTACCGCGTGTTCAGACCCAAAGCATCGGTGCGCTGCAAGAGTCGTCCTGCCGGGCTATAGCTGAAAGTAGTGCGCGTGGTATTGCCGTCATCGCCCAACGCCGTGAACGTGCTTCTGAGCGCATCGGTCAGCAGGCCGCCCGTGAGACTGGCCAGAGTGCCCGCGGCGACCCGCGTCGCATAGACCAGCGTCTGCGTCACGTCGCCGAACGCATCATACTGGTACTCGACGACTTCACCCATCGGGTTGACGACATGCGTGAGGTGGCCAGCCGCGTCGTAGTAGTAGTGCGTTGTGTTGCCGTTCGCATCCACCATCGACGTGCGTTTGCCAGTGGCGTCGTAGGCATAGCTCACGCCCCATGTCTTCCACACGTTATCGATCTGCGCCTGCGTTGCGCCGGCGCCGAGTGCAGCAAGCGCGGCGCTGCCTTCGCCACTCAGTTGCGCGGTGAGACGGCCCTGCGCGTCGTAGCGATAGGTCGAAGTCTGATCGCCGGTGGATTGGCTTGTCGCGTTGCCCTGACCGTCGTAGGTGTAACGGGTCGTCGTATCGCCGTCGATCGAATAGGCCGTTTGCCGGATCAGACGGCTCATCGCATCGTAATCGTAGGTGGTGCGCTCGAGAACTCCTGGGGTCATCGCTGCGTCCAGCGCAGCGGCCATATCGAACACATAGCTCACCCCGAACTGTGTCGTGCCGGCGATCTTGCCTGGGCTGACCGGAATGCGGGTTTCGGCGGAATCTCCCAGCGTCACATCCGATATCGACACCGGCCTCGCCGTTGGATAACGGAACTCGATAGTATGGTTTGCGAGCGGTATCACGTTGAACGCGAGCACCGTGTAGTCCGCACCCGTCGACGCGGCTACCGTAAGCCTGCCGGCCAGCACTCCATCGATCCAGACTTCCACCGCGGCGGCTGCCTGGGCAGCCGCGCGGAAACTGACGGTGACCTGCTGTGGCGCATCGAGTTGCGACCGGTCGATACGCTGCCCGACGATCCGCTCCACCACGTTGCCCGAGGCGTCGTACCGGTAGCGCGTCACGTAGCCTTCCGCATCGATTGCCGCACTCAGCAGCCCGCGCGAGTCGTAGATGTAGTTCAGGTGAATGTCATCCGCACTCCCGACGGGGATCAATTGCGCGAACGCCCCCCCTTTACGCAACGACGCGTCCGTCGCCGACGCATAGCGGATCGTCTCGATGCGCTCCCCGGCGCCGTTATAGCGGTACTCGGTCAGGTAGCCTTCCGGGTCGAGTTCACCGCGCAGCAAGCCATCCCGATCGTAGAAGTAGCGTGTGACGCGATCGTTCGCCGGATCGGCGATGGGCAGCGTCGGTGTCGGCATCGTGCTGGTGTCGACCCGGTTCGCAAATACCGTCTTCGTGACAGGACGTCCAGATCCGTCGTACTGAATCTGCGTGACGACTCCATCCGCGTCCACGGCATGGTCGACAAAGTTGTTCAGATAGGAGAACCCGACCACCCGGTCGCTGACCATTGCGGCGGGTCGCAGGCGTGAAGACTCGAGCGTTAGCACGGAGCTACCCAGCTTCTCCACCGGCGTGCCGTCGGGATTCGTCAGCGAGGCCAACTGAGTGGCCGACAGCTTCGTCGCGTAGGTGATTGTGCGATCCGGCCTGGCAAACGTCTTGTCGTAGATGTACTCCGTCAAAGTCCCGTCAGCGCCGATCAGCGCGACACATTGGCCGCGCCCGTTGTACAGGTAATGGGTATTCAGGCCGTTTGCGTCGGTTGTCATGCGCAAGCGGCCGTTGGAGTCGTAGTAATTCCTGATCTGCGACAGAACCTTGCCCTGCGCCGAGTCCACCACGACGACCAATTCCCCGGCCGCGTTATACGTGGACGTTCGGGTCAGCCCGTTACCGAAGGTCACTGAAACCGTATGGTGCGCGTCGTCGTACTGATACAGCGTGGTCACGCCGTCGAACTGAACCGACGAGAGCAGACGGCCGAGGCCGTCGTACACGAACGACTCGACCTTCTCGCTGCCCGGACTGCCGACCAGACGCTGCAGCAGACGGCCCGCGGCATCGTAGACATAGCGGGTCTGGCAGAGTCCACCTGCCACGTCGCCGGTGCCGTCGGAAAGCAGGCTCTCATAGCGGGTGAGCGTCGCGACGTTGCCCCGGTAGTCATAGGTGGAGTCGATACGGATCGCCGCGCCCGGGTTCGCGAGACCGGCCACCCACGCGTTCAGCGCCGTTTCGCTCAACGCGTCGGTCTGACTCATTGCACTGACGTCGAACGCGAGCCCCGTGTAATGGATCTCGCTGACCTGCTGACCCGTAGCGTTGTACCGGAACTCCGTGACACGGCCTTCCGGCGTTACGACGTATAGCAGATGCCCGGCCGTGTCGTAGACATAGCGTGTGGTCAGGTACTGATTCTCGTAGCCGTTGTCAAAGTTGCTGCTCTTGTTCCAAACCGTTTCCGTCAACAGTTCATTGCGCGGTCCGTAGGTGCGCGAGATCTCGGCTGCGCTTTCCGATTGCCGGGTCAGGTTGCCCGCGGCGTCATAGTAAAAGTAGATCGTTTTGCCTTTGCCATCCGAGAGCATCGACAGGTTGCCATTGGCGTCGTAGGAAAAACTCTTGTTCTCCCACTGTCCGTCCGCAGACGAACTCGACTGGATGTTCGTCAGCCGCCCAGCGCCGTCAAAGGTAAGGACCTGCTTGTACCCGAGCGGATCCGTGATGGTCGTCTTCCTGTTCGTCGCGTCATAGCTGAGCGTCGTCAGTCGCACGACGCCGTTATCGGCCTTCTCGGCGATCGTCGCCACGCGGTATTCGCCATCGACCAACTGGTAGGTGAACGCCACCTGCGAACCGTCCGACTGGTTGATCGAAGCGATCCGGGTGCTTGCGCCGTCGTACGTGTAGGTCGTCGTGAACACCCGCTGATCGGAGATGCTGTTGTCCTCCGGGCTGAGGTCGACCAGCACCTGCGACAGGCGTCCCTGCGAGTCGTACGCATAGTGAATCGCGGTCGACGTCACGAGCCCATTGCCCGTACCGAGATAGACGGAGCGCAGAGCCACGAGCTGTCCAGCCGCGTTGTAGTCCAGGTAGGTGGCATCGCCGCCGGCCGTCGTCACCTGCGCGAGCTGTCCCGCGGCGTTGTACACATAGCTCACCGTATTGCCGTCGCTGTCGCGAGTCGCCACGATGCGGCCGCCCTGAGCCGCATCGTAGGTTTCGTGCAAGCGGTTGCTGCCGTCGCTCCACTGCCAGCTATTACCGGCCGTATCGAACGACAGTGTCGCGTGAGCACCTGTGCTGGTGGTTTGTGAAAATCCGGGCTGGAAATCGCTCGGCGCGACGCTGATCCCAATCGCCGCCGTGGACACGTACACGTTCAATGACGCGTTGTACTGGTACACCGTTGTCGAACCGTCCCAATCGGTGAGCGTCACGGTGCTTCCAGCAGTATTCAGCGCACCCGTGAGACCATCGACCGTGCGCGACCCGCCCGGCCGCCAGTTGTCGCCGGCAAACTGCCCCAGGCTGTTATACGCGCGATAGACGGCGCTGTTCACCCCTTGCCCGAGCAGCAACTGATCGCGGTCCTGGATCACCAGGTTGCCGTTCGCGGCGTTGACATAGACCTGCTCTCCGGTCTGCCCGACCGACGCGTTACCAATCTCCCCTCGCGCTCCCAACCCCAGTGCCGACGACGACTGCAAACCCAATCCATTACCCGTGACGATCGCTACCATCCAAGCCTCGTGTATCTGTTCGTTATGCCATCCGCGCCGGTTCGCCGAGCGGGCTTCCGAACAAGTTATCCGCAGATTTTTCGAACCGTTTAGCGAAATCGCGACGCTGTTACGATTTTGTTGGCAGTCCGTTCATTTATCTCAGAATTGTTTTCCCGGCGACGCCCACATCTCCGTCCGATCTTTGCGATAGCACTCACGGACTGCTATGCTAAAAATCACTGCGCTTTTGCGCTCCTACTTTCCGATCCGGTTAATCACCGCAGCAAACGCCATGACAATCTTTCCGGGACAAGACACTGCTTCGATATCCGAACGACTCGCTCGCCTGCTTGGGTACATCGAGTCCGATCCGGGCAACGCAGCGCTACTTGGCGACGCCGCGGCGTGCGCATTCGACGAGCAGCGACTCGATCTGTGCGAAGAGCTTCTCGCACGACAGCAGGCACTCGGTGCCGTACCGCCCGCATCGATGCATCTGCGCGGGCTATGTGCAATGGCTGGCGGCCGCTTCGAGGAAGCACTCCGCGCATTCGCCGCATTACCGGACTTTCAGAGCGACCCGGTTATTCTCTATAACAGTGCTTACGCACACGCCCTGCTGGGCCACAGCAACGAGGCAATCGCGCTGCTCGGAGACGATATATTCGCCGTCGTGCCACAGGCCATCACGCTCAAGCTCCATTTACTGCACCATCTGGGTCTGCTTGACGAAGTCATCGAATTTGGCGCTCGGCACGCGGATCATCCGCAGGTTGGCGCCGAAGTCTGCGGGTGCGTCGCAACCGCGCTATTCGATGCCGAAGACATCGCGGGCGCGGGCGAGTTCGCTGCGAGAGCGATGAACGTCTCCGACGGCCTCACGGTAAGCGGCCTGCTCGCCCTTAACGATGGGCATTCCGACGATGCCATCGCGCTATTCGCCCGGGCACTGGAAATGCGACCGACCAACAGCCGCGCCCATCTGGGCAACGGGCTTGCGCTACTGGAACAGCACCAGTTCGCGCAAGCGGCGCAGCAGATTGACGTGGCGGCCCAGTCATTCGGAAATCATGCCGGCTCGTGGGTCGCGGCGGGGTGGGCTCATCTGCTGAACGGTGATCTCGCGCAGGCACGTGCACGCCTTGAGCAGGGCGGACGCATCGATCGCGGCTTCGCGGAGGTGCCAGGCTCGCTGGCCGTTGTAGCGCTCAAGGAGGGAAAACTCGACGAGGCGCGCACTCAGGCAAAGATCGCCTTGCGTCTCGACCCCGCGTGTCTATCGGCAACGCTAGCGCAAAGCCTGCTGGAAGCGCAGGCCGGGCATCAGGACGTTGCCAACGTCATTCTCGACGCCGCACTTCACCGCCCTGTCGACGCCCAGGGAAAGACCATTGCACAGGCGCTCGCGCGCATTCATTCTTTACGATTTAAGAATCGTCCGAATTAACTTCCGATGCCTTAACGAATAGTCAAATATATTTGAAATGGAAGACATCTTAAAAACAACCGGCGCGCGATAATTTTGATATAAATCCGCATCTTCCTGATTACATTGAGTGTTTGTTCGCAAAGCTAATTATCTCAAATCTCAAAGCTTCCAATTAGAAAGAAAACTCACGATAATGCGTTCCACATAAACACGGGACCGCATTCATGTCGGCAGACCAGGCACTCCAAATGATGACGCAGCTGTTCTGGAACAGCTTCCTCATTGCCGGGCCAATTGTTATTGCCACGCTCGTGGTCGGTCTGCTGATCAGCGTCTTTCAGGTCGTTACGCAATTGCAGGAAATGAGCCTGAGCTATGTGCCGAAACTCGCGGTTGCCGTCATCGTGACGGTTGCGCTCGCCCCATGGATGCTTGCGCGTCTCACGGGCTTCGCCGCATCGCTTTTTCGCAGCATTCCGAATCTCGGCTAACGCAATGGCAATCGAATCCAGCACGATCTGGACGCTCGGCGTTCTTCTTCTGTCGTTACGAATCGGCCCGGTATTCGTGCTCGCGCCGCCGTTTTCACAAACGCAGGTGCCCGTGCGGGTACGCGTATGCCTCGTGCTGGCATTCGCCGCTTGTCTTGCACACAACATCACACCCGACATCTACACGGATGGCGCAGCGCTGCTCATCGCCGCCGCAGCTGAATTGATGCTGGGCCTCGCGATCTCCTTCGCATTCCAGGCCGCGTTTGCCGCGCTGACGTTCGCGGGCCGCGTGCTCGACGTCCAGGCGGGCTACGGTCTCGCGATGGTGATCGATCCCGGTTCGCGCGCGCAGGCGCCGCTGTTCGGCACGATACTCACGCTCGTCGCGGGCCTGCTGTTTTTTGCTTCGAGCGGTCATCTCGAACTGCTCCGGCTCTTAATGGCAATAACAAGCGTCATTCCCGTCGGCTACGCTCGACTCGCCGTCACTCCCGAGGCGCTAATCGCCTATTTCAGCGTTGCGCTCGGCATGGGCCTGTCGGTCATTGCAGTGGCGATGGTCACGCTATTTCTGATCGACATATCGATCGCGTTTCTGTCTCGCGCGTTGCCACAAATGAATGCACTGATGCTAGGTCTGCAGATCAAGACCATCGCGACGCTCGTCACGATGGCGCTATCGGCTGGTCTTCTCGCGCCTGCGACATTGCGTTTGCTCACGCACGCATTGGCGTTCGTACCGTCTTTGGATTAGCCATGTCGGACACGGAACAGAACAAATCGGAACAGGCCACCGCCTACAAGCTCGAGCAGGCGCGCAAGAAAGGCATGGTGCCGCGCAGCCAGGAGCTCGGCATGGTGCTGAGTCTGCTTGCGAGCACGGGCTATCTGTCGGTGTGGGGCGGAGAAATGGCTGCGCGTCTCTCTTCGCTCAGCGCACGAGCGCTGAGCGAAGCGGCGGCGCTCGGCGCAAGCGGCGGCGCAATGCTGGTCGTCGCGGGCACGCTGCTATCGCAGGCTGCGCATGTGCTTGCACCGCTCATCACAATTGCAATGGGTAGCGCGCTGTTGTCAGCGGTCATGCAGACCGGCTTTCTGTTCGCCTCCGGCGCACTGAAACTCGACACCAGCAAGCTGAATCCGCTGCAGGGATTCAAGCGTGTTTTCTCGATGCAGACACTGATCGAAGCCGCCAAGGCGTGCTTCAAGATGGTCGTCTATGTCGCGATCATCCGTTTCACGATCGTCGATGCGGCCGTTTCGCTCGCGCATGAAGACCTGTCCGCGCTACGCATTGCGCAGACGCTGCTCATGAGCGGCATCCACCTGCTGTTTTTGCTTCTTGCGGCCGCCTCTGTGTTCGCGTTGATCGACCAGGTGCTGGTGCGGCACGCGTTCGCGAAGAAGATGCGTATGAGCCGCTACGAGCAGAAGCAGGAAATGAAACAGCGCGAAGGCGATCCGCGCATCAAGCAGCGCCGCCGCCAGTTGCAGCGCGAATTGCTGCAGCGCTCGCGCAGCATGAAGGCGGTGCGTAGTGCGGACGTGCTCGTCGCGAACCCGACGCACTATGCGGTCGGCCTGAAATACGATCCGTCACGGATGGCCGCGCCGCATGTCGTCGCCAAAGGCGCCGGCGATTTCGCGTTGCGTCTGAAGAAGCTCGCCTTCGTCTATGGCGTACCGGTCATCGAGTCACCACGCTTCGCTCGCGCGCTCTATTTCAAGGCAGCGCTCGACCGCGAGGTGCCGGGCGACCTGTATCGCGATACCGCGGCGATCTATTTGCAGGCGCGACGCGCGCCGTCGCAGGCGGTGTCCGCATGACGCTTCAATCACGTCTACGCAACCATTCCGATCTCGCGCTCGTCTTTGCCGTCGTCGCGATCCTGTTGCTGTTGTTTACGCCCATTCCGGCGGGGGCGCTGGACCTCTTCATCATCGTCAATTTCGCATTTGCGTTCACGATCCTGTTGATGACGTTTTACGTGTCACGGCCCGTCGAGTTCTCGACGTTCCCTTCGCTGCTGCTGATTGCGACGCTGTTCCGCCTGTCGTTGAACATCGCCGCGACCCGGCTGATTCTGTCCGGCGCCGAAGCGGGCCAGGTCATCGCGGCAATCGGCGCATTCGTCGTGCAGGGTAACTTCGTCATTGGCCTGATCGTCTTCTTTATCCTGATCGTCGTGCAATACGTGGTGGTTACGACCGGCGCGCAGCGCGTGTCGGAAGTCGCCGCACGCTTCGTGCTCGACGCGATGCCCGGCCAGCAGATGAGTATCGACGCAGATCTCAACATGGGTCTCATCGATCAGGACGAAGCGAAGCGGCGGCGCAAGGCGCTCGAAAAGGAAGCCGGGTTCTATGGTTCGATGGATGGCGCAAGCAAGTTCGTCAAAGGCGATGCGGTTGCCGGCATCGTGATCCTGCTGATCGACATTCTCGGTGGCTGGGCGGTCGGGGTCGCGCAGATGGGCATGCCGCTCGGCCAGGCGATGCAGACTTTCACGCTGCTGACGATCGGCGACGGCATCGTCACACAGGTGCCCGCGCTGATCATATCCGTCGCGACCGGCATCATCGTCACACGCTCATCTGCCGATGGGGAACTCGGCAACGAGGTGCTGCGCCAACTCGTGCAATTCCCGAAGATCCAGATCCTCGTGATGGTCGCGCTGACCGGCCTGCTCGCGCTGCCGGGCATGCCAAAGTGGCCAGTGTTGATCCTGGCGGCTATCGCGTGCGGCGCGTGGTGGATCGCGCGCCGCAATCGAAGTGCGGCACCGGCTGACGGATCCGCGGCAGATGGAGAAAGCGGACTCGCGCCCACGCCGAATGAACCGTCCGACCTGCCTGCCATAGAAGTATCGTTCGGCGCCGCGCTGACGGCCGCATGGATCCCGATGCAAAGCGTGCTGGCTGAACGCATCGCGGCGTTTCGCAAACAGTACGCAGCCGAGATGGGCGTCTCGATTCCGCCCGTCGTGTTTCGCGACGGCGCGCAGCTCGGTTCCAACGACTATCGGATCCTGCTGTTCGGCGACCGCTTCGGTCAGGCAACGCTGTATCCGGACAAGACACTCGCTATTCACTCGTCGGACAAAGGCGAGAATGTGTCAGGCATCGCCACTCACGATCCGGCATTCGGACTGCCTGCGGTATGGATCGATACGGCCGACCTGTCACGCGCGCGCTCGCTCGGCTATACCGCGGTCGATCCGCTGACCGTGCTGATCACGCACGTCACCGAGGTCATCAAGGCCAACGTGCCTGCGTTGCTGTCGCGCACGGAAGTCGTGGCGATGCTCGAGAGTGTGCGCTCCCGCACACCTGGCCTCGTCGAGGAACTCGTGCCGAACGTGCTCGCGGTCAGTGACGTGCAACGCGTTTTGCAGAACCTGCTGACCGAGCAGGTCGCGATCCGCAATATCGGTCTGATCGTCGAAGTGCTGGTCGACGCAGGTCGGCATGAGAAAGACCCGGCCGCGTTGAGCGAGCGTGTGCGCCAGCGGCTCGGCCTCGGCATCTGTCAGGCGATCCAGGGCGACCACGATGCGCTCGCGGTGCTGACGCTCGACCCCGCGCTCGAAAACTCGATCGTGCAGAACCTGCAAGGCGCCGACGGCGCCGGGGCGTTCGTGCTCGATCCGCGTCTGGCAGAAAGTTTTCTCGCGCGGCTTGCCGCGCAGGTCGACGCGATGATGCGACAAAACCTCAAACCTGTGTTGCTGTGCCGTCCGGAGATTCGCCGCCATTTGAAGACCTTCACGCATCGTGTCGCGCCACGCCTCGCGGTGCTGTCGATGAACGAGGTTCCGCACTCGATCAGCCTCAAATCGTTCGCGATGGTCAGTCTCGATGCGGCCGCGCCTCGGGCTCCCGCGCGCGCCGCGCAGACCTCGAACGCCACACCGCTCGCCGCCTGAGTGTCGATCCGCCCGCCCACCCGCCTGCCAACTAAAACGGACTTCTGATGGACAACATGATGACTGTCGCGGCCAGCTTGATCTCGCACGAAACGCGCCGGATCGAAACCGCCGGGCAAAACCTCGCGAACGTGGCCACGCCGGGCTACAAGCGGCAGATCGCATTCGACGACGTGCTTGCGGCCGGACTCAGCGGAACCGTCCCTGGGTCCGCCGCGCTCACGCGGCCGCCAACCGGCATCGCAACCGATTTCTCCGCCGGCAAGCTGGTCCACACCGGGAATCCGCTCGATCTGTCGATCGGCGGGACCGGTTTCTTCGAGGTGATGACCGCAGATGGCCCGGCCTACACGCGGCTCGGCGCATTCCAGCGCGATGCCGACGGCCGTCTCGTCACCTCCCAGGGATGGGCGTTGCAGGCCGCGGGCGGCGGCGACGTAGTCCTGCGTTCGAACAACTGGCAACTCGCGAGCGACGGCACGCTGATTGACGACGGTTCGCCTTCGGCCGTGATACGTGTGGCGACTTTCGTGGATCCGACGCAACTCAGGCGCGGCGCGGACGGCCTGTTCCATGCGGCTGACGCGCAGGCCATCGACAGCGAACAGCCGCACATCACCCAGGGCTTTATCGAATCGTCGAACGTGTCGGTCGGCAACGACATGATGCAGATGATGGACGCAATGCGCCGCGTCGAGTCCGGCCAGAAGCTCGTGCACGCGTATGACGACATGGTCGGCACCGTTTTACAGCGTTTGGGAGACATGTAATCGTGAACAACGTTTTCTATATCGGTGCGATGGGCTTGAACGCGCAGCAGACAGCCGTCGACGTCACCGCGAACAACATTGCGAACATGAACACGCCCGCGTTCAAGCGCGGCACGGTGTCCTTCAGCGAGTTGCTGACGTCGGCGGCCGCGCCACTCAGCCGCGCCGCGGTCAACGAAACCATCGCCACCGCCGCGGGTGTGGCAGCCGATCCGTCGCCGCACGTTTTCTCGGCGGGCGAGTTGCGCCCGACCGGCAGCGCGCTCGATCTCGCGATTCGCGGCGACGGTTTCATCGAACTGGCGTCGGACTCGGGTCCGGCCACGTTGTGGCGCGGCGGCACGCTGCACGTTGGGACCGACGGCTATCTGACGGCGCCGAACGGCCTGCCGCTCAAGCCGATGATTTCCGTTCCGCGCGACGCGTCCGGCATCACTATTTCGGCCACCGGCCAGGTGCAGGCAATTCTGCCGAACCAGGTGGACCCGGTCGACCTCAGCGAAATCGAACTCGTGATGCCCACCGATGTACGCACGTTGCAGTCGGCCGGCGACGGTGTCTATCGCATTCAGGACGACGGCATCACAGTGAGCCGCGTGCGCCCCGGCGAAGACAACGCGGGAACGTTGGCGCAGGGGTTTAGCGAAGCGTCGAACGTGTCGCTGTCGGATGAGCTCGTCAGTCTGATGCTGTACCAGCGTGCCTATGCGTCGAACGCGCGACTCGTGCAGGCCGGCGATGAGTTGATGGCGATTGCGAATGGGTTGAAGCGGTAAGCAGCGCTGGAACGCATTGATCGACATTTGACAGCTACAGGAATCCAAAAAACGCACCATGCAATTTACGTTCAAAAAGACCCTCCTTGCAGCGTGTTGCACGCTCGCTCTCATCGGCTGTGGCGGCGATAACCCGGACGATGCGCGTTCACCCAACGCCAGCGAACTGAACGCTTCCTCGGATCCCGACCGGGATCCGGGCGGCGTCAACATGTCTGGCCCAACAACGCCTGCCGTCACACCACCGGGCGAGCCAATCTTGCCTCCCGACAACACAGGCGCCACGCCAGTGCCCGACGGTGAAGTCCCGCCGCAAAAGCCGGGATACGTGAAGATGGCCGACTTACCGCTCGGGCCGATCGAAGGTGTGCAAAGCGTGGTGATGATCGCTCGTTCGACGCTCAAGTACATCGTTCCGCCAGATCCTGTTGCCGTGATCGCCAACATTGCGAACCCGGTCGCCGGAGATATCAAACTCCGGCAGATATCCGGATCGACGGTTGCTGGCGGCTATCTGTCGCAGCTCGGCGCAAGCATGCCGGCCACGGCCAGCGTCGACGGCGCACCCACCGCGCCGACGTTCAACGAACTCGCGGTCTCGCTGACAAATACTCAGAAGCAGATTCTTGGCGTCAACTACGACATCTCATCCGGTAGTCCATTGAAGTTCGCGGTCATTCGCGGACAGAACGGAAGCGGTTATGTCGCGGCCGGCGCCTGGGAAGCAGTCCGAACCGGCGTTTACACCGACTATTCGGTTACGTCGGGCGGATTCGCATTCGGCAGCCAGACCCGCCCGGAAGACCTTGGCCAGATTCGCTCGCGCATGTATGCCGGACCGCTAGTCGGCAAGTCGCGCTATGAGTCCGACTGGGTAAGCTCGCCGCTCCTTCCGCTCGCTGGGGCTGTCATTCAGGGCACGGCCGATATGGCCCGGAGGACGATCTCTTTTCAGGTGCCGAAGGTGACCAGGATCTCGGTGGTAAATGACTGGAGTACCGCCGAAGCCGAAATGTCACTGCCTCTGTTCGCCTGCGACGCCGACATCGATGCCGTCAACAACATGTTCTCATGCGATCTCAAGTCGAACGACGGCTATCCATCGACCGGAAGGATCAGTGGCCGGTTTTACGGCCCCAACGGCGAGGAGATCGGTGGCGTACTGAACTTCACCGACTGGTCAACCTTTCCGTTGCGTGAGGTAGTCGCCGGCTTCGCACTCTCGATCAGATAAGGCCGCCACGTGTTCAATCCACATGCGCCCGGTCTTATGTCGTCTACCCGTTTGCGCTGGCTCGACCCGTTAACCATCGCGCTTGGCTGCATGGTGGTGAGCGCAGCGACTCATGCGTCCAGCACAACGCTCACACTCCGCAACGTCGCCGACTTCGACAGCAGCATCGTGCGATTCGGCGATGTCGCGGACCTGGGCGCTCTGCCTTTCGGCCTGCAAAAGCAGGCGGCCGGGCTCGTCGTCGCGAGATTGCGCGAAGCGGAAGCGAGTGTTGCCATCGAGCCGCGTCGTCTCGCCGAAGCGGCTCGACGGCAGATTCCGGCTCTCACGCCATGGCTTGCGACGCAGGACGGACAACCTGCCATCATCATCAGCCGCCCCGTTCGCGCTACGCCTGATCCGGCGCGCGAAGTCCGGTCTGCACCGTCGGCACGCTGCGTCGAACTCGTTCGCGATCTCGCGAAGGGCGAGGCAATCACGTTCGACAGCGTCAGTGATATCGCCTGCCAGCAAAAAGCGGTCGCACCTGGCGTTCATTACGATGACAAAGCACACCTCGCACGTGCGGCTCGAGACCTCATGCGCGGCGACGTCATAACCGGCATCCCCGCACAACGTCTCGCTCAGGTCAGCCGGGGCGAAAGCGTCGTGGCCGTCGTACGGACGGGTGCCGTCACCGTCTCGCGAACCGGCATTGCATTAACGGACAGCGCTAGTGGCCGCGCAACCATGATCGCGACAGGCGATCGCGACATCGTAGCCATTCCCGCAACCACCTCGCTGTCGAAGTAACTCATTCATGCAACACAAGATCCGTTCAACGCTGGCAACCGTGGGCATCGCCTGGTGCACTTTGACGCCCGCCCACGCCGCTGACCTGTTCCAGAGCGACACCTACCAGTCGCTGACCTCGGACCGCCGCGCGTCGCGCCCGGGCGACATCGTCACGATCCTCGTCTACGAGAACTCAACCGCGAGCAATACCGCAGACACGTCGACCAAAACGAACGTCGCCGTGCAAGGCAGCGTGTCGACGATGTGGGCCGGCGGCAACGCCGCGCAGATCGGCCTCGGCGACAACTACGGCGGACGCGGACAGATCCAGCGCACGGGCCGTTTGCTCGCGCAGATCAGCGCGCGCGTCGAGTCGACTGAAGCCAATGGCGACCTGATCGTCGCGGGCGAACAGGCCATCGACGTCAACGGCGAAAAGACGCTCATTCACCTTCAAGGCCGCGTACGCGCGGTCGACATCGCGGCGAACAACACGGTGCAGTCGAGCCGCCTCGCGGACGCGAAGATCGACTATGTCGGCGAAGGCTTCATCACCGATCGGTCGAAGCCCGGCCTGATTCCCCGCTTTCTTGCATGGTTGGGCTTATGGTAATGCGACTCTCTTCCCGCGCGACGCGGCTCACCCGCGCCCTGCTGCTGCTCGTCTGCGCGTGGGCCACCGTCAGCGGGCCGGCGCACGCGGCCAACGAAGTACGCCTCAAAGACCTCGGACGCTTTCTCGGCTGGCGCGACAACCTGCTCGTCGGCTACGGCATCGTGTCGGGTCTGGCGGGCTCGGGCGACACGCCGCGCAATCAGGCCACGCGCCAGGCCATGGTGAACATGATGTCGCAGTTCGATCTGAATCTGACCCAGGACCAGATCCAGAGCCGCAACGTCGCCATGGTCATGATTACGGCCTCGCTGCCGCCCACCGCCAACGTCGGCGACCGGATCGACATCAACGTCACATCGATGGGCGATGCACGCAGCCTGTCGGGCGGCACGCTGATCATGACGCCGCTGCGCGGCCCCGACCGCAAGACCTACGCCCTCGCGCAAGGCCCGATCACGGTCGGCGGCTACCGCTTCGACGCCAACGGCAACCTGCGCCAGAAAAATCATCCGACGGTCGGTACTGTGCCGCAAGGCGCGATCGTCGAAGTACCTGTGCGCGCTGAGCTCGTCACGCAGGACGGCTATCTGAACTTCGTGCTGCGCAACGCGGACGCGACCACGGCCGAGCGCATCGCGCAACGCATCAACCAGACGTTCGGCGCCGGCAGCGCACGCTCGCTCGACGGGCAAACCGTGCAGATCCGCGCTCCCGGCGAAGGCAGCGCACTCAACAGCTATGTGGCGCGCGTGGAGACGCTCGGCGTCGTGCCCGATCAGGACTCGCGTGTGGTCATCAATGAACGCACGGGCACCGTGGTCGCCGGCGGCGACACGCACATCTCGCCGATCACGATCTCGCACGGCGATATTCGTGTGACTGTCACAACCGAATACTCGGCGTCGCAGCCCGAGCAGATCGGCATCGCGGGCCGCGGCGTACGCAGTCTCGTGATCGGCAACAGCGATCTTTCCGTCGACGAACCCGGCCAGACCGTCGCCGCGACGTTCCCGCACGGCTCGGTCGGCGAACTCGTGCAGGCGCTGTCGCGCAGCCGAGTCAGTACACGCGACGTGATTGCGATTCTCGAAGCCATCAAGGCGGCGGGCGCATTGCACGCCGACATCATCGTTCAATAACAGGAGCAACCGCGATGACCATCAACTTCGTCGCCGCCATCGCCGGCAAGGCCCTCGACGGGCTGTTCGCACGGCAAACCGCCACCGCGCAGAACGTGGCCAACGCCGGCTCGGCGAATTTCACGCCGCTACGCGTATCGTTCGAGGATGCGTTGCGCGACGCTGCCGCGCCTCACCCGGGCGACACGCCAGCCAGCGTGCTCGCGCGTATTGCAAGTGTCGCGCCGCGCATCGACGTACCGCTGCCGCTCGCCTCGAATACCGTGCGGATCGGCGATGAGATTGCGACGGCATCCGAAACGTCGGCACGCTACGCGATGCTGCTCGGCATGCTCGATCGCACGATGCAGATCGAGAAGCTCGCGATCGCCGGAGGCTGAACCGATGAGCGATTCCATCTTCGCGATCGCGCGCTCCGGACTCGACGTCGAGCGCCAACGCATGGAAGTCATTGCGCAGAACCTCGCCAACGCGGGCACGACGCGCACGGCCAGCGGCGCGCCTTATCAGCCGCAACGGCTCGTATCGGGGCCGCGCCTCGCCTCTGCGGACTTCTCCAGTCTGCTCGGCAACGGCGGCACGGCCAGTGCGAACGGCGCTGCGGGACTGACTGCCACGCAGGGGCTCGGGGGCGCGCAGACGTACGGCATCGAGACGGTCGACGCGCCCCCGCGCCTCGTCTACGACCCGTCGCATCCGCATGCGGACGCAAAAGGCTTCGTGTCCTACCCCGGTCTGGATCATGCCGGCGAAATGGCGCTGATGGTGCAGACGCTGCGCGTCTACGAAGCCAACACCGTGATGTTCAACGCGGCACGCTCGATGTACATGCGTGCGCTCGAACTTGGAAGCCACTGATGAGCATCGCTGAAATCGCCGCCCTCGAACCGGGCTTTCTCGCGCCGACATGGCAGACCGGCTTGACGCCGTCGCTTGCGTCACAAGTACAGCCCGGCCTCGGCGCGAGCACGCAATCCGGCTTCGGTGCGCTGCTCGTCGATGGCCTGCAATCCGTCGACACGCAGCTCAGCACCGCCAACGCAGCCGTGACCGATTTCGCGCTTGGCGCGGACCTGCCGCCGCATCAGGTCGTGATGGCACTGGAACAGGCCCGCATGTCACTCCAGTTCGCGTTGCAGGTCCGCTCACGCCTCGTCGAGGGCTACTAGGAACTGATGCGGATGCAACTCTGAAATGGAAGCCAGTATGTCCCGCTTCAAATCGCTATTTACCGATGCGTCGCGCGAGCGGCAATTCATGATGGTCGGCGCGTTATCACTGCTGCTGTGCGGCATGATGGCGGCCGCGTTCTTCCTGTCGCGGCCCGGCTATCAGGTCCTGTTCCGCGATCTGAAGCCTCAGGACGCGTCCGCGGTCGTGGCCGAACTCGACAAGCAGAAGGTGCCCTACCGCATCGATGAGAAGACCTCCGCGATTCTGGTGCCCGCCGGGGATACGCGCGCGCTGCGTCTGAAGCTGATGAGCAGCGATCTGCGTCTGCATGGCGCGGTTGGTTTCGAGCTGTTCAACAACTCCGATCTCGGCCTCACCGAGTTCGCGCAGAAGGTCAACTACCAGCGCGCGTTGCAAGGCGAACTCGCGCGCACGATCATGACGCTCGATGAGATCGACCTCGCGCGCGTGCATCTGACCTTGCCCGAGTCGTCGCTGTTCCGGCGCGATGCGGCGCGTCCCAAGGCGTCGGTGGCGCTATTCATGCGCGACGGCCAGGCGCTTGCTCCCGAGACCGTGCGCGGCATCCAGCGGCTGGTGGCCGCAGCGGTACCCGAACTGTCCGCGAACGACGTCACGGTGCTCGATCAGCGCGGCGACGTCGCGGGCGCCAAAGCCGGCGAAACCGCGGTGACCGACGACCCGCATTTCACATTGAAGCAGGCGATCGAGCAGCGCTATGAGCGCAAGATTCTTGCGCAGATTGCCCCGCTCGTTGGCGACCGTCATGTCAGCGTCAGCGTCGACGCCGCGCTCGACTTCGCGCAAACGCGCACGACGCGCGAGTCGGGTGTCACCCGGCCGATCGTCAACGCCGACAGTTCGGCCAGCTCCACGCCCCCGCTGCCGTCGACGAAAAGCGCACACACGTTGCCGCCTTCCGGCACGCCGCCGCTGCCCGCATTGCCGTCCGTCGAGGGCACGAGGACCGATCGCAGTCTCGAGCAGACGGTATCGGAACCCGGTTCGATCCGGCGGCTGTCGGTCGGCATCGTGCTCGACCATGGCCTGCCGCAAGACGACATGACACGCATCAACGCAATGCTCGGCGCGTCAATCGGCTTCGACGCCGCGCGCGGCGATGTGCTGTCCGTCTATGTGCGCCATTCCGGCGATGCGACGACGAGCGCGGCAACGCTAACGACGCCCGCGAATGCAGGCGTAGCGGCACCGGTCGAGCCCGAAACGGGCGCGGATCTGGATGCCGGTACTTCGATTCGCGATACATCCGAACCCGTCGCATTGCGCGCCGCAACTGACACCTACTCGCGCCAACTGCAAGCCGTGGTCCAGGATCTCGCGCAATGGATCTCGACTCATCCGGCCGCCTTGTGCTCCGCCTTATTGCTCGTCGGCATCATGGCTACGTTGCTCGCCGTGCGTCGGCGCCGAGTCTCCCGCCGCTCGCGGTCGCGCGCATTGAGTCCGCAGCAGCGCGAAGTCTATGTCCTGCGTTTGCGCACGCTGCTCGCAGAAGAAGGAGAGCCGCATGGCCACGCCTGAGCACGACGCATCGCGCGAACGCCGTCTGAGGCGCGTGGTTGCCGATCTGAGCGAACTTGCGATCGACGACATCGAGGCGATCTGGAGCGCGCTGTCGCAGCAGGAACGCGCGCGCTTGCGACCGCTGCTCGCCGACGCGGCGCGCGTCGCACCCGGCAATTTGGTGGTGGCCATAACGGAGCCAGCGACGGACGACAGCACTGCGATTTCCGGCGAGCGTGAGGCGCCTGAAGACACGCAACTCGCCGCATCGCAGCTTGAACGACTCGCCGTGACCTTGCCGAACGAACTCCTTTGCCGGCTGATGTCCTGCGTGAGCGCGTCGACCCGTGAGGCCGTGATCGCTGCGTTGCCGCCCGAGCGCCGCGCGGTGCTCATGCCGCATGGTCTCGCGTATGACATCACGGAGCGTGCGCGCGCGGCATTGAAGACCGCTGCGCTCGCCGCTTGCGCGCAACTCGCCGATGTCCTTCATGACGAGGGTATGCCGTCGCAGGTCGAATTGCCGCGACTCCGCCAGAGGCTTCGCGGCTGGATCGGGCGGTCCGCATGAGTCTGTTGCTCAAAGCCGCGCAGGTGTCGTTCGACAGCGCTCGCAAGACGCTCGGTCGGGCCCCGCTCGTTCCCGTCGCCGCCGCCGCGGAACCGCCGGAACCCGTCGCGGCGCAGGTACAGATCGACGAACTCAGACGCGAACTCGCGGAGCACGCGCAAACGCATGCCGAGCAAATCCGCGACTTTGAAGAACGGGAGCGCGCCGCCTGGCAGCAGGGCGTGGAACAAGGCATCGAAAAAGGCGTAACGCAAGTCAAGCTCGATCACGCGCAGCGCCGCGAAGCACTCGCCGCCGGTATTGACGCGGCGCTCGCTACGTTGCGCGAACGCCTGCAAGCGATCGAAAGCCTCGCGCTCGATGTCGCACAAGCCGCGCTGCACAAAACCCTCGGCGACAGCGCCGCGTATGCGGAGCTCGTCGTGCAAACCGCGCGCCATCACCTCGCGCAGGTCGCGGCTGGATCGGCGATTGGCGTGCGCGTGTCCGCGCACGATTTTCCCGACGCCGAGGCATTGCGCGACGCGTTTGCCACGCTCACACGTCAGAGCGCACTGACGGTCGACGCCGCTCCGCAGTTGGCTGCCGGCGCTTGCCTGATCGATCTGAAGCTCGGTCGACTCGACGTGAGCCTGCCCCGGCAGCTCTCGCATATGAATCGCACGCTCGATGAACTTCGCGCCGATGACTGACCGCGCGCCGCTCCACCGCTACGTCGCCGCCATGCGGCAGCTCGATCCGGCAACCCGGATCGGCACGGTCACGCGCGTGATGCCGACGTTCGTCGAAGCGGACGGCCCCGGCGTGCCGCTCGGCTCGCACTGCGCACTCGGCGCACCAGGTCCGCGGCAATGCGAGGCGGAAGTCGTCAAAGTCGAGGTGGGCCGCGTCACGCTGGCGCCGTACACGTCGACGGCCGCGATCTGCGTCGGCGACCCGGTGTGCGCGATGCGAGTTGGAGACACGATCTCCGTTGGGCCCGGCTGGCTCGGACGCGTCGTCGATCCCTTGGGCCGGCCGCTCGACGGCGGCGCACCGCTACCCGCGAGCGACGCCTCATGGCCGCTCGCCGGCGTGAGCACGCCGCCGCTGGATCGGCTGTCGCCGGTCGAGCCGCTCGAAACCGGCATTCGCGCGCTCGACGGGCTGCTGACGCTTGGCGTCGGTCAGCGTGTGGGCATTTTCGCGGGCAGCGGCGTCGGCAAGACGACTCTGCTCGCGAGCCTTGCGCGCCACGTCGAAGCCGACGTCTGCGTGCTGTGCCTCGTCGGCGAACGGGGCCGCGAAGCGGAGGAGTTCTGGCAACGAGCACTGTCGGACAGCGCGCGCGCCCGCTCGACGATGGTGGTCGCGACCTCAGATCAGCCCGCTGTGATGCGCGCCCGCAGTGTGCTGGTGGCGCTGTCGGTGGCTGAGCATTTTCGCGCGCAGGGCGCGCACGTGCTGCTGCTGCTCGACTCGGTCACGCGCTATGCGCTCGCGCTGCGCGAGATCGGCCTGGCCGCTGGCGAACCGCCGACCGTTCGCGCCTACACACCGGGCGTGTTCGCCGCGCTACCGAAAATTGTCGAGCGATGCGGCGCGATCAGGAACAGCGGTGCGATCACCGCGCTGATGACCGTGCTCACCGAGACCGACGACATCGACGATCCGATGGCCGAGACGATGCGCGCGCTGCTCGACGGCCACATCGTCTTGACGCGCGAACTCGCCGAGCAGGGTCACTACCCGGCCATCCAGGTGCCGCGCAGCATCAGCCGCGTGATGCAGTACGTCGCCGAGCCGAATGAACGGCGGCTCGCCGCCGAAGCCGTCGCGCAGCTTGCCGCGTACGAAGCATCGCGCACGCTCGTCGAATCGGGACTTTACGCGCCGGGCAGCAACCCGGCGCTCGACCGCGCGCTGCAACAGCGCGCCGCACTGCTCGATTTCCTGCGCCAGGCGCCGGATGTGACGACGCCGCGCACGACGACAGTCAACGCGCTCGCCGCTTTGCTGCGGGACGCTGCATGAAGAGTCATCCATGAAAAAACGTCGCCAATTCGAAATGGCGCGAGAAATCGCCGGTTTGCGTCGACTGCAAGTGGAACGCGCGCGCCTGGAAACGGTGCGAGTCGTCCAACTCCATGAGCGCAGTCGCGTGCGCGAGCAGTCACTTTGTGCGAGCGTCGATGCCCATGTCGCGCAATGGCGCGATGCGTTGCAGGCGCGCGACGGCTTGTCGCCGGAGGTCGCGTCCAATTGGGCCGGCGCGCTCGCCTCGGTTCGCACCGCCCATCTGCACGCGCAACGGGATACGCGCGATGCCGCAAGCCGTGTCGAACGAGAGCGCGCAGTGCTGGCGCGCCAGGAACAGCAAGCCGAGCACGCTCGTGGCGTGGCCGCCAGGGCCGGGCGGCAATTCGAACGTCAACGCGAAGAACAGAGTGCGAGCCGGATCGAGGACATGTATCTGTCGCGGGAGACGCGCCCATGAAGCTCACTGCATTCTCGCCGTGGCGCGATGCAACGATGTCGGCATCAGGTTCGCGCACCGCTCCTGATGCCAGGCCCACCGCGTTCGACCAGGTATTGCGGGTGATGGAGAAAGGCATGTGGTCGGGCGCGAAGGCCGGCGCGATGAGCGAAGATCCGAAGCTCGCACCACAGCGACGTGCACCAGCGGGGCGCGACGACAGCGCGCCTGCGTTCGATCCACGCTCCGATGCTCGCTCTCCGTCCGCTGACAATGTGAGTGAGCCCCATGGCTACGTATCGGTGGCATCCGCTCGCGTCGAGGTTGAACCGCATGCGCCCGGCACCGGGCCTGAGATGCTGGATCGCGATGGCGCCAACGCAATGCGCAGCGCGGTGTGGCCGATCGTGGTCGGGACTTCGTCTTTCGCACCATCGGGAAGCACTGTTCACGAGGTACTGTCGCGCGACCACGCCATACCGCACAGGGTGCCTCGCACCGCTTCGCCCGCTGCATCGATCGCCGCGCGAGCTGCTAATGCCGGCAGCGCGCCAACGCCCTATCGCCTGACCGTGATGACCGGCGAAGCCGGCGTGTCGGTCGCGTTGCGCATCAACCTCGGTAACGCGAACGTTGACGAAACCGAAGCGCTCACCCAGCACGCCCGCGACGAGTTGCGCCGCGCCATGCCGCGCGCCGTGCGGCTCACCGTCAACGGTGTCGAACACATTCCGACCACATCGCAAGGCATCGCTCATGGCTACTAATCCGATCAGCCCGACCAGCGACGTCGGCAACCGTATCGATTCGATCGGTCTCGACATGCAATCGCTGCTGCAGATCATCCTGACGCAGCTCACCTATCAGGACCCGCTCAAGCCAGTCGACAACTTCGAGTTCGTCTCGCAGCTCGCGCAGTTCACGTCGCTCGAACAGACACGCCAGATGACCGACAAGATCGACAACCTGCTGTCGGTCCAGTCGGCCACGCAGACGCTCGGCCTGCTCGGCCGCAACGTCGACGTGCAGACCGACACAGCGCTGCTGAGCGGCGTAGTCAAGAGCGTGTCATTCAAGGATTCTCAACCGCAGTTGACGATCGAAACCGAGAGTGGCGAATTTCTGACGAACGCCAATATTTCGCAGATCGTCGCGGTGCGCCAGACGACGGGTTCTTAACGGAGATTTCTATGCTAGCAAGCATTTACATCGGCATGAGCGGGCTGACGGCGTACGCGAAAGGCCTGCAAACCATCAGCAATAACGTCGCGAACCTGAACACCGCGGGCTTCAAGACCTCGACGCCAGGCTTCGCCGATCTGTACTACGGTCAACAGTTCGCGCGAGCCGAACCAGGCGCGATGAACACGATGCAATTCGGCAGCGGCGTCGAGTACGGTTACTCGTCATTGAATTTCGCGCAGGGCGATCTGCGCGCGAGTGATGGCCAGCTCGATCTTGCCATTCAGGGCAACGGCTTTCTGACGCTGCTCGATGGCAACACCGCGCGTTACACCCGCACCGGTCAGTTCGCCGTCGGCGACGACGGCTTCATCGAGGACAAGGCAACGGGATTGAAACTCGCCGCCTTGACCGCGTCGGGCAGCCTCGGTCCGATTTCCCTCGCCGGCAAACGGATCAGCCCGCCGCAAGCGACGACGGTGATCCGCTTTTCGGACAACCTGTCGTCGGGTTCGACCAACTTCTCGATTCCGAACGTCAACGTCTACGACGCGAACGGCGGCGAGCACGCGCTGACGCTCGCGTTCGCGCCCGATTCGAGCATCGTTCCCGGCCGCTGGCAGGTGACGGTGACCGACGAAAACAACATACCGGTCCAGCAGGGCACGCTGCAGTTCAACGGTGGTATTCCCGAGCCGGGGCGCGACCAGATCGATTTCACGCTGACTTCCCCCGACGCGCCGCCGCTCACCGTCAAGCTCGATTTTTCGACCGGCGTCACCAGCTTCTCCGCTGGCAGCTTCTCGAGCCTGCGTGTGTCGGACAAGGACGGCTATGGGACCGGCACGTTGTCGTCGATGAACGTCGATATAGACGGGCAACTGGTGCTGCAGTATTCCAACGGGCAAACCGACAAGCTCGGCGCGATCGCGCTCGCGAGCTTTGCGAATTCGCAGCAACTGGTGCAACAGGGCAATGGTCTGTTCGATGCATCGCACGCGTCACCGCCGCAATATCGCGCCAGCAACGGCGCGGGCGTAGGTCAACTGATCGCGGGCGCGACCGAGGCGTCGAACGTCGATCTGTCGACCGAATTTGGGCAGCTGATCCTGATTCAGCGCGGCTTCCAGGCGTCGTCGCAGGTCATCAGTACCGCCAATGAAATGATCATGCAGTTGTTCCAGATGCGAGGTCAGGGATGAGCGTCGAGCCGATCCACTGGAGGCCGCTTGGCGGGCGCGACCTCGCCGCCGGCGCGGCGTGGCTCACGAGCGCGCTTGCTCCGTGGCAGCAGGCATGGCTGGCCACGCCCGCGCTGATGGTCGAAGCCGTGGCGCTACTCGATCCGTCCGACAGCGTGCGGTGTTCGGACCAATGCGAGTCGTGGTCGATCGGCGACGACGTCTGGCTGTTCGCCGAGCCTCGGCAGATCGCCATGCTGGTCAACGAGGCGCTCGATCTGCCGAAGTCCTTCGCGCTGACCGGGCACGCATGCGCACCCGTGCTCGCGGACGTCGGAACACTGCTCGTCGACGAGCTGCTCGACGCAATCGGCGCAGCGCTGTCGCCAGAACGCGAGACTGCCGCGGACCTCATCAAGACAAGCAACGTCGATACGCCGCGGCTTCGCTACGGCGGGGCCAGCTTCCGCTTGCGCAACGCGAGCGGCGAGAGCGTCCTCACGCTCGTCTGCGGCGCACCGACGCTGTGGTCGCGTCTGCCCTTAAGCAATCCGCCGGTGCATGCAGCGAACACACGGGCCGAATCGCTTCGCAGCACCGCCGTCGGATCGAGCCGCGTGTCGCTCCATGCGATGCTCGGGCAGTGCGAACTGAGCGTACCGCAACTGGCCACGCTCGCCGTTGGCGACGTGATCCGGCTCGACCATACGATTACCGAGCCGATCGCATTGCAGTTGGCACAGTCAGATCGCGGACGACCCATCCCCATCGCCGCCGGCATGCCCGGACAGCACGGCGGCAAATTTTCCATTCAACTAACTTCGATAGCCGCGCCCGCTACCCCATGACCCTGAGTACCCCATCCACTCGAGCGCTCGTCACGCGTGTCGATCTTCCCGAACAAGAACCGCACTACGACGAACGCGACACGACCTATCCGCAGCTGGCGCTGCTCGAAGAAGTGAAGGTCACCGTCGATATCCGCCTCGGCTCAGCCGAGATGTCGATCAAGGAACTGCTGGCACTGCAATCCGGTGCGGTGGTCGAACTCGATCGTCATCTCGGCGATACCGTCGACGTGTTGCTCAACGACAAGACTGTCGCGCGCGCCGAGATCGTCGCGCTCGGCGAGCAGTTCGGCATCCGCATCACTGAAATTTCGACGCATCCATGACCGCTTCAACTCCGGCCGCATGGCTGCAAGGCGCCAGCGACGCGGCAGCAGGCCAACAGGCGTTATCGGCAACCGGCCTCGCACTCGCGGGCGTCGACGTGATGCGCGTCGGCATCGCGCTCGCGTGTTGCGTCGCGCTTGGTATCGTTGCGATCCTGCTTTTGCGACGCAGCCAGCGAATCGGCACGGGCGGTTCGTGGTCGAGCGGCACGCCGCGAATCGCAGCAGCCGCGTCCCTGCGTCTCGGCCCGCGCGTGACGCTTCACCTGATCGAATACGACAGCCGCGTCGTGCTGCTCGCCTCGGATGCAAGCGGTGTCAAGCTGCTGGACGCCCACGATCGGCGCGACGGAGCGCGTGAAGCATGATGCAACGAAGTCGGTTCGACGCACGGCGCTGGCTGATCGCGCTGTCGATAGGCGGCATCTGCCTGTATGCCGGATTCGCGGCCGCAGCGCCAATCGCGCACAGCGCCGACGCAGGCATGCTGTCGCTATCTGGTTCCGCGACCGGACTCATCGCGAATAGCAAGGGCGTATCTGAAACGGTGCGCATTGCGACACTACTCACTCTGCTCAGCGTCGCCCCCGCACTGATCGTGTCGATGACGGCATTCATTCGCATCGTCATCGTGCTGTCGATGATCCGCCACGCGTTCGGCATGCCGGAAACGCCGCCGACACCCGTGCTGATCAGCCTCGCGCTGTTCCTGACGGTGTTCGCGATGCTGCCGACGTTGCAGGTAGTCAACCACGACGCGCTGCAGCCATTCATGCACGGTCAGATCGACCTGGCTCACGCGCTCGACACCAGTACCGCGCCGATACGCGATTTCATGCTGCGCCAGGTGCGCGAGGATGAGCTCAGGCTGATGTACGAAATGTCGCAACAGCCACTGCCGCAGACACCAGCTGATGTCAGCCTGTTGCAGTTGACGCCCGCGTTCATCCTCAATGAACTACGCGTCGCGTTTCAGATCGGCTTTGTGATCCTGCTGCCGTTTCTGCTGATCGACCTCGTCGTGTCGAGCGTGCTGCTGTCGCTCGGTATGCTGATGGTGCCGCCCGCGACGATCTCATTGCCGCTCAAAGTGCTGATGTTCGTGCTGGTGGACGGCTGGAGCCTCGTGCTGCACGGCGTGCTGGGCAGCTTCAAATGAAGCTGCCGCTGCAGGATGCGAACGCCAATGAAGTGCACGGCGAAACCCTGGCGTCCGTGTTGGAGGAGGGCCTGTGGGCCGCGCTACGCGACGAAGGCGGTCCGCAAGCGCGCGAAGCCGTATTCGCCCACTTTCTGCCCTACGCGCGGGCGCTCGCCGCTCAACTGTACGCAGGGCGGCATCACGACGACGTCGAGTTCAAGGACTTTCTGCAGCTTGCCTGCGTCGGTCTGCTCGAAGCGATCGACCGATTCAAATCCGAGCGCGGCGTGTCGTTTCGCACCTTCTGCACGCCGCGCCTCAGAGGCAACGTGTTGACCGGCGTACAGCGCCTGAGCGATGCGCAGGAACAGATCGCTCTGCGCAAACGGATACAGCGCGAGCGTATTGCATCTCTGGCAGCGTCCGCTGGCACGGGCAAGCAATCCGATACCTTCCAGGCTCTCGCGACGCTCGCCGCGGGCCTCGCGATCGGCTTCATGCTCGACGATACCGGCATAGTCGAGGAGTCCGCCCCGCAGGCCGCGCCATCTGCAACCGCTTATCAGACCATCGCATGGAGGCAGACAACCGAGAAATTGCATACGGCCGTCGCACGATTACCGGCGCGCGAGCAGAAGATCATCCGCTACCATTATTTTCATGGACTGGGCTTGGAGCAGATTGCCGACATATTCGGCGTAACCAAAGGCCGCATCTCACAGTTGCATCGCGGTGCGCTGCTCGATCTGCGCGACCTGCTCGGCAATACCCAGCATCTGCATATCACGGGCTAAAACCATGACTCATGAACACGATTCCCCTACGCACTGCAACGATGGCATCATGTCGTCCGTCCTCTCCGCCATGCAGGGCACCGATGAACACGCACTCGACGTGCTGAACGAAACGCTCGCCGGCTGGCCGCTGGATGCTCGACTGTGGTTCCTGCGCGGCTCGGTTTACGCCAGTCAGAGCCGACACGGCGAAGCGCGCACCGATTTCGTTCAGGCGGTGACCCTCGCGCCGGATCTTCACATCGCCAGCTTCATGCTGGGGCTTCTCGAACTGCTGAACGGGCTCGTTGCACAGGCATCGCGAAGCTGGTTGCCGCTGGATCGGCTGGCCGAGGACGACGCGTTGCGCGTGCTCAAAGATGGCCTGCTGAGTCTTGCCGACGATCGGTTCGATGACGCGCTCGACAAGCTCAATCGCGGCATGCAACTCAATCAGCAGCATCCGTTGGTCAACGCCTATGTCCGCGCGGTAATCGAGAAGTTGACCACCGAGGCCGAGCGAGCGGATCACACGGAAGACAGTTCCACGGCGCAACACGACCATCTGCTGCTGTCGGGCTATCAGAACAACCAGACCCGTCACTGATACGCGGCCGCGCCATGGATCCCATTTCGACCCTCACTCAGGCAATGCAGTTGCTGCGGCAGCAACTCGCCGAAAAACAGCAACGGGAAGAGCGGACTGCCTCCGGCCGCAGCGCGGCAGCTTCCATGCGGGCCGGTCAACCGCTGTCGACCGCGGGCAGCCTGCCTGACGCGATTCGGGTGCGGATCGACACGTTGCGCGCGGCAGGTGTCGACGACGAGCGGCAGTTCTTTCGTGCGGTGGTCAATCTGCTGTTGCTGCGCGAGTTCGGCGAAGAAATGGCCAACGATCCCTCTTTCCAGCAGATGAGCGAATGGGTCAGCGGGTGTTTGTCCGAACAGCTCGAGACGCGTCATGTGCTGCGCGAGATCATCGGCGGCTAAGATCCGCTGCTTGATGAACCGTGATGGAAGGGTACGCCCTTGGGTACGGTAGTTGCTGGAACTGTTCATCCTCGATAATCGGAGGAAATGATCATGACTAGGCTACTTCTTGCAATGCTCCTATCGATCGGCCTGGCTGGCTGCGTCGTCGCCCCGCCGCCCAGCTATGGCTACGGTTACGAGCCGGCTCCCGCCTATGGCTATGGTCCAGGGTATTACGCCGCGCCGTCCGTCAGTCTGGGCATCGGCGTTGGCGGCTACTGGGGGGGACATGGCGGCGGTCGGCACGGTCGATAGCTCGATCACCGACCCCACCCGCACCCATTACACCCGCCATGACGGTGCTTCGCCCCGCCGCCGGTCGAGGTACCGCGCAACGAGCATGACGCAGGACTGACGCGGCATTCCCGGCCGTTACGGCCATTCCACCAGCGCGGTTCCCAGCCAGGGTAAACATCCATCCACGCACAAAGCGCTTTAAAATGGTTGGTGTACGGAGTATATTTCCGTTCAGCAGGATATCTACTGAACGGAGGACGACGTCATGCAATTTCATCTCAACGGTTTCCGGGTCGGCGATCCGACGATCGAGCCGGCCATCAGCCATGCGCATGCGGCGCAGATGCCCGACACGGTCGATGTGCTGATCGTCGGCAGCGGTCCTGCCGGACTCGTGCTGGCGGCGCAGCTGTCGCAATTCCCCTCGATCAGCACGCGCATCGTCGAGCGTCGCGACGGACCGTTGCAGATGGGACAGGCCGATGGCGTAGCGTGCCGTACGGTCGAAATGTTCAATGCGTTCGGCCTCAGCGAACGTCTGCTGCAAGAAGCCTATTGGGTAAATGAAACGGTCTTCTGGCGACCCGATGCAAATGACCGCGGCGCGATCGGTCGTACCGGTCGAGTTCAGGACACCGAAACAGGCCTTTCTGAATTTCCACACGTGATCGTCAATCAGGCGCGTATCCAGGAATATCTGCTCGACGTGATGCGCCGCTCCGCGCGCCGGATCGAACCTGACTATGGCCTCGAAATCGTCGACCTTCAGCGCGATGATACGAACGAATACCCGGTGCTGGTCACGCTGCGGCACACCGACCCCGCGCGGCTCGACGAGACCGTGACCGTGCGTGCGCGCTATGTCGTCGGTTGCGACGGCGCTCGCAGCCGGGTGCGCACCGCCATCGGACAAACGCTGCGCGGCGACGCGGCCAACCATGCGTGGGGCGTGATGGACGCGCTGGCCGTCAGCGACTTTCCGGATATTCGGCTGAAGGCTGCAATCCAGTCCGCGAGCAAGGGCAACCTGCTGATCATCCCCCGTGAAGGCGGATATCTCGTGCGCTTCTACGTCGACCTCGGCGATGTCACCCCGGAGAACCGCGACAGCATCAAGCAGATCACGGTCGATCGCATCATCGAGACGGCGCAGCGCATCCTCCACCCCTATACGCTCGACGTGAAAGAAGTGGCGTGGTTCTCGGTCTACGAGGTCGGGCAGCGCCTCACCGACCGCTTCGACGACGCGATCGCCGCCGACGGCTCTTCGCGCGAACCTCGTGTGTTCATCGCCGGCGATGCCTGCCACACGCATAGCGCGAAAGCAGGCCAGGGCATGAACGTGTCGATGCAGGACAGCTTCAATCTAGGCTGGAAGCTCGGCGCGGTGCTGGAGGGACGTAGCGACGCCGATCTGCTCCGCACGTATTCGGATGAGCGCCAACCCATCGCGCAGGAACTGATCGATTTCGACAAGGAATGGTCGGCCATGATGGCCGCGCCGCCGAAGGACCCCAGCCGGCCCGAGGCGGGCGGCGTCGATCCCGCCGAGCTTCAGGCGTACTTCGTTCGTGCGGGCCGCTACACGGCTGGCGTCGCTACGCGTTACCGCCCGGCCACCCTGACCGGTGAAGCGACGCATCAGGCGCTCGCCAAAGGCTTCGCGATCGGCACGCGCTTTCACTCGTCGCCGGTGGTTCGCCTCGCCGATGCAAAGCCGTTCCACCTCGGGCACGCCGCGCAAGCGGACGGCCGCTGGCGCCTGTACGCATTCGCGGACGCATCGCGCCGCGCGCTCGATGCATTGTGCGAGCATCTCGACAAATCGCCTGATTCCGTATTGCGGCGCTTCACGCCGAAAGAAGCCGACGTCGACAGCGTTTTCGATCTGCGCGCCGTGCTGCAACAGCCGCATCGCGAAGTGCGTTTGCAGGACATCCCCGCCCTGCTGCTGCCGCGCAAGGGTCGGCACGGTCTGATCGACTACGAAAAGGCATTTACGAGCGACGCGACGACTGATATCTTCGACGAGCGCGGCATCGATCGCGAACAAGGCGCACTCGTCGTGGTACGTCCCGATCAATACGTGGCCCATGTTCTCCCCTTGAATGCGTACGCGGAGTTGAACGCCTTCTTCCGGCCCATCTTTCGCGTGCGTTAAACCACAACGAAATCCGACACTCCGAAATTGCCGACCAAACCTGAAGACGCCGCCGCGCTCCCCAAATTTACTGGCAGCCTGGTGCGCCGTGCCCAACAGCGCCATGCAGCGGTCTGGCTGAGCGAGGTTTCCACGGAGATCACGAGCGTGCAGTACGCGGCGCTCGAGGTCTTGCACGAGACACCCGGCGTCAGTCAGCGGCAACTCGGAGACAAACTCGATGTGGATCGTTCGACGATTGCCGATCTCGTTGCGCGCATGGTGCGCAACGGCCTGATCGAGCGCGCCGACGATCCTGTCGACAAGCGCAGCTATGTGCTGTTTCTCACCGCTGCCGGTAAGAAGCAGCTCTTTGCGTTGCGTCCGCGCGTCGAGCAGGTCGAGCGCATTCTCACTGAAAGGCTGTCGGCGAGCGAGTCGGCGCAGTTGCGTCGACTGCTTGCTGCGCTGTTGCCGCCGCAGGCTTGATGCGCTAGCTGCTGAAGACCGTCTGCCGTCGCGGTCCGTAGACGGCGCCTCCCTTCCGGCTCCCATAGCCGCTCCCCGCCGCCGCCAGGCTAGAACGAGGGTGTCGTTCTAAAGCAAATGACGGACGACGCGCGCGAGACCGCACCTTTGTTCCAGCACGCCACCTGAAACGAAATCCGCGCCAGCCTGCATTCGCACGAGCCAGCGTCCGCAAACCTCGCTACGGCTCGCTTCATTCCAGCGCGGCGAACTGGACGGCTGAAAGAGTCTGTTCACGCGGTCCGGATACGCCCTAACGAATGGCGTCGAATTGCACTTAGCTTATTCCCAGAAGCGCAATGCACCTCATCCCGCCGCTTGCGCTGAATCGCGATAACGATAGCGCTCGATATTATTTGTGCGCTAACGAATGCCTCTCTACGATCTGCGGACCATCACTTCGATCGCTTTCAAAACATGACTACGACCAAAGCACTCCGGGCCGCACTATTCTCCGTTCTCGTTACATGCGGCATCGTCAGCGCGCAACCCGCGCTCGCGGCGGGACAAACGGTGCGCGTCGGCATCATGTCCGGCGAGGACGAAGACGTGTGGCGCGCGGTCGCGGCCAATGCCGCCAGGCAGGGCATCACCGTCAAGATCACGACGTTCTCCGACTACACGCAGCCTAACGAAGCGCTCGCGGAACACGACCTCGATGCGAACTCGTTCCAGCACAAGCCGTATCTCGACGCGCAGATCGCGGCGCGCCACTATCAGATCGTGCCCGTCGGCTATACCTATGTGCAGCCGATCGGTCTCTACTCGCGCAAAGTAACGTCGGTCGCGGCGCTGCCGCAGAACGCGACGATCGGCGTGCCGAACGATCCGAGCAACGAAGGCCGCGCGCTGCTTCTGCTGCAGGCGAACGGACTGATCAAGCTGCGCCCGGACGTCGGTCTGCTGCCGACCGCGCGCGACATCGCGGACAATCCGAAGCACATCCAGATCAAGGAACTCGACGCGGGCATCGTCGGCCGTGCGATCGGCGACCTCGACGCGGCCGTCGTCAATACCGACTGGGCGATCAAAGCGGGCATCAAGATTCCGCAGGAACGCATCGCGCAGGAGAAGGTGCCGGGCAACCCGTATCGCAACTTCATCGCGGTCAATGCGAAAGACGCGAACGCGGCGTGGGTGAAGACGATCGTCGATAGCTACCAGCAGGCCAACGTCGCTTCGGCGATCCTGACCGTCTATCACGGCGCCACGCTGCCGGCATGGGATGGCGCGCCCCAGCACTGAGCTGACGCACACCTAACGCGCGAATCACGCACGACACGAGCGGCGGCGCTTCGGCCGCCGCGCATCCCACCTTCTTGATTGCCCACCTGATCGTATCGCCCGTCATGTCCATTACCCGCACGCTCCACGACCGCCGCACCTTCCTGAAACTTTCTCTCGGCGCCGCAGCGGCCGCGGCGGCACCGCTTGCGTTCGCGCAAGGCAACGCGCGCACGCTTCGCATCGGCAACCAGAAGGGCTATCTGAATCTGTTGAAGGGCCGCGGTACGCTCGAAAAGCGGCTCGCACCGCTGAACGTATCGGTGACGTGGACCGAGTTCGCGGCCGGCCCCGTGCAACTGGAAGCGCTGAACGTCGGCTCGATCGATTTCGGCGACGTCGGCGAAGCGCCGCCGATCTTCGCGCAAGCCGCCGGCGCCCCGTTGGTCTATGTGGCGGCGACCGTCAAGCGGCCGCAGTCGGAAGCCGTGCTGGTGCCGCCGCAATCGACGATCCGTTCGGTCGCCGACCTGAAGGGCAAACGGATCGCGCTCAACAAAGGCAGCAACGTCCATTATTTTCTCGTCAAGCTGCTGCGTCAGCATGGCCTGCAATACGGCGACGTGAAGCTGGTGTTCCTCGCGCCGGCCGATGCACGCGCCGCGTTCGAGCGCGCGTCGATCGACGCGTGGGTCATCTGGGATCCGTTCTTCGCCGCGGCGGAGCAATCGCTCGGCGCTCGCGTGATTGCGGATGCAAGCGGCGTGGTCGGCAATCGCGCGTTCTATTTTTCGTCGCAGAGTTATGCGGCGAACAATCCCGACGTGATCCGGATCCTGATCGAAGAACTCGACAAGGTCGATCAGTGGGGCCAGCAGAACAAGGATCAGCTCGCGAGCGAACTCGCGCAGCTATGGGGTCTGCCGAAGCAGGTCGTGGACGTGGTGGTGCGGCGTCAGCAGTTCGGCACGCAGCCGATTACCCGCGGCATTCTCGGCGAGCAGCAACAGATCGCCGATACGTTCCTCGATCTCGGCCTGATTCCGAAGCACGTCGACGTGCTGAAGGCGGCGCCCTCGAATCTCGCGTAGACGCACGGGTGGCGCAATGACGCCGGGTCCACGTCAACGCTCGGAGACCGGCCGCGTCGGCGTGGTCTGTTGCTCCTGCGGCGCGTCGCTGTGCTCCGTCATACGCCGCACCGAACTCACGCAGGCGGCGATCAACGCCAGCGCCGCGGCGATGCCGGCAATCAGCGTGAGGTGCCGGCCATGCACGAGCCCGAACACGACGGACACCACCACCGCGCCGCTCGACTGGCCGAGCAGACGTCCCATCGATTGCAGGCCGGACGCGCCGCCGCTGCGATGCCGTGGCGCACTGCCGATGATCACGCGATTGTTCGGCGACTGAAAGATACCGAAGCCGAGGCCGCAGACCGCGAGCCGCCACACGATGTCGAACCGCGTGGCCGTCTCGCCGAGCTGGCACAGCAACGCGAGGCCGCAGCCGAACACGACGAGCCCGATGCTGCTGAGGCGTCCCGGCTGCATCCGGTCGGACAGTCGGCCCGCGATTGGCGCGATCAACGCGGTCACGAGCGGCCACGGCGTCATCAGCAAACCGGTCTGTGTTTCCGACAGCTTCAGCGTCTGCTCGAAGTAGAACGGCAGCACGATGTACGCCATCGTCTGCGCCGCGAACGAGCAGATCGACGTCGCCATCGACAATGAAAACACCGGCATGCGCAGCAGGTCAATGGGCAGCATCGGCGTCGCGAGCCGGCTTTCGCGTCGCACGAACAGTACGCCGGCCACCAGTGCGAGCGCGACCATCACGGCGGCGCGCTGCGTCGCGCCGGCCTGGTTGAAAGCCGCCAGACCGGAGATCAGCAGCCCGAAGCTGAGCGCGTTGAGCACGACGCTCAAGCCGCTCAGGCGAGCGCCCGAGGTCGGCGTCGCGGGCAACGTGCGCGCACCGATCGACAGCGCCAGCACGCCGAGCGGGACGTTGACGAGGAACAGCCACTGCCAGTGCGCGACCGACAGAATCGCCGACGCGATACTCGGCCCCGCCGCCGACGACACGGCCACCACCAGCGACGATAAACCGACGCCGACGCCAAGCCGTGCCTTCGGAAAGATGAAGCGCACCAGCGCGATATTCACGCTCATGATGCCGGCCGCGCCGAAACCCTGAAACACGCGCGCGACCGCCAGCACCAGCAGCGTGTGCGCATTCGCGCAGGCGAACGACGCCAGCGTGAAGAGCGCGAGTCCGTAGCAGTAGACCCGCTTGTAGCCACGGCTGTCGCCGAGCACCGCGAGCGGCAGCAAGGACACCGTGATGGCCAGCTGATACGCGTTGACGACCCAGATCGCGTTCGCGGGCGATACCGCGAGGTCGTTGCTGATGGTGGGCAGCGCGACGTTGACGATCGAGGTGTCGAGCACCGACATCGTCATCGCGATGGCGATCGCGAGGTACGCAAACGCACGTTGAGGATTGGGCAGGCCGTCGGTCATGGTGCAAGCAGGTCGAAAGAAAGTGCGGAAGCGACTGCGGGCCGCGCGGGCGCCGTCGCGGGTGCATTGTTGCAACTCTGACTCGCGGGAGCAAGGTTGCACTCGATACCAGAATGATGGCTACCCGGCTCGGTCGCCCGGGTCCCGGGCTTCGCGACCGAGCGCGTACACGCGCGCGCTCGTCAGGCATGGCACATGCGGCATCTGAATCGAGCCGCGGTTGACCGCGGTTGACGTTACCGCGTCACACGTTGTAAATCTGTAGTCGCCGCTATCAGGGTCGGCGAGGCACGCATGAAAGCGAAACGCCCTTTTTTCACGATCGGCCACTCGACGCATCCGTTGCAGGAATTCGTCGATCTGCTGAAAGGCGAGCAGATCGCGTTGCTCGTCGACGTGCGCAGTATCCCGCGCTCGCGGACCAACCCGCAGTTCAATCGCGAC
Source organism: Paraburkholderia sp. UYCP14C (assembly GCF_004197395.1). Taxonomy (GTDB): domain Bacteria; phylum Pseudomonadota; class Gammaproteobacteria; order Burkholderiales; family Burkholderiaceae; genus Paraburkholderia. Next base: position 139,647 of record NZ_SELS01000013.1, on the reverse strand, counting down.
ACGCTGCCCGCCTCGCTCGCGCCGGAACACATCGACTACGTGCATCTCGCCGCACTCGGCGGACGCCGCGGCAAACGCAAGGACGATGCGCCATCGCCGAACGCTTACTGGACCCATCCGGCCTTTCGCAACTATGCCGACTATGCAATGAGCGACGCGTTCCGCGAAGGACTGGCACAATTGCTGACGCTCGGTCATCGGCAGCGCTGCGCGATCATGTGCTCGGAGGCGGTCTGGTGGCGTTGCCACCGGCGTATCATTGCGGACTATCTGCTGATGCACGACGAAACCGTGCTGCACATCATGGACGCGCATCACACGAACGCCGCCACGATGACACCGGGCGTCGAGCCCCAGGCCGACGGCACGCTGATCTATCCGGCTCAGGCGCAGAACTGAGCCGGCCCACGACACGACTGCACGTCAGTCACCCCGCACCGCTTTATGGCTGTTACCACCAAACGTCCGTCGCAACACGACACGTCGCTCGACACGCTGCTTCAAGAGATCCGCTCCTGCACGCTGTGCGCACCCGTGCTGCCGCACGTGCCCCGCCCCGTGCTCGCCGCGTCCACGCAGTCGCGCATTCTGATCATCGGGCAGGCGCCAGGCGCGCGCGTGCATGCGTCGGGCGTGCCGTGGAGCGACGCGAGCGGCGCGCGTCTGCGCACGTGGCTCGGCGTCGACGACACGACCTTCTACGACGCTTCGAAGATCGCTCTCGTACCGATGGGCTTCTGTTTTCCGGGTCGCGGCGCGAGCGGCGACCTGCCGCCTCGCCCCGAGTGCGCCGCCCGCTGGCATCGCGAATTGCTCGCGCAAATGCGTTCGGTGAAATTGACGCTGCTGATCGGGCAATACGCGCAGCGCTTTGGCCTCGGCGACTCGTTTGGCCCGACCTTGACCGATACGCTCGTCAGATGGACCGAGTTTGGACCGCATCTGATGCCGCTGCCGCATCCGTCGCCGCGCAATGTCGCGTGGTTCAAGCGCAATCCGTGGTTCGAAGGTGAAGTGCTGCCGACCTTGCGTGCGCATGTGGGGACGGTGTTGGCGGGCGGGGAGCTTTGAGCGCCGCGCATCGTGAAGCTGCGCTAACACGCGCATTACAGGTTCCTGCCTGATCTCGTCTGGCTGAACCGCGCCGATCCGGGCGACCCACCGTTCGTGGTAAACGCGCGTCGTCACCGGCGCCGTGCCGTTCGGGTCTTTTCTGCTGCAGTGCGCCACGCGTTGCCACGCTGCGCTTTCGCAGGTCGATCGGTAGCAGCGGACACCGTCATTCGCGCCCGCCGGCCGCCCCTAATCATGCGTTCTGAACCGGCAATCCCAATCTTCGGAATAGTTACGGGTATACATGGATTAGGCGGTGCAACCGCACTGCACTAACATTTTTGCGGTACCGCACGGCGCGTATCGAGCGCCTCCGAATCGGGGATGCACGTCGCCACGCCAAAGTCTCGCTGCCCCGCCGCACTCCCGGTGCCGTCCAGCATCTGCACACGATCGACGCAACGTCGACCACATCGACCAACGAAGACAAGAACCGGAGGATGAGATGGCACAGCAACGGGATGACGATCAGGAACACGGCGGTAGCGGTATCAGCACGACGCGGCGGGGGCTGATGCAAGGCGCCGGACTCGGCGCGGCGCTTTCGCTGATGGGTGCGCTAGGCGGCGCGGGCGGGCTGATCGGCAGCGCGCAGGCGGCGGAGTCGGCTTTTCCGTCGCACAAGAAGTGGAAGATCGTGTTCGTCAATCACGTCACCACCAACCCTTTCTTCGTGCCCACGCAGTACGGCATTCAGGATGCCTGCGGCCTGCTCAACATGGACTATCAATGGACCGGCTCGGCCACCTCCGACGCCGGCGAAATGGTCCGCGCGGTGAACTCGGCGATTGCCGCGAAGGCCGACGCCATCGCGGTGCCGATCGTCGATCCGAGCGCTTTCGACAAGCCGATCCAGGCCGCGCTCGACGCCGGCATTCCGGTGTTCTCCTATAACGCCGACGCGCCGCGCGGCAAGAAGAATCCGCGCCTCGCCTATATCGGCCAGGACCTGTACCAGTCGGGCTACCAGATGGGCGAGCGGATTGTGAGCCTGATCGACAGCGGCATGGTCGCGCTGTTCATTGCCACGCCTGGCCAGCTCAACATCCAGCCGCGTCTTGACGGTGCGAGCGATGCCATCAAGAAGTCCGGCAAGAAGATCGACATCCAGACCGTGGCCACCGGCGCGACCGTCAACGAGGAGCTGTCGAAGATCAAGTCGTTCTATCTGGGCCACCAGGACCTGAAGGGCATGTTCGCGGTGGATGCTGGCAGCACGCAGGGCGTCGCGCAGGTGATGAAGGAATCGAACCTGCCGTCGAAGGGCGTGCACGGCGGCGGCTTCGACCTGCTGCCCACCACCATCCAGCTGATCCACGAGGGCTTCCTCGACTTCACCATCGATCAGCAGCCCTACGTCCAGGGCTTCTATACGGTGATGCAGGCGTTCGTGTTCCTCAGCTCGGGCGGCCTCGTCGGGCCGGCTGAAGTCAACACGGGCCTGAAATTCGTGACCAAGGACAACGTCGAGCCGTACCTCAATACCTCGACGCGGTTCGAAGGCAAAACCGATAAGCAGCAAATCGTGCCGCGGTCCGGTGCAATCAAAGCCTGATGAATACAGTGAACCAGACCAGCAACACCGAAACGGTCCGCGCGCCCCGGCGCGCGGGCGTTTCATTCGCGTCCCAATGGGCGGCCGAGCTGCGCATCCTGCTCGTGGCCGTGCTGTTGGCCGCCTACTTCGAATTCGCGAACCACGATTTCCTGCTCACCAACGCGAGCCTCGTCAACCTGTCGCAGTTCATCGCGCCGGTGGCGATCATCGCGTTCGGCGAAATCATGCTGATGATCGGCGGCGACATCGATCTGTCGGCGGGCATGGTGTTCGCGTTCGCGCCATTCATGATGGTGTTCGCCAATGACGCGGGCGCGCCGATGTGGCTCGCCGTGATCGCGGGGCTCGTGGCGGCGGGAGTCGTCGGCTTCGCGAACGGCGCGGTGACGGTGTGGCTGCGGCTGCCCTCGTTCGTCACGACGCTCGGCACCCTCTTTCTGATCAACGGCATCACGCTCACCATCTCGCGCGGCACGCCCGCCCCCACGCCGGGGTCGCCCACGTTCGCCGGGTTCATGGGCGCGTGGGGCTACAGCGAGATCATCTGGACCCTGGTGATTGCGTTCGCGATGCACGTGCTGTTGCGGCACACACGCTGGGGCCTGCATACGCAGGCGGCGGGCGCGAATCCGCTCGGCGCGAGCGAGGCCGGCATTCACGTGAGGCGGCTGCGCCTCGGCAACTTCATTCTTGCCGCGGTACTCGCGGGCTTCACCGGCATGCTCGAAGCCTTTCGCATTACTTCGATCGACCCGCAAGCGGGCGGCAACCAGATCATGTTCCTCGCGGTGGCCGCCGCCGTGATCGGCGGCACGCCGCTCACGGGCGGCTCAGGCACCATCGTGGGCGGGCTCATCGGCGCGGCGGTGCTCGGCATTCTGAACGACGGCTTTACGCTGATCGGCATCAACGCGTTTACGTTCAACATCATTCTTGGCGCCGCGATTCTGGCGGCGATGATCTTCAACATCCACGTCGGGCGCATTCGCCGCAAGGGTGGAAACTGATGGACCAGTCGCAAACCTCCTCCGTCGGCGTGAATGCCACGGCCGCTGCGAGCAGCGCGGCGAACGCCCCGCTCGCGCTGCGCGGCGACAGCCTCGTCAAACGCTTCGGCGCGGTGACGGCGCTCGACGGCGTCTCCCTCACGCTCGGCAAGGGCGAGATTCTCGGCATACTCGGCGACAACGGCGCGGGCAAGTCCACGCTCGTGAAGATCCTCACGGGCTTTCATCAGCAAACGAGCGGCACGCTCCACATCGACGGCGAGGAGACGCTGTTGCGCTCGGTCGATCATGCGCGGTCGCTCGGCATCGAATGCGTGTACCAGGATCTTGCGCTCGCGAATTCGCTGAGCATTTATCACAACATGTTCCTGAACCGCGAAATCGTGCGACGCGGACCGTTCAGGCTGCTCGACCACAAGCAGATGCGCGAGCGCGCGGCGCAATGCCTCGACGATATCGGCGTACACGTGCCTTCGGTGGATTTGCCCGTCGAGCGTCTATCGGGCGGCCAGCGCCAGGCGATCGCCGTGGCGCGCGCCGTGAATTCGAACGCGAAGATCCTGCTGCTCGACGAGCCGCTCGCCGCGATGGGCGCGCGCGAGGCCGGGCTCATCATCGACCTGCTGATGCGCCTGAAGGAAAAGGGCGGCCTGTCGATCATCATGATCATGCACAACTATGCGCAGACGCTCGGTATCGCGGATCGCATCATGTTGATGCAGCGCGGCCGCGTAACCTACGAGCAACAGAGCGCGCTGACTTCGGTAGCGGAACTGATGGACATCGTGCAGCGGGAATACCGGGCCATGCGCGCCAGCAGTGCGCAGTGAGCCCGCCACGGCCCGCAATACCACGCAACCTCGCAACTCGAATCAGAAATCGATCTTCGCGTTCAGGCTGACCATGCGCGGATCGCCCGGCGCGATGTAGTCCGAATACTGGAACATCCAGTAGCGGCGATTCGTGACGTTGTCGATCGCCGCACGCAGCGTCACGTCGTGCCCACCGATGCGCGTCACATAGTTCGCTCCGACGTTCACGATCATGTAGCCGGCAGTCTCCAGATTGCCGGCCGGACGCACCTTCGTGCTACCCGTGTACTTCGCGTCCGCGCCGACCTGCAGGCCCGGCACGGCGGGCACGTCGTAGGTCACGCGGCCGGCGGCGACGAACTGCGGCGCTCCGGCCACGCGGTTGCCGTTATAGGTCTGTCCCTTCGCGTACCAGGTGTCGAGCAGCATCAGGTTGCCGGTTACCTGCCAGCTGCGGCCGACGCGCACGCTGCCGCCCGCTTCGAGACCTTCGTAGATCGAGTTGCCGTCCTGCACGTAGACATTCTGGCTGTTCGCGTACGCGGCCCCGCGTTCGATGCGGAACAGCGCGGCCGTCGCGCTCCAGCGCTCATGCTCGCTCTTGATGCCGACCTCGTACTGACGCGAGCGCAGCGGACGCAGCAACGCGCCGGCGTTCGCGTAGATGTCGGCCACCATCGCGCCTTGCTCGAGCGACTCCACGTAGCTCGCGTAAAGCGTGGTGTGCGGTTCGAGCTTGTACATCAGCGCGGCGGTCGGCGTCAGCACGCCGTTCTGCCCGTAAGACGACGCGAGCGAGCCGTTGACGTTGTACGACTGCTGATCGTAGTTCGTGTAGCGCAGGCCCGCGAGCAGCGACCAGCGATCCGTCAGCTGGATCGTGTCGCTCGCGAACAGCGCCTTCTGCGTGATCTCGTTCGCGCGATATTTGTCGAGACCGGCGCCCGAATAATAGCGCCACGGGTTCGGCTCATACAAGTTGCCGGCGCCCAGCGTGAAGTAGTACGAAACGGCGCTGTAGTCGTTCGTCTGGTACTGCCACGACGCGCCGAGCGCCAGTTGATGCGTGAAGATGCCGGTCTTCACCTTGCCTTCGAATACGCCCTGCCAGTAGATGTCCTGGTGGCCTTCATCGCCGTTCCAGCGGCTGTCGGCGTAGTCGCCCGCCTGGTTCAGCAGGGTCAGCGTGCTTTCGTTGCGGTCGCGCGCCGATTTGCTGTAGCTCGCCGACGTGTCGAACGACCAGTCCGGCGTGAGCTGATACCTGACGCCCGCCGTGTACAGCTGCAGGTTCGTGTTCAGATGCTGATCGGTGCCGCCGAGCAGATTGGTGCCGCCGCTGATCGTCGCGGGCAGGCTCGTGCCCGTATAGCTGCCTGTGTAGATCGCCGGGGTCTGGCCGCTCGAGCGGCTTTGCTGGTAAATCGCGTCGAAGTAGACGTCGAGGTCGCGCGTGAGGCGGCCGTCGAGCGACACCGCCAGCGAATTGCGATTGATATCGCCCGCGTTGTAAGTCTTGCCCGCCTCGTGCGTGTAGTTGATGCGCGCGCCGAACATGTCGTCGGGACCGAAACGCCGGCTCAGGTCGACGTGCTGGCTGAACACGCTGTCCATCCGGTAGCCGGCCGACACGCTCGTCACCGGCTGGTCCGCCGGCTTCTTCGTCACGTAGTTGACGACGCCGCCCGGCTGCACGAAGCCGTACATGAAACCGCCAAGGCCCTTCAGGAGTTCGACGCGTTCGAGGTTTTCATAAGGCATCGTGATGCCGTACGAGATGAACGGATTGCCGTCGATACGAAAGCCGTTCTGCCAGTCGATCGGCAGGCCGCGAATCGAGATGTACGTGGCCCACGCGCTATATGCATTGCTGTTGTCGGTGACCGATGAGTCGACCGCGAACACCTCGCCGAGCTTGTTCGCCTGACGGTCGGCGAGTTCTTCGCCGGTCACGACTGTGGTCGAAAACGGCGTGTCGAGCTGCGAACGCGTGCCGAGCGCACCGACCGCCACGGGTGTGCTCAAGTGCATCGGCGAATCCGTCTGGGCAGCCGCGTTGACGTTGACGGCCGGTAGCGCCTGCTCGCCGCCGCTAGCCGGTGGCGCTGCCGACGTGGTGACACTTGAACCAGCGGCCGGCGCCGCGACGCCCCCGCTGGCGGCGCTCTGCGCGAAGGCCGATTGCGCGGCGCCGGCAAAGGCCAGCCAAACTGCAATCTGCATCGGATGATGGAGTGTGAGCCTTGTTGGTCGTGTGTTTTTTTGATTCTTCATGTCTACCAGCGAGCAAACGCCTCTCGGTTGTAAATGCGAGTGATTCGCATTCATGAGGCGCGATGGTAGCAAAGGCTTTTGCCTTTTGAAAGCTTTACGTTGGGATTCAAATGGCTTTCGGGGGTGACGGCGCCACGTGCGTGGCAGCTCCGGCCTGTTCGGCTTTGGCGAGCAAAGGGCGATTAAGCCCCACGGTGGGAAGGGTCTCGAGTACGCTCAGCGGCGTGCCTTTTGTTCTTTTCTTCCAGTAATAGAGCGCACCGACGATCAGCAGAGCCGCACCGAAAATCAACGCGCCGTACTCAGCCAAGCCCCAGACCGCCTTCGTCCGATCCCGCCACCCAATCGCCTAACGTCGTACCGAGGGTCTGCGAAAAGTGGAATCATCAACCATGACTGCATCTCTTGCCGGGCAAGAGAAAGATAAAGAACGAGATTCGTCGTGAGGCAGTGGAAGTGGCGAAGTCGCGAAAATGGATCGCGGGCTCGTTTTCATCGCCGGGGGCACGCGACAGCGACGAGCCATTGCACGTGTTTCGCTGGCGATGATATGCAGGTCCCCCTGGCCCCAAGCCGTCTGCTTGCTCCAAAGCACAAAAACGAACCGTGACAAAATTCGCATTCCGCGATTTATTTGACACGATCGATGCCGCCCACCTAAATGCCGCGACCGCATTGTCTTTCTTTCTAAAAACATACTGGGGCATTTAATTAGACCCTCAGCCATCTGCCAAGAACTATAGATTGGCGGAAAAGTAACGCCCAGGCCTGTCTATGAACGCCAGGTAACAATTTTGTAACGGTTCTCTTGCTGTTCAGCGAATTCAGCACTGGCGCATGGGAACCCCTCTGGATAAGCGTGGGAAGGGAAGCAGGACACATTACCGATAGGATCTATCCGGTAGCACAAGTCTCTCGGTTACGTTTAGTTACAGCCGTTGGGGCATATTTTGTTTCAATTCTGTATCATTCGTATTCATCAGATCACTTAGACAAAACCGTGATCGATATTGATTCGAACCGGCAGAACTTCGCAATTTGCGATTAATCACCAGTCTTCCGATTTAAAATTATGAAGCTGGGTTTTCGGTACATCACATTAAGTCTGATGATTAAATAAGACCAGTTCCGCATGCGAGTCCGACCGCGGGCGCTCTCGAAAAATCCGATCGTTTTTTAGTTGTGCTTTGTGTTGTTGCGTAATTTTTCGTGGCGACGTCCTTATCACGCGAACGTTGTTCGTTTTAGCGGCCAGGTTCTATTGGCCTAATAGACAGATGCCCTCTTTTAACAGACTCTCTCGAAGACTAAAAACGTCATTTCGTCAGCTTCCTCAGATCGCAAAGACTGCTTCAGCGCTTGCATTTATCGCCGGAGTACTAAGCGTTTCAGGTTGTGGCGGCGAAACAAGCGATGATGGCAGCACGCAATCAGTGACCGCCAACTCCCTCTCTGCCAACGCAGTCGCGAACGCGGCTACGGAGGCGTACAGCAAGGGCGTAGTGCCCTACAGCAATGGTTCTTCGCCGGTTCAGGCGAACGGTCAGCCTTATAACCGCGCCGTGGTGCAAAGGGCGGGACAAGGCGACTGAACCGTTTCGCGACGATCCATACGGATCCTGCATATCCCGTTCAAGACCATTTGCAATCGTGATGTCAGCGACAGTTGACTCACGCCTTTGACGTGTTTGCGTTACGTGCGCCATCGCTTTCAGGAACTGATGGTCATCGGCAAACGTAAATTCAACGTTCTCGGACCATCCCCGGTCAGTAGCAATTTATAACCAAGTCAATGAAACTCAGAATCTACTCCGTAATCACCGTTGTAGCCCTGTTGTGCGGGCAATCGATGCCAGCGTTCGCCCATACACGTTGGGGTGCCACCCGCACCAGCACGAGCACCACAGGCACCACTAGTTCCACAGGTACCACCAGCTCCACTGGCTCCACAACCACCAGCACCACCACCACCACGCAACTCGCATCGCTGCAACCGCCGCCTACCGGAAGCGGAAGCGACCGGTTTGCAATGGACGTGAACTGCAATCTCTGGAGTGCGGATCAGACGGCACTGGGCGAATGCTCGAAGGACCTGGATCTGATTTCCGGATTGGGCGTCGGAACGGTTCGCCTAGGTGCTTCGTGGGACTTCATGACGCTGGCCGACGGCAGCACGCTGGACCCCAACAAGGTGGCTTTTCTGAAGTCGCTTCTGAACGCCGCACGCACCCGTGGCATGAAGATTCTCTTCCAGGTGGGTATGTACGCGCCGGCTAGCGCATACCAATGCTCGGCCACCCAGAATCCGCCGACGGCATCGTCACCGCGACTCGACTTCTGCGACGCCACGTTCACGAAGTATCTCGGCTCGCTCATGGACGTCGTTCTGCCCTTTACGGCCGACATCGAACTGTTCAATGAAACCAATTGGTCGTTCTCCGCTACGGACCCATCTTACGGCGATCCGAACGGTGTCTCGGGATACATTCTGAATCGAAGCAAGACGCTCTATTCGGAAACCAGGCAGATCCTGAACACGAAAAGCCAGTCCGCAGGCTACAAAACGGTTCTGCACACTCAAGGCATCTCGTACTTCTACAACTCGGCGTACCCGAATAACGGCTGGCAACCGCCCGCAGGCAGCGAGCTGATCCAGGCGACCGACTACATCAACGCAATGGGTAACAACGCGAAGAGTGCTTCCAGCCCGTTGAACACCACGATCGATGTCGTCGACGTTCACCCCTACTTCGGCAGCACCGAATATGACATGATGGTGCAGGCATTCCTGACCACTGTGTCGAATCTCGTCAGCAGCGGCGCGAAGCCGATCTGGCTGACCGAGACCAACAATGGCACCAACGGTACGGACGCCGGACAAACGGCCGCATTCAACCAGTTGAAGGTTCTGATGAACAACGGTTCGGTGGCAAAGGCGTTCTGGTATGTCGTGCGCAACGGCGACCCGAGCAACGGGGAAGGTGACGGCTATTCGATCTACGACTACAACCGTAACCTGATTCGTCCGCAGCTTGCAGCCGCGATTCAGGCCTACACGGCGACCATTCCGAGTTCGCAACGCTTCCTGTCGGGCTCTTACCTGACTCCGATCCAGTAAGCCTGCCTGCTGTAACCCATGAGTGAACGGAGCGCCGACTATGGCGCTCCTTCTCTTTGCCGTTTTCGCGCCGGTTCGTTGCTTGACGGTTTGGACCAGGCGACACTGGCGACAATTTGGCTGGGTTGCAAATAGGCGTTGCGCCCGATCCGGTTACGCCCTGTGTGCCATAGTGCAAGCGAGGCGGCAAATTCGTCCGACAGCGGACGAGTCAACTCGTCGGTGTGCGATTCTTCTTTTTTTCGGCCTCGGCGGCGTGAGTACAGCGCTCCAGTATGCGGAGATCGCCGCGCGTTTAGCTGCCGCTATCGCTCGTACCCGCTGAGTTGGCGACGGTATTGGCGCCGCTTAACCACATGCTCAGGAACGGACTCTTCCTGGTCCAGCAATTCTTCACGTCGGCCTCGATTGAACGGAGGTATTCCGGGCAAGCTATCGATGCGTCGATGCGGTCGTTGTGCGCGTCGTTGTCGCGCGGCCGAACCGGGCACGCAATGGCTATTACCGAACATTCGTAGCCGCCTGCCACCCGCTACCGTATCGCTCGCCCGGCAGGACGCTGCGGTAACAAGACCACGCAAAGTGCCATGAACGAAACCAGAACCACCGACGCATAGAGTCGGCTGATTTCGAGCCCGCCTTGAGAAATGGGTTTATCGAGCAAGTCCCCCAAGGTTGCGCCGAGCGGCCGCGTCAGGATGAACGCCGCCCAGAAAATGGCGGTCCGCGACAGGCGCGACCAGTAATAGAGCGCGCCGACGATCAGCAGACCCGCACCGAAAATCAGCGCGCCGTACTCATAGCCGAGCCCCAGACCGCCTTCGTCCGATCCCGCCACCCAATCGCCCAACGCCGTGCCCAGGGTCTGCGAAAAGAGGATCGTCACCCAGTAAAACCACTCGGCTTTGGGCGTGGTCACGCTCTGCACCGCCACCGTCCCTTCCGATTTGTACCAGACGCCCAGGCTCGCAAGAAGAAGCGCGAAGACGATGGCTACACCGCCCGGATAGCCGACTCCCACGGAGCGGTCGAAGAAGTCGGCCAACGTGGTACCGAGCGTGGTCGTTGCGACGATCGTCGCCCAATACAGCGCGGCATTGAACCGCTCGGCCCTGATCTGTCCGGCGACCAGCCCGATAAAAATAACCGCAAATATTGCGGTGCCGATCAGATAACCCAATTTGAGCGACATGGTTACCCAATCGCCGCCCGTTTCGCCAAGCGTCGTGGCGGCGATCTTGATGATCCAGAAGCCCAGCGTGATCTGCGGGACTTTGCTGACTGCGTGCGCGCGAATTTGCGACTGGCTGCTATTCATGTGCGATGCTCACTATCTTCATGGCTTGGAGATAGGCTCAACGATCGCAGAACAACTCTTAACAGATCCTTAAGCATTCCCGCAAAAGTTGCGGCGGTCAGATTTTCCTGCGCGGATCAGAGAGTGGCAATTCCCAGGCCTTTCAGCGCAGTTCAAGCCACATCGGCTGATGATCGGACGAGCGGCTGTGCGGATCGACATTGCACAATGCAACGCGTGTGCTCAGGTCTTGCGTGACGAAAACGAAATCGCACGCGAATGGCCCTTCGGGCCATTGCTCGTGATCGTATAGGCCAACCGTCGCGGCACGCGGCTCGCCGCAATGCGCGCAGGTCCACGCGTCGACGAACGACGGAGCGTCGGCGATCGGTTCGAGCATCCGTCCATAGGCGGTGTCTTCGAAGGCGCTGTTGAAATCTCCGCAGACAATGGCGCTGAGCGGGCGCGCCGTATCGGCAAACGGGCTGTCCGGCTTTTCACCACGCGCGGGAGAGCGCGCGTGATCGCACGCTTCGTGATGCAACTCGCGCAATCGTTCCACTTGCGCGAGCCGCTGTTTCTCCGAATAGAACTCGAGGTGCGTACAGATCACACGAAGCGGACCGATGTCGGCTTCCAGCACCGCTTCGAGCGCGACGCGCAGCATCGACGGCCTGGCTGGGTCGGCGGGCCACGGCAGAGAATGGCGAAGCACCTGACGAACCGGTAAGCGGGTCGCGATGGCATTGCCGAACTGCCGCCGATGACGGCTCGCGCCCAGCGAGGGCAGATCGGAGCCGATCGCATCGAGCACGGTCATCCGCGGCAGCAGAGCGGCAAGTTCGGCGAACTGATCGGACGATGGCGCGCCTTTCAGTCCGCCGGCCACCGCTTCTTCGTTGAAGCCGCGCGTGACTTCCTGCAAACACAGGACATCGAAGTCGCACAACGCGCGTGCTTCCCGCACGATCCGGCCGAGGTCGACACGGCCGTCGACGCCTAAGCCCCACTGAATGTTCCAGTCGACCAGCTTCATGACGGCCTCCTTGAAAGAGCCGGCTACAGTGTATCGCCGCGTCATGCGCGGTGAATCAGCGTACGGCACGACGACTTCGAAGGCGCTTTTCACTGACGAATCCCATCGTCGTGGGCGGTCAGCGGGTCACTGAAAGTTAGCGATGAAATTCCGCAGTAAAAAGTGTCAGTGAAAGTAAGCGCCCAAAAACGCGGTGCATGCAATGAATTATGCTGAGCCTCATCGCGACCGGCTCAAATCTTCTTAGAAATAGAAAATAATGAATAGCTTCGATTCGTCCATCGAAACGTATCTGTCCCACCTGCACTTCGGTCATTTCGCGACCCTATCCATACAAGCCGTTGCCGACCTGTACACCTTCAAAGGCCTCGTACTCATCCCGGTGCTGTGGTGGATGTGGTTCGAGGAAGACGAGGACCGCGAATGGCGGCGAGAAATGGTTCTCGCCACGATCGTCAGCGGCCTCGTGGCGCTCTTCGTCGGAAGACTGCTGACGCACTGGCTGCCGTTCAGAGTGCGTCCCGTCTATGACACCGACCTGCATCTGCGCTTTGCCAGCGGCGATCTCAAGGACGCGGTGCTGACCAACTGGAGCTCCTTCCCCAGTGATCACGCGATGCTGTGGATGGCGGTCGCCACCGGCATCTTCCTCGTGTGGCGAGGCATTGGTGCGCTGGCGCTTCTCTATACCGTGCTGTTCATTTGCCTTCCGCGCGCCTGGCTCGGCTTTCACTACCCGACCGATTTGCTGGTGGGCGCCGCGGTGGGAATCGCGATCACGTTGATCATGACGCGAGATGCGATCCGCACGCGCTACGCGACGCCGTTGCTGCGATGGATCGAACGCTACCCTGGACCTTCGGCGATGCTGGCCTTCATTCTGTGTGTCGAACTCGTCACGCAATTCGACGAGCTGCGCAAGCTGGCGAGCGGTGTGGTGAGACATCTATGATGGCGATTGCGTGCAGTTAGAGGCTGCTGCTGGCTGTTGCTGACAACGAGAAGGTCTGGGCCATGACATTGAGCGCGGGCGAGATGACGATGTGGCGGTTGGTGCAGCTCCACACGGGGCGAGTCGGATATCGGCGCGGCGCAAAGTCGGATGGACTCGCGGCCGACCCTCCGGTCATCGACTGCTCGGGATGGACCCGACTCCTTGTCACGAGCGCGATGCAAGCGGAGAATGAAGCTGCTGGCCGCGCGGTATTCAGTGCTGACGCGGTGCAGGCCTTGCAGGTTTGGTCGGACCGGATCATTCAGGAAATCGAGACCCGAACCGGGTTCATTCTCGAAGGGCAAGAGATCACCGCCCTTACCCTCCCGCGTTGCGCGACCATCGGTCTGAAAATGGGAGAACCCGCGTGGGCGATAAATCATCCCCGTCCACGCGGCATCACGCACATCGTTCAGGTCGTTCGTCGCCCGGAAGATGACGCGCCGTTCGTCTCCGAGTCGTTCGGCGGCTCGGTCCCGCCAGGCATCAGTCTCACGCCGCTTGCGCGATGGCTCGCGCTTAGACGGCAGCATCTGCGTGCCGGCGAAATGTGGGCCGTCAATCCGTTTCGGTTGTCCTCAAACAACTGATCGACTGCTCGAACGTCTCGTCATGACAGCGACCGCGAAGGCTACGCCAACATCTTGACGTAGCGCGCTTCGTTCAGATCGGCCAGCAGCGTCGGGCCGGTCGGTTGCCAGCCCAAACGAGCCCGCGTCTGCGCGCTCGATGCCGGCATATCGAGCGCGGCGAACATCGCCATCCATCCGAAGTACGCCTGCGCTTCCTCGCGCGGTATCGAGACCACGGGCAACTTCAGGCCACGCCCCAGCGCCTCGGCGATCTCGCGGGCGCTAACGCCCTCTTCGCCGACCGCGTGATAGCGCGCGCCGCGTTCGCCCTTCCCGATCGCAAGCCGGTACAGCCGCACGACATCCGACAGATGCCCCGCCGGCCAGCGGTTTCGTCCCTGCTCCACGTAGGCGACCACGCCTTTGTCCCGCGCGATCTGGATGAGCGGCGTGATGAGGCCCTGCCTGAACGGGTTATGCACTTGCGGCAGCCGCATCACCGACACGTTGACACCGGCCTCCAGCAGCGCATTGCCCGCCAGCTCGGAGCCGATGCGCGGGTTCGGGTGACTGGTGTTGAACACGTCCTCGGTGGCCGGCTGCCCGTTATCGCGGCTGCCGACGCCCGTGCCAGACGTGATCAGAAGCGGCCGATCCGAGCCGGCCAGCGCCGAGCCAAGTGCCGCGATCGCACGCTTGTCCTTCTCGCAGTTCTCCACGAAGTGCGAGAAGTCGTGATCGAACGCGAGGTGGATGACGGCGTCCGCCTTCGCGGCGCCGCTGCGCAGGCTGTCGGTGTCTTCGAGCGTGCCGCGATGGACCTCCGCACCGGCTGCGCTGAGCGCCTGCGCACCCTGATCGGAGCGGGTCATGCCGATCACCCGATGTCCGGCTTCGATAAGTTCGGGCACCAAAGCCGAGCCGATAAACCCGGTTGCGCCCGTCAGAAAGATTCGCATGGTCAAGTCTCCAGGATAGCCACGCCCGCACTATGCGATCATTCAATATGCTATTGAAGTAGTGAGCTTATCCCGGTAAAGCGACTAACAGGTTAATCATCGTAGTGAACACCCCCGCTCAATCCCTCGGAGACTTTCTGCGCAGCCGGCGCACCCGGCTCGATCCGGCCAGCTTCGGCTTCTCGGGCCGCAGGCGTACGCCCGGATTGCGCCGGGAAGAAGTGGCGCAGCGCGCGAATATCAGCTCGACGTGGTACACGTGGCTCGAGCAGGGCCGTGGCGGCGCGCCTTCCGCCGCGGTGCTGGAGCGCATCTGCGCGGCGCTGATGCTGACGAATACCGAGCGCGAACATCTTTTCATGCTGGGCCTCGGGCGGCCGCCGGAAGTGCGCTACCGGTCCACCGACGCAGTGGACCCGCGCTTGCAGCGCGTGCTCGATTCGCTCGACGCCAGCCCGTCGATCATCAAGACCGCGACTTGGGACGTCGTCGCGTGGAATCGCGCGGCAGCGGTCGTGCTGACCGACTACAGCGCGTTGCCGCCGGGTCAGCGCAACATCCTGCGCTTCCTGTTCGGCGACCCGGACGTGCGCGCAAAACAGCACGACTGGGAGAGCGTCGCGCGCTTCGTCGTGGGGACGTTCCGCGCGGACGTGGCGCGCGCGGGGCTCGCTTCCGAGGTGGGCGATCTGGTCGACGATCTATGCCGCGCCAGCCCGGACTTCGAACGCATGTGGCGCGAAAACCAGGTGTTCGGCCACAGCGAAGTACAGCACGTGAAGCGGTTGCTGCATCCGGTGTTCGGGAGCATCGAAATGGAGTACTCGCTGTTCGCCGTCGATGGTCGGCCGGACCTGAGCATGCTCGTGTACACACCGCTCGACGCGCGAATCGCCGGTCGCATCCGCAGCGCCGTTTCATCGATGGAATCGATGGATGAAAGTGCCGGCGCCGCACCAATGAACGCTGCGTGATCGGTTTCGACGGTCGAGCGCGAGCGCGGCGTGAAGCCGCCAGAAGCATGCTCAAACGATCACGATGACCGCCTCGTTAGCGGCAAGCAGATTGGCACCCTGGACAAAGCTCGCACCGATGCGCGTGCTAACCGTCGATAGCGCCACCATGCCCGTACGCGATTGCACGGTGGCATCTTCGACGCCCATATTCAGCGCGATGAAGACGCTTTGATTGCCGTATCGCCGTTCATAGGTCAGCACGTCGCCGTAAGCAACGACGTTCTCTAACGTCCCCTGCACAAGAGCGGCGTTGCTGCGCCGCAAGGCCAACAGCCGCCGATACAGCGACAACATGCTCGACATGTCGCCGTCCTGTTCGCGCACGCTCGTCGCCGTCGCAATCGGCAACCAAGGTTTGCCGTCCGTGAAGCCCGCATTCGGCAGCGAGCCATCCCACTGCATAGGCGTGCGCTCGGGATCACGCCCCTGGCAGATGCCCGGTTGCCGAAGCTCCGCCAGGTCCTGAATCTGATCTGACGGGATATAGCCATCCGTCATGCCGATTTCTTCGCCGTAGTACAGCGTCGGCGTCCCACGGAGCGTCAACAAAAGCACAGCGGCCACGCGTGCCTGCGCCGTGCCCACGCGCGACGCAACGCGCGGATTGTCGTGGTTTCCCAGCACCCAGTTCGGCCATGCGTATGCGGGCAACGCGTTGTCGTAGTCCCGGATCATGCGGGCAATGTCCTGCGCATTCCAACTCGCGTAGAGCAACTGGAAATTGAACGGCATGTGCGCGCCATCGCCGTTCACGCCGTAGTACTTCACCAATTGCGCGACACCGAGGTAGATTTCGCCGATCAACACGCGGTCTCCGTACTCGTCCAGTGTGGCTCGCATCGAGCGGACGATTTCATGCACTTCCGGCTGATCCTCCGTGTAACTTTGCAAGAGCCGATGATGATCCGGCTCGCCGGGCCGATATCCGGGATTGGGCGGATTGTCGCGAAACTGAGCGTCCTTGATCAACAGCCACAGCACGTCCACGCGAAAACCGTCCACGCCGAGATCGAGCCAGAAGCGCAGCACCTGATCCATCGCGCGGCGTACTTGTGGGTTTCTCCAGTTCAGGTCAGGCTGCTCGCGCAGAAACGCGTGGTAGTAGTACTGCCCCGTCGCCTCGTCCCATTCCCACGCCGAGCCGCCCATGCGGCTCAACCAGTTGTTCGGCGGCCTGCCATCGGGCGCAGGATCGCGCCACAGATACCAGTCCCGCTTCGGATTGTCGCGTGACGAGCGGCTTTCCTCGAACCACGGATGCCGGTTCGACGAATGATTCGGCACGAAATCGAGCAGCACCTTGAGACCGAGCCGATGTGCGTGGCCCATCAATTGCTTGAATCCGTCCAGCGTGCCGAACATCGGATCGATGTTGCAGTAGTCCGCGACGTCATAGCCGAAGTCGGCCATCGGCGACGGGTAGATGGGGGAGATCCACACCGCATCGGCGCCCAGCGCCGCGACGTATTCCAGGCGCGCGCTAATGCCGGGCAGATCGCCGATGCCATCGCCGTTACTGTCCTGAAACGAGCGCGGATAGATCTGATAGATCACGCCGCGTTGCCACCATGCCAGTTCCGACATTGCAGTTCCCCTTCACGATCGATTGTTTTGGCGCTACGCGCGAAATCTATGCTCAATGACCTCTGGTACAAGAACGCGATCATTTATTGCCTCTCGGTGGGCACTTTCATGGACGCGAACGGCGACGGCGTCGGCGACTTCCAGGGTCTGATGCGCAGGCTCGATTACATTCAGGGGCTGGGCATGACGACGATCTGGCTGATGCCCATCCACCCGTCGCCCGGGCGCGACAACGGCTACGACGTCTGCGACTACTACAACGTCGATCCGAAGTACGGCACGCTCGGCGATTTCTCCGAGTTCACCCATGCGTGCGCCGAGCGTGGCTTGCGCGTCATCATCGATCTGGTGGTCAATCATACGTCCGACCAGCATCCGTGGTTCCTCGAAGCACGCAGCGACCCTACATCGAAATATCGCGACTGGTATGTCTGGTCAGATACGAAACCGCCCGATGCGCAACGCGGCGTGGCGTTTCCGGGCGTGCAGAAGTCGACGTGGAGTTTCGACAAGCGGGCGAAACGCTGGTACTTCCATCGCTTCTATGATTTTCAACCGGACCTGAATACGTCGAATCCCCACGTGCAGGCGGAACTGCTGAAGATCATGGGCTTCTGGATCCAGCTGGGGGTGTCCGGATTCCGCATGGACGCGGTGCCCTTCGTCATCGCGACGAAGGGCCCGAAAGTGCGCCGCCCGGTCGAGCAATATGACATGTTGCGAACCTTCCGCGAGTTTCTGCAGTGGCGCCAGGGTGACGCGATCATCCTGGCCGAAGCCAACGTGCTGCCCAAAACGGATCTTCACTACTTCGGCGACGCGGGCGAGCGCCTGCCGATGATGTTCAACTTCCGGGTCAATCAAAACACGTTCTACACGCTCGCGACGGGCAACACGAAGCCGTTGAAGGACGCGCTGCTGGCGACGAAGCCACGGCCGCCCAGTGCGCAATGGGGAGTATTTCTGCGCAATCACGACGAACTCGATCTGGGCCGTCTGACGCCCGCCCAGCGCGCCGCCGTGTTCGCCGCGTTCGCCCCGGACCGCGACATGCAGCTGTATGGGCGCGGCATCCGCCGCAGACTTGCGCCGATGCTGGCGGGCGACAGACGCCGTCTGGAACTTGCCTACAGCCTGATGCTGAGCTTGCCCGGTACGCCCGTGTTCCGGTATGGCGATGAAATCGGCATGGGCGACGACCTGCGCAGGCCCGAGCGTCAGTGCGCGCGCACGCCGATGCAATGGTCGGGCGAGCCGCAAGGCGGCTTCACCAGCCATCCAAAGCCGCCCGTTCCGGTGATCTCCGGCGGGGCTTATGGCTTCGAGCGGGTCAACGTGGCGAAGCAGCGACGCGATCCCAATTCGTTTCTCAACTGGACGGAGCGGATGATTCGCATGCGCCGGGAAGTGCCCGAAGTCAGCTGGGGCGACTTCGAAGTGCTGCCCACTTCGCGAAACGATGTGCTCGCGCTCATTTATCACTGGCGTAACAACTCCGTGCTGTTTCTGCATAACTTCCGCGCCGACGCGTGTACCGTCGAGTTCCGTCTAAGCTCCAACGAACCGGGCCGAGGGTCGCTGATCAATCTTCTGTCCGACGACCACAGCGACGCTAACGATGACGGCTGCCACGCAGTGGTTCTCGAGCCGTTCGGATACCGGTGGTATCGGGTGGGCGGCCTCGACTATCTGCTCAGGCGGACCGAGGTCTAGCAACGCCGGGCGAAGGTTAAACTGATACGATCGCGAGCCTCTGATCGTTCGCGGACTCCCGCGATATGCGGGCTCACGCGAATGGTCAGCCTGCACGACTCATCGGATACGCAATCGGAAAAAGGAATGTCATGGCAAAGGATCAAATAGTCTGGGGAATTTTGGGCGCCGCAAAAATCAACGACAAGGTGGTCGTGCCCATCCACAACGCGCCGAAGTGTCGGGTGAAAGGCATCGCGTCACGCTCCCTGGAGAAGGCGCGGGAAGCCGCGGCCAGATATGGTCTGGCTGTCGCATACGACAGCTACGAGGCGCTCCTCGCGGACCCGGAAATCGACGCGGTCTATATTCCATTGCCCAATCATCTCCACGTGGAATGGACGATTAAAGCGGTCGAGGCGGGCAAGCACGTGCTGTGTGAGAAACCGATCAGCCTGGACGCTCAACAGGTCGAACGACTGATCGCCGCTCGCGACACGAATGGCCGGTACATCCAGGAAGCCTTCATGGTTCGCACGCACCCGCAGTGGTTGAAAGTGCGGACCTTGATCGACGAAGGTACGATCGGCGAATTGCGGGCAGTGACAGGCGGTTTCACCTATCACAACACGAACGAAAACAATATCCGCAACAAGAGCGAGCTAGGTGGCGGCGGTCTGCTCGATATCGGTTGCTATCCGATCACGACCTCGCGCTTCACGATCGGCCGTGAGCCACGGCGCGTAGTGGCGCTGTTGGAGCAGGATCCTGCATTCAAAGTGGACCGGCTCGGCTCGGTGCTGATGGACTTCGACGGCGTGCAGGCGAGCTTCTTTTACTCGACTCAAACGTATCCCTATCAACGGATGCAATTTCACGGTACCAAAGGGCGCATCGAAGTCGAGATTCCATTCAATGCACCAAACGATCGACCGACGCGCCTGTTGATCAGTGAACACAATAGCGACGGTGTCGCGACTGATCGCTGGCTGGAAATTCCGGTGTGCGATCAATATGGCGTAGCCGCGGCCACGTTTGCGGAGGCGATCTTGACTGGAGGCCCGCAAGCTATTCCGCTGGAAGATGCGCGCGCGAACATGCGGGTGATCGATGCCGTGTTCCGCTCGGCTCAATCGGGCGCGTGGGAGAGCATCGCTGAAGGTTGAAGTGCAGCGCTGACACCGCGTCCGGTTGTTCGATTCGCGATGTCTGCATTGGCAAAGACCGCTATCGCAAACCAAAGCCATAGGCCAGCCCATTGGCGAGCGGCAGCGGTCCCTACTTGGCCGGCGCAGTGATATCGCAGTCTCCGCCTTGAACGCCGCTGCCCGTTTTTTTCAGGGTGATCACGAGTCTGCTCCCTCTGTTTGCCGTCATGATCTGACCATAGCTAACGGTAGGAATGAACTGGATATCCGGCGCGACCGCCACCGGCGGATTTCTCGACCCATCGACGGTCAGGTCGAGCTCCACGGTGACCGAGTCGATTGCAGCGCCGAGATCCTGCTTCCGGCCGGCTTGATCTTTGCGGAAATTGCACAGGCCCTGGAGAACCTGCTCGAGAGCAGTCGGGATATCGACCGGCTTGCCCGGTGCGATCGGAGGCGTGTTGCAGCCGACGATCACGAACGGCAACATGCAAAGCGCTACATATCGGCGGGCTCGCATCGGCTCTCCCCTCGATCTGATGGACGTGGTGTGTGCCTTCCCGTGCTGTCGCTGGTTCAGTGTCCAGCGGGCGCCCGCGAACCCAAACGCTCAATACCTGAGATTGCTGGCCCCTTCGTGCAAGGGTGCCACGTGCGGATGTCGAGTCAATCGGACCATGGTCCTAGGACCGTCGCGGGGTCGTCGTCACAGTGCGAGGCAAGTGGATGTATCCGACGCCAACGAAGCGGTATCGGATGCGGCCGCCACCGTCGGTCCATTCAGGACGACGGTGATCGAGCCATCGCAGCGATTCAGTGAGCCCTCACTCGTCCGCCAAAAAAGTAGGATGACTCGTGCGAATCTGATCGATCTGACTCAGCGTCCCCGACAGATGCTTGCGCAGCGCCGCCTGCGCGGCCGCGACATCGCCGTTGTCGATCGCGTCGACGATCTCCGTGTGATCGCGCACCACTGCCATGGTCTTGCCCTCCACCGGCAGATTCAGCCGCCGCAGCCGGTCGATATGGCCGCTCAGCCTGCGCACCAGATCCCATAGCTGCGGCACGCCCGCCGCCTCGTACATCTGCCGATGAAACGCCTGATCGAGCAGCGAGAACTGTTCGTAGTTCTTCAGGTCGAGCAATTCCGTTTGCCGCGCGATCGTGACGCGCAGTTGCGCGATCAGCGCGGCGTCGCGCTGCTCCGCGAGCGTGCGCACCACTTCGAGTTCGATCGAGCGGCGCAGGAAGTGCGCCTGCAGCGCGGAGGTCACGTTGATCTGGCTGACGACGGTCGCGTGCTGCGGATAGATGTCGACGAGACCTTCCTCGCCGAGCTTCATCAGCGCATCGCGCACAGGCGTCTGGCTGAGCCCGTACCGGTTCGCCAGCTCGGTGCGCGACAGCACCGTGCCCGGTGTCAGTTCGAGCGAAAGGATCATCTCGCGCAGTCGTTCGAAGACTTGCGGCGCGGCGTGGCGGGAGCGGTCGAGCCGGGTGACCGTCGACGAGTGAGCGTGGTTTTTCATGGCAGAAACTGAAGCATGGAAGCAGGCGGACCCGTGTGGCGGCCCGCTGAGGCACTAGTACTATAGCCGACGCCCGCCCCTTCCAGCGGGCTTGCGAGCGGAATTCGCCACAAAGTGGACATGAGTATTTACCCCACTGACGCACTAATACATTAGTGCTTTACTATCCGTCCCATCAAACTCCTCTTATGCCGATTGCCATCATGACTCGCGACATCACCATCACGCAGGTGCGCATCACCCCGATCGCCTTCCGCGACGGCCCGCTGCTCAACGCCGCCGGAATCCACGAACCTTGGGCGCTGCGCGCCATCGTCGAGCTGGAGACGAGCGACGGCCGCGTCGGCATCTCCGAGACCTATGGCGACGAACCGATGCTGCGCGTGCTCGAGCAGGCGAAGTCGCTGGTGATCGGCCTGTCGCCGTTCGACCTCAATCGCATGGAAGAGCGCGTGCGCGCCACGGTCAAGGCGAGCCCCGGCGCGGTCGAATTCGAACTCGCGCCCGGCTCGCACTCGGCGAAGAACGCGCCGAAAGTCATCAGCACGCTCGAAGTGGCGATGCTCGACCTGCAAGGGCAGATCGTCGGCGCGCCGATCGTCGACCTGCTCGGCGGCAAGGTGCGCGACGCCGTGCCCTACAGCGCCTATCTGTTCTTCAAATACGCCGAGCACATCGACAAGCCCTATGCGCCCGATGCGTGGGGCGAAGGCCTGAGCCCCGAGCAGATCGTCGCGCAGGCGCGTCGGATGATCGAGCTGTATGGCTTCCAGAGCATCAAGCTGAAGGGCGGCGTGTTCGAACCGGCGCATGAAATCGCCTGCATGCGCGCGCTGCACCAGGCATTCCCCGGCGTGCCGCTGCGCCTCGACCCGAACGCCAACTGGACGCTCGAAACGAGCATCGCCGCCGCCCCCGAACTCGACGAGCTGCTCGAGTACTACGAAGACCCGTGTCCGGGTCTCGAAGGGATGGCCGAACTGGCGAAGCACACGCGCCTGCCGCTCGCGACCAACATGGTCATCACGACGATGGAAGACTTCCGGCGCGGCGCCGAGATGGGTTCGGTCAAGGTCCTGCTGTCGGATCACCACTACTGGGGCGGCCTGCGCGCCACCCAGACGCTCGCGCGCATGTGCAAGCTGTGGGATCTCGGCATGTCGATGCACTCGAACTCGCACCTCGGCATCAGCCTGATGGCCATGACGCACGTCGCGGCCAGCATCCCCAACCTGACCTATGCGTGCGACACGCACTACCCGTGGCAGGAAGAAGAAGTCATCAAGGGCGGCCGCGTGAAGTTCGACAACGGCTCGGTGCGCGTGCCGACCACGCCGGGCCTCGGCGTCGAGCTCGACCGCGAGCGCCTCGCCGAGCTGCATGCGCAGTATCTGTCGTGTGGCGTGCGCAATCGCGATGACCTGTCGCAGATGCGCAAGTACGAGCCGGGCTTCACCGGCAAGAATCCGCGCTTTTAATTCTCGCTTCCAATCCGAGCCAACGAGGCCCGCGACGCGCAACGCGCGTCGCAATCGAAGGAGACAACCCCCATGACTAGCCCGATTGCCGCCACGGCGCGGCCCGAGCTCGCCGGCGCGCTGGCGAGCGCAGTGCGTAAGATCAAGTGGCGCGTGCTGCCGCTGTTCGTCGTGATGTTCATCGTCAACTACATCGACCGCGTGAACATCGGTTTCGTGCGTCAGCATCTGAGCGCCGATCTCGGCATCGGCGCGGCGGCCTATGGGCTCGGCGCGGGGCTCTTCTTCATCAGCTACGCGATTTTCGAAGTGCCGTCGAACATCCTGCTGCAGCGCTACGGCGCGAAGCTGTGGCTCGCGCGCATCATGCTCACGTGGGGGCTGGCCGCGGCAGGCATGGCATTCGTGCGCGGCGAGACGTCGTTCTACGCGATGCGGCTCGTGCTCGGCGCAGCCGAAGCGGGCTTCTTTCCCGGCGTCATCTACTACTTCACGCAATGGCTGCCGAGCAACGAGCGCGGCAAGGCGATGGCGATCTTCCTGAGCGGCTCGGCGCTCGCATCGGTGCTGTCCGGGCCGATCTCCGGCGGGCTGATGCTGATCGAAGGCGCCGGGCTGCGCGGCTGGCAGTGGATGTTCATCATCGAAGGCATGTTCTCGGTCGTGCTCGCGGGCTTCATCCTGCTGTGGCTCGACTCGAAGCCGCGCGACGCCGCCTGGCTCAGCCGCGCCGAGCAGGACGCGATTCTCGATACTGTCGACGAAGAGCAACGCCAGCGCGCCGCCGCACACCCGGTCAAGCCATCGCTGGGCGCGCTGCTGCGCGATCCGCAAATCCTGATCTTTTGCCTGATCTATTTCGCAGTGTCGCTGACCATTTACGGCGCGACCTTCTGGCTGCCCAGCATCATCCGCAAGATGGGCCATTTCAACGATTTCCAGGTCGGCCTGTTCAACTCGATTCCGTGGCTGATCTCGATCGCCGCGATGTCTCTGTTCGCGATGCTCGCGGCACGCTTCAAGTTCCAGCAGGCGTGGGTCGCGTGCGTGCTGCTGATCGCCGCGCTCGGCATGTATACGGCCGGCCAGGGCGGCCCGGTGTTCTCGTTCGTCGCGATCTGCTTTGCCGCGATCGGCTTCAAGGCGGCCTCGTCGCTGTTCTGGGTGATCCCGCAGGGCTATCTCGATGCGCGGATTTCCGCCGCGGTGCTGGCCCTGATCAACTCGATCGGCAACCTCGGCGGCTTCGTCGCGCCTGCGACCTTCGGCTTCCTCGAACAGAAGACCGGCTCGATCGAAGGCGGCCTCACTGGACTCGCGGTGATGTCGGTGGTTGCTGCCGGGGTCGTGTTCTTCTCCCGCATGAGCCCGCGCGAAGGATTGCCCGTCTCCGCGCATTGACCGCATCGAACGACAGTACAGACATCATTTCTAAAAACCTTCAGGAGACTCGATGAAAACGATAGACGCAACGACGGCCGTCGCACGCACGGCCGTCGGACGATACCGGTGGACCATCTGCGCGATGATCTTCGCCGCGACGACGATCAACTACATGGATCGTCAGATGCTCGGCCTGCTCGCGCCGCTGCTGCAAAAAGACATCGGCTGGAGCCAGGTGCAGTACGCGCAGACCGTGATGGTGTTTACGGTCGCTTATGCGGTGGGTCTGGCGATCTTCGGCCGCATCGCGGATCGCGTCAGCACGAAGAAGGTGTACGGCAGCGCGATGGCGCTGTGGAGTCTCGCGGCGATGCTGCACGCGGTGGCGTCGACCGTGCCGGGTTTCGCAGCCGTGCGCGGTCTGCTCGGCTTCGGCGAAGCGGCGAATTTTCCGGTTGCGATCCGCACCACGGCAACGTGGTTTCCAAAGAAAGAACGCGCGCTCGCGACGGGCTTCTGGAACATGGGCGCGACGATCGGCGGCATCGTCGCACCGGCCTTCGTGCCGATCGCCGCGGTGATGTGGGGCTGGCGCGCGACCTTCATCGCGGGCGGCGCGACGGGCTTCATCTGGCTTGCGGTGTGGCTGCTGGTTTATCGGCAACCCTCGGAGCATCCGTCGGTATCGAAGGAAGAACTCGACTACATCAATGCGGATCGCGAAGAAGTAGTCGAGCAGAAAGTCAGTTGGCTGTCGGTGCTCAAGTACCGCGAAACGTGGGCGTTCGTCTTCGGCAAGCTGCTGACCGATCCGGTGTGGTGGTTCTATCTGTTCTGGCTGCCCAAGTGGCTCAACGAGTCGCGTCATATCGACATCGGCAACATGGGCCTGCCGCTGATCGCGATCTATACGATGTCATCGGTCGGCAGTGTGGCGGGTGGCTGGCTGTCGTCGCGCTTGATGGCGCGCACCAACAGGCCGAATTTCGCGCGCAAGCTGACGATGCTCATCTGTGCGTTATGTGTGGTGCCGATCGCTACGCTGTCGTACTTCCAGAGCCTGTGGTGGGCGGTGTTCGCCGTGGGTCTCGCGGCGGCGGCGCACCAGGGCTGGTCGGCGAACCTCGTCACGACGGTTGGCGACGTGTTCCCGAAGCGGCTGGTCGGCACGGTGGTCGGTATCGGCGGCGTGGCGGGGATGGTCGGTTCGTTCTTCTTTTCCGGCGTGATCGGCGAGACGTTGCAGCGCACCGGGCAGTATTGGGCGCTGTTCACTGTTGGCGCGTCGGCGTATCTGGTTGCACTGGGCATCATCCACCTGCTGATGCCGCGCATGACGGCGGTGAAGTTGCGCGATTGAAGTAGCTCTGCTGAGCCATCCAAAGCGTGGGGCGCACGAGGCGCTACGGTCCTTATGACCGTAGCGCCTCGTTACACATGGTCAGCCATACTTGCGCCATATCTCACCCGCATAGAAACGGCACGACATGAAGCGGGCGCCTGCAAACAGAATGGCGAGAAAAATGCATACGCCCGTCGCAACGGTTTGGGCAGTACCCCACTGCTCGTCAACGCACAGCAGCAGCATAGCGACCCAAAGCAGAAAGCACGTCGCGAGTTCCGCGGCGGGAAACAGGCTATAGCCATATTCCGCTTTCCAGGGCACGTCGAGCGTCGAGGGTTGCTTCGCTACAAGATTCAGCGCTACGCCGTGTCCGTGCGGAAGCGCGACAAGCTGGGCTCCCTGCCCGAAGTGCGCCATCTTTGCTGCGAGCGCCTGCACGATCCACCGGGCGACAGGCGCTTGTGGGCCAATGGCCGGATCGAGCGCATGTTCGTCAACCTTCAGCCCGGTATCTCTGACAGCCCCCAACGTTGCATGTTGCGACAGTCCCTTGAGCCGGCTATGCCAGAAATGGCGGATCCGGTCATGCGGCACCTGTTGCGCGCGCAGCAGCAGCGCAAGCGACTCATCGACGTCGACCGCATCCGAGATGCGCTGACGCAACAGCCACGCCTGCTGCTTGATACCCGGCTTGTCGTCAAGAAGTGCGGCCGAGCCGAACAACAGCGCCACCGCCGACTCCGACGCCTCAGGCGACGCGTCCGGACCATGGTCATTCAGATGCCACGCCAGCAGCAGGCGATAACGTGGCGTCCTGTCGATCACGAACGATGCGGATGCGTACGGCGCTTGGATATCGTCCTCGAACCACGCATCGGCGAATGCGGGGGCTGCGTCGTTGTTCATCCAGCGGATGCGAGGCCGCCCCGGTAGATCCAGACATTCCCACACGGTCCGAACGTCCACCGACGACTCTGCGCGCTCGCACTGGATCACGATTTCGAACGAGCCGCTACGCGCGGCGCGCGTGAGTTTGCCCGTCAATGGGATAAGGAGTTGTTCGAGCATCGCATGAACGCGCGACAGGCCATTGGCCGAATCGAGTCCATCGAGCGCCATCACCTTTCCGGGATTCTCTGGCGGTTTACCCTCGAGGCTCAACATCCGTTCGCCGAGGTCGGGTTCGGGCGTCAGAATCACGCTGTCGAGCACCGCAATACCTTTGCGCGAGAGTTGGTGCCAACGGTTCAGGAGATGACGGCGCGCGCTGTTCTTTACGGCAGCCTCGAACGCGAAGCCTCCGTATAGCGCGCGGTGCAATGCAATACAGAACGCCAGCCAGACGGCGAGCGGCAACAGCAGGACGTACCGTACGAAATCAGCGGAAACGACGGACTTGCCCTGAGCCCACATAGCCACGGTCAGACCGACAGCGACACACTCGACGACCACGAACAGCAGAAGGTAGGTCCATACGGGCGGCGGTTTGCTCGCCGTCCACTCAGCGGGTATGGGCTGATCCCAGCGAAATTTCATTGGCGCACCGTCATCGGTCAGGCCTCGTCGGTCCACTCGCATTGCGAGGCAATGAGCCGTGGCGGGGGGTTACAGCGACATCGGCAAAGATCGTTTTCGAGCGCATGCCGTTTGCCGCTCAGGCTGTGATCTGAACGTTCGCCGTGCGCTTCGATGCGACCGATTGAGTGGCAGGCGGGACATTGAACCCGTGCCCCTACGTAGCTTAGTTTGCGGTCATCGAGGCCGATGTCGTCGAGGCCATCGAGCACGATTCCGTTAGCCGTCGTCCGGTCATGCTGCAATATGCAGGCGCGCTCTGCCATGTCAGGCTCCAATCCATTCCCAATCGGTGTCGCCGGCATCGGCTCGCGTTGCTGGCATCGGCTGTCCGCGACGCAAGGCGACGATGCGGGTCATGTCATAGCGGTAGGTTGAGCGCTGGTGAAGCGGACCGGTGCGCAGGCGCGCAATCCATCGCCCGGATCGCGGACATGTTGCGCCCGGCATGCAATGGTGCTGGGTGCCGTCCTCACAGTCGAACGATGATGGGCTGGTAGGCGTTGGTGCGCTGCCTTCCCACACCCACTGCACCGGCCCGTTGATTTCGACGCCGTTGCCCTGCTCCATCGGCATCTTGACGTTGTCGGTCGTGGCCACGTCCCCGGCCTTGAAGGGCTTCAGATTAAGGCTGCGATAGTGGGCGCCGGATGCCACGCGGGCTGCGCGGTAGAGGCCGTTCTCAGGGAATGTTCCTGCTGGCAGGATCGGCTGCAAAGACATATCCGCGCGATGCTTTGCTTCCCACTGCTCGCGCTCCTCGGGCGTCGATGGATAGTCATGGTCGAAAGTGAGGCGTGTTTTGATGGGTCTAAAGTCTACCTGGGTCGACAGCCCCCATCCGTACCCTTCGTATTCAATTCTCATGAACGCGGCGCCGGAAAGCTCGTAGTCCCCTTTGACAATCCTGCTGTCGGGAACTGTCTCGAATCTAAGAATTTTTCCTTCTCCTGGATTCAGAGAAACGACTCCATCAGGGAATTCGTCAAGATTGGTTAGCTTTTGACCCGACAGCGGGAAACCCCAATCGTCGCGCGGATTGACCGCCCCGATCTTGCTAAAAGGAGCGACTCCAAGTTCTCCTCCGATCGTGTTGCCCGGCCACTGATCCGATGTCTTAAACCTTATCCAGCGAATCCCGGAATTGATGAAGCGTACGGAAACGACGTAGCGATCGGATTTGCGTTCGATCTTCAGGGTGGTGAAATCCAGTTTGATCAGCTTGCGGCCTTGCGTCCGTGCCTGCTCCGCTAACCTGAAAGGCGTATCGAGGACCCTGCGCTTAAGTCGCTCAGGAATCAACCGCAAGGAACCTGATTTGCTAACAGCTTTCCCATTGTCTAAACACACAATGTTGAATGTCGCGGCGGGGTCATGAGTTTCAGGTCCACCCGTCTGGATATCCTTGCCACACAGGATTTCCGCCACGTCCTTCAGATCCTGAATATCTCGGTTTTGCAGATCAAGCACGAAAACGCCGATGCCGGTTTGGAGATCATCGTTGATCGTATCCCCTTTGGCGAAATAGAACCTGCTATCACCGTCGAAGCTCATCTCTCTCGAACCGTATTGGAGACCGCCAGCCCACGAAAGAGAAAACGCGCCGGGGTGTAAGACATCGTCATTTAAATTATTCGCCATCGCGTATCTTCCTGCCGTCCATAGCGTAGCCAAAGACAAAAAAGCTACACTTAGTATCTTGAAAAAATTCGAGTAACCATTATCTTTTAACCTGAACAGTCTCCGCCTTCGCAGGCGAGTCCCCGCTTTCCACTTTGGCGTTCTTCGCAAGCGCAACAGGCGCGTCATAACCAACCCGACACAATTTGCTTGTATAGACAGAAAACCATCTTCGAATGTACTTAAGGTAACAAGGTGAAGTACTAGCTATAGGACGACGACATCCACCACCCATAAGATTGTTTCAATTTTTATTGCTCAATATTTAGCCACAGCCTTATTTTTGCGTCCCAATTCAAAATCACGGTCGTTCTGTCATGCATGCAATATGCAGCCACGCTCTTCCGTCTCAGGCCCCACCCATTCCCAATCTGCCCGGTCGCTCTCGGCCCGGATAGATGGCATCGGCTGGCCACGTCGCCGCCTCACAAGACTTGACAGGTCATGTTGGTATTCCGGGTACCGGAAATCCGATCCCACATCGACGCGGGCAACCCAGCGGCCACTGCGCGGACATATCGAACCCGGAGTACAGAACTGCCGGGTGTCATCGATGATGTCGAACGAGTACTGCTTGACCGACGTCGGTGCGGTGGCCTGCCACTCCCACTGCACGGGCCCGCTGATGTTGATGCCGTTCCCGTTCTCCATCAGCATCTTCACTTTATCCCTGGCCGCCACGTCCCCGACCTTGAATCGTTTGACCTGAAGGCTGCGATAGCGGACACCGGAAATCAGCGTCACGGCGCGATACAGACCTTCCTCCGCGAACGTCTCGCCTGGCTTCACTGGGAAGTAGGACATTCTGGCCCGTTGTGTCACTTCCCACTGCTCGCGCTCTTCGGGCGTCCACGGATAGTCGCGATCGAAGGTAACCCGCGTGGGATTCTTGTGATTCGAATTGAAATCGACTCGTACCAGACTCGATTGAATGCCGACGACTTCCATGTTCATGAATGCGCCGATATTCAAGTCGTAGGTGCCGGCAGCGAATTTACTGACTGAGCTGGTTTTCATTTTGATCACCACGTCACTGTGCGCCGGCAAATTGACTTCGCCATCTGGAAACTGCGCGGGGTCGACGAGATTCGTGCCAGCAAGTGCAAGTCCAAATTGATCCTGATCACTGTCACCCAAACGGTAGCCATTCACACCGAGGATATCCATATACTTGCCCATTCTGGTGTCCCACTTATCGGGTGTCTTGAACTTGATCGGGTAATCTCCGCCATTGATGAACCTGAAAGAAACCACAAAGCCGTCCTTGTCACGATCGACTGAAACAAGAGCAAGGTCGAGCTTCACGAGTTTTCGTCCGTCCCGAATCGCTGCCTCTTTCAGTTTGCTCATCAGAGCATGGATCTTTCTTTCGACATCCCGACTAAAATCTTTAACAAAACTGCTTCTAGTCTCTCCGTTGCATCTGGCGATGTAAAGATCGAGAATCGGCACGTCACTCGCAGGGTCCTTCGGAGAACACAACAACTCCGCAAGCTTCCTGGCGTCTTCCAGATTCTGATTCAGTAGTTTCAGTTCAAATATTCCAACTCCGCTCATATATCTGAGGTCATCGGAATCGCCGATCTGGACCGTCAGCACATCTTCTGCAACCGATATTTCGTTGTTTCCATAGGCGTTGAGGCTGCCATCCGCATCGCCATTTGTCGTATAGCTGAATTGCATTGACTGATTCCCGGGGTTTGTTATCTCAGCGTGCGCATTGCTTCCAATCAGGAACAACGAGAGGGCCGCACTCCTCAGATATTCCATCCATGGATTACGCTTCATAGCCGACCCGCCACAATTTATTCGTCGCGAGCGAAAACTGACGCCGCACATATTCCAGGTAGTACGGCCGGATAATTGCCGAAGGGCGACCATCCCGCTGTGGCGCGTTAGCACCGCCGCCCATCAGGTTTTGATCTGAATAACCTTGCCATACCATGGCTCCCGCGTTGGCATCGACCAGCGAAAAATCAATCTGTTCGTCCTTGATATACGCTTCATGCAGCCAACCGCCTTGACCGAAATACTCGTCGGGAAAATTGAAATAGTGGCCGCACTCATGCGCCTCGACGTTCGCGATCGGATAGTCGTGTATGACATTCTGGTTATCCTTCCATTTATGCTGTTCCCCCCACGAAGACGTATCTGCCCGAAGAACGGAGGGGTACAGGTGAAGCGAAACATGCTCGCTGAATCCCTTCAGAGGCACGCCCTTAACCGATACACGCAGGTCTACCTTGAAGGACACTTTCACCCGGCATCCGCACGCGGCCCCTTTGGCGCAACCGTCCAGGATCAGTTTGTAGCTCCCCTGATTCAGCACCGCCTCGATACGACTTCTCACTGCGCTGACGTCATATTTATCCCCCAACGCATCGCGATAGTCCTTTTTCACGCCCTTCTCTGTGGAGCCCGGCGTCAGCCTCCAATGCTCCAGATAGTTGTATGGAATCGTTTGAGGACGAATTGAAGGATCACGATTTCCTTCTGCATCGACGGGAAACAGATCCATCGGGATCAGCATCACCCGAACCGTGCAGACAATCGCCTTGTCTTGCTCGCTATAAGCAAATTCGAAAATCGAATCCCTCGAACCACCACCCCGATACCGAGTTGTTCCATCCTTGCTCTTCCACGGTGTCCGGTCATTCAACACCCCCCAATACGACCGGGCTTCGATGCGCTCCCGTACATCGGCCTTCAGGTCCGATATTTTCCAATCGCAGGGAACGGCATTCACCAGCCTGATAGGATCAGGCGCAACATAAGCCTGTTGCTGATCGCCGGGACTATTCAACGTGACCTTGGCTCCAGCCACCCCCGAATCCACATTCGACGGCTTGCCGTCAAATGGCGAAAAGGCGGACGCACCCGGTGGTACGCCTTCGCTGGATCGACGCGAGAAGAAATCGCCAAATGGTGACGGTGCCACCGCTCCCGCATTCCGGGCCGGGGCCATCAAAGGCGCTGGCTCGGGCGGCGGCACGAAGGCCGGATTGGTGCGCCAGACTTCGCACTGCGTGGTGTAGGGGACAAACTTCGGCGCAAACGCCACCCCGCCCAAATCCATCTGCGCCGGCCCCGTCTTCTTGAGGCTACTCGTCTTGAACAGCACGCCGCCGCGCGTACCCATCTCGATCCCACCGGGCGTCATGCGCAGATACGATCCGCCGACGTTCAGCACGATCTCCTTCGACGACTTCACATGCAATACGCCGTCCACGGTCTCCACAGTCATGTCCTGCTGCGACGCAAGCTGCATCGCCCCACGTTGAGCCTGCACGACGACATTGCCCGCCGCCGAAATCAGACTCATGCCTTTCTGCGCGAACAGCGAGATCACATCGCGAGCGGCAACGGTGAAGCGCTTGAGCGTGCTGAAGTGGACGCCCTTTTTCGCTGTCGCGATGATCGAACCATCGGCGGCAAACTGCACGCCGTCGCCCGACAAGACACCGACAGGTCCCGGCGCGGCGATAACGGCACCGGGCTTTTTGAGTTCGTCCAGATCGGCGCTGATGGCCTTCTGCGCCTCGATGTCGGCGGGCGAAGCCTTCGACGCCTCGGCGGACCGCGCGAGCGATTCCGCGAGCGCCAGCATCTGCTTGAGCTGCGCAACCGTCTCGGCCATGCTGAGCTGTTTGCCGCTGCCGCCGGGCCGGTCGTAGGCGGACAGCATCACACCCGCGCCGCCTCGCGTCACAGCGTGACCGGACGTGCGCAGTTCCGCTCCCGCGCCGCGTGATTTGAGTTCGCCGTCGGCAAGATAGCCGAGGTTCAATTGCGAGCGGCCGGAGTGCTCCGTACCAAGCTCGATACCTTGTTGGTCGTCCCAATCGTCCATCCACAGCTTGTTACCTGACTGCGTGCGGATTTCGTTGCGCGACATGCGACGCCGCGACGAATTGATAAGGTCGGGACGCTCGCTGTTATGGAGGAACCCGACGATGATCGGCTTGTTCGGGTTGCCTTCCCTGAAGCCGATCAGCGCTTCGTCGCCGTCGAGCGCCGGCATGTGAAGGCCAGTATGGTTTTTGCCGGCGAACGGCTTGGCAAGCCGCAATGGCACGCTCTCAGCGCCTTTAGGCCAGCTGCCGAAATCGCAGTGGAATCGCGCGATATATTCGCCCTTCTCAGTGAGGTACGCGAATTTGTACTGGCCGGGCGAGGATATCGTCGCACCTAGCGTGCCGTGAATCCTCGGCCACCGGCTTTCGTCGATCATCATGCGATAGGGCCGGTTCGCGGGCATCGCCCGGAACGTGTTCATGTAGCTTTCGGCGCGCGAGCCGCGATGCACGACCCTCGTCACGAGCATGCCCGCGATCGCATCTTCATGCGCGTTGTCCGACTTCACGATGCAGCCGGGCCGCACCGCGAGCACCGTTGATTCGACCTTGTACCGCACCTGCCGCGCGCGAGCGGCCTCATGTCGCAACTGCGCTTCGCGTTTCGCACCGGCCTCGTCCTGGTGGTGCGTGCCCCACACGTACGGCGTGCCGAGCATGGTGTCGTCGTCCGTAACGACGCCGCTTTCGTCGCGAATGCGGTCCCACGCGCTCTCAGGGTTGTAGTCCGCGACCACGTACGATTTGGGTACAGTGCGCGTGTGCGCCTCGAGGGAATAGATCGATTCCTCGAACGTGGACAGGTCGGCGCTGGGACGATCCAGTACCGGAATTGGCGGACGCGTGTAGCCGTCGATGTCGTCGGCGATGACCAGTACCTCGCCATGCGCACCAGTCGTCGTATAGCAGTACAGGCCGGCCTGCTCCATTTCGAGCCTGATGTACGGCCAGTCGCCCATGTTGTACTGGAAGCGGAAGGCATGCTTCGGGTGCTCGCGGCGCAGCCTGAATTCGACCCCCATCCACGGACGCAGATTGTGACGGTCCAGAACCTCCTTGACGATCTGCCACGACGCAAGCCCCTGATACGTCGCGCAATTGCTGGGGCCGTCGAGTACAGCCAGATGCTGACGAATCACGACGCGATAGGTATGGCCGTCGCGCGATTCGGAAACCGAATCGAATTTCGCCACGAACCCATGAAATTCCCGGTGCGCGCGACTGTCCTCGGGATCGATCGAAAATCGCGCGAACTGACCCAGCACGTCCTTTCGAGGGATAGCAAGCGGAGCCGAAATCACCGCCTTGATGCAATAGGGCTCGCAGATTTCCTCGCGGATCTCCCAGGACACGACGGATACTTCCGGCCCCGGTAACGGCTTGCCGCTTTCGCTGTCTCGACGCGCCTCACGCCGTATGAATTTAAGGTGCGCGGCCTGGCGTCCGGTCAGATAGCTCCGCACTCGCTCCAATGTTGAACTCAAATTGATCCCGTATGATCTGGCTGAATTTTTAGCCTGATTAATTTTCCATTTAAACCATACAAGGTCAATTGCTTTAATTTGAGACGAGCCGGTTTTGACAAGGATTAAAGATCGTTTTGAGACACCTCATTTTTTGAATACGCTTCAAGCAGCATTTGCATCTGCTCGAATTGCTGGATCGCGAGCGCAACGAAGAAGCGTCTGAAGCGATGCGCGAGCATCAGCGAAATCCTTGAACCTGAGACCGCGCTTCGCCCTGAACGCGGTCACCACGAGAGCCTTCATGACCATCGATCCCTCCGTCGTCGCCGCGTTCACGCCAACGGGCAAGCTGCGTGCGTCGATCAATCTCGGCAATCCGATCCTCGCCAGGAGTCACACCGAATCCGGCGAGCCGTTCGGCGTATCGATCGACCTCGCGCGCGCGTTCGCCGCAAAACTGAATGTCGAACTGGAACTGGTGGTGTTCGATACGGCCGGCAAATCGGTGCAGGCCGTCAGCGAGGAACGCGCGGATTTCGGCTTCTTCGCGATCGATCCATTGCGCGGCGAAACGATTGAGTTCACGGCGCCGTATGTGTTGATCGAAGGCTTCTATCTGGTGCGCGGCGATTCGCCGGTGCGCTCGAATCAGGATGTGGATCAACCGCACAACCGGGTCGTCGTCGGCAAAGGCAGTGCGTACGATCTGTTTCTGACGCGCGAACTGAAGGCCGCGCAGATCGTGCGTGCGCCAAGCTCGCCGAGTGTCGTGCCGACGTTCATCGAGCAGCAGCTGGAAGTGGCGGCAGGCGTGAAGCAGCAACTCGAAGCCGATGCGAAGCAAACCGCAGGACTGCGGCTGCTCGACGAGCGCTTCATGGTGATCCGCCAGGCGATGGGTGTGCCGAAGAGCCGCGGCGAAGCGGCGGCTCAGGCGCTGGGTTCGTTCGTCGAAGAGATGAAGGCGTCGGGCTTCGTGGCGGAATCGCTCGCGCGACATGGGATCGCTGGGGCGTCCGTCGCGCCTGCGGCGTAGCAGGCCGCTCCAGGCCGACACCGCGTAGCGCCCGCTACGCGGTTGCTGATCTTCGCGAGTCTTTCGCGCAACCCGCTCGCTCTCCTGCACCCCGCGGTGCCTTTCTTCTCCCCGCGTTATTCGCACCGGGCAACCCGCACGCGGTTCGCATGAACGATCACGCCGCCGTTCCCCACGGCCTTCGGCGTGACTTCCGCTTTCCTCACCAAGGGATTCCCCTAGGCCCCTCGCCTCCCAAAACTCGTTGCATCCCAAAAATTTTCTGGCCACAATCGTCACCTGTTCAATTTATCACGAATATGTTCATTTATGAACATCGGAGAAACGAAGTGCTGAAGATCGGAATCAATGGCGGCGGAATCGGCGGTCTGGCGGCGGCTATCGCGTTGCACAAGCAAGGCCACGACGTGGTCGTGTTCGAACAGGCCGAGCGTTTCGGCCGCGTCGGCGCCGACATCAACCTGACGCCGAACGCGGTGCGCGCGTTGGACGGCCTCGGCATCGGCGCGACGCTGCGCGAAACCGCCGCGCGTCCGTCGGCCCGCATCAGCCGGACGTGGGACACCGGCGAAGTGACGTCGCATCTGCCGATGTCCGACGAAGCCGAGATCAAGTACGGCGCCCCGCAATTGACGATGCACCGCGCCGACGTGATCACCGCGCTCGAAGCCGCGATGCCCGCCGGCGCGTTGCGGCTCGGCCATCGCGTGACGAAGCTCGCGCAGGAAGACGGCGCCGCCACCGTCACGCTCGCCGACGGCGCCGTGCATCGTTTCGATCTCGTGATCGGCGCGGACGGCATCCATTCCGGCGTGCGCGAATTCATCCTCGGCCCGGACGCGCCGCAGTTCACCGGCGTCGTGTCGTATCGCGCGGTGGTGCCCGCCACGCGTCTTGCGAATCTCGAAACCGGCGCGTTCGTCAAATGGTGGGGCCCGACGCCGGAATCGCAGATCGTCACGTTCCCGTTGAATCGCGGCCGCGACGTGTTCATCTTCGCGACGACTGCGCAGCCCGACTGGACCAACGAATCGTGGACCGCCCCCGGCGACCCCGACGCGCTGCGCGAGGCCTATAAACACTTTCACGCCGACGCGAAAACGCTGCTGGCCGCCTGCGATACCGTGCTCGCCTCGGCACTGTACGTGCGCGATCCGCTGCCGCAATGGAGCCGCGGCAACTTCACGCTGCTCGGCGACGCCTGCCATCCGATGATGCCGTTCATGGCGCAGGGCGCCGGCATGGCGATCGAAGACGCGGTCGTGCTGTCGCGCGCGCTCGCCGACGCTTCGTCCACGACGCTCGATGCCGCGCTCGCACGCTACGAAGAAGCGCGTCGCGAGCGCACCGCGCGCATCCAGATCGGCTCGCGCGGCAACAACTGGCTCAAGGAAGGCGGCAACGCCGGCTGGGTCTACGGCTACGATGCGTGGACGGTTCCTGTGGCATGATCGCTGTCTGTCCCTTATCTCGCTCCTCGCCCATCGCATGTCTGACGGTTCAGAACGCAGCACTGAAGCCCCGAACGCCGTCGAACGCTCGTTCCGGCTGTTGCGCTTCATTGCCGAGGGCGGACAGACCGGCAATGTCAGCGAGGCCGCGCGGCAGCTCGGCGTCAATCGCATCACGCTGATGCGATTGATCGCATCGCTCGAAGCGCTCGGCCTGATCGTCGCGGACGGCACCGGACATCGTCTGGGGATGCCGTTTCTGACGCTCGCGTCGGCCGCGCTGGGATCGTCCGATCTGATCGCGCATGCGCGCGCCGTACTGCCGATGCTCGCCGCGTCGACGCGCATGTCGGCGTATCTGGTCATGCGCGAAGGCGCGGAAATCGTCTACTCGCTCTCAGAAGTGCCGGATACGCCGCTCGTCAGTCAGATCCGCGTCGGCAGCCGGCTGCCCGCGTATCGTGCGACGCCGGGGCTAGCGATGCTCGCACTGCTCGCTCCCGTGGAACTCGAGCGGCTCTGCGCGACCGAGTGGCAGGAAGCCGACGCGCCATCGTTCGATGCGCTATCGGCACGTCTCGCCGAAGTACGCGCGGACGGTTGCGCGTGGAGTCATTCGGGTCTCGAAGCAGGCATCGATTCGTGCGCGGCGCCGATCGTCGACGCCGCGGGCAACCCGGTTGCCGCGCTCAGCATCGCCGGGCCGTCGCGCCTGTTCGCCGACCGGCCGGAGCACGACGAAGCGCTGGCGTTGCCGGTCAAGCGCGCCGCCGCGCAGATGTCGAAGCTGCTCGCATAGCAGAACCGACGCTCACGAAAACGGAAATGACGCGAGTTCTACATCACGCTGCGCGAGTGACGAGGACCCATTCAGAAAATGGATGAATCTCATTTCATCATTTAATTTGTAGATGCTATGCGCCTGCTGTACTTTGAACAGGTCCACCACCCCAGGGACTAGTCAACGCAGCGCCGCCGAAGGTTCGGGATGTGTTGACCATATCCCGATTCACTGAGGCACAAGCATGTACGACCGCGTCTTCATCAATGCCATCGACGTCAATGGCAACGCCTTGAACCTCGCGGTCAAAAACGGTCTGTTTGCCGCCGTCGGCTCGCAACACCCCGAGACCGGCGGCGAAGAGATCACCGATCTCAACGGCCACCTTGTCCTGCCGGGCTTCGTCGATGGTCATATCCATCTGGACAAGAGCTTCGTGGGCGATCGCTGGCGCCCTCACCGGCCAGCCTCGAGTCTGCGTGAGCGCCTTGCCGTCGAGAAGCAGGAGCTGGCTCGCGCGCGCCCCATCGCGGACCGTGCGGATGCGCTGATACGCCAGGCCGCATCGTTCGGCACCATGGCAATGCGCTGTCACGTGGACGTCGACGCAAGCACGGGACTGACCCACCTGCACGCGGTCATGGCGGCGCGCGAGAAATGGCGTGGTCTCGTCGACATCGAACTGGTGGCGTTTCCGCAGGCAGGTGTCGTTTCCTGTCCCGGCACGGCGGATATTCTCGATGCGGCTGCATGCGAAGGCGCCGAGGTGGTCGGTGGCATCGACCCGACGACACTCGACGGCGACGCCGACGGCCAGCTTCAGATCATCTTCGACATCGCGGAAAGGCGCGGCGTGAAGATCGATATTCACTTGCACGAAGCGGGACAGCAAGGCATCGACCAGTTGCACCGGATCGCCGCGCGCACGAAGGCATCAGGCATGCAGGGCCGCGTCGCCGTCAGCCATGCCTACGGGTTGGGCGATGTCGCCCCCGGTGTGGTAGACCGGATCGCCGCGGCGCTAGCGCAGGCCGGCGTATCGATCATGACCAACGCGCCTGGCGACCGGGCGTTCCCGCCGATCCTGCGATTGCGTGAAGCAGGCGTATGCGTCTTTACCGGCAACGACAACATCCAGGACGCCTGGTGGCCTTACGGCAATGGCGACATGCTGCAAAGAGCGATGTTGATCGGCTACCGCTCCGGTTTCTACACCGACCACGAGTTGCTCGTCGCGCTTCACATGGCCACCAACGCCGGCGCCGCCGTGCTCGGCAAAGATGCGTACGGACTGAAGCCCGGCAGTGACGCGAGCTTCGTCATCGTCAAGGCGCCCAACGGCGCTGCCGCTGTGGCGGCGGCGCCTGCGGAGCGCGCCATCGTCCGCGGCGGCGAGTTCCAGTACGAGCTATCCAGTCTGCGATTCGAGTCCGAAAAACCTCGGCATCACCATGGCGTCGCCGTGCGTGCAACGAGGTGAACCTTTACCGGAGACACCTGTATGTCAAGCAACACTTACTATGCGCCTCACGGCGGCCATCCTGCACAGACGGAGTTGTTGACCGATCGCGCGATGTTCACCGAAGCGTACGCGGTCATTCCGAAGGGCGTGCTTCGCGATATCGTCACGAGTCACCTTCCCTTCTGGGACAACACGCGCCTCTGGGTTCTGGCGCGTCCGCTGTCCGGATTCGCCGAAACGTTCTCGCAATACATCATGGAAGTGGCTTCCGGCGGCGGCAGCGAGCATCCTGAACAGGATGAGAAAGCCGAAGGCGTGCTTTTCGTCGTCGAAGGCGAAATCGAGGTCACGCTGCAAGGCAGCCTGCACGTCCTCAAGCCGGGCGGCTATGCGTTCATTCCGCCAGGCACGAACTGGCAATTGCGCAATCGCCACGGGGACACCGCACGCTTTCACTGGATCCGCAAGCACTATGAAGCCGTGGATGGTGTGCCGCTTCCCGAACCGTTCGTGAAGAA
Source organism: Paraburkholderia sp. UYCP14C (assembly GCF_004197395.1). Lineage (GTDB taxonomy): Bacteria > Pseudomonadota > Gammaproteobacteria > Burkholderiales > Burkholderiaceae > Paraburkholderia. The sequence continues at coordinate 99,909 of NZ_SELS01000013.1, read as the reverse complement.
CGAGCAGGACATCGAGCCGATTCCGATGCCGGGCACGGAAGGACGCTGGGTCACGACGCGCTTCGTCGATACCAGCGACATGCGCCACGATATGCACGTCAACATCGTCACCTTCCAGCCGGGCGGCGTCATCCCGTTCGCGGAAACGCACGTGATGGAGCACGGCCTGTACGTGCTGGAAGGCAAGGCGGTCTATCGACTGAACCAGGACTGGGTCGAGGTGGAAGCGGGCGACTTCATGTGGCTGCGCGCGTTCTGCCCGCAGGCCTGCTATGCCGGCGGACCGAGCCGCTTCCGCTATCTGCTGTACAAGGACGTCAACCGGCATATGAAGCTGACGCTCAACGCGCCGCGCTGAATTCATGCCAAACGGCACGCCCCTTCATCCGGGCGTGCCGCGCCGAACGGGGCCTCAATAGTGGCTGCGCCCCCAGAGCGTTGGCGGCGCATCGAGCAGATGACGCAAACCAGCGCGCTCGAACGTATGCTCCGCGACCTCCGAGACGCGTTCGAGTATCGCGTCTTCATCGACCGACAGCACCCGGTAGTCCTCCATCAGGATCTTTCCACCGACCATCGTCATGCATACGTCGCCGGCATTGGCGAAGCAGGTGACGCGGTAGACAGGCATATGCATCGGCATCAGGTGCGGCTTGAACAGGTCGACCAGAATGATGTCGGCCTGCTTGCCCGCTTCGAGCGAGCCCAGTTCGCTATCGAGCGACAATGCCCGCGCGGCATCGATCGTCACCATTTCGAGCACCTTGCCGTGCGGCAGAACATCCGGATCGCGAAAGTGCCGGCGATGGTAGTGCATGCATTGCCACATGTGCCGGAACATGTCGTAACCGCGGTCGGGCGCCGCGCCGTCGGAACCGATCGCCACCGTCACGCCCGCATCGATCAGTTCCGGGACCGGGCAGCGTCCGATGATCGACATGATCGCGCTCGGGTTGTGCACGATCGAAGCGCCCGTCTCGACGCATGCCGCGATGTCGGCCTGGGTCAGATCGATGGCATGCGACATGAACGACTGCGCGCTCAGCAGTCCCAGTTCGCGATGCGCGAAATCGAGTGAGCCCGCGCGATGGCCATCCTGGGTAAAACCCAAGCCCCGTTCGCGAGCGAAGGCCGCATAGCGCGCCGCCTCGCGGCGAAAGTCGCGTTCGTAGCGCGCGACGTCCGGATAGTGGTCCGGCGCATACACGGGTAGCGTCAGCGCGATCCGGATGCGGCCATCGGCATCGCCGTGACACGCATCGACAATGTCCCTGCATACCTCGAACATGCGATCGAAGGAAATCTCGCGCGTCTCGCTGCCGCCTGCGGCGTGCCGTGTATAGGCACGAGGCGCGGGCGGACGCGACGATCCGACCGCGACGATCGAACGCGTGCCCGTCCTGACCACGGCGTCGCAGTGACGCCGCGCGTACACGGCGTCATCGACACGCATGATCGAATCTCCGCCGCCCAGCAGCGACACGCCCGTTGTCACGCCCGCCTTCAGACGCTCGAGCGCCGCGAGATGTGACTCGGTTTCCCAGAACGCCTCGTCGGATGCGCGCGTATAGATCGCCTCGCACGCCGCCGTCCATGCGTCGCCGTCCGCGCCGCCGATCGTTTTCAGCATCGCGTGTCCGGCATGAGCGTGGGCATCGATGAGACCCGGCAGTACGGCCTTGCGGCGCGCATCGATCACCCGTGCCGCGCGATATCGCCGCGCCAACTCGTTCGTTTCGCCGACGGCAACGATGCGCTCGCCCTTGACGGCCACCGCGCCATCGTCGATGACGCGGCGCGATGGATCCATCGTGATCACCGAGCCGTGCGCGATCAGTACATCGACATTTTCGTATTCGTTCATGATGCGACGAGTTCTCCGTTGCGCGCGACGATCCGCCCGTTCGCCACGACCAGCTTGCGCTTCGGCCTTGCCACGACCGCATGCGCGACGGACTCCGCATTGACCAGCACGAGGTCGGCGCGCGCGCCGGGCTGCAGGCCATAGTGTTCGAATCCGCAGCCGCGCGCAGCGGCGTGGCTCACGCAATCGAATGCGATCTGAAGCTCGTCGTCGCGCCGCAGGTCGTAGCGCAAGCCGATCAGCATTGCGCGTTCGAGCATGTCAGGGACGCCGTACGGGGACCACGTATCGCGAATCCCGTCGTTGCCGCAAAACATCGTGATGCCCTTCTCGCGACAGGTCTTGAGCGGCGGCACCGTGCGCGAAGGCGGCGCGCTCGTCAACAACGCCACCCGCAGATCGGCGATCCGGGCGAGCAGCACATCGCGCTCGCGCTCCGGCAACGCGCCCAGACAAAAGCCGTGACTGACGACGACCTGTCCCTGCATGCTCATCGCTTCGACCCGATCGAGCAGCAGTTTCAGCGTGAACGCGCCGATCTCGCCGGGCTCGTGCAGATGAATATCGATCGGCTTGCGATAGCGCTCCGCCAGCGCGAAGGTCGCGTTCAGCGAGGCGACGGGGTCTCCATCGATCAGCGCCGGATCGAGCGCGCCGAGTACGTCGGCGCCTTGCGCGAGCGCGCTGCCGAGCAGTTCGACCGTGCCGGGGCGAACCAGCATGCCCGATTGCGGAAACGCGACGATCTGCATGTCGAGCACGTCGCGCATCGCCTCTCGCGTCGCGCACACGCCTTCGAGGTAGCGCAGGCCCGCATCGGTATCGACATCGACATGCGTGCGCAGACGCGTGGTGCCCGCCTGCACGAACGCGCGCGACAGCGCGAGCGATTGCGCGGCCGCATCGTGCCCGGAGGTCTTGCGCCACTCGCGTTCGTTGCTGATGCGATCGGTGAGCAGCGGACCGACCTCGTTGCGATACCACGGGCGTCCCCAGTTGCTCTTGTCGATGTGCGTGTGGCCTTCGACGAACCCCGGCAGCAGCAACGCGCCGCCGCCGTCTTCGAAATGGGCGTCGGCTGGCGCGGCGACGTGCGCGCCGAGCGCTTCGATCCGGCCATCGACGACCGCTACGGAAACCGGCTCGGCATCGGCCAGCCGGACATTGGAGAGATAGAGATTGCGAGTCATGTGTGTCATGCCGATTCCACGGCAGTATCGATACGCGCACGCAGCAAGCGTTGCGCGGCGCTGATTGCTACGAAGACCACCGCATTCGAGAACAGAGCGACGAGTCCCATGTTGATGGACGTGAGCGCGAGCGGCGCGTTCGGGAATACGGACGCGAGCGTCATGCCAGCCCAGTTCGACAGCCCGAGCACGACGCCGCCCGCCGCGATGCCGCCGAACGCCGCCTCGTGCGTGCCGAACGGACGCTTCAGGAAACTCGATGCGAGCATGGGCACGAGTTGAGTGAGCAGGCTCGACGAGAAGATCGCCAGCGCGACGAACGTCGTGCCGCCGCGCAATACGAAGAAGACGACGACCAGCGTGAACAGCGGCAAGGAGATACGGGCCACGCGCGCGACGGCCCTGTCGCTGGCCTGTGGGGCAAAGCCTTCGCGATAGATGTTGCGAGCGATCGTCGTCGAGGCGTTGAGCATGATCAGCGAGCCCGGCACCAGCGCCGTGAGCAGCCCAGCCCCGCCGACGATGCCGACGAACCACGACGGGAACGTCTGCTTCACGAGCCGCAACAACGCGAGATCGGTCTGCGCGCCCTCCAGGCCGTGCACGGTGAGCACGGCGGCGAATCCGACGAGGAACAGGAACGCGATGAGCACCTGATAGATCGGCATCAGCACGACGTTCTTGCGCAGCGCCGACGCGTCGCGCGCCACATAGACCGCCGTGAAGCCGTGCGGATACAGGTAGTAGCCGAGCGCCGTCAGCAGTAGTGTGGAGTTGTACCAGCTCAGGTTCAACCCATGTTCGGGCATGCGCAGTAGTTCCGGATGCACGGCATCGATGCGCGCGAACATCTCGCCGACGCCGCCGAAGTAATGCAGCGGCAAGTACGTGCCGAGAAAGATCGCGAGACCGAGAATCAGCGCATCCTTGAAGATCGCGATGCTCGCCGAGCCGTGAATACCCGAGACCGTCATGTACACGACCATCAGCAGCGCGCTGATCCAGATCGCCGTATTCTGCGAAATCAGGCCATACGACATCTCCGAGACGATGATGCCGAGCCCACGCAATCGGATGATCAACAGCGCGACCATCGCCAGCACGGCCACCAGCGACACCAGCACACCCACGGCGCGACTTTCGTATTTGGAAGCGAAATAGTCGGCGAACGACACGAGGCCGCGCTCCTTCGCGTGGCGCCAGATGGCGGGCAGCATCCAGTAACCGAGCACGTAGGCGAGACAGCCGTACGACAGGATATAGAAAGCGGGCACGCCCTTGCTATAGGTCCAGCCGCTCGCGCCGAGGAACGTGAAAGTCGAGAAGGCCTCGCCGGCCATCAGCAGGAAAGTGAGCAGAGAACCGAAGCCGCGTCCGCCGATTGCCCATTGCTCCAGGCTGAGCTTCTTGCCGCGCCGCGCATTGAGTCCCACCGCGAGTGCGAAGATCGCGAACAGAACGATGATGATCAGCGCCGGGTTCATTGCCCGCCTCCCGCGCTTTGGCGCGTGCCGGCGGCTGCGTCGCGACTGTCGAGGTGATAGATGAGCGCCAGAATGGCCGCTGTCGCGCCCATCCAGAACAGGTTCCACACCAGCAGAAAAGGCATGCCGAACAGAAAGGTTTTGTGCGCCGCCAGCGAGCCACCGGAAAAGAGCCCGATGAACGGCAGCGCGGCGAGAATAATGCGGATTTTCATGGTGATACTCGCTGATTGCATGTCACCGTCCGATGATATTCACCTTCCCGTATATTCGAAAATTAAATGTATGAATATGAACCAGTGGATAAATAAATGCTGAGGAATGCCCCGCTGGCCATTTCATTTCCCACTGATTACCAGTCGAATATTTCATTTCCTCATGACGGCAGACGAGCTTACGCTTGGCGCGACATATCACAAACATGGATGGAGACGTCATGAAGAAAGCAGTGCTTGCGGTAACCCTCGCCCTCGTGGCCGGAGCTGGACATGCCAGCGATCTGAAGGCCATTCGCTTCGGAGTCGATCCCAGCTATGCGCCGTTCGAGTCCCTCGCGCCGGACGGCAAACTGGTGGGCTTCGACATCGACCTCGGCAATGCGATCTGTGAAAGGCTGAAGGTCAAATGTGTGTGGATCGAAAACTCTTTCGACGGAATGATTCCGGCGCTGAAAGCGAGGAAATTCGACGGCGTGTTGTCGTCGATGAGCGTCACCGTCAAGCGTGAAGAACAGATCGCCTTCACCGACAAGATCGACAATGTGCTGCCACGGCTGGTCGCAAGAACAGGCTCGGGCATTCTGCCCACCGCCGAATCATTGAAGGGCAAGACCGTCGGCGTGGAGCAGGGCTCGACGCAGGAAACGTACGCCCGCACCTACTGGGAACCGAAAGGCGTCATTCTGCGGACCTATCAGACTCAAGATCTCGTCTATCAGGATCTGCTGGCTGGCCGCATCGATGCCGCGCTGCAATCGTCGGTGCAGGCGGAACTTGGCTTTCTGAAGACCGCCAGCGGCCGCGACTACGCGTTCGCCGGCGCTGCACTGAGTGATCCGAAAACGCTGGGCGTCGGTGCCGCCATCGGCGTTCGCAAGGAAGACAACGAACTGCGCCAGCAGATCAACAAGGCACTGGCCGAGCTGATTCAGGACGGCACCTACCAGCGCATTTCCCGCAAGTACTTCGCGTTCGACGTTTATAACTGAGGACAGCGGCCGGCCGAGTGGAATCATCCGGCTGGCAGACGGCACGATTGCCAGCCCGTACGGTGCGTGATACAAGTCGGCAATCCATTCACGCATCGAATGACGCCATGGCAAACAGTGCAAAACCGCGTAGACCGTTGTTCGATCTGGATCTGCTCAAAGCGATCGTGATGGTCGCCGATTGCGGCACATTCACAGCGGCGTCCGCGCGGCTCCATTCGACTCAGTCCACCGTGAGCCAGAAAATCCGGCGGCTGGAGGAGATGGCTGGACACAAGCTGCTCGATCGTGGCAGCCGGGACGTGCGTCCGACCGATGCGGGAGAAACGCTGCTCGGATACGCGCGGCGCATGCTCGCGCTCAACGACGAGATGCTCGAAGCGCTGTCGGGCGCAACCGTGGGCTTGACCGTGCGTCTCGGTGTCCCGGAGGATTTCGTCGGCGGACCGACCACCCATGTACTCGCGACGTTCAATCGCAAGCAGCCGCTCGTCAAGCTCGAAGTGACCAGTGGCTTGAGCCGCGATCTTGCCAGTAGCTATGACCGCGGAGATCTCGACCTGGTCCTCGTCAAACAGCGGCGCAACAGCCGCGAAGCCGTCGCGACGTGGCCCGAGCAAATGAGATGGATCGACAGCGCGAAAAACCCTTCTATCCAGCTCGATCCGATTCCGCTCGTCGCGTTTCCGCCGCGAGGTTTGTACCGGGACGACATGATCAACGCGATCGAAGCCATCGGACGCCGTTGGCGCATCAGTTTTATCAGTTCGAGTCTGAGCGGCATCCAGGCCGCTGTCGCCGACGGGCTCGGCATCAGCCTTCTGCCGGCGCGCGCCGTCACTGCCGAGCACGTCGTCCTGACGTCGAAGAGTCGCCTGCCCTCGATCGAATCGATGGATATCGCACTCCTGCATCGTCCGACCGCCGATCCGGTCGTGAAGGAACTGGCGCGCGCGCTTTCCAGGATGTTTGGGCCGCCGCGTCGCTGACCCGCCGAGAATGCCGGTGCGAATGATCCGCCTGTTGCGAATGCCCGGTCGCGTCATTCAGCGACGCCGTCCGAAATACCGCCGCAACAGATAGTTCGCGGTCGAGCCATGCAGCAGCACCGACAAGACGATCGCGTCGAGCACCGTCGGCAGCAACGGTGCCATCGCGCCACGCGCGTATTCGACGCCGAACATCAGGTAGTAGAACGCGCCGACACCGCGAATGCCCATCCATGCCATCAGATAGCGCTGAGCGTGGTCGATGCGCGCACCGAACATCGAAACCACCACGGACAGCGGCCGCGCGACGAAAAACAGGAACACCACGGACAACGCGGCGCGCAGGTCGAGCATCTCGCGCCAATGCGCGGACACGACGCAGCCGATGATCAGCATCAGCGACATCTCCGCAATCCGCTCCATTTCGAGCGTAAAGCCCATCATCGATTCGGCGAGGACCGCGTGCGCCTTTTCCGGGTCTTTGGCGACGTCGAGCTGATCGCCGTGCTGCACCTCGTCGAGCACCTCCGCGGGATGCTTGTCGCCCGTGGCGCGCAATTCCTCATGACGCAGCGCGACGCCCGCGACGAACACCGCGACGAACGCATAGGCGTGCAGCCACAGCGCCGCACCATACGATGTCGACATCAGCCCCAGCGCAAGAAAGCCGTCGAGACCGATCGCCTCGCCGTAGCGGGTGCGCAGAAAAAAGATCGTCCGCGCGAACAGAATCGCGAATACGACGCCGATCACGAGCGCGCTCACGATCCCCCACAGCACCGAGCCGACGAAATGCACGCCGCTGCCCGAGCCGAACAGCTTCACGCCGACCAACGACAAACCCAACACGGCAAACGGATAGGCAGCGCCGTCGTTCAGACCGCCTTCGCCCGACAGCGCGAAGCGCACGGGTTCGTCGTCGCCGGCTTGCGTCACGCGCAGTTCGTTGGCGAGCACCGGGTCGGTCGGCGCCAGCGCGGCCGCGAGGAACAACGCCGCGCCGTCGGCGCGTCCGGTCACGAGCGCGGTGAAGCCGAACATCAGTGCGACGGTGACGAGCATCGCGGGGCCGCCGAGTCGCAGCGGCAACAACCACAGCGGATTGCGCGGCCGCACGCGCAGATGCATGCCGATCGCGAACAGCGACACGACGAGCCCGACTTCGGCGAGCGTCGCGAGCAACGCGGCATTGTCGAGCAGATCGACACCGACGAGCCCCGACACGCCCGGTCCGAGCGCCACGCCGACCAGCAGATAGATCATCGCGCCCGTCAGCGGCAAGCGGCGAATCGGCCCGCGCGCGACGGCCATGAAGGTGAGCAGCGCGCCGATCAGCAGGAACCAGACCGGTTCGTCTCTCATGGCGGGATGGCGAGCATGAGCCGCACTAGCGGCAGCGCAACCGCGCCGCCGCTAACGCGCGCGGCGCGCGGCGCCGGCACGGCGCTGGACAAGCTGGTTCATCAGCGACCTCCTCGGTCCGGACAAGCGGGATACGCACTGTCCGTTCCGTTGCAAGCCGCGTTCCACGCCTGACGCCGATGCGTGCCGGTGACACCTCATGCAGGCCGCGGGTCCGGGTGCGGCGCCCACTCCGGCTCGGGCCAGCCGTCGTCGCCGACGAGCGGCACGAAGCGCACTTCAGCCAACCCATGTTCGTCGTAGTCGTGTTCGCCGCGCCGTACGATCTTCACGAGCCGCTGATGGTGGCGGCTGCTGCCGACCGGTATCACGAGCCGGCCGCCGATCGCGAGCTGCGCGCGCAGCGCCTGCGGCACGTGCGGGCCGCCCGCCGCCGCGATGATCGCGTCATAGGGTGCGTGCGCGGCAAAACCCACGGTGCCGTCGCCGACATGCACCTCGACGTTCTCGTAGCCGAGCCGCTGCAAGCGCTCGCGCGCGCTCTCGGCGAGACTCGCGTCGCGTTCGATCGAATCCACCCGGCCCGCGATCTCCGCGGCGAGCGCGGCCGCATAGCCGGAGCCCGTGCCGATGTCGAGCACGCGATCGCCGGGCTGCAACTCGGCGGCCGCGAGCATCTTCGCGACGATGTAGGGCTGCGAGATCGTCTGCTCGCCGCCGATCGGCAGCGGCGTATCGTCATACGCGAATTCGCGCAGATCGGACGGCACGAATGCTTCGCGCGGCACGCGTCGCATCGCCTCGATCACGTAGTCGTCGAGCACGCCGCGCTGCACGATCTGCCGCTCGACCATCCCTGCGCGCGCCTCGTCGAAATCGCCCATCGCCGCCTCCCCGCGAATGCGCAGCGCTGCGCGCGCCACGCATTCCGACGGGGACACGCGCGAGTCCGCTGCTCTTTCACGCTTCAGCAACGAGCATACCGCCGGCAGGAACTGGTGGCGATGCGCGAAGTGTGAAGCGCGCGCTACCTCTTCAACACAACCCTCACGTAGCCCCTTCATGAGCCGTCTTCGTTGCCGCGCGCATGCCGTTCGCGAGCGCGGATCCACGTTTGCTGCGCGCTTCAAGAGAGCGTTTGCTCGCCGTCGGGCAAAGCGGGCTTCGTCGGCTTATCCGGCACGCGGACGTTTGGCGCGCTTCGACGTTTCGATGTCATCGCCTGACATTTCCTGCAGTTGCTCTTCGGGCGCGATGCGCGAGCCATGCTCGCGCTCCGCGGACTGGTCCGTCGGCTCCTGCGGAGCGGCAGCGCCGTTCACCGCGCCGTTCACCGCGCCTTCCGCCTCGATCTGCCGGCGCGCCTCTTCCCAATGGTCGTCGGCTCTCCCTTCCGGCGACGGATCGTTTTCCCAGATCTGGTATGCCCGCGTGCGGATGCGGGCTTCGAGTTCCTGGTCCATATGCGTTTCTCCGTGAGCGATGCCGCGGCACGGCGCCACGCGCGCCGGGTCCGAATGACGGCGAGCGACAGGCAAGCAATCGATGTTCCGCGCGGCGCGTCGGTTCGACGGCACTACACCATTCGACCTGCTGACCAAATCAGCACGCCGCTGGGATGGGTGCTTCGAAAACGCAGAAGAGGACGACGTCAATCGGGACAGGGGCAGCCATCAAGCCTGCGGGTGCAAGTCCCGCCATAGGCTGGTCCCAGCGAGTGAAGTGAAGTGAAGCGCGGCATCCACGGTGCGAAGCCGCGTGCGGATGGTGTGGCAAAGGCGCAGCCGTGTGCCGGTCATGAACCGGCTCAAGCCTCTGATGGAGATGCTGTCTCCAGGCGATATAGCGGCGCATGCCGACGGCGCGGTGTCGTCGCCATCACAGCCGGACTGCTGAGCGCCACGCCCACCACGCGCTCACGCCTCGGGACAGGAAAGGTCGGCCGCGACGATCCGCGCACCGTATTCTTCGGCGGCGAGTCGCGCCTCCTCGATGCTGTTGAACGGGCCGACTTGGGGCGCGCCATCGAACGGGAACAGACGGCGGCCATCCGCTTTACGGCTCACCAGCAGATCGGCATAGAAGCGTCCATCGGCGCTGCGTCGCGCGGTGACGTAGATCGAAAAGTCGTCGCGCGAGGCGACCGCTGCCGCCGGGTAGTGCGTCAGTTTCAGCTTTCTCCGTGCCATGGCTCTCCCTGCCTGAGACAGGCGATCCTGTTGTGCCCTCCTCAAATCGATGTTAATGGACGAGTCAAAGGATGGTTTCGTCCGTAAGCATCGACTTATGAACATGACTGTCCCAGCGACGCCAGGCGCGACTCCGCGCGACGGCGGCGCGAAAATTCAAGGTCTCACCAGATATGACCGCCGACCGCGCCGCTCGTGACGCGGAAGCTGAAAACCGACGTCGAACCAGAAACGTTTTCACATGCGACCCCACAGCAAAACGCCGTGCTGGCATGCCGCTTGCTCATTATTTTGACTGACATAAAAGTTCCACTTTCATGTCCTGCTGTCACGTCCCGGAGTTCCCTTGACCCACCCCGACTTCATCGTAATCGGCACGTCGTCGGGAGGGGTCGATGCGCTGCGTTCGCTTGCCTCCCAACTTCCCGCCGATATGCCCGCTAGCATCGCCATCGTGCTGCACATCGGTGCGCACGGCAGCATGCTGCCCATGCTTCTGAACCAGGCCGGCCCACTACGGGCCACCCACGCCAAGGATGGCGAACATTACGCACCCGGCAGAATTTACGTGGCGCCGCCCGATCGGCACCTCGTGGTAGACGATGGGCAATTGCGGCTACTGCACAGCCCAAAGGAGAATTTCGCGCGCCCGGCGATCGACCCACTCTTTCGCAGCGCGGCCGCGCAGATGGGGCCGCGCGCAATCGGCGTGATCCTGACGGGCCTGCTCGACGACGGCGCCGCGGGCTTGGAGGCGATCCAGACATGCGGGGGCACGACGGTGGTACAGGACCCCGACGACGCGTTCGCGAGCGAGATGCCGCGGCATGCTTCGCCGTTCGCCGACCACGTGTTGCCGCTCGATCGACTGGGGCAATGTCTGGTCAATCTGACCGGCGACACCCCCAGCGCACCGGCAGATGCCGACACCGCACGGCGCGAGGCTACCGATCGCGTCGTCCTGGAGCAGCGCGCGTGGCTATCCGGCACCGCGCCGTTTGGTGCGATCAAGGGACTGGCGACGCCGTCGACCTTCACGTGCCCCGAGTGCAACGGAGCGCTGTGGCGCGTCACCGGCTCGCGCGTGATGCGCTACCGCTGCCATACCGGTCATGCGTACTCGGCCGCGTCGCTCGACGACGGTCGCATGATCGATGCGGAGGACTCGCTGCGCAACGCGCTGCGGGCGTTACGCGAGCGCGAAATGTTCAGCCGCGAGCTCGGCGAGCATTTCGCGACGACAGGAGACACCGCCGCGCAGCTTCGCGAGGAGGACAACGCCCGGCGGGCGGCCCACGCGGCCGAAGTCTTGCAGTCGATGCTGCTGGAAAAGTGAGTGCGATGCGGGATAATAGCGAGCCGAGCCAGCACGAAATGGGCTCGGCGCCCTATAAAAATTCACCGCTGAACACTATCCTTTTCCATGAAGGGACACGCAGCAATGTCGAAAAAGCGAGGGCAGACTCTGCCTAGCCAGGCACTCTATCCGATCGTCGGTATCGGCGCATCGGCGGGAGGGCTTAACGCGCTGACGGAATTCTTCGAGGCGCTGCCCGCGCATACGTCGATGGCCTTCGTTGTGGTCGTTCACCTGTCCCCAGATCACGAAAGCAACCTCGCTTCGCTGCTGCAGAAAGTCACCAGCATGCCCGTGATGCAGGTCACGAGCCCCACGCCGATCGAACCGGACCACGTCTATCTGGTCGCGCCCTCGTACGAGATGATCATGGTCGACGGCTACCTGCGCGTCACGCAGAAGCCGCCCGCGGAAGGACGCCGCGCGAGCATCGATCTGTTCTTCCGCACGCTCGCCGAGGCGCACCGCGAACGCGCGATCGGCATCGTGATGTCGGGCGCGGGCTCCGACGGCTCGGTCGGGCTCGCGCGCATCAAGGAAATGGGCGGCGTCACGCTCGTGCAGGACCCTGCTGAGGCCGAATACGACAGCATGCCGCGCAGCGCGATTGCGACCGGCATGGCCGACTTCGTGATGACCGCGGCCGAAATGCCGCAACGGCTGCTGGACCTGTGGTCCACCGCACGCGAAATCCATCTGCCGGCGGTACAGCCCGACGAGCCCGAGGAACAAACGGTCAACGAGGCGGCCGAGCGCGCGCTGCGCGAGATCATGGTGATCCTGCGCACCCGTACCGCGCACGACTTCCGCCACTACAAACGGGCGACCGTTCTGCGCCGCATCGAACGCCGGCTGCAGGTCAACGGCATTACCGACCTGCAGGCGTATCGCGACTATCTGCATCTGCATCCGGACGAAACCCAGGCGCTGCTGCAGGACATGCTGATCAGCGTGACGAATTTCTTCCGCGACAAGGAAGCGTTCGACGTGCTCGAGCGCGAAGTGTTGCCGCCGATCTTCGAAAATCGCGGCGAACAGGACCGCATTCGCGTGTGGTCGGTCGGCTGCGCGACCGGCGAGGAAGCGTATTCGCTGGCGATGCTGCTGCAGGAACGCTCGCTTAAGTCGCCCGAGGGCGTGTCGTTCCAGGTATTCGCAACCGACATCGACGAGCGCGCCATTTCGTTCGCGCGCACCGGTCTGTACCCGGACTCGATCTCCGCCGACGTGACGCCGGCGCGCATCCGCCAGTTCTTCACGAAAGATGCCGCGCATTTCCGCATCAAGAAGGAACTGCGCGAACACATGCTGTTCGCGCACCACAACGTGTTGAGTGACCCGCCGTTCTCGCGGCTCGACATGATCTGCTGCCGCAATCTGCTGATCTACCTGGATCGCGAGGCGCAGATCGAAATCCTGAGGATGTTCCACTTCGCGTTGCGGCCGGGCGGCATACTGTTCCTCGGCAGCTCGGAATCGGCCGACAGCGTGAGTTCCATGTTCACGGTGGTAGACAAACGCAACCGCATCTATCGCGCGAACATGGCGGTGCGCGGCGACACGCCGGTGCCGATCGCTATTTCGGGCACGATGAGCTCGCGCCCGGTCGTCACAACGGTGCAGCCGCCGGGGCGCCGGCGCTTTTCGTTCGGCGATCTGCATCAGCGGCTCGTCGAGCAATATGCGCCGCCCAGCGTGCTGGTGAGCCGGGAATCCGAAATCGTTCATCTGTCCGATCGCGCCGGGCGTTTCCTGCAGTATTCGGGCGGCGAGCCGTCGCATAACATCGTGGCCGTCGTGCGTCCGGAACTGCGGCTCGAGCTGCGCACCGCGATCTATCAGGCCTTGCACACGAACCGCAGCGTCGAAGCGCGGCGCGTGCGCATCGAGCGCGACGGCCGTTCGTACTTCGTCAACATGACCGCGCGGCCGGTGCACGATCCGGAAGCCAATGCCGACTTCGTGCTGGTGCTGTTCGACGAGGTCGAGGACAGCATGGGCAACGCCGAAACGGCGCCGACCGATGTGCAGAAAGACCCGATCATCAGCCAGCTCGAACGCGAGCTGCAACGCACGAAGGAGCAGTTGCAGTCGACCATCGAGCAGTCGGAAACCTCCACCGAAGAGCTGAAGGCGTCGAACGAGGAATTGCAGGCGATCAACGAGGAACTGCGCTCGGCGACCGAGGAACTCGAAACCAGCAAGGAAGAGCTGCAATCGATCAACGAGGAGCTGACCACGGTCAACGCGGAGCTGAAGTCGAAGGTCGAGGAAACCGGCAAGATCAACGACGACCTGCACAACCTGATCGCCGCGAACGACATCGGCACGATCTTTGTCGACCGCAACATCTGCATTAAGCGCTATACGCCGCGCGCAACCGACGTGTTCAGCATCATTCCGTCGGACATCGGCCGCTCGCTGCTCGACATCACGCACCGCCTCGAATACGACAAGCTCGCCGACGACGCGGCCGAAGCGTTCGACTCGCTGCGCCTGATCGAGCGCGAGCTGAAGAGCAGCGACGGTCGCTGGTATCTCGCGCGCTTCGTGCCGTACCGCACGACCGAAGACCGCATCGACGGCGCGGTGCTGTCGTTCATCGACATCACCGGGCGGCGTCAGGCGGAAGACCGGCTGCGCGACGGCGAGCGGCGCATGCGCATCGTCGCGGAAAGCACGCGTGACTACGCGATCATCACGTTCGACGACAGCGGCGTGATCAATAGCTGGAATGCAGCCGCTGAACGGATTTTCGGCTATTCGGAAGCCGAAATGATCGGTCAGTCGGCCGACATCCTGTACACCGAGGAAGACCGTGCTGCCAACGTCGCTCAACGCGAGTTCGCCGAGGCGCGTCTGAACGGCCGCGCCGAAGAGGAGTGCTGGCATCTGCGCAAGGACGGTACGCGCTTTTTTGCGAGCGGCGTGCTGTCCCGTCTCGACGAACCGGGCACTTGCGGCTTTGCGAAAATCACGCGCGATCTCGGCGAGTTCGCCCCCGACCCGACCTCCGGGCGCGGCACCCACGTCGAAACGCTGCGCGCGGCCAGCGAGCGCGAGGCGCAGCGCCGCCGCGACGAGTTCCTCGCGGTGGTGTCGCACGAGCTCAAGCACCCGCTGAACCTGATTTCGGCGAGCGCGGAACTGATCGCCCGCGCACCGGAAACGCGGCAGAACCTGAACGTGTCGCGCGCAACCGATACGATCCGCCGCACCGTGATCGGCCAGGCGCAGATCATCGACGATCTGCTCGACATTTCGCGAGTGCGCACCGGCAAGCTGTCGGTCGTGCGCACGGTGGTCGACATGCGCGAAATCGTGCGGCGCGTATGCAGCGCCGTTCAGGAGGATGCCGCGCAGCGCGGCATCACGCTTAGCGTCGAGATGACCGATACACCCGTGATCATTCACGCGGACCTCACGCGGATCGAGCAGATCGTGTGGAATCTGATCAGCAACGCGCTGAAGTTCACGCAGCGCGGTTCGATCGAGGTGTCGTTGCAGGTCAACGATCACGCCGAGGCGGTGCTGCGCGTCGCCGATACCGGCACCGGCATCGAGGCGTCGCTGCTGCCGCATATCTTCGACATGTTCCAGCAGAGCCGCGACCCCGGCTCGCGCCGCGGTGGCCTCGGCATCGGCCTCGCGCTCGTGCGCGACCTGGTCAACCTGCACGGCGGCGCGGTGCGCGCGGAGTCGGACGGCGTCGGCCGCGGCGCGACGTTCACCGTGACGCTGCCCACCCACCGGCTCGCCGCGCGTGCGAGCGGGGAGGGATCGATGGTCACTGCCGGGTCGCTGAAAGGCACACGCGTCCTGATGGTCGACGACGACGCCGCGACCGTCGAAACCTTCAAGCTGCTGCTGGAAACCGAGGGCGCCGAAGTGCGGACCGCGACGAGCGGCGAGGAGGCGCTGACGATCATCGACGGCAACGCGCCGGATATCATCCTGTCCGACATCGGCATGCCCGGAATGGACGGCATGGAGTTCATCGGCAAGCTGCGCGGCATGCCGGCGATGAAGTCCGTGATCTGTATCGCGGTCAGCGGCTTCGGCCAGCAGGCGGACGTCACGGCGGCCGAAGAAGCGGGTTTCGACGCGCACCTGAAAAAGCCGGTGGTTCTCGAAGACCTGCTGAGCATTTTCGCGCGGCTGCGCGGTTGAGTGAGCGGCTCGGCGCAGTACAACGCGTCTAGCCGTTGCCTGCCGACGGCCGCGCTCGCCGCTCCGAACAGCGTGACATACCGTGCGAGTGGACGGCCGTGCGAATCTCGCGAAGCGCAAAAAGAAGCGGCCATAAAGGCCGCCCGGAGAGCAGCCACGGGGGCCGCTCAAAAGCCATGCCGCGAAGGGCTTGCGGGCTATGGCATACGGTAAAGCTCAGGCATTCACGATGGGATTCGGCTGCGATCCTGACTCGCACCGGTCTTTGCACATTCAGGACGGACGGATCGTCGACTCGGCGTCGCTCGTCAGCACGGTCATCGGTCCAGCGCTCAACGCGGCCGAAATGATCGCGAGGCGGTCCGCCGGGCAATCGACCAGGTCGACGCTCAAAGACTCGCGTCCGCCCGTGGTGTTCATGTGAGCGGACCAGCCGCACACTTGCGCACGATGTTCGATCAGGCTTTTCCAGACTGCGACGACTCGCAGTGATCCCGGGCTTGCATAAACAGTCAGACGTTTCACGTTCATGGCTCACTCACGGCATGGCGCCGCGCCTCGGGTACGGATCTCAGAGATTAATGTTGTTTGTTTACGTTGAGATTAGACGGGTGAACTTTCAAAACAAAGCACGTATGCGCTGTCCATAACGCCGGCGTTACGGACAGGCATATGTGCACTGCTGCCAGAAGGGAGTTGGCAGCGGCTGGGGCGAAACGCGACGCTTCGGACTTCGCAGGCAGGGATGCGGCAAAAACGATCCGCAGAATGAAAGGGACAGGCAATTTCTACGCGCGGGGCACGTCCGCTCGAATGCGCATCACGGTCTGGCGCGATGTGCCGAAGCGCCGCGCGACCTCGCTGACCGACTGCCCTCTGCCGAGCGATTGCAGCACGCGTTGACGCTGCTGCTCGGACAGCGACGGCGGCCTGCCCGTGTGCTTGCCGCTCGCGCGAACAGCCGCGAGACTATCGCGGCTGCGCAGGCTGCGGCACGCCGCGTCGAGCCGCACCAGCGCGCGCAGCGCCTTCACCGCCGAGGGCTCGGGACGGCCGGCCAGATCGCTATGGCCGATTTCGACGCAACGCAGCGCCACGCCGGCCTTGCGGCACTGCATCACGGTGGCGAGGATATCGCGCGCATTGCAGCCGAGCGCGGCCAGCTCGAGCACGGCGAGCGTGTCACGCGGCTCCATTCGTCGGATCAGACTCTGCAACTCGGGACGATCGCGCCCCTGCACGTAGGTTGGCAGATCCTCGACCACGACTCGCGCGAGCGTGACCATGTAGCCAGCCTTATCGAGCCCGATCAGCGCCTGCTCGTGCCCGACCGCGTCGTGCGCGCCGAACAGATAGATGTGTAGCTTTTCCACGTCACCTCTTGTCGTCACGATCCGCCATCCATGGCGCCATTTCACCAGGACTGATTAAACCGCAACCAGCGTTCCCGAGTCCGCGCCGCCGCGCGCGAGCGTCGCGGCTCGAGCATGCAGGCGCCCGGCTATGACACTTCTGCCGGCGTTGCAAACAACCCGGTGGAGGAATTTTCAAAGTGTATCAATCACGCTGAACGCCCAATACCGTTGGCGGCGGTATTGGCGCGATTGAACTGTCATTGCCGGGGCGATCGACGCACGGCATGTAACGGCCGCGGTATTGGATCTTCGCGAACATTTGATCCCGGCATTGGTAGTTCAGTCACAGGCTGCTTTTCAGGCATTCGCATCTCGTAGTCGCGCATCTCTGGCAGTCCCGACTGAATTGGATGAATTGGAGTCAAAGCGTACAATTGCGTTTCCTGGCGACGTCGAGTCGGAACAAAACGTCAAGCTTATCCTGCAGGGCTTCTGGCCCGGGTCGGCCGAGTCGTTCGCCAAGCCAGGGTTGTGGCCGGGCGATGGTCAGACGACGCGAATCGCAAGAATGTCTTCAATCAGGAGGACATCATGAATCAACCTTCGGACCCGAAAGCAAACCTGGTCACGGCCATCGACATCTTGCTCGAACCTGACGCAACCATGCTGAAGAACGCGGAGATCGCCAACGCGCGACTGCGCAAGAGCTTTCCCGACGGCTTCGCGCTGGACGAGACCCATCAACCGCACGTCAGCTGCTTGCAGCGGTATGTCAGGACAGCGGCCCTCGATGAGGTCTACGAGGCCGTGGGCAAGGTCCTGGCTGCGCAGAAGCCGGCCACCTGGAAGCTGAGGGCGTACAGGTACTACTATTTGCCCTGGAAGGAGATCGGGCTCGCCGGGATCGTTATCGAGCCAAGCAAAGATCTCGTCGATTTTCAACAGAAACTGATCGGCGCCGTCGCCCCGTTCACCGAGAATACGGGGGCCGCAGCGGCGTTCGTCACCACGAACGAGGACCCTGAGATCAACCAGCCGACCATCGACTACGTGGCGGGCTACGTGCCCAATCAGACTGGCGGAAAGTTCAATCCGCACGTCAGCATTGGCATCGCCTCACAGGATTACCTGAAGAAACTGCTTGACGAGAGGTTCGAGGCGTTCACGTTCTCACCGTCCGGGGTGGCGGTTTATCACCTCGGGAACCTGGGCACCGCTCGAAAGAAGCTCAGGAGTTGGGAGTTGGAGGCCTGAGGCTACGTCATGGCGATGACGCTGTTGTTCGGGCCCGGCCTGGCCAGAAACCACGACACGTACATCGCCGATGCAGCGCAATTCAGGATGGCGAAGTTCGTCGAGACGTTCCGGAAGTTCCAACCATCCAGAAGCTGAATAGGTTCGCGTCGACGACGCGCTCCGGAAGATTGGCGAATCGAGGAGGGGCGAACCAATGGCACTCGAAAGCTGGAACGACGGCATGGCGAAGTCGGCGATCCTCGACTTCGTCACGCGTGTGACGAAGGACGGCGGCGTGCAACACGTCCCGCCGGCCGAGCGTATCGCGGTGTTCGACAACGACGGTACGCTGTGGTGCGAGCAGCCCATCCAGGTGCAGATCTTCTTCCTGATCGACCGCGTGAAGGAGCTTGTGGCGAAGGATCCGACGGTGAAGGAGCGCCTGCCCTTCAAAGCACTCCTCGAACAGGATTTCGCAACGCTGCTCAGGCTGGGCAAGCAGGCCGCCATGGAGCTGTTCGCGGCTACGCACGCCGGGATGAGCGAGGACGAATTTGACGCGATTGCGCGTTCCTGGTTTGCGTCCGCCCGGCATCCGAAATTCGGCCGCCTCTTCACGCAGTGTACGTACAGGCCGCAGGTGGAGATGCTCGGGTACTTGCGCGATAACGGTTTCAAGACTTACATCGTCTCGGGCGGCGGTGTCGATATGATGCGCGCGTTTGCCGAGGAGGCCTACGGGATCGCCCGCGAGCAGGTGATCGGATCGAGCATGAAGCTGCGCTTCGAGATCAAAGACGCACGACCGCACCTCGTGAAAGTCGGCGAGCTCAACAGCTTCGACGATCGCGAAGCAAAGCCGGCCAACATTGGCCTGCACATCGGCCGACGTCCTCTTCTGGCATTCGGCAATTCGGACGGTGACCTGCCGATGATGCGCTACACGAAGGCGGGCGCGGGGCCGCGCCTCGCGCTGCTTCTGCATCACGACGACGACGAGCGCGAGTTTGCTTACGACCGCGAGTTCAAGCTGAGTCCGCTTTCGGAGGCACTCGACAAGGCGGACGAATACGACATTACGGTCGTTAGCATGAAGGGCGACTGGAAGGTCGTATTTGCCTGATCCAACCCGCGGCATCACCCATAGCGAGATCCGTCCGGGACGCTCGGGAGTTGCACTGCCACATCGCGCGTGTGCTCACAATCCACCAGCGCAGCGTCGATGACACGGCCCCTCGGTCGCCCCAAAGCGAGGTCTTCCAGCGCCTCACGATCGGTCGGGCAAACCACATGCAGACTTATTCGCGGGGCATTTAGCGCCAGCGGCAACACTATCGACGCAACTTCGCCGCGGTCCATTCCGGCTCACGCGCCGCCTTCACGAATGCCGCCAGATATTCGATCTCGTCATCGGCCTTGCGGGTACCCAGAAAAATCTGCTTGGCGATGCCCTTCTTGCCGAGTTGCAGCGGAATGAGCGGCATCCAGTCCGCGTACTCTTCAGCGAGCCAGCGCGGCAGCGCCGCAACGCCCCGACCGCTCGCGACCATCTGCAGCATGATGTCGGTCGTCTCGATCACCTTGTGGCGCCGTGGCACGACATTGGCCGGCGTCAGAAATTGCGTGTAGATGTCGAGCCGGTCGGTTTCCACGGGATAGGTGATCAGCACTTCGCTCGCGAGCTGTTCGGGCATGACGAACGGTTCGTGCGCCAGCGCATGCCCATCGGCGACGACCAGCACCTGTTCGTAGTCGAACACCGGCTGGAAGCGCAACTCGGGCCTCTTCAGCGGATCGGGCGTGACGAGCACGTCGATTTCGTAGCCGATCAGCGCGCCAATGCCGCCGAACTGGAAGCGCTGCTTCACGTCGACATCGACGTCAGGCCATTGCGCGAGATACGGCGAGACCACTTTAAGCAGCCACTGATAGCACGGGTGGCATTCCATCCCGATGCGCAGCGTTCCGCGCTCGCCTTGCGCGTACTGCTTGATCCGTTGTTCGGCAAGCTCGAACTGCGGCAGCATACGATCCGCCAGTCCAAGCAGATACTGCCCCGCCTGCGTGAGCCGCATCGACCGGCCCTCGCGCGTCCATACAGGCGTGCCCAGGTGCTGTTCCAGCTTTTTCACCGCGTGGCTTAGAGCCGATTGCGTGAGGTTGAGCGTACCCGCGGCTGCGGTAAGTGACCCTAGACGCTCTACCTCACGCACGACCATCAGGTGACTGCGCTCCAACATGCCACACTCTCCATGAACAAAATTGATCCATGTATGAAATAAAACCATTTTTATTCATACATGGAAAATTCTATCATCGCTTCCAGCTACTCTTTCTCTGGACGACACCCGAAACATGGTCACTACGCACAACCTGGGCTTTCCGCGCATCGGCGCCAAACGCGAACTGAAATTCGCGCTCGAAAAATACTGGAAGAACGAGTCGTCGCGCGACGAACTGAAAGCAGTCGGCGCACAGCTTCGCGAGCGTCACTGGAAAGACCAGGCAGGTCTGGATTTCGCGCCGGTCGGCGATTTCGCGTTTTACGACCAGGTGCTCGACATGAGTTTCACGCTCGGCAACCTGCCCGAACGTGTGCGTGGTTTCCACGGCGATGTACTCGACAACTATTTCCGTGTCGCGCGCGGTCGTTCGACACAAGGTGTCGAGGATCACAGCGCATGCTGCGGTGGTGTGGCCGCCGGCGAGATGACGAAGTGGTTCGATACGAACTATCACTACATCGTCCCCGAATTCGACGCGAACACGCAGTTCTCCCTCGATCCGTCGCGTCTGCTCGAACAGCTCAAACAGGCACGCGCGCTAGGCGTGAAAGCGAAGCCCGTGATCATCGGCCCGGTCACCTATCTGTGGCTCGGCAAGGCGAAGGACGATTCGGACAAGCTCGCGCTGCTGCCGCGTCTGCTGCCTGTCTATGCTGCACTGCTCGACTACTTCACCGCGCAGGGTATCGACTGGGTGCAGATCGACGAACCAGTGCTCGTGACGGAACTCGACGCCACGTGGCGTCAGGCATTCCGTACCGCGTATGAAGCGCTGTCGGAGCGCCGCGTCAAGCTGCTGCTCGCCACCTACTTCGGCCAGTTGCAGGACAACCTCGAACTCGCCTGCAAGCTGTCCGTCGATGGCCTTCACATCGACGCGATCAATGCCCGCGATGAAATCGTGAAGGCCGTCGCACAATTGCCCGCGACGTCGGTCGTCTCGGTCGGCGCGATCAATGGCCGCAACATCTGGAAGACCGACCTGAGCGCAGCGCTGGAGTGGCTCGAGCCGCTGCATCGCACGCTCGGCGATCGTTTGTGGATTGCACCGTCGTGCTCGTTGCTGCACACCCCGGTCGATCTGAACAGCGAGCAGAAGCTCGACGCGGAAATCAGATCGTGGCTCGCATTCGCGCAGCAAAAGCTCGATGAACTGACCGTGCTGGCCGGCGCACTGAACAATGGCCGCGCTTCGGTCGCCGACGCGCTCGCCGCCAACGCGAAGGCCATCGAGAGCCGCCGCACCTCGCCGCGCGTGCACAACCCCGCCGTCAAGGCGGCCATTGCGCGCATCGATGCGTCGCTCGGCAAGCGCGCGAGCGCCTATCCGCAACGCGCGGAAAAGCAGTCCGCAATTCTGAATCTACCGGCATTCCCGACTACGACTATCGGTTCGTTCCCGCAGACGAGCGAAATCCGTCACGCACGCAGCCGGTTCAAGGCCGGCAATCTCGATCAGGCCGGCTACAAGGCAGCGATGGAGCGGGAAATCACACGCGCCGTGAAGGAGCAGGAAGCACTCGGCCTCGACGTGCTCGTCCACGGCGAAGCTGAACGTAACGACATGGTCGAATATTTCGGCGAGCAGCTCGACGGCTACGCGTTCAGCCAGTTCGGCTGGGTGCAGTCGTACGGCTCACGCTGCGTGAAGCCGCCTATCCTGTTCGGCGACATCAGCCGTCCGAAGGCAATGACGGTCGAGTGGATCAGCTACGCGCAGTCCCTGACGAACAAGCCGATGAAGGGCATGCTGACGGGCCCGGTGACGATCCTGAACTGGTCGTTCGTGCGTGATGACCAGCCGCGTTCGGTGTCGTGCCACCAGCTCGCGCTAGCGATCCGCGATGAAGTGCTCGACCTGGAAGAGGCCGGCGTGCGCGTCGTGCAGATCGACGAAGCGGCGCTGCGCGAAGGACTTCCGCTGCGGCGTGCGCAATGGAACGACTACCTGCAATGGGCGGTGGAATCGTTCCGCATCACGGCGAACGGCGTGCAGGACGAAACGCAGATCCATACGCACATGTGCTATTCGGAGTTCAACGACATCATCGCGTCGATCGCCGATATGGATGCCGACGTGATCACGATTGAAACGTCGCGCTCCGACATGGAACTGCTCGATGCATTCGACAACTTCAACTATCCGAATGAGATCGGCCCGGGCGTGTATGACATCCACTCGCCGAACATCCCGAGCCAGGAACACATCGTGAACCTGATGAAAAAGGCAGCCGAGCGCATTCCGACTGAGCGCCTTTGGGTCAATCCGGACTGCGGCCTGAAGACCCGTGCGTGGGCCGAAGTGATTCCGGCGCTGACCAACATGGTTGCGGCCGCGAAAGCGTTGCGCCAGCCAACAGCCCTCAAATCGATCCGTGACGCGGTCGAGTGACAGAAAGCAGGGGCGACAATCTTCCCGGTCTGGCCGAGCTGATAGTCGTTCGGGGCGTATACTCGGTCGACCAGGTTGTAACCCGAATTCAGACTCGATGAATGTGAAGACCACCGTCGATATGGATAGCATCTCCCGTGCTAAACGGAAAACAGCCCGACGCTAATGACGCGACGGCCTTGCCTATCTCGTCCCCTGTGCCCCAACGCGGGATTGGCGAGAACCCCTGTCGAATCTTCTCGTCGTAGTCGGCCTGTGCAACTTGCGTCATTCTGGTTTGAAAGATTCCCGGCCGCACCTCATACACCGGTACACCCAACTCGCCTAGCCTAACGGCGAAAAGCTTCGTTACGGTGGTCAATGCCGACTTCGAGATGCAGTACTCCGCCCTGTTGGGAGCGACCAAAATTGCATTCGCCGAGGAGATATTGATGATCGAACGGGGGCGTCCTTCGGCATTGGCGTTCCCGACAAAACGGCGAGCGAGGTGTTGCGTCAGAAAAAACGTGCCACGCAGGTTGATGTTCATCAGCCGGTCGAAGCTTTCGGGCGTAACGTCGAGCAGATCGCCACGCTTCTCCACACTCACGCCCGCATTGTTCACGAGGCAATCTACACTCCCCAACGACGCATACACCTCGTCGAGCAGCGAGTCATGTCTGCCAAGATCAGCTATGTTCGCCTCAAAGAAAGCCGCGCGCCGCCCCGATGCCCGTATCGCGTTCAGCGTTTCTTCAGCGTCGTTATCGTGTTCCAGATCCGCGATGGCGATATCGAATCCGCTTGCACAGAGCGCCTTCGCGATCGCGGCTCCGAGCCCGCGTCGGCCACCCGTGACCAGCGCGACCGGAGTCGATGAAGCCTCCTTTTCGAGGGTATTGTTCATGTGCACGTTCCTGACTGAAGGACTTTTGTACGGTACTACGCGCTCAAGCCTTCATCTGCCTGGTACGCACGAATGACTTCGGCGAAGTTCTCGTCACCAGCAAGACCGAGCGCATGCGCACGCTCGACATCCCATTTTCCGGGCCAACTCCCCACTATCTTTTCAATGCGCTCGTCGCGTTGCCAGTCGATGCGCGCCACTGCCTCGTCTCCAGC
This sequence comes from Paraburkholderia sp. UYCP14C, assembly GCF_004197395.1. GTDB lineage: Bacteria > Pseudomonadota > Gammaproteobacteria > Burkholderiales > Burkholderiaceae > Paraburkholderia. The sequence continues at coordinate 75,728 of NZ_SELS01000013.1, read as the reverse complement.
CACTTCGCGCAGCGCCGCGATCATCTCGTTCACGCTCACGGACAAGCCAGGCAGATTGATGACCGGCCGGTTGCCGAACTTCGCGCGATCGATCTCGCAGCCGGCGATCAGCGCCTTGACTGCACTCGTGGGCGACAACAGCCACAGGCGCGTTTCGCCGTCGACGGGGCACACCGAACGCTCACCGTTCAGCGGCTCGCGAATGATGCCGCTCGCGAACGAAGAAGCCGCCGCGTTCGGTTTGCCCGGCCGTACGCTGATGGTCGGCAAGCGCAGCACGCGGCCGTCGACGAACCCACGACGGGAGTAATCGCAAAGCAGCAGTTCGGCAATCGCCTTCTGTGCGCCATACGACGATTGAGGATTGAGCGCGGTGTCGTCCTGCACGACATCAGGCAGCGCGCCGCCGTACACCGCTACCGAACTCGTGAACACGACGCGCGGTGCATGACCCGCGGCGCGACACACTTCGAGCAGCGCGCGCGACGCGTCGAGATTGATACGCATGCCAAGTTCAAAGTCGGCTTCGGCCTGCCCGCTGACCACAGCGGCGAGATGGAAGATCGCACCGGTTTGCTTATCGATCACACGTTCAAGCACCGCGCGATCGGCGATGTCGCCGACCACTGCGATCACGCGCGGATCGTTGAATCCGGTCGCCTCGACCACGTCGAGCAGCACCAGTTCGTCAATCGGTTCGGGCTTGCCAGTCGTATCGGGCAGTTGGCCAAGCGCCAGCAGTTTCGTTGCGAGACGGCGGCCGAGGAAGCCGGCACCACCGGTAATCAGGACTTTCATTGACAGCTCCTTTCAAACAATGGGTTCGGACAGGCGATCCTATTTCGACGACGCGATTTGCCAATACGATCTCAGCCAGCCAAGTCCGGCGGACGTATTGCCTTTGGGCCGGTATTCGCAGCCGACCCAGCCGTCATAGCCAAGCGCGTCTATGACCTCGAACAGATATGGGTAATTCAGCTCGCCGATGTCGGGTTCATGGCGTTCCGGCACACCAGCAATCTGGATATGGCCGATACCCGCGATGTCACGCTTGAGCTTCATCGCTACATCACCCTCGACGATCTGGCAGTGATAGCAGTCGAACTGCACACGCAGGTTTGGCGCGCCCACTTCACGGCAAACGCTCTGCGCATCGTCCTGGCGGCTAATGAAGTAGCCGGGCATATCGCGCTGGTTGATCGGCTCGATCACGACCAGGATGTCATCACGGCGTGCAGCTTCGGCGGCATAGGCAAGATTGCCAAGATAGACATCACGGTGGCGCGCGCGGTCGCCTTTCGCGTCGATCAGACCCGCCATCACGTGCAGCTTCCTGTTACCGATCGTGCGTGCATAGTCGAGTGCGATGTCGATCGAACGGCGGAATTCGCCTTCGCGTCCAGGTAGCGACGCTATGCCGCGCTCGCCCGCTGCCCAGTCGCCGGGCGGCGCATTGAAGAGCGCCTGCACGAGCCCGTTGTCGTCGAGCCGAGTACGAATCTCGGCAGCCCCGAAGTCGTAGGGGAACAGATACTCGACCGCCTTGAAGCCATCCTGCGAGCTGGCGGCAAAGCGATCGAGGAACGGAAATTCGTTGTACATCATCGAAAGGTTCGCGGCAAAGCGAGGCATAACGAAATCTCCGGAAAGTGAACAACGCAGTAAGCGCCGACCGCGTTCAGCCATCTTTTCGATGCCTCGCCCTGGTGTCGCGATACCGCAAAATTGTGGCGACCTATCTGAAATCCGCAGGGTCACCAGCGAGCGCCAAAGGTACGTCGCAGATCATCGAGCGCAGGCTCGTCGAGCGGCGCCGGTTTCGGGGTCCTCATCAGCCACAGCCGTGCAGTTTCTTCGAGCTCTTCGAGTACCGCCGACGCCTGCTCCACCCCCGGCGCCCAGACCACAGGCCCAAGCCGTTCGAGCACGACTCCACGCACGCGGCCAGCGAGCGCGGCCACTTCGCTTGCCACCTCGGGGGCGCCTGGACGGCGATAGCGGATCAGCGGAATGTGCCCGACCTTCATCACGTAGTACGGCGTAATCGGCGGTAGCACGTCGGTGTCGCGCCACACACCGGCGAGCGTCAGCGCGACGAGATGCGTCGAATGCGTATGAACGACAGCGCGCGCCTCCGCGTTGTTCGCATAGATGCCACGATGCAGCGCGAGCGTTTTCGACGGCTTGTCGCCGGAGATTGCGTTGCCCTCCAGATCGACCTTCGCGATCCGGGCTGGATCCAGCCGGCCAAGACAGGCATCCGTTGGCGTGATGAGCCAGCCATCGTCGAGCTTCGCGCTGATGTTGCCGGCCGTCCCGACCGCGTGGCCGCGCGCGAAGAGACTCGCGCCGACCGTGCAGATGGTTTCCCGCAGCGTCGCTTCGGTGCTCATGCCGGGTTCTCCAGCCGTTTCAGCGCCTTGTCGAAAAAGTCGACTCCGCCGAAGTTACCGGACTTGAGCGCGAGCCCGATCGAGCCATCGAGGGTCGCGGTGGCGGGCACGCCAGGGTCGATCTGTGAACCGATCTGCAGTGCCTTGACGTCAAGCGCCTGAACCACCGCGCCGGAAGTCTCGCCGCCCGCAACCACGAACTTGCGCACGCCAAGCGCGAATAGTCCGCGCGCGATGTCGGCGAGCGTGTGCTCGACGAGCGAGCCTGCCGCCTCCACGCCGAGTTGCTGCTGCACCGCTTTCACTTCGTCGGGCGATGCGGTTGCGTAGATCAGCACGGGCTCGGGCAGATGCTCGCGGACGAACGCGAGTGCCGCGTCGGCCACGCGCTCGCCGCGCGCTATCGCGAGCGGGTCAACGCGGAACGAGGGACGCGTCTCACGCCACTGGGCCACCTGGCGACTCGTGGCCTTCGACGCGCTACCGGCCAGCGCAGCCGCATGTCCTGTAATGGCCGGCAACCGGGCCACGTCGCTGCGCTCGGGCAGCAGACCGGCACGACGGAAGTTGGCCGGCAAGCCAAGCGCGATGCCCGAACCGCCCGTAATCAGCACATGATCCGCGCAGGCCTCGCCCACCACGTGCAGATCGGTGTCGGAGAGCGCGTCGGTGATCGCGAAGCGCACACCATCGGTACGTAACCTGGCGAATGCCTCTCGCACCGATTGCGCGCCGCCTGTGACTACGTCGTGGCGTACGAGTCCGACCTTCGACACCGTCTGCCGCTGCAACACGCGCACGAGGTTCGCGTCCTTCATCGGCGTGAGCGGATGGTTCTCCATGCCGGACTCGTTGAGCAGGCCATCGCCGACGAACAGATGCCCGCGGTAGATCGTACGGCCGGTTTCCGGGAATGCCGGGCAAGCGATAGAGAAACCGTTGGCCATGCCTTGCATGTCCGCCAGCGCATCGGTCAAAGCGTCGGCGACGGGGCCGATGTTGCCCGCATCGGTCGAATCGAAGGTCGAGCAGTACTTGAAAAAGAACTGACGACACCCCTGTTCCCGCAGCCACGCGAGCGCGGCAAGCGATTGCGCGACCGCCTCGGCTGCAGGGATAGTGCGCGATTTCAGCGCGACGACGATCGCGTCAGCATCGATTGACGTGCCGGGCGCGGGGATGCCGATCGTCTGCACGGTGCGCATCCCGCTCTTGACAAGCATGTTGGCGAGATCGGTAGCGCCGGTGAAGTCATCGGCGATACAACCGAGCAACGGTTGATTCGCAGAGCGGTGCGCAGTATCTGAGTTCATGATCAGGCGGACTTTTCGACAGCGGCAAGGGGTACTTTCGAGCAGAGCAGCGCTTTGGTGCCTTGCTGGACGACCTGGTTGTCCTGATTCACGACCTTGACGTCGAAGAGCGCAATCGCCTGCGTGGGTTTCGACTTGCTGTCGCGCAGTTCGCGGATCGTATAGTTCACGAACATCGTGTCGCCGACGAACAGCGGCGCCGCGAACTTCCAGTCATTGATGCCCAGGAACGCAATCGCCGTTTCGCGCAGTTCGCCCGTGCGTGCCCACATCAGGCCATGCGCATAGGCGAGGCCCAGCATCCCATGCGCGACGCGCCGCCCAAACTGGCTGCTCTTTGCATAGACGTCGCTCGTGTGAAGTTCGGAGAAGTCGCCGGTCAATCCCGCGAAGCCGACGAGGTCGGCATCGGTGATGGTACGGCCGGGGCTGCGGAACTGCATGCCTACGTAGAGATCCTCGTAGGTGTAGCCGGCGCGTTTTGCTTCGGTCATCATTTGTCTCCCCAGCGGCCTACCGTCTGCTCCTGCACACCCAGACCCTCGACGCTCAGTTTCATCACGTCTCCGGGCTTCAGATATTTTTCCGGCTTCATGCCGAGGCCGACACCCGGCGGGGTGCCAGTCGTAATGACGTCACCCGGCTCGAGCATGACGAATTCGCTGATATACGAAACGAGCTTGCGAATCGGGAAAATCATGTCTGAAGTCGACGAGTTCTGGATTCTTTGACCGTTGAGCTTGAGCCACAGAGGCAGGTTCTGCACATCGGGAATTTCGTCGCCGGTGACGAGCCACGGACCGAGCGGACCGAACGTCGGCGCCATCTTGCCCTTGACCCATTGCCCGCCCTGCTCGAGCTGGAAAGCCCGTTCCGAAACGTCGTTGCAAACGCAATATCCAGCGACGTAATCCAGCGCCTCTTCCTCGCTCACGTTGTGCGCGCGCTTGCCGATCACGAAGGCGATTTCGACTTCCCAGTCCGCTTTCGTCGATTTCAGCGGCAACAGAACCCGATCGTTCGGCCCGACGATGCACGACGGCGCTTTGTTGAACAGAATCGGTTCTTTCGGAATAGGCGCATTGGTCTCGATCGCGTGCTGCACGTAGTTCAGTCCGACCGCGATGAAATTGCCCGGCCGCGCGATGCACGCGCCATAGCGCGGGCTACCAGGGACGACCGGCAGCGTTGTCAAATCGAGGCGGCGAAGCTTCGCGATACCGTCGTTCGCAAAGAAGGCCGGATCGAAGTCGCTAACGTGTTGGGACAGGTCGCGAATGTTGCCGTCCGCGTCGAGCAAACCCGGTTTTTCCTGGCCGGGGTTTCCAAATCGTACTAATTTCATGATGTGTATCCGTAAAGAAGAGAGTGAGTCACGATCAACGCAATTTGCCGAGCCGGCTGATCTCCAGCGTGTACACCTGGGGCGGGCTATGCGAAGCGCCGAGCCGCTGCCAATCGGCATCGTTCATCTGCCGCGCCGCCGCCCGGGCGCCCGCTTCGGTCGTGCATTCGATCAGTACGACGCGCGCCGGCACGTCACCCACGCCGCCGCGGTGTTGCGCTTCATTGGTCTTGACGTTGCTTGCATCGAGATCCGCCGCAAACAGATGGACGGCGACCACGTCCGGCCGCGCCAGAATTTCAGGGAACAACTGCGTGGAGACGAAATCCTGGATGTCGTCCTTCGGACCAGGGGCTTTCTGGAGTTGCATGGTCACCGCGTAGGCACCATTGCTTTCCCCTACCGAATGCTCGATCCGACAGAGCGAACGCGCGGTATTTCTGAAATGCTTGACCGTCGCCAGCGTTGCAGGCGTTGGATTATTCAGCCGCTCCAGGTAGGCAGGGCCTGTGAGAACGCCAAGATCGGCAGCTTCATAGACAGTCAACCATTCCGGCGATGCATCGGCGCCGCGATACCGACGGCCGCGCAAAAAGCCTTCGAGCGAGAGGCGTTCCGGAATGTGCTCCTTGTTGTGCCACTCATAAAATTCGGTGCGCGCACTATCAACGACGTCATTCCAAATCAGAACAACTGCTGAGCCGAGAATGGACATGTTCAGATATCCAGAGAATTGGTTAAGCCGAGCGGTAAATGCCGAAAAACTCGAGGATCGCATCGACCTGCCCCTCGTGCATGTCGACCCCGGTCACCACGGGACATCCGCATCGCTTTGCGTGAGCAATCAGCGCCGTCGGTCGGTCTTCCGGCCGAAGCACCACGTCGCCCACGAGAACATCGGCAGTCAGGGTGCTAAAGTCAGCGGGCATGCCGTCCGACTCGCGCATGCCAACTACCGAAGCGTTGACGATCAGGTCTTTACCTGCGGCATCGGCGCTTCCGGCTGTGACGCGGCATGCGCCGGAACTTTTCGATAGCGCGTCCGAGACGTTTTGCGCGCGTGCTTCGTCGGGATCGAACACCGTGATACTGGACACGCCGGCATCGATCAATGCGCCGGCGATCGCGCTACCCGCGCCGCCGCAGCCGAGAACGAGCGCGCGCCGTCCACTAACCTTATGACCATGGGCGAGAATGCCTCGAACGAAACCTTCGCCGTCGAACATATCGCCGAACCAAAGTCCATTGGCGCCTCTTCGCAATGCATTCACGGCGCCGACGCGTCGTGCGCGTGGATGTACCTCGGCCGCGATCGACATTGCATCGGCCTTGAACGGAGACGTCACGAGCACGCCATCGAGATTCTTCAGCTTGAGTAAGGCGGGCAATACATCATGAATCTCGGCAGCCGCGATATGCATCGGTACCAACACCGCATCAACGCCCGCTTTGGCGAATTCCGCGCAGTACACCTGCGGCGAGCGCACCTGGACGACCGGATCGCCGACGATTGCATACAGACGTGTCTTCCCCGTGATCGAAGGTGCGGGACTCATTCATGGCTCCGATACCATTGCGCAACCCGCTCCGAACGGTAACGACGTTCGCGGCGCGAAGTCTCAGCGGCGATGCCCATCAGATCCGCCGAAAAGAGACGTGCGTCCATCTCGCGAAGATTCGCGGCGACAGGTGTGCGGAAGTCCATCTGCGCGAAGATGTCGCGTTCGATGTCGATGCCGGGCGCGACCTCGATCAGCTGCAGTCCGTCGGCCCCAACGCTGAAAACCGCGCGTTCGGTGACGAACAGTGCCGTATTGCCTTTCCCATGCGCGAGCGCCGCGTTGTAGCAGATCTGCTCCAGCGAATTGACGAATTTGCGGTGCTTTCCTTCCTGAACGATTGTCGTGCGACCACCGTCCCACTGAACGTCGAGGCCGCCGGCCGTCAACGTACCGCTGAAGATCACGCGCTTCGCGTTTTGGCTGATATTGATGAAACCGCCCACGCCGACGATCTTGTCGCCAAACCGGCTAACGTTGACGTTGCCCTTCGCATCGACTTCCGCGAAAGACAGGAACGCAAGGTCGAGACCACCGCCGTCGTAGAAGTCGAACTGCGCTGGCTGCTCGATCATCGCAGCGAAATTCTGTGCGCCGCCCGAATCGCGGCCGGTGATTGGCGCGCCGCCGATCAGCCCCTGCTCATTGGTCAAGACGACCGAATCCAGCAACCCCTCTTCCGCCGCGACGGTCGACAGCCCCGTGGAGACACCTGCACCGAGATTGCACACCGCCGCCGGATACAGTTCCATCGCGGCGCGCCGCACGATCACCTTACGGGCGCCGAACGGCAGCGGCTTGATTTCGGTGAGCGGCACGCGCAGTTCGCCGGAGTAGCTCGGATCGTAGTCGGTGGCGTAGGTTTGCCGCTGTTCCGGCTCAACGACGACGAAGTCGACGAGGATGCCGGGAATCTTGACCTGCTTCGGCGGCAACGTGCCGCGGCACGCCATGCGTTTCACCTGCACGATGACGACGCCGCCCGCGCGACGCGTGGCCTGTGCCATCGCGATCATTTCGCCGAGCACGGCTTCCTGTTCCATCGTGACATTACCGTCCTCATCGGCCGTGGTACCGCGCAGGAAGGCCACGCTGATCGGGAACGGCTTGAAGCGCAGCCATTCTTCGCCGTCGAGATTGATCAGCTCGACCAGTTGCTCCTCTGTCCTCGGACTTTGCCGCGCGCCTTGATGGCGCGGATCGACGAACGTATGCAAGCCCGTTTTCGTGATCAACCCGGGCCGACCACCCGCCATTTCCCGCATCAGTTGCGACAGCACGCCCTGCGGAAGCGTGTAAGCCTCGATTCGATCTTCCGCGGCCATCTTCAGAAGTCCCGGCGAATCGATCAATGCACCGGTGATGGCCCGCTTGAGCAATCCGTCATGCGCGAGGTGGCACGCGCCCAGCGACACGCGGTCGCCGATACCCACCACGCTGATCGAGGTCAGATTGCGCGGCTGCTGTTCGCTCAGGTAGCGCCGCTCGACCGCGGCCAGCAAGGCGTCGGGAACAGCGTGACCGCCGCCCGATCCGCTGATGAGAACTGAGTCGCCTGTGCGCAGCAGAGCTGCGGCTTCGTCGGAAGAGATTCGTTGCATGGCGTTGAATGGCTCGTTGATTGTGGCCGATGCGCGGCCAGACAATCGCAATGTAACCGGTCTCATTAGTGACTTCAAGGTGAGATTTCCATTTTTCCAAGAGGTCAGGGATAACCACTATGCAGCTGATGAGACGGGCACTTGTCACTCGATCGCCGGCGATTCCTCTAAAAAATTTGATTTGTAACCGGTATCTTCTAAACTTGATACTCAAGAGGAGATCGACGTTCATATCGACTTTTGCCGAAGTGCGCAGATCCACCCGATCTTGATCGGAACGGCGCTCCACGGTCACCGCCGCCCGTCCGACTTCGACCGAGGATCGCTATAATTGCGCCGACCGCGAATCGCCCGAGCCTTGCATGAACAAAGCAAAATCGACGACTGTAGACGCTACGGAATCAAAGAAACCTCGATCGACAGGAAGCGTCACGCTGCGCGACGTCGCCAGGTTTGCCGGCGTGTCGTCCGCGACGGTCTCGCGCATGATGAATCGTCCCGAGGCCGTCTCCAGCGAGTTGAGAGAGCGCATCACGGCGGCGATCAACCACCTGGGCTGGGTCCCGCATGCCGCCGCCCGAGCGCTCGCTACCCAGCGAACGGGCACCATCGGCGCGGTCTTTCCTACCGTTTCCAACGAGCACTTCGCCACCGCGATCCAGGAATTGCAGGAAGCGCTCGAGTCCGCCGGCTACACGCTGCTGCTCGGCTGCTCGCAATACGACACCCAGCGCGAGTACAACCAGATCCGCAACATGCTCGAACGCGGCGTGGATGCCGTCGTGCTCGTCGGCGAGTCGCACCACCCCGACCTTTACCCGACGCTCGCCCAGCGGGGCGTGCCTTTCGTCAATACGTTTACGTATCGAAAGGAAAGCGAGCATCTGTGCGTCGGCATCGACAATCACAAGGCCTTCTTCGAATTCACAACTTACCTGCTGAACCTTGGACATCGCCGTTTCGCGATGCTGTCGCAAACCGCGGACTCCAACGATCGCGCGTGGGCCCGCCGTGAAGGCGTCCGGGATGCACTTGCCGAGCACGGACTCGGCATATCCGCCGCGCACATGGCCGAAGGATTCTGGGGCGTGGGAGTCGGCCGCAAGCTGTTTTCGCAAGTCATGAATACCCCTCAACCGCCCACGGCGATCATCTGCGGCAACGGAACGTTTGCGATCGGCGCGATGCTGGAAGCAACCAGGTGCGGATACGACATCCCGAACGAATTGACGCTTGCCGGATTCGATGACTTCGAAATCATGTCCGAGCTCCCGATTCCCATCACGACAGTCAGCGTCCCCAGCGCGGAGATCGGACGCACAGCCGCCAAAATGATCCTCGCGGAACTCTCGGGAGAACGCTGGCCCGCGAGCGTCGAATGCGATGCGGCGATCATCGTTCGCGCATCTTCGGCCCCGCCGCCCGGGCATCAGGCCGGTTGACGCTCGCGGCCTGCCCGCCAGTCACCAGCGGACTTCGCGGGCCATACCTCCTTTGACAAACCCTCGCGCGGCAGCCTGACGACTCCGCCGTGCGGCCGATGTCTTTTCTGCGCCCCCATGTCGACGGGGCATCGCGGACGCACAACTTCGACTCAGCGCCCGAACCAAGACCTCACCAGTACGGATGTCCTGGCGAGCGCCTCCCACACATTCGCGCAAACCACCTCCTCCCGGGCCATTGACACGCGCCTTCGGTCGCCGCAGATCAAGTTCAAAGCAATTCCATGCAATCGGTATCACACTAGACCATCAAGAACGGGCGAGCTAAATTCATGCATTTTTATGCTGTTAATTCAGTCTGTTAGGTGTATTCCCTACTCATAGCGCATTCCACAAAGAATTTGTTGATTCGCCATTTGAGACCGGTTACATTGCACTCAACATAACACCTGTACATGGAGAGACAATGCCACCCGACATCACTCTGAATCGACAGACCACGAAGCGTTGGTATCGCGAGATCACCGGTGCGCAGTGGCGTGTACTCATCGCCGCGTGGGGAGTTTGGGTCAACGACGCGCTCGACTTCCTGGCCATCACGTTCGTCCTGAAAGACATCGCGAACACCTTCAACGTCGAACTTTCAACGGCCTCCCTCCTACTGCTCGCGACCTATGGCGTGCGCTGGATAGGTGGGCTCGCGTTCGGCGGCCTGAGCGACAGGATCGGCCGGAAGATCCCTCTGCTCATCACGCTGGCCTGGTTCACCGCCGGTGCGGTAGCCACCGGTCTGTCGTGGAGTTTCGCTTCGCTCGTCGTGTTTCGCCTGTTGCTCGGCTTCGGCATGGCGCCGGGCTTTTCTCTGGGCGCGGCCATGGTCGCGGAGTCCTGGCCGGAGCGGTATCGGGCAATCGGCATTGGCATTCTCGACACCGGCTGGGGCCTTGGCACCATCGGCGCGGCACTCGCCTATCAGTTTGTCTACCCGACGTTCGGATGGCGCGGCATGTTCTTCGTCGGCTTGCCGCCCGCACTCGTCCTCGGTCTTTTCATTATTTTCTTCGTGCCCGAATCGGAGGCGTGGAAGCGAGCGCGAGCTAAAGCCGCCCAGGGACCACAGAAAAATCCTATTGTTCAGCTTTTCACCCAGTACCCCGGACGAGTCGCTTATCTTGCCGTGCTGATGTTTGTACTGTGCTTCGGTAACTGGCCGTTTCAGGCCCTGCTGCCGACGTACCTGCGCAACCTGAATCTTCCGGCATCGTTCGTGAGCGGCGTGGCAATGGCGTCGGCTGTCGGCCAGATTTTCGGTTTTATTGCCAGCGGGTTCATTGCCGAACAGCTCGGCCGACGCGGGGCCATCTCCGCGATGATCGGCATCGGAGCATTGAGTGTCGCCGCGCTCGTCCTTACGACCGGCAACACGCCTGCGGCGCTGATATTCGCGTTTCTGAGCGGATTCTTTCTGGTTGGCGCATCCGGCATCTGGGGCACGATTCTCACAGAAAATCTGCCGAGTGGAGTCCGTGCATCGGGTGTGGGGTTTCTTTACAACTTCGGCGTGATCGGCGGCGGCCTGGCACCGTTCATTACACTGTCGACCATGAATCGTCTGTCACTCACGATGTCCACTGCCATCATCGCTTTCTCGATCGGTGCAGCGTTACTTGGTGGAATCCTGCTTTATTTCACGCGTGAAACGAAGGGCATGAATCTGAGCGACATCGATAACGAAGTGGTTCAATGATCGGGTTTGGAGTGTGCAGTGCTGGAGTCACCGTTTATGGTGACTCCAGCCCTTAACCCCGATGTCGCAGTGGTTACCGACCACGCCAGGTCTGCCGCTCACTCAATGGGCCGCGACAAACGTCGTCTCGTCTGTGAATCCAATCTCGCCTGGCTTGACCTTCAACGAAATCATCTTGCCGTCCCGAAGGACCTGAAGATCGCGCGAGTCCCCCAGTGCCTCTCGAGTCAGACGCGGCAGCGTGTCGGGGGTATCGATCCGAATGCCCGCATAGGTCATTACAACATCCCCCTGCCGAAGCAGTTTCTCACTTTCCGTACCGGGCCTGACCTTCATCACGGTCTCCCGATACTCGACCACTTCACCATTCCTGCCCAGATAATGGACACCTGTGGTATTCCCCTTGTCATCGAAGCTGAAGACGCCCGTGATCTGCGCATGTCCGTCGAGGTCCATGTACTGGGTCGAATCCATTCGCCCGAGCTTATCGTATGCAAATACGATTTCGCAGTACCGGGCATAGGTCGCATCGAGACACACCGGCTTACCGGCTGGATCGAAAAAGGTCACGGCCGTCAGTTGGTCCTGCTTATCATATTGCATGCGCCTAGCCGCGTAGCCCCGGGTAGTCAAGGCAGGTTTCCCGTCGGGGCCGTCATAGACCGATTCGATCTTGTTGTTGCGATTGTCGAATTTATTACGCACGATGGCATAGCCATCGGACTGCACAAGTAAATTGCCATTCGCATCATAGAACGCGGCTTCAATCAGATTGTTGCTGCGATCGTATTTGTTGTGTAGGGAAGCAAAGCCGGTAGGCTGGAGCAACGGCTTGGCGTCTATCCCGAAGTATGCCCGCTCTACTTCGTTGTCGCGCTCGTCGTACGCGTAGCGGATCATTGCATAGCCGTCTGCCAGGAGCGTCAGCTTCCCATCCGCACCGTAATACGCTTCTTCCGTCAGATTCGCGCCGTCATACTTCTTACGCATCATGGCATAGCCGAAGGACTGCTGAATCAGCTTTCCATTGGCGTCGAAGAAGTCCTGCCCGATGAGGTTGTCGAACGGGTCGAAAGACTGGCGCGCGACGGCATAGGCCTTGGGCATAACCACCAGGTGCCCTTGTGGGTCTCTGGCTGCGTCTTCCACTATATTCCCGTGCACGTCGTATTTTCTGGTTTTGATGCCGAAACCCTGAGCCGACAGAGTCGGCTTCATGTCTTGGCCCAAACAGATTTCCTCAAGAATATTTTGGCGGGCATCCAGCGTTTGCCTATGGCCCCAGCATCCGCTACTGTCCGCGGTGCGATGCCCGTTTGCATCAAAGTAGTCTCGCGTAACATTGAATCCGCTCGCATCGAAGGCGGCGCGTGCTAGCACAATCCCGTTATCGGCAAATGGCTTGCCGTTCGCGTCGAAGTAGGCTTCCTCGATGATCCTGTCGCGGTCGTCGTATTTGCGCCGGAAGCTCGCCTGCCCCGAAGCGACCGGTTGATGATTCGGGCCGAAGAGGTCTTGTTCGACAAGGTTGTCCCGGGCATCGTAATGCCTTTGCTGGATTGCATAGCGTCCGCCGACCAATATTGGCTTGCTGTCCGGGCCAAAGAAGCGCAATTCGGTGATGCGGTTGCGATCGTCATACGTGTGCTCGACCGTGGCATATCCATCATTACCGATGGTCCGCTCACCATGCTCGTCGAACAATTCTTTTTTGATCGGATTGCGGCGATCGTCATAGGTCGTCACGATCTTCGCATAGCCGGTCTGATTCAGTAAAACCGGTCGATCGAGCATGTCGAAATAGGCAACTTCAGTCAGATTATCGCGATCATCGTAAGTCTCGCGGATTTTGGTGTAGCGGTGCTCACCCACCAGCGCCGCACCTTTCCGGTCAAGGAACACCACGGATGTCATTTCTCCGCGGTTGTCGTAATCATAGGCCAGTCCATACGCATCAGAATTCAGTGGGACCTCACCAAATGTCGAACCTTTCGTGCGCGCTGGCGTGTCCTGATTATCAAATGTCATTTCGCGGACCGGCTTGCCACTCTCGTTGTATTCCCACGTCCTCCGATGTACGCCAACCATGTCGTAAGCCGGGGATCCATCGGCATTGATGTACGCGAGTGACGCAATGTTGCCATTCTTGTCGTAGCTGATCCTCGCGCCCTGCTGCCCTCCGGTGCCAGAAGCTGGTTTGCCGTGAACATCGAAAAACCGCATCTCCACGACCCGGTTCCGGTCGAACGACATGGTCATCGCGTGCACCAGAAAAGCGGCATTGTAGACCGGGCTCCCGTCCACGTCGAAGTAGGAGATTTCCACCGCCTCACCCTGTGCGTATCGTTTCCTTTCTTCGTGGTAGTTTTCACCCTTGCACCTTACCGGCCTTCCATCAACACCGAAGTAACGTCTTGAGATCTCATTGCCGTTTGCGTCATACGTCATCCGCATCAGATGGTAGCCGTCCTTCGAGAGAACAGGCCGGCCAGACTGATCGAAGAATGCGATCTGCACAGGGTTACCGAGCGCGTCGTGCTGGTACGTTTCAATGGCGACGCCGTCGGCGTCATTCACGATTGCCGCTCCGTTTCCGAGCATGGTCATGCTGAGCTTAAGGCCGTTCGCGTCGTGCTCCTTGATGACCCCATAGACATTGTCTGGTCCGGGTTCCGGACGTCTTAGACCTCCCGCGTAGGTGAAATACCGCTCGCTCCTTTCGATCCCGTCGCGTTCCTTGTTGCTCCTGTCGGCGATGTAGTCAAACTCGACGCTATGCAACCTGGTATTCTTCTGCACTTTGAGCGAGCCATCCGGTCCGACGTAATAGGCCTGTTGACGTGTCCTGTCGATCTGCGGTGGGATTGCCATCCCCCAGACCAGCTTACCGTCACGGTTCAGGGCCTTTTCATATATCAGGTTCTTGCCATCGGCATCGACCACATAGACCCACTCGCACTCCTGTAGGCTCTTCTGATTGGTCAGGAAATTATCTTTGGATTCTTGATCAAGAGGTTGCGCGATGCCATTGTCCGGCTCGCAGTCGCCGAAGCTGTTGACCGCCTCAATACGCAGGACCCTGCCGGAACGTCCACGTGTGACAACTTTGAGTGACCACGGGCGTTGTCGCACCTGCGCATCAGTCAGGCGCCCGTAGCCCACGGGTATGCCCCAATGCGAGACGATCGTGTTGTAGTAGGCCGTGTACTCCCATGCCGTGTCGTACAAATGGTGCAGGTAGACCGCCATGCCCCCCGATGCTGCGACAATCAACGTTACGAGCCCGTACACCATCCACCGATAGCGCCGATAGCGGCGCATTTGCGCACGCTGTGCCGATTCTTTCGCCGCCATGTCGGCCCGCTGCTTCGCCTCGCTTGCCCGCAGGAATGCCATTGCCTCATCAAAGTCGCCCCCGTAACGGCGCGCCCACGTCGCCGTAGGCCTTTCCCGTGCTTCCCACGCGAGCGCGATTTCGAGATCCGGCGTGCTCCAGAGCGCGGCCTCTCCTCTGCGCCACCGTCGACCGGTCTGTTCAAGCAGCCGATACGTCTCGGCAGATTGCGCTTCCTTTTCCGACCAGTCGCGCAGGTTCAGCCATTGGCGGATCAGACTTTCATGACAGATATCGAGCATGCTGTCCGCAGTGATCGCCCCTTCGGGTGCAATCAGCAAACACCGGTCGGTACGGGCAAATGCTTGCGCAACCGCGATAACCTCATCCGTGCTGGTGTCGGCGATCTGCGCGATCTCGTGCACGCGCGCAGGCGCGCGCACGTCGCGGGGTCCGCTCGCAGAGCCGGAAAGCCTCCGGAACATGACTTGCGTGATGCGCTGCTGCTCAGGCGTCAACTCCGCAAGGATTTCGTCCGCGTGATTGGAGAGTGCCATGCGCACACCACCAATCGCATCACAATCATCGACCGTCAGACGCGGAGCCTCGATACCGGAGCGCGCCTTCCGGTCCCACATGCAGGCTAGCGCATGCTGAAGTAGCGGCAACTGGTCGGCATCCGTGCCGAAGTCGTTGAGCAGCCGGTTCAGGAGCTTCGGATCGATCTGTCCGCCGAATACGCGAGCGGGTCCGTCGATGGCGAGTTCCAGTTCGTCGCGGGTGAGCCGCGGAGTGAGATATTGGCTGTCGCTGACGGCTTCGGCCAGCCCCCGAAACGCGGCACATTCGCCGAGATAATCCGACCGCATGGTGACCACCACATAGATCGGCCACTCGCGCTGTGCAGCACTCGCGAGCAGGAGCGCGACAAACGCTTCGGCTTCATCGGAAGGTCGCGACTCGCTGTAGCGAAACGTCTCCTCAAACTGATCGACTAGCACGAGGAGCGCCTGATCACGCATCGCATCGGCACTCTGAACGACCTCGACGAGGCCGAGCGGACCTCGCCGCAAGCAGGCCTCAATAAATGCCGCGGATTCCTCCGCGTCGCGCACGGATCCGAACAGGTTGGCCGCCGATACCGCGCGCGTCAGTTGCCTGAGCGGCCGCTCGCCGGGACGCAGTTCGACAATTCGCCATTTCGATCCGACTTGCGCCATGAATCCGGCGTTGAGCGCAGGAAGCAATCCCGCTCTCACGAGGGACGACTTGCCACATCCCGACGAACCGATCACCGCAAGAAAGCGATTGACCGCAAGGCGTGAGATCAGAAGGTCGATCTGCTTTTCGCGCCCGAAGAAGACATCAGACTCGTCGTAGCGGAATGGACGCAAGCCCGGATACGGACTGCTGCTGAACTCGATGACCGTGGCCATGATCAGACTCCGCCTGTCACGCGTTGCAGGAAAGCCGCGAATGCGGTTGCGTTCAAGCCGGTCCGACCATCGAGGGTAATCAGGTTGGGCAGTGCAACCGCGATCTCTTTCTTCTGTTCCGGCGGTCCCAGATAGATGGCCATCGCGGCCAGCGCGCGCTCACGCTGGCTCAGTATCTTGCGTCCCTGCCGAAGCTGATCGCGTACCCACGATGGTTCGGTCGCGCCATACACGAGGATCAGGCCGTCACACTCCTTGAGGTTTTCTTCCAGGTCCTTCCGCACCTCTTCGGGACTGCCTTCCCTGAGCGGCCAGTAGCACTCCACGCCGTTCTGCGCGAGGACTTCGGCAACCCGTTGAGCGACCTCGAGATCGTCGCGGTCCGCATTGACGAATACCGTAACGCCGGGTGGCTTCGTCTTCGGCTCTACGGGTTTGCGTCGAGTCAGTTCGACCACCGCGCTTTTGAAGTCTTCGAAGCTGCAGGAGCGTGCATCCTCCAGCAACGCACGATGCACGGCATCGCTCACATCCGCGGGATCGTCGCGAGGGTCACGCCATTGCAAGACGGGTTTTCCGCATGCGTGCGCCAGATCGCTCTGCAGTACCGGATACCGGCGCTCTCCACCGAATTCTGGCTTGCGCCCGTGCGCCTTCCCGAGCAGCTGAACATAAACGGATGCGCGCTGGAGATCGGCATTCATCGCGGCGCAGAAGGCGGATTCGCTCATGTCCGGATACCACTTCTTCGGCAAGCGCTCGATACCGGCCTGACCCAGGTACCCGTTCAGTTCATCTTCACGATCTTCGAGATCGTCGGTTGAACGCGCGATGAAGACCGTATCGAAAAGATTGGCGGCGCCCGTTTCGATGGTTGTATTGGCCACCTCGAGGGCCTGCAGCTTCTTGACCAGTTGACCGCTCAAATCGATGAGCCGCTCGTGATACCGGCGCTCCTGTACGTCGATGAGGCCTAGCGGGCGGGCGAACCCGCCCGCGCCCGAATCCTGCACCCAGAACGGAAAACCTTTGAGGTCGCGAAACTCGTCCGGCATCTCACTCCGGGCGGTCTCCCACGCGTCCACGACAAAAACGCGTTGCTCGGCGATACGGTCGGCCGCGACCCTGAGAAACGCATTGCGCTCCTTGCTGCACCATTGGGATTGGAGATAGCCTCGCGACATGACGACGAGCAACGTAGCCGATCGTTGAATCGCGCCGATGATGGCGGGGGTAACCGGGTCATTGCCCGCGAGTTCGTGATCCTTCCAGACACGAAGCGGACGGCCCAGCCGCGACGATGCGTAAAGCGCCAGGTTCTCAGCAAGCGCGCTGATCCACGGCCGGTCGCCTCTGTCGTCCAGGTGGGCGTAACTGATGAACACGTCATGGTCATATTCGGCTAGAACCGTCATTGTCGTGTCCCCATCGTGATCGATCGCCCTCTTTACGCTAGATCGACTCCAGGTTCTGGGGGGCTGGCAGGACGGCAGCCAGAAACACTTCATCGGCAGCACGCAACATCCGTCATCCGCCGTTCTCGCCCAGAACCCCGGATCGAGCGCGATCCGTTAAGACCACATGCCATTCTGAAAGACGGTCGTGCCGGAAGTTTTTGCATTTGCGTGGGAGCGCATTCTCTACATCATAGGATGAAGAAGCGCAGATAAGCGCGACAGCAGGGCCCAGCAGCAACTGGACGGCTCGAGGTTTTTGGTCCGTTTGCAAATCAATCTTGCCTTGGTACGGCGCAAGGAATGCGTGCCGTGGACTGTCGGGTCGACTCCGGCATTGCCCGCTCATCGACGGGTCATCCGGGCATGTTGCCGGGTCGAAAGAGGTGGGGATGCTGACAGCCGACTGGGGAAAGATACTGTGCCGGCCTCAGGGATGCCTTCTCTAGTCAAGCGCCCACCGCCGACCGGGTATCACCGTAGATGCGGGATTCGCATTAAGCGTCGTCTCGACATTCATGTTGCGTCGCTAGCTCAACGTTGGCGCCCGTGAAACGAATGGTCCCCACCCCACGCTTTTTAGCTTTCTGTCGCGTTAGTGTGCTGCTCACTTCTCCGTAGACGGCGGCGCCGGCACTCGTTGAAAGTCGGCATGGTTCGGCGGTTGAGCGGCGACATCGACCTGTCCGTGAATGCGTGCCTGATGACCATCCGCGAACATGTAGTACGGGAACGGGTGGGGCGGCTCCGAGGCCGCGTCGAGCCTGGCAATCAACTCGGGCGCCAGCACGAAGTCGAGTGCCCCGAGCGACTCTTCGAGCTGCGCCGCCTTCGTCGCGCCGACGACGATGCTCGCGACCCCGCGTTTCTGATACAGCCAGTTCAGGGCGACCTGGGCCATCGGCCGATTCGCGGCGTGCGCGACTGCCTCCAGCTCAGCGACGATCGAAAAGTTGCGCGCAGATAGCTTGTCGAAGCCGGGCGGCGGCGCAGTACCTAGCGTCTGCAGGCGACCACTGCCCGTTACGGCGGCCTGATTCTGGGCGTCTTGCGACGGACGGTATTTGCCCGACAGCACGCCCATGCCAAGCGGGCTCCACGCCACGAGCCCCATGCCGAGGTTTGTGGCGAGGTCGGCGAACTCGTGTTCCGCGTTGCGTTCTATCATCTAGTATTCCAACTGCATTGCAGCAACCGGTTCGAAGCCGCGCCAGTCCGCGAGCGTCTGCGCCCGGCCCGCATACCACGCTGGCACGTCAGAGAGGCCGACGTAACGGATCTTGCCAGCGCTCACGGCGTCGTCCATGGCGCGCATCACTTCGTCGGCGGGCGTCATGCGGTCCCACGTGTGCAGGTAATAGAGATCGATGTAGTCTGTGCCGAGCCGCCTGAGTGAGCCTTCGAGTGCCCGAAGCAGGTTCTTCCGATGGTTGCCGCCTGCATTCGGATTGCCGGGCTGCGCGTTGTACGAGTACTTCGTCGCGATCACGAGCCGCTCGCGCATCGCGCGCGCCGCTGCGAACCGGCCGACCCATTGCTCGCTCGTGCCTTCCGTGTAAAGGTCGGCCGTGTCAATGAAGTTACCGCCTGCGTCGACGTAGAGATCGAAGAGCCGCTGCGCCGTTGCTTCGTCGGCGCCCCAGCCCCATTCGGTGCCGAACGTCATCGTGCCGAGTGAGATCGGGCTCACGCGCAGGCCGGAACGACCGAGCAGGGTATAGCGATCGAGCGCCATGACTGTCTCCTCTGGGGCTAGGTAAGCGACGCATGGTCATGCGAGCGCGTTTCTTGTGGTTAGATCGGCTTCACCTGAAAGGTTGCACTTCGGGGAGTGGCCAGGCGCAATGCGTGGAGGCGCACGGCAACATTCTTGTCCGCTATCGGCCCACGGGCAATCCGCATGCCTGCGCTGATGACGGTCGTGGCAGGCGCGTCGGAAGCGCCCAATCAGCGTCTCGAAAGGAGAAGCCCGTGACTGTCCGCCTGTGGCCAACAGCACAAATTCTGTCGCGTTCTGCAGAGCTGGCATCGGTGTCTTCAGAGGCAGCTATCCGGCGCTGCGAGTGAACGGGTACTGCCGGCCAGTTTCTGACACTCGTCTGAGCCATGCAGTGGCCACTCGAACGGCGGGCCCATTCCGAAATCCGCCAGATGCTCAAGGCGCACTTGTCGGCCGAAGCGGCCGGACGCCGATCGGGCGCTGTGCGACGGCTGAAGGTCGCTTCACTGACTTTCACAACGGATTCGATTCAACGTTGACAATCGCAAATGCGAATGAGTCATTTCAACCCGGTATTGTCGGAGCGACGAACACCATTGGCTCATCCTGAATTGAAACGGCCATTCCTCCTGCAATGTTCACGGACGCATCGCGGAACCTTCCCGTCGGCGACAGTAGCTTTGCTAGCGGAGATGACGGCCGGCGCGACATCCACCTACTCGAGCACGCGGCGAAGGTCCCGCCGGCGATTCTGGAATTCGACAGTGTCGATGCTTATAAGGACGCAATGCACCGGGCCCAACGCCCCTCGAGCCCGAGGCTCAAAAAATGCCGTCACGTATACCGTCAAAAATTGAAGCTAGTCCAGCCTGGCATCGAAGGTGCCCTGTTCAGGCCGCCCAATGGTTGTTTGCCCAGGTGCGCCCCTCAAGTGTTGTTGGAGCCGGCGAAACTCAACCGCACGTCCCGGATTCACTGGCTTGCTCAGCACATTACCAGGCGCTAGAAGACAGCGATCTGCGATGTTGAAACAAATTTTCTACCATACGCTCATTAGCTATAAAAGCGTCGCCATCCGCGCGCGCCCGGCAGATGGGACCAGTGGACGCAGTGTTGGCCTGCGGTACGCGAGAGGGCAACAATGCGGTGCAGAGACACGTCCCGGCTTCAAGTTTGGCGATGCGTGGATGACCCGATCAGGTCCCACCTGTTTGCAGTCGTTTAGCAAAAGGACCGTTGAAATCGGACTGTCCAGGTGAGTGCCGCTCCTCATCGCACAGGAGCCCCGCATGAAATAACCTGGGTGCCCGCGCTGCAGTACGTAGCCCGCCATGCATGGCAAGGGAGTCGAGATGTCTCACGAACTCTACGTTGAGGCACTTAGCGCGATGTTCCTGTTCTGGAATGGGGCGCGCATCCTCACGTACCTCCCGACTATCGGCAAACTCCTCGCGAGGGAGGCGGACATGCGCAGCCACAGCCTACTGAGCTGGGGCTGCTGGGCTTTGAGCAATGGCACATTCGCCCTCATGCTCCTCGAAATGAGCAGGGGAATCCCGAATGGGATGTTTTGGATGAATCTGGCCAACACGCTGATGTGCGTCATTGTTTCGCTCATCATCCTATTCAGGCGGTTCCAGCGCCTGCACACAAGCCTACGCAAGGTCTATCTAAACATCAGACGAAATGAGTCGAATCCCGGCACTGTGTCTCGACTGGCGGGGCTGCGGCATTTGAGTGCACACGGCCTGGCTGGCGGCGCCAATTTCGCGCTTGATCGCGTGGCAACCACGCCGCCTACGCGATTCAGACGCCTTGCGCTTTGGGCGGTGCCGGCAAGCTTAGTGGCGTTCGGGGCCGCGGCTGCCGTCACGTATCAGCTCTGGCCGGACCGTGACGAGCGCGCTGGCGTCGAATCGAAGGCGAGTGCACGTCAGGCGTTCGGGACGATCAGACCGGCATCGCCAACGCCACAAGTGACTTCGTCCCCTCAAGTCTCGCCAGCAACGGCAGTTCCTGCTCGCGCAACCGCAATCTCCCGTGCGGAACTCGTCCCGCCGACGTCTTCCCTTTCTCCCCGCCGCCGCGCGGCACCTTCCCGCGGCGACGCTGCATCGCGGATGGCCACAGCTCGAGTGGGTAAAGTGGGCAACGTGTCGAGCCACAATCGCGGGCCTTGGGCGTCGCGGTTTATGGCAAGCGTGCGCCAGGCGCTCGGCATCACCCGCTCAACATCGTCAAGGCATCAGACACTTTCGTCTGGCCATGGCGCACCATCATGGTCGGCTTCTGCCCGTGGAACTGCAGTTGCCCGTGCTGAGATCGCCCAGCATGCCCCTTCCGCCCCGTTCGATCACGGCGCTGCGCAACCCCGGGATTTCCCAGCACCGCGGTTGGCTAACGGTTGGCCCGGTTCCGCGGACGATTTCGCCACGCAGAATAGCGGCCGTTCGGCGCGGCAAGTTCCTCTCCATGAAACTCGGCCAAGCGTTGTCGTCGAAGCGGCCCCGGTCGTGTACGAGGCACCTCCAGGTGTGTATCAGGGACCTCTGGTTGTGTACGCACAAGATCCGGTTGCATATGGCCGCGGATATGAGGGCGAGTATTGGGGCCGTCGGCAATGGCACGACAACAGGGGGCACAAGGGTTGGAGACATCGCCAGGATGATGACGACTAATGTCTGATACGCGGCAAACCGCCTGAGCATTCGCTAGCTTGTTCCTTTGATGTCCCGGAATCTATCCGAGTTGCGGCAACGCTGAAAATCTCACTGAGTGGCGGCTTTATGGCGGGGAATTGCCGTTGGGGTGTCCGCGCAGGCATGTGCTGCAATGGCTGTTCATGGACGGTAGTACGCATTCGTTGAACTCGGCAGCGGTCATTCGCCTCGAATTGCCAGCGAGCGGCCGGTGAGCAGCGGTGAGCGGGCATATCGGAGTCGACGCGTGACAGTCGGCTTTGGCCGGCAACGCGCCGGCCGAGACGCCACGCGGCTGGCCGTTCTGGTTTGCAACCGGCCATATCCTTCGCACTGAGTCGAATGTCTCTTCAGGGTCCGTGAAGCGCCTATCCGTCACGCCCCCCGATTGAAGAAGCTTGTCGAGGGCAAGCCAGTGGATCGTTCAAACCGCGGATTGTATGATTGCGCTCATTGCATCGAGGCGTCGCCGCCCAAAGACGTTCGCATGGTGTGCGCCGCGAGTCAGACCGGTGTGCACGGAGCCGCCACCGCCAGCAGGCACCTTGTCTGAGCCCCAGCGTCGTTCCAGGCTAATAGCCGGATGCGACACTCCCAGCGAACTGTTTTGCCGGCACTGGAGGGACCCATGTTCGACAAGGCGCTGCGTTTCGAGGGCGGCCCGGACTGGCATCACTTCCACGTCTATACCGACAGCCCGCTGATTGCATTTCTGCTCGTCGCCGCCCTGCTGCTCACGATTCTGCTCGCGAGCGCGATCTGCTACTACGTGACGCGCTGGATCGTGCAGATCATCGTCGGCCGCCTTGCACGCCAGCCGCAGCGCAAGTGGCTGCGTGCCGCCGAGTCCCACAAGGTGTTCGACCGGCTCGCGCCGCTCGTGCCAGCCTTGATCCTCTATGCGTCCGCGCCCCTGCTCACCGGACTCACGTTCCCGCTGATCGCAGCGCTTGGCCATCCACTGGCGGTGCTCGCGGCATGCTACATGGTGTACACGCTGCTGCGCGCTGCGCTCGCATTCCTCAACAGTGTCGGTGAGCGCTACAGTCACTTCCCCTCGGCAAGCGAGAGGCCGATCAAAAGCTTTTTGCAGACCGCAACCATCGCGCTCTACGTAGTCGCGCTGATCGCCGGGATCTCGGTAGTGCTGGAACGCTCCCCGGCGTACTTTCTCACCGGCCTCAGCGCGATGACGGCGCTTCTGATCATCATTTTCCGCGACTCGCTGCTCGGTTTCGTGGCCAGCATCCAGCTCACCGTCTACGACATGGTGCGGGTGGGGGACTGGATCGAAGTGCCAGGCTTCGTCGCAGACGGCACTGTGATCGACATTGCACTGAACACGATCAAGGTCCAGAACTTTGACAACTCGATCGTGATGCTGCCGACCTACGTCCTGCTCACGAACAGTATGAAGAACTGGCGAGGAATGACTGAGTCGGGCGCTCGACGCGTCAAGCATGCGATACATTTCGATGCCGAGACCGTCCGCTATCCGGACGACGCACTGCTCGTTCAACTCCGCAACGATGTTGACAGGCCGCTAGCGGCAGTCGCGCCCGGGGACTCCCGGCGTCGCACGAATCTCGGTCTGTACCGGCTCTATCTCAATGCGTACTTTCGCGATCATGAAGCGGTCCGCCAGGACATGCCGATCGTCATCCGCCAGGTGCAGTCGACCCAGCCTGTCGTCGCGCTCGAGATATTTCTCTATGTCGACGAGACACGCTGGGAACCGTACGAAAACCTGCAATCGGACATGCTCGATCACGCTTACGGCCAAATACCGTTGTTCGGGCTGCGCTGCTGGCAGGAACAAAGGCCGTCGGCGCGGTAGTTGTGATCTGCCCCTGGAGAGCAATCTCCGTACACCAAGCAGCGGGCTTCGGCCCATTTTCTTCGGCACAGAGAAGTCCTGCCACTTTCGCCCACTCCGCTTTCCCAGTTGGGGTCTTGGCCACCGCGGCGACACGGAACACGTCATCCAGCCCTGGCATAGCCGCCTGCGTGACCGACAAGAGACTAATACGCCGACTGATACTCGGAGTGCAGCGCGACTTCAAGGCACGATTGCCTCTTCATTCCGCAAACGGCAGAGCTTCCCGAACGTACTGCATATAGCGTTAGCAAACGCTCGGGGCTGGGTGAAAACGCAGGTGGGACCCGGCAATTTGAATAAACTCTCTTTTTGCTCGTCCTGTAATTTAGTGCTGCTTTGCAACGAGCAAGGCGATTTTCCGATCCAGACAGTGTGCGGCTCTTTGGCCGGCTCGCGGAACAGCGAACAAACCATTTATTTTGGCGTTCGTCGTCCAGCACCGGTACTTGGCGGCCAGAAAACATCTGCCAGATTGAGTAGGGAAAATTGGCAAATCCAAAGATCGCCCAGATCTTCTCGGCGTAGACAAACATCGTGACCGATTCTGTAAGAAGTAGGCAATGCTTCCTGTGTGCGACGCCACACATTCGACAGCACATCGTGTCTCAGCGCCCAATTCGCGTCAGCTATCTTTTTCATACCAAAAGGGCGAACATGACACGGCGTAAGATCGCGCACGCGTCATTGCGCCTGCGTCCGGGCGCGAGCCCCGCGTCGCGCGTTGATGGACCTGGATAAGAGGAGACCGAATTGAATCCGGTTCACAGCGTCGATCAGCTCTACGTCATTTCCGATCTCCATCTCGGCGGCACGCCGGGCTTCCAGATCTTCGGCTCCGCGGGCGAACTCGCGTGGCTGATCAACGACCTTGCCCTACGCGATCCCGAACAGGAGATCGCGCTCGTCATCAACGGCGACTTCATCGATTTTCTGGCCGAACCGAACGCCACCTACTTCGACCCGGATGGTGCCGTCGCGAAGCTCGAGCGGATCGCGTTGCAGGATCCCACCTTCAAGCCCGTGTTCGATGCGTTTCCGGCTTTTCTCAAGCAGGACAGGCGTCGTCTGATCGTCAACCTCGGCAATCACGATCTGGAGCTCGCGCTGCCCTGGGTGCGCGAGCGCCTCGCGCAGATCCTGACGAAGGACGCGCCCTCTTCGAGTGGCGCGCATGCGCGCCTGCATTTCGTGTTCGACGGTTCGGGCGTGCGGTGCGACGTCGGCGGACGCTCCGTGCTATGCGTGCACGGCAACGAGGTGGACCGGTGGAATCCGGCCGACTTCGAGAAGATCAGGCAGATCGGCCGCGATAAGCAGTTGAGCCGCCCCGTCGATCCATGGATTCCCAACGCCGGCTCGCGCATGGTGATCGACGTGATGAATCCGATCAAGCGCAAGTATCCATTCGTCGATCTGCTCAAGCCTGAAACGGACGGTGTGGTGCCGACGCTCGCCGCCTGCGCACCCGAAGCCATGCGCAACTTCAACAGCGCGATCCGGCTCGCCAACGTGGGGTTCGCGCGTGCGTGGGCTGGCATCTACAAGCCTGGCGGCATGCTGGGGGCCGAGGAGCTGGCGGCCGGGGATCCGCTGCAGCCCACGCCCATGCCCGGCGGTCTGCTCACTCCGGTGGAGCTGCCCGCTTCGCGCCAGGAGCGCGACGGGCGCGCGATGCTTGCCGCGGCCGATGCACTGGTCCGCCAGGGCGTCAATCCGCTCGAGTTCGTCGCGAACGAGCAGGGCAAGCGGCTCGACATGGTGACCGCGCTGGTCAAGTGGTCGCGCGACGCGCCGACGAGCGAAGTGCTGCGCGAGGCGCTCGAGAAGCTGGACAAGGATCGTAGCTTCGACATTTCCGCGCGTGACGAAACCGCCACGCTGCTCGACAAGGAGATCGGCCCGGAGATCGACATCATCGTCGCGGGGCATACCCATCTCGCGCGCGCCCTACACCGCCAGAACGGCAAGGGGCGATACTTCAATAGCGGGACCTGGGCGCGGCTGATCCGCGTCGATCCGAAGACGCGGACCGATTCAAACGCCTTTGCGGAATTTTTCGACGTGCTCAACGGCGGCGACATGTCGACGCTCGACGGCTTTCGCTCCGGATCGCTGGTCGTGCGCCTCTGCACGGTCGTGGCCATATGGAAGAAGGACGATGGCGGGGCGAAAGCCGAGCTGCGTCAGGTGGTCAACAACGCGACAAGCGGGTTCACACTCGTTGCCACGGCCAACAGCCTGCTGGATGACTGACGATGCGCAAGATCACACTCGAACTGCTCCGTCAGGGCCCCTCGCACAACCAGCTGCTGTCGCCGCTCACGGCCTATATCGCACTGTGCGAAAACCATAGCGCGGTGACGCTCCATGTTCCGTTCGAGCACAACCAGATGCTCTACCGGCTGCGCGCGCTCAGCTATCAGCTCGGACCGGAGGCGCGGGAGTTTCAGCTCGGCGACACCGCGCTGGTGCTGGGCAAGCTGCTCGGCGAGATTCCCGGCCTGACCGCCGACCTCAACCGCCGCGGCGCCGACGCCGCGACGGGCGATGAGCCGGTCACGCATCTGCGGCTGATCCTGTCCGCCTCCGAGCTCGCGCTCCTGCCCTTCGAACTCGCGACCGCGCCCAGCGGCTTTCCCGGCGAAGGCCAGCCGCTTGTCCTGCAGACGCAGCAGCCCATCTGCGTCACACGCGAGACGCGGCGCGTGCCCGAGGAATTCATCCGCTGGCCGAGCAAGCCGCGCGTGCTGTTCGCCTATGCGTCCCCGCCCACCTTCGAGGACGTGCCGGCCGCGGCGCATCTGCTTGCGCTGCGCGAGGCGCTCGCGCCGTGGCTCGCGCTATCGGACGACCTCGACGACGACGAGCGGCTCGAGATCATCGGAGAACGGCTGTCCGTGCTCCCCGACGCGACGGTCGAGAGTCTGGAGCGCGCATGCGCATCCAGCGACTACACGCATATACACATCCTCGCGCACGGCGTCGATCTGCCTGGCGGGTACGACCAGCGGTACGGCATCGCGCTGATCTCGCACACCGATCCGAAGGGCTATGAGGTCGTCTCCGGTGCGCGGCTCGCGAGCATCCTGCGCACGCCACGCCGCGACAAGGCTGGCAAGTTCGTGCGGCCCGCCGTCGTGACGCTTGCGAGCTGCAACGGCGGTAACGTCGGCGGCGTGACGGGTGTCGGGGCGAGCGTCGGGCATGCGCTGCACGAGGCAGGCATTCCGCTCGTGATCGCGAGCCAGTATCCGTTGTCGTTCGGCGGCTCGGTGATGCTGGTGCAGGATCTCTATCAGGGCCTGCTCTGGGGCGAGGACCCGCGCAAGCTGCTGGTGGGCCTGCGCAGGCGGCTGCATTCCTGCTTCAAGGACCAGCACGACTGGGCGAGCATCGTCGCGTATGCATCCCTGCCCCCCAATTTCGATGATCAATTGGCCAACGCGTGCATTCAGCAAGCCATGAGCAGCATCAATATTGCGTTGCGTGCGTCGGATCGCGTGATGGTGGCCTTTTCCGACCGGGAGTCCAGCTCCACTGGGCGTCATCAGATGCTCGCCGACGATAAGCGGCAGGAGATGCTCCGGCACGTGCAGAGAAAGGTCGCCTACGCGAAGGAACGGCTCGAAGCGGCGAATGAAGCGTATCCAGCGCAGAGGGCACGGATCCTCGCGCAACTCGCGAGCACCGAGAAGCGCGAAGCACAGATGCTCTACCACTCGCGCAGATCCACTAGCCGCACGACGAAAAAAGGCGGCAACGAAGTGCTGGACAAGCTGGAGCGCGCGCGAACCTGGTATTGGCAAGCCTATCTGCTGAACCGGTCGCACCCTTGGGAACTGGTGCAATACGTGTCGCTCACGTTGTTCCTGCGCACTTCGGGCCGCCTCTCGCCTTCGGATTGGGGTGAGGCCAAGGTCAAGCCCTTGTGGTTCACGGCGGACTCGCAATCGAGGAACGACGCCGAGAACGGTTCCGCCTGCGACCGCGCCTGGGCCTACGGCAATATCGCGGAGTTGAGCCTGATCGAACCCTGGCTGAAAGATGTTCCACTCCCTCCTGAGCAGGGGACGATTGACAAAGCGATCAAGGCTTGCCGCAGCGTGGTCGAGCTGGCGGGCCCCTCATCGTTTCACGTGTTCTCCACCCGGCGACAGATCCTTCGCTATCTGGAATGGTTCGGCCCCATGGTGGGCCCCCACTGGTTCGGGCTGCAAGAACTCGCGGAACAGATGCTCGATGTGATGCCAGTGTGCGAAGAGCCCGAATGGAACTATTGAGCACAGCGCGCCCCGGCCGCCTTTCGACGCCCATCGCCAAGGACCTCCAAGGTGACTGACAACTTTTCGACGCAGCGTGTCTTTCTCTTCAGCGGGCACATGATCGACCATCCCGACCGCCCGCAGCCGCGTTTCCCACCCGAACGGGAAGGCGCGGTGACGAACGACGTCGCCGCGGCGCTCGACGATCTCCAGGCTGGCAGCGCCGACCTCGCCATCTGCGGCGGTGCATGCGGCGGCGATCTGATCTTTGCGGAACTCATGCTTGCGCGCGGCGCGCATCTCGATCTCTATCTGCCCTTCGAGCCGCAGGTGTTCGTGAAGGACTCGGTCGACTTTGCGAACTCGCACTGGCCCGCGCGCTTCGAGGCCGTGCGGGCGCACGCGTTTGCCCGCACTTTCGTGCTGCCCGAACCACGGACCGAGGTGGAGCGTCAGGCGTCCCCTTACGAGCGCAACAACCTGTGGATGCTCGAGCGCGCGCTGGGATACGGGGCGCAGAAGGTTCATTTCATTTGCGTCTGGAACGGCGAGGCGGGCGACGGGCCAGGCGGAACCGGCCATATGTACGAAGCCGTCGAGGCGGCCGGCGGCGCTGCCGGGCGGCCCATCCATCCGCTCCGATCGAAATAGCGAGGCAACCATGCTGAAACCCATTTGCTTCGCGATCATGCCCTACGGGCGCAAGCGGACCCAGGCGGACACCGCGCACGCTCCGGGGGAGATCGACTTCAACGCCTTGTGGGACCTCGCCTATGTGCCTGCCATCGAGGCGCTGGGCTACGCGCCCGTGCGCGCGGATCAGGACACCGGCTCGATGATCGTCACGCAGATGCTCGAACGCATCTTCTACGCGGACCTCGTGATCGCGGACATGACCATCCCTAATGGCAACGTCTACTACGAGATCGGCATCCGCCACGCGGCC
The DNA here is from genome assembly GCF_004197395.1 of Paraburkholderia sp. UYCP14C. GTDB lineage: Bacteria > Pseudomonadota > Gammaproteobacteria > Burkholderiales > Burkholderiaceae > Paraburkholderia. Next base: position 46,598 of record NZ_SELS01000013.1, on the reverse strand, counting down.
ACGCGGACCGGCTGCGTGCTGCTCGCGGCCGAGTGGTCACAACCGCTATTCGACGTGGCGCAGATGCGCACGGTCCGCTATCCGCTCTCGAACGGCAATATCGACAAGGACACCGCGCAGCGCATCCAGGAATGCATCGTGCCGGGCATCCGCGCGCTCGCGAATGGCGAATCGCCGATGTTCACCGCGGTCAGCGGCTTCCCGGATAAGCCGGAACCGGCCCTCGCATCCACGATGAAGCTGCAGATGATGGACCTGGCAGTGTTCCAGTCCGCCGTGCGCAACGTGCGCCAGCTGCCCAGGGAAGAGCGCATGGAGGCGGCGCAGGAACTCGTGAAGAAGCACGGGGTGCCGCCGTTGATGGCGAGTGTCGTATTCGCGTTGCTGCTGCTGTTGCGCGACTCGATGAACGAAAAGGCCGATTGGAGCAAGCTGCTCGACTTCATCGACCAGTTGCCGCAGGAATACCGCGAAAAGCCCGAGGTACTAGCTCAGCGCGCGTTCGCCGTTTCGCAGACGGGCGACGTAGAGGCCGCGATCGACCAGCTCGAGGGCCTGGTGGCGATAGCCGGGCCGTCGGCTGAACGTTTCGGCTTGCTGGGAGGCCGGTACAAACGGCAGTACAAAGAGGCCGGCGATCCGAAAAGGAAGTCGAGATTGCGCGACAAGGCTATCGACTACTACGAACGGGGCATGGATCTCGACTTCAACGAGTACTACTGCTCGTCGAATCTTCCGCGTCTGTACCGCGAGCGCAATGGCGACGGCGACTTGAAGCTGGCGCAAACCGCGGCGGTGCTCGCGAACGCCGCTTGCGAGCGCGCATTCAAGCGTGGCGTCACGGACGAATGGCTAAGGCCGACGTGGCTGGCTCTTGCCTTCGACGAAGGCAACGCGGATCTCGCCGAGGACCTCGCGAAAAAAGTGGCCAGCGAAGATGTGGCGAGCTGGAAGATCGTGAGTGTGCTGGCCGATCTGCGCGTGAGCCTTCGGCTGGTTGAGGACGAGGCTCGACGCGCGCGGCTTCGCGCGGTGGCCGACTGGCTGGCCGCGCAATCGGGTTTGGAAAACGACGCAACATAGAACGTTCGAACATGCAGTCGTGGCGGAGGTTACCGTGGCAGAAGATCAAGATAGTGTTCCTGAGTTCTTCGATGTGTTCATCTCGTATCGTCACCGCGACAAGGACAAAGCCCAGCAACTCGCAACGACGATTCGCGGCTACGGTTTCACACCGTTCCTCGACACGGATTTTGCCGAGCTCGCCGACACGGGCAACGTGACGCGCAAAAAGGTCGAGATCCTTTGCAACAGAATATCGCGCGCAACCTGTTTGCTCCTGTTGTATCCAACGCCGAAACAACCTACCGGGAATCCTGCCGGTTCTGCATCCGCACATGGTGTCGGAGTCTGGACGCCGTGGGAGCTGGGATTTTTCGACGGAAACGTTTCGTCCCGGATCGGCGTTTATCTACCCGATGGCAAGCCCGATGGATTCGACGCCAAGGAGTACTTCAATGGTAGCGAGTACCTGCAGATCTACCCGACCTTGAGCGACTCCGATCTCAAAGACTTTCTGGATAGCAATGCTTTGCGGGAGCGACGCATCGACAACGTGTCGGGCGCATTCGTGTGGCTGCAGAATCTCGCCGAGGAGTGGGTCGCGAATCCAGTCAACGTCAGTCTCGGCATTGCCGAGTGGTATGCCGATCATGCGGATCGATTCTGGCGGGCCCAAGGTGTCGACGTGTGGGCCGACTATTTCGCGGGCGTGAAAGTGCAACTGGACGATTTGCGGGTGTCCTGGAGTCCTCAGTTTCGCTCTCCTGTCTTCGATTCGATGCGCAAGGTGATGTCTTCAGACGAACACGCGACAGAGAATGGTGGAGACCATCCTGCGATCACCCTGGCGCCTGCATTTGGCAACGCCGGGAGACCCCTCGGCGATGGCACGAATCGCGAACTGCCGTTCATGGATATCGAGGCCATCCTCAAGGCATTCAATGCAAATAGGCATTAGAGAGAAAATCATTCGGCGAACAGATCCGGGCCGAACACCTCGTAGTGAATCTTCGACTCGTGGATATCCATGCTTTTCAGTGCGTCGTGCTGCAGCCGCATGAAAGGAACAGGACCGCAGATGTAGTAGTCGGCGTCGGGCAACAGAATCTCGCCGCGCAGCTTGCTGAGGTCGATGAAGCCCTTGGTGTCGTAGTCGCGGCCCTGCACGTCGGTATCGAGCGGCGCGTCGTAGAACACGATCGCGCGGAAATTCGGCTGGGTGGCGGCGGTCTGCTGCAAACGATCGCGCATCGCGTGCACCGCGCAGTTGCGCGCACCATGAATGAACACCACGCGCCGCTGCGGGTCCTGAATCGCGCGCTTCAGCATGCTAACCATCGGCGTCAGACCGACGCCGCCGCTGATCAGCACGATCGGCGTCTTCGCATGGACATCGATGTAGAACGTGCCGTACGGTGCCGCCAGTTTCACCTCGTCGCCGACGTTCACGTGATCGTGCAGCAGTGACGACACATAGCCCGGCGGCCGCCCGGCCTCGCCGCTCTCGCGCTTGACCGAGATCCGATAGCTATGGCCGTTCGGCACGTCGGACAAGCTGTATTGCCGGATCTGCTGCAGGCCGAGCGCGGGCACATCGACGGCAATGCCGATGTACTGGCCGGGCTCGAAGTTGGCGACCGGCTGTCCGTCCTTCGGTTCGAGAATGAACGACGTGATGACGCTGCTCTCGGGCCGCTTCTCCTTGACGACGAACGCGCGCCATCCGGTCCAGCCGCCAAGCTGCGCCGCGCGCGTTTCACGCAACTCGGACTCCATGCCCATCAGCACGTCCGCGAGATTGCCGTATGCCTGCGCCCACGCGGAGATGATGTCGTCGGTCGCGGCGTCGCCGAGCACGTCCTTGATCGCACCAAGCAGATGCTCGCCGACGATCGGATAGTGCTCCGCTTTCACGTCGAGGCTCGCGTGCTTGTTGGCGATATTGCGCAGCACCGCGGCGAGACTGCCCGGATCCTCGATGTTCTCGGCGTACGCGTACACGGTGCGGGCGAGCGCTTCCTGCTGCTGGCCCTGCTCCTGGTGCGCCATGTTGAACACGTTCTTCAGTTCGGGATGCGCGTCGAAGAGGCGCCTATAAAAGCGTGCAATGATCGTATAGCCATGCGCGGCCAGAACCGGGGCCGTGGCCTTTACGATGTCCTTGGTTTTCTGCGTCAGCATTTCCTTCCTCCTGCATCGGAACGACCGGTTGCCGCGCTCGTGCGCGTGGTCAGCGCTGGCGCTTTCTCCTGTCACGCTTACCGCTTCTAACCAAGCCTTCGACCATGCTCCTCCAACCGATGCTGGCTGTCCATAAGCTGAAGGCGATGGAGACGCACGTGCCAACGCGCGGCGCGACATGTCCAACATCGGTCATCCGATTGCACACGAAGGCGGGCCAGCGAGGAGCGTGACGCGCGGCGACACGCACTGGGAGCGTTGCCATCACGGTGACGGCAAATGTCATCACGAGTGTTTCAATCGAGAGTACCCGAGTGCTGGCGCGATGACCGCGCCGCCTGTTGCTTTTTTGATCCAGGTCAGAACTTGACGGGCCAACCGACGACGGCGCAAGCTTGATCGAACGCGCTGTCATCACGACGTCACAACAACGGCCGAGCGTAGCAGCAATCGGGCGCGTTGAATCAGCGAATATGGGGTTTGCAGACCGCCGTGCGAGTGCCGACAGGGCTGCCCACAATGCGGCTGTTTCGGACAGTTCATCAAGCCCATACGACTCACTACGAGCTGCGAAACATCACGCGAATACGCTGAGCTGTACAGCCCCGTCGACCGAGCGACGCGGCATCAAGTTGCCAAACAAAAAATCGGAGAGAGAATCTGTGAAAGCCGTGCGCAACCATAACGACGTCGTAAAGGAATTGACGCACATCGGAACGCTGCTCCAGTGCCTCGAACAATCCGTTCAACGCGACTGCGTCGACTGGCTGGGCACGGTATTTGCGACGCCGACTTTCTGGCGCGCGCGCATCGAGGCCAATGCCGAATTGCCGCCGGTAGCGCCCCGGCCGGACGTGATCATCGCGCACCGGCACGATTAGTCACTCACGCGACGAAGGAAAAGATGATGCGGACCTACGAATACCACGGGTTCACGATCGAGGTGACGGTCGAGACGGATTTCACGTTGCGCCCCGCCGGGCGCGCGGCGGTACGCACGCGCTACACGGCGGTGGTTCATGTCTATCAGGCGGGTAATGCGGTCGCGACGTTCTCCCCGCTGCGCTTCGACGCTGCGGGCGGCCGGCGGTTCGACACCGAAGCCGACGCGTTGATGGCCGGGTACAGCGCGGCGCGCCGAATCGTCGACGACCTGTTCGCCCACGCGGCGGATGCCGCGGACTCCGCGTTGAACGCCATCAAGAGCAGCAAAGAACTCCGCTAGAGGGCGCCGGCAATGGGTCGATCGATCCGCGAGCACCCTTCCCGGCGGGTTCGATGCCTCAGTCAGTACCTCACGTTTTCACGCGCCAATGCAGTCCACGCAATCAATCAGTGGAACGAAATGACAAGGCATCTGCCCGATCCGCGCAGCCCGACAAACGGGTCCAGCTAGAAACTCATCGCGAATCCGAACGACACGCCGTGCACATTGCGACCGAACACATATCGCACCATCGCGCGCGTGCGGGTGACGATGACGGGATACCTGCCGCTGTCGAGTTCGAGGCCGACTCCCAGCGACGTGAGGTCGTTGAAACCCAGCACCCCGGCACTGTCGCCAAAATAGTGCGAGTAAGCGGCTTCGAGTACATAGCGGACCGGCCGGTCCAGCGCGTGCCAGCCGGTGGGCGCGCGCCAGCGCGTCCATAGGCTGAGTTGCTGGGCCGTCGCCGAGCCCTGCACGGCCTCCGAAGTACTGCCGAAACTGCGCAGGTAAATATCGGTCGCCCGCAATTCGGCGTCGATTTCATAGTTCTCGCGGTAGTGCTCGTAGTCGAGCATCAGAGAGCCGCCATAGCCGTACGCGTTCAGCGAGCCGTTCTCGAGAAACTGCAGGTTGCTGTCCGTGACACGATTGAAGATCGTCTGCCCCACCTTCAGGTCACTCGACACACGCCCAATCGTACCGTTCAGGATCGGACGGAATGCCAGTTCGTCCGTGATGCGGAAATCCCACCCCAGGCCGACCGTGCCACTAAAGGTGTTCCACTTCGTCGGCACCGCACGCTGCTGGGCGCCATCCGTGGCGACGAAGGTCGGGTCGTAGCGGCTATAGGCGAGCGTGCCCTCCATGTACAACGGAAACGACCTGCTGAGCGTGAAGCCCCCGCCAAATTGCGTCTGCCCGAAACTCGGATTACCCGTCGCGCCGTTATTGACCGACAGGTTGCTGGTCGTGACGTCGGGGACCGTCGTGTAGCTCATGATCGCCAGCACGGCGTCTGCGTGCTGCTTCACATTGCCGCCAATCACGGTATTGCTCGACAATTGCCCCGGCGTGACCTGTGCGTGCGAAGGGCCGGAAAGCAGGCTCAGCAGCAGAGCGGCGCACGCCCCTGATGCGCGATGCGAGCAATGCTTGCGAAGTGCAGGCATAGTCAAACAACCTCGCCATTTGTCGACGAGCTTGCAGGCTGACTTGCGGGCTCACACACGGCGTATCCAACGAGCATGACGCACTCCTGTCAGTCGGCTGATGGTGTTCGTCTTCCGCGAAGTCGCCTTCCCGTTGCAAAAGCGCGTGCGCGCAACTGAAACGACTCCGGACGGGCGTTGCGCCGCTCACAGCACCTGGAAGGTCTGCGCTAGTATCGTAAGAAATACCCGAACTGAACTGGTACAGCAATACGGGCATATCTTCAGTCGCTTGCCTTGCGCTCGGGCAACGGACACCACCGCGACAAACGGAATCTCGCAGCAGCCCCCCTTACTCACGGAGCCTCGTTATGTCCACCCATTCGGTCCCGAATGACAAACCCGTCAAGATCCCCGGCCCGGACCATCCGATCACGATCGAGCAGCACCACGCGCGCGTGATCGTCATGGCAGGCGGCCACGTGATCGCCGATACGCACGACGCATTGACGCTGCGCGAAGCCCGCTATCCGGCCGTGCTCTACATCCCGCGCCAGGACGTCGACATGGCCCGGCTCGAACGCACGGCGCACGCCACTTACTGTCCGTACAAGGGCGACTGCGCCTACTACTCGATTCCGTCGGCGGGCGAGCGCGGCACCAACGCGGTGTGGACCTACGAGCACCCTTACGACGGCGTCGCGCCGATCCGCGAGCACCTCGCGTTCTATCCCGACCGGGTGGATGCCATCACGCAGGAGCCGGCCGCTCACTAGGCGAACGCGCCCGCGTCCGCAGTCGCGTCAATTCCCCGGTAGCGGTGCGCGCTCGGCGCTCGCCGCCTGCAACGCCGCCAGCACCGTCGATACCGCCGCGCTGTGCGGCTCGACGCTCAGCACGCCGATGCGTTGCACCGCGCTCGACAGCTTCAGCGGCAGCTGCTTCAACTCGTCGTTCAGGTCCGTCTCACCGCGCCGCAGCGGCGTCGACACGAACAGGCACGGCACGCGGCGCGCGACCGCGCAATTGGTCAGATGCGACGTCGACTCCATCAGCACCCGCGGCGTGGCGACACCGGCGGTTGCGAACTCGACCTCGAGCGCGGTGCGCATCGGCGAACCGATCGACGGCATGATCCACGGATAGGTAGCCGCGTCGCGCCAGGTGAGGCGACTGCGCCGATGCAGCGGATGGTCCTTCGGCGCGACGATGACGATCTCCTGGCTATACAGCTCGGTGACGGTGAAGCCCGCGGTCAGCGCGGCGGGCTCCAGCCGGCACACGAGCATGTCGAGTTCGCGCCGCTGCAACAGCGGCAGCAGATAGTCGAGCGTGTTTTCCGTGTAGTTGATCTGCTGCGTGGGCGCGACTCTCGCCAGATGCTCGATCACACCAGGCAACAGACGCATCGATATGTACGGCAGCATGCCGACCTTCAGCGGCAGACTCGTGCCGCGCTTCAACGCATCGAACGCGGGCTGCACCGTGCGCAGATCGGTCAGGATTCGGGCGACGCATTCGAGCATCGCGTCGCCGTACGCGGTCGTCGCGACGCGCCGCGACGTGCGCTCGAACAACGGCAGACCCAGCGTGTCCTCGAGTTCGCGCAGCCATTTCGACAACGCCGGCTGCGTGATCGACGCCTGTTCGGCCGTGCGCGCGAAGCTGCGATAGCGACCGAGCCAGTCGAGCGTTTCCAGATCGCGGATCCGCAGCTTGCGCAGCACCTGCGGCAATTGTTCGATGCGGCCGCGCTCCGCGCTGGGCGGCGCGACTAGCGGAGGCGGCACGGCCGGTGGTTTCGGGGCGGGCATCGGCGTCCTTTTAATCATTACCGTACGGTTATGGATCGACCATCATCTTTCATCGAATCGTACCCCATCCTGCTACACAATGAATCACGCTTCCGTCTGCGTGCGGTTGCGGATAACAGACAAAGCTTGCGGAGACGATGGAATGAACGATCGGAAGACAATCGACGCCAACGCGTCGAACCTGCCCATGAACGACGGCAGACGGCATTTCCTCAAAGTGGCGAGTGCGGGCGCGGCGATCGCGGCGACCGGCATCGCGCGAGCGGCGCAGACGACGGCGCCGGACGGCGCGCAGAACGCATCGAGCGCTGCGAGCAGCTCGCGAATCGAACCCAAAAGCGCCCCTGAAAGCGCTCCCTCCGGCTACAACATTCTGTTCATCCTGACCGACCAGGAACGCTATTTCGACAAGTGGCCGTTTCCGGTGCCCGGCCGCGAAGCGCTGCGCCGCGACGGCATCACGTTCACGAAGCATCAGATCGCGTCGTGCGTGTGTTCGCCATCGCGATCGGTGATCTACACCGGTCAGCACACGCAGCACACCGGCGCGCTCGACAACGCCGGCGTGCCGTGGCAGACCGACATGTCGACCGATATCCGCACGATCGGACACATGATGCGCGACGCCGGCTACTACGCCGCGTATCTCGGCAAATGGCACCTGAGCGGCAGCCTGCACGAAACGAACAGCCCCTACAGCGCGCCGGTTTCCGACTACCACAAGAAGATCCAGGACTACGGTTTCGACGACTACTTCGGCGTCGGCGACCTGATCGGCGAAGTGCGCGGCGGCTACAACTACGACGGCATCACGACCGAGTCGGCGGTCAGCTGGATGCGCTCGCGCGCGCCGCAACTCGCGAAGGACAACAAGCCGTGGTTCCTCGCGGTCAACCTCGTGAATCCTCACGACGTGATGTTCGTCAACACCGATCCGCCCGGCTCGGCGTTGCAGCGCGCAAACACGATGATCATCGGCAACGCGCCGCCGCCCGACGACGCGTTGTATCAGCAGGACTGGAATCACGTGCCGCTCGCCGCGTCGCGCCGCCAGCCCTACGACGAGCCGGGCCGTCCGCCCGCGCACGGCATGTACAACGACGCACACGTGCATCTGGTGGGGCGCTTTCCGTTTACCGATGAACGCGTGCGCGTCTATCAGAACAATTACTTCAACTGCATTCGCGATTGCGATACGCACGTCGTGCGGCTGATGCAGACGCTGCAAACGCTCGGCCTCGACGAGAGGACGATCGTCGTGATGACCGCCGACCACGGCGATCACGCCGGCGCGCACCAACTCGTCGACAAGGGCGCAACGACGTATGCTCAGCAGAATCACGTGCCGCTCGTGATCCGGCATCCGGCCTATCCCGGCGGCAAGCGCTGCGATGCACTCACTTCGCATGTCGACATCACGCCGACGCTGCTCGGGCTGACCGGCCTCGACGCCGGGCGCTTGCAGACGATCGGCGGCGCCGCGCTGAAGGGCCACGACCTGACGCAACTGCTCGGCAAACCCGAGCAGGCCCGCGTCGACGCGGTCCGCTCGACGGCGCTGTTCAACTACGCGATGCTGCTCTATTACGACAGCGAGTGGATGATCAAGGAGTTCAAGACGCTGCACGAGAAAGGAATGCCCGAAGAGGAAATCCGTCGCCGCGCGCTGGCGCAGCAACCCGACTTCAGGCTGCGCGGCACGATTCGCAGCGTGTTCGATGGACGCTATCGCTTCAGCCGCTACTTCTCGCCGCTCGAATTCAACCGCCCGACGACGCTCGAAGCGCTGTTCGACAAGAACGACGTCGAGGTCTACGATCTCGCGAACGATCCGGGCGAGATGCACAACCTTGCCGTCGATCGCAAACGCAACGGCGAATTGCTGCTTGCGCTGAACGCGAGGCTCAATGAAACGATGGATCGCGAAGTCGGAGAAGATCGTCCCGACGTGATGCCGATTCGCGACGGCAAAGTGCAGATACAGCTCAGAGAGTCGATCTGAGCGCGCCGTGGCCGCGCCGCGCGGGTTGCCTTCTCTTTGCAGTCGGCATTCAATCCGCGCTACAGAGGTGAATCAACATGGCTGAAAAAGTTACATCGACGGAATCCGCGATGACGCTGGCCGCGCTTCAGGCGATGACGGCGAACTGCGCAGGCTCGTTCAGCGTCGGTGGCGCGCTCGTCGACGACAACGGCAACGTGCTGAACAAGATGTCGAACCGGGTCATCCAGAACGGCCGCACCAACGATCCGACCGCGCACGGCGAGCGGCAGCTGGTCGACTGGTACTACGCGAACAAGGATGCGTTGGGCCTGCCGCCGCCGGAGCAGGTGACGGTGGTGACGTCGCTCGATCCGTGCTGCATGTGCGCCGGCGCGATCCTGACCGCGGGCTTCAAGGTCGCGGTCGGCGCGCTGGATACCTACGCCGGCATCAACTACGACAAGAAGTTCACATTTCCGTCGCTGCGGGGCTCCACGCGCACCCAGGCCATCAACACGTTCGCCTACCCCGAGGTGGAAGACGGCGGCTGCTTCAATCGCGCGCGGCAGGGTTCGCTGAACATTCCTCCGTTGCCGGATGGCAGCAAGCTCGACGGCAAAACCGTCGCGCTCTGCGGCAGCATCTTCGCCGCGACGCTCAGCCAGATCAGGGACAAGATCAACGACGATCTGCCGCACGATCAACTGCTCGACATCGGCACCTTACCGCCGGCGAGCCCGATCATTCAGGAACTCAACACGCATTACGGCCAAGCGCTGCAATACCGGGCGGCGAAGGCGTTCGTGCCGGATGCGGGGCTCGCGCCGTTCCTGAAGGAAGGGGTGGCCGAGGACCTGAAGAACGGCGGCACGGGGCACGCGGTCGCGATGCTCGACAACCGGGGCTATCTGCTGCTATGTCTGCCGGGCGCCGAGGGGCTGTCGAAAATCCGGCGCGCCTTTCTCGAAGTCACGCGCAGCTATGCGCAGCTTCGCAGCAAGCTGCTCAGCCAGAACGTTCCGGACGTGCTCAAGTATCTGGGTCATCCGAAATACTGCACGTTCGTGATGGCACTCGGCCCTGACAGCGAATCGCAAGGCTTGCTCGAACTCGGCGCATACGGTTCGACGATGGAAGGTCCGCTGACCCAGGAGAATCCATCACCTTTGCAATACGTGAAGCCCGGCATGCCGCAACACGATCTCGATGAGTTTTGCACGACGCTGCCGCCGCTCTATAGTCAAACGATCAAGGTCCGGCCCGTGCAGGTGACGGATCAAGCGTTGATTCACTCATTGGGATGACACCTGGCGGTATTTGACTACCGAGCAGCGAAGCGGCACGGGTTGCGATAAACCGCGCCGTTTTTTATGCGCGATGGCTCACGCACATCACGCACCGCGCATGCGCCCCAGATGGATCACGCTTAGCTTAACAAAACCTTAAGAGCTCAGTATTACCAAATAAAAACCCCAGTTCACGCAAATGACTTTTTAACGGTTCAAATTCGTCCGGCTTTACCCAAATTCGTTGTCAAACAAAAGGACGAGACATGAAACCGATCACGAAATGGAAGCGTAAGCAAAGCGCAATGTGCGCAGCCGTCGTCTTGCTTGCAGGGCTGTACTCGGCAGTCGCGACCGCCGGCGACGATCACGACCACGGCCGCGACAACGATCGCGATCGCACGTCGGTCAAGCACGTGCTGCTGATCAGCTTCGACGGTCTGCATCAGCAGGACGTCGCGCGTTGCATCGGCGAGAACACGTGCCCCAACCTGGCGCTGCTCGCGAAGTCGGGCACCACCTATACGAACGCGCACACGCCGGGACTGTCGGATTCGTTTCCGGGCCTCGCCGCGCTCGTGACCGGCGGCTCGCCGAAGTCGGCGGGCCTGTTCTACGACGTCTCCTACGACCGCACGCTCTATGCACCGTCCGATACCAATTGCACGGGCCCGACCGGCTGGAACGTCGTCTTCGATGAAACGACCGGTATCGACGGCGAGAACGGCGGCGCGCTGATCCATCTCGACGGCGGCGGCGCGTTCAATCCCCAAGCGATTCCGAATGCGCTCGTCAATGGCGTCTGTACGCCCGTCTATCCGCATAACTATCTGAAGACCAACACGGTCTTCGAAGTGATCAAGGGCAACGTGAAAGGCGCGCGCACCGCCTGGGCCGACAAACACGCGTGGGGCTACGACTGGCTCAACGGACCGTCCGGCGCGGGCGTCGACGATCTTTCGCGCACCGAAATAAATTCGATCGATCCGGATACCAACACGTACTACCTCGACACGTACACGCACACGGAGAAGTTCGACAACTACCATGTGCGATCGCTGCTCCGCGAGATCAACGGCAAGGATTCGACCGGTAAGAAGAGCGTCCCGGTCCCGACCGTGTTCGGCGCCAACTTCCAGACGCTGAGCGTCGCGCAGAAGGCCACGGTCGCGACGGGCGGCGGCTATCTCGATGCGAGTTTCACGCCGGGTCCACAGGTCACCGGCGCGATCGCGTATCTCGACGACGCGCTGGGACGCATCGTGTCCGAACTGAAGGAGACCGGTCTCTATTCGTCGACGGCGATCATCGTGACCGCGAAGCATGGCCAGTCGCCGACCGATCATTCGAAGCTCGTGAAGAACGGCGATACGCTCACCAAGCTGCTCGAAACCAGCAACTACCTGGATTCGGCGGGTAATTTTGGGCAGGCCGCGACGAAGAGCGGCAACCTCAACGACGGCACCGGACTCGTCGGCACCGGCTTCGTGCAGACCGACGACGTCGGTCTGATCTGGCTGCGGGATCAAAGCCAGGCGGCCGCTGTCGTGAAGACCCTGAAAGACAATCTGAGCTGCAACGCGCCGGGCATTTGCGCGGACGGCCCGCAGGCGTACATCCTGTCGGGCCCGCAACTGGCGAACCGGTTCGGCGATCCGTCGCGCGGCCGCACGCCGGACATCATCGTTCAGCCGAATCCGGGCGTCATCTACACGTCGAGCACGTCGAAGGATGAAGAGCATGGCGGCAACGCGCCCGACGACAGCCATCTGGGTCTCGTGATGTACGTGCCTCATTCGCATCACGCCGGACAGGTCAACGACGAGCGCGTGCTGACCACGCAGGTCGCACCGACGATCTTGCGTCTGCTCGATCTGAACCCTCAGCTGCTGAATTCGGTCGCGCTCGAAGGCACGCGTCCGCTGCCGGAATCCGATCGCGACTGAGTACTGGGTAGTCGCCGTATTTGAGTAGCGAACTGCGCCGCGATCAGTGCTGTAACGATCGCGGCGCAGTCGTTTTTGCCGGCGCCAGCCGTGCGGACCTCGCGTGCCGGCGCGTACGGAAATAGGATAGGAGTCGCATGATGTCACCCGACAGGTGTGCGTCGATTGCCTGACGAGGAGCCGCGTTGCCATGAACAACATTGCGCTCGGATGTGTAGCGGTGTTGGGGCTGCTGTTGTTCGGCCTCGGCTTGTCGGTGTCGATGATGCGCTTCCGGGAAGGCGCCACGTCGGGCTGTGCCGACGATCCCGCCAATCTGCTGCACAAGCTGGTGCGGGCCCATGGCAATACGGCGGAATATGCGCCGTTTCTCGCGGTGCTGTTTCTCTTTCTCGGCGCGAGATCGCCGTCCGTGGTGACCGTGTCGCTGATGGTCATCGCGACCGTGTGCCGGTGCTTGCTCGTCGTCGGGCTGGTTGCATTTCCGACGATGGCCAAGCCTAATCCGTTGCGGTTCGTCGGTGCGGTCGGGACATATGCGGCGGGGATTGGGTTGTGTCTGGCGTTGTGGCGGTGAGCCGGTTAGCGGCTGCATCGATACACACAACCGCCCTACCCCAAAAGAAAAAAGCCCCACGGTCACCCGTGAGGCTTCAAGAAGACCCGCAGCCTGACACCGCGGGTCCTGGTCTTTCAAGCAACCACGCTTACTTCACATTCGGGAACACCGGCCAGGACGCAGCCTGATCGCACAGCTGCATCTTCGCGTTCTGCGAGACGATCGTGGCCGCCGGATCCGTGTCGCCCGCCGCGCCAGCGTCGTCGCTGCCATTGACGGTCAGGTTCAACGTGTTCGTCGGGGTCGTGTACTTGCCCGCGCCGCTCGACGTGTTCGTCAGGATACCGCCCGTGCCGTGTGCCATCGACGAACCGATCAGGCTCACGTTGGCGCCCAGGTTCAGCGTGGCGTTGGCGGCCTTCGATTGCGTCGAGCCATCGAGCGCGCCGATGTTCACGACAGGCTTGCTCAGGTTCGCAATCGACATCGCGACGTCCTTGTCCGCGACCACGTTATCCAGGTTCAGCTGGATCACGCTCTGCGTATTGGCGTAAGCCGTGTCGGCATGCAGACCACGGAAGGTCAGGCCGCCGCCGCCGGTCTTGCTCGCAGCTTTGTTGGCCGGGATGTTCATCATGCGGATGTTGCTGAGGTTGATGTCGTGGAAGCTCGGCGGCAACCAGCCCAGCCCCGTGTACGAGATCGGATCAGCACTCGGGCCCGTGTAGTACATGTCGAACACGAGGAAGTCCTTCACACCACGCATACATGCGCCGTCGTAGTAGATGTTGCTGACGTCGCCGCCGCGTGCCTGACCGCTCTTGATACGCAGGCCCACGACGCCCATATCCGTCGACGAGGTGCTGCCGTCGTAGATATTGTCGAAGTAGTTGTCGTAGAAGTGAATGTTGCGCACACCTGCATTCGTCGGGCTGCCGATCGACAGACCATGGCCGTTGTAGTTGTGGTTGTGCGCAACCGTGATGCCGTACGTGCGGTTCGACGAAACGTCGCGGTTACCGTCGATGGCCCACAGCATGTTGGCCGCCGTCGTCGCGCCGTGTGCCGATGCCGGACGCGGATCCTGCAGACCGCCCTTGAACGCGACGTTGTCGTCGGACGGGCTCAGGAAGTTGTACACGATCGCGACGTTCTTCACGTAGCCGTCGAAGTACACCTGTCCCGAGGACGTCGTCTTGCTGCCCGTGCCGAGAGCCGCGTGTTCCGGACCTGCCGCAACGCTCGGGTCGACACCGTCGGTGTTCTTCACGCCGGTCGAGCTGGCATCGATCGTCGCGCCCGTATAGAGATGCGAGTACGAACCGCTGACGCCGTCGAAGCCGTCGTTGTTCATGCCGACCGCCGCCTGGTTGGCCGCATCCGGCAGCAACGGCGTGATGATCTTGATGCCCCACACGGTGAAGCCGTCCACGCCGTCCGCTTCGACGGTGAAGAACGTGCTGTTGCGCAACGTGATCTGATACAGCGACAGGTTCTTCGACTGCTGCATCCACAGCATGCCGGGGTTGCCCTGGAAGCTGTACGGGCCGCCGCCGATGTCCTTATTGCCGTGGTACGAGATATCCCACCAGCTTGCCGTCACCCAGCGTGCGCAACCGGCCGTGCCCGCGGTACAACCGCCGCCGTTGACCGTGTAGCCGCTCGGGATGCTGGTTGCCTGGCGGTTCACCACATAGGTGACGGCCGGCGTGGTCAGCGTCGTCTTGCCCATCGCGGTGACCACGTCGCAAGCGGTGCCTTCCGGCGCGAGCGTGCCTGCGCGGTAAGCGGCGATCGTGTTCGTGCAGCTGAACTTCGGCGTCGTCACGCCGCTGATGTTGTTGCCCGAATACGTGAACGCCTCGGTGACGCCAGTGGCCCAGCGGATCATCGGATACTGCGGCGACGAGCTGATGAGCGGCATGTAGCCACGCGCATCGATCGAGCCCGTGCCCATGATCGACGCGTTGACCGTATGCGTGCCGCGGATCAGCGGATAGCAGTTCTGCATGCCGCTCGTGCCCGAGATGGTCGCCGCGCCCGCATTGGCGGTGCCAGCCGGAGCGGGAAGCCCTGCCGGATTGTTGATCGCGGCGCCGCAGGTGATCGCATTCGGCCGATCCGCCGCGGTCTTGTCGTAGACGACCACGTCGCGGCTCGCGAACAGCGTGACGCCGTCGTCGACCCACAACGTGACGCCCGACGGCAGAACCAGCGGACCGCTCAGGAACGCGTTGCCCGCGCCGCTGCTGTTCTTGACGAGACGCACCGCGAACTTGGTGGCCTTGTAGGAAGGGTTCGACAGCGTTTCGCTCGATGCCCCCGCGATGTTGACGTTTGCGTTATTGGCCGCCTGCTGCGTGGCGGCTGCCTGCTGATCGGCCTGCGTGATCTTCGCGCCGACTTCCGCGTCCACGGCGGCGCCGCACGCGTCGAGCGCGGCCTGAATGCGCGCCTGGTCGGGGTTGTTCAACGCGGTGGTCGCGCCGCCGTAAGCGGCCGGCGTCGGGTCCGAGCTGACCGGCAGCGAGCCGTCGGCGTTCTTCACCAGGTTGTTGGCTGCCTGGAGCGTCGAGCACACCTGCGTGTCGGCGGGCAACGACGGCGAATCCGGCAGATTCGTATCGCCCGCGTAGCGGCCGGGCGTCCAGACGGGGGACGCCGGCGAGGTCGGGTTGGTGGGTGGCGTGGTCGAGCCGGTACTGGAACCTGAAATGTTATTGCCCGCACCGCAACCGGCGACGGTCAAAACAAACAGGCCGAGTACACCAAACTCTCGGACTGAGCGCATCTTCATAAGTTATCTCCTTGGGAGTGGGTCCAGTGCGTGTTCCTGGCAGGCCTCGCTCTCCTCGCGCGAATGCGACGGGAAGGCGTCAGGGCATGTGGAGCATCAATGTTTGTTATAAGACATCGTATAAGTTATAACCTCAAATCCGGAGCTTCCACTCGACGCGCGACGGCCGAAAACCAAACATCGCGCAACTTATATCGACGCAACGACCCAGCCCCAAGCCGGATCTCAAGAGCGCATGGCAGAGGTGGTGCTTGGCCCAGCTTGGGCCTGCGCCTCGAAGGTTATTTTCTGGTTGCGAACCGGCCACGCGACGGGCTCGCAGACAATCGTCTCCGCATGCTCGCGGATCAGGTTGTCGGGCAACAATTAAATTCATCGTACAACGTACGACGGATCATGCTTTAGAAGGCGGCGCTCTTTCAATTACAGTAAACCCGACCTCCCAATATCAGGGACGCGGTCAGAGGGTCGGAAGCGCATCGAAAGGTCAAATGTTACAAAGGGATGCCTGCGCGCAAGCGCATGTGCGCGCGCACCGGCGGCGACGACGCATGAAGCTGCGCCGGTATGATGAAAGTCGGGGCGGTCGCTCGAACCCACACCCAGCCCACCACAGGGGATTCATCTTGCATTCCGTCAACATCCTGCTTGCGCTTGCGGGCGTCCTGTTGCTCAGCGTCGCGAGCCCGGGACCCAACTTTCTGATCGTCACGTCGACGGCCGTTGCGTCGCGCAGCGCCGGCATGATGACCGGCCTTGGGCTCGCCGCCGCGTCCGGCACGTGGGCGTTGATTGCGATCGCGGGACTGAGTCTGATCGTCACGCACGTCAGCTGGCTCGGGGCCGTGCTGCGCATCGCCGGCGCGCTCTACCTGATCTGGCTAGGCATCAAGATGATCGTGACCGCGCGGCGGCCGTTGTCCGCGGACGTCAACAGCACCGCGTCCGGTTGGGCCGCGACGAAGAAAGGCTATTTCGTCAGCATGACGAACCCGAAATCCGTCGCGTTCTACGGCAGCATCTTCGCGTTGATGGTGCCGGCGCATGCGCCGCTGTGGCTCGATATCGCGGTCGTGGCGCTGTCGATCGGCATCTCGTGCGCGTGGTACTGCGCGATGGCGTTGCTTGCATCGCATCCGGCGGTTCGGCGCACGCTGGTTCGGCGCAAGGCCGTGCTCGATACGGCGGCGGGTGTACTGTTGGTGGGAGTCGGCGGGCGGATGTTGGCGGGACGTTGAACGGCTAGCGGCGCGCAACGTGATGCCGCCTTCGCGTGATCAGGTGGAACCGGGCTACGGCGCGCCGCCACCACGAATCACCAGTTCCATATAACCCGTCTGCGGATCGGGCTCCCGCGCGAACGAATAGCCTGGAACCGACACGAGCAACAACTCGGCGGTGGTGCGTACCGTGCAGCCGCGCGCCACATGACCGCCAAACACCTGTCCGCGCGCATCCGCGATCGACATGTGCAGATGAGCGCCATCGGGCGAGACCGAGCCTGCGAGGGTCAATATCTCGAGGTCGCCGCGGATTTCCGTCGGCGCGTCCGCGCCAGCGAATCTCAACGCCGCAACGTGGAGACTGCCGATACCCTGGACGACGAAGGCGGCTTGCAGTTTGCGTTGGCGAAGCGCGTCTTCGACGGCGACGCGAAGGTCGTCGCCGGGACTGAGTCGCAGAGGATGGGCTTGCATGCCTGGGACAGTTTGAATGCGGTAGACGCGGCGGGTTATGCGTGCGTGAGGAGAGGAAGTATCTCACGGGCGCCTCTTGCTAATATAGTGACGTGCAAACACCGTGCACTCGCTTATGTTGTGTGTTGCCTATGCACATTGATGGTCGAGGTCCCTGCATGTCACCGGCTTCAAGGCATCGTACAGCCATCGTGACGCACGGAATTTCAATGCACGATTCCACGCTCGAAAGCGACGCCAATCACTATCGGCAAGAACGTTCGCCGACAGTTTTTACCGGTCTCAACCTCTGCCTGCCAAGGGGCGGCGCATCGAAGATTGTATGGTTCTCAACCGCTTAGCAAACGTCCCAATGACAGCCGAAGCCGGCGTCGCCCTGATGGTAGTCACGACCGCGACGTTCGCTGCAAGTGATTCCGTCGTCAAGGTCATCGGGACAGCGGTCCCGTTGACAGCCATTCTTCTTGGACGCTACATCTTCCAGACAATCGCCCTTGGCGCCTGGCAGGCCAGACACGGCATGAGTCGTTTCGGGCACATCGGCACGCTGAGGCTCCAGGTGTTGCGTGCGTTTCTCCTGCTTCTCAATTCAGCCTGCACGTTTGCCGGCTTGCGTCTGTTGGCATTACCAGTCGCCACGTCGCTGGCGATGATGGCACCACTCATTTCAACGTTGCTCGCGGCGACTCTGCTCAACGAGGAAGTCTCCAAGGCAAAGTGGTTCATGGTTACGCTTGGCTTCGTCGGGATGCTGATCGTCGTCAGGCCCGGAAGCGGCCAGTTCAGTTGGGCAGTAGCGTTTCCTATCGGTGCTGCCACAACCTTTGCGTGTTTCCAGGTTGTCTCAAGCAAGTTGTCGATGGCTGGCGACCCCGTTACGACCAATTTCTTCACAGCCCTGATAGCGAGCATCGCACTAGCGTCGCTTTTATGGGTCGATCAGGCTGCTCTTCTTCCCACAATTCATGACGTGAAGGCGGGAAGCTGGTTATTGGTCATTTTGATGGCGTCGCTTGCCACTTCGGGTCATCTCCTTATGCTTCAGGCCTTGCGAAGAACGCCGCTTGCCGTGCTGACTCCGTTCGGCTATGCGCAGCTTGCCTTCGCCACTTTCTTTGGCTGGCTGCTGTTCGGTAAGATTCCGGACCTATGGACCATCGTAGGGATGGCTGTAATCGTGATCAGTGGAATCGGCACGATGGTCGTGCATGCATCACCGCGAACTCGGTAATCGCCTTTCATGCTTATTGTTTTGCGGGATTTTGAACGGAATATAACGCCCGGCCGTGGAGGATCGGGAGTGGGAGTTCGCTGATCCGACAGGCTGCCGCCTGGCCGCTCGATGCTTCCACCGTCGGCAATCCGAGAGTTGCGCGCGCGTCAACGCCAATGGCTTCAGCCGTGGATGTCTAGCCGCCGGATGAGCGCTCCGGCGTTCATTCCGCCGCGGTCCGCCCGGCCTGCATCTGTTCGCACGAGTCCATCTCGTTCACGTCCTCGCAAACGAACACGAACGGGAAACGGGGATCCGCCGCGCCCCGGGACACGAAATCGGGCACCGACACATCACCGAACCGGTGGATGACGAGAATCCCCGCGCATACGATGGCCGAGACCGTCACGATGCCGAACGCCAACCGTTCGAATCTGCGAAAGAAGCGATACATGGCAGTGCTCCCGCGTTGCGGCCACGTCTGGCCCGTGACCTGTCACTCACGCCGCCGGCACCGACGCGAAATGCCCGCGAACGAATTCACGCACCTGCGCGAAACGACTGGCAGCCATCGCAGGCGGCGTGGCCGGGCCGACTTCGTCGAAATGCAGGTGCCCGATCAGGTCGAAACCGGATGCGCGGAAAACATGGGTATCCTGCAGCAGCTGCATCGCTTGCCATCGGCCGTCCTCAACGAAAGAAGCCAGCGGTGCGGCCGAGACGGTCACCACGACGGCGCGGCGCCCTGACAGCAGACCGTGCACGCCGTCCGGTTGCGTCTCATACGCGAACCCCCGGCTGAACACGCGGTCAATGTAGCCTTTCATCATCGCCGGCATCGCCATCCACCAGAGTGGATAGATGACGGTCAAGACATCCGCCGCGAGAACGTCTTTCTGCGCGATCAGGACGTCGGCCATGCGAAGGCGCGCATCGATGCCCTCGGTCAATTCCTGCGCGGAAAGCACGGGATCGAACCCCATCCGGTACAGGTCGTGAACGCGCACGTCATGGCCTATCCGGACCAGTTCCCCAAGGTAGGCGCGCGTCACGCTCATGGTGAAGCTGTCTTCCACCGGGTGCGCGACCACGATCAGGTGTTTCTGCATGGCAGGGGCTCCTCTCGAAACGCGCCGCGCGGCGTCATTGCGCGCGGACAGGATCATCGTGCGCGTCCCGGCAGCCACCCGATTGACACACATCAACGATGCGAGCATTGCCCGCAAATCGCGCCCGTCACGGTGCCCGCAGTCGTGCGAGACGGGACTGCAATTCGACTAGCGGTTCGACGATGGTCTGCACGGCGCCGGCATAGACTGAGCCGTCGCTGCTATCAAGGGTCACAAGGTCCCCCTCACGCATCCATGTTTCCCCGATCTGGAGCCTGCGAGTCGGCTCATCGAGCCGCATCGCGCAGCCTACGAGGCAAACCTTGCCGAGTTGCCGAGCCACGACAGCCGCATGCGAAGTCCGCGCGCCCCGTTGTGTCAGCAGTCCCGACGCAATGTCGAGGGCAGCGATGTCGTCGGTCTCGGCGTCGCGGCGCACCAGGATCACAGCGGCCCCAGCGGCGTGGCGTTCGCGCGCGCGTGCCTCGTCCAGCGCGATTTCTCCCATCGCCACCCCGCTCGTCGCGCTCGCAGCGTGTGCGAGCGGGATCAGCGAGTGACCATCCGGCGCCGCAATACGGGTACGCACCAAATCAGCGGGGCTGAGTTCCTTTGTGCGTTCACGAGCGGTGGCCGTGGTGATGATGCCTTCGTCGAGCATGTCCAGCGCAATCCGTGCGGCCGCTTGCGGCGTGCGCTTGCCGTTGCGGGCTTGCAGCATATAGAGGCAACCATCCTGCACGGTGAACTCGAAGTCCTGCATGTCGCCGAACGCCCGCTCGAGCTTTGCCGCGGCGTCCCGTAGCGACGCCCAGACAGCCGGCATGGTTCGGGCCAGTTCCTGATGGCCTCGGGCGCTCCGTCTGCCGGACACGACGTCCTCTCCCTGAGCATTGAACAGGAAATCCACCCAGAGACTCGGCTCGCCGTTCACTGGATCGCGCGTAAACCCGACTCCAGCGCCCGAACGACCGCCAGCATTGCCAAACACCATTGCCTGTATCGTTACGGCCGTGCCGATCGCATCGCCGATACCGCATCGGCTTCGGTACGCGACGGCTTTCGGCAACTGCCAGCTTCGGAGCACCGCGTCTATCGCACCCGCCAGTTGATGCCGCGGATCCTGTGGAAACGGCTGACCGCTTGCGCGCTCGTACACGACAAGGCAACGATGTGTGAGCTCGCGTAGTTCGGCAAAATCGAGCGTCTGTTCGTCGCGCTCACCGGCAATCGCCTCGCGTTCAGTTTCGAAAACTTTCGCAGGGACATTCGCGACCAGTTCTCCATAGCTCGCGACGAGCCTGCTATAGGTATCCCAGACAAGGCGCGGATTGCCGGTCTGACGCAACAATCCTGCGATCGTCGCATCGCAGACTCCGATGTCGAGCAGCGTATCCATCATGCCCGGCATCGAAATGGGTGCTCCCGAGCGCACCGAAAGAAGGAGAGGCTGTCTCGTATCACCGAAGCGCTTGCCGGTTGTCCGCTCGAGTTCCTGAAGTGCGCCGCCCCACACCGCGCTCGAAGTTGCGGCTTTTCGCAACGCATCGTCCCTGCAGTAGGGCGTACCGAGTACGAATGCAGGCGGCACGGGAAGGCCAAGATCAGCCATGCGTGCAAGATTGTGGGCCTTGCTGCCAATCTCGTCCGTCGATACACGCGGCGGATCCACGTTAGCGCACTGCGCCGCTTTGCAGCCGATCAGATAGACGCTTTCACACAGCGGTGGCGGACCATAAAATGCACGTTCATTCATGCGCCTACTCCTGCCTTACCAAAAGCGACATCGCGCAGCGCATACCCTGCAACGAGAAGACGATCCGACGCTGTTTCCAGCGTGCTCGCCAGGTCATTGGCGAGCATCAGCGTAGGCGCATCGAGCACCACGGCGAGAATGGCGCGCCGGGCAGCACGCAGCAATTCATCACACTGGCGTTCAGAACGCAAAACATTCCATAACGCGGCCAGGAAACCGTCAGTGTCCAACGTGTCACTCGAATCGCCGAGACAGCGCGCGATGGATAGCGCCTTCACGTGCTCTTGCGTCGCCAGCAACACGGTTTGCGCAAGACCCGATAGCGCGCTTCTGACCTCGTCGTCCCAATCGCGCTGATGACCTTCGGCGATCAAGGACATCAGAAACGCTGCTTCCTCCAGAGCGTCGGCAACGTCATCGGAAAGTTCGAGCAAATGGGCGAACGGCTGCCAGCGCGGTTGCCGATGGGCTTGCTCACGCGCGCGCATCACCAGATGGTCTGCCTGCCGCTCCCACACTTTGGCTCTCGCCGCCAGCGCACGGACCGCTTCCGCGTCCGCCCCGGCGGCCACGTCATGCATCAGCCCGTCGGATACCGCTTGCGCCAGCGCATTGCAGTAGGCCGCGTGTTCCTCGAGCAATTCGAATTCGCTGTTGTGCTGCCGCATCCTCCTCGCAAGCAGCAGGCGTGTCTCATCCGCGACGAGTGCCACGGGATGCCCACCGAGTAGCTCGCGACTGGCGGTTTGCAGAACGTCGACCAGAAATGCTTTCGCGTCGTGGGCTCCCAATATTGCATCGAGCCGGTCACCGATCCGGAACACACCTTGTCCCACATCCTGCATGGCCGCGTAGATCAGCGCTTCGCCGCCCGCCTTCAACCATGCCATGTGCCCGGCCTCGCTTTGCGCGGATTCGATCAGCACTGCGATCGCGATGTCCTTGCCCACAAAAGGCAGCAGCCGCTTGCGTGCCCGGTTCCAGTCGATGAGGAACACGATGCGCGAGCCGATGGTTTCCAGGGTCGTCTCGAGAGCCGGGTCGTCGGCGCAATCAAAGCGCGCAGTGCCGAACGTGTAAGCAGCGCCCTCGTTGAGCGTGGCCTCCACCTTCGATTGCACTCCGGTCCAATGGGCCCCCACCGGGGCAAGAAGGGTCTGGAGGAATTCAAACCGTGGGCGGTGGAGATCGGCATAGCTCAGCGTGACTGTCCGGTTCTCGATCTGAATGACCAGCACATGCGCGTCATTGGTGCCGATGTCGTTCTGCAGCAGTACCCGGTCACCGTCGCGTGTGGCAGCCGTCTCGAGTCCCGGGTGATCGAACTTCAACGGCGCCGTGCGGTTCAACCCACGCATAAAAGCGACGACGAGTCTGCGGTCGGCCGGCTGAAGTTGCCATACGTGCGCGCCATCGATTTCTTCGCTCGAGAGCGAGCCGGCCAGCTTGTTCAGCGCGCGATGCAGATCCATGATCAGCCAGTGCAGGCCGTCGGCGCCGGCGTCATTGCGGCCGCGCGTCAGCGCCTGCAATTGGGCGCGGCTGATCCGCTCGCCTCCCATCGATTCCAGTTCGGCCTGCCAGCCTTGAATACGATCTCGCAGAGCGGGCACGTCATAGGCCGATCCACGCAACGGCTTGGCCATCGTAGCGAGATCCTCGCCAAGTCGTTGCAGCAGACGACGCAGATCCGGCACAAGCAATTCGTCGTTGACGAGCGCTGAACCGCTCGGCATGTCACGAAGCCAGGGCATATCGACATGTGCGGCCGCCATTTCCGCGCTCAGGTCCAGTGCGTCGGTGTTGGCATCGTCGGCGTGCGCCAATGCAGCCTGAAGCACGCTCAGATACAACTTCACGCGGTCGTTGGCAGCGAGCGCCGCCCGGATCCAACCCGGCAGCAGCAAGCTGCGCTCTCCCAGCACGTTGATCGCCTCGGTCTTTTGCATGGTGACTACCCGCGGTAAGCGAATGGGTTCAGTCTCAATCGTCAATATGACGTTTATCTGACGGCTAAGACGATTCAGCGAGCCGATTGACCTGCATCAATTGCTCGGCGACGCAGTCGGCCACGGCGAGCGCGGAAGCACTCCAGTCAGGACTTAAAAATCTGCTCGACGTTGAGATGCTGAGAAAGGTGCTTCATCATTGGCAATTGACTTGCATCAAGCGCCCGATGAGCCGGCGGTCCAAGATGGAACTTTGACGAACTGGAAGATGATCCATGGACGAACAGATCCGGGCGAAGACGATCGGGTCATTGTTAGATCAGCGCAAGCGTAAGACTCCATGACGCGGTGCTCACATGGCCGGCCGAGGTGGACAGTGTGCGCCAAAGCGGGCTGCCTCTATGCGTTGCTCGTGTTTGCGATCGGCTTTGCCCTCGGAGCGATTCGCATCCTGCTGCTCGTGCCGCGCCTTGGCGAGGCGGCGGCCGTATCGCTCGAAGTGCCATTCATGCTTGCCGCGAGTTGGAACTTGTCGCGCTGGAGCGCGAACCAGCACGACCTGCTGACAGATACCAGCGAGGCCTTGCTGATGGGCGCAATCGCCCTGGTCGTATTGATGCTTGCGGAATTGGGCACCGCCGTGCTTCTGTTCAGAAGGACGGTGCTCGAGTACTTTGTCGGCTTCTTGACTGTGCCTGGCGCGATCGGCCTCGCAGGCCAGCTTTGCGTTGCGGGCTTTCCATTTCTGCAGGCGAGTCGTAGCCGGGTCGGAACCTGCTAGCGGTGCGCGACGAGTCGCGCACTGCATTTCACATCGAAGAGAAGAAGCCCGGACATTCCATGTGGTCCCTCACTTCCTTCACCCCCGGCACGCGCGCTGCCGCCGCGAGTATTGCCTTGCGTTCCTTTTCGGAACGCGCCACACCCCAACAATGCACGACACCTTTCGTGACGATCAGGCCGTCGGAGGCCATCGCCCAGCGATGTCCATCGAGATCCTTCGCAATTGCATCGCGAATCTGTTCGTCCGACGGCTGCGCATCGAGCTGCTCAGGCGCGCAACTCGCGAGAGCGCGCACCAGGTTGGACCGGCTGACGATGCCGACGAGCTTGCCATCGCGCAGCACCGGCAGGCGCTTGATGTGTTTGCGCCCCAGCAGTTCGGCGACCTCGGTGAGCGGGGCGGCGTGATCTACCGTGAACGCCGGCGCGCTCATCACGTCGCGCACCTGGATCGAATATTCCTTCAGATACTCGGCCGCGAGTTCCCGCGTGGGCGCCATGAATTCGGCAAGCCATGAGCGGCGCTGCGTTTCCGTGCCCGTTTCGACGCGCCTAAGCAGATCGCCCTCGCTGACGACGCCGATGACGTCGCCGTTGTCGTCGATTACCGGCATTCCGCTGATGCGGTGCTCGGTCAGCAGCTTCGCCGCGTCGTAGACCGAGCTGTCGGGTGCGATGGAAACGACCGGAGTGGTCATGATGTCCGAGGTTTGCATAGTGAGTCTCCATGTCGAGGGACCTACCCTGTTGCAGACGAGTGTAGGCATGAGGCGGCCGATGCAATTGACGAGCGTCAAGGAGAACGTCGCTTCGATCTCGCGCCGCGAGCCTCGGCATGCAGGCGGCTTCACTGACGAATCGATTTGTTACTTTCCCCGGTGCGCGGCCCATGGTCCACGTCAATAGCCAGGAGCCCGAATCCGCTGAAATGAACGAGGCGCCAACTCATCGCGGCGCCACGGAGGAACCATGAGGCTGACCTTTCTCGGTGCAAGCGAGACCGTCACTGGGTCGAAGTAGCTGCTCGAAGAAGCGGGCTTGCCCTTCGTCACGCATGGTGAGCCGGCGGCCGCCGATGCGATGCGGCGGCGCATCGCGGAGAAGTTCGGCGGGTCCTGCGAAGTCCCCGTCTACGAACAAAGCGTCGAGCTCGAGCAACGCTAACGGCCGCGGCCACGGACAAAGGATCACGGCCGCTTCCCAGCGGCCAGCGGCCACCACCTGCTCGTAATTTTCGGTTTTCGGATATCAAGCGCTACGCCGCGCGGCGATCGCCGACGCGAGCGCACAGGAATTGACGCGCGCAGCGAGGCTGTCCGCCCGGCTCGTCAGGATGATCGGCACGCGTGTCCCGACCACCAGGCCTGCGCTCGCCGCTTCGCCGAGAAACTCCAGTTGCTTGACCAGCATGTTGCCGGCTTCCAGATCCGGCACGAGCAGGATGTCCGCGTGCCCCGCGACGGGCGATTTGATTCCCTTGATCCTCGCAGCGCGAACGGAAACGGCGTTATCGAAGGCGAGCGGGCCATCGACCAATGCGCCCGTCAGTTGCCCGCGCTCGGACATCTTGGCAAGCGCCGCCGCGTCGATGGTCGAGCGCATGCGGGGATTGACCGTCTCGACCGCGCACAGCACCGCAACCCGCGGCCGGGCAACGCCCAGCGCATGGGCGAGGTCGATCGCATTCTGCGCGATTGCCTGCTTCTGCTCGAGATCGGGCACGATATTGACGACGGCGTCCGTAATGATGAACGGCCGTTCATACGCGGGCGTTTCGACGAGGAAACAGTGCGACACGCGTTTATCTGTCAACAAACCTGAACCGGGCGCGAGCACCGCGCTCATCAGTTCGTCAGTGTGCAGGCTGCCTTTCATCAGCGCGTCGGCCGCGCCCTGCGCGACCAGTTCCACCGCACGGGCCGCTGCGGCATGGCTGTGTGGCACGTCTTCGATTTCGAAGCCGGTGAGGTCGACCCGCAACGTGCGCGCAAGCGCGTCGAGCTTCACTCGTGGCGCCACGATGAGCGGCGTAATGAGGCCACCCCCGGGCCCTGCGGCCGCCGCAAGCAATCCTTCGAGACTCGCCGCATCGCATGGATGCACGACGGCCACCCGCAGCGAACCGGCGTTGCGTGCCAGTCGCACCAAGGGCGAGGCCGCAGCGTCAGCGCACAGCAGACCCGGGAGCCGCTCGGCCGCGGACGCTCTCGCAGGTCCGGGAGTTGCGTCGTGCGGAACTTGCGCGCCGGCGAGCACGTCAGTGTCGCCGCCGCTGCGATCAGCGTTCGAATACGTAGGTTCCGGGTGCATCGTCGAGCCCATCGATAATTTCGCGCGCGGCCACCTCGCCATCCGAGTGCTCACGCAGCCACTGGCTCCAGCGCGGCCACCACGAGCCGTCGACGGGTTCGCACTGGCTCGCGAAGTCATGCCGGCTGCGATACGGCTCGTCGGGCGCGCGCGTGGCACAGCGGTAATACCGCCCGGCGTGACCCGGCTCGGACACGATGCCGGCGTTATGCCCGCCCGCGGTGAGCAGGAAGGTCAGCTCGTTGTGCGTGAGCAGATGCACCTTGTAGACTGATCGCCACGGCGACACGTGATCACGCTCGGTGCCGACGACAAACATCGGCGCCTCGATATCCGACAGCGCGACTGGGCCGCCGTCCAGGCAATAGCGCCCCTCGGCCAGATCGTTGTTGAGGAACAGCGAGCTCAAGTACTCGCTGTGCATGCGGTACGGCATACGCGTCGTGTCGGCATTCCACGCCATCAGATCGTTGGGTTTCGAACGGCGGCCGAGCAGATATTCGCTCATCATGCGCGACCAGATCAGATCGCGCGCGTTCAGCAGTTGAAACGCCGCCGACATCTGCGCACCGTCGAGATAGCCCTGGCGCCACATCAATGCGTCAAGCGCGGCGAGTTCGCTCGCGTCGACGAAAAGTCCCAGCTCGCCCGGCTCGGTAAAATCGGTCTGCGCGGCGAGCAGCGTCACCGTCTTCAATTCCGCGCCCCTGCCGTCGCGAAACAGCGCGGCCGCGGCAATCGCGAGCAATGTGCCGCCGAGGCAATAGCCGACCATGTGCACGCGCCGCGGCACGTCATCGGCTTCGCGCGCGCGAACCTGCGCGAGCGCCGCGAACAGACCGTCATGCAGATAGTCTTCGAGCCGGAAGTCGCGGAACGATTCGTCCGGATTGCGCCACGAGATCGTATAGACCGTATGGCCCGCATCGACCAGATAGCGAATCAGCGAATCGTGCGGCTGAAGATCGAGGATGTAGTACTTCATGATCCATGACGGCACGATCAGCACCGGCTCTTTTGTGACGGCCCGCGTCGTGGGCGCGTATTGCAGCAATTCGCACAGTTCCCCGCGCCAGACCACCTTGCCTCGGGTGACGGCCACGTCCCTGCCCGGCTGCCACGCGGACACGCCGGTCCCTGCCGTCGCGGCGCCGCGCGACAGATCGTGCAGATCGGCCAGCCAGTGCAGCGCGCCGGCCACGAAGTTCATGCCGCTGCTCGCCCACGCCGCCCGCTGCACTACCGGATTGGTCGCGGCAAAGTTGCTCGGCGAGCACGCATCGAGCCACTGGCGTGCCAGAAATCGCACCAGTTCTTCGTGATGGCGCTCGACGCCCGGTATCGCGGTCGTCGCGGACTCCCACCAGTGTTGCATTTGCAGGAAGCTGTCGCGGTACACATGGAAAGGCCACATCGACCAGCCGTCGCCGGCAAAGCGGGGATCGTCGGAGCGGGTCTGCGCTTTCCGGTGCCCAATTTTCACGCGCAGCGCCTGCAGGGCCTGATCAAGGGCCGCGAGCGACATCTGCGATACCAGTTCCATGAGCCTGCCGGGTGCAATCGCGATATGCAGGGACCAGTCCGCCATCGCGAGCACTGCCGAAGATGGCGACAAACCTCCTGTCAACGCGGCCACGCCAGCGTGCGCCGCGCGGTCGAGTTCGTCGCACGAAAACGCGAATCGCGCCCGAGGGTCGGCCGACGTGTCGGGTGCCTGTCGATCGCGCGCCGGGAACGGATGCGTCGCGAGCCTGGCGGCCCGGGTGGTCGGCGTGGCTGTAGCGAGGGAGAGCTTGGCAGTCATCGTGCGGTCGCGTCGGGCTGGTGACCGTGCCCACGTTACGCGTGCAGCACGTTTGTCTATTGATTTGCATCAACGCTTTGCGCCCCGCCGGCTCATGCCGTCACGACACAGATTCGTCGCGCCGCCGGGTAAGGAGTCTGACGCAGATCAACGGTGCGCGAGTTCGCCGTCGTACCCTGATCTGAAACCTCTCCGCTGATTTGCTCCTTTCCTGCAAGGTCGCCTAAGCATGACGCTCCTGTTGATCGCATTGAATGCGCTGGTGTTCGTACTCGAGGCGCTGGGTCCGGCCTCGATGATTGACCGCTTCGCGCTGTGGCCGCTTCATTCGGCGAACGCCTATGCTCCCGCGTTCCACATCTGGCAACTGCTGACTTACAGCGCGCTGCACGCGAGCCTGACGCATCTCGCGTTCAACATGCTGGGGCTTTTCATGTTCGGCCGCGAAGTGGAACGCGTGCTCGGCGCCGCAAGGCTGTTGCGGCTCTATGCAGCGAGCGTCGTGTGCGGCGCGGTCGTTCAGCTACTGACCGCGCTTGCGCTCGGTGGCGACGCGTATCCGACCATCGGCGCGTCGGCCGGCATATTCGGGCTGCTCGTTGCCTACGCGCTGCTGTTTCCGCAGCGGCGCGTGGTCCTGCTATTCCCGCCGATTCCGATGCCCGCGTGGCTGTTCGCCACCGGTTACGCACTGGTCGAACTGGGCCTGGGCGTCTCGGGCGAGGCGCCGGGCATCGCGCACTTCGCGCATCTCGGCGGCATGGCCGGCGCGCTCGCGCTGATCGGCTGCTGGTCGCGCAAGCCGCGCGGCGACGCGATTAACTAAGCGCGATGACCCGCTGCGCTTGACGTGAGTCAACTTCGGCGTCTCCCCGCGAAGGAATACTGGACGGGCTATTTCGAGGAGCGTCACATGACCCGTTACATGAAAGCCGCCGTCGTCCACCAGTTCGGCGCGCCGCTGCGCATCGAAGAAGTGCCTGTCCCGGAGGTGGGTCCCGGACAGATTCTCGTCAACATCAAGGCTTCAGGCGTTTGCCATACCGACCTGCACGCCGCCGACGGCGACTGGCCGGTCAAGCCGAGCCTGCCGTTCATCCCCGGACACGAGGGCGTCGGCTATGTCGCCGCGATCGGCAGGGACGTGACGGCGGTCAAGGAAGGCGACCGCGTCGGCGTGCCGTGGCTCTACACCGCATGCGGCCACTGCGAGCACTGCCTGAGCGGCTGGGAAACGCTGTGTCACGAGCAACAGAACACCGGCTATTCGGTCAACGGCGGATACGCGGAGTACGTGCTGGCCGACCCGAACTACGTCGGCCACCTGCCCGACAACGTTGCGTTCGATGAAATCGCGCCGATCCTCTGCGCGGGCGTGACGGTCTACAAGGGCATCCGCATGACCGACACGCGCCCCGGCCAGTGGCTCGCGATCTCGGGTATCGGTGGCCTCGGTCACGTCGCGGTGCAGTACGCGATTGCGATGGGCCTGCACGTCGTCGCGGTCGATGTCGCCGACGACAAACTCGAACTCGCGCGAAAGCTCGGCGCGAAGCTCGCGATCAATGCGAAAACCCAGGATCCGGCGGCCGTGATCCAGAAGGAAATCGGCGGTGCCCACGGCGTGCTCGTGACCGCGGTCTCGCGCAGCGCGTTCGCACAGGCGCTCGGCATGCTGCGCCGTGGCGGCACGGTGTCGTTGAACGGGTTGCCTCCCGGCGATTTCCCGTTGCCGATCTTTTCGACCGTCCTCAACGGCATTACCGTGCGCGGCTCGATCGTCGGGACACGGCGCGATCTGCAGGAATCGCTCGACTTCGCGGCCGAAGGCAGCGTGCGCGCGCACATCCACCGTGACCGACTGGAAAACATCAATGCCGTGCTCGGTTCGCTGCGGGAAGGCACGGTGAACGGACGCATCGTGCTGACGATGGAATAGCGTGTGTGCCAGGCGAATCGTCCGTTGCCTCCCCAACGGACCAACGGACGTTGCTCGCATCGCCAGCCTTGTGGATGCGAGTGCGCTGCCGCCACGCCAATCATGAGGCTGAACATCGAGAGCAGTCCGTCATTGGCGCCGAGGACCGCAGCAAGCAGCCACCCTGAGCGATGTGTTCGATGCACGACCTCGCTGTGAGTCAGAGCCCCTCGGCAGTCGCCCGATCGGCGCCCATTACCTCGTCCTGATACTCTGGCGCACGATGCCCCAGCGTGGCGATTGATTTGGCGTACCTGACGGTCGCAGGAAGCGCGGTGAGTCCGTGAGCGAAGATGCTGAGCAGCACCGTCGCCATCACCACGAGCTTGATGGTGGGCTCTCCGGGCAGATCGGTTTCCCCCTCGAGATAGACAAGCCCGAGAACGATCGAGGCGAGGCCTCTCGGGCCGAACCATCCCATGAACAGCACGGTCGGCCAGCTCAGGCGCGTGCCCAGCAGCGCTATCGCCACCGGCACGATGCGAATCAGTGTCAGGCTCAGTACGCTATAGGTCACGACGGCAAAACTGAACTGTGACCAGACACGCGTCACCAGCAACCCGAACAGGAAGAACACGAAATAGTTAAAGAGTTGCCCCCAGTCTTCGGCGAACTCCACGCTATGCTTGCCGACCTCGCGGAAGCCGACCTGTGTCGCCAGCCCGGCCACGAACGCGGCGATAAACATACTTGCTGCTGTAGCCTCCGAGGCCACCACGCAAGCAAGCGGCAGCGCCACGACGCCCAGCTGCACGACGGGTTCGGCCATCCACTGCTTTCGGAGAGCAAGACCCAGCAGCCAGCCGCCCAGCAGTCCGATGGCGAGTCCCACCAGCGCGCCGTAGCCGAGCTGCTCGATCAGAAACCGGGTCAGGACTGTGCCGCCCCGACTCGTTTCCCGGGCCTCCGCCAACGCGACAAAGAACATCAGGAAGGGCACCGAGAGTCCGTCATTCAATCCGGCCTCCACATTCAACGCCTGACGGATTCGATGTGGCACGTGCGGGCTATTGACGATGACCTGCCCGAGCCCCGCATCAGTCGGAGCGAGAATCGCGGCGATGATACCCGCCTCCCACCAGGTCAGCGTTCTGAAAACGACCATCGCACACAGCACCCCGAGCATGATGGTGAGCAGCATGCCCGTGCTCAGCAGGCGTATCGGCAGATTGGTCTCGCCCTTCAGCATGCTCGGACGGACTCTCGAAGCATCGGTGAAGAGCGTCATCACAAGTCCCAGCTCGGCCACCTGCAGCAGGTCTTTGCGGTCAAGGGCGAGTTCGTCCAGCGCTCCGTGTGAAAAAGCCATGAGCGCACCGAACGCCGTAAAGAGGATCGGTGCCGTCAGGACCGTTCGCTCCAGTCGCCGGGAAATCAGGCTGTAGAAAAATACCATCGAGATGAAAGCGGCAACGATGACCATCAGCCTTCTCCTTTGCCGCGGTGTGAGACCGTTCGCGCGTAACGCGGCTGGCGCCGGCCATCCTCTCTGCTAAAGAGCCATTCGCATATCAGACTGCCGGACGGGGAGATGCGGATTGATCCAGGTCAAACCTGGTGAGTGACTCGCTTCCCGCGACATCCGTACCCCGCTGCTCCCTCATTGACACACGTCAATGCTCGCGCCTCGCAGTCGTTCATCCTCCTATTGGAGCGTCACGCTATTGCATTCCAACGGTGACCCGCAGCGGCGCGTGAGCCCGGCTTGCCGGGCACAGCCGGATGCCGGCAGCCTGGTGGCGCTCTCGCGACCACGCCCACGGGAGGCATTCATGTTGACTCAGTCCTCTACACGCAATTTGCCGGAAATCTGGAAGACCTTCGCCGACGCGCAGACGCAAGCCTGCGTCGACTGGTTGGCGCTGACACAGGAAACATGGGCGCGTTGCGCGCTCACACGCAATCCGCTCGAATGCATGTCGACTGCCAGCCTCATGCTGCCCGAGTGCGTATCCAGCGCGATGCGCTACTTCAAGAACGTCTCGGACGCTGTCAACGCGTGTCGCGATCTGGCCGACGGAGTTGGTGCGGCCCCCGCTGCCGCGTTGCCTGTGCTTGCACCGGAAGGTGCGGTCGGTCCGGCCGGAGTCGCGGCTGTGGAAGAGCGTCATCCGGCTCGCTCACGAACATCACGAGTGATGCCGGAGGTGGTCGTCGACAGATCTGAAACATCCGGTTCGTCTCTCTCAAACCTGGATCGTGCCTGAACGACGACTCCTCGACCGGAGAACGAAGTGCCCTATTTCAGCAATGCCGATCTGCCCGCATCGGTTCGGCATCATCTGCCGCAGCGCGCGCAGGAGATCTATCGGGCTGCATTTAACTCCGCGTACGAGGAATACGCAGCCGATGCGCGTCACGAAGAAATCGCGCATCGCGTGGCATGGGCGGCGGTCAAGCGGTGTTACGTCAAGGACGGCAGCGAGTGGATTGAGCGGCGCTGATACGCACGATCGCGGCATCCCTTCTGCTGGTAAATCCCTTGGTGCCGTGAAACTCGCCGAGCCCCGAATCCCATTGACTTGCGTCAACGCTGCGCTCCCCTATCTGCCTAGACTGGCTTCAGTCACGCTAGCGTCGCCGCACCGGAATTGCCCGGCGACGTCCGCGTGCTCGCACGCTGCATCGAGTGAATCGCGCAAAGCCGCGGGTTGCTGATCGCTCTGTCGTATCACTTCCGCGTACATCCCGGCCGCGCTTGGTGTCGGCGTCTTCGCCTGTATCGCGTTTCGACGCGATCAAGCGCGTAACTGGCGCATCCTCGCGCGGGCCAGCCGACTGTTCCTGCGCGCGGCGGGATTGCGCGTGGAACTCGAAGGTGACCTCACCGCCTTGCGCGAGCCGCATACGGTGATCGTGTCCAATCACACCGGTTATCTCGACGTCGTGGCGCTCACCGCGTTTCTGCCTGCGCCGGTTGCCTTCGTATCGAAGCGGGAACTGGCGCGCCGGCCATTCGCCGGTCCGTTGTTGCGGGCAATCGGCGCGCGCTTCGTCGAGCGCGGAGTCTACGCGGGGAGCCTCGCCGACGAAGCGCGCTTGATCGAATTCGCGAAAGCCGGAGAACGTCTGCTGTTTTTCCCCGAGGGCACCTTCGTGCGCGAGGCTGGTCTGCGCGCGTTTCATCTTGGTGCCTTCCGCTGCGCATGCGTGACGGGACAGCGCGTCGTTCCGGTTGCGCTGCGCGGTGCGCGTGCCGCATTGCCCGATGGCGAATGGGTCCCCCGGCGCGGCTCCATGACGCTTTCGGTTCTGCCGCCTGTCGTGCCCGATGGAACCGACTTTGCCGCGACCGCGCGATTGCGCGAGCGGGTGCGCGCCTCCATCCTCGAGCACTGCGGCGAGCCGGATGCGGCCGGCCACCTGTTCTCACCCGTGAAATCGCGCCTGGCCGCCTCCGCAATCACCAATGAGACATAGACCAAGCGCGCCAACACAGCGCAATGCGTCGTCACTTGTGCACGGTGATTCACCCAGCACGGGTTCGGGCGAGATACGTGTCCCCGTTGACGTGCATCAAACCCGCCGGTGCGCGAGGCCCTACGCTGAAACGTACATGAATCGCAGTCGAGGCTCAGCATGCTCAAACGGATCTTGTTGATTGGATTTCTCGCGCTTCCGGGGTCCTTCGTTGTCTTGTCGCTCGTGTGCGTTCATCCTCGCGTTCGCGCAAGGTTGGCCGAACTCGCATACGCGCCGCAGTTGCTTGCCCATGTGAACAGACGTATTGCGCGGTCGCCGCCACCGCATGTGGCGGCACAAACACCCTCATTTAAGTCAAATGGATCGGTGGGGACACGATGAAAAGCAGATGCCAATTTGGACTACCGGCCGCCATAGCGGGGCTCGTATTGAGCGCGGCGGCGATGCTCGCGGCGATGGGCGAAGAAGCGACGACGCAGGCGCCCCCCGACAAGCGCTTCTCGGGCACCAGCGTCGCGCATGCGAACGCGGTCGTCTTCGCCATCGATCGCGGACGAAACAGCATGACGCTGCTCGAAGACAACGGCGAACCCGTGGACGTGGTGGTCGACCCGAGTATCGGCGACGTCGGCAAACTGCGGCTGGGCGACACCGTCGCCGTCACATTCAACCGCGCGCTATTGCTGCGGGCCGACAAGTCCAACTCGAGCGGCATTCGCGAGCGCGTCGACAAAGGATTCACGACTGGCGCATCGCTCGGCGAGTCCCTCACCATGCACCGGGTCGAGGCAGTGGTCACCGTCGTGCAGATCGATCGCGGCAAACGTCAGCTGACGTTGCGCGGGCCGACACGCACCGTGGTGCTGCAGGCGTCGTCAGACGGACTGCTCGACGGGCTCGAAGCAGGCGACAGCGTGCGGGTCGACTACGTCGAGGCGACCGCGGTTCAGATCACACGACACGGCGCGCCGGTGCGCTGAGCCCGTCTCGCGATTCCAGCGGGAGGAACGATCATGGCACTCAGATTCGTCGGTAACGACCGGCTGTTCTCAACGTTTTCCTGATGCTACTTCGCCTGCTGGGCAACCGTCGCCGTTAGGCCGACTGCGGCGCTCAGCCTCGGCCGACAGCGCTCCGCTAGTGGAACTGCTCGCGCCGGTCCATCGATCCAGCGGGCGCCGTGCGGTCCAGTCCGCACCCATCCCGACGTTCGGCACACGGGCAGTGCCCGCCGAATTCGAAATCCCGTCGTTACCCGCTTCGACATCAGCATTTCACCCGGCACGGGTCGGACAATTCCGACACTTGCGACCGCAGATCGGACGGGCATTCCAGCGAGGACCGATTGTTGCCGAGCCATCCAAAGCCCATTCTTAAAGCGTGACAGGAGCACACGTCTTCGGGCACTCAGCGGGCAAAGGCGACATTCAGCAGGCCGATCCGATGAAGCCCACTGCCGCGGCAATGTTCGGGAGCGAGACATGAACCAGCATCAGGAAGCGCAATGCATGAACCTCGCGTCCATGCGCGACTTGCCGCTCGGAGCCCACCTCGCCTCGAAGCGCCACGGTTATACGCATCACGGCATTTATGTTGGGCGTGGCCGGGTGATTCATTACGCGGGCCTTTCACGTGGATGCTGCGGCGGTCCCATCGAAGCGATCCCGCTCGAGCATTTTTCGGCAGGCTTCGGGATCGAGATCGTTCGGCACCCGGACTCGCCCTACACGGGAGCCGAAGTAGCGCACCGCGCGGCGTCGCGCCTCGGCGAGCGCAACTACAGGCTGCTCACCAACAACTGTGAGCATCTGTGCCAGTGGTGCGTATGCGGGAATGGAAAAAGCGCGCAGGTGCAGGCCTGCATTCGCAATCCTGCCCGCGCCGTGACGGTACTCATCACATTGTTGGTTTGCAAGCTGGTCCGTGACTGGAGGTCTGCTTCATTGCTCAGGACATCCGACTGCCTAATTGCAGCGTTGAACTACTAAACCCGGACGCCTCAAATCGCCAGCACCGCAACGCACGCGCTGCTCCCGCTCCAAAGTGCGTGGCCATCCGAAGCACCCAGCGACTGCGGGACTGACCTGCATCAAGTCCAGACCATAGTCCGCGCGGAAAATCCCCTCTGCAGGGACGCGATCGACACGCATGGCGCTGCCGCCCCGTCCTCCATCAGAAGGTTCCGATGAACCCCGGCCGTCCGCTGGTTCCGCCGTCGCTGATGGCGCTGCGTCGATGAAACCACGATCCGCGTGTCGCGGTGCTCGGCCGATGGCTGCATCTGTCGCGCCTGATTTGCCGCGCTTTTCGCTATTTTCACGAGCCAGGCCTGGAACATGGCATTCAGCTTCTATCAGGCGCTGCGCACGATACCGTCCGACGAAGATCGCCAGCCCGACGAAAAGCAGCCATTCGATCAGAGTCGAAACGTCGCCTTACAGCGCCCGACGGCTCCAGCAACGAGTATGCGGATTCCTGCCGTTGCTCAAGCCACAGAGACGATATCGGCCCCCGCGAGTTCGAGCTCGCGATGAATCCGCTCGATCTGCTCCCGGTCGCACAGGCGGGTGCCCTCTGTGAGCAACGACGCCGAAGCGGCCGCCACCGCATAGCGCAAGGTTTCGTCAAACTTCATGCCGCGATTGAGTGACCAAACCATTGCCGCCAGGAAGCTGTCTCCCGCGCCGATCGAACTAGACACCGGTACGGCGAATCCAGGCACGCGCAGCGCGCGATCGGCGGTGACGACGAGCGCCCCCTGGTCGCCGAGCGTCAGTGCGACGATCGCCGCGCCGCCGTCACGCACGATCTTGCGTGCCGCGTCGAGACGCTGCGCGTCGTCGTCGAGCTCGTGGCCTGCCAATGTGCAAAGCTCCGAGAGACTCGGCTTGACCAGAAAAACTCCAGCCGCGAGCGCCGCGGCAAGCGGCGCGCCGGAGGTATCGAGCACGACGCGGGTGTCGTGTTGCCGGACAATCGTTGCGACGCGAGCGTAGATGTCGTCAGGCACACCCGGCGGCACGCTGCCGCTCAGCACGAGATAGCGCGGCGCGACGGCGAGGCCGCCGATGTGCCGCAGGCATGCCTGCCATTCCGTCTCGGCGAGCAGGGGCCCCGGCAACACGAAGCGGAACTCGCGGCCAGACGAGGTCTCCCGAACGGAGAAGTTTTCACGGGTCTCGCCGGCGATGCCGATACGGGTGGCGTGCAACCCTTCCGCTTCGATCATCGCGCTCAGGGTCAGGCCGGGCACGCCGCCCGCCATATAGAGCGCCTCGCAGTCGGCACCTAGCCGATGCACCACGCGCGCGACGTTGATCCCACCGCCGCCAGGGTCTCGCCGCGCCGTACTGCAGCGTAGCTTGCGCGTGTCGACGATTCTATCGACCGAAGTCGCAACGTCGACCGCTGGGTTCAGTGTCAAAGTGAGGATCTCGGCCATGTGGCATCTCCGGTCGCGCTAGAGCGCCTGCAAGCAGTTCAGCCAGTCGCCGCGCTCGACGCCACGCGAACTTCCGCGCTGGCCACTACACGCTTGACGGCGATGAAGCTGTCCGGGCTCACCGACATCGAATCGATCGCACAGTCGACGAGAAACGCCGCGAATTCCGGATGATCGCTCGGCGCCTGACCGCACAGACCCACCTTCGCGCCTGCACGATGAGCGTCGTCGATCACGCGATGAATCATCCATTCGACGGCATCGTCCTGCTCGTCGAACAGTGGCGCCAGTTCCGCCGAGTCCCGATCGACGCCGAGCGTCAATTGCGTGAGATCGTTGCTACCGATCGAAAAGCCGTCGAAACGCTGCGCGAATTGGCGCGCAAGAATCACGTTCGACGGGATCTCGCACATCACGTACACCTGCAGTCCGTCTTGCCCGCGCCGCAGGCCATTCTGCGCCATCACTTCGAAGACCTGATCGGCTTCGCAAACCGTGCGGCAGAACGGAATCATCACCACGACGTTGCGCAGGCCCATTTCTTCGCGCAGCCGCCGGATCGCCCGGCATTCCAGTGCAAAGCCTTCGCGATAGCGCGGTGAGTAGTACCGCGAAGCGCCGCGGAACCCCAGCATCGGATTTTCCTCGTGCGGCTCGAATGCCTGTCCGCCGATCAGATGCGCGTATTCGTTGGTCTTGAAGTCGCTCATGCGGATAATCGCAGGCCGCGGGTACTGCACGGCGGCGATGCGTCCAAGTCCGCGCGCAAGTCGGTCCACGAAATACTCCGCTTTGTCCGCGTACCCCGCCGTCAGTTCCTCGATGCGCTGCTTCGCGGACGCGTCCGCGAGCTCATTGAATCGCACGAGCGCCATCGGATG
This sequence comes from Paraburkholderia sp. UYCP14C, assembly GCF_004197395.1. Taxonomy (GTDB): domain Bacteria; phylum Pseudomonadota; class Gammaproteobacteria; order Burkholderiales; family Burkholderiaceae; genus Paraburkholderia. The sequence continues at coordinate 8,266 of NZ_SELS01000013.1, read as the reverse complement.
AATCTTGATGTCGTTGCTCACGACGAACTCCATGCGCACGAGACCCACGCCATCGGCCGGCAAGCGCCACCAGCGGAACGCAGCCGCTGGATTCGCCAGATTGAGCATCACGTGCGTGCGCGTTTGCGGGATCGAACGGAAATCGATCTCTTCGACGTCGAACGCGGCCGTGCCTTCGTACACGAAACCCTCGTCGCCTTCGGCGCACGACACAGTCACCTCCTGTTCGTCGTGCAGCAGATGCGTGGCGTTGCCCGTGCCGACGATCGCGGGCAGCCCCAGCTCGCGGCTCACGATGGCCGCGTGCGAAGTGCGTCCGCCGTGGTCCGTGATGATCGCGGCTGCGCGGCGCATCACCGGCACCCAGTCGGGATCGGTGGTGGAAGTCACGAGAACCGCGCCGTCGACGAAGCGGTGCATGTCGCTCGGATGCTCGATCACGCAGACTGGACCGGCCGCAATCGCTTCACCCACGCTGACGCCGCGCAAAAGACGGCGCCCCTTCTCGCGCAGCCGGTAGCTCCTGACTGAACTCGCTTCCCGGCGCGACTGCACGGTTTCAGGACGCGCCTGCACGATGAACATCTCACCGGTCGCGCCGTCTTTCGCCCATTCGATGTCCATCGGCTGACCGTAGTGAGCCTCGATCGCGCAGGCCGAGCGTGACAGCGACAGTATCTCGGCATCGTCAAGCACGAATGCCGCGCGTTCGGCCTTGGATGTCGGCACGTTCTTCGTCGGATGAGGGCCGCTTTTCGCGTAGACCATCTTGCGAGCCTTCTCCCCGCGCTTTTTGCCGACGATCGGCGAACACCCCGGCTCCGCCAGCAACGGCTTGAACACCTCATACTCGTCCGGGTCGACGGCCCCCTGCACGACGTTCTCGCCAAGGCCCCATGCCGCATTGATCAGCACGATCTTGTCGAACCCGGTTTCCGTGTCGATCGTAAACATCACGCCCGCGCCGCCGACATCCGAGCGCACCATCCGTTGCACGCCGATCGACAGCGCAACCTGCGTATGGTCGAAGCCCTTCGCCGTTCGATACGCGATGGCCCGGTCGGTAAATAGCGACGCGTAACAGCGCCGGCAGGCATCGAGCAGCGCCCGTTCGCCGCGCACGTTGAGGAAAGTTTCCTGCTGACCGGCGAAGCTCGCGTCGGGAAGATCTTCGGCCGTGGCACTCGAGCGGACTGCGACATCGACATCGGCGCCGCCGCCCCGTTCAGCGAGCGTCCGATATGCGGCGCAGATGGCCTGCGCGAGTTCGGGCGGCCAGTCGCCGTGCGCGATGGCTGCGCGGATCGCCTCGCCCGCTTCGGCCAGCGTGAGGCGCCCCTTTTCGAGGTCGTCGAGATACGTCGAAATGCGCTCACGCAGGCCGTTGGCGTCGATGAAGCGCCAGTAGGCCTGCGCTGTCGTCGCGAATCCGGGTGGCACCCGAACGCCCCGGCCGTCGAGTTGCGACAACAGTTCGCCGAGCGAAGCGTTCTTCCCCCCGACGCGTGCGACGTCCTCGCGCCGCAAGTCGTCGAACCAGATCACGTGCGCGAGAGCCTGATCCATGTCGTGCTCCTTTTCCCGGACTAGATGCTGATATAGCCTTGGAAGGTCCACGGCAACGGCATGTGCCCCTGCGGCGCGGATGCACCGCTTGCGATGCACGTACCCGAGAACCCCGGGGCGCCATCGGCCGAAAAGACCGGCACGAAAGCGAACTCGTCGTTGACCGTGATCAGAAAATCGCGGTTGTAGCGCGACGGTGCGAAGATCGTCACCGAGCGGAAGAACGGCGATGCCTGGAACGGGCGGTCGAGGTCGACCGCCCGTGTGTCGGACGTGCGCGCCAGATCGAACCGCGCGGGAAGCTCGTATTCGAGGCCTCCGCGCTCGACCCGCTCACCGGGCGCGAACACGAGCGTCGCGCCGGGATAAGGAAGAGCGTGTACCGGCTGAGCGGTCGGCCCTTCCGGTCCGAGAATCAGGGGCGGGTGCGCCCACATCGACAGGCACAGCGATGCCGTTTTCTGCGAAAAGTACTCTGCAAGCCAGTTCATACGATCTCTCCACTGAGACGTTGTATCGAACTCCGGCAATCGGGAGCTCTGCCATGCAGCTGCAGGTCGCATCGCTGCATTGTTCAGGCTCACTGTAGGCGGCCCGGCGCATCGCTCATTGACATGGGTCAATCGCGCACGGTGCGCGGGCGCCACGCGATGCTGCCCGGGAAAGCCTCGGAAAATCGAGCAGGACGGCCCCGGTATCACGACGATATCCGCACCAATGGCTTGGGCATGGCGAACCGGGCGCAGACACTCGAGCGCGGAGGTCCATCCGCCGGCTACCCGCGACGCGTGAGCTTCCTGACCACCTCGTAGCCGTCGGCGGCGACCTTCCATGTCGTCACGCGCTGCAGTGCTTCGAAACGGTGAATGGCGCCGGAGATCGCAGCCTCCTCCACCTCGCCGCCATAGCGGACCCGCATGACCTCGCAGTGATGCGGGAAGCCGCGATGGTCGAGGATTTCCTTGTAAAACACGACTTCGAAGCTGGGCGGATCGGCGAGCGATGCGCCGAGCGAGGGGGTGTTGATATGATGATTGCGCATGGTCCTACCGTTACGCGCCGACTCGGCGTCGCCTCTCGCATCGCAACCGGCAAGCGCTCGGCCGACACGCCGTTCAAGCTTCCTGGCCATGGCAGGGCTCCCGATTTTCATGCGGCTCGCAGCAGCGAATCGCATTTCGCGCACAGAGCGCAAGTCATATGTAAAGTGCGTCCCGATGTAAGGCAATCTAAACGTCTCACCGACGCTGCCATTGACCCATGTCAACCGGATCGAAGCCACGAACCCGTGCTTTTGAGCACCTTTACCGATGGGTTATCGGCACTACCACAGCGGTTAATTCAACGTTGCATAGCAGGCGTAAAAATTGCGGCTGAGGTCCGCTCAGCCCGGTAATAGCTGCTATAAAGTAAGTAAACTTCGCATGCTCGTGGCGGCACACTTCGAACACACGGAGATCGAATGGAACCGTACAAGCACTTGAGCCAACCCACGCACGAGCTATTCCGTCAGGTGGTCGAAGCGGCCCCCAACGCGATGGTGATGGCCGACCGGGACGGCCGGATCGTGCTGGTCAATGCGCAGGCGGAAAAGTTGTTCGGCTATCCGCGCGACGAGCTGGTCGGCCATAGCGTCGATATGCTCGTGCCCGAGCGTTTTCGTGCGGCGCATCCCGGGTATCGCCACATGTTCTACGGCAACCTCAGCAGCCGGCCGATGGGCACCGGCCGCGATCTCTTCGCGCTCAGAAAAGACGGTGCCGAAGTCCTCGTGGAGATCGGACTCAATCCGGTCACGACCGCGGAAGAAGTCTTCGTGCTCGCCGCGATCGTCGATATCACGGAACGCAAGCGCGCGGAGCAGGAGCTCATTAGACGCACCGAAGAACTCGCGCGCTCCAACCACGATCTCGAGCAATTCGCCTACGTCGCGTCGCACGATCTTCAGGAACCCTTGCGCGCCGTGGCCGGCCCTCTTCAGCTTCTGCAGCGCCGCTATCAAGGGCAACTCGATGCCCGCGCGGACGAGTTCATCGCGCATGCGGTAGATGGTGCGACGCGCATGCAGAAGCTCATCGAGGATCTGCTGGCGTACTCGCGCGTCGGCAGATCAGGGGCCGCGCAGCAGCTGACCGAATGCACGGCGGCGCTCGACCAGGCGCTCAAGAGCCTGAGCGTCGTGCTGCAGGAATCCGGCGCGCAAATCAACCGCGAAGCACTTCCCGTCGTCGTCGGCATTCCGACGCAGCTCGCCATGCTGTTCCAGAACCTCATCGGCAATGCGATCAAATTCCGGCGAGCCGATCAGCCGGTGCGGATCGACATCGGCGCCCGTCGTGAAGGCGACCAATGGATCGTGTCGGTCAAGGACAATGGAATCGGTATCGAGTCACAGTACTTCGAACGCATTTTCATGATTTTCCAGCGCCTGCATTCGCGCGTCGAATACCCTGGCACGGGAATCGGCCTCGCGCTATGCAAACGTATCGTCGAACAGCATGGCGGCCGCATCTGGGTGGAATCTTCGCCGGACGGCGGATCGACCTTTTTCTTCACGCTGAGCGCGAAACTGGATGGCCACGCCCGAACGTAATACCCACCCGAGGAGTCGCCGATGCTGTCACAGCTAACGGGTAATCCCGTTCATATCCTTCTGGTCGAAGACAGTCCCACCGACGTGTTGATGACGCGCGAGGCCTTCGAGGACTATGAAGTGCTCAACCCCTTGCACGTCGCGCAGGACGGCGCCGAAGCCATGGATTTCCTGCGCCGCAAAGGACGGCATGGCGACGCGCCACGCCCCGGCCTGATCATTCTCGATCTGAATCTGCCAAAGAAGAGCGGCCGGGAAGTCCTTGAGGAACTGAAAGCCGACCCCGATCTGATGAGCATTCCGGTCGTCGTGCTGACCACGTCGAAATCGGAGGAGGACGTCGCAAGAACGTATGGACTGCATGCGAATTGCTACGTCACCAAGCCGGTCGACTTCACGAAGTTCGTCGATGTCCTGCGCAGAATCAACGACTTCTGGTTCAGCGTCGTGACGTTGCCGCCGGGAAGAGCATGAACACGACTCAGCACTTGCGGATCCTGCTCGTCGAAGATAGTCCGACCGATGCCCTGCTGATCCGGGAGGCGCTTGCCGACGTCGATGATTTCGAGCACGACCTCGTCCATACGGAACTGCTTGGGGACGCTATTTCCCGCTGCGCGGCAAGCCGTTTCGACATCGTTCTTCTCGATCTGGGTTTGCCCGATGCACAGGGAATCTCTACGTTCAGGACCTTTCGCGAGCGAGTCCCCGAGACGCCCGTGCTCGTATTCACCGGTCTCGACGACAGATCGGTCGGCCTTCTGGCGATTCAGGATGGAGCACAGGATTATCTCGTCAAGCGCAACCTCGACCCTTTCGAATTGAGCCGCGCGATCCGCTACGCGATCGAACGCCATCGCATCGCGCATGCGCTCAAGGAAAGCGAGGAGCGGTTTGAGCTTGCCGTACGCGGCGCAAGCGCGGGCCTGTGGGACTGGAATCCGCAATCGGGAGCAATCTGGCTTTCGCCCTATTTCAAGAAAATCCTCGGCTATGAGCCAGGTGAATTTCCCGACGACTCCGGGGCCGTTCTCGCAGCCATTCATCCGGCCGACATCGAACACGTCAACGCATGCCTCGCCGCGCATCTCGATCAGATGCGGCTCTACGACGTCGAATATCGCATTCGGACAAAATCCGGCGAGTACTGCTGGGTCCATGCGCGCGGGCAGGCATTGTGGGATCAGTTCGGAAAACCCTATCGCATGCTGGGCTGGATCATCGATGTCACAGAACGCAGGCTCGCCGAGGAGGCCTTGCGAGCCTCCCGCGAGGAACTTCAGCGACTGTCGGCAGGCATCCAGCAGGCGCGCGAGGAGGAAAAGACCCGGATCGCGCGAGAATTGCACGACGATTTCGGCCAGCAGCTCGTCGCGCTGAAGATCGGGTGCGCGAGGCTCGATACGCTGGTCATGAGGAGCGATAACCCGGAAGGAGCGCTCGATCTCGCCAACGTCTACAAGCTCATCGATCAACTAGTCGTGTCCGTACGGCGCATCGCCACCGATCTGCGGCCGGCAATGCTCGACGATCTAGGCCTGATTCCAGCCCTCGAATGGCTCGTCAGCCGGTTTTCGGAGCGACATGGCGTGCGCGTCGCGCGTCGCATTGATACTGGCATCGATTTCAACGACGACGGCGCCACCGCTGTGTTCCGGATCGTTCAGGAAGCACTGACGAACGTCGCCCGGCATGCGCAAGCAACGGAAGTGGTGCTCGAAATTCTGCGCAAGGAACCGTACTGCGTCGTTCGCGTTACGGACAACGGCCGCGGCAGGGAACAGGACAAGCGGCCCGCGGCGGACTCGTTCGGCCTGCTGGGAATCCGCGAGCGTGCGTGGGCCTTGCGCGGCGACCTGCAGATCAGCACAGCGCCGGATCGGGGCTTTGCCATCACGGTTTCGTTACCGCTCGACTCCATCGAGGCGCGCATCGAGCAAACGCCCGCCAGTTCGTCGGATCCGAGGCGCTAGCCCGTTGACCGTGCCTGCCTCGGCCGCTCACGTCCTCGCGCGGCATGCGTTCGAATCGGAATCGCCGGCACACGATTTCCGACGTGCCGCGCTCTTCAGCCAACCGCGAGTAGCCATCGTGCGCAACCTGTTCTTGAGCCGAAAGTCACGTCGGCTGGCACCTGTAACGACGCCACGAAAATCTGCTTTCGCTATCGCGGCGGCTCTCGGCATGCCCGCCTCTATGACGTGCTGATGACACTCGGCGATCCGGGCGGCGCCTGTCGAATCGAAATTCGCGAGGCGCTGCCCCGCGGCGCGGAGATTCCGCCGCTCACGTCCGGACGCCTCAATGCTGTGCGCCTGATGCGCGCGCTCGACCTGGTCGGATTCGTCGAGCGAATCACTTCGCGCGACGACGCCCGTTCCGAACCGGGTCGCCTGCTTTGCGACGCTCGACTGCAGCTCCCGGGGCACCCTGCTGCCGCCAAGCTGCGCGGCAACGCCCGCTCGCTCCCGGCCGACGGGCCGCGGCGCACTGCAGCGCTACTTGCCGCGCCGCGCGCATTGCGCTCGTCCCGCCGCAATACTCGCGATAAGGTGCGCGACGGTTCGGGCACCGCGCCTGTCACATCGGCGAAAAGGCGACCGGATACTCCAGATGATCCTGCACGGCTTTCACGCCTGGCACGCGCGCGGCGCCGGCGAGGATCGCCTGACGCTCTTCCTCGGAGCGCACCACTCCCCAGCAATGAGCGACACCGTCGGTGACGATCAGGCCGTCGGCGGCTATCGACCAGCGACGTCCGTCGAGTTCCTTCATGATCGCTCCGCGGATCTCCTCGTCCGACGGCTGCGCATCGAGCTGCGCGGGCGCGCAACTCGCGAGCGCACGCACCAGATTGGCCCTGCTGATGATGCCGACCAGAGTGCCCTTGTTCAACACCGGTAGCCGTTTGATGTGCTTGCGCCCGAGCAACGCGGCGACCTCGTTGAGCGGCGCGGATTCTTCGACTGTGACAGCGGGCGCGCTCATCACGTCGCTCACCTGAATCGAACGCTCTTTCAGATACTCGACCGCGAGCTGACGCGTGGGTGCGAGGAACTCCGCGAGCCACGAGCGACGTGGTGTTTCGGTGCCGGTTTCGACCCGCCGGAGCAGATCGCCCTCGCTGACGATGCCAATCACGCTGCCGGCGGCGTCGACGACGGGCATGCCGCTGATCCTGTTGTCGGCGAGCAGCTTTGCCGCGTCAAAGACCGAGCGGTCCGGTGCGATTGAAATGACCTGGGTCGTCATGATGTCCGAGGCTTGCATGGTGATCTCCGTATCGAGTGGCGGGTTGGGGCACGACAGCACAATGTTTCACTCGCTTTGGCTTGCCGAAGTTGATCGAGATCAAGCGGCGCGCGTCAGAGCGGCGGCCTGACTGGTCTCTGGCTTACGCACGCACTGCGCGACGGGACCGACGCGCGGCAAATCCAGCAGGCGCTGCAAGCCGCAACGCGTCTGCTCGAGCTCAGCCGCTTCTATGAGGTTGCCCGCGAGCTGGGCCGCGTCGCCCGTCTCGCCAGCCGTGTCACCACGTGTTTGACTGAAGTCAAACGGCAGGCGCGCACGCGCCGGTATGTTCAAGACGATGCATCGACATGCGAGGGAACGCATCGCCCCCATCATCCAAGGAGTCGACCATGTCCGACACCCAACTGCTCACTTATGAGCCCGCACCCGGTCGAGCGCCGGCACGCGCGCGCGGGGAAGCCCCCGCGTCGATCGAGTTGCCGCTGCCCGACATGAGTTCGGGCGCACCACTCATGAAAGCGCTTTCGTTGCGTGCGAGCACGCGCGAGTTCTCCAGGGCCGATCTCTCGCCCGGCACGCTCGGCGCGCTGCTGTGGGCTGCCGGCGGTGTCAATCGACCCGCGACCGGTGGACGCACGGCGCCGTCCGCGCATGCCGTCCACGAAGTCGACCTCTACGCGGTGCTGCCCAACGGGGTCTATCGATACGACCCGGCGTCGCACCGGCTCGTGCTCAAACATGCGAGCGACGCACGCAACCTGACTGGCTATCAGGACTTCGTCGGCGAGGCACCGCTCGACCTCGTGTATGTGATCAATACGTCGCGTCTGCTGCACATGCCGTTGCAGCAAC
>NZ_SELS01000139.1 GCF_004197395.1 Paraburkholderia sp. UYCP14C | reverse complement strand
CCTGCCGAACTGCTGCCGCTTGATGACCGAGAGTTCGTGCGTAAGCTGGTCGATACGTGTTTGCCGGTACTGCAACTCTCTTTCTTTCCCGGCGATCTCGGCCATCAGCTTCGCGTTCAGTTCGCGTATCTGTTCGGTACTGAGGGCATCGAGATTGGCGGGTATGTCCATGGCGACCAGTCTGCCAGAGCGGCGCGCGATGCAGCAAGGGAAACAGTTTACGTACTTACGGGGCTCAAACCACCGTGATCGCGTGATCCGGTGCGAGAGTGCGCCACGGCAGTCCCATCACCAGAGCCTGAAGCTGTTCAGGGCTCAGCCCCACGCTCACCGCCTGCTCGCCGTTCGTCCAGACGAAGCGCCCCTTGTTCAGCCGCCGAGCGGCAAGCCATATGCCCAGGCCATCGTAGACCAGCACCTTCATTCGAGTCGAGTGCCGATTGGCAAACAGGTAGGCATGATGGGGCCTCACTGACCCGAACACCTTGACCACGCGTGCGAGCAGCGTATCGACACCGGCGCGCATGTCGACCGGCTCCGTCGCGAGCCAGATGGCATCGATGCGAATCAACGCAACCACCCCTGCAGCCACGTTGCGCAGTCGCTCGCGGCCGACAGTGGCCAGCGCACGGTGATCGCCGTCGCGCCCCTGCGTACCTCGATCTCGATGTGCGTCGCCGCTGCAACGCCATTCTGCATCTGCAGCGGCACAAATTCCGGCGACGAGACATTCAATTCCTGTCGGGCCGCTTCAGCGGCATCGCGGTCCTCCCGCGCCGCAACCCAGCTACGCAGCAGGTTGGCGTTCAACCGGTAATGCAGTGCCACGGCCGCAATCGACACGTTCGGCTGCATTGCCGCCCGAATGACCGTCTCCTTGAATTCCTTGCTATGCCGCCGGCGCCGTGTCGGCTGAACGACATCCGGTACAACCTCGACTTCGTCCATCGTGTACACCTGTCCATTTAAAATTTGAATGGACATGATCGTCGGGCGGCACGACTTGCCGATCAAGATGACTTCACCGGGTGCTTACGTAGAAGTAGTTTTGTCGGGCATTGCAACACCTTATACGAGATAAGTGTTGCACCTCGCTTTTGAGGCCGCCCAAGGAAAAAGGACAATATGCATTCCAGAACAAATATGGATACGGCCTGCGTGCCCGTGTGGAAGCGCAGTTCTCACGCATCAAACGCTGCCTCGGCGACACGCTGCTGACCCGCCGCACGGCATCACAGGTTCAGGAAGGTCGCGTCATCGCCAACCTGATCAACCAATGGAACGCCTTTGGCCAGGCGCAGTGCGTTAAAAAGGCCTAATTGCGTCCGCAACCAACTGGGCGCCTACCCTGCCGAACAAAGCAGGTGCGCAGCATTGGGCACGGCGGCTGATTGAGATGGGTCACAAGGTTCGACTGATGCCGGGCAAGGCTGTCGAAGCCTTCGTTAGCGGCAACAAGAATCTATGGTCCTCCCCGTTTTTGCAACGCTGATTCCGATTTTGTGGTTGGCTTGCGTGAATCTATTCGGCGTCTTGAAGGGGAGCACTCCCCGCGCCACGATGAGAGTCGCGCCCGACGTTCCTCGAGATGTTGCCGTAGGCGTTGGGCCCGAACTTTCCCGCGTTCGCTGATGGGCCGCGAACCGTTTCTCGATTTTACAAAACGTTGGCTTCCATTTTTCCGACCGACCTCAGAACGGCGGGTTCCGGATCTACGGCGCGCACGGCTTCCGGACGTTGGGCTCAGCACGTCGAGCTGGCGCAGGCGTTATATGTATGCTCTGAACGGCTATCTTTCGATCGCCAACTTGTCAGGAAGTCTCACCTTGATCATGGTGCCGGCCCCCGGCGAGCTGATAACGTCGATCGCACCGCCCAGCATGAGAACACGCTCTTCCATCCCTGCCAGTCCGAATGACGTCTTTCTCGTTGCCAGTACATCGAATCCGCAACCGTCGTCGTGCACTTCTAGCAGGCAAGCATCGGGGGTTCGCTCTAATGCGATGACCACTCTTCTGGCCGCAGCGTGTCGGGCGACATTGGTCAGCGCCTCTTGAACGATGCGAAACAGGACGATAGCGCGATCCTCGCTTACGGCGATATTCTCGTCCTGCAAGTTAAGATGACAGACCGTCCGGCCGTTACGGTTGAAATCGGCCACGAGCCACTCGAGCGCTGCTGCAATACCGGAATCAAGCGCTGCGGGGCGCAGCGACGCGATAACGCCTCTGACCACCTGCATCGTTACATCCACAAGTGAAACGAGCGCCTGCGTATGCTCGACCAGATCCGGGCGATCCGCGCCAAGCCTCATGCGCAATATCGACGCCCTCAGGCGAAGCGCGGTAAGGTGTTGTCCGAGTTCGTCGTGCATTTCCCGCGCAATGTGCTTGCGTTCATCCTCGCGAGCCGTCTCGCGATGTGAGGCAAGTTCACGCATCATCTCGTAGGACTCGCGTAAGCGGTGCTCTGCTTCCTTGCGCTCCGTGAGATCAACTACAAAAGCAACGCCTTCCTTCCCGCTACAGTCGAAAGCAGCGCGACCGACCATGACCGGTATACGACTGCCATCCTTCCGCATGTATTCTTTTTCCTCGGGTTGAACGTCGCCGTGGTTCCTGATTTGGGCCAAAGCCCGTTCGCTGCTTTCCTGCCAGTCAGTTGGCGTGAGATCCCTCCAGCGGAGGCATCCTGACGCAAGATCCTCTCGCTCATATCCCACCATGCGCAGAAAGGCGTCGTTGGCTTCGAGAATGTCGCCGGCGGCATTCCAGACGATGATGCCAATGATATTGGCATCGACGAGGCGGCGAATCCTGGCCTCCCGTTCCTGCAGGTCGCGGTACAGGCGGGTGTTCTCGAGCGCGGTCGCCGCCTGCGACGCGAGCAGTCGCAGCAGTGCAATCCGGGTCGATGCGAAGGCTCGGGTGATCAGATTGTTTTCGAGGTACAAGGCCCCGATCAGCTTCGCTTGATTCATTAATGGCAGGCATAAGACGGAACGAGTCAGGTACTGCAGGATATGAGGGTCTGTCGCGAGCCTGGGATCGGCCGCAGCATCATCGAGAATGACACTTTCCCCTGTGCGCAACACATCGTAGAGAACAGGCTCAGGAATCATGGTCGCGCTCACGGGTTCATCACGCAATTGGACGCATGCCTTGTCGCTGTCCGTCCAGGCTTCCGCTGCGAGCCGCTGTTCTCCTGTATGCGAAAGAATCAGTAATCCACGCTCCGCTCCCGCCTGTTCGATAGCGGTACGCATGATCGTCTCAATCAATCTGTCGAGGAAAACCTCTCCGGAAACAGCCTGCGACACCCTGATGACGGTAGCAAGGTCGAGGTGTTCGACAGGCGCTCCGATCGTGCTGCCCGGTCCAGGTGCTCGCTCGTCGTCCCTTAGACCTGGGTACAGTTCGGCGAGTTGGCGCACCTTGCCTTCGGCCCCCCAGCGTCGGTATCCCCGTCGCGCATCCTGCAAATAGACACGGGCAATTTTGTCGAACCCGCGCGCCGCGTAGAAAACGGATGCGAGTTCATTGGCAAGTGCTTCGTTGTGTACAAGCTCGTTTGCGCGCGCGAGGCGGACGGCCTCTTCGTAGAGCCGCATCGCGTCGGCATCACGGCCTTCCAGGCGCGCCATCTCGGCGCTTACCAGGGACACCCGATTGCCGAAATTTGCCGGACAGTTGTTCGCCCAGATCTCCAGTTGACGGCAATGCGCGGCGATGCTGTCGAGGTGCTCCTGTCGCTCCTCGGCTGGCGCCCGGTCGAAATATGCGGCCCGTGTGAGAGCGGCGTAAAAATGGTACTCGCATTCCTCCAGGTGTGGCGACGAACTCCAAAGTAGCTGTTGTGCGATCGATGCCGCGTTCATGGCGGCCACATAGTCGCCTGAAAGGAATCTTCCCTGTAGTTTCCGGATCCAGTACCAGCACGCGGCCGTCGCGAGCGCGGGGTTGCAGGACAGGTGCTGCTCCGTACGGAGCTCGTTGAGCTCGTCGTAGTCGAAATGGCCGAATTTCAGTGTGACGCCGCGGAGCATCCGGATCAACGCGAGTTGCGTGGTGAGGTTATCGACGACCAGGCCGAAACGTGCCTTCCTGGAAAACGCGAGGCCCTGTTCAGTTTCGACTTCGACATCGATCAACGGATCACCGCCGAAAAGTCGGTCCGAAACGATATGGCAGCATGTATAGGCGCCAGACAGAAGGTCTCCGGTCCGGACCGCTGCTTCGAACGCGCGGCGCAGCACTTCGCTGCTGAAGCGCACGTGCTTCGTCCAGCGCACGACATACAGCGCGTAGCAGAGATACGTGACCGCCTCGAAACGTTTGAGTCCGCGGCGCTCGACAAGATCGAAACCGAGTTGGCCGAACTGGACTCCAGCGCGGTAATCGCCAAAGCGTGGCCCGGCGATCCGCGGGAACATCACATACGCGAAACACGAGGCGTCGCAATTGCCACGCTCCAGACTAAGACTGATCACTTTGCATATGGCGAGAGACGCCAGATTCGCGTCAAAAAACCAGGCGGGTCTCAGGAGCTTGCTCAGCACATCAGTCACCGCGAGGGACGCCGGGTCCGTCATCAATGGCATATCGATGAGCGCCTCGATAGGCCGGCCCGCAAGCCGTGACCGGATGTTTTCGTACTCCCGCCGTACGTCGGTTTCGTGAGGGTGTGCCAGCCAGTCGATGCCGACTTGACGGAGGTGATCGAGACAAACTTCGACCGCGCGATCGCTCCGATCGAGAGTCAGGTAAACATCCATTCGCAGACACGCGACGCTCGCCTGGTCGACCGCGTTCGTCGCGCGGTTTGACAGCATGCCTAGCCGCTCTTGCGCATCCGTTAGCCGCCCGGTGAGGAACTCGCATTCGGCCCGGTTCAACTGTAGCGCAAAGATCAGTTCGTGCCTGCGTTCCCAGCAATCGTCCTGAAGGAGATCTGCGCCAGAAGTGAGATAGGTGAGCGCGGACGCATAGGCTGTCGACGCCTTGGCTCGCTGGCCGGCGATCAGGTTAAAGGCGGCCAGTTGTTGGCGTTCCTGCCTGGATCTCACCAGCGCCGTGCCACGGTTGAGCTGACTGACGATATCGAAGATCGCCTCTTCCCGTTTGCTAGCGGGAGTTTGCGCCGCGAGTAGTCGTCCGATACGCAGATGGGTGTTAGCACGCAAGTCTTTGGGAATCAGCGAATAGGCGGCTTCCTGCACCCGGTCGTGTACAAACCCGTAGGCGTCTTCTAGTTGCTCGACCAACTCCTGCTCGAGTGCCGGCTTCAGCCGCGCCCGGATTTCCTGCTCCGAGACGCCCAGGACTTTAGGCAGCATCATATAGGAGGCGGTGTTGCCGAGACAGGCAAGCTGTTGCAAGGTGCGCTGCGTTGACGCCGGTAGACGCACTAGCTTCGCCACCATCAGGTCGACGACATTGTCGGTGTACCCCTTGCGGTGGATGCGGGGCAGGTCCCAGCTCCAACAGGCCGTGTCATGGGAGAAGCTCAGCAGATCGCTATCGGCAAGCTCGCGCAAAAACTGGATGACGAAAAACGGATTGCCCGCCGTCTTCTCATGCACGAGATGCGCAAGCGGAGCCGCACGTGCCGGCTCACAGTGAAGCGCTTCGACAATCAGTTGCTCTACGTACTCACGAGCGAGAGGCGCGAGAACAATTTCGTCGAGCCTTGCGCCGGCCGCCCTTAATGTCTGAAGCTTGCGCAGCAGCGGATGTCCGGGAGTTACCTCATTGCTGCGATAGGCGCCGATAACCATCAAATGCTGCAGATCCGAGCGCGCAAGGAGCCTGTCGAGCAAGTCGAGCGTCGCGGCGTCGAGCCATTGCAGATCGTCAAGAAATAGTGCCAGCGGATGTTCACGTCGCGCAAAAACGCCGAGAAAGCGCTGGAAGACGACTTCAAAACGGCGGCGCGCCTGATTTGGCTCGAGCTCTGGAACGGGCGGGGGATCGCCGATGATCAGCCTGAGCTCGGGGATCAGATCGGTCACGAGTCGCGCGTTAGGACCGAGTGCCCCGATCAACGTCTCGCGCCAGGTTGCGAGTTCCGCGTCAGGCTCCCCGAGTAGCGGCCGGATCAGGCCCTGAAAAGCCTGCACGAGCGTCGCATAGGGTATGTCGCGCTTGTATTGGTCGAATTTGCCCGACGCGAAGAGCCCGCGCGATGGTACGAGTGCCTTATGCAGTTCATGGACGATTGCGGATTTGCCGATACCCGAATACCCGGAGACAAGCACGAGTTCAGGGATGCCAGTGCTGACCACGCGATCGAACGCAGTGGTCAATGCATCTACCTCCCTCTGCCTCCCGTAGAGTTTCTCAGGGATCAGGAGGCGGTCGGGCATGTCGTATTCGCCTAGCACAAAGGGATCGATGTGGCGTTGACGCTGCCATTCGGTCAGGCAATGCCGCAGATCCCGCTCGACGCCAGCCGCCGTCTGATACCGCTCCTCGGGCGCCTTGGCGAGCAGTTTCATGACAACCTCTGAGACGGGGAGGGGGACCGTGTCTACCCGTGCTCTCGGAGGCACCGGCTTACGCGCAAGATGGCAATGTACCCATTCCATCGGATCCGCAGCAGTGAACGGTAGGGACCCCGTGAGCATTTGATAAAGCGTAACCCCGAACGCGTAGAGGTCGCTGCGAGAGTCGATCGAGCGGTTCGTCCGCCCGGTCTGTTCGGGCGCCATGAAGGGTAGTGTGCCGGCGATCGTTTCGGGTGGCTGTGGAAATTGCCGCTCGCGGGGCAGTCGTGAAGCGATCCCAAATCCTGTGAGCCGCGGCCTGCTGTCCGTGCAGTTAACTAGAACATGGGCAGGCTTGAAATCCTTATGAACGAGCCCACTCCGATGGAGCTTCTTAAGCGCCGCGGCAATGTCGACGGCGAGGCACAAAACACGTTCCACCCCGAGAGGCGCGCCCACCAGTCGCTCAAGTGGTTCGCCGCCCGGATCCTCGAACACCAGTGCCATCCGTTCATCTTCGCGTACCAGCTTTATCGGGTGCACCGCCCACGTACCATTCAGTTGTTCTTTCAGCGCGAATTCGTGAGCAAGGCGCTCGAGAAGGGCGATTGAGGGATGTTCCTCGGTGGTCCGGAGAGTCAGGAGGCTATCGCTGCCGCTCGTGGACCGGACGCGACAGAAGGTGCGCTCTGCATCCTCCCAAAGGATGTGGACACTGAAGCCTGTGTCAGAGCCATGTGGATCGTTCATCTGCCGTCTTTCACTAGTCAAGTTCAATCCCTGATCGTATCAAGGGACGCAGCCCAATTCGTCTACATAAAGTGCTACGGCTACGCGGTCAGAACTATAGGGTAACTGTTGCACAATAGCGCCGCGACGCCGCAATGGCCACTTGCATCGCACCTTGCGTGCCGGCGGCCTCAAAAGCGAGGTGCAACACTTATCTCGTATAAGGTGTTGCAATGCCCGACAAAACTACTTCTACTTCAT
>NZ_SELS01000138.1 GCF_004197395.1 Paraburkholderia sp. UYCP14C | reverse complement strand
GCTATGCATGACCTGCCTTCGTCTTGTTTATCCAGAAACCGGGACGATACCACCCACTGAAAATTCAATAGAGGCTAATCTGGGGCAGGTTCTTTGCGAAACCGGGCAACTCATAGAAGCACAGGCCGCCCTTCGTCATGCGCTGCTGTTAAAACCCGATCACGCAGAGGGGCACAACAATTTCGGAATCCTGTTGGGCAAAACAGGGCGTCACGCCCATGCGGAAGCTGCTTTTAAAAATGCGCTCGCGCTAAACGCAAACTATCCTGCAGCCCACAACAATCTGGGTAATCTATTGGCTGGCCTCGGCCGGTTTGCCGAAGCGAAACCGTGCTTTGTCCGGGCACTGGAACTGAAACCTGACTATGTCGATGCCCGTTTCAATCTGAGCCTGCTGCTTCTTGCGACAGGAAGATATGCCGAAGCATGGCCGAACTATGAGGCCCGTTACAGTCCGAACATGAGCGACCGGAAAATGGTGGTGCCCGGGTTTTCGTATCCGCAGTGGCAGGGCGAGCCTCTGGCCGGAAAATCCCTCGTGCTCCTGCCGGAACAGGGATTCGGCGATTGCATACAGTTCACGCGCTATATTCCCTTGTTAAAGGGATGCGGTCCGTCTCGAATCAGTGTGGTTTGCGACCCGGTCCTCGGCGCCCTGCTGGAGACTGTCGATGGGGTTGACGACGTGATAACGGATTCGGGATCGGTACCGGAGCATGACTACTGGACGTTTCCGCTCAGTCTGCCGATGCATTTCGGGACGACCGTTGACACGATACCCGGCTCCCTGCCCTATGTGCATGCGGCGCCAGCGCGGCTGGAATACTGGCGGAATGAACTACCCGCTGAGGGATTAAGAATCGGGTTGGTCTGGAAAGGCAGGGGAACACACGGAAACGATCGCAACCGTTCCCTGCGTGACATATCGGACCTGGCTCCGCTGTGGTCGGTACCGGGGCTGACATTCGTCAGTCTGCAGCATGGGCAAGGCGATGAATCCCGGCAAGCGTCCGCCGGACAGCCTCTCGTCGAACTGGGAGGGAAAATCAAGGATTTTGCCGACACAGCCGCCATCGTCGCCCAGTTGGACCTGACAATCTGTGTTGACACGGCGATCGCGCACGTTGCTGGCGCTCTCGGCAAACCATGCTGGGTACTGCTCCCTGCCTTTGGGTGCGACTGGCGTTGGCTGCAGGACCGAACGGATTCGCCGTGGTACCCAGGAGCCGTCAGCCTGTTCAGGCAAAGCAGGTTCGGCGATTGGCGTGAAACGATTGAAGACGTCGCCACTGCCCTGAGGATCTGGGCGGCGACGGCGCGGTCACGTTGCTGAGCTGGTCGTGTACCATATTGGCATGAAAAGGACGAGTTGGCTTTATCGCGACCAATGCTTTCCGGCGGTCGTCATCAGTTGCGCGGTCCGCTAGCACTTTCGGTTCCGACCAACTCTTAGACGGTTTGGCACCAAACCGCGCCAGACATGGCTTTGAACTACCCCATCGGCTCCGGGATCCGATGAACCCGCTGCAACGATGTCTCCAGACAAATCTGCAAACGCCGCGGCTTAAAAACGGTGAATCCTTGCCGATAAAGGATTTTCTGGTTTTTCGTATGGCATCCAAATTATCAGCATACCTAATGATACATAACTTACAGGGAGGGTCGCCGGGAATCACTCTCCCGAAAAGGACCAAGCCAACCATAGATTTCTCATTAAAATCATGTGATTAAGCTGAGATGTGGCGGATTTTTGACGATTACCCCCACCGCTGAATTAGGCGAAGCTCGGGCACGGTGATCGCGCACCGCATTGCTGCGGCGGGGTTGTGCAAGATCGACAGGGTGGCGAAGTTTCGCATAATGTCCTGAACTTTTCCTACCGGCCATGATGGCCGGCAAGGAGAAGACGATGACGCATCCGGAACAGTTGCGCGGGACGGAATATCCCGAAGCACGCTTGCCATCAATTACGACCGCAGTTCAGTTTCTGAGCGAGTTTGATTCATACCTCGGCGCCGTCAGGGGGCTGGCTCAAGGCACCCGAAGGAAGTATGGCCGGTTCGTTCAACGCTTCCTGGATGGGTGGTGTGGCAACAGTCCGCCGAATTGGCAAGACCTTTCAACCGAACATCTCCGCACATATCTGCGTCAAGAATTCTCAAGCAGGAAGGCGGCGACCATCGAGTTCACCGATCGTCGCGGTGCGCGCAATGTTGCGCTTTCTCGCCGTCAGGGAATTGACGCAGCCCGGTCTGGAGGAAACGCTTCCACGAATTCGGCGTTGGCGTCATGCGACGCTTCCGCCGCGTTTGTCGTGCGCCGATGTCGATCGGCTGATCAAATGCGTGGGCGATGCTGCGACGTTTCAACCATTGCGGAATACGGCAATAGTGCTGTTGCTCGCAAGAACCGGGATGCGTGCTGCCGAAGTCGCTCGCCTCAGTCTGGATGACGTTGACTGGGCCTGCGGCGTCATTCATATCCGTGAAACCAAGACCCGTCGTGACCGTGACCTGCCACTATCCCGAGACGTGGGCCGCGCCTTGCTGGCGTACCTCAAACGGGAGCGTCCTCCATCATCCTACAGGACGATATTCCTGCAAGCGACTCCACCGTCCCAGCCATTTGCCGACTCGAGCGCGATTTCCAAGATCGTCCGGCGAGCCCTGGTTCGATCGGATATCGCTCCCGCGCGCGGTGCGGCACATCTGATACGCCACGCCGTCGCAACAACCATGCTGACACGCGGATCGAGTTTCAAAAACATCGCCGATGTGCTGGGTCATCAATCCCTTCAGTCAACAGCCATTTACGCGAAACTGGACCTATTGTCGCTGTCGCGTATCGCCATGCCGTGGCCTGGAGACGGTCATGAACGGTGAGGAACTTCAGGAGCTGCTGAGCCGCTACGTTGAGCACCGCAAGTTGCTGGGTTACCGGCAAACCCATAGCGGAACCCTCTCACGTTTCGTCAACGACTTTGCCAACGACCACCCTGGTGAATCGATAAAGACCATTGACGTTCTCGAATGGATCACGCGGGTACGTCGTGCACCGCCGAGCCAATCCGCAATGCTGAGCATCCTGCGTGGGTTTCTGAGCTTTGTAAAGGCTGTCGAGGGCAATGTCCCATTGACAGTTGAAGGTTGGGACGGCGGGTGCGGCATAGGTTAGGCGACCTTTCGATCATGGTCAATGTCCGATTTCGATGGCGGACGCTTCAAGGCAGTGGCGAGCACCCAGAGCTCGTTCACGCCGAGGATTTTCCGGAAGTTCTTCTCGGCTTCAAGGAACCCGGCTGCCGCCCAGCGAACCGCCATGTCGGCATCGCGATAGCGCTTCACACGACCTGCGACACGGCGTACCGCACCGTTCGGATTCTCGATGAGGTTGGTCGTCGACAGGCCGCGCATAAGCGCTGACGTCAGGCCCAATTCGTTCACCGTGAACGTCTCCTCCAGTCCTTCGAGCAGCGAGGCCGAGGCATCCGGGTGGTCGGACTGGAGCCACGCCGCGTGCGTCTTGAGCTTGGCCATGCCGTCCCTGGCCGGCAACTTGTAGGCCGCTTTCATGATCGCTGCGGTTTGCGAGATGCATTCTTTCGGCAGGCGCTCGAGGACGTTGCGCAGCTTGTGCGTGCGGCAACGCTGCACGTGGGCGCGCTCGCCGAAGAGCACCTCGATCGCAGAACGCAGCGCCTTGGAACCGTCGATCACGAACAGGTATTCCGGGTCCGTGGACAAGCCGCGATCGATCAACCCGCGCAACAGATCCTTGACAACCTGGGCGTTCTCGCTCGATCCGCTCACGAGTCCCATGAGGTGTTTCTCGCCGGTGCTGTCCACACCAATGGCCGCGATGATATGCCGCGTGCCGACGATGATGCCGTCCATGTAGATCGCCAGAAAGTCGCGTTCATCGAAGCGCCGTGCCATCAGCTCGTTGAGCGCCGCCTGGCTGGCCTGGATGAACTCGCGCGAGACGCTGCTCTTCGAAATACCGACGGTGCCGGCCATCTCGGGCAACACCTGGGCATATTTGCGCGTCGACACGCCCGAGACCATGATGTCGTGCACGCGCTCGGCAAGCCGCGGATTCTCGTTCAATTGCTCGTATGCAGGAATCGGCACTTCGCCGCCACCTCGACGCCGCAGACGCGGGCGTTCGACATTCAATTTGCGCTCGTCCATCACGATCTGGCCTCGCTGCGAGCCGTGCCAGCGGATCTCGCCGCCCTTGCGACCAGGATGCTTGTCGCCGGCGACTTCGGTGGCGGAAATCACCAGCAACTGCTCGACCAGGCTGCGACCGGCTTCGTACATCAGTTCGTCGATGCTCGTGCGAGTGTTCTGGATCAGGTCGAGCATCGGCAGAAGGAGCTGACTGTTCTCGGCGAAACAGGCCCGCAGTCGGTCTTCCTTCTGCTTGGCGACGATGTTCAACGGCGCACTGGCCTTGGGGGCCTTCTTCCTGGTAGGCTTCATGTGGCGGTTCTCCTTGGCTCCCTGTTCGGGAGGTTGGTCGTGGAAACCCGATTCTCTCGAATTCCCAATGGGGAACCGCCGCCTTCAACCTTCAACTACGCCTGGGACATTGCCGTCGCCTCTCCAGACCCGACTTCGCTGGGCTATCCACGTCCGTGCTGGCTATTCCTACCAAGCGCACGGATCGCCGTTTGATCTGCGCGTTGTCGCGTGCCGAAATTCAAGCGATTCTTGGTGCCCCCGACCTCTCGACGTCGTGCGGACGACGTGATCACACGATGCTGCTGACGATGTACAACACCGGTGCACGAGTTTCAGAAATTACAACAATGTCGTGCAGCCAAGTCGAGCTAGGCATTCGTAGCAGCTTCGTTCATCTCTACGGCAAAGGTCGAAAGGAGCGCTGCGTCCCGCTCTGGGCCAGGACCGCCGATGCGATCACGAAATGGATGCGCGAACAGGATTCAGCGCCGAAGGCGCATCTGTTCACCAATTATCGTGGTGAGCAACTGACTCGTAATGGCGTCGACTGCATCCTGCAGAAGGCGATTGCCGGCGCCGTGCTCGCCTGTCCGAGTCTGCGCCAAAAACACATCTCGCCTCACGTTATAAGGCACGCGACGGCGACCCATCTGTTACAGGCTAGCGTCGACATCAGCGTGATCGCACTGTGGTTGGGCCATGAAAGCATCGACACGACGCACATTTACATGGAGTCCAATCTTGCCCACAAGGAAGAAGCGCTCGGCCACCTGCGACCCGCCGGGCAGCGAACACCACGATTCCACGCAACTGACAAGGTCATAGCGTTCCTCGAAACGCTCTGATTATGTACATCGCGATGGCTGGGGTTGGCGTCTGTAGAAGGCCCTCCGGCCATTGCTTCGCCTATTTTCAGGGTGTGGGTAATCGTTAAAAATCCGCCACATGTCGGCCTAAGCGGCTGATTTGAATGCGAGATCGATAGTCGAGTCGAGCGGTGGGACAGAGCGCAAGCAAGATCGGCGGCGAACCGGGATCCCTCATAGCGGCGATGTACCTTCGGAAACAATTCCTGAAGCATGGTTCCCTCCGGATACGGTGATCGGAGGAACTACGCTACTCCCCACGACAAAGTTATAACGGCCGCTCGATGCGGTCGTTAAATCCTCTACGCCGCGACAACCTTGTTGCGGCCCTGATCTTTTGCCCGATATAACCGTTCGTCCGCCTTGCGCAGAATCGCGTCGATGGTCTGACCATCGCGGCCAAACTCGGATACGCCAACGCTCACGGTAACCTCGACGGGCTTTCCGGTGCCCGTGTCGAACGGCGCGCCGGCTATCGCCGCGCGAAGGCGCTCGCCAATCGACAACGCTTTGTCGAGCGCTACCTGCGGCAACAACACCATGAACTCTTCACCGCCGACGCGTGCAACCCCATCGTACGGGCGGATCGCATCGAGGCACTTTTTGACGAAGCGCTGTAGAACCTGATCGCCCGCCTGGTGCCCGAAGGTGTCGTTGATTGTCTTGAAATGATCGAGGTCCAGCGCAAGCAGCGAGAAGGGTGCGCCGTTGCGTTTCGCACGCGCGATTTCGGCCCCGACGCGCTCGATGAATTCACGGCGGTTCGCTACGCCGGTCAGCGGATCGGTCGCGGCCATATGTTCCAGTTTCTCATTGGTCCGTTGCAGCTCCTGTAGCGCCCTTTCGGTGCGCGCCATCGCTTCGCTTAGCCGGGCCAGCAGTTCCTCCTGGCTGTAGATGGTCGAAAACGAGCGGGTCGTGCGAAACGCCTGAACAACGCCGTAGCTGAGCAGGAAAAAGCCCGACGCGAAGATCACGTGGGCCAGCCACCACATATGATTCCACGGTTTGCCGAGGATAAAGGCGAGCGACGACAGCGCGAACGACGTCACCGAAATGCCGTAGATAGTCATCAGCGGCGAGCGGATGCGGCGCAATACGAGTGCGACGACGTTGATCGTCGAAAACACGAGTGCGCCGCCCTCCATGGACAGGCGGACCCATAAGCTGCCTGCCACCGGCGAGTAGGCGATCCACGCGACGGCCACGTCGATCAGCAGGAACACGGCGACCCATGTCACCCACATGCGGCGGTCAGCGCGGCGCGCCTCGCTATCGGCGCGCTGGCTATATGAGAGCTGCCCGATGAAAATCAGGATCGACATCGCAAGGCGCGAAGCCGGTCCGTAAAGCAGGAACAACCAGATATTGTGATGCGCCATGCCGGTGAATACGCCATGCAGCGCGTAGATCAGCGAGAAGCCCAGAAAGCCCAGCGTCAGCCAGCGCAGCAACGGTTCTCCCGACGAGCGGTAGCATCGCCAACACACGTAGGTCACGAACAGTCCTTCGAGCGTGGCCGCGGCTATCGCGATTTCATGAAAGGCGTGATTCTCGAACTTCAGTGACGGGTCGTGAAAGAAATACAGATAGGCGATCAGATACGCCGGCACCAGCGCAAAGCCGGCGAGCAGCAGCCGGGAATAGACCTTTGTTACAAACTGGATTGCGGCGGACGGCTCGTTGGCCGAAACGCTGACGTTCATTATCCCCTCCTATCCGTTTTCATCAGGTGAATGCAGTATAGGCGGTGTCGCGAAACTCCTAAGTTTCGCAACGCCATACCGGCCGCCGCCAAACCCTGACGCTGTGACTTTGAGCGCTATTTGGCACTGAATATCAGCGCTATGTGGCACGGATGGAGTTGGATGAGACGAGCAAAGCCGATGACATTGAAGGCGCTGGAACTGACGTAGCCGGCCATGAAGCGACAGTTACGCGATAGGATGCCGTCCTGTCAGCGTTTCAGTAGCAATACAACAAGCCGCGCCTCCTTCATGTCAGCAAGCCCACCTAACGTCACTCCCAAGCCCGAGCCTGATCGCCTCGCGGGACTGGTTGAGCGTGTCACGTTCCACAACGCCGAGGCGTGGTTCAAAATACGCGATTTTTGCGTTACATGGACGAGCTGATGCAGCCTGCGTGAAAGAGCAGAAATGGTGA
>NZ_SELS01000137.1 GCF_004197395.1 Paraburkholderia sp. UYCP14C | reverse complement strand
GCAACATTCTCAGCCAACCGCCACCGCCTTCCTCGTATCCCCCGCCTGCCGCCGTACACCAGATCCGAGATTAGCTCCGCGACCGTCACGATCTCGGGCATCGAGTTGATGCATCGCATTCGCAAGGCGCAATTCGATCTCACGAATCTACGCCTCAAAGATACCAATGCGCCCGCTATTTGGAAGGCAGTTCTGTCCGCTCGATGAGGTGGCGGCGAATACGCCGCTTCTCGCTCACAATGCAAATTTGCACCAGAACCGCTTTACCGGCCTGTCCGCCGATGTCCGGTGTGGAAGCAAAGAATCAAAGTTCTGCCTTGCGGGCCCGGCAAAGCTCGATGAATTTCTGCATCGACTGGGTCAGCGTTGCGCCACGGCGCGTTGCAATGCCGTACGGGGCCCCTCTTCGTTCGATATAAATGGGGAGGATCTTGACCAGTCCACCTGCCGCAAAATACTCGGCGACCTTGCGCGGGATCAGGCCAACGGTGCCGCTCCCAGTGCGGAGTAATGCAAGCGTGGCGAACGTCGAAGTCGTTTCCATCGCGTACCGCGGAAAGTTCAACCCTTCGTCGTCGAGCATTTGCTCGAACACCGAACGCATGGGCAGAGTGGCCTGCGGAACAATCCACGGATTTTCAATGATGTCTGCCAGTTGCACGCTCGTTTCGTCACCGAGCGAGTCTGCGCCGTCAACGACGAGACAAATTTCCTCCACTTCCAGCGGGATGAAGTCATAGGCTTCCGGATGAACACTAACGCTGGGCCGTGCTATGACAAGATCCAGGAGCCGTTGATCAAGCATTGCCAGCAGGCGCGCGCTGTTGTCTTCCCAGACTTCGATTGCGGTATCGGGCTGTTCCGCCCGCAGTGCCCGGACAGCGGGCGCTAGCCACGTCGGCAGTGATCCCATTACTGCGCCGATGGCGAGGGTGCCGCCACCGCCGCGCAGGATTGCCGCCATCTCATCTCGCATCGTCCCAACGTCCGCCCGCAGGGTTCGGGCATGGCGAATTACGCAACGGCCCAGGTCATTCGGGACTATTCCACGCGGCGAACGGGAGAAAAGCTCTACGCCGAATATCACCTCTAATTCTTGCAGCGACTTCGTGATCGCGGGCTGCGAAAGCGAAATTTGCTGGGCAGCCTTGCGCAACGAACCGTGGTCGTCGAGTGCGATGAGCAGCGCAATGTGCGCGCCTCGCAGGCGCCTCAGGATTGCATCGTTACTGGTTATCACGGATATAACCTCAGATGTTCACGTGATTGAAACCTTTCATTATCTGCTGCCAGAAGTGTCTCAGTACACTGGGTTTGCCGGCGACGCAGGTCCGATCCGAGCGGAGACTCGTACGTACTGCCACGCTCCTGTCGGGATGGAGTGACGCATTGATAGCGTGTGATAACGCAATCGAATCACTGCCACGCAGTGTAACCGTGATTACTGCTTCGATGCGTGTGAACCTGAACGTTAGTGTTGAGGCCATATGACCGCTCACCGCATTCCATCGGCATTTTCCAATGGGTTACCGCCCGCCAACGGAGATTAACAAGCGTGAAACGGATAGGGATTGACGTCGGAGGCACCTTCACCGATGTTGTCATGGTCGACGATTCGACCGGCAAGGTCTGGTCCACCAAGGTGCCGACTACACCCCAGGATCGGGTCATAGGAACGATAGAGGGCTTTCGAAGGATTCTTGAAATCTCGCGCTCCCGCAGTGCCGACGTGTCCTTTCTTGGTCATGGGACGACGATGGCGACGAACATGGTGGTGGAAGGCACCGGGGCGCGCACCGCATTGATCACCACGCGCGGCTTTCGCGACATCCTCGAGCTGCGGCGTGCGTCGCGCCATGACCGCGCCGATCTCTATGACCTGCTGTTCGACAACCCGCGGGCGCTGGTCGAGCGTCGCTGGCGATTTGAAGTGACCGAGCGTTTGCGTTTTGACGGAAGTATCGAAACGCCTCTCGCGCACGAAGATCTGCGCGAGATTGCCGAGCGAGTCCGCGTGTCGGATGTCGAAGCGGTGGCTGTGTGTTTGCTGCACGCGCACGTCAATCCGCAGCATGAAAAGGCGGCTATCGCGGTACTTCGTGAAATGCTGCCTGACCGGTTCGTCTGTGCTTCGCACGAGGTCAATCCGGAAGCTATGGAGTATGAGCGGACCAGCTCGACGGTCATCAATGCGATGCTCGGGCCGGTTTGCGGGCGATATATCGGCCGTCTGGTCGATGCACTCGCGAGCCTTGGCTTTGATGGCAAATTTCTGTTCATGCAGTCGAACGGCGGCCTTGCCAGTCCAGCGCGTGTTGCAGACCGGCCTATCGTGCTGCTGGAATCGGGGCCGGCCGGAGGTGTCAGTGCGGCGATCCGTAGCTGCAAGCGTGGCAATCTGCGCAACGCCATTCTCGGCGATATGGGCGGCACTACCTTCGACGTTTCGCTTATCCGCGATTTCCGGCCGGAAATCAGGAACAAGAGCTTGCTGCACAGCTACACGGTGCGTTCGCCCAGCATCGACATCGACTCGGTGGGCGCGGGAGGCGGCTCCATCGTCTGGATCGATGCGGGCGGCGGAATTCGCATCGGCCCCGAAAGCGCGGCTGCTGATCCGGGGCCAGCCTGTTATGGACGTGGTGGCCAGCGGCCGACGGTCACGGATTGCAATCTCGTGCTGGGTTATATCGACCCGGACAATTTCCTTGGGGGCGAATTCCAGCTGGACGCGAAGGCTGCGTGGCGGGTGGTCGAACAGGCCATTGCGAAGCCTCTGAAAATGACCGTGCCCGATGCGGCCCAGGCGGTGCGGTCTGTCGCCAATGCGTTGATGGCGCAAGCGATTCGAATCATGACGGTGGAGAAGGGTCATGACCCGCGTGAATTTTCGTACATCTGCTATGGCGGTGCGGGCCCCGTTCACGCGGTCGACCTCGCTCACGACATCGGAATTCGACGCGTCGTGATTCCTCCGTTGCCAGGTCTCTTCAGTGCGTTCGGCATGATGGTCGCCGACCAGCAGTATGACTATCAACGACCGGTCGAATGCGATCTGGCGCAACTGGGCGACGAGAGATTGCATGCGGAGTATGAAGCGCTGCTCGCGCTAGGCCGAGCCGATGCGCAGCGCCACGGCGTCGACGGGGGCGAGATCTCCGCTGTGCGGCTGGCTGATTGTCGCTATGCCGGTCAACCCGATGTCCTCACGGTCGAAGTGCCCTCCGATGCTTCATGCGCCGCTTTGGCGCGTGAGTTCGAAGCGGCGCATCAGCGACTGTGGAATTTCGTCAGCGAAGATAAACCGATTATCGTCGCGAACCTGCGCCTGCAACTCATCACGACCAGCGGCTGGCGTGGGGGTGTCGCGCACGCGGACGAGCGCGCAACCATTGCTCCAAATCGCACCCGCGATGTGTACATCGACGGCAAGCTAAGCGCGTTACCGGTCTTTACCCGAAGCCGGCTACCGGCCGGCGCGAACATCGACGGTCCTGCTGTCATTGAAGAGCACAGCAGCTGCGCGATCCTGAAGGCATCGCATCGAGCGCATGTCGACGACGACCTGAACCTTGTGATTGAACTGGCGGCCTGAGCATGGACATCGTTACCTACGAAATCATCCGTAGCAGCCTCTTTGCGGTTGCGCGGGAAATGAAAATCGCCATGATGCGCACGGCAGGGAGCCCGCTGATGCATGCGAGCGGCGACTCGTCCGCTGCCATTTTCGACGCGGACATGCAGCTCGTTGCTCAAGGCAACGATATTCCGACGATGTTAGGCTCGGCTGTCATTTCCACTCGCGTCTCGGTCGAAGCAATTGGCCGCGAAAACCTGCGCCCCGGCGACGTTATCGTCAGCAACGACGCATACGTCGGGGGCGGCAACCATCAGCCGGACGTCCAGTTCACTCGGCCGGTCTTCGTTTGCGGTGCAATCGTTGCGTTCGTGATGACCCGCGGCCACTGGACCGACATTGGCGGTCAGTCGCCCGGCAGCTATGCAATCGCCACTTGGGACATATTCGCGGAGGGCATCCGGATCCCGCCGGTTCTGCTGTACCGCAACGACGAACCGGTACGTGATGTACTCGAAATTCTGACCCGCAATAGCCGCAACGCTCACGAACTGCGGCTCGACATCCAGGCTCAATACGCGGGAACCTACGTGGGTGAGCGGCGCATCGTGGACCTGGTGGAGAAGTATGGCGCCGACGCCTTGCGCGACGTGATGAGGCAAAGTCTCGACCATTCGGAAAAGCTCATCCGCGCGGAGATCGCGCGGATTCCGGACGGCGTCTACGAGGCGCAGGAGTATCTCGACCCGATCGAAGCTCCGGGTTGGAAACCCGAACACCCACTGCTGAAGGTCAAGGTCACCGTGAAGGACGACCACATCACGTTCGACTTCACCGGTACAGGCGCCCAGGTCCGCGGCGGAATCAACTGCCCGTTCTCCGTCACCTGCAACAGCACGTGGTTCACGGTAAAAGCGTTGACGGACCTCAGCATCCCGATCAACCAGGGCTGCTATCGGCCAGTGACCATCATTGCTCCGCAAGGCAGTGTTCTCAACTGCGAATACCCGGCGTCGGTGGTCTCGGGCAATACCGAAACGTCGCCCAGGGTGATCGATCTTCTTTTCAAGGCGCTTGCACCCGCGGTGCCGGGCCGCATTCTCGGCCAGAGCAACTGCGCTGCTTGCGCGGGAATCTTTAGCGGGCGCGACACCAACCAGGCACGTGTCACAGAGACCGGGCAGACGTTCGTCACGATGCACGATGTACATGCTGGTGGAATGGGGGCCCGCGCCGCTAAAGATGGCGTGAGCGGCATTCGGGTATATGTCGGGAATGCCGGCACACAGTCGATTGAAATGATCGAGCGGACATCGCCGCTGCTGGTCGAAGAGTGGTCACTGGTCACGGATACCGGCGGAGCCGGCCGGCAACGCGGAGGACTGACGTCCCGCCGTGTATATCGTGTCGAATATGATGAAGCCACGTTTACGGTCTCGGGGGAACGCGGGCGCACCGCACCGGAAGGGCATTTCGGTGGCCTTGCGGGCAGCCCGTTCGTTTGCAAGGTACAGCACGCGAATGGACAGGAAACGGCTGTGCCCGCAAAAGGCGGTCAAACTGTCGTCTTCCGGAATGATCGCGTCGTCGTGCAGCCGGCCGGTAGCGGCGGCTTCGGCGAACCCGCGCAGCGCGCGCGCGCACTGGTGCTGGCTGACGTTGCTGATGGTTACATCAGCCGTGAAGCAGCGATCGCCCTTTATGGACTAGACCGCGAACTGATGCAGCCGGAGCAACTGGAAGCCGCCTCGCGGACAACGTGAGCGGGTGATTCCGGAGAACTCCGAACACACCTGACGCACACTGGCTTGACTGAAGGACTGAAAGACATGCGGCGCAACGCGCCGCATGTCTGGGCGAGAAACGGGCACCGTCAGGAGGCTGTGGTCCGATAGCTGATTTCTCGTCTCTCCGCGGTCAACGTGCGAATGGGTTTGCCTTTGATCCAGGCCTGGATGTTCTCAACGGACTCGCCATAGTAGAACTCGTAAGAACCCTCGGTGACGTACCCGATATGCGACGTCGCGATCACGTTGTCCATGGTCCGGAACGGATGGTTTTGCGGCAGCGGTTCCACGTCGAAGACGTCGAGGGCCGCACCGGCAATCTGCTTGCGTTTCAGTGCGTCGATGAGCGCTTCCTCGTTCACGATCGGGCCGCGGGCGGTGTTCACGATGAGTGCGTGCGCTTGCATCAGGGACAACTCGCGCGCATCGATCAGGTTGCGGGTGCGCTCCGAAAGCCGAACGTGGATTGACAGAATGTCGCTGGTCGCGAACAGCTTGTCTTTCGATACATATTGAGCACCGTGCGTGGCCGCGGATTCAGCGGTCATGTTCTGGCTCCACGCAATGGTCCTCATTCCGAACGCCTGCGCCACACGTGCCGTTACGCTACCGGAATAACCCAGCCCGAGGAGTCCGATCGTTTTGCCGTTGAGGTCGCGCCCAACCGACACCTGCCATCCGCCGCTGCGAAACGATGCGACTTCACGCGGGATGTCGCGAGCCGCCGCGAGGATGAGCGCCCATGTCTGCTCCGCTGCCGCGGTTAGCGACGACGCGGTTCCGCAGACTGTAATGCCGAGGTCGTCCGCTGCTTCGATATCGATGGCGGCATTCCACGGGCCGGTGCTTGCCAGCATTTTGAGGTTGGGGAGCCTTGCGAGCACGCTTCGCGGGAACCATGTCCGTTCTCGCATCACACACAGGATGTCGAATGGCAGTAGGCGTTCCACCAGCGCATCTTCGTTATCGATATGGTCAGTGAAAACAGTGATTTCCGCTTGATTCCGCAGGCTTGCCCAATCCCCGAATTTCAACGAGGTATTCTGGAAATCATCGAGTATGGCGATTTTATGCATGAGTTTCTTTGCTGTTGATGCCAGCTGGCGGACCGGTATCCGCCTATGGCTGGTCGTTCAGAATGGAAGGCGCTTGTCTCGACTACCCCGCTAACGATGCCTTCTTGGGCGGGCGCGCCGATTTAGCGGTTTGAGGTTTGAGTCCTACAAGCATGACCAGGATTCCGAGAAGCAGAAGAGCGGTCATGACATAAAGACCACTGACGAGACTTCCCGTTGCCGTCTTCAGCCAGCCGATGACAAAAGGGCTGAAGAACCCGCTGAGCAGGCCAATGCAATTGACGAACGCAATGCTTCCGGCTGCCGCAGGCGAGCCGTGCAGGTAGTCGGCCGCAATCGACCAGATGAGCACGTTCGTCGCGAAGATCCCAACGGATGCTATGGTGAGCAACGTAACCGTGGTTGCGGGCGAGTTCGACGAATGCGACACCAGAAGCAGGGCGATGGCACCGATAATGCCAGCGATGGCCGCATGCCAGCGCCGCTCTAGCGTTCGGTCCGAGTTTCGACTGATAGCCACCATGCCGATCGCGCCAATGCCGTAGGGAATGGCCGAGAGCCACCCGAGTTGAGCGAGGTCGGTGATGCCCGAGTTTTTCATGACGGTCGGCAGCCAGAACGTGACGGAATACGTTCCGGACACGAATGCAAAGTCGACAAAGGCGAGCATGTAGACCTTGGGGTCCGCAAGAGCCTGCACAAGCGTGCCATGCACCTGTTGATTGTTCGTGCGTTTGCGCTCCGTTTCGACCCGGAATCCTTCACGCAGGATGTTCTTTTCCGCTTCAGTCAGCCATTTCGCCTTGTCGATATTGTCGTCCAGGATGAAGAGCGTCAGAATCCCCAGCGCGATTGCGGGAAGCGCCTCGACGATATAGAGCCATTGCCATCCAGCCAGATTGGCGACATGCGCAAGCTGTGTCATTGCCCAGCCGGAGATCGGACCGCCCACCAGCCCAGCGATGGGGAAGCCCACCATGAAACAGGAAATAATGACGCCGCGTCTGTTTTCGGGAAACCACGAGCTCAGATAGAAAATCACGCCGGGAAAGAACCCTGCCTTGTATCGGCTCCGGTTGTCTGGACAAGCTTTTGCAGCTCAGGCGGCCAGCTTCATCAGCCTTTCCTGACGGGCTTCG
>NZ_SELS01000136.1 GCF_004197395.1 Paraburkholderia sp. UYCP14C | reverse complement strand
CGCTACGCTCGCCTCAGCAAGTCAACCCCAAGACGCTAAACATTAACCCCCTTGTTGCACTTCGGCTTGAAACCGCCCCCTCTAAAAGTGCCCAACGCCCATAAATGGAAAAATTTCTGCCAAAACCGCGCCAGGCGGGGCGCTGGACGCGTGCGCGCATGTTGCTAAGCGGCCGGCCGTCGTGTGAAGATCCGCTCGATCTTATGCGCGCGCTGTACTTCATCGTCATCGAGATAGATAGAAGTCGTCGAAATTGATGCGTGGCGCAGGTTATCGCGCACGGTCGTAAGCGATGCACCGTTGGCCAATGCGTTTGTCGCATGCGTGTGCCGCATCCAGTGCGGCGTGGCCCGTCGCAGCTTGTCTGCTAGCGGCGGATGGTCGGCCTCGATGGTATCGGCCGCTCTATCGAAGAACCGGCGCAGCATCTGCCTCAGGCGCGGCGTAGTGATGCCGCCGGGCTCATCGAGGTGGCCAAGTAGTGGTGTATCGGGCGCCCATCGGTCGGGCGTGACAGGCAAACCACGTTGCGCCAGATACTGGTCCAGCGCAAAACTCGCGAGCGCCGGTTTCAATGCCGTTGAGTGTAACGCCGACAAGTTCAGCGGCCCGCAGGCCTGTCGCATAGCCGAAGTCAAGCACGAAACGCAGGCGCTGCGCGGCCGGTACCGCCCAGCCACACGACCACTCGATCCCATCGGCGATCGTGCGGACCAGTTCCCATTCGCTGGTCGTGAAGGCCCGGGAACTGTCCAGTTTGCCTTTGCGGCGCGCACCTCGCACCTTGAGACCGGCAAATGGATTGGCGAGCACGTAACGCTGGTCGATCAGCCAGCGGAACATTGCACGCAGAATCGAGAGTGCGTAGGCGATGGAATCAGGTGAGAGCGTGCCCGTGAACGGCCGCCACTCGGGCGAGGACCGCGGTCGCGCGGGTGCGACCCAGCGGGCGCGTGGCGCGGGATGACGCAGGAAGGTGCGATAGGTAGTCGCATCTTCGCTGGTCAGCGACGACAACGCCTTGCCGCGCTCCGCAATGGCCCACAGCAGCAGCCGTTCTGCCTCGCGGCGATAGGCGCGCTGGGTGTCGTTGGCTTCGTGCCGTTCGAGCCATGCGTTGATGGCCTGCCAGTCGTTATCGGCCTCAAGCGCACACATGGATTTCGGCGCACGAAAAACGCCGTGCGAGCCATCGACTTCGCGCGGTACGCGGATGTTTTCCCACGACGCGACAGGCTCGGGGGCCGCGACCACGACCAGTGCACGCGCCCGCTCAGTGAGTGCCGGATAAGCGGCAAAGAATGCTTCGATACGGCGCGCGCTGCGCTCACCAAGTCCGGGAACCACAAGCCACCAGCGCCGCCGGCGGGGAATGCGCACGGTCAGATCCGCTAGCGTACGGAGCCATGCTGATGCAGGACAGCTGCGACCCGCACCGGCAGCCAGATGTCGACCGGGTCGGTGACCTGGGGTTGCGGGGCCTGCAGCGATGGCAGCATATCCAGCGCCAGGGTGGCCGCCTTGCGATAATACTCACGCTCATTCGCGGGGCACTGGAAAAGCCTTGCAAGATCCTCGCGGTGACGGTTGAGGGCGAATTCGACGATCTGTCGGCGAACGCGGCCGATCACGCCGCGCGCTGACTTTCCATCTCTGAGCGCATCAGGGTGATAGCGCTCGACCGCTTCGCGCGAGCCCATGCCTGCGTACCATGCGCGCAGCATGGATACAGACGGCGTATCGGGAAACGACAGGGGCGGATCGATGTTCGGCATTCTGCGATTATAGATTCGGCAGCGTGAAGGTGAGACGGCCATGTGTGACGGATTTTTCAAGACCTGAGTTTTGTCCTAAAATAGCGGTCTATCGCTAATAAGCCTTAGCGATAGGGCCGCACAAAATTTCACCTCCCTGCTGGTCGACGGAGCGATTCGCACGTCGGGCCGTCGGGGTAAAATGTATGCCGTCATTGCCTTTACTCGCCTTCAGCGGAAATTCCCCATGAACAGGACATCACGGTCCGTTGCCGTTGCGCACGATCACAACAAGTCCGCCCTGTCGAAAGGGCAAAAAGCGTTCAACGCGGCGATCAGACAGATCGAGAAACGACGCAAGCGGCTTCGCGCCTGGGAATCGGTTACACCCGTTTTCCAGCAGCAGTACGTCAACGAGCTTCTCCCGCTTGAGCAGAAATCGTCCGCACTCCAGATCCGGATGGTGCATTGCCTGGACCGTGCCTACGAACGACTGACCAAAGCCGAGCGCCGTAAGGTTGCGCTAGTGATCCTGGATCTGGCCGGAGACCTGATCGACGAAGACAATGATGAAGGAAAAGAGCTGAAAGCCATCTATGACAAATACAGCCCTACCAGCTACGACAGCCAGGTGGCCGAAGAGGTCGACGGGATGAAGTTCATGTTTGAGACGGTGTTCGGTGTCGATCTGGGGGACGATCTGGACCTGAGCTCGCCGGAAGACCTGCTGCAACGTGCAGAGACCCATTTCCGGCAAACCGAGGAGGAATGGGATGCCCAGAATGCAGAGCTGGATGCCCGACGCGCAAAGCGGAAGAAATCATCGCGACAGCAGGCCGCCGAAGCTCGGGCACAGGAACAGCAGGCAAAGATCAACCTGTCCATTCGCGAGGTCTACCGAAAACTCGCCAGCGAGCTGCATCCGGATCGCGAAACCGATGCGCAGGAGCGGGAGCGGAAAACCCGGCTGATGCAGCGGGTCAACGAGGCCTACCAGAAAACCGACCTGCTGCAGTTGCTAGAGCTGCAACTGGAGCTCGAGCATATCGATCAGCATGCCCTGAACAGCATGAGCGAGGAGCGGCTGAAACATTACAACGTAGTCCTGAAGGAACAGATCCGTGAACTCGACCAGGAGATCCTCCGCGTCGAGTCGGCCTTTCGCTACGCCTACGGAATCGACCCGTTTGAACCCGTTTCCCCGGATACGGTCCTGCGCAACCTCGCTGGCGATCTCAAGGAGCTTCAACTGAACATCCGGACCCTTAAGCAAGATCTCGCCGCACTCGAAGATATCAAGAATCTGAAGCTCTGGCTGAAACGTTGCAGGCTCGTGCGCGCCGAGCCAGATTTCGAATTGATGCCGTTTTGACATTGAAAAGTGTCCGACGGCAGGTGAGCCCGAAAGTGGGGAGTTTCATGCAGACGTTCAAGAGCCGGCTCGAACAGATTGAACAGCAGATCCAAGAGTCACGGCGCCACGGAGCGACGCAAAGCGAGCTGTTTCTCGTTATCAACCGGCTTGAAGAATTTGCAGCCGCTATCAATGAAAAGCTGGATGCAATTGACCTTGAAGCCAAACGCAGGATCGTTCTTGGTCTGGTCAAGCGCGTCGAAATCCACAAGGACGAAATCGTCGTTGTGTTCCGCGTCGATCCGCAGCCGCCGCTTTGCGGCAACGAAAATTCGAACGATTCAGACGAAGGAGCGAAAAGTATGCAACGTTGTAGGCGGCGTAACGATTCCCCCTTGCGGGGTACCCGCCGACGTCTCGAACAAGGTTCCCTCATCGATAAATCCGGCCTGAAGGCACCGCCGCAAGATAGCCTTGTCCATCGGTACGCGCTCCAGGATCCATGCGTGACTAGAGCGTGTTAGGAACTTTGAAGTACTGGCACGGCGTGGACAAGCATGAGCATTGCGAAGACGACAAAATGAAGCCCGGCGAGAGTTTCGGGGAGCCGTTCATAGTCACGTGCGAGACGCCGGAAACGGTTGAGCCAGCCAAAGCTGCGCTCGACCACCCACCGGCGGGGGAGCAGAACGAAGCCCTTTTTCGTTTCTTCGAGTTTGATCACCTGAAGGTCAATGCCCTCGTCGAATGCAGCCTGCGCTGGCTCTTTGCCCGTGTATCCCTGATCGGCAAATGCCACCTTGACCGTTCGTCCTGTTACCTGCTGGACCCGCCGCGCAAGCTCCGCTACCTGTGCGCGCTCCTGTTCATTGGCTGGGGTTACGTGCACCGCCAGCAACTGTCCCAACGTGTCTACTGCCATATGTACCTTGCTACCGCGCTTGCGCTTATAACCGTCATAACCCGCACGCGGGCCGCTCTCGCAGGTCGACTGTATCGTGCGGCCATCGAGGATGACCGCGCTGGGCTGTCCCCGACGGCCCTGTGCCACGCGTATCACCGAGCGCAGGTCGCTCACCATGCTCTCAAAGCAGCCCGCCTGCAACCAGCGTTGAGTCTGCTGATACACCAGCTCCCACGGCGGGAAATCATTGGGCAGCATCCTCCACGGCGCGCCGGCACGAGCCATCCAGCGCAATGCATCAAACATGTCGCGCAGTTCGTATTTGCGCTGGGGCGCGTCGACGTCCATCAACGTCAGATACGGTGCCGCGAAACTCCATTCCTCATCCGACACATCAGTCGGATACCCTTTGCGGTCTGTTCTTTTCATCCCGCCAGGATACCAGGTCTCAATCGAAGTTCCTAACACGCTCTAAAGTTGTCGAAACAACCTCGGATGTCACCTTCCAGAATCCATTCTGGCGAAGCTCGCTTCGCCAGAATGATGAAGCATTGTTCAATGGCATCGGCCGTCGAGCTTTGGGGCGGAAGCCGTAGGAATTCGGGTCCGCCAGAGTTTCTGCCACCGGTTCCAGAGCGAGCTTCCATAACGCCTGCATCGCCCTGCACCGCATACAGGGGATTCCCAGCGGACGCCTCTTGCCGTTACTCTTGGGAATGTAAACGCGTGTCAGCGGCATCACACAATAGCCGTGATGCCGAAGCGACCTCATTCCGTTCCATCTGGCCGCCGGAGATGACCAGATCTTGCCGTCCACCCCCTGCGTTCTCTTACCGCGATTCTCCGTCACCTGCTTCACGGCCAGCATTTTGCCGCTATGCGAGCGGGTCAGCAGACGTTGCAGTGCTTTCACCTTGCCCCATCGGCCTTCCCGGGTTACTTTGGCGATACGCACCTGAAGTCGTTTCACAGCTGCCTCAATGAGACCAGTTCACCTGATCCCACATTTGGGCAGAGCGCGAGGGCGCACCGGCGCTGGTCGCTTTCGCGTCGGTCACCGTCATCTGCCTTCCCTCGTATAACGATTGGTCAACGTTCTCTCGCCATGAATGACCGCGCGGAAGTCTGCCCGCTTTCGCGTCGGACGATGTCTCAGCCCGTATCCCGTCCATTACAGCCGGGCATTCGCTTTATATGAACGCCTCCCGTTTGCGAAGGTTTTTCGTTTACTCTGACGACGACAGGATGGGTTGCAGCTTTATATCCGGGCTTGTTGCAGCCTGATACGCCGCGGCCCACTATGAAATCCGCTGACCCACACCTCATTTCTCCGGCGAGCTCGAAGCTCGAAAGCGAATTCAGGTTTAGCGAGTCCCGGTCCGACCTGTCTTGTCATTGCATACGATTGCCAGCGCAACCTTTCGACGTATCATCCTGCAAAAATTACCTTTCTTCTACACAAGGCTTGCCGATCAAACAGGCTTCACGCTCACGTAGCCCTTTTCGTACTGCCTGTCATGCGCAAGGATCGCCCAGATCGTGCGGGCCATCCGGTTCGCTTGTGCCACAGCCGCCACATTCATCGGGCGCCGCTTCTTGATCTCTTCAACCCAGGGCCCCGGCTCTTTCGCGAGACACAGCACGCTCCGGGCGCCGTGGATCAACAGCTTGCGCAGATACACATCGCCTCGCTTGCTTATCCCCAGCAACTGCACCTTGCCGCCAGTGCCAACTTGCCTTGGCACCAACCCAATCCATGCTGCGAACTCGCGTCCAGACTGGAACGTCTTGGCGTCCCCCATCGTTGCGACTACTGCCGTTGCCGTCAGCAGACCAACGCCCGGAATCGCAGCAATTGCCTTGCAGCCCTTATCTTCCTTCATCCATGTCTGCAGCCGCCGTTCGATGCTGGCAATCTGCTTGTCAAGATTAGTAAGTCCGCTCCATTGCTCACGCAGCGTATCAATCAGGATCGTCGGCAAACGATCAACCAGTCGCTCCAGAACGCCCGGCATCGCTTTATCCAGCGCGGTCCGCCCCCTGCCCATCACTTCGCCGTATTCGGTCAGCAAGCCGCGCAGATTGTTGATTTGCATGGTGCGAAATTTCACCAGTTGCTCGCGCATCCGGTGCAGTCCCAGCACCGCCTGCTGCGTTTCAGTCTTCACCGCGACCGATCTGTCCGCATGCTGCACAGTTAGCCAAATTGCTTTCGCGTCAGTCATGTCGCTCTTGTTACCCATCACAAACGCCTTGACGAATTTCCCCGGCATCAGCCTCACTTGATGGCCCATCGCCACCAGCTTGCGAGCCCAGTGCTGTGAACCGCCGCAGGCTTCCATGCCGATCAGGCACGGAGCCAGATTCACGAAGTGTTCCAGAAACGCGCCTCGCTTCACCGGTTTGTTCACAATCTCGCCCGTCGCTGCATCGATGTAATGGAGTTGCATCACGTTCTTCGCAATGTCCACGCCTACGGTCATATGCTTCATGTCGGAGCCTCCGGTTTGCCAGGAAAACCCCTATGGTCTTCCATCTGGGCACTCTGATGCCGTTGGCCCGTGAGGCTCCGCCTTCCTTACAGCTTCCACCGCTCACGGGTGGGAGGCGTTCATATCATTTCTCCGCATTCCTTTACCCGCAGTACCAACAGCGTTCCTTGCGGTTCGCCTGCCGTTGCCGGCGGTACCATGGGCTTACCCTGTTCCGCATGAATTTCCGAGCGGGGCGGACCCTTCTGCTTCGCCGGCGGTCGTTCTGTCCATGACGGTCCAGTATTCGGAGACCATTCCTCACCGCGTACCGTTTTGGTTCAAGCCTCTCAGCACATTTGGCTTGTCAAAGATCACGACGTTAAACTGA
The DNA here is from genome assembly GCF_004197395.1 of Paraburkholderia sp. UYCP14C. Taxonomy (GTDB): domain Bacteria; phylum Pseudomonadota; class Gammaproteobacteria; order Burkholderiales; family Burkholderiaceae; genus Paraburkholderia. Next base: position 859 of record NZ_SELS01000136.1, on the reverse strand, counting down.
AGTTCACATATGTTGGTCGTACCCACTCATCCCTTGCTCCTCTCCGCCTTTGTGCTGGCAGATTCCGCTCTGCCTCGCGGCTCGGCGTACCGGATAACCGGCGGCTACGTTGTCCCCGAAGCCTCATACCGAGCTGTTACCGGCTCCGCATGTCCGGGGAGGGAACGGTTGATGGAACAACCGGTTTCGTCAGGTCATACCTGCTCCTGTGAAACAGAAACTCACGCGACTTGCAGGTCGCACGAACACGTTTTTTGCGATGTCTACACCCACTGCCGTACGATTCATGCTGGACTCTCGGGTTTAGCTGCGAAGGCATCAATGGTCCTCCATTTTTGCCATGCGCATGCTATTGGCACAACGATATGCGATCTTGCGTTGCTTACCCATTCACGGGGTGGGACGCGTTCATTTCATTCGCTCCTTTGCCGTGGAAGTCACGACTTCTCCACTTGGGCATAAACCCCTCGGGCGTCGCGGGAGTCGTCCATCACATCAGAGCCCTTCTGGCCGCCCGGTGGGAGCTTACTTGCGGATTACGCAGAACCGGTCGTCGTAGACGAAGCCGTCGACGCCTGTCGTTTTGCAATATCGGTAGAGGTCGCTCGTGCGGTTGATGAATCCAGTGCCGTTGAAGTTCAGCGACGTGTTGCACAGCACACCCGAGCCGGTCCGAGCACTGAACTGCGTGAGCAGCGCGTGCATCCGTGGGTTCTGCTGCGTGTTCACGGTCTGTACACGCGCGGTGCCGTCAACGTGCGTGATAAGTGCGACGAGTAAACGAATTTCAAAATATGGGGTCTGACAGGCAATGTGATTCTGATGACCTGTCTGCCGATGAAATGTGCCGTTGAACTGA
>NZ_SELS01000135.1 GCF_004197395.1 Paraburkholderia sp. UYCP14C | reverse complement strand
GGGGCATGAACAAGGTAAGCGTAAATTCCTATCATAGGCCGTATAGTTATAAAGGCGGCTCTGATTATTACGATTTTCCGCAATAACATCCGACTTCTCTTGCGCTAATCTAGGCGGCCCTCTGCGATCCGGACGATCCGCAATGGCTACCCTCGAACGCACCGCGTACCCGCGCTTCCCCGAGGTTCTGGCACCCCGGGAACTGCAAGCCTGCTACACGCCGCTGCCCGACGAGCTTGAATGGGCACGCCGGTCAACACGTGGCGAGCGACCTCGACTGGGCCTGCTGGTGCTGCTGAAGATCTTTCAGCAACTGCACTATTTTCCGCCGCTTGACGCTATTCCGACCGCCATCGTTGATCACGTCCGGGCGGCCGCCGATATCGGCGACACCGTGCAATTCGGCTACGACACCGCGTCGTCTCCAACGCTCTTCCGGCATTACGCCGCGGTACGCACGTGGCTCGACGTGAAGCCCTATTACGGCACTGACGCGAACGCGATAGCAACACGGGCAGCGCACACGGCGTCGCTGACGATGGACCAGCCGGTGGACATCATCAACGCGACGATCGACGAACTCATCGCGCGCGATATCGAGCTGCCGGCGTTCTCGACGCTCGACCGGCTGACCGAACAGATCCACGCCCGCGCGCAGTCCCGGCTCTTCAAGCGTGTCATGCGACGGCTGACCGATCAACAGATGCTTGCGCTGGACCGGTTGCTCGCGCGCGATCTGTCGACCCGGCAGACGGCCTACAACCGGATCAAGCGTCATGCGAAACGCCCGTCGCGCCAGCATCTGGAGCTGCTAATCGACCAGATTGCCTGGCTCGACGAGTTCGGTGACTTTTCACTGGCCGTCGCCGGGATTCCAGCCTCGAAGCTGCGCTCGCTAGCGAATCAGGCGATGGCGCTCGACGCGTCGGCGCTCAGGAACGACACGCTGCCCGAGAAGCGCTACACCTTGATCGTCGCGCTGCTCAACCGCATGCGCGTGCGCGCCCGCGACGATCTCGCCGACATGTTTGTGAGGCGCATGGGCGCCATCCACAAGCGCGCAAGCGACGAGCTGGACGCCATTCAGCGCAAACAGCGCGATCAGGTCGAAGACCTCGTCGGCCTGCTTGACGGTGTAGTCGACATCCTGGCCGACGAATCCGATGAGACGGCCATCGCCCGGGCGGTCAGGAAGCTGCTAGCGCCGAAAGGCGATCTGGAGCCGTTGCGCGAGAGCTGTGCGGCGATCCGTGCGTTCAGCGGCCGCAACTATCTCCCGCTGCTCTGGAAGCACTTCAAGGCGCACCGTTCGGTCATGATGCGTGTCGCCCGTACGCTCGAATGGGATTCGACCAGCCCGGTTCGCTCGCTGCTGAACGCGCTCGACGCGGTGCTGGAGAACGAATCGCTGCATCGGGAGTGGATCGACGCGGACGTCGACGTGAGTTTCGCCGCGCCGCGATGGCGCAAGCTCGTGTGGCGCTCGCACGGCGACGGATCGCCGACCAATCGCCGGTATCTCGAACTCTGCGTGTTTTCGTACATGGCCGAGGAACTACGGGTCGGCGATCTGTGCGTATCGGGCTCCGACGCGTATGCCGACTATCGCGATCACCTGTTGCCATGGCGGCAATGCGAGCAGCAGTTGCCGGACTATTGCGACAAGCTCGGCATGCCCACGACCGGCAGTGGCTTCGTGAGCCATCTCCGTCAATGGCTGACCGACGCCTCCCACAAGCTCGACGCCGAATTGCCGCGCAAGCGCGAGCACGTCGTGATAGACCGTCACGGCGAGCCGATCCTGCGCAAAACCGTCGCCAAGGAGATTCCGGCAAGCGCCATCGCTTTGCAGGAGCGTCTCAACGCTCGCCTGCCGACGCGTAACATGCTGGACATCCTCGCAAACATCGAGCACTGGACCCATTTCACGCGACACTTCGGGCCGTTGTCCGGAAGCGATCCGCAGATTCGCAAGGCCGCCGAGCGCTACCTGCTGACCATTTTCGCGATGGGCTGCAACCTCGGCCCGACCCAGGCGGCCCGCCATCTCGACTCCGATGTCACCGCACACATGCTGTCGTTCGTCAATCGTCGGCACATGAGCCTGGACAAGCTCGAGACCGCACAACGCGAGCTGATTGAACTGTACCTGCGGCTCGATCTGCCGAAACACTGGGGCGATGGCAAGACGGTGGCGGCCGACGGCACCCAGTACGACTTCTACGACAACAACCTGCTGGCCGGCTATCACTTTCGCTACCGAAAAATGGGCGCGGTCGCGTACCGGCATGTCGCCGACAACTATATCGCGGTGTTCCAGCACTTCATTCCACCTGGCGTGTGGGAAGCGATCTATGTGATCGAGGGACTGCTGAAGGCGGGGCTGTCGGTCAAGGCGGACACCGTTCATGCCGACACGCAGGGCCAGTCGGCCGCCGTTTTCGCGTTCACGTACCTGCTCGGCATCAGGTTGATGCCGCGGATTCGCAACTGGAAGGACCTCGTGCTGTACCGGCCGGACAGCAAGGCCAAATACAAGCACATCGACAAGCTGTTCACGGCGACCATCGACTGGGAGCTGATCGAGCAGCACTGGCAGGAGCTGATGCAGGTCGCGCTGTCGATTCAGGCGGGGACGATCTCGTCGCCGCTGCTGCTGCGTCGGCTCGGCTCCGAAAGCCGCAAGAACCGGCTGTACCTGGCCGCCCGCGAGCTCGGCAACGTCGTTCGCACGGCGTTCCTGCTCGAGTGGATCGGCAGCCTCGAATTGCGGCAGGAGGTCACCGCGAACACGAACAAGATCGAGTCGTACAATGGCTTCTCGAAGTGGCTGTCGTTCGGCGGGGACGTGATCGCCGAGAACGAGCCAGAGGAGCAGCAAAAACGGCTACGCTACAACGATCTCGTCGCGTCGGCCGTGATCTTGCAAAACACGGTGGACATGATGCAGGCGCTGCGCGAGATGGCGGCAAACGGCGAGAAGGTGCGCGCCGAAGACATCGAGTTTCTGAGCCCGTATCCGACCCACAACATCCGCCGCTTCGGCCACTACAAACTGCACCTGGATCGTCGGCCGGAAGCCTGGATCAGGGACCCGCTCTTCGGTCAAGCTGCCCGCACCTACGCATCCCGTTTATGACTGCACGCCCGGCCACCACTACGACCTATTTCGGCGATGTCGATACCGCCGCGCTTGAGCGGCTCGAATCGAGCTACGACACAGCCCGCCTGCTGGCCGCCGTCGATATCGTCGATCGCATCCGAACTCAACTTCATGATCCCGAGGGGCTACGTGACGATCTCCTGGCGATCCACAGTATGGCGCACTCGGTGTTGAACGGCGCACCGTCGGTACCGTCGCGACGCGAAGGCACCTTGCCCGAGCAGGTGATGGATGCGCTCGACCTGCTAGACGATTTCGTTGCTGAGCTCACCGGGGTGAGAGCGATCCTCGAACCGCTCGAAGCGCTGTCCCCGAACGACAAGTCTGGCGACGTCTGAGAAACAACGGCCACCAGGGGTGCCACTGGTGCTCGCGTCGGGCAGCAGTCGGCCACGACCCGTCATTCGGCGCTGCGGAGGATTGGAAGTTCAGGCGTCTGCTATGGTCAGCAAACGACCATCCTGTCGGGGAGACAAACGCTGCTTCAGCGCTTCAACGAAGCGCTTTGCTCATTCATCTCTGCGGGAATACCAGAGGACTAGAGGCTGACGTAGACGCCTCCGGATGCAACGCGGCGAATCGCGGCGAGCAGATCGTCGGCCAGACTCGACTTCACGACAAAGCCGGACGCTCCCGCTTTGAACACGCCTACTGCGTTGTCCTCGGTCGCGAGCGCAGTGACCACGATGACGCGCAGCGACGGCTGCTGCCCTTTTATTTCCCGTATCAGGTCTTCCCCCTGCAATCCGAGCATAGGCAAGCCGAGCGTCAACACGTCGAACTGTGTTGACTGTAGGAGCGCCAGCGTGCTGCAGCCATCGAATGCCTCCTTGACGGTTTTTATGTCACTGGAGGCTGCCAGTAGCGTGCGGATAGAAGCGCGCTCCTTCATCCGAGTCAGCGATTGCGACTCTGATCATGTTCAGCTCCGTCGGAGTGCATGCAGGTAACGCTGCGTCGATACCCAGGCGAGACTTGAGCGTGCGCGCAACTTTGAGAGATCGACGTTACCGCGTGAAACTTGCATTCAGATAGTGCGCGGTATCTGTCGGACGAAAGCATCGCCTACGAATTTGGCGTCGAGGACGTGGCGCTACCGATGATATGGCTCAAAGCGACCCACAAGGTCCTGCTGACAATGATATCTCCATCTCGCAAGGGAAGATCCGAGCTGCCGGTGAAGAGGGAGGGTGAGAGTACCCGGCGTTCAGGGCCCCTGCAGGCATGGCATCCGGTCGGATTGACCAAGTCGTGTAGCTAGCTGAAGCTGTGACGTGGCGACTCTGTTAGCGACGCGCGGTCGCCGAGACCCGCTTCGAAAGCAGGCGTAGGCGAAGGGCAGGCTGGACCCGGGTGCAACGTTGAAACTGGGGCAAGGACATTTGAAGCGTTATGCAGACACACCCATTCGGCGGTACCGGGATCCAGAGGGTCGCTTTCCGATAGCCAGTTGGTGACGCATAGGCGGCAGCGATAAAGTTGCACGACCACTGCTGGTCGCCCGAGCGGACGCAACCTCGTGGGACTGCGCGCTTCCACCAGCCAGCCATGGCCCGTTGGAATCGCGCTCTCTTGCATTCTGGCGCAGGCGTCGCAGGACATGGACGTTGGGCTCGCGCTGGCGATTGGGCAACGACTATAGCACGGCGCAAAAACTGATGGGACGTCCGTCCCGGCCAGAAAAAAGGCCCGCTCAAGAGCGGGCCGAATCCATATCGAGGAGACATGGAGGAGACGTGCTTAGTATAAACACCTATTCCGCGAGTTCAAGACTGTGTTGCGGCGCAGCGACGACGCCAATCGTCGGCAGCTGGAAATTCCGCGTATTCGAAATACTCTGGTTGCGTCATCCTGACAATGCCTGCAATCCTGTGATTTCGTGATCGTTCTGCCTGCATGCCAGACTGGCTGCCAGGAGATCAGATGAATCCTAGGGAAATGCCTGAAAGCGAAACTCGTGACGAAACTGCCGAGACCGCGTTTGCCGGGCTGGCTGCGCCGCTGGTCCAGGAGGCCCTGAAGCAGGCCGAAGGGATTGTCAATGAACCCTCCGCAGAAGGTCTCCATCAGTTGCGCGTGGCACTGCGCCGGATGCGTTCGCTGTGGTGGGCGTATCGCCCCCTGCTCGACAAGGGAGAAAACACGCGGCAGCGTGCGCTCTTCAAGTTCCTGGCCGATGCGGCAGGCAAGACGCGCGACTATGACATCCTCATCGAACTTCTGGCGACGCGGCCCAAAGGTGACGGGCGTTTGCCCCCGGACTTTGCCAGAGCGCGGGAGCAGGCGCTTGAGGTGAGCAGGGAAACACTCTCAAGCGCAGATATGAAGACGCTGCTTCACGCTGCGCTCGCAGAGACGTCGCGAGTACTGAAGGCGACGGAAAGTCGCCAGCCGTTACAGGCATTCAGTGACGGTCGGGTGGCCGCTTCCGAGAAGGATCTGACCACGCGAATCCGCCGGGCGACCAAGGCCAGACGGTCAGACTACACAGCACTTCACGACGTCCGGAAAGCGGGCAAGAGAGTACGGTATCTCCTTGAGCTGTTTGGCCCGGTGCTGAGTGGGCGACATCAGAAGACGCTCAAGCGTCTGAAAAAAATCCAGATGCGCCTGGGCGAGTTGAACGACGTGGTCGCAAGCGAAGCGCTGCTGCGTGAGAACGTCGACTTGCTCAACGCCGTGGGTGATCCCGAACAGAAGCTGGCGTGGTTCCGCAAGGAGCGAAAGCGCCGCATGCGCGCCGCAGCAACAGTGTTACGCAACGGATAAGACAGGCGCCGTCTCAACCGGACGTCGGAAAGAACCCCAAAACTGCCACTCGACTTCACCTTGCTTCAGTGGCCGGAGAGGGTCGTACTGAGCCTCTCGCGTCGCTCCGCAACAGTCATTCGGAGTCGCACGCGGCAGCTGCGTTGCAGAAAAACAAGGCCAGCGTGATAAACAACATTATCAGTCCGTCACTGATTTTGATCTAAACTGGCAATCATGAAAACGCGTGAGACCGAACCCCTTGCCTTTCCCGACGATGCTGAACTGGCGGCGCTGCGTGCCTGGTACGCCGGGCTCGACGCCCGAGCAGCCGTCGCCCGCTATCTGTCCGACCGCAAGGCGCCAGGAGCATCCGCGCGCGGCGTGCTCGGCGGCATTCGGCGCACCCTGGTCGCGTTCGCGACGAGCCGTCACCGAGCCGACCTGGCCGCAACATTCGGCGAGCGATCCACTGCGTCGGCCGACACCGTCGCGCGCACGATCGAGTTGCTGCGCAGCCTGCCAGCACCGGTTCCGCATATTGCTGACGAGATCGATCGGTGGTTGCCACTGCGCGTGGTGGCCGCCCTGCAGGCGCATGGCATTCGGACGCTGGCCGATCTGACCGTGCGGATTCCGCGCCGGCGCCGCTGGTGGATCGCGATCGACGGACTCGGCGTCGCTGGCGCGCGTCGCGTGGAGGCGTTTTTTGCCGCCCATCCAGCACTGACCGAACGGGCCCGGGCGTTGATCGTCGCGGCACCGGCCGGGGACGTCGTGCCGTGGGAGCAGTTGCGCGTGCCGCACGAAGTCGACGGCTCGCATGGACAGTTCCGCGCGCCGCGGGCCGCCTGCCTGCTGAATGCATCCAACGACTACGAGGCGATCCAGTCCTGGCTGTCGCTGCATGAATCGGCCACCACGCAGCGCGCCTACCGCAAGGAAGCAGAGCGCCTGATCCTGTGGGCGATCATCGAGCGAGGCCGGGCGCTGTCGTCGCTCACCACTGACGACGCGATCGCGTACCGGGCCTTCCTGCGCCGGCCCACGCCGCGCGAGCGCTGGGTCGGGCCGTCGCGGCCACGGCACAGTGTCGAATGGCGACCGTTCATCGGCGCGCTCTCGCCCAGATCAGCGGCGTACGCACTGAATGTCCTGTCGGCGCTATTTCGCTGGCTGGTCGAGCAGCGCTACGTGCTGGCGAATCCGTTCGCCGGCGTCAAGGTCAAGAGCCACGCATCGCGCGCGGGCCTGGACGCGTCGCGCGGTTTCTCCGAGGGCGAGTGGCTGCTGATCCGCACCATTGCCGACGGCCTCGAATGGTCCTATGGCCGGGGTGTGCCGGCCGCGCAACGCGTTCGGTTTCTGCTGGACTTCGGCTATGCGACGGGCCTGCGCGCCAGCGAGCTGGTTGGCGCGACGCTCGCCGACATCCATCGGGATGAGCACGGTGATCACTGGCTGCACGTGCTCGGCAAGGGTGGCAAGCGCGGCAAGGTGGCGTTGCCGCCGCTTGCGCGGACGGCGCTCGACCAGCACCTCGTGCAGCGGGGCCTGCCGGTCACGCCTGCGCGCTGGAACCCGGCAACGCCGCTTGTCGCAAACCTCGACGAGGACGGCGCAGGCATTGAGAGCACGCGGCTCTGGCGCGTGCTGAGACGGTTCTTTGTGCTGGTGGCCGACGCGATCCAGGACGAGCGGCCCGGGACGGCCGAGAAGCTGCGCCGCGCGAGCCCGCATTGGATGCGCCACACGCACGCCTCCCACGCACTCGCGCGGGGCGCCGAACTGGTCATGGTGCGCGACAATCTGCGGCACGCGTCGATCTCGACGACGTCGACCTATCTGCACAGCGACGAAGTGCAGCGCGCACGGCAGTTCGACCAGGCGTTTGCCGCACGGGACCTCAAGCTGTAGGCCGTTTATGCGGACGTCCACATAAGCCCGTCAGTTTTCATAACTTCGCCGCTTATGATAGGAATTTGCGCTTACCTTGTCTGGCCCCC
>NZ_SELS01000134.1 GCF_004197395.1 Paraburkholderia sp. UYCP14C | reverse complement strand
GCAACATTCTCAGCCAACCGCCACCGCCTTCCTCGTATCCCCCGCCTGCCGCCGTACACCAGATCCGAGATTAGCTCGGGACAGCCTCTAGCCACGTTCAGCGGTACGGTTAAATAGCTGACGATCAGCCGCAGGACGGCATTGAACGCCAGGGGGCCCAAGTTCAGACCAGCAAGAAAGCGTACGTTCCAACATTCCGCTCAGGAACGACAGCAGGCAATTATTTTTGCACGCGAGCATGAGCCCGGTAGAGGGAAACATCTCTTGTTGCCGTGTCCGGCAATGCGCTTTCAGAATGCCAAGCCCAACGCCACCTGCAATCAGCCGAATCAGGGAGGATTCATGAAGCTTCGCGTCGGATACGAACTGTCGTATGAGTGCCCACAGCCTACGCCGATGATTCTGATGCTGAACACGCATTTTTCGCACGCGAAGGATACTGTCGTGGCGGATCTGCTCGTTACCGATCCGCCGGTGCCGATACACCAGTATCGCGATTTGTTCGGCAACTTGTGCAGCCGGATTGTCGCGCCCGTCGGGCGTGTGGAATTGCGCACGACAGCGCTGCTGAATGTGTCAAGTGCTATGGAGACGCGGCCCATCGATGGTTGGGGCCATCCGGTCGAGCAGTTGCCCGACGATACGCTGATTTTCCTATTGGGCAGCCGCTATTGCGAAACCGATCTGCTGGTCGGAATCGCGTGGCAGATTTTCGGCCAGTGCACGCCGGGCCGTGAGACCGTTCTGGCAATCTGCGACTTCGTGCACCGACACATCGAATTTGATTACGGGCATGCGCGGCCGACCAAAACTGCGTGGGATGCGTACCGCGAACGCAAAGGCGTCTGCCGCGATTTCGCGCATCTGGGCGTCACGCTATGCCGGGCAATGAATATTCCGGCGCGCTACTGCACCGGCTATATCAGCGACGTGGGCTTGCCGCCCGTTGCGGCGCCGATGGATTTCGCGGGGTGGTTCGAAGCATATGTGGGCGGTAGCTGGCAGACCTTCGATCCGCGGAACAACGCTCCGCGCATTGGGCGTGTTTTGATGGCATACGGACGCGATGCCGCCGATGTCGCAATCAGCAATGCATTCGGGCCCGCCGTGCTAACGCACTTCAAGGTGCACTGCGACCAGGAATGACCGAGCCGCTCAGCCGGCGCGGAAATGTACGGATAAGATGCGTTCGCGTGGCAATGTCGCCGTTCGAACACAAACAGTGCATTGCGCGGCGCTGAGTCTTCGTGGCGCGACGGCGTAAGGTTGGCCAACGCATTGAGGTCTGCCAGCGGCCGCTTTGGAGAAGGTTGAATGCCCGTTGCGGGTCGAGAGGACTCATTCGCCAATAGGGAAAGCTGGCACTCGCCGACACCGGGTCGCCAATGTCCGCGAGGCGACCTAGAACGGCCACACGTTCCTGATCGGCCACCGACCGCTTTGGCCGATGACGCGACGCAGGCTCTCGACAAGCGAATGACTTGCGAAGTGATGCTGACGTCTGAATATCCTCGCGACGGACCGGAATAAGGTTCCATCCTGGCCGAACTGCAACGGATTGTCTTACATCGCCTGTCAAATCAAGTCCAGTTTTCTACACATAATAAAACTATCCCACCATTCAGCCGGGTTGCCACTTCCAATACTCGACTGAGCGTCACGCCCGGGTGCGTGGCCCGATCAGCTCGGGCAAAACTCTCTGCTTGTCGCGAGAACGCGTCTGCACTGCCAGATACCTCCCTTCTGACGCCTGTGTGGTCCTGAGCGAGAGCCGCCTCAGATCCATCGAATGTTCGAATTCTGACTCGTTTCGTGCCTGCCACACCATCGAGAGCGAAATCCGATATCCCTCAATTACTTGCGCTCCGACCGCGTAGGTTATTCACAGCGTTGCCCCCCAAACTGTGAATAACCGAGGCTTCGCAATTCATCCCGTCGAACTCGCGCCCTGGCATCTGCCTGACACCCTCTTTCCTGCCCTGTCCCGCGACCGTAGCCGAAGCCGGGGCGGCATCAAGGGGCGAGGGACCGTGTTGCCCGCACCCCTCCCTCGCCTTTTTCCTTGACACCGCCCCGCCCCCGGCTCCCTGGGTCGCACGGGCAGGAAACAGGGCGTCAGGCAAAAAGCAGAAGCCAACCCCGAGTTCCACCGGGAAGGTTTCCCGCGTAAGCGGCAAGGCCATCCCACAGCCCGTCCTTCAACTCTTTTGCTGTGGAGAATGCCATGCAACTCGCTTCTTCTTTCCACTACGGTTCCCCGATGCTTCGTGCCGATTCGCCCCTGTCGGACGACCAGATTCGCCGCGTTGCCCCGTCCATCTTCGCGGAAGGCAAGCACGAAAGCCGCTCAGAACGCTACACCTACATTCCCACCATCGACGTGCTGAGCGGCCTGCGCAATGAAGGCTTCCAGCCGTTCATGATCTGCCAGACCCGCGTGCGCGATCAGGGCAAGCGCGAATATACGAAGCACATGCTCCGCCTGCGTCACACCGACCAGATCAACGGCGACGAAGCCAACGAGATCGTGTTGCTCAACTCGCACGACGGCACGAGCAGCTACCAGATGCTCGCGGGCATGCTGCGCTTCGTCTGCCAGAACGGCATGGTGGCCGGCGACAACGTCGCGGATATCCGCGTCCCGCACAAAGGCAACGTCGTCCAGAACGTCATCAACGGTGCGTTCGACGTGCTCGACGGTTTCGACCTGATTCGCGAGCAGAAAGAAGGCATGCGCGACGTGACGCTCAACCGCGACGAGCAGCAGGTGTTCGCCCGCTCCGCGCTCGCGCTGCGCTACGAGCCGACCGGTGCCGAGGCACCGGCCCCAGTCACTGAAAGCCAGGTGCTCGCCCCCCGCCGTTTCGAGGATCGCCGCGACGACCTCTGGACAGTCTTTAACCGCGTGCAGGAAAACCTCACCAAAGGCGGCCTGCATGGCCGCTCGCGCACCGGACGCGCGATGTCCACGCGCCCCATCACCGGCATCGACCAGAACGTGAAGCTCAATCGCGCGCTGTGGATGCTGGCCGACGCCATGCGCCAGATGAAGGCGTAAGCGCTAGGGGCGACGCGATGTCGCCCCGTTCCAGCCGTGCCTGTCAGGACTCCTGTGCGGGTCTGGTCCTGATGGTCTCCGGTAGCCCTGTGACCCGGATTTTTTCCCTTTCTGGAGTCAGTCATGCAAACCCAAACCGAAATCACTGATGCGGGCACCATCGAGGCGGCCTCGCTGCTCGAAACCCACTTCGGCAATGAACAGCCCATCGCGACCGTGCCGTATTCCAGCCTGCGGCGCTCGCCGCTCAATGCGCGCACGAAACCCTTGTCGGGAATCCCGGGTCTCGCCGCCAATATCCGTGCGAAGGGCCTGCTGCAAAACCTCGTCGTTCACGAAATGAAAGGGTCGCGCGGCAAGCAACGGCGGTATGGCGTGTGCGCGGGCCAGCGTCGCGAGGCCGCTCTCGACCTGCTTTTCGAGCAGAAACACATCGCCGCCGATTACCCGGTGCCGGTGCGGATCGTCAGCGAAGGCGAAGCGCTCGCGATTTCATTGATCGAAAACAGCGAACGCGAAGGACTCGACCCGTTCGACGTGCTGCGCTCATACCGGATGCTGGCCGGGGAAGGCCGCAGCATCGATTACATCGCCGCGCTCTTTTCCGCCTCGCCGCTGACTGTCAAGCGGCGCATGAAGCTGGCCAACGTGTCTCCGAAGCTGCTCGCCCTGCTGCGCGAGGACGGCATCACGCTCGACCAGTTGGCCGCACTCGCCCTGGCCGACGATCACGAAACGCAGGAACGCGTCTGGTTCGACGCGCCGAACGAGTGGCAGCGCCAGCCGAACTATCTGCGGCAGGCGATCACGCGGGCCGAAATCGACGCGAGCCGCAGCCGCCTGGTACGCTTCGTCGGGCTGAACGCCTACGAGGCAGCGGGCGGGTACGTCAGACGCGATCTGTTCAGCGATGCCGAAAACGCCGGATTCATCGCCGATGCCGAACTGCTGCAACGTCTCGCGGGCGAAAAGCTCGAAGCCGTAGCCGGGGAAATCCGCGCCGAAGGGTGGAACTGGACTGAAACGCGCATTGAGAGGGACGTGCTCGAACTGAATCGCTACGACAGGCTCGATCCGCTCAACCGTCCATATACCGAGGACGAACAGCGCGAAATGGATGCGCTGACCGCGCGGCAGGACGAACTCGCGGAACTGTACGACGCGCTTTCGGAGGACGATGAAAACGCGTACGAAGAAGGCGAACGGATCGAGTCCGAACTGAACCTCGTCACCGCTGCGATTCAGGCACTCGAAACGCGCGCGCTGACATGGGACGCACAGCAGATGGCCGCAGCGGGTGCGTTCGTCATTCTCGACCCGCAGGGTAGCCTGATCATCGAACGCGGGCTGATCCGCCCCGACAGCGACGCCGCGCGCGATCCGGACGCAACTACTGTCGGACAAACCGTCGCCGCACTCATGGAGGCGAACCGGAAGCCCACGCCGGTTCACAGCGCGAAACTCTGTCAGCGCTTGAGCGCCCATCGCACTGCGGCAATCCACGCGGAATTGATCGCGCAACCGTCCGTCGCACTCGCCGCGCTACTGTTCCGGCTCACGCCAGTCGCCTTCCCGGAGCGGTACGGTGTCGGGCCGGGTCACGACTATCTGGGACTCAACGCCACCAGCAACCATGATGCACTGCTGAAAGCCGCCGATGATCTGTCCGCCAGTACCGCATGGAGCATCATCGACGCGCAGCGTCAGCAGTGGCTCGCGGCCCTTCCCCGGAATCTCGCCGACCTGCTGCCATGGCTGACCGGGCAGGATCCCGGCACGACGCTGCTCGATCTGCTCGCCTTCTGCACTGGTACCCTGCTTGACGGCGTAACCGGCATGGAAGGCCCGCACGCTATCAACGCCCTGACCAATGCGCTGCAACTCGACATGACCCGATACTGGACAGCGACCCGTGCGTCATATTTCGACCACGTCAGCAAGGCGCGTATCGTGGATGTGGCGATGCAGGCCTTATCGCCCAAGGTCGCCCTCGACCTCGGCAAGATGAAGAAGGGGGACGCCTCGGCCACTGCCGAATTGCGGTTGGCGAAGTCCGACTGGCTCCCGGAAGTCCTCACCGATCGGGAAGTACCGCCTGTCCGCGCGCTCGGCGTGCGCAGCACCCCGGACGATGAGACTGACGAGGACGAAGCCAGCGTTGAGGAAACAGAGGCACAGCCTGATGCGGAATCGGCCGACGAAAGTGTCGCAGCATGGCCCTACCCGACCGCAGCGGGCATGGCGGATGCCGAAACCACGCAGCGCACCGCGTGACTAACCACTCCCCGCCTGTGCCCAGGCAACAGGCAGGGAGTACGCTTTATCGGACGTGCTTACCAGCCCAGAATGCACCGGCAACCAGTATCGCAAACAGACCGACCACGACCGACAAGAGATAGCCGAGTCTGCGCATCAGACGCTGCCCGGATACATCGATACTCACCTGAGCCTGTCTGGCCGCAGACTCTATCGTCCGCTCAAACAGGTTCGCCGCCTCGTCCATCCGCGCCCGCTGTTCCCGCGCCGCCACCGCTGACGCACCGACAAGTCTGTTACCGGCAACGCTCGCTATCCGGCTCACCATCCGTTCAGCGAGCGAGGTCATCGATGCATTGTTGAGTTCTGCCAGCGCAGTCTGATACCGCGCTTCGTGTTCCCGGATCATGCTCTCAGCCAACTGGATCGTGGCCTTGCAACGCGCAAGCGCGTCGCGATGCTGACGCATCAAGGCATCGGTCGCCTCCCCGGCCTCACGGCGCACAACATCGAACCCGCCCTCTCCGGCCTTGCGGATACGATCCGGCATCGCTTCGTAAAGCCGCGCGTAGTATTCAAGCACGGCGATCATCGACCATAGTGCATCGTTATCGCGCAGGTTCAGCGCCCCGGATATCCGGCGCATGCGCAGCAGGCTCGTATCATCGGGCACTTCGCCCGCGACATCGAGAAATAGCCGGGCGAGCGCATCGGGCGACTTCGCCCGCCGGTTACGCATCGGACGTCACACGCGCGAACATGTCGCTATACAGGGCGCGCCAGCGCAGCAGTTCCGCCCTTTCGCCGATGTGCATCGTTTCGGCAGCCCTGCGGATCGACAGACGCTGACTGCGAAGTTCGTCGGCGACCCGATCCGCGAGATCGGGAAAATCCAGCGACTGGCCCTGCGCCTCGACAGCCTTGCGAAGTTTCGACTCTTGGTACAGCGTGAACCTGTCCGGTGTGCCGAAGTAGCCATTGCGCACAACATGCGTAAGCGCATGCGGAAACGTCTCGCCAAATTCCATCAGCAGTTCAAGACTGTCACGCTGCCGGTTGATGACCCACAGCACAACGAGGCGCCGCGCCAGTTCGTCCAGCGTACCGGCGAGTGTTCTGCCATATTGGGCAACCCCTGTCTGACTACGTGCCGCCGTGTTGACGATGACCGTCGCATCACGGTGTGCATCGCAGAAATTGACGAAGTCTATCCAGCCTCCCGCCTCGTCCAGATCGCATGACGCGCATTCGACCTCGTCATGGACAGCCTTCATGACATCGGGATTGGACGTATCCGTCTCCACCAGTACGACGTGCACATCCGAACGACGAATATAATCGACCAGCGCCAGCGTGACGAAGCTCTTGCCGACACCGCCCTTGCTGCCGCCGACCATATAGATGGGGTGATTTTCGGTTGCCATTTCATACCTCTACAGATTTTCGGTATCCGGCCTGATCGGAAATCCGAGAAAGCCCTTTACCGGTGTGGATTCCAGCCTGGTTATTGCCCCATCCCTTTTCTTTTGTGATTCGGTGCGTGCATTGCCTGTATTCGATGATCTCGCGTGACTGGCTTTCTTCACACGAGGCAATGCCGCGTCAGTATTTGTTGTGGCATGCCTTTCCGCCTGTGCAGACCTGTCCTCTATCGCCGCGTGCTTCATTGCATATCGCAACGTGGCCGCGCTGATTTCCACACCATCCTGCGCGATCTGCTGGACGATTTCTTCCTGCGTATACCCCTTCCTCTCTGCGCCCACGATTTGAGGCTGCAGGGACTTCATTGCATCGCGGACATTGACGCGATGCTCATGCGCGGGTTTCTCCGGCAGCGCATCAAGACGGCGCGCGGCAGCGTCCCACTGTGCCTGGGTAAAGCTCTTCACCATTGGCATGATTCACTCCTGCACGCTGCCTTCATCCCATCTTGCTAAGGGGAATAAAGCGCGTCAACCCCCACAAACAGGCATTAATCGAAGCACTGGAACGCAATGGAACGATCAGGAATTTGCCGGAACAAAAACTTTTTTTGCTTCGTCACAGGCTGGCAACGTTCTGGAATTTACGCGTACGGCGTTCGCAGCAGGATCTGGTTTTCAGTCGGGTAACCGATAGCTCATTGCCCTGGACCAGTCAGCATGTGGAATCCTGCGAGCGTCATGCTGCGCAGGACAATCGCGAGACCGGATACTACATCTCCAGACGGCACGACTTTTTGCCGCGCGACCTGCCGCTGTCATTCCACTCAACTTGCGTAACCGGCGACATCCTTGCATGGTGACTCGGCGCAGTATCTGAAATTTTCCTGCGCGATGACTGTTGGCCATGCTTCCGGATGTTGCGCCAGAACGGCGACTACCAGATTTCTCGAACGTCAACTATTTGCGCCAGCACGAAGACCCGCTCACGGGATACGCCGTTTCTTTTTGCCAGACCGGGTCAGCCTGCGGTGTACAGGGTTTCATTTTCTTGCGCGAGCAAACACGTTTTCTTGCGGTAGGAATTCGTCAATCCGCTTGGCCACGGCCAAGCCCGCTCACGGGATTTGCGAACGGAAAATTCAAGAACATAAAAACGAGGTATGGAATATCAGGGACTTTCGAGTCGGTAGTGGTACGCGCAAACTGGCGCGCACAACGGCGCGCAAC
>NZ_SELS01000133.1 GCF_004197395.1 Paraburkholderia sp. UYCP14C | reverse complement strand
TCGTGGAAACCCGATTCTCTCGGATTCCCAACGGGGAACCGCCGCCTTCAACCTTCAACTACGCCTGGGACATTGCCATTCATAAGGAGACGATAGGGGATTCAGCACGAATTGTCTCGCAAAAAACGGACATCATCGTCGCCCCATTTGCGACCGATTTTTTTCATATTATGAAAAAAATCCCGGCGGCATTACCTAAGCCGTCGGGATTGTTGCCGCTAGCGCCGAGATGATCAGGCGACGACGAGGCTCGGCTCGGTCATTATGTCCAGCTCACCAAGAATCTTTCCGTAGCTTACATAAGGGCGCTCAGGTGACAAGAGGGCATAAGGCAATTTCCATCCAGGCAGCCTTGCAATTCTCTTCGCCCAAGCCAATACCGGCGCCGGAAGCTCAACCTCAGCCTGATTTGCCCAATAAACATAGCCGGCGAGGGAGAAATCGGCGATGCTAATTGCATCGCCCAGAATGAATGGCCGCCCGTCCGAAAGCTCCTTCGCGAATCGACCCACATCTGCATCATAACGAGACTGCAACCACTCAATAGCACCTACCGGATATTGCTCGGGAAAGAAGTTACGGGCGAGCCTCAGATGCGGCAAGCATAAGCCGATCTTGTTGTGCTCCCAAAAAAGCCATTCCATCGCTCGTGCCATAGCATTTCCGTCTTGGCCGCCGAAGGATTCGAGATGCTGCGCAAGGAAGCACAAGATGGCATTGGATTGAACATAAACATCGTCCCCGTGCGTGAGCAACGGAACTTCTCCAAAGCGAGGCAAACTGAGCGAGCGGAACGGCTCCGGTCGATCTTCGCGCGCGAGATCGATATCAACCAGTTGGTATTCGTAGTCAATTCCACTGACATCCATCAGTAGCTTGACCTTGTATGAGTGACCCGATTCGGGATGGCCGTAAAGTACAAGTTTCTTCATAGTGAACCTCTCGTAGTCTTGATTTTTGGATGAACATCTAGACAACTAATGACTCAGGCTGCGATGTCAACGAAGTGGATAAATAGACCCGCTCTCTTCCTTCTTTTTCTTCTTGGGAAAAAAAACAGTCAGAAGGCGCCTGAATACACCGATCCGACGATCTTTCTTCGTAGTAGTCGAGCGTTGGCCTTGATTGCTGGACGGCATAGTGACCTCTTAAAAATTCGGCTTAGGAAAGAACGACATCTGATACGATGCGAGCAACTTCGTCATAGCCTGCATCATTAAAATGCACGCGATCTACAAAGATGTTCTCGTCGCGCAGCTTTGAGTCCCGTAGCAAATTATTCATATCCCAGAAAGCAATATCTCTTTTATGGCAGCCACGCAAAATCTCCGATGCGAACGGATCATGGATTTCCGGGCTTAGGATTTTCCCGAAAAGCCTCCAGAAATTATTTGGACAACTATCTATTGCATGGAAAATTGCCAGTTCTTCTTGCGTGAAGTGCTCTTTGACCCAGTAAGACATCGGTTGAAGCACAAACGAAAGACGCGCACCAAATGGCGCAAGGAGTTGCTGCCACTGGAACATTGAGTTGGAAATCACCCCTGCAGCCCGCTTAACTCGATCCCTCGGTATTTGTATCATCGTCGCTTATAACGACATCGGCCGGATTATCTTTTCCGAGCTTAGATCGTATGAAATCTGCGTACTTCCCGATCATCCCCTTTTGCCGACCATCGAGATCAGACGCATATGTATTTTGTCGGCGCTTTAGATCCTCATTATATTTTTCCATGTAATGAGCGTACTCAAATGAGTAATAGTATCTTCCATGGTCAGTTGAGAGACTATCGGGAATCCCTTCCAAGGTAAGAGTATTTATCCCGCTTAGCACAACGACATTATTGATATGACTAAATCGATGCTGATGCATCAGAAATAGCAAAACTTCCTGAACAGCGTTGTAACCGCGTCCGCTGAAATTGAGCCAGATTTCATTTGTGTGCACACTCAACCGGGAGGCGATCGTACCTCCGTCCGTAGTCGCACCCGTCCCCAAAGCGGTAGAGCCACCGACTAGCAGATTTATCGGCCTATCAACCGGGAGGTCGCCAACCGAATACAGTTTCCCTTGCGACGTGCTATAGCGAAATCCGAGGGAGTCAGTATTGATCACCGTCGATCGATAATTCCCATGATGAAAGAACATCGTGTAGGGAAGCCATCGCACCCCGAGATACATGAACTCATCGTACTCACGAATTTGAGGCGTCAATCGATACACTTCCTGGACAGCTTCGTCGTGGGTCAGAGGCTTAAATGTGTTGGTATCGAGCATTACGCATCCTGTTTTGGTTTCAAGCAGCGACATGGATCACTTGGCTAGAATTTTGTACGTGTTCGCAGCTGGCAATCTTCTTAAGAGCATTGGATTGCCTATCAATCGCGAAACGCCTCCCAGCGGCCAAACCAACGTGAGGAAGGCTGCTCCACAAATTACTTTCGCGATAACTAGCACGGCGCGATTCAGCATGGTTTATCCTCAGAGCTAATCCAGTTGAAATTCCTCTTTCCAATCGACTGCCTCTTCCCATGCAGGCTGACTGGTTTTACGAACGATATGCGAACCAATAACAAGATAATCCATCGCAGTTCTCATGAAGCAACGGTACGCATCGGTGGGACTCTCAACGATAGGTTCCCCACGAACATTAAATGATGTGTTGACAAGAATCGGGCAGCCCGTGATCTCGTGAAATGCGGTGATAAGCCTATAGAACAAGGGATTGGATTTATCGTCGACCGTCTGAACCCGCGCCGAGAAATCGACATGTGTGACAGCCGGTATGCTTGAGCGCACAACCTTGAGCTTTTCTATCCCCGTCTTTCCTTCCTCTTCAGCAGTGGCATCCTTGCGCCTGCCTTTAGCAACTGGCACAACGAACAACATGTATGGGCTTGCACGATCGATCTCGAACCACTCGGAAGCGTGCTCTGCGAGCACAGCCGGAGCGAACGGCCTGAAGGATTCTCGATTCTTGATCTTCAAGTTCATCACACTCTGCATATCCGGATTGCGCGGGTCACCCAGAATAGATCTGGAGCCCAAAGAGCGCGGACCATATTCCATGCGACCTTGGAACCAGCCAACGACGTGACCTTGACTGATCAGTTGCGCGACAATCGCCGGCAAATCGGACGTAGCAACGGTTTCGTATTTAGCGCCCAGCTCGTCAAGAAGTTGCGCCGCCTGTTCATCCGGATAGCTAGTTCCAACGTAGGCACCGCGCATTCCGTCATGATCCATTTGGTGTCGCGTCTCGCCCATCCGGCTATACCACCCTGTGTATGCTGCCCCCAAGGCGCCTCCGCAATCTCCCGAAGCAGGCTGTGCCCAGACCGACTCGAATACGCCGCTTTTAAGGATCTTTCCGTTTGAGACACAATTGAGAGCTACGCCACCTGCAAGGCATAGGTTCCGCTGGCCTGTTTCCGCTCTAACAGATACCGCGATCTTTAGTACGATATCTTCCAAAACGTGCTGGATTGAGGCAGCCAAATTGAATTCTCTCTCGGTGATCCTATCTTCGGGGCGGCGAGGTGGTCCGCCGAACAGTCGCTCGAACCGTGAATTGATCATGGTCTTGCCTGTGGCATAGTCGAAGAATTCCATGTTCAACCAGAAACTACCGTCGCTCTTCACGTCGATCAAATGGTCTCTGATCAATCCCGCGTATGTCGGTTGCCCGTAGGGAGCAAGTCCCATGAGCTTGTATTCGCCTGAGTCAACTTTGAAGCCGCAGAAATAAGTGAAAGCCGAATACAGCAAACCAAGCGAGTGAGGAAAATTTATGTTCCAAAGCGGTCTGAGGGAATTGCCTCGTCCTACCCAACATGAGGTCGTGGCGAGCTCGCCGACGCCATCAATACAGAGCACTGCGGCGTCCGGAAACGGGCTGGCGTAGAATGCCGATGCAGCGTGAGATTCGTGATGCGGTACACAATAGATCGGTGGGACAACTCCGCCATTCGTCAGCTTACTCAACTCGTGCCGTATCTTCTTTACCACGTGGAGCTTATCCGTTAGCCAAACAGGAATGTCATGTACGAATCGGTTGAGACCTTTCAGTCCGAAGCTCGTATAGGTTGACAGAAGCCTGCGAAACTTTAGTCGCGGCTCTTCATAGTAGTAGATTGCCTCGACATCGATCAGATCGATGCCCGCGTGTTGTAAGCAAAATGCCGTAGCGAGCGACGGAAATCTACTATCCTGCTTAATTCGAGTGAAACGCTCCTCTTGCGCTGCCGCTATCAGTTGTCCATCGCAAAGAAGGGCAGCTGCGCTGTCATGGTAATACGCTGAAAGTCCCAACAGATATCTACTCATCGTGCACCTCATCGGATACTTCGTCAGTTCGCGGCATTGCCATAATTGGCGCTGCGATAAAAGCGGCTCAGAAAAGATTCCGGCGGAGGCACTAAAGCCAGATAGCCCGCCCATATCCGCTGCCAATGAAGATTCACAGCATGCCGATCGTAAGAATCGACGACGCCATCCAGATAAAGCTGAATTGCTTCCACGGCCATCGCTGAATGCCCGGTAGATACGTTGTCAATGGTGTTATGGAGATCAACGAAGTGGGAGGAGAATCCGTAATATCTGAGTTCGTCTCGCGCGCTTCGATATGCTCCGCCCACGCCAGACAGCTCCATTGCGAGGTTCAGGCCTAATGTTTCGGGTAGAAATCGTCGGGGAAACAGGGCGAGAGAGAGCCACAAGACGGGTACACGAAACGATTCATCCCGGAATCCGTCCCAGTCAGCGAATGAGCGTGATCCGATCTCGGGTAGGTCAACTCCCATTTCGTTCATCAAGGTTCTGTATATGTTGGGATGGTTCAGGGATGTGTCACCGTTGCCAATCTCATCGGAGTAAATCGTGTACAAGATGCGTCCAATCGGAGTGTCGGTAAGTTCTGGGCCGCACCAGCCCTGTAGCCACGCCCCGTCAATCATTACTAACGGACAGAGTTGCACCGCCTCGTCCACAACACGATCTCGGATTTTGAAATCCTTAGGGTGCTTCGGATGATACGAAGCTATCTGCTTCGAAACTGTTTCGTCAAACCAATCGTTAAACGCGCGGTGATTGTATTCACGGAGGGGAGGCGGACGTTTTCCGATCACTATCTGACGCTCTGAGAGTCGCAGCCAACGTAGTGCGTAGTCGAGAGCGAGCGATCTAATTTCAGCATCATGCTCGGCGTTTAGAAGGCGATAGTACATATCGCGCGCAATCACACTCTGGGCGTCGACGCGCGCAGGCGTCTGCGTGTTAGCAATCCAACTGCCGCTTGAGGCAGAGTCCCCGCTTATGCTCGCGTTTTTGCCTACGGCACCGGTCGTGCGGAGCGCTCGACCATTAGCCTCGCTTTCGGCAGGAGCGAGCGAGGATATCCACGCACGGATAACGTCAAGCTCATCAGGTTGGAATATCCGAAACATTTTCCCCTTCGGCGCAACAAGGGACGTTAATAGTGCGCTTCGATCAGGCTCACCTGGAACGATGTAACGGGAAGCCGCCAACTCGCTCATGAATCGGCGCGGGTTTTGTACTAGCAGTTGATCAAACGGGCATTTCCCGAGACGAAGATGACTGTGATAACCGACTGCGTATTTCGATTTCCTCTGCAGCATGCGCAACATTTTCGCGCGCGGCTGCAGGTACCCTTTTGAGACCAGAGACGTAATGTGTTCCGACCATGCAGAGCAGCTCCGTGCTCGGAGAGTGGTTGACAGATAGATGCGGCCAACGAGCGTAACCAAGTCCGCTGAACTGCCCTTAAAATCGCGAATAAAATGAGTAATTGCCAGTAGCGCCTCATCGAGCAGGCGTTGCTGCTCTACTTCGATCGGGAACAGATCCGCGGCAATGATCTTGCCCGTTGCGCGCAGTTGCTCAACGGCCGCCCGAACAATAGTGGGCGCCCCGCAGGCAGCATCGTGCAGACAGGCGCCAAGGATTTCTGGCATGAACCGGTCGGGAAAACGCGACATTGCTAGATCGATTGTAGGGAGTTCAAAGGATAGTTCCTGAATCCCCAGCTCGCTCTGAAATCGCGCTGATCCTAACGGTGGCAAATAAACATCGAGCAATTGCAGCATTGCTGCATAGCACTCGTGTCTATTCGAACTGCGATGATGCTGCCGCAAGATTGCCTGGTGCATGCGATGGAAAACTGCGGCTAGCTCTGTCCCACTTCGTGTTGCGTGAAACGTCTTCTGTAGAAGTGCCCCAGTCAGCATTGCCTGCGGGGTGTATTGAACCAGGACAAAAGTAGCCTCCTGCGCGGAAGGCGCCCAAGTCTCCGACATCTCAAGTGCCGGACGAAGATAGTGCAGCAGCGTCGTCCCTATAAGCTGCGGGGATTGCAAGCGGCTTGACTCGACAAGATCGCAGAGCCAATCACATGCGGATGTTTCCGCTATGTATTGATTCGCTATCTGTGCCGCTACTGCGTCTGCTTGTGGCTCTTCGGAGCTCAGCAATTCGCGAAAGCGCACTGACCATAAATTCGAGTTCCCAGCCTTTGCGTGAGGGATTGATTGCGGCTCGTGGTCGTTGACAAATTCAGTCTCGATATTCATGTCGTTTTCCACGCGTTCCATATGCAGATTGAATTTCGGTATCACGCCGTTCAGTCATCGGAATATCAGCCCATATCTAGATTCAAGGCCGGCAAAACACGTTGAAGCAGGTTTCGCGAACGCTTGTCCGAAACGCCTGTCTTGCGGGTAAGTTCCGTTCCAAGAACCGGCTTTCATGCTGCCACCCGCACCTCCGATCCGATCAGACATTCCCGCGCAGCCTGATTCGCGTCGTATATGGCGCGCGAGTAACAATTTGGCGAAGAGACGTAGTGGTTGTAGTACGTCGTCCCCTCAACCAGCGGTCCGAAGACCCAGACGTCAGTCGATGTTGTACCTTTTGCATCGATCGCGTGACCTTGCTCGTCGACCTTGATGCCACCCGACGATGCACCCTCAACCTGACTAAGGATGCCGGCTTGAATCAACTGTGCGGGAAGAGATTGGTTGGCGTTTCTGAGATCGTGATTCGCAATTTGAGCCGCGACGGAGTACGAGCGATGGAGGACGTTGCTCCCATTACAGGCCCCTGTGAAAGCGACCTTCTGAAACATGGCGCGCTCCGCTGGCAGATCACTCAAGCGAACCAGGCGGACGACATCGGAGCGAAGGAGCGCGAGAAATTCTTCCTGCCGCTCAATATGAGGGCCCGCCACCAATCGGTTGATCAATGGCGAAAAAATCGAATAGAACCGAGCCCGTGAAGACGTAGTGAGACCGTCAAAATTGACGGCGAATCGAATCAGATCTCTCAAGTCTCGCCACACCTCCAAGGCACACTTTCTTGCACTAGCGGCAAGGCCAGTTCTGCTTTCGAAAAGATCATCCGTCAAATAGTCAACGAACCAATTTCTGTATTCATCCCCCTTGAGGTCGCCTGGCAGTGCCGTTATGAGAAATTTTTCAGGATCAAATGGGCTGACACGCCCGGCCAATTCCGCAAGCGACTCGCTTAGTCTCGCGACTGAATCTCCATCCTCCCATTCCCTGAAGGACTGGAGTCTTTCGCGGATATCACGATTAGCCTTCGTTGATTTAGTACACGCCTCATAATAGGCAAGCATCATTTCCGCCTTAAGCATGGGAAATAAGTGCTGCTCGAAATCAAGTCGTCCATTTCTTTCGCTTTCGCGGAGCGCTGCAATCCTCGCCTCGGTGAAGACGGCCGGTTGGTGCCTTCGATGTGTTGCGATGAATTGGGGGCGTGCATGAAATGGCAAGCCATTCCTCGAAAAAAGGAGTATTGCCGGCTCGCGGCCACTGGGTTCGTATCCCAACCGCCCATCTTCACTTCTTTTGAACCTGCCAGACCGGCCGAGCGTAAGGCTGGCAATTGCGTCCATGGCGGTCAAACCCAAACCTGATATTTCAAAAATGCCTCTATTGAATTTTCAGTGGGTGGTATCGTCCCGGTTTCTGGATAAACAAGACGAAGGCAGGTCATGCATAGCCA
>NZ_SELS01000132.1 GCF_004197395.1 Paraburkholderia sp. UYCP14C | reverse complement strand
GAACCCGGGTTCGGCAGGCGTTGCGGCTGGCCGCCGGGTCTGACGCGTTTTCATCAGTTGAGGTTGCATGGAATTAAGTGTTCCTGGTAAAACCGTTTGATTTTGGCTAACCTGGCGTTTTCACTGATGCCGGGGTAGTGGATGAAGTGTGTGGTAGTGCTGGAGGCTGTCGAGGAGCTGACTTTGCAGCAGATGTCGATCAATCACCGTCATCAAGATACACGCACACGTGCGGCGGGCCTGCTGATGCTCGGACGTGGCCTCAAGCCCCGTGCCATTGCGGCCGACCTGGGCGTGAGCGGTCAAAGCGTCTACAACTGGTCGCACGCGTGGCGCGAGCGAGGCATATGCGGTTTGATGGGCGCCCATAACGGCGGCCGGCATGCGCTGTTGACTGAAGCCCAGATTGCCGTAGCCCTTGAAATCGCACGCTCCGAACCTCTGACGCTGGGGCGCATCGCACAACGCGTCGAAGCCGCGCTTAACGAATCGCTGCCCTGCAAGATCGAAACGCTGGGTGAGGCCCTCAAGCGCAACGGTTTTTCGTTCAAGCGCAACCGCTACTCGCTCAAAAAAAGCGCAACGAAGAGGCGTTCGCCATGAAAGAGGCCACACTCGAGAAGCTCCAGCAGGCCGCGCGCGAGGGTGCCGTGCGGTTGCTGTACCTTGATGAAGCGGGTTTCCATGGATCGCCCCCTGTTCAACGTAGCTGGTCACCACGAGGCTTGCCCCATCAGGTTGAGCCGAATCATCATTGCCGTCGCAGCGTGATCGGCGCGCTGGACTTCGGCGAGAACACGCTGATCCACGCCGCGCATAGCGGGACGATCAAAGCCCCGAATGTCGAGCACTTCATCGACGGCGTGCTCGCGGGCGCCGCCGGAATGCCCACTGTAATCGTGCTGGACAACGCTAGCATCCATCACGGTATCAGCGAGGAAGCACGGCAACGTTGGCTTCTTGAACATAAGACCGTCCTGTTCTACCTGCCGGCCTACAGTCCTGAACTGAACACGATCGAGATCGTATGGCGGCACCTGAAATACCGATGGCGAAGCGCCCTGACATGGACACGCGAGACCATCGACACCGAACTTAACGCACTGCTAAACAAGTACGGCCCCGATTTTCAAATCGATTTTTCGTGAACACTTAAACGGGTAATCCAATAATAACAATTATTGGTCTGTCACGCTTTAGAATGGCGCCCTTCCCATATTCCTGATTCCCCGCATGCGGGCCAACAACAAGAATCTCACGCTGCTCTCCGAGCTCGAGCGGGAAGCGTTCTTCCGGCAGCCCCGGTTCGACGAATTCCAGCGCAGCGAATATTTCACCTTCACGGCCGAAGAGCGGGCTCTTGCCTTGCAGCGCAAGGGGTGGGCCGAGCAGCTTCTGTGCATGCTGCAGATTGGCTACTTCAAGGCCGCGAGGGCATTTTTCAGCTTCACGCTCGAGCAGTGCCAGGAAGACGCTGACTTTCTGCTCGCGCGTTACTTTCCCGAACAGTCGCGCATGGCGGGCCGCTCCGTGCGTCGTGCCGAAATCCTCGTGCAGCGCCAAGCCATTTTGCGTCTGTCCGGCTACCGATTCTACGCCGCGCAAGACCAGCCGCCTCTGGCCGACAAAACCCGGCAGCTCGTGCGCCGCGACGTCACGCCAGCCTTCGTCGTGACGGAGCTCCTCGCATGGCTGGACCAGCAGCGTATCGTGCGACCCGGCTATACCACATTCCAGTCAGTCATCAGTGCGGGACTCACCGAGGAACGGCAGCGGCTCGCCGGATTGATCGAAGCTGCAATGACCGATGACGCGAAACAGGCGCTCGAGCGGCTGCTGGTGCGCGAGGATGCCCTCTCCGGGCTTGCTGCCATCAAGCAGGACGCCAAGTATTTCGGGCCGCACATGATGAGCCGCGAGCGTCACAAGCGCGCGGTCCTCGAACCCATCTATCGCGTTGCCGAATCGGTCCCGCCAAAACTCGAGATCTCACGGCAGAACCTCGACTACTACGCGAGCCTTGCCCACTTCTATACCGTGTACGACCTGCGCAAGCTGCGACCGGGGCAATCGGCCCTATACCTGTTGTGCTACGCCTGGCAGCGCTACCGTCAGTTCAACGATAACCTGGTGGATGCCCTGCGTCACCACACGAAGAAGTTCGAGGACGAGAGCAAGGTGAGCGCCGATCAGGCATTCACGCTTGCCCAGCTACAGCGGCAGAAGGACACCCCGCAGGTCGGCAGGCTCCTCCAGCTCTACGTCGACGAAACGCTCGACGATGCCACATCGTTCGGATCGGTGCGGGATCGGGCGTTCAGCATCCTGCCCAAAGCCACCCTGCAGCAGGTCGCCCAATTGCTGAGCGACAAATCCGTCAGCCAGATGGAGCTGCGCTGGCGTGCGATCGACAAGGCGGCCGGGCAGATTCGAATCCGGCTGCAGCCGCAGGCGATGACGCTCGATCTTTCCAGCACGCGGGCCGGCGACCCCTGGCTTGCCGCAGTGAACTGGATGCGGGGCGTGTTCGCGCGCCGACAACGGCTTGACAGGCAACCGCTTGCCGAGGCGGCGCTGAACGTGATCCCGAAACGGCTCAGGCCGTACCTGCTGACCTTCGACGAGGCGGGACAACCTGTCAGCCTGCGAGGTGATCGATATGAGTTCTGGCTCTACCGTCAGTTGCGCAAACGGATCGAGAGCGGTGAGCTGCATCTGGATGACAGCTTCCAGCATCGACGCTTCAGCGATCATCTCGTGCCGGCCGACCGGACGGCTGTGGTGCTTGGCGAGCTTGATCTCGCGTGGCTGCGCAGGCCCTCCCACGACATCGTCGGGGCCTTGTGCGATGAGTTGGGCAAACTCTGGCAGCAATTCGACTCTGAGCTGCGGCGAGGCAAGCTCAAACACCTCGAATACGACGAACAGCACGCAACCCTCCGAGGGCGTGAGCCCAAGGTCGGCAAGGAAGACACGGAGCAGGAAAGCTTTTACGCCCAGCTGCCGCTGCGCGACATTGCCGACATCATCCGGTTTGTGAATGAGCGTTGCGGCTTTCTGTCCGCGATGAAACCCTTGCAGCCACGGTACGCGAAGAAGATCGCCGATAACGAAAGCCTGATGGCGGTCATTATTGCGCAGGCGACCAATCTCGGCAATCTCGCCATGTCGCAGATCTGTGATATCCCGTACCACGTGCTCGACGAGACATTCCGGCAATACTGTCGTCTCGCGACGCTGCGCGAGGCCAACGACCGGATCGCTAACTTCATCGCCCAGTTGCCGATCTTCGAGTACTACTCGTTCGATCTTGAGGTACTCTTCGGCGCGGTCGATGGCCAGAAGTTTGAAGCTGCCCGACCCACGGCGAAGTCACGGTACTCAAGCAAGTACTTCGGTCGCGGCCGCGGTGTCGTTGCGCATACGTTTCTTGCGAACCACGTTGCCTTGCGTACCGAGCTCATCGGTGCCCATGAGCATGAGAGCCATTTCGTCTTCGATATCTGTTACCGCAACACCACCGACATCGTGCCCACCGCGATCACCGGTGACATGCACAGCGTAAACAAGGCGAATTTCTCCATCATGTACTGGTTCGAGAGGGAGTTCGCACCGCGCTTCACGAGCCCTCAGGCGCAACTGAAGCATCTGTACTGCAGCGACGATCTGGCGCAGTACGATAATTTTCTGATCAAGCCAGTCGGGCAGATCGACCGGGGGCTGATCTGCGACGACCCATCAATCATCGAGCAGATCATTGCCTCGCTCAGCGTCAAGGAAATCAGCCAGCAGGCGCTTGTGCGCAAGCTTTGCGCGCTGTCGCCACATCATCGCACCCGCAAGGCCGTTTTCGAGTTCGACAAACTGGTGCGCAGTGTCTACACGCTGCGCTACCTGCGGGACCCACAACTGCAACGCAACGTCCATCGATCGCAGAACCGGATCGAGGCGTATCACGCGCTGCGCGGCTTCATCGCAGAGGTCGGCGGCAAGAAACATTTGATCGGCAAGACTGATCACGACATTGCGATCAGTAACGAATGCGGGCGCCTGCTCGCCAACATCGTCACCGCCTTCAACTCGGTGCTGCTTTCGACGCTGCTCGAGCGCTATCAGCGCGAGGGCAACCAGAAAGCGCTCGCCATGCTGAAGAAGATCTCACCGGTCGCCTGGCAGCACATCCATTTCCTCGGGCACTACGTGTTTCGCAATGAGAATCCGATCGATCCCGCCGCGATGCTTGCCGGACTCGACATCGTATAATTGCGACTGCCCCGGCAATCCGAACGATGCCGGCCCCGGGGCCCCAGCGTGTTTCCCCAAAGGAGTCGTGCAGACGTATGAATGGCACTGCGATGCTTCATTTGACCACCCCTGACGATCATTTGCTGGAGCCGTCACAGGCCGATGTACTGCAGGCACTGGCGCTCGGTGTCACGCCGCGCCCGCGCACGTGGATCCTCGGCCTGCTTGGCAAGCTCGGCTGGCGTTCAAGGGCGGGGAAAGCCTATACCAACGACATGGTTCGTGACGTCGTTCGTGAGCTGGGCGCACTCACATTGATTCAGGAAGCAGCATACCGGCAAGGTTACTGGACGGTGGCGCCATCACTGCAAGGATGGGCCTATCAGCAGGCGCTGCAGCGTACTGGCGTGGATACGCTTCGCACCGCACTGGCCACGGCCGAGCAATTCAATGCGCAGCATGCCTGGAGTACGTTCAATACCTCAGACGCCGCTTTAGCCATCGCCCGACTTGAGCTCTATCTCGGCGCAACGCCCGAACGGCTGCAGCAACTGAAGCGCCACTGTCGTCATGCCGACTGGGAGCCCATTTTGGTGGCGGCCGCACTGGATGGGCTGGATCCCGTGCTGTTTGAGCGAATCCATCCGCAATTACGGGGCCAGTTACTGGCGCAGGGCATCTTCGAACTCACCGCGCAGTGGAACCCCGAGCGACATGGTCTGATCGCCATTGCAGAACGCATGCTTGACGGTCGGGACCCTGTACCGGATGGCCTTCGATTCGCGCTCGCCGAATATGCCATTTTGTCAGGACAACTACAAAAGCTGGATCCTTTGCTGGATCCGCTTCGGGCACATCAAGCCCAACCGCGTAATGGGATCGATCAGGCCTATGGCACGATCCTTCACGCAGCCAGCCTCACCGCGCAGGGACACTGGGCCGACGCTCAGGCAGCCTTTGAGGCAGGACTCAAGGCACTAAAGGCGGAAACCGGGCAGCGAAAGAATCTCATCCCGGCTTCGATCAGCTGGCTCTATTGTCTGGCACTGATGGCACAGGGCAGCACCAGGCAGATCGAAGCCGTGCGTAAATTCGCCGTGACTGAAGCCGGAGGCCAGCGGGTACTGGAGTCGTTCGACGGCTGCTGGAGGGCGCTATGGCAGGCGGCACGCATGCGCCTGGGAGAGGTCGCGCTCACGCCCGACAGGTTTATGCCGGCGACGACGGCGGACAGGGTGTACTCCCCCGACTTCTGGCGGTGGCTCGTTCGGGCATGGGTAGGCGACGATCGGGCATCGGCCTCCCTGCAAAAGCGCGAGCATGAAGCTGGTGCACGGCTTCGCGCACGCCTGGCCGAATGCGGGCTCGCGTGGATGGTGACACAACTGGATGGCGCGCTGGCTGTACTGCAAGGAGAGAGCCCGCCGACACATTTTTTTGTTCCAGGCCCGCAGGAAAGCTGGCGTATCACCCTGACGACCCTCGCTGCATTGGGGCAACCCCAGAATGCTGGCGTTTCCGGAGCAGCGAACCCGCAACAAAGCAGGCTGATCTGGTCGGTGCAAACTGACCCCGATGGCTGCGTCGTCGATATCATCCCCTGGGAGCAGAAGCACGGAGCGCGCGGCTGGAGCAAGCCGAAGGATATTTCGCTATCCAGGGTGGCCAGCAACGAGAAACTTGAAACCTGGGACGCGCGGGTGGCACGGGCTATCCAGCAAGACCCTTACTACAAGCGCGAATATCACCTTGACCTGGCGACCGCAGTCACCGCGTTAATCGGGCATCCTCATGTAGCGTTTGCCGATGCGCCGGATGTCCCCGTGGATCTGACTGAGGGCGTACCACATATTGATGTGACAGAGAAAGACGGCAGCCTGCACGTTCGCGTGGTGCCAGAGTTTCGCTCCGAGCCGTCATCCAGGGAAATGTATTCCGCAAGCAGTGCAATACGCAAGGAAGCCGAGGCACTGCGCATGATCACCGTTCTGCGCGATTCACCACAGCGGGCCCGCGTGATTCGACTGACTGCTGCGCAGCACCGTGCTGCACAACTGGTCGGCAAGTCGCTGGTGTTGCCGAAGAGCGCGCAGGCCGAACTGCAACCCGCGCTGCGCGGATTGGCGGCACACTTCGAGGTCCATGCCGACGAAATCGAAGCAACTCGCGAAGTTGCCGCGGACGCACGATTGCGTGCCGAATTGACGCCCCTGGGAGAAGGGCTTGCCCTGCGCCTGGTGGTGGCCCCACTCGGCCTGGACGGCCCGCGTGTGACGCCGGCCCGTGGTCGTGCCCGGATGATCGCCGCGGTGCGCGGCGAGGCGGTGGGCGCGCAGCGTAATCTCGATACTGAGCGTGTGCACCTGGAGCAGGTTCTGGATGCCTGCCCGATGCTGGAAATGCTGCCGCGCCAGGCTACCTCGCTCGAATGGGTACTGGACGCCCCGGAAGACGCGCTTGGACTTCTCGAGATACTCTCCACGCTGGAAGCCGTGAGCGGCATGGATTGGCCAAAAGGCAAAGCGGTGACGGTGCAAACGGTCGACACGTCCGGTCTGCGTATTGCCGTTGCCAGTGAGCACGACTGGTTCGCCCTGAGCGGGGAGCTTCGCGTGGACGAACGCACTGTACTCACCCTGCAGCAGTTGCTGGACTGGAGCCGGGAAGGCAAGGGGCGTTTCGTTCCCCTGGGCGATGGTCAATACGCCGCGCTGACCGAATCACTGCGCTCGCGACTGGACACGCTGGCGACCGTGGCGGATAGCCACAAGCGGGAGGCTCAAGTCCCGCGTCTTGCCGCGCCATGGCTGGAGCACGTACTGGAAGGCACGGATCTGCATGCGGATGCAGAATTCCGTACCCAGATCGAGAAGTTGAAGACCGCACAGGATAGCCAGCCAGTGCTGCCAGGCGGCCTGCAGGCACAGCTGCGCCCCTATCAGGAGGAAGGCTACCAGTGGGCAATGCGACTGGCTGCCTGTGGGTTCGGGGCCTGCCTGGCCGATGACATGGGGCTGGGCAAGACGCTGCAGTCCCTGGCAGTCTTGCTGGCGCGTGCCTCGGAAGGGCCGGCGCTGGTGGTTGCGCCAACCTCCCTCACGGGCAACTGGATCGCCGAAGGGCAGCGCTTCGCGCCCGCCCTGAATCTCTGTCTCTATGGTGAGGGCGATGACGATCGCCGCAACGCCATGATTCGCGAGGCCAGCGCGGGCGACGTGGTTGTGGTCTCCTATGCGCTGATGCTACAAGGCGCTGAATCGTTCCTCGATCGCCGCTGGCATACCGTCGTGGTGGATGAAGCACAGGCGATCAAGAACGCAGCTGCAAAACGCTCGCAGACAGTGTTCGAGCTTGAGGCCGATTTTCGTCTGGCGTTGTCCGGAACGCCGATTGAAAACCGCCTGACCGAACTTTGGTCGATCCTGCGCTTCTGTAACCCCGGCTTGCTGGGTAGCGCGAAACGCTTCAATGAACGCTTCGCTGTACCAATTGAACGCGAACGGAACCGCGAGGCACAGCGAACGCTGCGTCGGTTGATTGCCCCCTTCATTTTGCGTCGTACCAAATCGCAGGTTCTGGACGAGCTGCCTCCGCGCACCGAATTGCAGCTTGCGGTGACTTCCGAAGATGCGGAAGCCGCGCACTACGAGGCAATCAGGCGGCGGGCTGTCGCAGAAGCTGAACAGAGCCTGACTGATAGCAACACCGGCGCCGCACGGCTGAATATTCTGGCCCAGCTTACCCGGCTACGCCGTGCCGCGTGTGACCCCCGTCTGGTGAGTCCGGAGTTGGGTCTCGTCGGCGCCAAGGTGCGGGCGTTCGCAGCTCTGGCCACTGAACTGTCAGCCAACCAGCACAAAACCCTGGTATTCAGCCAGTTCGTGGATTTCCTCACGCTGCTGCGGGAACCACTCGATGAAGCCGTCCCGCTTACAACCCCTGAACGGTACCGATTTCACTCTGCGTCAACCTTCCTTCCTCCAGCACGCCAGCGTGCAGCCACTTCTTGACGAGCCGCACTACCCGCGTGTCCGCTATCCGGTGCTCGACGAAGCGGATCAGCCAGTCGTGTTGGGGGCCAGACAAGGTAAGCGCAAATTCCTATCATAAGCGGCGAAGTTATGAAAACTGACGGGCTTATGTGGACGTC
>NZ_SELS01000131.1 GCF_004197395.1 Paraburkholderia sp. UYCP14C | reverse complement strand
CGCGCCGCGCCAGGGCTCGAAGCCCGGCAAGCCCATCGGGTCGGCCGGCTCGCCGAGCGTCGCGAGACCGATGCGCTGGATCGCTGTGCTTGCGGTTGTATGCGACGAGCGCGTGCCCCGCTTCGTGCCAGGCATCTTGAGCGTGCCCGTGATGCGCGTCGGCGTCACGACGAGGTCCTGAACCTGCCTCGCCTCGACCAACTGCAGGAAGTCGCTATAGGCGACGTCGATGGTCGTCACCTGCGACGCGAGCAGGCGCAACGCGAAGACGATGCCGACGAACAGCATCTCCGCGGCGCTCGTCATATCGAGCCATGGCGAGGGTTTGCGGCGATGAGGGCGCCATTCGACGCGATCCTCTTTCATCGTCCCCTCCCCATCTGCAAAGGTGTGAAGCAGCTAGCATCGCCGATGGCGCGGCGTGCCGATTGACGAGAATCAATCGCCTGCGAACCCGTTGTGAAGGCCGAGCGGATTCGTCACGCCACCGCGACTCATTGATGCAGATCAATCCGTTCGCGATACCCGCTGGCTTAAATGAGTAGACCGGCTCGCGCGCATCGCGGGCGCCGGCCGTCCCACCACGTGGAGGTCAACCGTGTCGAATGAGACGCTCGTGTTTCACCATGACGCCCGGCAACTGCTGCTCAACGGAGTCAACGCACTCGCCGAGGCCGTCAAGGTCACACTTGGCCCCGGAGGCCGCAACGTGATCGTCGAGCGGCCTTCCGGCGTGCCGCTGGTCGCGAATTCTGGCGTCATCGTCGCGGGCTCGGTCGACCTGACGAACCCCTACGCCGAGATGGGCGCGCAACTGCTGCGCGAGGTGGCCACCCGCACGAGCGAGGTGGCCGGCGACGGCACCACCACCGCGACCACGCTGGCGCAGGCCATCGTCGTCGAAGGCAACAAGTGCGTAGCCGCCGGCTACGATCCGATGGCGCTCAAGCGCGCCATCGAAGACGCGGGCAAGCAGGTCGTCGAGGAACTGCACCGGCTCGCGCGTCCATGCGCATCGGCCGATGAAATGCGCCAGATCGCGACCATTTCCGCGAGCGGCGACGCCAGCATCGGAGCGCTGGTGGCCCAGGCGGTCGGGCGCGTCGGCAATGAAGGCGCGATCAGCATCGAGGACGGCTCCAAACTCGACGACGAACTGGAGACGGTCGACGGCTCGCTGCTCGATCGCGGTTTCGTGTCGCCGCTGTTCGTCGACGAGGACCGCCGTGACGTCGTGCTCGACGAGCCGCGCGTCCTGCTGTGCGACCTGAACGTGTCGTCGGTCGCGCAATTGCTGCCGGTACTCGAAGCGGTGATGGCCACGGGCAAGCCGCTGTTCGTCATTGCGAACGAAATCGAAGGCGAGGCGCTCGCCACACTCGTCGTCAATCATCTGCGCGGCACCTTCAGGTCCTGCGCGATCCGCTCGCCCGGCTTCGGCGAGAGCCGCTCAGAGCAACTGGCGGACCTCGCGGCCCTCACGGGCGCCACGGTCATCTCGCCGAAAACCGGCCGTACGCTCGAAAACGCCACGCTGGACGATCTGGGCGCAGCGCGGCGCATCGAGGTGTCGCGCGAGACGACGACGATCGTCGCCGGGCACGGTGACCATGCGCGCATCGCGGAGCGGATCGCGGGCCTGAAAAAGCGCATCGACAGAGCGCCCGATCAGCATGAACGGGACGCCCTGAACCGACGCCTCGCGAAGCTGGCGGGCGGCGTCGCCGTGATTCGCGTCGGAGCGGCGACTGAGACCGCGCTACGCGAGCGCAAGAACCGTTTCGAGGACGCGCTGCATTCGACACGGGCCGCCGTCGAGGAAGGCTTCGTGCCCGGTGGCGGCGTCGCACTGCTGCGCGCGCGCCGCGTGCTGGAGCAATATGGTGAAACGCCAATCCACAAGATCGGAGCAAGGATCGTGCACGATGCGCTCGCCGCCCCGTTGCGGCAGATCGCGCAAAATGCCGGTGCGGACGCGCAGGCCGTCGTCCATGCGGTCGCCGCGGCCGACGGCGCCTTCGGCTATGACGCCGCGCACGGCAAATACGGTGACATGATCGCGCGCGGCATCGTCGATCCGGTCAAGGTTGCGCGCACCGCGCTGCAAAACGCGATCTCCGTCGCGTCGCTGCTGCTCACGACCGACTGCATGATAGTGCGCCCGGCAGGGGAACGCACCTACGGCGCGAGTCGTGGCGGCTCGCGCCCGGAGTTCGGATGAGCGCGGCGCTGGGCAGGAGAGCAGCATGAGCTCGCCGCCGAGCCGCAGGCATTCCGTACGCCGCGTCAATGCCGAACCGCAACGCCGTTGGCGGCGTTGTCGAGCGTGTCGCGGCTCACGGCCTTCGGGTACTTTCTTTCCCGCTTTCCTGACGTCGTGATTTGCTGTGTAGCCGGACCGTCTGGCCCTGGCCGCTCGGCGGACTCGCAGATCCTTCCCGGACGCTGCCACCCGATCGTCAGTAACCGCCGGTAACGGTCGGGCTGTTTGCCACGCCGTTACACGGTAACCGGTCACATGCCTCATTCGCGACCGTCAACCATGCTGGTGCACGGCAGCGAGCCAGGCGCCACTGACACTGAGGCTGGTCGGGTTCAGTCGGGCCGAATGGGTTTAACGCGCGATGCAGATCGATCACGAGCACGTGGAAGTTCTCGTCGCCGACGCCATTGCGGCCGCGCGTTAGCGCTTGCAACCAGGCGCGGCCGATACGCTCGCCCCCCAGTGATTCCAGCCCAGCCTGCCAGCGTAGAATGCGATCTCGCAGCGCAGGCGGCCCATAATCCGATTCAAGCAGCGGTTTCGCCATCGTAGCGAGATTCTTCGGCGAGGCGTTGCACGAGACGCCGCAGATCGGGCACAAGCAGTTCGTCATTGACGGGCGATGAACCGCTTGGCATGTCTCGAAGCCAGGGCACATCGACATGTGCAGTTGCCCGTTCTGCGCTCAGGTCAAGCGCGTAGGCATTGGGATCGTCGGCGTGCGCCAATGCCGCCTGAAGCACACTCAGACAAAGCTTCAGACGATCGTTGGCAGAGAGCGCCGCCTTGATCCAGCCTGGCAGCAGCAAGCTGCGCTCCCCCATCAGAGTGATCGCCTCGGTCATTTGCATGGTGACTACCGGCGGTAAGCGAACATCCAGTCTCGACCGTCAATATGACGCTTTTCTGACGGCAAAGGCCATTGCGCAATTCGATTGA
Source organism: Paraburkholderia sp. UYCP14C (assembly GCF_004197395.1). Classification (GTDB taxonomy): domain Bacteria; phylum Pseudomonadota; class Gammaproteobacteria; order Burkholderiales; family Burkholderiaceae; genus Paraburkholderia. The sequence goes on along the minus strand of NZ_SELS01000131.1, from coordinate 5,396 downwards.
CATAGATCAACCGCTCATCAATCCGATCGGGTACTGATCGCATAACGAGCTATCACTGATAGCTGCGGCATAGTGGCAGACAGTACCTGCCGTCTATTGGTTAGTGATCCCACCGACGGGGATCGTCGCCCGACCGAAAACGAGCGTGATCATGATGTTTGTAGCCGACAAGCGTGGCTTGCACACAATCGCTCCATTTTTGACGCGATTGGGACGTTCGTCCCGCACTATGGTCCACCCTTCGACGGCCAGCGTTGAAAGACTCGCCGAATTTGCGCAGTTCTCGCCTGACGAAACGCTGGCGCGACTGCACAGCACGGTGTCCGGTCTCGATGTCGATGAAGCGCAGCGGCGCCTACGCACCTATGGCCCGAACCAGGTTGTGTACGAGGCACGCCATACCATCATCGGCGAGCTCGCTGGCAGAACGATCAATCCCCTGAATCTGCTACTTTTATCACTCGCCACAGTGTCTTACACGCTCGGTGACCCGCGCGCGGCGATCATGATCGGGGTAATGGTCATCCTCAGCGTTTCACTGGGATTTGTACAGGAACACCGCTCCAACAAAGCCGCAGACGCGCTGCGGAGAATGGTGCGAACGACCGCCACAGTCATCAGGCAAACGAAGGCAGCCGGGCCGACTCATGTCGATATACCGATTGAACAGCTGGTTCCGGGCGATGTCATTCAATTAGCGGCCGGAGATCTGGTTCCTGCTGACCTACGGCTGATCTCCGCACGCGATCTGTTCGTCAATCAATCAGCGCTGACGGGCGAATCAATGCCGCTCGAAAAAGGACCCCATACTCACGTGGCCCCCGTCGATTCTCATTTTGAATTGCCCAACGTTTGCTTTATGGGCAGCGCGATCGTAAGCGGTGTTGGCTGCGGGGTCGTTGTCCTGACGGGAAAGGCAACAATTTTTGGTCGCATTGCCGACGTGGTTGCCGCGCAGCGAATAGAGACCAGCTTCGACAGGGGCGTGACGCGATTCACCTGGCTGATGATCCGCTTCATCCTGGTCATGGTTCCCCTCGTGTTTGTGATCAACGGCCTGACCAAAGGCAACTGGTTTGAAGCGCTGCTTTTCGCGGTCGCCGTGGCGGTGGGACTCACGCCTGAGATGCTTCCCATGATCGTGACTGTCAATCTCGCCAAAGGGGCGCTCGACATGTCACGGAAGAAAGTCATCGTGAAGCGATTGAACGCGATCCAGAATTTCGGAGCGCTGGATGTGCTATGCACGGACAAGACAGGGACACTTACGCAAGATCACATCATACTGAAGCGTCATCTCGACATTCACGGCAATGAATCGGACCGGGTACTTGAATATGCTTTCCTTAACAGTGTGCACCAGTCGGGCCTGAAAAATCTTCTCGATGTTGCCGTGCTGAAGCACGTCAAACTCCACGAGCAGCTCAAGGTGCATGAGCAGTTCGTCAAGATTGACGAGATGCCCTTCGATTTCGAGCGCCGTCGCATGTCCGTCGTACTTGCCCGCGATGATGGCGCACATATCTTGATCTGCAAGGGCGCAGTCGAGGAGATCTTTTCCGTTTGTACGCGCTACGCCATTGACGGAGCAACGAACCCGCTCGACGAGAGCCACTACGGCGCGACGAAGAAAATCACCGACGAGCTTAATTCGGATGGCTTTCGCGTGGTAGCCGTCGCTTACAAGGAAATGCCGGCGGATCAAATAGCCTATTCAGTTGCCGACGAAACTGCTCTGACGCTCCTTGGCTTCATTGCATTCCTCGATCCGCCAAAAGATACGGCCGCGGCGGCAATTGCAGCACTAAAGGCCAGAGGCGTTCAGGTAAAGATTCTCACCGGAGACAACGGCATTGTCACCCGGAAGATCTGTCACGAAGTGGGGATCTGCGTGGATCGCATAGTGCTCGGCAAGGAGTTGGAGCCGCTCTCACCGGCTGAACTTGAGGATCTGGCAGAAGAGGCGTCCATCTTCGCGAAGCTATCGCCCTCGCAGAAGGCTTCGATCGTCGATGCCTTGCACAGAAAGGGGCACGTCGTCGGCTTTCTTGGGGACGGTATCAATGATGGCCCCGCGCTCAAGGCTTCGGATGTTGGCGTGTCAGTCGACAGCGCCGTTGACATTGCCAAGGACTCCGCCGACATCATCCTCCTCGAAAAGAGCCTTGCCGTACTGGCTGATGGCGTGCTGGAAGGCCGGAAGGTGTTTGGCAACATCACCAAATACATCAAGATGGGTGCGAGTTCGAATTTCGGAAACATGTTCAGCGTACTCGGAGCCAGCATCATTCTGCCATTCCTGCCAATGGCACCGATTCAGGTCCTCACGAACAATCTGCTTTACGACTTTTCGCAAACGACCATACCGACCGATAACGTCGACGCCGAATATCTCAGTATGCCGCGCCGATGGGACCTCGGAAATATCGTGAAGTTCATGCTCCTGATAGGCCCGATCAGTTCGGTATTCGATTACGTGACGTACTTCACGATGCTGTACTTCTTCCATGCATGGGATAAACCTGCTCTCTTTCAAACCGGGTGGTTCGTCGAATCCCTGCTTACCCAGACACTGATCATCCACATCATCCGTACAGCTAAGGTGCCATTTCTCGAGAGTCGAGCAAGTCTGCCGCTGGTCGCGACAAGCCTGGGCATTGCCACTGCAGGCATCGCTCTGCCCTTCACCTCGCTTGGCGACGCTCTCGGATTTGCTCCGTTGCCATGGACGTATTGGCCCGTGCTGGTGCTGATTCTGCTCAGCTACGCCGTGTTGACCCACTTGACGAAAACATGGTTTGTCCGGCGTTTTGGACTGGACTAGCCAGGTGTACTCGTGGGCCGTGAGTCTTCGCATCCAGAGCATCCAGTCGGCACCCATATGTCTACGTCCCTTTCTCGATGAGCAACGGAGGGTTGACCCTCGGCGCACGGCATAAGGGCATGAGGAAGGGTTCCGCCGAAGGTGACGCGGAGGCCGAACCACATACGTCCAACGTCGAATACGGTTCGCGATAAACACGGCGAGCAAGGCGTGTCGGAGTAAAGTCAGATCGAGGACGCCACGGGACTGCAGAGTCGTTGCAACACTTGGCCCTGCTTCAGAGCGCCATATTCGATACCGCGGATCTGTCCGAGGCCATCGCAGGCTGGCAGGCGAGGCGTGAATCACGCTTCGAAGCCTTGCCGGCGTTGCCTGCCTTTCAGAGCCAAGGATTGGTCGCGTTCTATCCTGACCGCGTCGACTCGAGTGAAGAAACGCCTGCCTGAGCGGGCGGGCCGGCTGCGAGCTGGATCGCTGCGCACACGCCGACCAACGCGATGTTCCTTCAGCATTGACTCGCACACGTATCGAACAGCACTTCCCTCACCCACCGATGCCCCGGCGAACGGTGCGTGCGCTCATGCCACGCCGCCGTCTTCGTGAAGCCGGGCACTTCGACTGGCGCATCGACGATGACGAGACCATCGCCCGCACGCACGAGGCGTCGCGGCACCACCGCGATCAGATCGGTGCATTGGAGAAGGCGTGGCAGCACCAGAAAACTCGTTACCGACAAAGCCACGCGTCGACTCTTGCCGAGCCGTGCGAGTACCTCGTCGGTGACGCCGCGAAAACTGCCGCCGTCGTACGACACCAGTGCGTGATCGAGCGCGCAGAAGCGCTCGAGCGACAGCGCACCCGCTTGAGCGTCCGGATGCCCTTCGTGCATGACGCAGACATAGCGCTCTTCGAACAGCGTGCGCGCGTGCAGGTCCGCAGGCGCCGAATCGGGCGTGATCAGTGCGAGGTCGAGATCGCCACGCTCGAAGAGCGGCTGCAGAGGCTGGTTGTGCACCGGCACCACCGCCACGCGCACACGTGGCGCGAGCGTGCGCAGACGCGCGAGAAACGGCACGACGACGACCTGCAGCGCATAGTCCGTCGCGGCGATCGACAGCGTGAGCTCGGCGCTCGCGGGATCGAACAGCTGCGGCCGCAACATCGTGTCGATATCGCTCAGGACCTGCTTGAGCGGCCCGGCGAGTTCGAGCGCGCGCTCGGTCGGCACGATGCCGCGCTGCGTGCGGACGAACAGCGGATCGTCGAAGCTCTCGCGCAAGCGCGTGAGCATGCCGCTGACGGCCGGCTGCGTCAGCGCGAGACGCCGCGCCGCGCGCGTGACGTTGCGCTCGTCGAGCAGCGCATCGAGCGTGCGCAACAGGTTCAGGTCGATGTTTCTGATATCAGACTGCATGATGGCTGAGATCATGACATGCGATTGGATTTATTTCAGCGCGACCGCGATCATGTGCGGCATGGATCGATAACTGGAGCGAATCTCATGCATCACATCATCTGGCCCGAAGGCTATGTGCCGGGCTTCTCCGACAATTTCGCATCGAATGAAATGATCGTGGCGGGTCTCTCCGTCGCCGACGTGTGGCCGCAACTCGACGACACCGGCGCCTGGCCGACCTACTACAGCAACGCGTCCGACATCCGCTTCCACGATCGCACCGGCCCCCGTCTGTCGGCCGGCGCGCGCTTTCGCTTCACGACCTTCGGTTTTGCGGTCGAAGCGAAAGTCACCGAATACGTGCCGCCTGTCGACGGTCAGCCTGCGCGCGTCGCGTGGCATGGCTGGGTCGAAGGCGATGCCGATGCGCGGCTGGACGTGCATCACGCGTGGTTGCTGGAAGATTTGCCGGGCAACCGCGTGCGCATTCTCACGCAGGAAACGCAGAACGGGGCGTCCGCGAAACAGCTTGCGGCGACCCGCCCCAATCCGATGATCAACGGACATCAGGAATGGCTCGACGGCATGATCGCGGCGGCGCGCCGGTGACGCTCGAGCGCGGCCGAATCGGCCGTGCTCCAAGTCAGACTCTCTCGACAGAAAATTCCCTCGTCGTCAGGTTTCATAACGCCGATCGCCGCCCGCGTGCGGGGCGCAGTGCAGCTTCCCGTGGCGACCGCGTGGGGCATGGACGAGCCGGCACAGGCGCAACTCGCAATCGGCACGCAGCAACTCGACCTTGCGATGATGGGATGGGCTTGCCCGCTATCCTGATCCGCAGAACGGCGATCCCGTCGAGCGGAGCCTACGGGCGGCAATAAGCAACTGTCTTACCAGTCAAGCCGTGCGGATGAATTCATCCCACGGCTTTCCTGCTTTTGAGATGGCATTGAGGATGGTCAGCGGCTTTCGGCAGCTAACGACGGCCCAAGGGTATCCCCGATGCTATTTCATCTACCTATCGAAAGATAAATTCAATTGACCGACCGGTCGGTTAATTTATACTGCGTCACATTGCCACTCTTTCTGGATGGTGCCGATGTACACGCAATCCCTCGATATCCCCGGCAACGTCGCCCCGCTGGACGCGGACGCGAATTCGCCCGAACAGGCGCG
>NZ_SELS01000130.1 GCF_004197395.1 Paraburkholderia sp. UYCP14C | reverse complement strand
CGAAGCCCGTCAGGAAAGGCTGATGAAGCTGGCCGCCTGAGCTGCAAAAGCTTGTCCAGACAACCGGAGCCGATACAGAGACAAATTGATTATAGGTGCCAGTTTTGCGACATGCAGCGGGATCGTAGTGCCTTCGCCACCCGGCAAAATAAGACATCAGATAGTCAGTTGAATGAACGTCGGCACCCCGTCTGCACGATTTATTCCCGCTGCCGGGCACCGTTCATGCTGCATCCGCGAGTGGTGAATCGAATTGACCTTATCGACGGATTATTCGCGCTCCTATGAACTACCCGACTTTCTGCTGCCGCGCGGCCTCGCTTGCGCTCGCCGGCGCCGCGCTGCTGGTCGCGGGCCGACCCAGCCTAGCGCAGATTCCCCAGCCAAGCGGCTCTTCGCAAATGGAAAACCGCGCGTCCGGGACGGACTCGATGCCCGATCCGGCCGCATCGGCGGTTCACGAATCGCATAAACCTCAGTCGAAAGACAGCGGGCAAGGCAATGCGCGCGGCAATACCGCCGGCCAGGGACAAAAAGCCGACGGTGCCGGCGGATTTAACAATGGCTTGTATGGGACCGGTGCGGGCAGCAATAAATAAGGTTCTGGAATCGCGCGATAACCGGTTTGCTAATTGTCGTCGGATCGATTCGCGCGGCACTGCGGAATTGCGTTATCGCGTGAAGAATGCGGTTGGACCGCGCGCACTCGCGGTTTGCATTGCCCTCGGCATTAGTATTAATTACGCGGTCGTTTATCGTTGGGATAAATGGGTTCGGCATAGGGCCGCTTGGCGCCCGCGCCGACGCTGCGAAGTGTGAAAACTACCCTCATAATGCGTTCATTCGACGAACCCGATCTCCCTCCCTCATGACCCAAGTCCAAGCAAGCCAGTCGCCCCGTCTTACGAGTCTGTCGCACGGCGGCGGCTGCGGCTGCAAGATCGCGCCCGGCCTGCTCGCCGATCTGCTCAAGCGCAGCGCGCCGCTGCCGTTTTTCCCCGACCTGCTGGTCGGCAACGACACCGCCGACGACGCCGCCGTCTACAAGCTCAACGAAGACCAGGCGATCGTCGCGACCACCGATTTCTTCATGCCGATCGTCGACGATCCGTTCGACTTCGGCCGCATCGCAGCGACCAACGCAATCTCCGACGTCTACGCGATGGGCGGCAAGCCGATCATGGCGCTCGCGATCGTCGGCATGCCGATCAACGTGCTGCCGCACGACGTGATCGCGGCCGTGCTGAAGGGTGGCGAATCGGTCTGCGCGGAAGCGGGCATCCCGCTCGCGGGCGGCCATTCGATCGATTCGGTCGAGCCGATTTACGGCCTCGTCGCACTGGGCATCGTCGATCCGAAGCGGGTCAAGCGCAACGCGGGTGGCCAGGCCGGCGACGTGCTGATCCTCGGCAAGCCGCTCGGTGTCGGCATTCTGTCCGCGGCATTGAAGAAAGACCGGCTCGACGAGGCCGGCTACGCGGCCATGATCGGCGCGACCACCAAGCTGAACCGGCCGGGCGCCGAACTGGCACGGCTCGACGGCGTGCATGCGCTGACCGACATCACCGGCTTCGGCCTGCTCGGCCACACGCTGGAACTCGCGCGCGGCTCGAAGCTGACCGCGCGCGTGCGCTATGCGGACCTGCCGTGGCTGCCGAACGTCGCGAGCCTCGCGGAAGCCGGCATTTTCACCGGCGCATCGGGCCGCAACTGGGATGCCTACGGCCACGACGTGGTGCTGCCCGCCACGCTGCCGGCCGCCGGCCGCGCATTGTTGACCGATCCGCAGACGTCGGGCGGGCTGCTGGTGTCGTGCGCGCCCGCAGCGGTCGACGAGGTGCTCGCGCTATTCCGCGCCGATGGCTTCGCCGACGCGCGGGTGATCGGCGAGATGGTGAGCGGGGAAGCGCGGGTCGAGGTGGTCTGAGAAGGGCGGCTGAAGGACACCGCTTGAGGACGGCGGAAAGGACGCACAACCGGCCCGAACGAGCCGCCCATGCGATAATTTCACTCTTCCCGCGGTCCGTTTTGTCCCTACTCCCTTGAAAAGCCTTCTAGTCAGCCTCGATAAAGCCGGCGATTTCGATGAAATCGTCGACGTTCGCACGCCGCTCGAGTTCGAGGAAGATCATATTCCGGGCGCGACCAACGCGCCGGTGCTGAGCAACGAAGAACGCGTGCTGGTCGGCACCACCTACAAGCAGGTGTCGCCGTTCGAGGGCACACGGATCGGCGCGGCGCTCGTCGCGCGCAACATCGCGCATCATCTGGAAACCACCTTCGCCGACCGGCCGCGCAACTGGCGTCCGCTGATCTACTGCTGGCGCGGCGGCAAGCGCTCGGGCTCGGTCACGACGCTGTTCAACATGATCGGCTGGTCGGCGCGGCAACTCGACGGCGGCTACAAAAGCTACCGGCGCGCCACGCTGGAAAGGCTCGAGGCCCTGCCGCGCCGTTTCAGCTATATCGCGCTCGTCGGCCCGACCGGCAGCGGCAAGACCCGGCTGCTGTCCGCGCTGCATCAGGCCGGCGCGCAAACGCTCGACCTCGAGGCGCTCGCCTCGCATCGCGGCTCGCTGCTCGGCGCGTATGCCGGGGTGTCGCAGCCGTCGCAAAAGCGTTTCGACACGTTGCTCGTCTCGGCGCTGCGCGACCTCGACGTGAACCGGCCGGTGTTCGTCGAGGCGGAAAGCCGGCGCATCGGCTCCGTCACGCTGCCGCTCGCGCTGCTCGAAACGTTTCATCGCGGCGCGTGTGTCGAGGTGCGTTCGAGCCGCGAGGATCGCGCGGCGTTTCTGCTGCAGGATTACGCGCATCTGTTCGATGATCCCGACTACCTGAAGGGACAGCTGGAACGGCTGATCGGTCTGCACAGCCGCGAGCGGGTCGCGGGCTGGCTGCGGCTCGTCGACGACAACCGGCGCGCCGAACTCGCGCGCGAGTTGATCGAACGGCATTACGATCCCGCTTACGCGCGCAGCAGCGGCCAGCATTTCGACCAGCTGCCGAACGCGCTGCAACTCGAGTTCCGCCCGAACGACACCGACGTCATCGAGCAGGCGAAAACGCTGCTTGCGCAGCTCGATAGCCGCACTTGCCGCACGCTCGTCGTCGGTTGACCCATAACGACACTCAATAACGATCATGCAATCAACCCTTCGGCAACCCCGCGTCACGCTTGGCTGGATCGTGTTCCTGCTGATCGCCGTCGTCGGCCTCTTCTATGTGAAGTGGTTTCCGTACTACAACCGCGCGTTCGTCGCCGCGAGCCAGCATTCGATCGGCAAGTCGATCCTGATGGGTACGTCCGCGAGCGCGCCGGCGGCCTCGTGGCAGTCCGCGATCGACTACGCGCTCGCGTATGGCAAGGCGATCTGGCAAGCGATGGTGCTCGGCCTGCTGCTCGGCTCCGCGGTGCAGGCGCTGATTCCGCCGCAGTGGGTCGCGCGCGCGCTCGGCCGCGCCGACTTCAACAGCGTCGTCAAAGGCGGCCTGATGTCGTTGCCGGGCATGATGTGCACCTGCTGCGCGGCGCCGGTCGTCGCGGGCCTGCGCGCGCGCGAAGCGGCGCCGGGCGCGGCGATTGCGTTCTGGCTCGGTAACACCGCGCTGAATCCCGCGACGCTGATCTTCATGGGCTTCGTGCTCGGCTGGCAGTGGATGGGCCTGCGCCTCGCGCTCGGCATCTTGATGGTGTTCGGCCTCGGCTACGTCGTGAACCGCATGATCACGCCGCAGGAAGCGCAAGCGTCGCAAGAGGCCGTCGCGCAACTGGTCAGCGCCGACGATCCGGGCACCGCGTTCTCGCGCTGGATCACGATTCTCGGCCGCATGACGCTGCGGCTCGTGCCGGAATACATCGTGCTGGTGCTGATCCTCGGCGCGGCGCGCGCGTGGCTGTTTCCGCACATCGGCCCGCACATCGACAACAGCCTGCTGTGGATCATCGCGTTGTCGATCGCCGGCACGCTGTTCGTGATTCCGACCGCGGGCGAAGTGCCGATCATTCAGGCGATGCTTTCGTTCGGCATGGCCGCCGGCCCCGCCGGTGCGCTGCTGATGACGCTGCCGCTCGTCAGCGTGCCGTCGCTCGCGATGCTCGCGCGCTCGTTTCCGCGGCGCGTGCTGACGGTGGTGACCTGTGCGGTGGCGGTGTGTGGTGTCGTCAGCGGTTTGCTGGCCGTTGCGCTGGGCTTTTGAATCGCCTGTTGAGTTCAAGTAGTAGAAGAAGGAAGCATGAAACGTATTGCCGCATTCGCCTTAACGTGTTGGTCCGCCGCTGGCCTGCTGTACGTTGGACAGCACTCGGTGGCGCTGATCGCGCTGAGCGGCGTCGTGGCCTTCGCCGGGTTCGATTTGCTGCGGCCCTGAAGGCGGCGTTGTTTTTCTCGTCCGTGAAGGCGCGCTCGCCCGATGCCATCGCGGTAGCGTCCGCTTGCGCCTAATCGGCCAGGGCGTCGCGAATCGCCGCGAGCCACAACGCCACCGCATGCGCGCCGGGGTCTGCGTGACCGAGCGCGCGCTCACCGACATAGCTCGAACGCCCGCGGCGCGGATGCATCGATGCGGTGCGCGACGCGCCCTCGTTTGCCGCATCGGCGGCGGCTTGCAACGCGGCATGCGTCGACGCTCCCTGAGCCAGCGCGTCATGCAGCGCGTCGGCGGCGGGCTTCAGCGCATCGACCATCGTGCGATCCCCCGGCTTCGCGCCACCCAGTTCCATCAATCCATCGATACCAGCGCTGAACGCGGTCGCCCATTGTCGTGCAGTAGTCGCGCCTGACTGTTCGAGCGCGGCCGCCGCGCGCAGCAGCATCACCGCGTATAGCGGACCCGAAGTGCCACCCACCACGCGCCGCAAGGTCGCCGACATGCCACGCAACACCGCGCCCGGCGTGGTGGCGGACGCGTAGGAATCGAGTTCGAGCTGCACCGCGCGTGCGCCACGCGCGAGGCTGATGCCGAGGTCGCCGTCGCCGACGCGCTGGTCCATCTCGGTCAAGGTCTGCTCGGCTGCCAGCAGGCACTCGCAGACCGCTTCGATCGCGCGACGCAGCGTCGCGTCACGCGCCAGCGTCGCGCCGCTCGCGCTTTGCGGGGCGGGCGGCGCCGCACGCACTGCGACCTGCGCGACGCGCCCGCTCAGCGCAGGCCATGCGCTCGTATGCGAGGCGGCGTCGAGCAGGCTCAGCCGTTCGTCATCGACACGCAGCAGCGTCAGCGACACGCCGGCCATTTCGAGCGCGCTCAGGAACGTGCCGGACCACGCGCGCGCGACTTCGATGCCGCGCGCGTCGAGCTGGCGCAGCGCTGCGCCAGCCACCACGTTGAGTTCGCTCGACGGCGTGCCGCCCAGATTGTTGACGAGCAGCGCGACGCGCCCGCCGGCCTGCAACGCGAGGTCGTCGACGATCTTTGCGAGCAGCTTGCCGACGATCGTGTCGGCCGGCTCCAGCGCTCCGCGCGCCACGCCGGGTTCGCCATGAATGCCGAGGCCCCATTCAATTTCGCCGTCGCCCAGCTCGAAGCCCGGCTTGCCCGCGGCCGGCACCGTGCACGCCGTCAGCGCGACGCCCATCGTGCCGAGCGACGCGGCCGCCTCGCGGGCGATCCGCGCGACCTCGGCCAACGGCAAACCGCGCGCGGCCGCCGCGCCCGCGATCTTGTGAACCAGCACCGTGCCCGCAAGGCCGCGACGGCCCGCGTGATCGCCGCTCGCACTCAGCGCGACATCGTCGGCGACGATCGTCATCTCGACCGGGATGCCCTCGGCGCGCGCGATCTCGGCCGCGAGGCCGAAGTTGAAGCGGTCGCCCGTGTAGTTCTTGACGATCAGCAACACGCCCGCGGGGCCGGCCACCGCGCGTATCGCGTCGAGCACGGCGTCGGTGGAGGGCGAGGTGAAGACCTCCCCGGCCACCGCCGCGCTCAGCATGCCTTGACCCACGTAGCCGCCGTGCGCGGGCTCGTGGCCCGAGCCGCCGCCCGAGATCAGCGCGACCTCGCCGCGCGCGGCCACGGCCTCGGCATCGGCGCGCAACACGATCGTGCCGCCCTGCAACAGCGAGAGTTGGGCATTGAGCGCGACGAGCCCGTCGAGCATATCGGGGACCACGGTGGACACATCGTTGATGAGCTTCTTCATTGCGTCAGCTCCGTTGGATGCTGCCGGCAGCGCATGATCGAACGATGCGATGCGAACGGCAGTCGGGTCGGCGGCGAAAGCGGAAGGTTCAACTGTACCGCGCATCGTCGAACGACGACGCGATAGCTTAAAGCGCGTACGAATGTGCGCAAGCCTCGAGCTGCAAGCAGACGACGAAAACGAAACGGGATGTAGTGCCGAACGGCGAAACTGCGGGAACGACTGGATGGATTTGACTGGACCGTAGACGAAAGCGGAACCGCTTTCGTCTACGTCACAGATGCGTTGGTAGGCTCGATTGGATTCGAACCAACGACCCCCACCATGTCAAGGTGGTGCTCTAACCAACTGAGCTACGAGCCTTTAGAGGCGCGAATTATAGAGACTCATTGCGGACTGCACAAGCCCTTGCCGCGATTTATCGAAACGCATGCGTGTCGATCAGTTGGTCGCGGGCCATTCGGTGTCGGAGTCCAATGGATAAACCGGCCGCTTCACGTGCTCGAAGCTGAACAGACCATAGTCCGAACTCGTGACGCCGCGGCTATCGCATTCGACGAGTGCCGCCGCGATCGGCACGAAAACCGGCCGGCAATACATGCGCGATTTGAGCAGCAGAAAACGCGCGCGGCGCGGATCGATGCCGACGCTCTCGAACACGCCGAGATCCCACGGCTCGTGCGTGCGTTCGGTCACGACGAGTTTCATCGTGCCGGTGTCGAGCACTGCCGCGCGTCCCATGTAGCCGCGCTGGCCGGTGTAGGTCGGGCCGCTGATCACGTATTCGCCGTCGGTCAACGCGCGCACGACGCCGGTCACGGCAAGCGGCGAACGCGAGGGCAAAGCATCGTTGGTGAGCTTGTTGCCGATCGCGAGCGTGACCGTGCTGCCGACACCCGAGGCCGCCAATGCGGCCACCGCCTGCGGGTCGCACAAGGGCCCGCTGACGACGTCGCAGCCCTTTGCGGCTGTCAGGATCGTGTCGCAGATCGCATCGTAGGCGGCGGCGTCGACCGGCCCGCTCGGATTCGCCATTGCGGAGATCGGCGTCACGATTTCCGCGTGCATGTGCTCGGCGGCGTCGATGAACGCGGCCATCGCCGTTTGCATGCCCTTGTTCTCGTCGAACGCGGCGCGGCCGTAGCTGGGGCCGTTGCGGCCGAACGCGGCCAACGGAGTCTCTACCGGCGAGAACGTGTTGGTCTCGTGATTCATTCGGGCGATCAGGATCTTCATGCGCATGTGCTCCCCGTTCTCGACTCCGCGTTCAGCATCAGCTGCGGCGGCGCATTGCAGCCGGCTTCCAGATGATCGGCGCGCGTCCTCGATTTCGTTGTGGATGATGGCGTCCTTGCACGGCACGAAGATGAGCGCCGTCCCGTCCGCCACGCGAAGCTATTGCCGACCGCGTCGACCCACGCCGTGCAGCCGATCCTCTTTCGCCCATGCGATGAAACGCTCGCGCGCCTGGCGGTCGAGTTCGGTCAGCGCTGGACGCCAAACCCCGCCTTCGTCGGTCGCCCCGATTCGCGCACTGCATGAGACTGTCTCACTGCCACGCGTCGTCGATCCGCAAATCGGCCTGGCGCCGAGACAATGTTGGGCGAATGAGCTTGCAACGATGCTTCCTCGCGTCGAAGTCAGCCGGATGGCGTTTGCCGGCGGAACTTCATCGGTTCCGGCTCGCTGGTAGGCGTTGTTCCAATTGTCATGATAGGGAAGTTTGGCCAAGGCAGACGGCCGGAAGTGCGCGAGACGGCGACGCGGCGACGTATTCCGTGGGCATGCATAGTAGGTGAAGCCGTTGGATTCGCGGGAAGCGAACGGCGCATCGCCGGCGGTGTACGGTGCAAATCCGCTCAACTGCGCACGCCGCGACGTACCGGCAATCTGCGCGCAAGTGATTGCCAGCAAACGTTTTCGTCGAACGAAGCGGGTAAAACGCAATGAAGGCTCAACCTTTTGCGAAGCGCGCCGTTATTGCATGTGCTCAGGCAAACCCCTCGGATCTCCATGGCACAACCGATTCCCTTCCGCAATACTGGCGCTGCCCGCGCGCGGCATGCCAAGGCCATGCTGTTGCCCATCGCGCGCCAGATCGCCGACGATCTCGCGTTGCGAGTTCATCTGTCGCTCGACGCGCTGCGCCGCGGCGTCGGCACGAAGAGCGACGCACAGACGCTCACGCAGATCATGCTGCTGACCAGCTACCTCGCCGATGCCGGCTTCGGCTCGATGAGCCAGGAAGAACTCCACGTCGCGGACCGCACGTCGGCGTTGGTGTTCGACGCAGGTCGGGAACGCGATGAATGGAAGCTGGACGAAGCGGGATTCGAGCTCTTTGCATCGATCGCAACGAGTTACGATCGGCAGTTGCATCGCGCTCCGCTTTGGGCGATTACGGAGGCCAGTGAACGGCTCGACCGCTTTATCGCAGGTGGATCCGATCGGGCGCCGGCGCGTAAGCGAGCTTAGCGTTTCTTTTGGAGGAAGTGCCGTTCGCCTGAGCCTAAAGGACACGGCTTTTTGACGAATGTGTCGGAATTCGACGGGTTACGCGGATGCGTTGCGGATCGGAAAGCAGTGAAGCGCGCGAATTCGGCCGCGTAAACGCAGAAACCCCACCGCTGAGGGTGGGGTTTCTGACTGGGTAAGGAGCCTGACGATTACCTACTTTCACACGGGCAATCCGCACTATCATCGGCGTGGAGTCGTTTCACGGTCCTGTTCGGGATG
>NZ_SELS01000012.1 GCF_004197395.1 Paraburkholderia sp. UYCP14C | reverse complement strand
GCAACATTCTCAGCCAACCGCCACCGCCTTCCTCGTATCCCCCGCCTGCCGCCGTACACCAGATCCGAGATTAGCTCATCGTCCAGACGCTCGTGGCGCAACTGCACGTAAGCGCTTGATACTTGATGCGCGCCTTCGCGATATCAATGGCGCCGTACGATTTCTGCGGAGCGTTCACCCCGACGATTCATGTTCTATTTGCTGCGCCGTAGCGATTGCATGACGGAGTTCGTCCTGCGCCGCCCGCGATTGCCGTCGCGGCGCGCGACGCCCGAAGGGTTCCATATCAACGACCATGCCCGCCGCCGCCCATGTAGTGACCGCCACCCCAGCCGCCACCGCCACCCCAGCCGCTACCACCTCTCCAGCCACCGCCATAGCCGCCATAGTTCGGGTGAGCGCCGCCCCAGCCGCTACCGCCAGACATGTGGCCACCGCTCCAGGCGCCCTGACCATGTCCCCAGTTGGTGTGGCCGTAGTAGGGGTGACCGTAATTGCCGTAGTAGCCGTGTCCGTAATACCCATGGCCCCAGTAGCCATGGCCCCAGTAACCATGGCCTGCCCAGTAAGTGTGATGACCATAGTGGTAACCGCCGCAACACCCTCCCCAGAAGGCGTAGGTCAACGCCAACGACGGCCACCAGTAATAGCCCGGCCAGTATCCGTAGTACGGATACGGGTAGGGATACGCATAGGGATACGGTGGATAGGCGACCGGATAGTATGCCGGCGCCCCATAGGCCGGCGCGGACGGCGGCGCGGCCGCGAAATCGTACGCGGGTGGCTGCCCTTCGGCAGACGTGCCGTCAGGCATGGTGAATGCCTGTTGCGCCGGAACCTGTTGCGACGGGTCGCCGAGCCCGGATGGATCGGCAGTCGAATACGCAGCAGGATACTGGGCGGCATAGGCGGGGTAATAGCCGTAGCCCGGATAGTACCCGTAGGGTACGTAGTAACACCCAGACAGCGCCCCGAACAATACCAGCACTCCGACGGCATTGCCGACGCACTTTGCATCGAGCGGCTTCATGACGTGCTCCCGGTCGCGCGGCGACAAAACGGCACGCTACTCCCTTCAGCTTATGTCAGCGTTTCATGCCTCACGTAAGGAATTGGTAACCGCGTATTTCCGGCGCGGGGCGACCTCCAGGTGGCGTCAAAGAGTCTGAAAATCGTCCGCGACTGTCGACGGCTCGCGAAACAGCAGGCGCACGGTCGAGCCGCGCAGTTGCTGGCTGACGATCTGAATTCGCGCATCGATGATGCGCGCGCGCTCCTGCATGCCCTGGAGCCCATAAGAGCCGTTCAGCGTCGCTCGCGCAACGTCGAATCCAATGCCGTCATCGCTGACTTCGAGCTCGAAATGATCGCCGACGCCGCGCAGCACCACATCGACATGCGACGCGTGCGCATGCCGGCTGACATTGGTCAGCGCCTCCTGAACGATCCGAAATACGGCGGTCGCGCGCTCGTCGCCCAGCGACGGTTCGCCACCTTCATGCCGGAACGAGCACGATGGCACGTTGTGTCGTGAGAAGTCGTGCACCAGCCATTCGAGCGCCGAAGGGAGACCGAAATTCAGCGCGGCCGGGCGCAGATGGCTGGCGACATTGCGGACGATGTCCATGGTGCGCTCGACGAGCTCGCTGATATCGCCGACTTTCTGTGTCCCGTCCGCGCCTCGGCCCAGCAGGAGTTTCAGCAGCGACACGTTGATCTTGATCGCCGTGAGCAGTTGGCCGAGCTCATCGTGAATGGTCATGGCGATCTGGCGGCGTTCTTCTTCCCGGATGGTCTCCTGGTGAGCCGATAGCTGTCTCAACTGCTGGCGCGAGCTGCGCAGATCCTTTTCCGTGCGCTTGCGTTCGCGCACTTCCTGTTCGAGTTGGTCGCGGTGCCGTGTGAGATCGTCCATCGCCTGCTTGCGCTCGGTGATGTCGGTGAGTTGTCCTTCGAGCCATCGCGGGCCTGCTTCGTCGTGGCCCGCTCCGCGCGCATTGAGCTGACACCATATCGGGGTGCCGTGGGCGTTTTTCATCTGGATCTCGAGTGCCGCGAGCTCGCCCGCCACACGCAGCATGGCAAAGAGACCGGCGGTACGCGAGGGCGGGAACGGCAACTCCGGATGCGGCGAGTGCGGGGCTTCACCGGCGAGCGCGCTCATCAGACTGTCGACGTCGGCAAAGCCCAGCAGCTTCGCCATCGCGGGATTGGCTTCGCGCAGACGCCCGTCGCGCTCGAGAACGAAGATGCCTTCGAGCGAATTTTCGATAATGCCCCGGCATTTGCGCTCACTCTCCCTGAGCGACGCGGTCGAGTCCTGCAGCCGAGCGGCCATCGCGTTGATGCGCGCGCCGAGCCTGCCCAACTCAGCGCTCGATTCGACCACGCAGCGGCTGTCGAGATCGCCGCCGGCGATGCGGTCGACCATTTGCTCGAGCCGCCTGATCGGTTCGCGCACCAGATGCTTGATCAGAAAAAAGGTCGCGAAATAAAGCGTCGCCAGAACGAGGGCCATCGTGGCGAGCACGGCTTCGCGAGCGGTCGCGAAGCCGCGTTCCGCGACGGCCTTCGTCAACACGACACGTACTTCGCCGAGCTTCTCTCTGGGCGCGTCGCCGGGCGGCGTGAATTCGATGGGCCGCACCCGGACGACCTGCTGGTCGGGTTTAGGCATCGGCGCATTGTTCACGTCGGCGACGACGCCGTAGTTCGTCGCCGTGGCGGTGAAGCGCACCACCTCCGGATTGGGACGCAGTGCGTTGAGTTGCCGGACGATCGCATCGCGATCGACATTCCACATCGGCAGCGCCAGCGACTGACCGAACAGATCTGCGATTCGGTCCGCGCGTTCGTCGAGCTCCGCAATCCGGCGCTCGCGTCCGTGATCGAGCAGCACGAAAGCCGAGATCCCGGCGACCAGCGTCGATAGAACAACCAGCGATAGCATCAGCTGTGCGTGCAGCGTGCGCGGCAGCAGCTTTCGTAGCAGGCGTGGCTGCATCATGCGGTCCTCGAAGACGCGTCCAGCAACACCTGCAGATCGAAGCCATAAGGGGCCGTGGTTCTGCGCAGAACCCGCGAAAAGGTGCGGAAGTCCGGAGGCATCGGGCGCTCGAACGCAATGTCCTGGAAGCGGGCGGCGTCGTCGCCGTGGAGCACTTTGAGAAAGTCGAGTCGCTGGCGGGCGCCGCCGGCCTGGGCGAAATCCGCGCCGTGGTGGTAGTCATAGATCAGCACCATTGCGCAGGCGCCGATGAACAGGTCACCCGCGACGATCGCAGCGAGTTCGTTGCGAGCCACGGATTCGACGGCTTCCGGTAGGGCGCCCAGGCCACCGACGATCACGTTGCTGTGCCGCTCGCGCACGGCGCTCAACGCGCCGAGCGTCATCGAGTCGTTGGCAGCCCAGAGAATGTTGACGTCCGGATAACGCGACAACAGCACGCTGGCCTTTTCGCGGCCGTCGGCGAAACTCCAGTCGCCAAAAGCCAGCTGATACATCTGGTTCTGCGGGTCGCGTGCCAGTGCCGAGCGCACGCCTGCCGCGCGCTCGGCTGATACCGGCGTCGCCCGATCGCCGGTGATGCCGATCACCCGCGCGGGCTGGTCGCGAATCAGGCTCGCCAGGTACTGCATCAGTCTGAAACTTCCGCGCTCGGCATCCGCGGTGATCGTGCCGATCCAGTTTTGAATCGTGCCGCGCTCGTTGCCGGTGATCGAGCGCTGAGCCTCGGTCAGGTCGTTATGGATCAGCAGAATTTTGGCGGGCGAGTGAGACAGCGTCTGCAGCATCGGCTGCGCCGCCATCTTTTCATTGACGATGACGACGTAGTCGGGCGCGTCGGCGCGCGCCGCGATCGATTCCGCCTGGCGCTGCATCAGCAGATGATCGCGCTCCGCATAGAGCACTTCGAGTCGCATGCCGAGGCGCTCGGCGGTGGCGTTCATGAAGCGCGACACGAGCTGCCAGTGCGGTCCGGTATCGCCTTCCAGGCTCTCGCCGGGATTGAGAAATACCACGGTCGCCGGGCGACCGACCGCCGCAAGCGCCGTCACGGACGACATGCTCACCAGACTCGCGGCCATGTGCACGGAACGCGCCAACATCTGTCTTCTGTTCATACGATTTTCGGGCACCAGTCTGAATGCTTACTGCGTCGCGCGAGTAGAGCTGGAGACAGCGCGATCAGCAGACCGAACGATCGAGCGAACAGGAGCTGCCGCTCCGCAATCCCGGGCCGTCTCCTTGCCCGCGATCGCGGCAAGCATAACGCGCCACATTTGCACATACAATCCGCGCGGTTTCGCGTTTGCCGATTCGCGTCGTTCAGTGTGCGCATAGATGGACTCAGGATTTCCTGACGTCTGCTTCAGGTTTTCCCGTAGTCATTTGCAGCCGGTGACGACTGCGCGCGATCGCCCGTTCATGCATCATCGGTGGGGCTTGCGAAGATCGAAAGGCGATGTGCAAAATGATTGCGGACTTTCTGGACAAACGCAGGGGCTTGCGAGAGGTCGATAGAATTTGAGGAACTGCGCCGCGAGCATGCGGAAGGGTTCGACGCCGGCACGTTCCTCGCGCTCGACCTGCTCGTCGAGCGCCTCGACGAACTGATCGATCGTGCAGATCGTGCAGAAATTCCGGTGAAGTTTTCGCTGGTCACCTAGCCGGGCGCAACGTGCGCGCCGCGAATCCTGCGAATGCGAGAAGAACAGACAAAGGCTTTACCCATCGGGCGGCTCACGCACGAGCTCGGATTCGGGACATGATCAAGATCCTCATCGCCGACGATCACGCGATCGTGCGCGGCGGCCTCAAACAGATCATCGCCACTACCGCCGACATGATCGTGGTGGAGGAGACTGGCCACGGCTCCGAGGTAATCGACAAACTCCGCAGCTGCGACATCGATCTGCTGTTGCTGGATATGACGATGCCCGGCATCAGCGGCGTCGATCTGATCCGACGCGTGCGCGCGGACCGACCCGCGTTGCCGTTGCTCGTGCTCAGCATTCACAACGAGGCGCAGGTGGCGTCCCGCGCACTAAGGGCCGGCGCCACCGGTTACGTGACCAAGGACAGCGATCCCGAGGTGTTGCTTGCGGCAATCCGTAAGCTCGCCGACGGCGGACGCTTCATCGACCCGAAGCTGGTCGACGCGATGGTTTTCGAAAAGCATGCGGGAGACGTGCCGCCGCACGAAGTCCTGACGGATCGGGAATTTCAGGTGCTACAGCTAATCGCCAGCGGCCGGAGCATCAACGACATCGCCGAAGCGTGCTCGCTGAGCGCCAAGACGATCAGCACCCACAAGATGCGGTTGATGCAAAAGCTGGGTCTTTCGAATAACGCGGAGGTGATTCGTTATGCGATGCGGCACGGCCTGATCAGCGAATAGCCGCTCAGGCTGGATTCATGCCCTCTATCGGAGCTAAGGAAATCCTGACGATCGAACCGGTGATTCCTGAACGCACAATCCGCCGACGCCGATGGAAGCATCATTTGCGGCTGCCTACGATGGCTTCAACGGAGGGGGCGGCAATGGTGGAGCAGCAGTCTTTGCGTACGGCGGTCGGGAAGTGGCTCGGACACACGCGCACGACGGTACGTGTGCTGACCGTGCATCGCTCGCGCGCCGGACGGATCGTCGGTGTGTGTGTGGCGGGGGAGGGTCCACGAGGTCCGTGCGAGCTGTTCTTCTTTCACCATACCGATCGCGGTTGGCAAGTGTTTCCGCCTTCGGTGGCGCGCCCGTCGATGGCGGTCGAGCGGCTGGCGATGTAATCGACGCGCTTTGAGACCAGGAGAACATCGAATGGAAGTGGAAGTGCTGTCGGCGAGTGAAATCGAACTGCGAGCGTGGCTCAGCCGATGGTACGACCATGCCGTCGCGGAAGGGCTCGTACGGCCGCCGTATCTGCTCGACGACGCAAAGGCAACGCGCCTTCAGGCCTATTTCGACGCTGGGTTGACGCCGGAGGACGGTGCCCAATTGTTCTTCGGAACCGTGCATTGAACCGCGTTGCGCATTCGTGTTAACGGAATGCCCAGCTATGTTGCCGGCGCGAGTAGCCGGCAACTTTCTTCGTGCGCAACGAAGCTGAACCGGGCACCGCTCATCAACGCTCGAACAGTTGTCGGTTGGCGTGGACGAACTCTGCAACCGTCTGCGGCGCCTGTCCGGTGACTTGCGCGATGATGCCGTCTTTGCCCTCGAAGACGCCGTTCTGGTAATCGATGGCAACTTCGATGAAGTGCTGGATCGTGAATTCCGGAAGACCGTACTTCCGCAAGTGCTCGCGATATTCGTCGAGCGTCGCCGGACGATAAACGATCTTGCGGTCGATCACCTTGCCGATTTCATCGGCGATCCCGTGATGATCGAGTTCGATCGGGCCGCAGAGTTCGTAGGTCTTGCCGATATGTCCAGCAGGATTGGTGAGCACGGTAGCGATGAAGCGAGCCTGGTCCTCCGCGGCGATCGGCGCATGGCGTCCGTTGCCGTAGGGAAGGGCAATCCTTCCTTCGTTGACGATGGCGTCGAGCACCCATGGGAAAATCAGCCATTCCGAGAAGAACGTCGGACGGATGTGAATCGTTGGCACGCCCGACCAATCGAGAACCCGTTCAGCGATCCAGTGATTGCGTGCCGCGTGACTCTTCGAGTCTTCCCGCGCGGAAATCTGCGACATTTCCACGAGGACTTCAACGCCCGCCCGCCGCGCCGCGTCCGCGAAATACGCGGTCGCCTCGATGAAGCCCGGCCGCACCGGATAGCACAGGTATGCGCCAGTCACGCCCTCCATTGCGCGGATCACATCGTCATGCTCGAGCAGATCGCCGACGACGACTTCGGCGCCCTGCGCACGAAGCGCCGCACTGCGGTCGTCTTCCTTGTGTACGAAAGCCCGGACCGCATGGCCGCCGTCCAGCAGATGACGAACTGTGTGGACGCCGGTCTTACCCGTGGCGCCGGTAATCAGATATTTGCGTTGCTGCATGATGGACTCTCCAGTCTAACGATGTGGGCACTCGTCGCGAGTGCGGGGCTGCCAGATATCGCCGCGATCAAACCTCGCTTCGAAATCCGAAAAGTGTATATGCACATTTTGATGCGCGCGTCATGCATGCAGTTTCAGGCATGCATATCAGCTACTTCTTGATGAGGCGTTCCTTGACCGTCTGAAGGATCGCCGCGGAGGCGTCAGGGTCTTCAACGATCCGCGCCATGGTGACGGCGCCGATCATTGCCGAAAGGGCGAAGATTGCTTCGGACCGTGCTGCTGCGTGGTGCCGACGCCCGGACCGGCTTGCCAGGCTGTCGACGAGACCGTCGAAGCCGTGCGCCGCAACTGCCCGCGTTTGTTCGTCGGCGCGCGCCAGTTCGCTGCCCATGCTCGCGAGCGGGCAACCGTCTGCCGGTGCGTCGCGGTGAGTCGTGGACACGTAAGCCTCGATCATGGCCTTGAAAGCTTCGGGGCCGATGCGCTCGCCCGCGGCGGCTTCGAGCGTGCCAATGATCTCGGTCAGCGCGGCTTCGCACGCTTGCGCGACCAAATCGTCTTTGGACTCGAAATGCCGGTAAAACCCGCCGTGCGAGAGTCCCGCGTCAGCCATCAGGTCCGCCAAACCGGTCGTCTGGATGCCGTTCGCCCTGAACGCTCGCGCGGCAACCTCGATGATGCGACGGCGTGTATCGGCAGTTTCGAGTTTCGACTTCCTCATGACCGGCCGCCTTCCGTGATGTGTTGTTTAGATTGTGATCATCATCTAAACGGAAGTCAACGGCCGTTTTTTGCAACACTGCGTTTCAGTCGTCGAGCGTTGAAAACTGAATCGCGCGCGCCTAGCGGCTCATCGAGCGCAAGCCGTAGATTTTCTCGACCGCCAACAGAAACACGATCGCAATCAGCATCTGCACCGTGCTGATCGCGGCGATCGACGGATCGAACTGGTTCTGCAAGTACGACAGCATGACCACCGGCAACGTCGTCGTGTTGGCGCTGCCGAAGAAGTAGGACACGCCGAGGTTGTCGAGCGAAATCAACACCGAGAACAGCGCGCCCGCGAAAATGCCCGGCGAGATCAGCGGCAAGGTCACGTGCCAGAAGCGTCGCCAGATGCTCGCGCCCAGCACCGACGCCGCTTCGCCGTAACCGGGATTCAGGTTCTTGCACGCGGCGATCGTGGTGCGCAGCACATAGGGCACGGACACGCACGTATGCGTGATCAGCAGCGCGACGAACGAATTGCCGATGCCGAGCTCCGACAGGTAGTACAGCGACGACAGCCCGACCACCAGCGGCGGCACCGCGATCGGCGACAGCAGGAACGACGTCGCCGCATGGCCGATGCGGGAGCGCGTGTTGGCGAGGCCGAGCGCGGCCGGCACCGCGAGCACGATCGCGAGCGCGGTCGACGCGCCGGCAAGCAGCAGGCTCGTGATCAGCGAATCGGTGAACGGCTTGTATTCGATGAAGCGCCGATACCAGCGCAACGACAGACCGTCGACCGGCACCGCGACCGATTCGCCCGGCGTGAACGACGCCAGCACGACGATCACGATCGGCGCCAGCAGGAACGCGACGAATAGCGCGATATACAGCGCAAGCGCGCCGTTGCCGAGCTTTTCGAACAACCGCGAGCCGTCACGCGGAGAGTGGCTGAGCGTGCTCATCGGCGTGCCTCCTTGCGCCGGCCGATCAGCCGTCCCTGCGCATACAGGCAGATCAGCACGACGATCAGCAGCAGATTACCCATCGCGCTCGCGAGCCCCATGTCCTGCGACTGGCTGAACTGCTGGAAGATCAGAAGGGGCAGCGTCACGATACTGCCGCCGCCGAGCAGCAGCGCACTGATAAAACTGCCGTTGACGATCATGAACACGATCAGGCACCCGGTGATGATCCCCTCGACGGACAGCGGCAGCGTCACCAGCACGAACGCGCGTAGCGCGCCGGCGCCGAGCACGCGCGCCGATTCTTCCAGACGCCGATCGACCGAGCGCAGCACCGGGATGATCGACAGCACCATGAACGACACCATCACGTGCACATTGCCGACATAGACGATCACCGGGCTTTGCGTGATGCGCAGCGGCTGCTCGATGATCCCGAGGGCGAGCAGCGCGTCGTTGACGAGGCCGTGGCGCGCGAGCAGCACGTTCCAGCCGAACGTGCGCATGATGATCGACGTGAGCAGCGGCATGATCAGCACGAACATCAGCGGGCCGGAGAAGCGCCCCGCGCGGCGCACCATGAACCATGCGACGGGATAGCCGGTCACCAGACACCAGAACGTCGTCAGCACGCTGACCTTCAGCGTTTCGATCATGATGCCCACGTAGTACGGATCGGTGAACAGCTTGTGGTAGTACGCGAACGTGAAGGCCGAATGGGTGCCCTGAATCGCCGAGATGCCGACGCTGCGCAGCGCGTTCTCGTAGAGCGGCATGCCGAAGAAGATCGCCAGTACGACGAGCGCCGGCGCGCACAGCATCGCGTACGGCGACAGCCATCGACGCGGACGGCGGCTCGCGTGCGGCAGCGTGGCGAGCGTGCTCATCGGGCGTCACCTTCGCCGGGTTCGGCTTCGAGAACGACCAGATCGTCGGGGCTGATCGACACGCTGACCGGATGACCCGCTTCGAACGCGGCTGCGCTCGCGGCCTGCTGATAGACGCTGACGGTCTGCCCGAGCGACGGCACCTCGATGCGGTACGCGTGCTGCGAGCCGCGGAACACGCGCGCGGCGACGACGCCGTCGAAGCGGATATCGTCCGGACGCGGGTCGCCGATACGCAGCTTTTCCGGCCGCACCGCGACTTCGCCGCTCGCGCCTGCCGCGAGCGTGCGGTTCAGCGCATGCGCGACGCGACAGGTGGGCGGCGGGTCGGTGCGCACCTCGCCGCGTGCGTCGCGGATC
The DNA here is from genome assembly GCF_004197395.1 of Paraburkholderia sp. UYCP14C. Taxonomy (GTDB): domain Bacteria; phylum Pseudomonadota; class Gammaproteobacteria; order Burkholderiales; family Burkholderiaceae; genus Paraburkholderia. Next base: position 183,281 of record NZ_SELS01000012.1, on the reverse strand, counting down.
GCGATATCGAGCCAGTTGGGTTCGCCGCGCACCACCGCAAACGGCAGGATATTGGCCGCGCCAAGAAACTCCGCGACGAAGCGCGTGCGCGGCCGGGCATACACGTCGGTCGGCGTGCCCGATTGCAGGATGCGCCCATGGTTCATCACGACCACGCGGTCGCTCATCGTCAGCGCTTCTTCCTGGTCATGGGTCACCATCACGCTCGTGATGCCGAGCTTGCTTTGCAGCGACTTGAGTTCGAACTGCATGTTCTCGCGCAGATTCTTGTCGAGCGCGCCGAGCGGCTCGTCGAGCAGCAGCACCGACGGATTCGTGACGATCGCCCGGGCGAGCGCGACGCGCTGCTGCTGGCCGCCCGACATCTGCGCGATGCGGCGCTCTCCGTAGCCGGGCAGTCGGATCAGGTCGAGCATCCGCGTCACATGCGCGGCGCGCTCGCGCTTCGGCACGCCCGCCATGCGCAGACCGAACGCGATATTCTCGGCCACGCTCAGATGCGGAAACAGGCTGTAGTTCTGGAACACCATGCCGAGCCCGCGCCGGTTCGGCGGCAGATTCGTCACCTCGCGCCCGGCGATGCGGATCGTGCCGGTATCGGGGAACTCGAAGCCGGCAATCAGCCGCAGCGTCGTCGTCTTGCCGCAGCCGGACGGACCGAGCAGCGCGACGAGCTCTCCCGCGCGAACGTCGAGCGACAGCTGTTGCAACGCCGTGGTCGCGCCGAAGCGCTTGCTGACGCCTTCGAGCGACAGCGGCTGCGAACGCAGCGGCACGGCGGACGCTTCGGCGCGGGTCGCGGCGCCCGAGAACGGATTCGCGGATTGCAGCATCGATTCACCTTCATTGAAGTTGTCACGACGGACGGCGTGCTCGTTGCGCATTTCAGCGCAAACGAAACGATGCCCATTGCGCGCCTGCACCTGTTGATCTTCCGCACGCGGCGCCGCGAGCAAGGCGCGGCGCCGCGCTTGCCGCTATGCGGTTCGCTGTGCTTCGAGTAATTGCGGATACTGGCTCGCGACCTCGCGGAAGATGTCGCTGATCGCCTGCCCACCAGGCTTGAGACGACCGTCGGCTTCCCATGCATCGAACGCGTCGAAGATCTTGTGCTTCAGGAAGTGCCGCCACACGACCGGCACGCCGGCGAGGATTTCCGTCAACACCGCGTAGCGCTCGCGGGTCCAGCGCGCTTCATAGGCGGTGCGCGCCGCGCCGTAGTCGAAGTGCACGGCCGGCACGCGCGGCGCGTTCGCTTCGAGCTCGGTGCGCCGCGCAGCGGTTGCCTGCATATCGACTTCGCCCGCGCGCAGCACGACACCGTACAGCGCCAGCGCATCCGCGTCGCTCAGATAACCGCGCTTCACGTCGGTCGCGACCCTCTGCGGATCGCGCTCGTACGGATTGCCATAACCGCCGCCGCCGCAGCCTTCGAGGCGGATCACGTCGCCGGGACCACACACGACCAGATCGGTCACGCCGAGGTTCTCTTCATGTTCGGTGCCCGGATTGCGCGTGAAGCGCGACGTCGATCCCGCCTTGCCGCCGAGTACGCCCCACGACGCGAAGCGTGACCGGTCGCGATTGCGCGCCGTCACCAGCGTGCCCGGCGAGAACACGCGGAACTCCATCACGGTGCCGAGGCCGCCGCGATAGCGGCCCGCGCCCGCGCTGCCCGGCACCATGCCGTACTTCAGGATGCGGATCGGCACTTCCGCTTCGTTGATCTCGACCGGTGTGTTGCGCAGGAACGCGACGTTGGCGCCCGACGCATCGGAGCCGTCGCCGTTGATCATGCCGCCGGCGCCGCCGCCCACTGGACCGATTGCCGCGATCACGGTGCGTCCGTCGCTATCGACGGTGCGCACGTTCAGAATCGACATGCCGCCGGCCGGGCACGCGGGCAGCCGCTCCGGGCAGACCATCGAGAACGCGCCGAACGTGACGTTCTGCGCGACCTTGCAGGTCAGGCTGCGCATGCCAACCGCGGCGGGCGGCACGCAGTTCATGATCGTGCCTTCCGGCAGCACGCAGCGCGCGACCTTCAGCATGCCCGCATTGAGCAGCAGATCGGGGTGCAGCGAATACAGCACGTAATTCAGCCCGACGAGCGCGAGCACGTGCCGCTCCTTGCCGCCGGTCGGCATGTTCAGCGACGAATTGAGCTGCGGGTCGCTGCCGGTGAAATCGAGCACCAGCGATTCGCCTTGCACTTTCAGATTCAGCGCGACGCGCAGCGGCTTGCCGTTGACCGAATCCTCGTCGGCGTACTCGGCGAAGAAGTATTCGCCGTCCGGCATACCGGCGACGATCGCCCGCGCCTGCTCTTCCGAATAGTCGATCATCGCGTGCATGCCGGCCTTGAAATCGTCGATGCCGAAGCGCTCGATGATTTCCAGCACGCGCCGCTCGCCGGTCATCAGCATCGCGATCTGCGCCTTCAGGTCGCCGCGATTCTGCTCGGGGGCGCGCACGTTGATCGCCATGTGGTCGAGCAACGTGTCGTCGAGCACGCCGGCGCGCACGATCTTGGTCGGCGCCCAGCGAATGCCCTCCTGATAGATCTCGGTCAGCGTGCGCGACAGCGATGCGGGCACTGCGCCGCCCATGTCGGTGTTGTGGATGTGCCCGCCGACGTAGCAGACGATCTCGCCGTCGTAGAACACCGGCTTCCACATCATCACGTCGGGCGTGTGGGTGGCGACGTAACCGCTGTACGCGTCGTTGGTCATGCCGATGTCGCCCGGCTCGTAGTGATCGATCGCGTCGATCACCGAGCCGAAGTCGAGGCCCGGGTACCAGGTCGCGCCGAGCGTTTTCGGCGACGCGAAGGTAAGCCCCGCGGGCGTCATGATCGTGCAGGAGAAATCTTCGGTTTCCTTGACGAACGCGGAGTGCGCGGTGCGCATCAGCGTGTGGGCCATGCTTTCCGCGGCCGCGACGCAGTAATTGGCGAAGATCTGTAGAACGGATCGATTGAATGTCATGGTCTGAGTCCTTCGGATTTCACTGACGCTTCACTGAGCCGACAGCAGCAGGTTGCCGTATTCGTCGACGACGGCTGCGAAGCCCGGCAACACGCAGGTGGTCGTGTCGTCCTGCGCGATGATCGCGGGGCCATCGAAGCGATGACCGGCGAGCAGCACCGAGCGGTGGTACAACGGCACCGTGCGCCAGGCGCCGTCGAGGTAGACGTCGATCATCGCCTCGACGCGCGGCGCGCCTTCGCCGAGCGCGATTTTCGGCATCTCGGGCTTCGGTGTGGGCAGGCTGATCACGAGGCGCAGCGCCACCACCTGCACGGCCGAACTCGCGTCGCTGTGGCCATACAGACGCTGGTGCTCGCGGTGGAACGCGTCGCCGATCGTCGCGATGTCGCCGTTGCGGATGGATTGCGGATCGAGCGGTGTGTCGACTTCGAACGACTGGCCGCGATAGCGCATGTCGGCCGACACGAGCATTTCCGCGCCCGCGTCGGAGCCGGTTTCGTTGATGATCCACTCGCGCGCCTGCGCTTCGAGCTTCGCGAGATCGCCGGCGAGTTTGTCGAGCGAGGCGGCGTCGAGCGGGTAGTAGGTGGTGCGCACGAAGTCGTTCTTCGTATCGGCGATCAGGCCGCCCAGCGCGCTCAGCACGCCCGGCGTGGTCGGCACGATCAGATGGCGCATGTTCAGCGCGCGCGCAAGGAAGCCGCCGAGCATCGGGCCCGCGCCGCCGAACGGCATCAGCGAGAACGCGCGCGGATCGATGCCGAAGCGCGACACGATACGGCTCACGCCGCCGTACATGCCGGACACCGCGACGTCGATGATCGCGGACGCGGTTTGATGCACGTCGATGCCGAGCCGTTGCGCGAGCGGTTCGATCGCGCGGCGGCTCGCTTCCACGTCCACCTGCACCGCGTTGTAGCCGAGCGACGCACGGCCGAGCACGCCGATCACCGCGAACGCGTCGGTGATGGTCGGGCGCGTGCCCCCGCGGCCGTAGCAGACCGGCCCCGGATTCGAGCCGGCGCTTTCCGGTCCGACCTTCAGTACGCCGAAATCGTCGACCCATGCAATCGAGCCGCCGCCATCGCCGATCGACGAAACCGACACCGACGGGATATGAATCTGGAAGTCGCCGATGTACTCGCCGGTGGCGTACTGCGGTTTGCCGTCGACGATCAGCGCGACGTCGGCGGTCGTGCCGCCGATGTCGAGGCTCATGCAGTCCTTGATCTTGCACATGCCGGCCAGATACGACGCGCCGATCACGCCCGCGGCGGTGCCCGACAGGATCATCTGCACGCAATTGCTCTTGCCGTTCTCGGCGCTCATCACGCCGCCATTCGACTTCGTCACTTTCAGGTCCGCGCCGACGCCGCTTTCGGCGAGCGCGGCCTGCAGCCGCGTCAGGTATTGCGACACGCGCGGCTGCACGTACCCGCCGATCGTCGCGGTGACCGTGCGCTCGTATTCGCGGATGATCGGCCACACTTCGTGCGAACACGACACGAACAACCCGGGCGCGGCTTTCTCGATGATCGTCTTGACCTGCTGCTCATGCGCGGGATTGCGATAGGAATGCAGCAGCGAGATCACCACGCCTTCGCATTGCGCCACCTGCAGCGCTTCGAGCGCGGCGAGCACGCTCGCTTCGTCGATCGGCGCTTCCTCGGTACCGTCGGGGCGCATGCGGCCGTCGACGCCGAACACACGATCGCGCGTGATGAGCGGCTCGGGGCGGCGCGACATCAGGTGATACATGTCGGGGATCTTCAGGCGCGCGATGTCCAGCACGTCCTCGAAATGGCGCGTCGTGATCAACGCGAGACGCAAGCCCTTGCGTTGCACCACCGAGTTCACGCCGACCGTCGTGCCGTGCGTGAAGTACACGACTTCGTGCGGATCGATGCCGAAGCGCGCTTTCAGGCCTTGCATGCCGTCGATCACTTCGCTGCCCGGCGAATCCGACCGCGAGAACACTTTCAGCGTGCGCGTGGTACGCGTCTCGTCGTCCAGCACGGCGAAGTCCGTAAACGATCCGCCGATATCCACTCCAATTCTCAAGCCCATTGCCGTCCCTTTAGGTAAGCCTTGCACCGCTCGCGTCTGCGTTGCGTCAGCGGCGCCGATAGCCGCGGATGGTTCGAGGTCAGTGCCCGATCTGCTTGTTCCAGCTCTCGATCCATTGCGGCACGTACTTGCCGATCTCGTCGAAATTCACCCAGATCGATTTGTCGACGGTCGCGATGCGCGGTTTGACTTTCGCGTCGTAGGTGACCCCGGTGTTCGACGCCGTGTACTGCATCGTGTTGGCGAAGCATGCCTGGCCCTGCGCCGAGGCCAGTTCGTCGAGGAACTGGATGCCGAGCGGCGAACCGTTCTTCACTTTGACCGCCATGTTCGGAAACGCGACGGAGCCGGGCGCCGGATTGATCCACGCGATGTCGGGATTGGCGGTGTCGTGCTCGCTCCACGCGCGGCCGTCGTAGTACATCGCGATGTCGATGTCGCCGTTGCGGATCGCGTTGAGCGGCGCGTTGGGCTCGCTGAAGAAGGTCACGTTCCTGCTGTCGCGCATGCGCTTGATCTGATCGAGCGCCGGCTGGATGTTGGTCGGCGAGCCGCCGTAGATCTGGTCGAACAGCGTGATCAGGCCGGCTGGCGTCGCGACGTAGTTGATGTCCGGAATGCCGGCCTGGTATTTCCCGGCGATCACGCCATCGACGAATTCCTTCCACGTTTTCGGCGGATTTTTCACGCGCTTGGTGCTGTACATCAGCCCGAAATCGCCATACGTGAGCGGAAAGCCGTAGCCGTGCCCGTACTGCACCAGACGCGGATCGAGCTGCGCCATGTTGGGCACTTCTTTCGGCGAGATCGGATCGAGCAGTTTGCGCTCGATCGCGATATGGGTCGCTTCGGGCGTGCTGACCATCACGTCGATGGGCGGGCGGGCCGGATTCGCCGCGACCTGGTTGACCCATTGCAGCGGATTGCCGAGCGTCACGTCGACGCTTTTGCCGGTCTTCTTCTCGAACGGCTCGACGAAGCACTTGCGATAGGCCTTTTCCCACGTGCCGCCGAATGCGGTGACGGTCAGGTCCGCGCCGAACGCGGCGGGCGTAATGGCCAGGCAGGCAAGTGCGAATGCGCCGGCACGCAGCAGCCGGGGCCTACGCTGACGGGGCATTGCAACGGTGGTCTCCATGCTTCTCCCAGCTTCGATGAACGATCACAGCGATTGGTGAATGAAAAAAACCCTTTGCGCGACCGGTGGTTTGTGCCACAATACGGCACGACGTGCTTCAATACGGTACAAGGTAGCATGCGATATTTGCGATCGCAAGGGAATCAAAAATGAACAGCCTGCTGAAAAGCATCGAAATCATCGAGACGATCGCGCAGCAGCAGCCGATCGGCGTCAGCGAACTGTCGAAGTTGCTGAAGATGCCGAAGTCGAGCGTGCAGCGCGTGCTGATGACGTTTCAGGAGGCGGGGTGGCTGAGGCAGGCCGGCACCGAGTCGACGCGCTGGGAAATCGGCGCGCGCGTGGTCGGCGTGCGGCCGAGCGCGTTGAAGGGCGGCGCGTTGCAGAAAGCCGCGCGTCAGCCAATGCAGGATCTATGCGATCTGGTCGACGAAACGGTTCATCTGTCGATCCCGGACGGGACGACGGCGATGGTGTTGATAGAGGAAACCGAGTGCAAGCAGGTGGTGCGCACCGCCTACACGATCGGCAACGTGTCGCCGTTTCATGCGACGGCGAACGGCCTCGCGGTACTCGCGCATATGAGCGACGCGCAGATCGATACGATCCTCGGCCGCGACCTGCCGAAGTACGGCGAAAACACGATCAACGACCCCGCGCTGATTCGTGAGGAACTCATGCGCATTCGCGAACGCGGCTATTCGGTGAACCTGGGGCAATACCGCCACGCCATTTATGCGATCGGCGCCCCGGTGTTCGACAGCAACGGTATCGTCGTGGCCAGCGTGTGCTTCTCGATGCCGGGCTCCCGCTTCAATCCGGACAACATCGACGAATGGGGCAGTGCGGTCAGACGCACGGCGAACGAGATCAGCGGAGGCAGTCTCGCCTGAATGCGCCGTGCGCCGCTTATGGCGGTGGAAACAGAGCGCGCGTCAGCTGGTCTGTTGAAACAGCAAAGATCAAAGGAGTCCTCGGCCTATGACGAGGTCTCCCGGCTTCCTGATCAGAACCCCTGGGTCGACCCCGTGGAATGCGCGACCAGCAGTACCACACCGGCAATGCACGCCGCGATGAGCGTGGCCATCACAACGGCAACGAACGGCAGCCAGCTAAAGTTCACATGGGTGAAGTCGGCCTCGTGTGCCGCGCCTTTTCGCACGCCGAAGAAACTCCACAAAACAATGCGCATCATGCGGATGAGTTCCATCTTTTCCTCCGTTTCACTCGATTAACTTGAATCAGTGAGCAAATTCTCGAACTTTTCCACCCAGGGAAAAAGCAGCAGTTGCGAACGATTTGAGCGACGCAGCCTGAGCGCCGTCTTTGCCACAGAGCATCCCGGCGCAGCCCCGCAGAAGTCGACGATAAAATAAGGGCCGCAGATCGCATCCCACGTCCGACGAGGCACCCCCAAATCGAAGCGCACGGCGGCATCCTCCGACCGGCAACCTCCATCGAAAAGCGAAAGCGCATGACACGTTACGAAATCCTGGCGCAGAGCATGGCAACCGAGATCCGGTCTGGCAACCTGGCGCCCGGTTCGCGCATGCCGTCGCTGCGGCAAATCATCGCGCAGCACGACGTAAGCCAGTCCACGGCGACGCGCGCTTACTATCTGCTCGAACAGTGGGGTCTGGTGCGAGCCGAGGAACGTTCCGGCTACTACGTCGCCTCGCCGTCGAAGTCCAGCAGGGCGACGGCACCGGCTACGAGCGGCGAATCGGCGACAGTCGATATCAGCGACCTGGTCTTCTCGGTGCTCGAGGCCGCCAAGCGCCCCGGCATCGTGCCGCTCGGCTCCGCCTTCCCGTCGCCGTTGCTGTTTCCGCTTTCGCGTCTGGCGAAATCACTCGGTCAGGCCGCGCGCAGCGTAAGCCCATGGAGTACGGTCGTCGATCTGCCTCCGGGTAACGAAAACCTGCGGCGACAGATTGCGCTGCGCTATATGCGCGTCGGCATTTCGCAGCCGGCCGAGGACATCATCGTGACCAACGGCGCGCTGGAAGCGCTGAATCTATGTCTGATGGCAGTCACGCAGCCCGGCGACATAGTCGCCGTCGAGTCGCCGGGGTTTTACGGCGCGCTTCAGGCGATCGAGCGGCTCGGCCTGCGCGCGCTCGAAATTCCCGTCGACACGCAGACAGGGCTCGACCTCGACGCGCTCGCCGAAGCGCTCGACAAACACCCCATCCGCGCCTGCTGGTTCATGACGAATTTCCAGAATCCCACGGGCGTCACGTTGTCGGATGCCAAGAAACAGGCGCTCGTCGAACTACTCGCGCGGCACGAGGTTCCGCTCATCGAAGATGACGTGTACGGCGAACTGCATTACTCGAAAAACTACCCGCGGCCGGCCATCGCGTTCGACCGGCGCGGGCTGGTCATGCACTGCGGCTCGTTTTCGAAGAGCCTGGCGCCAGGCTATCGGGTCGGCTGGGCGAGCGCGGGGCGCTTTGCCGAGCGTGTGCAGCGCCTCAAACTGATGACGACCATCTCGGCGAGCATCCCCGCCCAGGCCGGCATTGCCGACTATCTCGAGCACGGCGGCTACGAGCGCCATCTGAAGACGATGCGCCTGGCCATGCAGAGTCAGCGCGACACGATGTTCGAAGCGATCCGCCGCTGGATGCCGGAAGGCACGCAGTACACGCGCCCTGAAGGGGGCTACTTTCTGTGGCTCACCTTTCCCGATCCCGTCGACGCGCTGGCGCTGCATCGTCTCGCGATCGGGCAAGGCGTCAGCGTGGCGCCCGGCCCGATCTTCTCTGCGTCGCACGCGTTCGAGAATTGCATCCGGCTGAATTACGGCCATCCATGGTCACCCCAGATCGACGAGGCGATCCGCACGCTCGCCGGGTTGCTGGTTCATCCTGACGTGCGCGCGTGATCCTGAGCGCGGTGCGCATCGCATCTGCTGCGCTCTTTTTTACGTCATCTGCTGCTTGAGGCCGGGGTTGCCGAACGATATGGTTTGACCTCCGTGTTCGCCGGCCCTCCGGCATTTCCGCAGTCACCATGTATCGTTACAACGAATTCGACAAGGCTTTCGTCGCGAGCCGCGCGGCCCAGTTTCGCGATCAGATCCAGCGTTGGCAGGATGGCACGCTCAGCGAGGACGCATTTCGCCCATTGCGGCTGCAAAACGGCTGGTATGTGCAGCGCCACGCGCCCATGCTGAGGGTCGCCGTTCCGTATGGCGAGCTATCGAGTGCGCAGCTTCGCGTGCTGGCGCGCGTCGCCCGCGAGTACGACGAGCCGGAAGCCGAGGTCTACCGCCACGCGCTGGAGGCTCAGCGCAAGCTCGGCACCGTGCGCCTGCCCACGCATCATGCGCACTTTACGACGCGCACCAACGTCCAGTTCAACTGGATACCGCTGTCGAGAGCCGCCGACGTGATGGACCTCCTCGCCACGGTCGACATGCACGGCATCCAGACGAGCGGCAACTGTATCCGCAACATTTCATGCGACGAGCGCGCCGGCGTGGCACCAGACGAAATCGCGGACCCGCGGCCTTTCGCTGAAATCATGCGCCAGTGGACGACACTGCATCCCGAGTTCGCGTTCCTGCCGCGCAAGTTCAAGATCGCGATCAGCGGCGCCGCTGAAGATCGTGCCGCGACGGATTGGCACGACGTCGGGCTGCGCCTCGTCCACGACGAAAGCGGTGGACTGGGCTTTCGGGTCGTAGTGGGCGGCGGCATGGGGCGCACGCCCCTCATTGGCGTGGTGCTGCGCGAGTTCCTGCCGTGGCGGCACATCATGAACTACATCGAGGCCGTCGTGCGGGTGTACAACCAGTTCGGCCGCCGTGACAACAAGTACAAGGCACGCATCAAGATACTCGCGAAGGCCGAAGGTCAGCGCTTCATCGATGAGGTCGAAGAGGAGTTCCGGCAGATCGTCGAATGCGATGGCGGTCCCCACACGATTCCGCTGGCCGAGTTCGAGCGCATGGCCGCGTATTTCGTCGTGCCGCCGCAAGTGGACCCGAACCGTCCCGCCGACCCGGCTGCCAGCGCGGCGCGCGAGGCAGCCGCCCGGAGCACACCGCGCTTCCAGCGCTGGCTGGAGCGTAACGTTGCGCCGCATAAGCATCCGTCGATGCGGATCGTCACGCTGTCCTTCAAGCGCCCGTTGCAGGCGCCCGGCGATGCATCGGCGGACCAGCTCGAACGGGTGGCGGATCTCGTGGATCGCTTCTCGGCGGGCGAAGCGCGTGTCACGCACACGCAGAACATCGTGCTGCCGTGGGTTCATGCCGACGACCTGCTGGCGCTCTGGCAAGCCGCTGTCGCCGAGCAGCTCGCAAGCGCCAACGTCCATCTGCTTACCGACATGATCTCGTGTCCCGGCGGAGACTTTTGCGCACTCGCGAACGCTCGCTCGCTGCCCATTGCGCAGGGCATCATGGAGCGCTACCAGGACCTCGACGAATTGAACGATATCGGCGAGATCGATTTGCACATCAGCGGCTGCATCAACTCGTGCGGTCATCACCACAGTGGGCATATCGGCATACTCGGCGTCGACAAGGACGGTTCGGAGTGGTACCAGATCACGCTCGGCGGTGCGGACGGTTCTGCCCGTAGTGGCGACGCACGCGCCGGTAAAGTGATCGGCCCATCGTTCGCGGCGCATGAGGTGACTGACGCGGTCGATGCGGTGCTCGGCTGCTACCTGTCCCTGCGCGAGCATCGCGGTGAACGACGCGAAACGTTTGTCGAAACCGTGCGCCGTATCGGCCTCGAACCCTTCAAGGCGGCGGCCGATGCGGTTCGCGCCACGGCGGAGGATCTCGCATGAGTGCCATCGTACGGATTCGCGTGCTCGAGCCACACGAGCACGCCACCGATGCGGCGAGTCCCGTACTCGCTCTGCCCAATGATGCCGATCCACTCGCTTATGCCGACGAAATTGCGGGTGCCGCACGCGTCGAACTGCATTTTCCGTCGTTCACCGACGGACGCGCATACAGCCAGGCGTATCTCGTGCGACGCCGGCTCCGCTTCAACGGGGATTTGCGGGCGACGGGCGAGATACTCGTCGACCAACTGCTACAGATGGAGCGGATGGGTTTTTCGAGTGCGGTACTGATGGGAGCCGTCGATACTGACGGAGTACGCCGGCAACTCGAACGATTTGCGGCTTTCTATCAGGCCGACGTCGTACGTGGAGCGCCCTTCGGCGGCGACCCGGACCACTGAGCAGGAGACCGGGCCCACCGGTCTTCCTGCACCGCCTCGACCTACCCGCTGCTGTCGCGAAACGCATCGGCGAACGATTTCGCCAGCATGTTCATCGGCATGTTCTGCGGAAACACGACGTACGTGACGAACTCGATGCGCTTCGAAAACGGCAGGATCGCGAGCTGCCCGGCGTACTCGCGCGCAACCAGCTGATTCATCACACTGACGCCCAGGCCGCGCGCGACCATCCGGCAGATCGCCGCGGCGAAGTGCGTTTCATACGCGAGGATGCGTTTTTCTTCGCCTTTGATCAGGCAGGCGTTGTCGATTCGCTTGCGCATCACGTCGCTCGATCTCAGCGACAGGAAACGCTCGCCGATCAGATCCTCTGGCGTGATGGCGTCGTCGCGCTTCGCGAGCCGGTGATCGAGCGGCGTGATGCACACGCCGTGACTCTTGCGCGCGACCTCGGAGGCGACGCTCGTCGCGTTGAAGATCTCCGATGCGATGCCCACGTCCGCATAGCCGGTTGCGAGCCACTGGCACACCGTCAGCGAGTCGGCCACCTGCAGCGTCACGTCGACGTCCGGATATTTCTGCGCGAATGCATGGATCGCATCCGGCACCGCCACCATCGCCATCGACGGCACCGCGGCGACCCGCAGGCTCCCGCTGCCGCGCTTGCGGATCGATTCGGCTTTCTCTTCGAGTCCTCGCAGACTGGCGAACGTGTGCTCGACGTCGCGGAAAAACACCTGACCCTCCAGCGTCGGCATCAGCTTGCCGATCTGCCGTTCGAACAGCTTGATGCCAATGCGCCGCTCAAGCTGGCCAATCACGCGACTGATGTTCGATTGCGACGTATGCAGATCCTTGGCCGCCTGCGTCATCGAGCCTGACAGCATCACGGCGCGGAACGCTTGCACTTCGCGGAAATTCAGCATCGGCGAGGGCATATCAAAATGGTATGGCCCACGATTATATGCGTATTTGTCAAAGCGAAATGTCGTTCATACACTCGCTTAAACCGTGATCGAACGCGTCGCCGCGTGCGATTTCCAGTGTCGGGCTAAGCGCCCATTTCCGGGGACGAACCATGTCGTTGTTCCAGCCCAAATTCATCACGTTCGACTGCTACGGCACGCTGATCTATTTCGAAATGGCCAACGCCGCCAGTGCGCTTTACGAGGACCGTGTACCGGCCGAGCGCATGCGCGCGTTCACCGATGCGTTCGCCGCGTACCGGCTGGACGAGGTGCTGGGTGCATGGAAGCCATACGCGCAGGTGGTCGACAATGCGATCCGCCGTACCTGCAAGCATCTCGGCGTCGCGTATCGGGAAGGCGACGGCAAGGCGATCTACGATCAGGTGCCGGGCTGGGGTCCGCACCCGGACGTGAGCGCCGGTCTCGCGAAGGTGGCCAAGGAGTTTCCGCTGGTCGCGCTGACCAACGCGGCCAACGAGCAGATCCCGCACAACATCGCGCGTCTCGGCGTGCCGTTCCATGCGGTCTACACCGCCGAGCAGGCGCAGGCCTACAAACCGCAGATGAAAGCGTTCGAATACATGCTCGATCAGCTGAACTGCGGTCCGCAAGACATCCTGCACGTGTCGTCGAGCTTCCGCTACGACCTGATGACGGCTCACGATCTCGGCATCACGCACAAGGTGCACGTCGCGCGCGGTCATGAACCGCCGAATCCGTACTACGGCTATACGGAAATCAAGGACATCGGCGGCCTCGCGGCGGTCGTGGGGCTATGAAACTCGAATCTTTCTGGCTGGCGACGGCGCCCGAATTCAGCGCCGGTGCAACCGGCACGCTGCCGGCGCGCGCGGATGTCGTGGTGATCGGCGGGGGCTTCACGGGGCTGTCGGCGGCGCTGTCGCTCGCGAGGAAAGGCGTCGACGTCGTGCTGCTGGAAGCGTCGCGCATTCACGGCGAAGCGTCCGGGCGCAATGGCGGACATTGCAGCCCCGGCACCGCGCAAAGTCTGCCGGATCTGATCGGCCGGTACGGCGAGCAGGTCGCGAAGCAGCACTATCAGGTCTACACCGACGCCGTCGATTACGTCGAGCGGCTGATCGAGCAGGAGAACATCGACTGCAGCTTCGTGCGGCACGGCAAGCTCAAGCTCGCCAGCAAGCCGACGCACATGGCCGGCATCACGCGCAATTACGAAGCGCTGCGCAAGCATTTGAACGCCGATGTCGAACTGCTGTCGGCGAGCGATGTGCGCCGCGAGATTGCGTCGGACGCGTTTCACGGCGGCATGCTGGACCGGCGCGGCGCCCAGATGCACATGGGCCGCTTCGGCACCGGGCTCGCGACGGCCGCCGCGCGTCACGGCGCGCGCATCGTCGAGCACGCGGCGGTCACGAAGCTGACGAATCTCGGCGGCGACCGGCATCGCGTCAGCACGGCGAAAGGCGACATCGAAGCGGGGCGCGTTCTGCTCGCGACCGGCTGCTCGAATCACGGACCGTTCGGTTGGTGGCAGCGACGCATCGTGCCGGTGGGCAGCTTCGTGATCGTCACCGAGCCGATTCCGCAACTGCTCGATCGCGTGCTGCCGAATCGACGCAACTACGTGACGAGCCTGAATTTCGGCAATTACTTCAGGACCACCGACGATGACCGGCTCGTGTGGGGCGGCCGCGCACAGTTCGCGCGCAGCAATCCGGCAGCGGATCGCAAGAGCGGGCGCATTCTGAAAGACTCGCTGGACCAGTTGCTGCCCGGCCTGCGCGACGTGCGGATCGATTACTGCTGGGGCGGCCTTGTCGAGGCGACGGCCGATCGTCTGCCGTCGGCCGGCAAGCACGATGGGCTGTACTACTCGGTCGCGTATAGCGGTCACGGCACACAGATGTCGACGTACATGGGTGACGTGATGGCCGACATCGTCACGGGCGCGAGTCGCGGCAATCCGTGGGCACGCGCCGAGTGGAAGGCGCTGCCTGGCTACGCGGGGCGCGAGTGGTTCCTGCCGCTGGTCGGCGCGTATTTCAGGTTCAAGGACGCGGTTTCCTGAACGTCGCCACGGTTCCCAACGCACGCTTTGATCCCTAAGGCCAGGCTCACAAGTGAAACAACCGTTATTGAAAATCGACACCGACAAGACGTTGCCGACGCATGTCGACGTCGCGGTGATCGGCGGCGGCGCGGCGGGCGTGGCGACGGCCTACGAACTGAACCGGCTCGGCAAGCGCGTCGCGGTGTTCGAAAAAGGCCGTATCGCCGCCGAGCAGAGCAGCCGCAACTGGGGCTGGTGCCGAACGCTCGGCCGTGACCTTCGCGAGCTCGGCATGGCGAAGCTGAGCGTGCAGCGCTGGACGGATCTTGCCGGCGAAATCGGCGCGGACGTCGGCTTTCGCAAGACCGGTATCACCTTCGTCACGCGCAGCGAACAGGAACTCGCGGGCTGGCAGGCGTGGTTCGATTTCGCGCGCCGCAGCGGCGTCGCCGCGCAGATGCTGTCGCGCGACGAAGCCAACAAGGTGTACGCCGATGGCGGCTCGCCGTGGATCGGCGGGGTGCGCACCTTCGACGACGGCTATGCGGACCCGTCGTGTGCGATTCCGCTGCTCGCGCAGCGTGCCGCCGCGCAAGGCGTGGCGATCCTGCAGGACTGCGCGGTCAACGATCTGATCTTCGAGGCCGGCCGCATCGCCGGCATCGAGACGGAGCGCGGACGCGTGCGTGCCGATGCGGTGGTGATCGCCGCGGGCGCATGGTCGTCGCTGTTCTGCCTGAAGCAGAAGATCGTGTTGCCGACGCTGAACGTTTATTCGTCGGCGTCGAAATCGGGTGGCGATATCCGTCTCGCGTTCAGCGGGCCGCTGAAGACGCCGGAGTTTGCGCTGCGCGAGCGCGCCGATGGCGGCTACACGCTCGCGAAGAGCGGCCGTGGCACGGTGCACGTGGTGCCCAACAGCCTGCGCTATGGGATGCGTTTCAAAGGGCTTTATGCGAGCCGGCGCAACAGCATCAAGGTGCAATTCGGCGGCGAGTTCTTCCGGCAGTTGTGGAACGAGTTCAGCTATCTGCATCTCGGCCGCTCGCCGTTCGTGCGCAATCGCGTGCTGGACCCGGCGCCGGATCTATCACTGGTGCGCTCGGCTTACGATGAAGCGGGCAAGGTGTTTCCGCAATTCGATCCGTCGAAAGTTGACATCGCGTGGGGCGGCGCGATCGACAATACGCCCGATGGAATTCCGGTCGTTTCCGAATGCATTCAGCATCCCGGCATCTACCTTTGCACCGGCTTCAGCGGACACGGCTTCAGCAGTTCGCTCGGCGCGGGCCGCATGCTCGCCGAGTCAATCGTGACGGGCACGCTTTCGGACGAGTTGAAACACTTGTCGCATCAGCGCTTCATGACGGGTGAAACGCTGGCCCCGAACATCATCTATTGATGAACGATGTTCGCGGTCGACAAAATCGTACGCGACGTAGACAATGCGATTGAACAGAACAGGATTGAAAATGACTTCGCTGGAACAGTCGGATCGTCGTCACTTCTTTCATCCGGGTACGCATGCGTACGACCATGCAACAGGCGCGTTGAAAGGCCTGATCATCAGCGAAGGCCGCGGCATTCACCTGACCGACGTCGACGGACGTGAATACATCGACGGCTTTTCCGGTCTGTATTGCGTCAATGTCGGTTACGGGCGCGAGGAGATCGCCGAGCGGATGGCCGAACAGTGCCGCCGCCTGTCGTACTACCACACCTACGTCGGCACCAGCAACGAGCCGGTGATCGAGTTGTCGCAACGGTTGATCGAGCAGTGGGCGCCGCCCGGCATGGCGAAGGTGTTCTACGGCATGTCCGGCTCCGACGCGAACGAAACGCAGATCAAGCTGGTCTGGTATTACAACAACATTCTTGGCCGCAAGAACCGCAAGAAGATCATCGCGCGCGATCGCGCGTATCACGGCTCGGGCATCGTCACGGGTGCGCTGACCGGTCTGCCTGTCTACCACGCGAACTTCGATTGCCCGTTCGATCGCGTGCTGCGCACGCTGTGCCCTGACTATTACCGCGATGCCGAACGCGGCATCAGCGAGTCCGACTTCACCGCGCATTGCGTCGCCGAACTGGAGGCACTCATCGAGCGCGAAGGCCCGGGCACCATCGCCGCGTTCATCGCCGAGCCGATGCAGGGCACCGGCGGGATCGTGCCGCCGCCCGCCGGCTATTGGCCCGCGGTGCAAGCGGTGCTGCGCCGCCACGACATCCTGCTGATCGCCGACGAGGTCGTCTGCGGCTTTGGCCGCCTCGGCGCGCGGACCGGCTGCGAGCGCTTCGGCATCGAGCCCGATCTGGTTACGTTCGCAAAGGGGCTGACGAGCGCCTACGCGCCGCTGTCGGCCGTCGCCGTCAGCGAAGGCTTCTGGGACGTGCTGATGAGCGGTTCGCGCGAGCACGGGATGATGGGCCACGGCTGGACCTATTCGGGCCATCCGCTCGGCGCGGTGGCCGCACTGGCGAACCTCGACATCATGGAGCGCGAGCGGCTGGTCGAGAACGCGGACCATGTCGGCGGCTATCTGCTCGAGCGGCTGCGTGCGAGCTTCGGCGCTCATCCGGCGGTGGGCGACATCCGTGGCATCGGCATGCTGATGGCGATCCAGTTGATGCAGGATCCGGCGACGCGCACGCCGTTCCCCGCGCAGCGCCGCATCAATGCGAGCGTGGTGGACGCGGCGCGGGAGCAGGGCCTGCTGGTGCGCGCGCTCGGCACCGACATCGTCGGCTTCGCGCCGCCGCTGATTACTACTCGCCAGGACGCGGACGAGATCGTCACGCGCATCGCCGCGGCATTCGAAGACGTGCTGCCAGGAACACCCGGTCTGCGGATCGGGACTCGCTGAGGACAGCATGATCGATACACCAACGGTGTCGCCGAAAACCCGGAAACTACATCTGCCCGCGATCGGGCTGGGGACATGGCAATCGCAATACGACGATGGCGTGCGCGCGGTACGCACGGCAATCGAAAAGGGCTACCGGCACATCGACACGGCGGCGCGCTATCAGAACGAAGCAGCGGTGGGCGAAGGCATCCGCCAGAGCGGCATCGCGCGCGAAGCGTTGTTCGTGACCACCAAAGTCTGGTGGACCGAACTGCATGCGCCCGCGTTTCAACGCTCGGTCGAGCGCAGTCTGTCCGAGCTGAAGCTCGACTATGTCGATCTGCTCCTGATCCATTGGCCGAATCCCGATATTCCGCTGGAGGAGACCCTCGGTGCGATGGCGCAGGCGCACCGGCAAGGCCTCGCGCGCAATGTCGGCGTATCCAACTTTCCGGTCGCGTGGCTCGAGCGGGCGGTCGCGCTGTCGCCGGTCCCGCTGTCGGTGAATCAGTGCGAATACCATCCGTATCTGAATCAGAACAAGGTGCTGGCAGCCTGCGCAAAACACGGCCTGAGCTTCGTTGCGCACACACCGCTCGGCAGCGGACGGCTGCTCGACGATCCAGTGATCGCGCAGATCGCCGCGCGACACGGCAAAACGCCGTCGCAGATCCTGTTGCGCTGGCTGGTTCAACAGCCTGGTGTTGCCGCGGTGCCGAAGTCCGCCAATCCGCAACGGATCGGCGAGAACATCGACGTATTCGATTTCTTGCTGGACGAAGAAGATCTGCGCCGCATCGCCGGGCTCGCGAGACCCGACGGTCGCAAAAGCAGCGTTGCATGGGCGCCCGAATGGGATACCCCTTGAAGCTAACGGCGGGTCTGATCGGTCCGCTGATCGTCGCGTGCTCGCTGTTCATGGAGAGCGCCGACGCGAACATTCTCGTCACCGCGTTGCCCTCGATGGCGCGCGACTTCGGCGCCGACGCCGTTACGCTGAAGATCGCGATTACCAGCTATGTGGTGAGCCTCGGGGTCTTCATCCCGGTGTGCGGCTGGCTTGCGGATCGCTTCGGCTCACGGTCGGTGTTTCTGACGGCGATCGGGATTTTCGTCGCCGGCTCGCTGATGTGCGCGGCGTCGCCGTCGTTGCACGTCTTCATGCTTGCGCGCTTCGTGCAAGGCGTCGGTGGCGCGATGATGGTGCCGGTTGGACGGATCATCATTTTCCGCTCGGTGCCGAAGACCGAATTCGTGCGGGCGATGAACTACCTCACTTTCCCCGCACTGTTCGCGCCCGTCTCGGCGCCGTTGATCGGCGGGTTCATCACGACGTATCTGCACTGGCGGCTGATTTTCTTCATCAACGTGCCGATCGGCATTGCATGCATCTATCTGACGAAGCGCCACATCGCCAATACGCACGAGCCACATCCCGGACCGCTCGACTGGACCGGCTTCATCCTGACCGCGCTCGGCGGTTCGCTCGGGCTGCTGGGACTTTCGCTGATCGGCAGCGACCTCATCCCGAACAGCCGCGCATTCGAAATGTGCGTTGTGGGCGCGTTGCTGCTTGCGCTGTATGTGGTGTACGCGCGGCGTGCCGCGCGCCCGGTCCTCGATCTGAAGTTTCTTCAGATTCCCACCTTTCGCGCGAGCGTGTTAGGCGGCTCGATGTTCCGGATCGGCTTCGGCGCGATACCGTTCCTGCTGCCGCTGGCTCTGCAGGAAGGGCTCGGCATGAACGCCTTCGCATCGGGCCTGATTACCTGCGCTTCCGCGTTCGGCAGCATGTTCATGCGCGTGTTCAGTTCCTTCACGCTGCACAGGTTCGGCTTTCGCACGGTGCTCATCTATAACGCGGCGTTCTCGGGCGTGATGTTCTTCGCGTTCAGTACTTTCGTGCCGGGCGTGCCGGTGTGGTACATCTGGGTCGTCGTGCTGCTCGGCGGCTTCTTTCCCGGCTTGCAGTTCACGAGCCTGAACCTCGTCGTCTATGCGGACATCGAGAACGGCGCCATCGGACGCGCTACCAGTCTTTCCGCGGTCGTTCAGCAAATGTCACTTGGCCTGGGTGTGGTCGTTGGCGGCTATGCGCTGCAAATCACACGGTTGCTGAGCGGCCATCCGCATGTGATGTCGTCGGACTTCTGGCCAGCATTCCTGATCGCCGGTCTTTGCTCGATCGGCTCGATTCCGATCACGCGGCGTCTTCCGCATGACGCCGGAGATGAGATTGCGCGGCCTACGCTGACAACGGCCGCACCTCACTGAAGAAATCGATGAACTCGAACCGATGACCCGGCGCGCAGCGCGGGGTCATCACATCATTTCCGGACTTGCGAGCTGGGTTCCATCGGAGAAGCGCGTCAACCGGTATGGCCGGAGATCGATCCCGGTCGCGTCATTCGTCACGATGCGGCTGACCAGCATGCCGGCCCCCGGTCCCAGCCCGAAGCCATGACCGCTGAACCCGGACGCGATCACGAGGCCGGGCGTGCTGTCCACGCGTGACATCACCGGCACCAGGTCGGGCGTCGTGTCGATCGCGCCGGCCCACGCATGGGCGACACGCAATCCCGACAGTTCGGGAAACACGGTCGCAACGTTTTCCAGAGCACGGGTTGGCCACTCGGCATCGGGCACAGGATTCAGAACCCGCGTCACCTCGAACGGAGAGATCTCGTCGTTGCGCCAGTTCGCACTGCCTTCGGCGCCGCCGAAGAACGGTTGCGCCACACGGAACTTGAGCTTCTTGTTGAGTTTGCTGCGGAACATCTTGCGAAACTTGACCGCGTGCCGCAGGTTCTGCGGCGCGATTTCCATGCGTCCGTAGCCGGGCACCGCGATCGTGTAGCCGCCGTCCAGGCGCCGCCTCATCGCGAAGTTCGGGCCGGAGAAGCAGCCGTCAATGACGGCCGGCGCTTCGGCCGTGCGCAGCGCGGTGCCGATCACGTTGACCGCCGGCAGATCGATGCCATGACGCCGGCAGAACAGGGCACTCCACGCGCCGCCTGCGAGCACGACGTTGCTCGCGCTGATCAGGCCGCGCTCGGTCCAGACACCGGAGACCCGCCCCGCGCTGATATCGAGCCCGCGAACCGCGCAGTTCTGATGCACGCGCGCGCCAAGACGCTGCGCGCCTCTGGCAATGGCGGGCGCGGCTTTCGACGGCTCCGCGCGTCCATCGGAATGCGACCACACGCCGCCCGCCCACTTCGCGTGACCATTGGGAACGCGCGCCGCCAGTTCGCGAGCCGACAGCAACTGACTGTCGAAGCCGAGCGCACGCGCCTTGCCGAGCCATGTTTCCCATTGCGCGACGTCCGCGGGCTGCTCGCTTCCGTACAGAATGCCGGCTCGCCGGAAGCCGATGTCTTCGCCGAGTTCATCGCTCAACTCGGCCCAGCGCGCGAGGCTCTGCATCGCGAGCGGCAACTCGTACAGGTCGCGATTCTGCTGACGCACCCAACCCCAGTTGCGTCCCGATTGTTCCGCGCCAATGATGCCTTTCTCGAGCAGCACGACCGAGACGCCGCGCCGCGCCAACTCGTAAGCGGTGCTGACGCCGATGATGCCGCCGCCGATCACTGCGACGTCGCAGCGAGTGGGGAAGCCGTCGCTATTCGGAACTTCGTCGATTCTTAGCATGTTCGAGCAACCATGATTGACATGACCAGCGAATACCAGGTGCGGGTGGCGCCGTCAGAAGATCACGTAGATCTTGCGCAGCGTTTCGTCGATGTTCCAAAGCCCCTCGGTGTTGGCTTCGAAAAACAGCGTGTCGCCGGCGGCGAAGCGGATCGTGTCTTCTCCGTCTGGCGTGAAGGTGCCGCTGCCCTTGATGAAATGCATGACCTCGGCCTGCTTGACCGAACGTCTGTAACTGCCGGGCGAGCATTCGAACACCCCGGTATCGACCGCATCGTGACCTGGAATCACGTACTGGCGTCCCGATACGCGCGACGGCTCGGTGCCGGGCAGGCCGGCGGTTCCCCAATCCTCGAGGGCGGTGACTTCCGCCGCTTGTCTGATCTGCTGAACTTTCATGTGGCTTGTTCCTGTTGGCGTGAACGCAGGTCGATACGTCGTTCGATCCGGCCCAGCCGGACCACGGTGACACCGGCGCGCAACTGGCGCAGCGACGGCATCACCAGCATGCAGTCATCGTAGGGCGTCGAGACCGGCTGGCCGTCGGACCACGCGATCACGGTGCCGGCCTGCTCGAAAGTTTCGAGCCCGGTGTAGGGACCCGCGAAGCGAAAATCCATACTCTTTGCGACGACCGGTTCGGTCACGCGCACGATGCGCATTTCGTCGGGCAGCGGCTTGATCCAGCCGGTCGGCAGATCCGCTGCGTCGACGATGCCCGACAGCAACAGAAAACGCGCGGTGCAGTCGCGCGCGACCGTCACCGCGCTGGCTTCCCAATGCTGGCCGCATTCGATCAACAACGCATTCTTCGCACTCGCGGCGTCGCCGAAGCCCTCGTAGTCGCGCATCCGCCGGCCTTCGGGATGGCCTTCGTCCTGGATCACGGTGGCGGGCGCGCCGAGCCGCTCGGCCAATTCGGCGCCTTTGCGCAGCGGGCCCGCAACGATCAGCGGCGCGCTCTTTTCATGCATCGAATGCAGGTCGAGCAGCAGGTCCACCGTGTCGATCACCGGCCGCATCGCGCGCGCACGATCGAGTTCGGACGAGCGCGTGGCGACGTCGTCGAGCTTCGCGGCGGTCCAGACGCGGTTGAAATCCTGATCGACGAAACGCGCCTTGTCGGGCGTGACCGGATCGAAGCGCGCGTAGGCGGCGACGTTCGCGAACGACAGCGTGAGCTTGCCGCGGCGCGGCCGCAGGCCGCCGCGCAACAACGCGTCGACGGTGATCGCGCCGCACACTTCGTTGCCGTGCGTCAGCGCATTGATCATCACGTGCGGGCCGGGTTGGCCGGAGTCGAACGTGTGCACGTAGGCAATACCGGTATTGCCGTCGGCGTGCGCCGACAGGTCCGGAAATTCGACTTCGATCGGATAGGCTTGCATGTTTACTCCAGTCCTCCCTGACACAGATACTTGATCGACAGATAGTCATCCAGCCCGTACTTCGATCCCTCGCGACCGTAGCCGGATTCCTTCACGCCGCCGAACGGCGCGGCCTCCGAAGCGAGCGCGCCTTCGTTGATGCCGACGATGCCCGCTTCCAGCGCGCGCGATACGCGCTCGATGCGGCGCAGGTTCTGGCTATAGAAATACGATGCGAGCCCGAACGGTGTGTCGTTGGCGGCCTGAACCGCTTCCTGCTCGCTGTCGAACGGGAACAGCGGCACGACCGGGCCGAAGGTTTCCTCGCCGCACAGCGCCATCGACGCCGTCGCGTTGCCCAGCACCGTAGGCGCGTAGTAGTGCGGTCCCAGTTCGGTGAGCCGCCGCCCGCCCGTCAGCACGACCGCGCCGTTCTCGAGCGCGTCGTCGACATGACGCGCGATCTTGTCCACCGCCCGTTCGTTGATCATCGGCCCGATCTGCGAAGCGGGATCGCTCGCGGGCCCGACCCGCAGCTCGGCCACTTTCGCGCACAGCCGCGCGGCGAAATGCTCGTAGACGCCGCGCTGCACGTAGACGCGATTCGGGCACACGCAGGTCTGCCCGCCGTTGCGAAATTTCGCGGCGAGCAGGCCATTGACCGCGGCGTCGAGGTCGGCGTCGTCGAACACGATGAAGGGCGCATTGCCGCCGAGTTCCAGCGACAGCTTCTTCAGCGTGCCCGCCGATTCGCGCGCGAGGTGCTTGCCGACCGGCGTCGAGCCGGTGAACGTGATCTTGCGCACGCGGCCGTCGGCGAGCCATTCGCCGACCGTCTCCGCCGCCGCGGCGCGCGACGCCGAGATCAGGTTGAGCACGCCGGGCGGCACGCCCGCGTCGTGCGCGAGCAGCGCGAGCGCGATGGCGGTGAGCGGCGTATCTTCCGCCGGTTTCGCGACTACCGTGCAGCCTGCCGCGAGCGCCGGCGCGATCTTGCGCGCGATCATCGCGAGCGGAAAATTCCACGGCGTGATGGCGGCGACGACCCCGATCGGTTCCTTGATCGCGCTCATCCGTTTGCCGCGATGCTGCTGCGGAATCAGATCGCCGTAGATGCGGGTGGCTTCGTCGGCAAACCACGCGACGTACGACGCGCCATAGTTGACCTCGCCGCGCCCTTCGGCGAGCGGCTTGCCTTGTTCGAGCGAAATCAATGCGCCGAGCGCATCGCGATTCGCGATGATCAGCGCATGCCAGCGGTGCAGCACGGCCGCGCGTTCGCTCGCGAGCCTCGCACGCCACGCGGGCAGCGCCTTGGCGGCGGCGTCGGTGGCGGCGCGCGCGTCGCTGGGACCGCTGTCGGCCACCTCCGCGATCAGCTTGCCGGTGGCCGGATCGGTGACCGCGAAGCGCCGGCCGCTCGCCGCCGCGACCCACTCGCCGTTGATGAAGTTGTCCGCGCGGATCAGCGCGCGGGCCTGCTGTTCGAGATTCGTGCTCATATGAGGTCTCCAGTGCGGTTGGCGAGCGAGGGCAGGGATCGGTGCCTATCGACGACCCTCGCCGGCGACTTGCGCCGCGATCGCCGCGCCGACTTCCGCGGTCGATGCGCGGCCGCGCAGGTCGCCCGTGTGCGGGCCATCCTTCAGGACCTGCGTGATCGCCGCGACGATCGCGTCGTGCGCATCGCGCTCGACACCCGTGCCGTTGCCGAGGAAGTCGAGCATCATCGCGGCCGACCAGATCATCGCGACCGGATTGGCGATGCCCTTGCCGGCGATGTCGGGCGCCGAGCCGTGGACCGGCTCGAACAGCGACGGAAAGCGCCGGTCGGGATTCAGGTTGGCCGACGGCGCGATGCCGATCGTGCCCGTGCACGCCGGACCGAGGTCGGAGAGGATGTCGCCGAACAGGTTCGACGCGACCACCACGTCGAAGCGATCGGGGTTCAGCACGAAGCGCGCGCACAGAATGTCGATGTGCTGACGGTCCATCTTCACGTCCGGGTAGCGCGCGGCCATTTCATCGGCGCGCTTGTCCCACCACGGCATGCTGATCGCGATACCGTTGCTCTTGGTCGCAACCGTGATCTTCTTCGCGCGGCGCTGCGCGAGGTCGAACGCGAACTTCATCACGCGCTCGGTGCCGTGGCGGGTGAAGATCGACTGCTGCATCACGACTTCGCGCTCGGTTCCCTCGAACATCGTGCCGCCCACCGACGAATACTCGCCTTCGGTGTTTTCGCGCACGATCATGAAGTCGATATCGCCGGGTTTGCGGTTGGCGAGCGGGCTGGGCACGCCTTCGAACAGGCGCGCGGGGCGCAGATTCACGTATTGGTCGAATTCGCGGCGGAACTTCAGCAGCGACCCCCACAGCGAAATATGGTCGGGCACCTTGTCGGGCCAGCCGACCGCGCCGAACAGAATCGCATCGCAGTCCTGTAGCTGCTCCTTCCAGTCGTCGGGCATCATCTGGCCGTGTTGCGCGTAGTAGTCGCACGACGCCCATTCGATATGGCGGTAGTCGATGCCGATGTCGAAGCGCCGGCAGGCGGCGTCCAGCACGCGCAGGCCTTCGGGCATCACTTCGGTGCCGATGCCGTCGCCGGGAATGACGGCAATGCGGTAGGTGCGGGTCATACGTATCTCTCCTTGCGTTGATCGCGCGCGGTTTGCCGACACCGCGTGGATCGCCAATTGGGGTTGTGTTCCGGGGTCGGGGCGCGCATCGGTATCAGTAGGCGCGGGTCCGATCGATCAGGCCGTTCATGCGCTCGCCGGCGCGATGCAGGCGCAGGTTTTCCAGCACCGCGTCGACGGCCGATTCGGGCCGCGTCGCGCTCGCGATATGCGGCGTGAGACGCACGCGCGGCTGCGCCCACAGCGGGTGGTCGGCGGGCAGCGGCTCGGGGTCGGTGACGTCGAGCACCGCGCTATGAATCTGGCCGCTTTGCAGCGCATCGAGCAGATCGCCGCTGACGAGTTGCGCTCCGCGCCCGACGTGCACCAGCGACGCGCCTCGTGGCAGCGTGTCGAATAGCCGGCGGCACAGCAGCCCACGCGTCGCGTCCGTCAGCGGCAGCAGGCAGATCAGCACGTCGGTGCGGGCCAGCATCGCATCGAGGCCGGCCTCGCCCGCATAGCAGTCGACACCTTCGATGTCGTGCTGCGAGCGGCTCCAGCCCGCGCAGTCAAAGCCGAACAGTCGCAACCGCTGCAGCACCGCGGTGCCGAGCATGCCGAGGCCGAGCACGCCGATGCGGCGCGACGCGGCGGGGCGTAACGGCAGCGGCTGCCATGCGCGCGCCTGCTGTTGCAACGCGTAATCGAACAGATCGCGGTGAATCGCCAGCACCGCTTCGGTCACGTACTCGACCATGCCTTCGACGATGCCCGGCTCCAGCATGCGCACCACCGGCAGATGCGCCGGAATCTGCGACAGGTCCAGCTGATCGACGCCTGCGCCGACGGAGAACACGACTTCGAGATTCGGCAGCGTGAGCGTGAGGTCGCCCGGTTGCCACGCGACGAGGTAGCGCACGTCCGCGCTATCGCCGAGATCCGGCCAGACCCGGAACGGGATCTCGGGCGCAAGCTGCGCGAAGCGCTCGGCCCACAGCGCGCCACGCACCGGATCGGCCTTGTAGAGGACGGTCATCGCCGTTTATGCCATCGCCTGATTGATGATGCCGTACGCGCGCCAGGTCGCGTCGGGGGCCGCCTCGCGCGCGTCGGCCGAAGCGTTGCGGACCATCTTCTCGACCGAATCGACGCGCGTCATGCCGAGGCCGGTCAACCAGTCGTGGATGCCGGCATCGCCCGGCACGTCGATCCGCACGAAATCGCCGGCGTGCTGCGCGAGCCAGTACGAGATCAGTGCGCGGGCGCGCAGATCGTCGGACGAGCGTTGCGCGACGACCGGTCCGATCGAGTAGCCGCGTCCGAACGGACGGAACAGCGAGACACCGAGCACTTCGCCGTCGCGCTCGAGCACCACGGCTTGCGAGAATTCGAGCAGCGACGGGATCGTCGCGCTGCGCTCGAGGCCGCTCGCACGCGACGCGAGTTCGATCAGCCGGGGCGTGTCCGCCGGCGTCGCCGCGCGCAGATGTTCGCCGGGTGGCGGCGCGATGGCGCTCACGCTGCCGAGCGTTCCTTGATGCTGCGTAAGTCCGCCGCAGGCGACGAAGCCCAGCTTTTCGTAAAGCGGCTTGCCGGCGACCGTTGCATGCAGGAAGGTCACGCGGTTGCCGAGTTCTTCGAGCACCAGTTCCATTAGCTTGCGGCCAATGCCGCGTCCCTGTTCGTCCGGCGACACGATCACGAGGCCCAGCGTGCCGCGGTCCGTGCCGAATTTCCAGCACAGCGCGGTGCCGATTACGGCACCGTCGTCTTCAGCGACGAAGCCGCATCCGGCGTCGTACATGAAGCGCCAGTCCTCGGCGCGGTGCGGCCAGCGCACCGCAACGGAGAGCCCGTGCGCGGCGGCGATGTCAGCGGATGTGAAACGGCGGTAGCGGGGGGACTTCTTCACGATTGGTTCGGACACTGCAAACTCCTGCTGGCGGCGTGATCAGCCTAGACTTTCGCATTGCCAGCGCCCGCTTCATAGGACGATCTTTTTGTTATTCGGGCCGATACGTCCTTGGGCTTGCTTCACTGCGGTCAGCCACCCGCAGTTCAACCGCGCAGGTATTTTTGTCGTTCACTCCGATGGTGCTATATTCAATATAATGATGGAAATTGCACGACCGTTCGGTGTGGTGAAGTGGCGGAGGCCTCTTCGCATGCCGCGGCGCGTGCCCGGCACAACAACTGCAACGTCATCGACAGGAAACCCATGCAGCGAACACAGATCAGCAGGAAGCGCGCGGCCGACCCGGGTCACGGCGACGTCGGCGCTCGTCTGCGCGCGCTGCGCGTCGCGCAGGGGCTGTCGATCAACGAGCTGGCGATGCGCGCGGGCGTATCGGTCGGCACGGTCAGCCAGGTCGAGCGCAACAAGGCCAATCCGTCGGTGCGGATTCTCGAGCGCCTGCGCCAGGCGCTGGAGGTACCGCTCACCGCGCTGCTCGAAGAAGACGACGCGGTCTCGGATCCGATCACCGGCGATTTCGTGCGCAAGGCGGCCGAGCGGCCACTGTTCGAAGTCGGCACGAACGGCATGCAGAAAGAATTGTTGTCGCCGCACGGCGATCACGATTTGCAGATGATGATCATCATGCTGCCGGCCGGCTCCGGTTCGGAGGAAGTGCTGGTCGGCATCGGCGAGAAGGCGGGCCTGGTGCTGGAAGGCACCGTCATACTGAACGTCGGCGACCGGCGCTCCGAACTGCGCGCGGGCGACAGCTTCCAGTTCAAGAGCACGGTGCCGCACAGCGTGCATAACGAAAGCAAGAAGACCGCGCGTTTGCTGTGGATCATGAACACGCAGCCGCCCGTCATTCATCTTTGATTCGTCTGTAGTTCGAGCCGCGTGTCGGGTGGCGCGCGGCTCTGTCCTTTCTCTCTTTCCCATCGTTCGTATCGATGTGCCGTGTTCGGTCCACCCGGACGGCGGCTGATGTCGACGTCTTTCGTTCTGCGTTGCCTCTTTCAGTTTTGCGTTGCACGAGCGGTTGACCGTGTCGAGTGATCCTGCTCGCGCGCCACGGCCGAGCGGCCTTGCTACCTCCGTGCTCCGCTGCGGCTACCCCTTCCGCGCGGCAGGCACTGTATCGCAGCGCACAACGAACTTTTCACAAAGTTTATTTTTGACCACTAGTATTTCATTCGATGTTCATTAAAATGAACTTCATCCGATGTTCGTTCATTCGGTGGTCGCGATGGCGAACAGCAGTGCCGAGTGGTGCCGGGAGTCTTTAGTGCGCTAGCGCACGCGGCACCACACACTTGAACCCACTGATCAGGCCTGGCATGTCTACTCCGTCACTCGATTTCGATCCTTCAGTCGTTCCGTTGCCGCAGGGGCATTTCATTGGCGGTGCATATTATTCGGCGGGCGAAGCGCAGATCGCCGTTCATCGGCCGTCGGACGGCGTGCTGCTCGGTCATGTGCCGGACGCGTCGGACGCTACCGTCGATTACGCGGTGAGCAACGCGTTGGCTGCATGGAAGACGAGCGGCTGGGGCACGCGTTCTCCGCGCGAACGCGCGAAGGTGCTGAGCCGCTGGGCCGAGCTGATCGATCGCGATGCTGTGAGCCTCGCCCAACTCGAAACGGTCAGCTCGACGCGCCCGGTGACGGAAAGCTACACCTCCGATGTGCCGTTCACCGCCGAGGCGATCCGCTTTTTCGCGGAGCTGGCCGACAAGCTCGGCGGCGATATCGCAGCCACGCGCCGCGACAGTCTCGGTTTCGTTGTTTCGGAACCGTACGGCGTGATCGGTGCGATCACGCCATGGAATTTCCCGCTGTCGATGTGTTCATGGAAGTGCGGGCCCGCGCTCGCGGCCGGCAACGCGGTCGTGATGAAGCCGTCGGAAATGACGCCGTTCTCGACGCTGCGGATGGCGGAGCTCGCGATCGAAGCTGGCATGCCGCCCGGCATCTTCAACGTAATCAACGGCCGTGGAGCGACGGCGGGCGCCGCGCTGACGCGTCACCCGGGCATCTCGAAGATGAGCTTCACAGGGTCGACCCGTACGGGCGCCGCGATCATGAGCGACGCCGCGATGCACGGCACCAAGCCCGTCACGCTGGAGCTCGGCGGCAAGAGCCCGCAACTGGTGTTCGAGCAGGTGCGGGACCTCGAGCATACGGCGCGCTGCGTCGCCCGTGGCTTTACGGCCAACGGCGGCCAGGCCTGCGTGGCCGGTACGCGGCTGATTGTGCACGAGCGCATTGCCGAGCCGCTGATCGACGCGATTCGACGGCAACTGCAGCCGATCGAGCCCGGTCCGCTGTGGGACAGCCGCACCGCGTATTCGCCGATCATCAGCGCGCCCCAAGCGCGGCGCATCGAGGCGCTGGTCGAGCAGAGCCGCGAGGGCGGCGCGGAAGTGATCTTCGGCGGCGGCTTTTTCGAAGGCACCGGCGAAGGCTATTTCCATCGCCCCACACTGCTCGCCAACGTGACCGCGGAGACGCCCGCCGTGCGCGAGGAACTGTTCGGCCCGGTGTTGACGATCCAGACGTTCAAGGACGAGGAAGAGGGCATCGCGCTCGCCGCGCATCCGATCTACGGTCTCGCGGCCGGTGTCCATAGCAGCGACATTGGCCAGGCGCTGCGGGCGATGCGCCGCATCGCGGCGGGCACGATCTGGATCAACCGCTACGGCCGCAGCGGCGACATGATCATTCCGACGGGCGGCTTCGGCCAATCCGGCATCGGCAAGGACCTCGGCCGCGAGGCGATGGTGGCCAGCATGCGGCACAAGAGTGTGCTGATCGATTTCGAGGCGCTGTGAAGAAACGCCTTACACCGGCTTTACGCCAGCAGTAATCGCACTGATTCAATCCGAAACTGAACCCCGAGCCTGCGAACAGGTTCGCCACGACGACAGGATGTTGACCATGATCGATTTCGAGCCGAAGTACATCACTTTCGACTGCTATGGCACGTTGACCAACTTCCAGATGGGCCAGACCGCGCGTGACCTTTACGGCGACAAGCTGGACAAGGCGAAGATGGACGAGTTCGTCGAGTTCTTCCGTGGCTATCGCCTCGACGAAGTGCTGGGCGCATGGAAACCGTATCGCGACGTGGTCGTGAACTCGGTGCGCCGCACCTGCGAACGCACCGGCGTGCCGTTCGACGAAGCAACCGCGCAGAAGATCTACGAAGCCGTGCCGACCTGGGGCCCGCACGCGGACGTGCCCGAAGGGCTGTCGCGACTGGCAAAGAAATACAAGCTCGTGATTCTGTCGAACGCGTCGAACGACCAGATCCACAGCAACGTCGACAAGCTCGGCGCACCGTTCCACAAGGTCTACACCGCACAGCAGGCGCAGGCGTACAAGCCGCTGCAGAAAGCCTTCGAGTACATGTTCTCGCAACTGGACTGCAATCCGGAAGACGTGCTGCATGTGTCGTCGAGCTTCCGCTATGACCTGATGACCGCGTACGACATGGGCATCAAGCACAAGGCGTTCGTCAACCGCAACCACGAGCCGCTGAACCCGTACTACGGCGTCAACGAAGTGTCGGGCATTCCGCAACTGGCGTCGCTGCTCGGTCTCTGATC
Source organism: Paraburkholderia sp. UYCP14C (assembly GCF_004197395.1). Taxonomy (GTDB): domain Bacteria; phylum Pseudomonadota; class Gammaproteobacteria; order Burkholderiales; family Burkholderiaceae; genus Paraburkholderia. The sequence goes on along the minus strand of NZ_SELS01000012.1, from coordinate 152,823 downwards.
CGCAGCATCGGCGTTCTCACGACATCGCATGCCGCGCGCCGGTGAGAGCGGCGCAACCAACCGACAGGAACGCATCACGATGAAGCTCGACTCCTACTGGCTCGACACCGCGCCACGTTTTAAGAACGGCGCCCAGGGGCCGCTCCCGCAGCGGGTGGACGTGGCCGTGGTCGGCGGCGGCTTCACCGGACTGTCGGCTGCGCTGGAACTCGCCAAACGCGGCAGGTCGGTGATCGTGTTCGAGGCGGGCCGGCTCGCGGCGCAGGCATCGGGGCGTAACGGCGGCCACTGCAATACGGGCGTCGCGCAGGACTACGCCGCGTTGTCCGCGCGCATCGGCAGCGAGCGCGCGGCGGAGTTCTACCGCGCGTATGCGGGCGCCGTCGAGACGGTGAAATCGATCATCGCAGAAGAGCAGATCGATTGCGATCTGCGCCAATCCGGCAAGATCAAACTGGCGGCGAAGCCGCAGCATTTCGCGTCGCTCGCGAAGACGTATGAGGTGTTGCGGCGCGAAGTCGATCCCGACGTCGAACTCGTGCCGCCCGAGCAGATTCGCAAGGAGATCGCGTCGGACGGCTTTTTCGGCGGTCTGGTGCAGCGTAACGGCATGCAGATGCACATGGGCAAATTCGGCGTGGGTCTGGGCGAGGCTGCGGCACGCCGCGGCGCGCGGATCTACGAGAACGCGCCCGTGACGAACCTGAAGCCGCTCGGCGGCAACGCGTTCGACGTGCAGTGTCCGCTCGGCACGGTCCGCGCCGAGCGCGTGCTGATCGCCACGGGCACGTCGCAGGTCGGTCCGCTGCAATGGTTCCGGCGCCGCATCGCGCCGGTCGGTAGCTTCATCGTCGCGACCGAACCGCTCGGCAAGGACCGCCTCGATGCGTTGTTGCCGACGCGCCGCTCCTACGTGACGACGCTGAACATCGGCAACTATTTTCGGGCCACGCCTGACGAGCGTTTGCTGTTCGGCGGCCGCGCGCGCTTTGCGATGTCGAACCCGCGTTCGGACGAGAAAAGCGGACGCATTCTGCGCGACGGGCTCGCCCGCTATTTCCCGCAGCTCGCCGAGGTACGCATCGATTACTGCTGGGGCGGCCTCGTCGACATGACGGCCGACCGCCTGCCGCGCGCAGGCCAGCATGAAGGACTGTTTTATTCAATGGGCTACAGCGGCCACGGTGTGCAGATGTCCGTGCACATGGGTCGACTGATGGCCGACGTGATGTTCGGCGCCGCCTCGCGCAATCCGTGGCGAACGCTCGAATGGCCCGCGATTCCAGGACATTTTGGACGCGCGTGGTTTCTGCCTCTCGTTGGCGCGTATTACAGGTTGCAGGATGTACTGCATTGAACGGATCGACTGATCGCTACTGTCAGATGGCAGCGCAGCGCGCAGATTGAAAATCACTATCCCCAGAGGAAATCCCCATGTTGCGTTTCATGTTCCAGCCTGCTTCCGCCGTCCGTTTCAACACTGTGCAGCGCTTTGCCGCTGGCGCGGGTCTCGCGATGACGATGATGCTGGGCGCCGCCCACACCGCCCATGCCGCCGAAGCGGCGACGCTCACCGCAGGCTCGCCGCCGTCGAGCGCACCGACCACGTTCATGGACGTGAAAACGCAGAAGATCGAAGGCCTGATGCCGGATGTCGTCAAGGAGATCGGCAAGCGCGAAGGCTTCAACGTGTCGTACGACGCGGTGCCGTTCTCGGCGCTGATCCAGTCGGTGGTATCTGGCAAGATCGACATCATCGTGGCCGGCATGACGCCGACGCCGAAGCGCGCCGAAGTAGTCGATTTCTCGCAGCCGGTTACGGCGTTCGGCGAAGGCATCATCGTCAAGGACACGAACAAGGCCGTCTACCACTCGGTGCAGGACCTGAAGGGCATGACGGTCGGTGCGCCGACCGGTACCGACTACGGCGATCAGTTGAAGAAGCTCGGCATCTTCACCGAAGTGAAGATGTACGACAGCCCCGCCGACATGACGCGTGACGTCGCGCTGGGCCGCATCGTCGCGGGCTTCAACGACTATCCGATCCTGAAGGCCCAGGAAGCAGCGGGCGCGATGGCGGGAACGCGGGTCGACGACGCCTATGTGCCGATGGAAAAGTTCGACATCGCGATCGCGGTGAAGAAGGGCAACAGCGCGCTGATGGCGAAGATCAACGACGCGCTGACGAAGATGAAGGCCGACGGCACGCTCGACGCGATCCTGAAGAAGTGGCACCTCGTAAGCTGATGGGCTTCTCGTGACAAGAGGCGTGCCCGCTGCAAGGCGGGACTCGCCCTGCGAGGTCCGCCGCCCAGCGGCGCGGCGGACTGAACGAATGCAAAGAGCAATGGAAGGCACGACATGCGCTGGCAAGATATAGCCGACTTTGTACCGATTCTGCTGCAAGGCGCGATGATGAGCATCATCATCACGCTGGGTTGTCTGCTGTTGAGCACCGTGCTCGGCCTGACCTGGGCGTTGTTGAAGATGTCGCGCTATCCGCACGTGGTACGCGGCGTGAGCGCGATGATCAACGTCGTGCGCGGCCTGCCGATGATCGTGCTGCTGTTCTACATCTATTTCGTGCTGCCGGATATCCATATCCAGGTGTCGGCGCTGCAGGCGAGCATCATCGGGCTTGGTTTCGGCTACTCGACTTACGTCGCGGAAATCTTCCGCGCGGGTATCGAGGCGGTCGATCCGGGCCAGTACGAAGCCGCGCAGTCGATCGGCATGGGGCGTGTGAAGACGATGGTGCGGGTGATCCTGCCGCAGGCGATCAAGGTCGCGCTGCCGCCGTACAGCAACACGCTCGTGATGATGCTGAAGGACTCATCGCTCGCGTCGACGATCACGGTCGCCGAAATGACGCGCGAAGGCCAACTGATCGCGTCGTCGACGTTTCAGAATCTGACGGTGTACACACTCGTCGCGCTCGGCTACCTGGCGATGAGCCTGCCGTTGATGAGCATGACCCGCAATCTTGAACGACGTTTCGGTCGGCACAGGGCCAGGTAAGTGCAAAGTGAGGATGCGATGATCGAAATCACGAATGTGCACAAGAGTTTTGGCTCCGTACCTGTTCTCAAGGGCATTTCGCTCAACGTGAACCAGGGCGAAGTGGTCTGCCTGATCGGTGCGTCGGGCTCGGGAAAGTCAACGCTGCTGCGTTGCATTAACGCGCTGGAGTCCTACGACGAAGGCGAGATCCGCCTGCTCGGCGAGCGCGTCGAGCAGCGCGCGCGCAACATCAACCAGTTGCGCACCCAGGTCGGTATGGTGTTTCAGCGCTTCAATCTGTTTCCGCACCGTACCGCGCTCGAGAACGTGATGGAAGGGCCCGTGCACGTCAAACGCCTCGCGCGCGCGGACGCGCAGCGCGAAGCATCTGAGCTGCTCGACAAGGTCGGGCTTGGCCACAAGCTGCACGCCTATCCGCATCAGCTTTCCGGAGGGCAGCAGCAACGGGTGGCGATTGCCCGCTCGCTCGCGATGAAGCCGAAGGCGATCCTGTTCGACGAGCCGACCTCGGCGCTCGATCCGGAACTGGTCGGCGAAGTGCTCGGCGTGATGCGCACGCTGGCACGCGAGGGCATGACGATGCTGGTGGTCACGCATGAAATGGGCTTTGCGCGCGAAGTGGCGGACCGGGTGTGCTTTCTGCACGCGGGACTCATCATCGAGGAGGGCACCGCGCAGCAGGTGCTGGGTTCGCCGCGCGAGACGCGTACCCGCGAATTCCTGCGCCACGTGCTGACCAATCGCAGCGACGCTCACCTGTCCACGGACGGCATCGCGGGAGCCGCGGCATGAACGGCAGATTCTTACGCGTAGGCGAGACGGCTCGCGCCAAAGTCGAACTGACGATCGACGGCGCGACGGTCGAAGCGCTGGCCGGCGACACGCTGCTCACTGCGATGCTGTGCTCGGTGCGGCATGTGCGGCAGTCCGAATTCGGCGCTGAAAAGCGCGCCGGCTTCTGCCTGATGGGCGCGTGTCAGGATTGCTGGGTCTGGACCGCGGACGGCGAGCGGCTGCGCGCCTGCACCACCGTGGTCGAAGCAGGCATGCGCGTCGTCACGACGCAACCGGAGGGCCAATGGGCGAACCTCGCATCGTGATCGTCGGCGCCGGGCCCGCAGGCGTGCGCTGCGCGGAAACGCTGCTGGCGGCCGGCATTCGTCCTGTCCTGGTCGATGAAGGCAGGCGCGATGGCGGTCAGATCTACCGGCGCCAGCCCGAGGGCTTCACGCGGCCGTACGCGAAGCTGTACGGCACCGAAGCCGCACGCGCGGAGGACCTGCATCGCAGCTTCGAACGGCTGCGCCCGCAGATCGATTATCGTCCACAGACGCTCGCGTGGAACGTCGCGCAAGGCAAGCTGCACATCGTGCATGAAGGACACGCGAGCGGGTTGAGCTACGACGCGCTGATCCTGTGCCCCGGCGCGACCGACCGGCTGATGCCGGTCAAAGGCTGGCAGTTCGCCGGAACCTACAGCCTCGGTGCCGCGCAGATCGCGCTGAAGTCGCAGGCCTGCGCGATCGGCCGCCAGGTGGTGTTCGTCGGCACCGGCCCATTGCTGTATCTGGTCGCGAACCAGTATGTGCAGGCGGGCGCCAAGGTCGCAGCGGTACTCGACACGTCGACGACCGGTGCGCGCCTGCGCGCGCTGCCCAAACTGCTCGCGCGCGTCGACGTATTGCGCAAGGGCCGCGCGCTGGTGGCAGCGTTGAAGCGCTCGGGCGTGCGGGTCGAAAACGGCATCGAGCCGCTGGAAATTCTCGGCACGCCGGACGACGGCGTGCTTGGCGTACGCTTTCGTGATGCACGCGGCAACATCGAGCAGATCGATTGCGACGCCGTGGGTCTCGGATATCACCTGCGTCCGGAAACCCAGCTTGCCGATCTCGCGCGCTGCGCGTTCCGTTTCGATACGCTGACGCGGCAATGGGTGCCGCAAATCGATGAACTCGGTCGCGCTACCGAACAGGGCGTCTATATCGCCGGTGATGGCGCGCGCGTGCTCGGCGCGGATGGCGCGGAGATCGCCGGACGGCTCGCGGCCTACGCTGCGTTGAGCGATCTAGGGCGCACGGTTCCGGCCGCGACGCTCGACACGTTGGTGCGCGAACAGCGCAAAATGGATCGCTTCCGGCTCGGTCTCGCCGAGGCGTTTGCGTGGCCTGCGCAGCAGGCGGCACGTCTGTCGGACGATACGATCGTTTGCCGCTGCGAAGGCATCACCGCGGGCGAACTGCGCCGCGTGGTGCGCGACGAAGGCGCGCAGGAAGCGAACCGCGCCAAAGCGTTCAGCCGCGTCGGCATGGGACGCTGCCAGGGACGCTACTGCGGCCATGCGGGCGCGGAGGTGATCGCGGCGGCCGCGAACGTTCCGCTCGAACAGGTTGGCAGGCTTCGCGGCCAGGCTCCGGTGAAGCCGCTGGCCATCGCAACTGTGGAGGAAACCGAATGAGCCGCGCACAAGCCGATGTGCTGATCGTGGGCGGCGGGTTCATGGGTGCCTCCGCCGCATTTTTTCTGAGGCAACGGGGTCGCTCGGTGATCCTGCTCGAGCGCCAGCTGGTCGGTCAGCAGGCGAGCGGGACCAACTTCGGCAACGTGCGCCGGCAAGGTCGCTTTCTGCCGCAGTTGCCGCTCGCGAATCGTTCGCGCGAAATCTGGGGGCGTCTGCCGGAACTGATCCAGCACGACGCCGAGTTTCTGATGTCCGGCCATGTGCGTGTCTGCTATCGCGAAGAGCAGGCCGACCAGTTCGAAACCTACGCGAAGGAGGCGGCGCACTACGGTCTCAAGCTCGATCTGCTGCGCGGCGACGCGCTGCGCGCACGCTTTCCGTTTCTCGGTGCGGAGGTGCTGGCGGGCTCGTATTCGCAAATGGACGGGCACGCGAATCCGCGGCTCGCGGCGCCCGCGTTCGCTCGCGCGGCGGCGCGGCTTGGGGCGCAGATCGTCGAAAACTGCGACGTCGTGACGGTGGAAAAAGAGGGCGCCGAGTTTCGCGCGACGAGCGCCGACGGCCGTACGTTCCATGCGCCCATGCTGCTGATCACCGCGGGGGCGTGGGGCAATCTGCTGGCGGAGCAGTTCGGCGAAGCGGTGCCGATCGCCGTCAACGGTCCGCAGATGGCCGTGACCGAACCGGTGCCGTATGCGATTCAGCCGGTGGTCGGTGTGTCGTCGCCGCAGATCGAGGAGGTCGTGTATTTTCGCCAGGTCGCGCGCGGCAATATCGTGATCGGCGGCTGCGCGCGTGCGCCCGCGTATCTCGACGAACGCCGCGCGAAGGTGCTGCCGCAAAGCACGTTGCTGCAGTTCAGGCAACTGCAGCGCGTCGCGCCGATGCTGCGCAAGCTGAACATCATCCGGGTATGGAGCGGCGTCGAAGGCTATCTGCCGGACGACAAGCCGATCATGGGCGCGAGCGGCACGACCAGCGGCCTTTTCTATGCGTTTGGTTTTTGTGGCGCCGGGTTCCAGCTTGGCCCGGGCGTTGGCGATACGATGGCCGAACTGATCGACACGGGCGCGACCAGCACGCCGCTCGAGCCGTTCGACATCCGCCGCTTCGCGGCCAGTCGGGATGCGGTGCCGGCTGCTGCGTCCACATCGCGAGTTGCGTGAACGGAGCGTCGATGCTGAGCGTGAGCCCAACCTCGTCGTCATCCGCGCCCGATGTCGCGGGCGCGAACCGTCATACCACACGCGTGCCGGATCGAGTGAGCCGCGCCGTGCAGGGCGCGGTCAACTTCATCGATGCGTGTTTCGCCGAGCCGATCAGCCTGTCCGAACTGGCGGCCGTCGCTGGGCTGAGCATTTCGAGGTTTGCGGTGCGCTTCAGCGCGGAGATTGGCGTGTCGCCGCAGCAATACGTGAGGCTGGTGCGCGTGCGGCATGCGCAGCGCCTGCTGCGCCGAGGCATGCCGCCTTCGATCGTCGCGGCCGAGGTGGGCTTCTTCGATCAAAGCCATCTGTGCCGGCACTTCAAACGCGTGCTTGGCAGAACGCCGCGTGAGTGGCTGAGCGCCAACGGTTGATTGCAACCTGAAAGCTCACTGGAGCCGCGAGCGCTTTATTGATGCTGTTGCGAGAACAGCGTTTCCAGCGGGTATTCGGATTTCACGAACGGCGTCTTGATGATGACGTAGCTGAAATACTTTTCGATGCCGATGTCGCGCTCCAGCAATCCTTCGATCACGCTCTGATAGTGATTGACGCTGCGCGTGACGAACTTCAGCAGGTAATCGTATCCGCCGCTCGCCAGATGGCATTCGATGATCTCGTCCACCGGACGGATCGCCGCCTCGAACTTGGCGAAGTCCTCGCGGCGATGGTCGGCAAGGGTGACCTCGGTGAACACGATCTGCACGTCGCCGAGTTTCTGCAGCTGGATGTGTGCGCCGTAGCCGACGATATAGCCGGCCTTTTCAAGCCTTTTCACGCGAATCAGACAGGGGCTCGGCGAGAGCCCCACGGCGTCAGCCAGCTCGACGTTCGTGATACGGCCTTTTTTCTGCAGTTGCGAAAGAATACGCAGGTCGATCCGGTCCAGCTTCGTGTCGCCGCTTGTCGTCATGTATCGGTCTGCCCGTCGAAGGTTCTGCTTTTCGCTTCAGCGCACTTCGCATGAGCCGAGCGCCGCGCAGGCCGATGTTATCACGCGCTCAGGCGGCTGCGCGGCTCGCGCCGCGCAATGCGGCGCGTACCTCCGCATGGTCGAGCACTTCGTCGAGCGTGCGCCGCAATCGGCTGAACAGTTGTTCGAACTCCGCCTCGCCGAAGCAAAGCGCGGGCGCGAAACCGAGGATGCTGTCGCCGAATGCGCGGAACACGAGGCGGTTGCGATAGGCCGCCTCGGCGATCCGGTCCGGCAGCTTCAGCGACGCATCGAAGCGTGCGCGCGAATCCTTGTCGGCGACCAGTTCGAGCGCGCCGAGCAGGCCGCGATGACGCGAGTCGCCGACCAGCGGATGATCGAGCAGCGCGTCGAGCCCGGCGGCAAAACGCGGCGCCTGCGCGATACCGTTCGCGAGCAGACCGCCCTCCTGATAGAGGCGCAGCACTTCGAGCCCGATCGCGGCGCTCACCGGATGCGCGGAGTAGGTCTGGCCGTGACCGACGACCGCGGTATCGCGCGCATCGCCCGCGATGCCCTGGTAGATTTCATCGGACATCAGCACCGCGCCCATCGGCGCATAGCCCGAGGTGAGTCCCTTCGCCACCGTCATCAGATCCGGCTCGACCTGTTCCGCGTCGCACGCGAACAGCGGACCGGTACGACCGAAGCCGGTGATGACTTCATCGGCGACGAACAGGATGTCGAGACGGCGGCACGCGTCGCGCATCGCCTTGAGCCAGCCGACCGGCGGCACGATCACGCCGCCCGATCCCTGGATCGGTTCGCAGAAGAACGCGGCGACGTTCTCCGCGCCGAGCGAGGCCACTTTCGCTTCGAGCGCCGCGACCGACGCGGCGATCAACGCCTGCGCGTTGTCGCCCTGCGGCTGACGGTACGCATAGGGCGACGGCAGGTGGTGCTGGTGCGGCAGCGGCAGGTCGAAGTTGCGGTGGAACGCGGGCAGCGCAGTGAGCCCCGCGCCGACGCTCGACGATCCGTGATAGCCGCGCTCGAGCGCGATCATCTGCTTTTTCGCCGGACGGCCGGTCGCGTTGAAGTAATGCGTGATGAAGCGGATCGCCGAGTCGATCGCGTCGGAGCCGCCGAGCGTGAAATAGACGTGCTGCAGCGAAGCGGGGGAGAGCGCAACCAGTTTTTCGGCCAGCTCGATAGCCGGCTCCGACGAGAAGTGGAAGTAGGTGGTCGCGTAGGGCAGCTTCGTCATCTGCCGCGCCGCCGCTTCGACGATGCTCTGCTGGCCGTAACCCACGTTCACGCACCACAGGCCCGCAAACGCGTCGAGCAGCTCGTTGCCGTCGATGTCGCGCAGATACGCGCCGTGTCCGGATTCGAGTACGGTGGTACCCCGCGCTTCGTGCGCGCGGTAGTTGATGACCGGGTGAATCAGATGCTTGCGGTCGGCGTCGATGAGCGATGTTTTTGACATGATGGTATTTTCCCGCAGGTTGCGATCAGGTGAGAGTCACCCCCTGATAGTAGCGAGAGCCGCATGCGAGCCGTTCCGCCAAAAAAATGCTCAAAGAGCGCAGGCGCAGCGTTTTCTACCCCGCAGACAGCATTTTCTGCCGCGCGTGCTTAATAGCGGCGCAAACGGGAATTCGGCCGCGCGCTCGCGGCCGCGTGAGAGTCGAAGCAAGGGGTTGCAGCGCGCGTGCGCGCGCATCAGGTCAGCGACTGCGTGATCACCGCGTACTGAAGTAGCGGGCCGTCGGCGTGCCCGGCCTGGGCACGCGGTTGCGCGGATCCGAGCCGCTGCATCCTGACGACCGTGTCCGAGCGTGCGAGGCCGAGACCGGTGAGCCACGTTCGCAGGCCGTGCCCGTGCGGCACGTCGATGCGGACCAGCGCGCCTTCATTCAGCGCGAGCCAATGGCGAATCAGCGCCTTGGCGTGCGCGCTGTCCGGGCTCTTGCCGGCGACCACGGGGCCGATCAGGAAGCCGCGTCCGAAGCGGCGGAACATCGAGAAGCCGAGCAGTTCGCCGTCGCGATCGAGCGCGATACCGTCGGCGAGATCGAGCAGCGGCGGCAGCACGTGGCTGCGGTCGAGACCGCTCGCGCGCGACGCCAGCGCGACGAGTTGCGCGGCATCGCTCGCGCCGAGCGGGCGCAGCCGCTCGTCGGCGGCCAGCGCGACGAGCGGCGGACGGAACGCCGCGCCCTGCATCTGGTCGAGTGCGCCGCAGGCCTCGAAGCCGAGCGCTTCGCACATCGACCGGGCAGCCTCGGTCGCATAGAGCGTGATGTCGCGCTTGCCAAGTTCTTCGAGCGCATGCGCGAGCAGCGTGCGGCCGATACCCACGCCGCGATGCTCCGGCGCGACGAGCAGCATGCCAAGGGTCGCCTGATCCGCGCCGAACTTCCAGCACACCACGGTGCCGACCAGCACGCCCGCCGTCTCGGCGACGAAGCCGATGCCCGTGTGCGCGGAGAACCCCCAGTCTTCCCGGCGATGCGGCCAGCCGATCGCGGCGGACAGGCGTTGCGCGGCGGGAAGGTCGTCGGCTGTCAGGCGTCGGTAGGTGAAAGGTGCGTGCGTGGTTGAATCGGGCACGGGTCGCTCCGTGATTAGTCAGCCGTGCCGCGACTGTTGCACGTTGCTCGCGCGTTGACTAGTACGAACTTCTCATCATGGGGCGTGCCGGGCACGGAGAAGTGCCGCTGCGCCAGTGCCGTGCATGCCAGGCGAAATGCGTGGTTCAGTCGTCAAGATTGCGTGCGGCGTGCTGAAACGGCCAATTTTGTCGGTGCAATCTGCGGTGCGCTCGCCGCTACGATGATAGGCATACCCCGACGCCTCGCGCCGAATCTCGCGCCCGGCGCCGGGCTCGCGCATCAGGGTCAACGCCAGGGGCGGCAAATCATGCTGTTTGGACCACTCAAAACCATGTTTTCGAATGGTCGAATCCAGCGATACGCGATCAACGCCATTTTTTGCAGTGCTTAAATCGATTCATGCAGTGCCGCCGCTTCGCGACCAGCACGCGGGGCGCCGTCGAACACCAATGCTGGATATCCCGCGTTCAACCACCAGTGAGGAGCAGTTCGCATGTACGACGACGAGATCAAAACGGGCGGTTTCAGCCGCCGCGACATGATGCGTTTGCTGGCTGCCGGGGGCATGCTCGCCACCGGCGCGGGAGGCCTGCTGGCGGGCGCGCGCCCCGCGCTTGCGGCAGCCACGCCGAAGAAAGGCGGCAAGATCCGGGTGGCCTACGACTCATCGTCGACCGCGGATACGCTCGATCCGGCCAAGGGCTCGGCAGGCGCCGACTACATCCGCTTCTTCATGTTTTACAGCGGCCTGACGCAACTCGACAGTTCGCTGACGCCGCGGATGAACCTCGCCGAAGCGGTGGACACGAGCGATGCGAAGGTGTGGGTGATCAAGCTGCGCAAGGGCGCGACCTTCCACGACGGCAAGGCGCTCGCGCCCGCCGATGTCGTCTATTCGCTGATGCGTCATAAGAATCCGGCAACGGCTTCGAAGGTGAAGACGCTGGCCGATCAGTTCGTGGAGGCGAAGCAGACCGGCCCCAACGAAGTCACGCTGACGCTCGCGTCGGCCAACGCGGACTTGCCGGTGATTCTCGCCACGCCGCAATTCGTGATCATCAAGGACGGCACGACGGACTTCACGACGGCCGTCGGCACCGGCCCGTACAAGGTGAAGACGTTCAAGCCCGGCGTCTCGACCGTGGGCGTGCGCAACGACAACTTCTGGAAGACCGGCGGCGGCCCTTACCTCGATCAGATCGAATTGATCGGTATCGGCGACGACGCGGCGCGCATCAATGCGCTGCTGTCCGGCGATGTTCAACTGATCAACGGCGTCGATCCGCGCTCGACGCAGCGCGTTGCTGCGACGCCGGGGTATGAGGTGCGCGAGACCAAGTCCGGTCTCTATACCGATCTCATCATGCGCCGCGACAATCCACTGACCGGCAACGCCGATTTCGTGCAGGGGATGAAGTATCTCTTCGACCGCGACCAGATCCGCACCGCGGTGTTTCGCGGCTATGCGGTGATCGGCAACGATCAGCCGATTCCGCCCGAACACCGTTACTTCAATGCGTCGTTGCCCCAGCGGCCGCACGATCCGGACAAGGCGAAGTTCTACTTCCAGAAGGCCGGCGCGATCGGGACCACGCTGCCGCCGATCTACGCGACGACCGACGCGAACGGCTCGATCGAAATGGGTGAGTTGCTGCAGCAGTCCGCGGCGAAGATCGGCGTGAACCTGAACATCAACCGCGTGCCGGCGGACGGTTACTGGTCGAACCACTGGATGAAACATCCGCTCGGGTTCGGCAGCGTCAATCCGCGCTCGAGCGCCGATGTGCTGTTCACGCAGTTCTTCAAGTCGGACGCGCCGTGGAACGAGTCGGGCTGGAACAACCCGAAGTTCGACCAGTTGCTGGTCGCCGCGCGCTCGGAAACCGACGATGCGAAGCGCAAGCAGATGTACGGCGACATGCAGGTGCTGGTAGCGGAGCAGGGCGGCATCGGCATTCCGACCTTCCTGAGCCTGCTCGACGCGAACGACAAGCGCCTGCAAGGGCTTCAACCCATACCTACCGGCGCGATGATGGGCTTCAGCTTCGCCGAGTACGTGTGGTGGAACGCGTAACGTACTGAAGCGCACCGCAGCGGCACGCGCACGTGCGGGGGCGACCCCGCCGCGCCGTTCGCTGCGGGCAGCCGCAACGGCGATGAGCGGCACGACGCGCGCAACCGCGCGCCGTGCCCCAAAGCCTCAACCGAGGAGGTCATGCCAATGAACGGGAATATCGCCCAGTTGATCGGCCGGCGCATCGCCGTCACTGCGCTGACGCTGGTGATCGTCTCCATCATCATCTTCGTGATCACCAATCTGTTGCCCGGCGATGCCGCGCAGGCCGCACTCGGCCAGGCGGCAACGGCCGAAACGGTCGCGGCGCTGCGCCAGCAGTTCGGTCTCGACCAGCCGGCGTACCTGCGCTATTTCCATTGGCTCGTCGGTCTGCTGCACGCGAACTTCGGCGTGTCGCTGTCGAATAATCTTCCGGTCTCCGAACTGATCGAAGGGCGCTTGCCGAAGTCGCTGACCCTCGCGGCGATCACCACCGCGGTGTCGGTGCCGATCGCGGTGTCGGCGGGCATCCTGGCAGCGGTCAAGCGCGAGTCGCTGATCGACCGCATCGTGAGCCTCGGTACGCTGTCGCTGGTCGCCACCCCCGAGTTCCTGATCGCGACGCTCGCGGTGCTGGTGCTGGCCGTCAAGCTGCATTGGCTGTCCGCGCTGTCGTACAGCGGCGACATCGAGAGCCTGCACGACTTTCTGCGCGCCTATGCGATGCCGGTCGTCACGCTGTGCGCGGTCGTGATCGCGCAGATGGCCCGCATGACGCGCGCCGCGGTGATCGAGCAACTCAGTTCGTCGTATGTGGAAATGGCGATGCTGAAGGGTGCGAGCCCCGCGCGCGTGGTACTGCGCCACGCACTGCCGAATGCGATCGGCCCGATCGCCAACGCGATCGCGCTGAGCCTGTCTTATCTGCTTGGCGGCGTGATCGTCGTCGAGACGATCTTCAACTACCCGGGCCTCGCCAGCCTGATGGTCGACGCGGTGAGCAACCGCGACTTCCCGCTGGTACAGGCCTGCACGCTGCTGTTCTGTCTCGGCTATCTGATGCTCGTGCTGCTAGCCGACCTGTGCGCCATCATCTCGAACCCGAGGCTGCGGACATGACGACTCTTCGACCTTCTTCCGATTCGCGTCACCCACTCGGCGCGCTCGAACCGGTGCAGCGCAGCAGCACGTTGCCGGAGGGCGCGGAGCCGGCACGCTCCTGGCAGGGCGGCGGCGGCCCGGCACCTCGGCCGGTGCGCCGTCGCAGCGTCGCGCAACGCATGAATCTGTCGACCGGCGGCTGGATCGGTCTGACGATGGTGAGCGGCGCGCTGTTCATCGCGGCGTTCGCGCCGTGGATCGCGCCGCATTCGGTCGGCGCGATCATCACGCCCGACGTCTTCGCCGGCTTCAGCGCGAAACTGCCGCTCGGCTCCGACTACCTGGGCCGCGACATGCTGACCCGCATCATCTACGGCATGCGGCTGACGGTCGTGCTGGCGCTCGCCGCCGCGCTGCTCGCGGCGCTCACGGGCACGATGCTGGGGCTGCTCGCGGCCGTGGCCGGCCGCCATATCGACGAAACCATGAGCCGGCTGCTCGATGCGGTCACGTCGATTCCGTCGAAGATGTTCGCGCTGATGATCGTCGCCGCGTTCGGCTCGTCGCTGCCGTTGCTGATCGCGACAGCGGCGATCAGCTACATGCCGGGCTCATACCGGATCGCCCGCTCGCTCGCGGTCAATATCGGCACGCTCGAATATGTGCAGGTCGCCCGGGCGCGCGGCGAAAGCGCGCTCTACATCGCGTGCTTCGAGATGCTGCCGAACATGATTCACCCGATGCTCGCCGACACCGGACTGCGTTTCACGTTCGTCGTGCTGCTGCTCAGCAGCCTGAGCTTTCTCGGTCTCGGCGTGCAGCCGCCGTATGCCGATCTCGGCTCGCTGGTGCGCGAGAACATCGCCGGCCTCGGTGAAGGCGTGCCCGTCGTGATCCTGCCCGCCATCGCGATCGCGGTGCTGACGGTCGGCGTGAACCTGCTGATCGACGGACTGCCGCATCGTGGACGCCGCAAGAGCATGCCCGAAGCCGATGGAGGTCATTGATGATGGCACACCTGTTCAGACGTGCTGACACGGCCTTTGCGGCCGTCCCGGAGACCGCGGCGTCAGGGTCGTCCAATCTGGTCGAAGTGCGCGGCCTGCGCGTGGTGGGAAGCCGGCCCGGCGAGCCGGACACGACGATCGTGCACGACATCGACTTCGAGATCGCGGGTGGCGAGGTGCTCGCACTGATCGGCGAATCGGGCTCGGGCAAGACCACGATCGCGCTGTCGCTGATGGGCCATGCACGCAACGGCTGCCGCATCGCGGGCGGCTCGATCCGGGTCGGCGACACCGACGTGCTCGGACTCTCGCCGAAAGCACTCGAGGGATTGCGTGGCCGCAAGGTCGCCTATATCGCGCAAAGCGCGGCGGCCGCGTTCAACCCGGCGCGCTCGATCATGGACCAGGTGATCGAAAGCGCGCTGATTCACGGCACGCTCAGCAAGCGCGCGGCGCAGGCCAAGGCGGTCGAACTGTTCCGCGCGCTCGCGCTGCCGGATCCGCAGAAGATCGGCCTGCGCTATCCGCACCAGGTGTCGGGCGGCCAGTTGCAGCGGCTGATGGCGGCGATGGCGCTGATCACCGACCCGTCGCTCGTGATCCTCGACGAACCGACCACGGCGCTCGACGTCACGACGCAGATCGACGTGCTGCAGGCGTTTCGCGGTGTCATCCGGCAATGCGGCATGACCGCCGTCTATGTGTCCCACGATCTGGCCGTGGTGGCGCAGATGGCGGATCGCATCGTCGTGCTGAGCAACGGTGAAATTCGCGAAACGGGCCGCACCGAGCAGATTCTGCATGCGCCGGCCCATCCGTATACGCAAAGCCTGATCGCCGCGGTGACGCCTGTCGCTCCCGCTGCCTCGAGCGCGGCCGCGCCGGGCGCAGCGCAGCGCAACGCCGCGCCGCTGCTCGAACTGCGCGGCCTGACGGCCGGCTACGGCGGCACCGACTCACAGGGCTGGCCGCACAAGGTGATTCTGCGCGACGTCGACCTCGCGATCGGCCGTGGCCAGACGGTGGGCGTGATCGGCGAATCGGGCTCGGGCAAGACCACGCTCGCGAAGGTGATCGCGGGGCTCGTGCCGATGGCGCGCGGCAAGCTGCTGCTCGACGGTGAGCCGCTTGCCGCCAACCTGAGCCGACGCAGCCGCGAACAGTTTCGCTGTATCCAGATCGTGTTCCAGAACGCGGATACCGCGCTCAATCCGACGCATACGGTCGAGCGCACGCTGGCGCGCCCGTTGAAGTTCTATCACGGCATGAAGGGCGAGGCCGCGCGGCGCCGGGTCGCCGAACTGCTCGGCCTCGTGCGCCTGCCTGCCGAACTGGCGCAGCGGCGCACTGGGGAGTTGTCGGGCGGGCAGAAGCAGCGCGTGAATCTCGCGCGGGCGCTGGCGGCCGAACCCAAGCTGATCCTGTGCGATGAAGTCACCTCCGCGCTCGATACGGTGGTCGGCGCAGCCATTCTCGAACTGCTGCGCGATCTGCAGAAAAAGCTTGGTGTGTCGTATCTGTTCATCACGCACGACATCGCCAAGGTGCGTGCGATCAGTGACGACATCGTCGTGCTGTACGCGGGGCACCGCGTCGAGGCGGGCAACCGCGAAGCGTTGTCGGCGCCGCCGTACCACCCGTATTCGCATCTGCTGGTGTCGTCCGCGCCGGAACTTCGCGCCGGCTGGCTCGAAGAAGCGGGCGAGCGTTGCCACCAGACGCTGCCGCCGATCGGCGAGCCGGACAACGAGCCGCAACTGTGCACGTTTCTCGCGCGCTGTCCGATGCGCATCGATGGAGTCTGCAATCGCACGCCGCCGGCCGCGCGCACGCTCGCGAGCGGCGCGCAGGTGCTGTGCCATCGCAGCGAAGCGGAGCTGGAGCAATACCAGAACGGGCCCCTGGACGGCGCCACGGCGGCGGGCGGAGATGCGCAGTCCGCCACGCTGCGAGTCTGATGCGAACTCGCGCTACGCGATGTCCGCCGTGGAGCGCCTGACATTGTGGCCCGAAGGGATACGACATGACTGGAATCTTCGACTACGCCGCCAGCGATACGACCGTGGTGACGTCGCGTGCGATCAGACGGGCCGTGGCCTTTATCGAAAGCTCGTTCGCGCAGCCGGTCGGTCTCGCGACGCTCGCGGCGACGGCCGGGTTGAGTGTGTCGCGCTTCGCGACGCTGTTCCGCAAAGAGGTGGGCATCTCGCCGCATCGTTATGTTTGTCTGGTGCGGATCCAGCACGCGAAGCGGCTATTGCGCGACGGCGTCCCGCCATGTGAGGTCGCTGCCGAGGTCGGGTTTTTCGATCAGAGTCACCTCGGCCGACATTTCCGGCGCGCGGTCGGCGTGACGCCGGGGCATTTCGTCGCTTCGCCGGACGCGGGCAGCGCATGCCGATGAAGCGATGACGGCACCGGACGTTGACGACCGGCAGCCGTCCTGCCGCCGCCCTTCCTAACGGGACACCAACGTCGCATGAGCCGCACGTGTGCGACCCATTCAGCATAGGCGACGATTTCCCACATATTGGGGAAACTCCCTGGCCCGTTAAAATTGTCGTCCGACTTAACAAAGTTAGAATAACTGCTCTAAGTCGGCGTCAGACCGTCTGCCCGGCCAACGGCCCGGTTTGGGAACGAGCTTCACGAACCGCAGCGGCAGCGCTCGCCGTGTCCACGAGAACCTGAGAGATATCCCGTGAGCAGCTCTAAACAGATGCCATTTGTCCTACCCGTTTCACCCGATGTATCGCCACTGCCCGACCAGCTCCTCGCCGGCTTTTCCGCGCTGATCCGGCTGAACATGGATACGTGCAGGTCCGCGGTCACAGGTGCCGCACTGCGCTGGGAAAGCGTATTGCTGGCCCAGACACCTGAACAGTTCATCCGGCGTCAGGCGGATGTGATGCCTTGGCTTGCCCAGCAGTTCGCCGGGTACGCGCGCGGCTGCTTGGACATCGCGTTGGAAGCAACCAGACCGCGCGACGCCGCCAGCCATCACGACGACGGGCATGAGCATCAGGAGGACGCCATGTCCGCTGGCGTGCCAGCCCGCGCAGCGGGCGTCGACGCGATGACGGCCGAAGCCGCGCCGCTGGAGGTGCAGCCGGAAGGCGAGTCCGTCGCCGAGGCACACGCAGGGGAGATGGCGCGTGCCATTCTCGAGCGCGTCGCGAAGCCGACTCCCGGCACGACGGAACGCCGAAATCCGCCCCGCGCACGGCGCTCGTCGACGCGCTAGGCGACAGTCTTTCACACAATCTTCCGGGTCCGGTTTTCATGTGCGGCTGATGTCGCCATGGCCGGATTTGATTGCCGTTCTCCGTTCCAACCGAGAGGTAACCGACGACATGTTGAGCCCGCACGAAGTGGCCACGTTGTTGCTGTTGAAGGATGCGCCTGAACGAATTGATTCGGACCGGGCAGAGCTTGGCGCGCTGCGCGAGCTTCAGTTGATTGCGAGCGAGCCGACGGGGTCGGGCTTGCGGTTTCCGCGCGTGACGCCGCGTGGCGACGCTGTGCTGCGAGCGTTCGCACGGGTCCGGTGACCGGTGCACAGACAACGTATTGGCGAACGGCGAGCTTTCTGGGCGGCGGGTCGAATCATAGATCCAGCATCAACCGCCCCGTGCCCGTTCCATCGCCAGCCGCAGGCACGGCACAACAGATCAACGCTTCGTTTTCGGCGACATCCAGCGACGGCGGCTCCCGATAGGCGACCGCGCCTTCGATGATGCGCGCCCGGCACGCGCCGCAGACCCCAGCGCGACAGCCATATTCGGGCGTCAGCCCCCGCGCCTCGGCAAGCTCGAGCAACGAACCGTCATCGGGTGTCCAGCGTGCTTCCTTGCCGGAAGCCACGAACATGACTGGAACCTCCCCCTGAGCAGGCGCATGCGCGTTCTCGACCTCGGTACACCGGTCCAGGCTCCGCTTGAGACCAGCCGGCCCGAACGATTCCGCATGAACGCGCTTGTCCGAGATCGACAGCGCGCGCAAGCCGTCATAGAGCCCTTGCGTAAAGCCACTGGGCCCGCACAGGTAGAAGTCGAAGTCATCGAACGGCAGCGTCGCGCGCAGCACATCGACATCGAGTCGGCCGACCACATCGTAGTCCTGCCGTTCGACCGCGCCTTCGACATCAGTCAACAGCCGGGTGACCTTGACGGCCCCTCGCGCCTTCTCGACGAGCTGCGCGATCTCGGTATCGAATGCCCGCTCCGCAACCGAGCGCGCCGAATAGTAGAACCAGGTCGGACGAACACGCCTCTTACGAACGCCTTCGTAGACGAGGTGGCGCAACATCGCAAGCATCGGCGTGACGCCGATGCCACCGGCCAGCAGTACCGCGGGCCGGCGCTCCAGCGCATCGATCGTGAAGTTTCCGGCAGGCGCGCGCGCTTCGATCAGATCGCCTTCGCGCAGCGCGTCGTGCAGATGCCGCGAGACGGCGCCGTCGCGCTTGACGCTGATCCGGTAGAAGCCGTCGGACGGCGCGACTGACAACGTGTACGTGCGGATCAACGGCGCTTCCCCCGTGGCGCGCGTCACGCGAATCGGCAAGTGTTGCCCGGCCAGGTGCGGGATCGTTCCGAGCCCATCGGCCGGTTCCAGATGAAACGAGCGGATCACCAGACTCTCATCGACGATCTTCCTGATCCGGAACGGCCGCCAGGCCTGCGCGTGCTGGATCGCTCCCATTCGTTCGGCGCTCTCTTCCCAACTCCCCGTCATGGTGGAGAAGGGCGAGAAACCGTCCTCGGTCAGCGTCCATCGCAACGGCATCGCGGCAGCCCGATGGACGATCCGTCGCGGCGTAAAGCGCCACATCCGTTCGGCGCCGCGGAAGGTCGCGATCTCGGGCGAATCGAGCTCGACCTCGGCGTCGCCGGTCAGCTGCAGCAGATCGCCCGTGGCGAAGTCGACGAACACGAGCCCCGCTTTCGGATTCGACAGAAAATTACCGAGCGTATTGAAGAACAGGTTGCCCGAGAAGTCGGGCACCGTCAGTACGCCGTGCTCATCGACGCGCACGAAGCCGCGCTTGCCGCCGCGATGAGAGACGTCGACTTCGCGGCTGGCGTCGTGACGATCGACGTATGAAGCGACGAATAGCGTATCCGCCGCGGTGATCAACGCTACGGCGCGCGCATCGAGACGCGGCAGGTGCTGGGGCGCCTGCGTCGCCGCCACCTCGGGTGGCCGCACGAACTCGAAGTGACGCGCCTGAATGTACCGGTTGCAATTGCCGAACGACTGCCTGACACCGACCTCGAACGAGAGCGCGTCGCAGTTCCGCACGACGCCGTTCAGGCGATTGCGCCGCCGCGTATGCAGCTCGACGCCGACGAGCGCCACGGACGCGCCATCGTAGATTCCCGCGCAGGCCGGATCGTGCGGATCGCGCATCGCGTTCACCCGCAGTGCGTGGGGGGTGGTTGCCTGCATGAACCCCGGTTCGCCGGCGAGCAGCGTGGCCCACACGTCGCCTGCCGCATCGACGGCGCCGAGCGCGACGAACGGAATCAGCGGATAGAAGTCGCGATGCTGGTCGAGCAGAACATCGCGCACGACGCGACGTCCCTGTTCGTCCATTTGCTTCACGACGCCCACGCGCCGCTGCAATGACAGCTCACCGGTATGCCAGGGCGAACCGGTAGGGTCTTCCGGCGCGGGTATCGGCGCGTTGGGGGGCTCGTTCACGATTGGGCCTGAATTCAACTCCGTCGTCAGATTTTCAGTCGGGAGACCTTGGTGCCGGCAAGCGACACGTCACCCATCAGACCTGCATTGGTCAGCACGATCGCCTGGACGGGTTCAGTGGCCGTCGTGGTATCGATGGTTCCGTTCGCTCCGACCTTCACGAGCGCGACCGATCCTTCACCACCGACCGACCAGCCGCTGGATTTGCGGAAGCTGGCGAGCGCCTCGTGCGTCATGAACAGGAAGATCATGGCCTTCGACTGCGCGCCTGCCTGCAAGCCGAACGACCCCGATATCGTCTTGTAGTAGCTCACCGATTTCCCGCCTATCCGCAAAGCGCCTTCACCGTATTCGCCGCCCGCGATGAAGCCGACCTTGAGCACGGACGGGAACACGAGTACGCCGTTTGCCTTGGAGACGAGTTCTTTTGAGCCCTTGACCGTCTCGAACAGCCTCGCCAGGGTCGCGTTGACCTTGGCATCGATTTCTTGTCGCTTCGCCGCGCTGGACTCGGCGGCAAAAGCGTCGCTGATCGTCACCAGAGACCCGGTCATCGCCAGACCCGTGGCCGCTAGTACTACGGCACCTGTTCCCAGGAAGTTTCTTCTGCGCATGGTTGCCTCCATCAAGTTGAAAAGAGGTACTCCACCGACACTTGCTCCGTCGTGCACAACCTGGTTGCATTGTTGGTCACGACCCACCACCTGATCGTAGGAGACGGCTTCACTTTTGTATGTAAGGGGCAGTAGGGATTTTGGCGTTGATCTGCGTCAATTCCGGCGCTCGTTCCGGCGCTTCGCCCATCTACGTGAGCTTGAAGTCAGTAAGCAGAATATGAAGGAAAGTCGGGTAGAGGTCATCAGACGTTAGCCGCCTGGCGATCAAAGCGCGCCTCCTGTGCGAATCCGCCGCCTCGCTCGGCGTGCTATTTAGCGGCCGCGTTGTACCACTCGACAGCGTCTTCGCCGGCGGGGATATTGAACGGGCTGGACGGATCGGTCGCGGCGAGCCAAACCGCTTCCGCG
Organism: Paraburkholderia sp. UYCP14C; assembly: GCF_004197395.1. GTDB lineage: Bacteria > Pseudomonadota > Gammaproteobacteria > Burkholderiales > Burkholderiaceae > Paraburkholderia. The sequence goes on along the minus strand of NZ_SELS01000012.1, from coordinate 131,713 downwards.
ACATCCGATGCGTGCGTGACGGCCGTTTCTTTCTCCCAGTTCGCGAAGATTTGCTGCACGAGCGCGCCGTAAGGCTCGGGAAAGCCGTTTTTCATGCGTGCCTGCGCGTTCTCGCCGAAGCGCGTGGAAGGCGCGCGTCCCGGCAGCACGACACGCACGCGCACATTGAACTGCGCCAGTTCGAGCGCGAGCGATTCGCTGAACGCGTTGACCGCGGACTTGCTCGCGGTATAGACCGACAGCAGATGCAGCGGTCTGCACGTGACGGTCGACGTCACATTGATAATCACGCCTTCGCGGCGCTCGCGGAACCGCGGCAACACGGCCTGCGCCATCGCGATGGTGCCAAGCGTATTGGTCTCGAAGATATCGCGCACGGTGTCCATCGGCGTGCCTTCGAGCGCATTCAGAAAGCCGATGCCCGCATTGTTGACGAGCACGTCGATCGGCCCGGCTGCATCGATGACGGCGCGAATGCTGTGCGGGTCCTTCACATCGAGGGCGAGAATCGAAAGACGCTCCGAGCGGGGCAATACGTCTTCGCGCGGGCTGCGCATCGTGGCGATCACGCGCCAGTCGCGCTCCAGGAAATAACGCGCGATTTCGAGTCCAAAGCCGGACGAGCAACCGGTAATCAAGACGGTCTTCATGTCGAATCCTGTGGTTGGTGACAGTCCCAACACAATAAGTGCTGACCGCCCGGACTCGCTACAATCGAGCGTCCAGGTTTCATTCGAAATCGTCCGATCATGATCGACCCGCTCGCCGAAATCGTCACCTTGCTCCAGCCGACACCGACGTTCTCGAAAGTGCTCAGCGGCGCCGGGCGCTGGCGCGCGAGCCGCACGGACGTCGGGCAGCCGTTCTATTGCGTGGTGCTCGAAGGATCGCTGCGGTTGTCCGTCAATGGCTGCGAGCCGCTGATCCTTCGGGCCGACGACTTCGTGCTCGTGCCCGAGGTGTTCAGCTTCACGATGACGAGCATCGATCCGCCCGACAATGACGACGTTTCCGCTATCGCGCCCGCGGCGCTGCCCGACGGCAGTTTTCGTTTCGGCGATGCATCGGTCGCGCCGGAGGCCCAGTGGCTCGCGGGCCTCTGCGCGTTCGGTTCGCCCGATGCGGCGCTGCTGGTCTCGCTTTTGCCGAAGCTCGTGCACGTACGTGGTGAACCCAGGCTTGCGACGCTCGTCAAGCTCGTGAGAGAGGAATCGCGCGCGCAACGGCCCGCGCGCGAGGTCGTGCTGGCGCGGCTGCTCGAGGTGCTGTTCATTGAAGCGTTGCGAGCCACGGGAACGGGGGCATCGCCAGGACTCGTTCGCGGACTCGCCGATGCCCGTCTCGCGCTCGCCATCCGCCATATGCACGAAAGCCCGAACAAGCCCTGGACGATCGCGCAGCTCGCAAAAGCCGCCGCGCTGTCACGGTCCTCTTTCTTCGACCGATTCAGCCGCGCAGTCGGCGTCGCACCGATGGAGTATCTGTTATCGTGGCGCATGGCGATCGCCAGGAACCTGCTACGGCGGAACGAGGTCGGCATCGCGGCGATCGCGGAGCGTGTCGGCTACAGTTCGGCGAGCGCATTCAGCGTCGCGTTCACGCGTCATGTCGGCGTGCCGCCCACGCAATATGCCCGGGACGCGGCGAACGTCGTCGCTCGGTGAGGATTTGCGGCAGGACGACCGGAGTGGCCTGGTTCCTATTTCTCAGGGCGCCGATTCGCCATCAACCGCGTGCACGATCTGGACAAGTCGCCGCGCATCCGCCTGGACGCATTGCGGCGATGCCCGACGTTCGCGTGTCGGCGGGCGCGAGTGCCGCACTCGCTGGGTGTGACTACGCGGGCCTTCGCGTTGGCCGCGGCCGTCCGCTTACCTGCTTCGGTTATGCAACGCAGACGCCGGGTACCGCGACCTTCTGGAACAGGTGCGGCGATGCGACCGCCGATGATGGATAAGACGAAAGCTTCGCTCTGAATTCTGGATGCGTGAATGCGGCACGGAAGTGCTCGGTCGATTCCCAGACAGCGTAGTTCAGGTAAGTCGGGCTTTCGCCGATGGCGCGGTGAAGCTGCGTCGAGATGAAACCGGGCTGCTGTTTCATGAATGCCGCGTCGTCCTGCCACACCGCGAGGAAGGTCTGCTCGTCCGACAAATCGAGTGTGAAGACGTTCACGAGCACAACCGGCCTAGCGTCGAGCGCAATCTGACGTTCGATTGGAAAGGCCGGGTCCAGCGGGCGCATATGGGGCATGACAACCTCCGTTCAATGCGGTTGTATGATGTCAATTTGAATGATGCTCGATCGTCTCTCATTGACATCATGATGTCAATAACATTATATGGTGACGGATGCGCAAGATTAAACGAACCCCCGCCGGCGAGACCCTGACCAGTTTCCTCACTGACCTGTTCAGGTTGAACAGTTTGCTTTTGACTTCGGGCGACCGGCTGGTTGCGCCACTCGGTCTGACGAGCGCGCGCTGGCAAATCCTCGGCGCAATCATTAGCGCCGAACGTCCACAGCCGGTTGCGTGGCTCGCGAGAGACCTAGGCGGTAACCGCCAAAACGTGCAACGAATCGTCAATGACCTCGAAAAGGACGGGCTAGTCGCATTTGAGGCCAACCCGCACCACCGCCGCGCGCAGCTTGTCGTTCTAACCGACAGCGGAAGGCAGACGTTCGACGCGGCCATGAGGCTGCAAGCGCCCTGGGTCAATAGCCTTTCGGACGGCATTCAGCCGCTGGACCTGGAGGCGACCCGCCGTGTCGTGACGGCGCTGCGAAACAGACTGCAAGGTAGTGACGAACCTGAACCGCGAGATTGACGATAGAGGACAGTGGAAAGCGGGCGGTCGTTGTTCATCCATCGGAGTCTGTAAAGAGCCGAATGCAGCGCGATGCGACCGACAGTAGTCGGACCCGAAACTCGGGCGCTGGCAGTCTGGGATATTCGGTGCCACCTCTGCCATTTGCAACCGAGACTCGACATTGCATCCCCGCCTCATGACACAGGCCATACAAACGGTCTGCGCAAGAATAGAAGCGTGGATTGCACCGAGGATCGCAGCGGTTTGCTAAGGCGCGAACAGATCCAACCCCGCCAGGACGAGCGTGCCGCTCAGCGCCATTGCGGCCGTAGAATCCCCGAGAAGCAGGATTGCAGCAGACAGCCAGCAGGCGATGGCAAAGCCAATAGCTTGTTTCATGGTGACACCTCGCTGTCGGGGCAATGGCAGGTGATCGAAATCTCGCGGAGGGATGCACAGACCCAGGCCGACCGCTACCTGGATGACCACGTCAAAGAAACAACGAAAACAGCAGGACGCGTCTCTGCCGGGTGTCGCCGCCCCATGAAACATCGAGTACCCAGTGCTGATTAGTTCCAGTTGATGACGGTCGCGGCTGTGAGCGGCACATCAGTATCGAGCACCGTAATGCGCGTGGGTACTACCTGAAAAGGTGATACCCTCAAGCCCACCGAAGATCGTGATCCGCACAATATTCCTGGGGACGACATGCTTCGATTCGCGGATTCCACCAATCCATCGGACCACGATGACGTCTATGCGCTCTGGGATCGGCTGGCCGAGTTCTCGGCAGGTGATGGCGATGGCGCGCTGTCCCATCTGCTAGCCACGCTCTGCGCCATGGTCGACGCACAGAATGCGCTTTGGGCCGTTGTTGTGCGATTGCCTTCGATCGCGGCAAAGGATCCTCTGTTCGGCTGGCGTCCGCGACTGGTTCGGCTCCTGCATCCGGTACCGGCGATGGTCGCTTCCGTGCAGGAGCAGTACGACACGCTCTGGTCCGGCCACGTCGACTCGTCACATGTCGTGGCCGCGTCGGGGAACGAGCCGTTCTGCGCCAACCTGCTGTTCGAGGCGATGCCCGCCGAATGGTTCGAAGGTGAGCACTATCGGCGCCACTACCTCGAAGTCGGCCATGGCGACAGCATCCAGGTGCGTTGCTCGCTCAACGACGACGTGCGGATTCATCTCTTCGTGTTTCGCGATGTGCGGGCCCCCCGTTTCTCTGAGCTGGATCTCGAGCGTCTGCGTTTCGTGATGCATGGGCTGAGATGGTTCAAGCGGCAGCAACTGCTCAGCCACGGCCTGCTCATCGCCGACGCTCCGCTGACGTCGGCCGAGCGAAGGGTGCTGCTGGGGCTGCTCGACGGACTCACGGAAAAGCAGATCGCGCAGAAGCTCGACCAGAGTCCGAACACGACGCATGTCCATATCAAGTCGATCTACGCCAAATTCAACGTCCGGAATCGCGCAACGCTCACCGCGCTGTGGCTCGGCAAGTTGCGATAGCGCACTGCAGGCGCTGCGGCGTTGCAAGCAGCGATGCAAGGCCTGAGTCCGGTTCGCCCTGAACCGTGTGCGCCAGGTACTACGCCGATTAATCCCGCGACAGCAGGTGCCCAACGGCGGCTTCGCCGTCACTGACCGCGAATTCCGTGAGCTTATCCCAGAGCGCGAATTTCGCGTCGTCAGGCTGTCTGTTCGAAGTGGAAGGGAGAGGCGCCGTAGGCATCGGCTGGGCATACGCGATCACCTATTCAGGTGATGTTCGGGCGTCAGCGAACACTCTACGATCCTGTTCAAGATCCAAGCCGCAATCGGGACCAGACCTTGTCATCGAACGAAGGGGATCACGTCATGATTTCTATACCGAAAGCGGGCCGTCAGGCAGCCAGGCATCATGCCGTGTATCTCGCTGGAGTCGTTGCAATTGCAGGCGTCGCTGTGACCTATGGGCTGCAAACGCAGTCGGTGGAGGAGGACACTGCGGGACGGGCTGACGGCAGTTACGAGAAGGCGTGGGAGATGGTTGCGGCCTCGGGCGACGCGGGGAAGTTTGTCGCTTCGAACTATCGGACGTGCATCGAAGCCCACGAGACAGGCTACACGATGACGGATTGGTGGCTCACCATCATTCACTCGCGCTTGAACACGGCGGCGCGGTGCGGCCTGAAAACCGTCTCGCGCGCGTCAATGAATGGTGACGTGTTTGTCGCCCAGGTGAAGAGCGTGATCGCCAGCCTGCCGACGCAAATTGCCGTGCGTGACCAACCGGCTCGCACGCTCCGATGGTTCGTCATTGACGATCGACCCACGTGATGCGCTGACGTCTACCTGCAGAGAAGAAGCAAACGACAATTCATCGATAAGGAATCCGGTCATGTATCGCGCCTCCCGACTTAACGCCAGTGTGCTCATCGTCCTGCGCAACTTCCGCATTCGTGCCGGCTGGATCATCAGGTCGTGTCATGCACGCCAAGCTCAACGCCGAAGAGTACGGGTGGATATCGAGGGACTATGAGGGAGGGACGACTGGCTTCGAAAACGAGAGCTGTCAAGCGCAGGCCGTATTCACGGTTGCTCACGCGCGGCGGCCCTGCGGGCTTTTTTTGCCCTTGCGTGAGACGGAGCGTTGGCTGGCATCCTTCGGCAAGCGCCGAGGCTTGCCAAGGAGTTCGACCAGCCGTGTCTCGCATTCGGAAAACGAGTACCCGCGCCGCTGCGAGATCATGAAGGTGAGGGCACGCATGTGCCATGCGCGCCGTTGTAGTTCGACAAGTGTTCCATTCGCGAGGTCGTCCGCAACCATATGATGCGGCATGTGCCCCCAGCACAGGCCTCCCTTCAGCAGATCGTGCTTCGCGCCGAGATCATTCACCCACCACTGGCGTTCACTGGCGACCCCCTGTTGGGTCTTCTCCGCATCGGGCTGATTGTCGGTGACGACGAGCTGGATGTGTCGGCCAAATTCCTCCCGCGGGATCGGCCCCGCGATTGCGGCCAGCGGATGCGATGGCGCACAGACGGTCACCATCCGCGTGTCACGCAAATGCTGCCTTTCTATCGCACCTGGGCTCAGCTCCGGCACGTCCGTGATCGTCACCGCCAATGCGCACGTGCCTTCGAGAACCAGACGCTCGCCACCCTGCATGGTCGTCATGCGCAGATTGATTGCAACCGTTGGAAAATCCGCCTGCAAGGTGCGCAGGCATTCGATCAGGTGCGCACGCGGAAAATAGGTATCCACGGCAATCGAGACCTGCGGGACCCCGGCTTCAGCGATCGAAACCGCGCGCATCTTCATTTCCTCGGTGCGCGAGATCACCCCACGAGCATCAGGAAGCAGGCTGCGGCCAGCGGCCGTCAGCGTCGCTTTGCGAGTGTTGCGCTCGAACAGCACCACATCAAAGGCACTTTCGAGCGCGCTGATCGCGTGACTGATCGCCGACTGTGCACGCCTCAGCTCCCGTGCAGCGCCGGAAAAGCTTCCCTGGTCACACACGGCGACGAAGGCCCGAAGTTGATTGATGGTGACGTTGTCGAGCATAGGTATCGAAAAAGTAGATGGCACTTATAGATATTTAGTCAATTGGCTTGATGAATCAAGTGCTCCAGAATCGAGTTTGTCGTTTTTTTTTTCGAAGGATGCATGACATGAGCAGACTGAATGGAAAGACCGCCGTGATCACCGGCGGAGCCACCGGCATCGGCCGCGCCGCAGCAAAGCGCTTCATCGAGGAGGGCGCCTTCGTGTTTATCTTCGGCCGGCGGCAGGAAGCGCTCGACGCCGCTGTGGCCGACCTTGGGCCCAATGCGCGCGCGGTGAAGGGCTCGGTCTCCGATCCGGCCGCCCTCGACCGGCTCTATGCGGCGGTGAAGGCCGAGCGCGGAACCCTCGACGTCGTCTTCGCCAATGCAGGGGCGGGCAGCCAGCTTCCGCTCGGCGAGATCACCGCCGAGCACATCGACGAAACCTTCGACACCAATGTGAAGGGTACGATCTTCACGGTCCAGAAGGCGCTGCCGCTGATGGGCGACGGCGGTTCGATCATCCTGACCGGATCGAGCGCCGGCACGACGGGCGCCCCGGCAATGAGCGCTTACAGCGCGAGCAAGGCGGCAGTGCGCAACCTCGCGCGGAGCTGGGCGGAGGATCTGAAGGGCACAGGCATCCGTGTCAACGTGCTGTCTCCCGGGGCGACGGCGACCGAACTCGCGAAGGAAGCACTAGGCGAGGAAGGCCAGAAGGTCTTCGCCTCGATGACTCCGCTCCAGCGCATGGCTGATCCGGCGGAGATCGGGGCTGCGGCTGCCTTTCTGGCGTCGCCGGACAGCAGCTTCATGACCGCCAGCGAGCTCGCCGTTGACGGCGGCCTTGCGCAACTCTGACCCGTTACGCCCTACGGCACTCCATTCGATGATTCGGAGCGCAGTAGGGCGTGGCAAACCGAAGGAACATATATGAGCTACGCAATTGTTGGCTTCGGCGAGATCGGCCAGGCCCTTGCCAAGGCGTTTGCCCGAAGCGGCATCGAAGTATCCGTTGCAACCACTCGCGACCCGCAAAGCTTTGCAGCCGATGCGGCCGCAATCGGGCCCGGGATCCATCCCAAAACACTGGCGCAAGCCGTCAAGGCGGACACCATCTTTTTGGCGGTCCGATTCGAGTCGCACCCGGATGTCGCGAAGGCGCTTCCCAGCTGGCAGGGCAAGACCATCGTCGATGTGACCAATACCTACGGCGTGCCCCCTGAGGAACTGGGAGGACTGCCTTCTTCCGGGGTCGTTGCGCAGGCCTTCTCTGGTGCGAGACTGGTCAAGGGCTTCAACCATCTGGTCGCTGCCATCCTTGAACAGGATCCGGCCGTGCATGGTGGCAGGAGAGTCGTGTTCCTCGCGAGCGACGATGACGGCGCCGCAGCGGAGATTGGCGAGCTTGCGGAACAGCTCGGCTTCTCGCCGATCAAACTTGGCGGGCTTTCCGAAGGTGGGCTGCTAGTCCATTCGCGCGGAAAAAGCTGGGGTCATCTGATCTTTAAGGACCTGGTCAAGTTCGACTGATGCACCCTGCCTCGTGGACAAAGGGCAGCCACAGTTTGTTTGAAGCGAGGGCGACGCAGGCACTAACCCGGTCGCCCTCGACGGCGTCGCTGCACCTTTGCGTTCAACGCAGCGAACGGAAGCTCGCGCGAACCTCATCCGAGAAAGCTTGCGGCTGCTCCCAGGCCGCGAAGTGTCCGCCTTTGGGGAGGCGGTTATAGTGAATCAGCTTGGGATACGCCTGCTCGGTCCAGCTTCGCGGGGCGGCGTAGATCTCATCCGGAAAGACACTGACGGCAACCGGGATGGCAAGGTGCTTCGGGGCAAAGAAGTTGAGCTTGTTTTCCCAATACAGACGAGCCGAGGAAACTGCCGTGTTCGTGAGCCAATAGAGCGTGACGTTGTCGAGGATGTCGTCTCGCGTCAGCCCCTCGGACTGACCGTGAAACACGCGTGCGATGAGTGCCTGGCTGCTGGCATCGTGGTCGAGCATCCACGCGGCAAGACCGATTGGCGAATCTTCGATCGCATACAGCGTCTGCGGGCGATTCGCCATCTCCAACGCGTAGCCAAGGCCGTGCTTGTAGAAATAGTCGAGTTGATCGTACGCATGTTTCTCGTCGGCTGTGAGGCTTGCTGGCGCCGGCTCGCCGGCCTTGAGTGCATCCGCGATGCCGGCTGGTACGGTAGCCGGCATGTTGGTGTGAATGCCCAGCAGTTCCGGCGGCGCCAGCAGGGCCATCTGCTCCGTGACGGCATTGCCCCAATCGCCGCCTTGCGCGACATATCGCGTATAGCCGAGACGCTTCATCAGTTCGACCCAGGCCCGTGCGACGCGAACAGGATCCCAGCCAGTCGTGGTCGGCTTGCCTGAGAACCCGTGGCCCGGGAGCGACGGAATCACTACGTCGAAGGCGTCCGATGCGGTCCCACCGTGAGCCGTCGGATTGGTCAGCGGATCGACGATCTTCAACTGCTCGATGATCGAGCCGGGCCACCCGTGCGTGATGATGATCGGCAACGCGTCTTGATGTTTCGATCGAACGTGAATGAAATGAATGTCGAGCCCGTCGATCTCGGTGACGAACTGCGGCAGTGCGTTCAGCCTCGCTTCGACTTTGCGCCAGTCGTAATCGGTCGCCCAATAACGTGCGAGGTTCTGCATTGTCGAAAGCTGCACGCCTTGCGATGCGTCGGTAACCGTTTCCCGCTCAGGCCACCGGGTCGCCGTGATACGCCTTTTCAAGTCGATGAGTTGGGATTCCGGCGCATGCACACGAAGGGGACGAATAGCGGTCTTGTCACCGCCGGTCGGCTGTGCGACTTCAGCGATGGTTCGATTCGTCTCTGCGAAAGCAAACAGACTCAACGAGCCCGCAAGAGTGGCCGCCGCTGCTACACCAAGAAAACGACGGCGCGACGAAGCTTCAGGAAGGATATCGTTTTGCATACAAGCTCCAATTGCAATATGTATGGGTAGCGGGGAGCGATGAATGCTGCAGCAAAGCAATATCCAGGGCAAACGCTTTCACGATTGCCTGATTGAGCCGCCTATGCAGGCCGGCAGTTGGCCAGCTTCACATCGTTACCGCCTTGACCGACCGAAAACCGTAGTTCGCGGTAGTTGAAGCGATTGTGTGGAAGCGAGCCATTTGGGTAAACGCCCCAAACAGAAGAACACTTGTGTCTGTGAGGAACAAATCCGTCGCGTTGGGTCTGGCGGCAAGGGGCAGGCGGTCACGCTTGTTTCGATAGTCGTCCTGCCTTTATTGGAGAAGAATTGTCCGCAAGCGCACAGATTCCCCCGATGCACCTCGTATGCTTGGCGCTATAAACGGAAGCCAGAATGACAACCAGATGGCTTCCCGAGGCCCTTCGCATTAAGCATTCACATGCGGAGTGTGACACTCGACGTCGGGGGACCCCATGAGAAATAAAGCGAAGAGCACAGTCGCGACCCCATCATTTTTCAGGCATGCCACGTCATCGGTGATACCTCGATGTCCGCTGGCTCGTCACCGTTCAGTCACTCCAACTTCGATTTCCCGGCACTAGCCGCGCTTTTGCGATATTCAGATCGCGGCACCGGATCGCGCCCAGAGCAGGGCGCTAGCTTTGGCGATCGTGGCGCTGCCGGTAAGCGTTGCGAGAGCGCACACGGAGACAAATGATGAGCCTGAAAAAAAACCAAAAGGGCGCGGTAGCTGTTGAGACGGCGCTCGTACTTCCGGTCCTGCTGCTGATCGTGTTTGGGATCGTCGAGTTCGGCCTGGTTCTGTACGACGTCGCCGTCATCACCAACGCCGCCAGAGAGGGCGCGCGGGCGGGCATCGTGCTAACGAGTCCGAGGCCCACGACGACCGACATCACGACCGTGGTGACCAACTATACGTCTTCCTACCTGATTTCGTTTGCGACGAAAAAACCCACGCCGTCGGTCTCGGTGACCAACGCAGGTGGGTCGTTCGGCACCGCGCTAGCCGTCAAGGTCTCGTACACGTTCACGGGGTTGCTGCTCGGCCCCCTGTTGAACCCGTTGACGGGGCCGATCACCTTGAGCTCCACGGCTACGATGAACAACGAATAAGAAGAACATCATGCACAACATCCATACCATGCGTACCCGGCGCCGCGCAAAATCGATGAAGAAGCAAAGCGGCGCGGCGGCAATCATCGTCGCTCTGCTGCTGCTTACGCTCCTGAGCTTCGCGGCGCTTGCGATCGATATTGGCAACCTGATGCTGGCCCGCTCTCAGGCACAGACTGCCGCCGACGCCGCGGCGCTTGCCGGCGCACAGTGCCTATATGCCCAGGCCAGCAACGCCAGCTGCAACAACGCGAAAGCCGCCAATCCGGATTGGACCGACTCCAAGACCGGGGCTATTTCGTTCGGACCTCAGAACAACGTCCAGGGGGCAGCGGTAACACTGCATACGGCGGATGTCGCTACCGGCTATGTGAACGTCACCAATGTGGCGGCTGGTGTATCCCAGGCAACCGTGCCGGTAGCAAGCGGAAACATCGTTCCCGCGGTCCAGGTGACAGTGCACAAGGACGGCACCGACTCCAACGGGGGCGTGCCGGTGTATCTGGCACAAGTGCTGAACGTCACAGCGCTGAAGACGAGTGCGACGGCGACTGCGGTCGTGGCTAGTCCGGGAACCGCTAAAGTTGGGGCACTGTTCCCGATTGTGATGTCTCAATGCCTGTACAACTCTTACTGGAATTCGGCGACCAACTCCCCCAAGCTCGCTACCAGTACAACCGACCCCCAGGCGGCGAACAACGGCTCGTCGCCTATTGCGCAGACGATCGGCCAACCGTACATCTTCGGAATCAGACCATCGTACTCGGCCGCCAATTGCAACGCGGGGCAATGGACTTCGCTCTCTTCTGCTAACAGCCAGCTCGGTTCGAGCGCCATAGTCGGGTTGATGACCAGCGGAAACGCGAGTCCGATGTCTATCGGCGACCCGATCTATGTTGAAACGGGCCTGAATGACAAGGCGTTTCAGAGTACTGGAACGTGTAGTCAGATCGCGGCAGGTTCGGCGGGTAGTTGTGCCTGGGTGACGGTGGCCGTGGTGAGTGACGTCACGGGAGGACAAGGGACGACTCCGCCGATCGTCGCATTCGGGTGTCTGCACATTCTGAACGAGACCGGCAACGGCTCGAACGCAGTCATCACCGTGCAGATGGGCAACGATCCGAACTACTGCAAAAACAACCAGATGGACGGCATCGGCCCCGACTATGGGACGATCATGATGCCCCGGTTGGTTCAGTAACTTTGCAACGACGAAGGCAAGCATGCGCTAGCCCCTTCTGACGCGCGCATGCTTGATACACGGCAGTGTCGCCAGGCGGGTCGCGCATCTTGCGCAAACGCCGCTTCTGCTTATCCACGCGAGCGACATCACCTCCGCATCATGAGCGCGTTCCTCACGGAGTGAATGCGCGAATCCCGGGGGAACCCTGTCGCGCTCGCTATCCGTGCACCGCCGCGCGACCCGAACCGCGATCACGCAGGCCACGCTGCAACGTCGTGGCCTACGGCGCTCCCTTCAAGCGCGTCCGCTTCGTATTCGGCAGCGGCTCGTGCTGCATCGGCCCCTTGATCAGTTCGCTCATCGCGTCGCGTATCCAGCGGTTCGCCGGCTCGTGATGAAAACGCGGATGCCAGTGCAGATAAAAGTCGTACTTGGGCGCGGGAAAGGGTAGCGTCAACAGCTTGACGTTCACGAACTCCGCGAAGCGCCGCCCGACGGCCTGAGGCACCGCTGCAATCATGTCCGAGCCGGCGACCACGAAAGGCACGCCGATGAAACGCGGCACGCTGAAGCGTACGTTGATGCGAATCCCGAGGCGTTCGTGCGTGCGGGTGAGCACGTCCTGCTCGCGGCCTTCCGGATGAATCAACACGTGCGCCGCTGAACGGTACTGATCGAGCGACAGCGTGTCGCCGATTTCCGGATGATCTTCGCGTGCGATACACACATACGAATGCCGGTACAGCACCTTGCGCTTCAGCGATTCGCTGTTCAAGCCCGGAAAGTAGCCGATCGCGAGATCCACGTCGCCGCTCGCCAGACCTTCCTCCAGCTCCGGCATGCTGAGCGCGACCGTCTTGATGCTCACGTGCGGCGCGGTCTTGTCGAGAAAATTCTGCAATCGCGGCAGGAATACCATTTCACCGATGTCCGACATGCACAGCACGAAGCTTCGCGATGACTCGGCCGGGCGGAATTCGGGCATCGGCAGGATTTCGGTCTGCACCAGATCCAGCAGCCGCGCAACCGGATCGCCGAGCGCCTGTGCGCGCGGCGTCGGCTCCATGCCGCGGGCCGTGCGCACGAACAGCGGGTCCTCGAACAGATCGCGCAGCTTCGACAGCGCGTAGCTCATTGCCGGCTGACTGAGCCCGATGCTGACGCCCGCCTGCGTCACATGGCGCTTTTTCAGCAGCGCATCGAACACTTTTAGCAAATTCAGGTCAACCTGACGAATATCCATGGTTTGGATGATGCCTATCGATGTCACATAATTGACGGATTTTATCGTGCTTCCTAACATCGTTTCCACAACAAAGGAGTGAGACGCCATGTCCGATGGACGCAAGCCGCAACGCCCGTTGCGCAGCAATTTCCCGCGTGGTTCCTATCTCGGCGCGGTGCGCGCCGCGCAATGGCGCAATCTCGGCATCAGCGAGGCAGACCTCGACAAGCCCAAGATCGCGATCGTCAATTCCTCGTCCGAACTCGCCACCTGCTTCAGCCACCTCGACGGCATCGCCGCGCAACTGAAAGAGGCGATCCGCGCGGCCGGCGCGCTGCCGTTCGAAATCCGCACCGCGGCGCCGAGCGACTTCATCACCGGCGCGGGCGCGCGCGGCGCTTACATGCTGGCGGCGCGCGACCTCGTCACGAACGACATCGAAGTGGCCGTCGAGGGTGCGCAGCTCGACGGCATGGTGTGCCTCGCTTCGTGCGACAAGACCGTGCCGGGCCAGTTGATGGCCGCCGCGCGGCTGAACATTCCGAGCATCGTCGTCGCGTGCGGCTATCAGCCGAGTGGCGAATACCGCGGGGAGCACGTGGACATCGAGGACGTGTTCGTCGGCGCGATGCACACGCTGACCGGCAAGCTGCCCGTCGAGGACCTGGTCGGCATGAGCCAGAACGCGATTCGCGGCCCGGGTGTGTGCTCGGGTCTCGGCACCGCGAACTCGATGCACATGGTCAGCGAGGCGCTCGGCATGTCGTTGCCCGGCAGCACGCCGGTCGCCGCCAACAGCGACAGGATGTTCGCGTTCGTGCGCGAAGCCGGCGCGCGCATCGTCGACATGGTGCGCGACGACCTGAAGCCGCGCGACATCCTCACGCGCGGCGCGTTCGCGAATGCGGTGAAGACGGTGCTCGCGGTCGGCGGCTCGATCAACACCGTCAAACACTTGCAGGCGGTCGCGGCCGAAGGGCAGCTCGACGTCGACGTGTACGCGCTGTTCGAGGAATTCGCCGCGCAGATTCCGGTGTTGACCGGCGTGCGTCCGGTCGGCTCGGACACGATCGAGCAACTGGAGGCGGCGGGCGGCGGGCGCGGCGTGATGAAGCGGCTCGAAGCGTGGCTCGACACCACCGCGCTGACGGTGACCGGGCGCACGGTGAAGGACAACCTGGCCGATGTCCGGATTGCCGACGACGACGTGATCCGCCCGCCGGAGCGCGCGTTCGCGAACCATCCGGCCATCGTGCTGGTGCGCGGCAACCTGGCGCCGCATGCCGGCATCGTCAAGTTCGGCATCTCGCCGACCAAACAGCGCGCGTTCACCGGCGAGGCGATCTGCTTCTCGACCTCCGACGACGCGATCGCGGCGATCAAGGACGGCCGCGTGCAGCCGGGCATGGTCGTCGTGATGCGCGGTGCCGGTGTGTGCGGCGGCCCGGCGATGGGCGGCGGCGCGTCGCGCGTGGTGTTCGCGATCGACGGCGCGGGCTTGTCCGAGCAGGTCGCGATGCTCACCGACGGGCATCTGTCCGGCCTCGTCTGCAAGGGCCTGGTGGTCGCCGAAGTGGCGCCGGAGGCGGCGACCGGGGGGCCGCTCGCGTTCGTCGAGGACGGCGACACGATCGAGATCGATCTCGAGCGGCGCATCTGCGATCTGAAAGTCGACGAAGCCGAGGTGGCGCGTCGCCGCGCCGCGTGGCAGCGCCCGGCGCCGGTCAACGACACCGGCTGGCTGAAGATCTACCGCGCGACGGTCGGCACGATGCAGCAGGGCGCGGTGCTCGGCGCGGACCGCCCGGCGCGGGAGCGTTGAGATGGGCGACGAAACCGCAATCGACATCGGCACGGTGATCGAGCGGCAGCAGACGAACCGCTTCGGCGTGCTGCTGATCGTCGCGATGGGCGTGATGATGATGACCGAGGGCTACGACCTCGCCGCGATGGCGTTCGCGGCACCGGCGCTCGGCCGCGCGTGGCATCTCGAGCACGGCGTGCTCGGCCCGGTGTTCGGCGCCTTCGTGTTCGGCACGATGATCGGCGCGTTCGTGCTCGGCTATCTCGGCGACGTGATCGGCCGCAAGCGCATGATCGTGATCGGCAGCGTCGTGCTCGCGGGGTTCACGCTCGCGGCGTCGCGCGCAACCGCGCTCGATCAGCTGCTCGTGCTGCGCTTTCTGGCGGGCATCGGCATCGGCGGCGTGGTGCCCAACGCGATCGCGTACACGACCGAGTTCGCGCCGAAGCGCTGGCGCGCGACGTGGGTCACGCTGATGTACACCGGCTACACGATCGGCAGCAGCGTGGGCGGCCTCGTGTCCGCGTGGCTCGTGCCGAAGTTCGGCTGGCAGGTGGTGTTCGTGATCGGCGGCATCGCGCCGCTCGTGTCGAGCGCGATGCTGTGGTTCGCGGTGCCTGAGTCGATCCGCTTCCTGACGCTCAAGGGCCGTCACGCGGAAGTCGCGCGAATCGTTGCGCGCATCGCGCCGGGTTTGCCCGTCGCGCCGGGCACGCGCTTCGTGACCGGCGGCGCTGCGCGGGGTGACGCACATGGCGACGGCTCGTTGCAGCTGCTGTTCGCGGGCCGGCTGCGCGCGCTGACGCCGGTGCTGTGGGCCGTGTACATCGCGAACTCGATGGCGCTGTTCTTTCTGAGCAGCTGGCTACCGGTGCTGATCGAAAGCGTCGGCCTGGCACCGCGCGAGGCGGCGCTCGTATCGACGATGTTCCAGCTTGGCGGCACGCTCGGCGGGCTCGCGCTGATGCGCTTCGTCGACACGCGCGGCGCGATCATCATCACCGTGCTGCCGCTCGTCGGCACGCCAGTCGTCGCGCTGCTCGGCACCGGACTGCCGGGTCCGATGCTGGTCGCGGCGGTCTTTCTCACCGGCTTCACGGTGGTCGGCACGCAGTTCGGCCTGAACGCGGTCGCGGCGCTGGTTTATCCGACCGCGCTGCGCGCGAAAGGCACGGGCGCGGCGGTCGGCATCCAGAAGATCGGCGCGATCGCCGGGCCGGTGATCGGCGGGATGCTGATGTCCGCGCATCTGCCGGTCGAGCAACTGTTCTTCCTCGGCGCGGTGCCGGTCGCGTTCGTCGCGGTGCTCGCGTTCGCTCTCGGCCTTCTACATCGTCGTCGCGACGATGCCGCGCCGGACCATCCTCACACAGGAGCAGCTCATGTCGCTTGAAGTCGTTCCCATTGACGCCGCGCATCCGGATTTCGTTGGCCTTGCCAGCGGCATCGATCTGACGGCGCCCGTTTCCGAACAGCTCGCGTGCGCGATCGACGCCGCGATGAACCGCTACGCGGTGCTGGTGTTCCGTGGTCAGCCGCTCACGCAGGACCAGCAGCTCGCGTTCGCGCGCTCGCTCGGGCCGCTCGATCTCGGTTTCAAGCGCGTCGCGCGACCGCATGCGCGGCTCGAGTACCAGGAGCTCGCGGATATTTCCAACGTGGACGAGTCCGGACAGATCGCGGACCGCGCGCACCGGCGCATCGTCGGCAATCTCGCGAACCAGTTGTGGCATAGCGACAGTTCGTTCCAGCAGCCGGCGGCGCGCTATTCGATGCTGCATGCGGTCGTCGTGCCGGAATCGGGCGGCGAGACCGAGTACGCGGACATGCGCGCCGCGTGGGATGCGCTCGATCCGCGCGAACAGCGCGAGCTCGAAGGACTCGAAGCGGAGCACTACGCGCTGCACTCGCGCTTTCTGCTCGGCGACACCGACTACAGCGACGAGCAGCGCAACGCGCTGCCGCCGGTGCGCTGGCCGCTGGTGCGCAAGCACGCCGGTTCGGGGCGCCGGCATCTGTTCATCGGCGCGCACACGACGCATATCGCCGATCGCACGCTGGCCGAAGGACGCGTGCTGCTGATGGACCTGCTCGAACACGCCACCGCCCGCCGTTTCGTGTATTCGCATCGCTGGCAGCCGGGCGACCTCGTGATCTGGGACAACCGCTGCACGCTGCACCGGGGGCGCCGTCACGATCTGTCGGTGCGCCGCGAGCTACGACGCGCGACGACGGTCGACGTCGACCGGCACGCGGCGTCGCAAGCGGAGCAACTCGATCCTGCACACGGAGCACGCTAAATGCAGCTGAACGACGACGAACGGGCGATGCTCGACGGCCGCGACGGCGCGGCCGTGCAGCGTGCGATGGATCTGCTGGTGCGCTACGGCGAAGCGCTCGACGCGCCCCGGCTGGTGGACACGAATAACGTGTGCGGCACGGTCGGCGCGACGATGCCGTTCCTGCGCGATTACGCGGCGAAGCATGGCGGCCTCGACGCGGTGTTTTCCGAATTCAACCTCGATAGCCCGGAGGTGGTCGAGGTGCCGAAGGCGAAGGTGTTCAGCAGCCATCTGCAGCAGGGGCTCGACCCGCAGCATGCGCAGCGTCAGGGCATCGACGGCGAGGTCGTGAAGCTGTACCGCCAGGGCGAGGCGTTCACCGGACGACTCGGCATCCAGCCGCTGAACACCTGCGCGCCGTACCTGACCGGCAACGTGCCGGTGCGCGGCGAGCATTGCGCGTGGATGGAGTCGTCGTCGGTCATCTACATCAACGCAGTGCTCGGCGCGCGCACCAACGCGGAAGGGCGCGAGAGCACCGGCGCCGCGATGCTGACCGGCAAGATTCCGTACTGGGGCCTGCACCTCGATGAAAACCGCGGCGGCACGCATCTGATCGAACTCGATATCGACGTGAAGACGGTGCAGGACTGGGGGCTGCTCGGCTACTACGTCGGCGAACTCGTGCAGGACCGCATTCCGGTGATCGACGGACTGCGCGACGTGCCGAACCTGCCGAAGCTCAAACACTTCGGCGCGGCCGCGGCTTCCTCGGGCGGTGTCGAGATGTACCACATCGTCGGCCAGACGCCGGAGGCACGCACGCGCGACGAAGCGTTTCGCGGCCGCAAGCCGCTCGACACGATCCGCTACGGCGCGGCCGAGCGGCGCCTCGCGTACGAGCGCGTGAACACCACCGCGAAAGACGCACAGGTCGATTTCGTGATGCTCGGTTGTCCGCACTATTCGATCGAGCAGATCTGGGAGGTCTGCCAGTTGCTCGAAGGCCGCCGCCTCAGCACGAATACCGAACTGTGGATCTTCACCGCGCGCGCGACTCGCCAGCTCGCGGATCAGGCCGGCTATACGAAGCTGATCGAGGACGCGGGCGGCGTGCTGATGACCGACACGTGCTCGGCGATCGGCCGGGTGATGCCGAAGGGCACGCGCGTCGTTGCGCTCGACTCGGCGAAGCAGGCGCATTACCTGCCCGCGATCATGGGCGTGCAGGCCTGGTTCGGCACCACGGCCGATTGCATCGAGGCCGCGGTGAGCGGCCGCTGGAGCGGAGGGCTGGCAGCATGAGTACGAACATCGAGACCACCAACGTGATAAGCGACACACCGGGCACGCCGGTGCGCTCCGACGCGCCGCTGGTGCTGCGCGGGCGCAAGGTGGTCGGCGGCTGCGTCGAGGGCGAGGCGCTCGTCACGCGCGATCGCATCTCCGGCTGGGGCGGCATCGATCCGCGCACCGGCACGATCATCGAGACCCGTCACGAACTGCGCGGCCAGAGCTTCGCCAACAAGGTGCTGGTGTTTCCCGGCGCGAAGGGTTCGTCGGGCTGGTCGAGCCAGTTCCATATCGCGCGGATCGCCGGCACCGCGCCGCTCGCGATGCTGTTCAACGAAATGACCACGAAGATCGCGCTCGGCGCGGTGGTGAGCCATGCGCCGTCGCTGACCGACTTCGACATCGATCCGCTCGACGTGATCGAAACCGGCGACTGGGTTCGCGTCGATGCCGAGCGTGGCGTCGTCGAAGTGCTCAAACGCAGCCGCGCCTGATTTCGCGCGCGGAACGGCCCGCGCGCAACCGCCATCGCTTTTCAAGGAGGAAATGTTTTGAAGACTGGTACTCGTATCGTCCGCCGCAACGGCCAACCGACTGGCTGGAAACTCGACGCCGACGTGTGTGTCGTCGGCGCGGGCATCGCCGGCACGTCGGCTGCGCTCGAAGCGGCCGCGCTGGGCCGCAAGGTCGTGCTGGTCGACAGCCTTCCCGCGCTCGGCGGCCAGGCGGTCAACTCGATCATCGGCACCTTCTGCGGGCTGTTCTCGAACGGGCCGAAGCGCTTCCAGGTGACGCACGGCATCGCGGACGGCATCCTGCGCGATCTCGGCGAGAAGGGCGCGCTGCACTACAAGGAAGGGCCGCTGACGACCGTGGTGCTGTACGACGAAGTCGCGCTCGCGCGCTGGATCGAGCAGAAGATTCTCGACGCCGGCATCACCGTCGTGCTCGGCGCGGTGCTGCGCGACGTCGTGCGCGAAGGGCGGCGGGTGCGCGAGCTCGAAGTCGCGACGCGCTACGGCGACGTGCGCATCGCGGCCAACGGCTTCGTCGACGCGAGCGGCGATGCGGCACTCACGTGGCTCGCAGGCTTCGACTGCCAGGAGCCGGAAACGCCGATTCGCGGCACGCAGATGATCGTGCTCGAGAACCTCGACGAAACCGATCTGCCGACGCCGCCCGCGTTTCGCGAGCGCGTCGAGGAAAAGGCGCACGCATATGGGCTGGAGCGCAAGGACGGGCTCGTGTTCTATTTCCGCGGCCGCAATATCGGCATCGCGAACATGACGCACATCGAGACGCCGCTCGAACCGATGGCGGCGTCGCGCACCGCGCTCGTCGGCCGCGACCAGGCGGATCGCGCATTCGAGTTCCTGCGCGGCGAGTACCCGCACATCTATCGCAACGCGCACATCCGCAGCTACGGCCTGCCCGGCATCCGGCAGACGCGCTGGATCGTCGGCGCGCAGCAGTTGAGCTCCGCGGACGTGATTGCGGCGCGGCAGTTTCCCGACGCGGTCGCGCGCACTTCGTGGCCGATCGAATTGCACGATCGCGCCGAAGGCTATGAATGGAAGCCGTTCGGCGACGACCATCTGCATACCGTACCGTTCGGCAGCCTCGTCGTGAAGGACGCGGACAACCTGATCGCGGCCGGCCGCTGCATCGACGCGGATGCGACCGCGCTGTCGAGCGTGCGGGTGATGGGGCCGTGCATCGCGATGGGCGCGGCGGCCGCGCACGCGTTCGACCTCGCCGACGGCGGCAGCGTCCATGACATCGATCGCGGCATGCTGCGCGAGCGGCTCGCCGACAACGTCGATCGCATCGATCCGCCGCATCTGAAGGACTGACGCACGACCCAGCGGCGGCGCGGAAATACCAAAGAGGTGCAGCGCGAGCTCCGCGAGGAGGCTCTCGACGAGCACCCACTGCCGCGCCGGCCGGAGACCATATGACGGAACCGCACGACGCGCCGGGATCTGCCCGGCCGCCGACGCGGCACCTCTGGAGGAGACGATGATTCAAACCCTGTCCGATGCGCGCACGGTGGACGTGTCGCGCCTGATCGACGAACAGAGAATCGGCCGCTTCGCGATCCTGCTGATCGCGTCGACCTGGCTCGTGATGCTGACCGACGGCTACGAGCTCAGTGCGCTGGCGTTCGCCGCGCCTTCGCTGATTCGCGCGTGGCACATCGAGCGCAGCGTGCTCGGTCCGGTGTTCGGCGCCAACATCTTCGGCATCATGATCGGCTCGATCCTGTTCGGCTATATCGGCGACCGGATCGGGCGCAAGCGCGCGATCCTGCTCGGTGCGTGCTGGTACGGGCTGATCACGCTCGCGACCGCATCGGCGGCGAGTGTCGACCAGCTGCTGTGGCTGCGCTTCGCAGCGGGTATCGGCATCGGCGGCGCGGTACCGAACGCGTTCGTGCTGGTGTCGGAATTCGCGCCGAAGCGGCTGCGCGCCACCTGGGTCACGCTGATGTTCACCGGCTACACGCTCGGTGCAGGCTTCGGTGGCGGTGTCGCCGTGTGGCTCGTGCCGCACTATGGCTGGCCCGCGGTGTTCGTGGTCGGCGGCCTCGCGCCGCTCGTGGTGGCGGCCGCGTTGTCGTTCGTGATGCCGGAGTCGCTGCGCTACCAGGTGCTGAAGGGCTGGCCTCGCGACGGCATCGCCGCGACCGCCGCACGCGTGCGGCCCGAACTCGCGTTGCCGTCCGATGCGCGGTTCGTCGTCACCGACGAGCGCCGCGTCGCGAAGTTCTCGCCGCGCATGCTGTTCGCCGGCCGCCTGCGCTATGTGACGACCGCACTGTGGCTCGCGTACATCGCCAATTCGATGGCGCTGTTCTTCCTACAGAACTGGCTGCCCGTGCTGATCGAGGCGACCGGCGTCGCCGCGCATCGCGCCGCGCTGATGACGACGCTGTTCTCTGTCGGCGGAACGCTCGGTGGGCTCGTGCTGATGCGCTTCATCGACCGCCATGGCGTGCGGCTCGTCACCTGTCTGCCGCTCGTCGGCTTTCCGCTCGTCGCGGCGCTCGGCATGGACCTGAATACGGTCTTGCTGACCGCCGCCGTGTTCGGCGTCGGCTTCTGCGTCGCCGGCACTCAGGCGGGCCTGAACGCGGTCGCATCGATCGTCTATCCGACCAGCTTCCGCTCGAAAGGCACCGGCACCGCGATCGGGATCGCGAAGATCGGCTCGATCTCGGGCCCGATGATCGGCGGGATGCTGCTCGCCGGACATCTGCCGGTGCGCGAGCTGTTCCAGGTCGCGGCGCTGCCGGTCGTCACCGTCGCGGGGCTGATGTTCGTGCTCGGTCGCATGTACCGGCCCGGCGATGCGCACGACGACGCCTTCGCGGACCGCGATCTCGCGAGCGGCGGCGCAGGTGCCGAGCCGCCGCTGCCCGCGGCCGAGCGGTAGGAACAGCACGAACGGCAGAGCCGGATGTGCGCGGCGCACGCTCGCGCACATCCGGCAGCACGGCGGTGCGCGCACGAGGCGCGCTCCCGCCGCGATTCATCCGCGTCACCCCAATTACATTGAAACCGGAGAAGCACAATGAAAACAGCAGTCTGCACTGCTGCGGTGGTTTGCGCCTGCGCGGCGCCGCTCACGGCCGACGCGCAAAGCTCGGTCACGCTGTACGGCATCATCGATACGGGTATCGCCTGGACGAATACGGTCGCGTCGTCGATCAAGACGCAGGGCGCCTCGCGCTGGTCGATGGCGACCGGCTGGGGCAGCGGCGACCGCTTCGGCTTCCTCGGACGCGAGGACCTCGGCGGCGGCTACGCCGCGGTGTTCCAGCTCGAATCGGGCTTCAGCGCAATCAACGGCACGTCGTCGCAGGGCGGCCGGCTGTTCGGGCGACAGGCGTACGTCGGGTTGTCGAGCACGCAGTACGGCAAGCTGACGCTCGGCCGCCAGTATGACTACACGTTCGACTACGTCGCGCCGCTGATGTCGTGGCTGATGTTCGGCAGCATCTACGGCGCGCACATCGGCGACGTCGACGACAGCTTTCAGACGTTTCGCCTGAACAACAGCGTCAAGTACGAGGTGAGTCCGCTCGCGGGACTGAAGCTCGGCGCGCTCTACGCGTTCAGCAACCAGGCGGGCGGCGACGCCGGCCAGGGCTTCGCCAACAATCGCGCGTACGGCTTCGGGCTCGATTACCTGCGCGGGCCGTTGCATGTGGTCGCGAGCTACCTGCAACTGAACAATCCGTCGGCGGGTCTCGCGACCGGCAATAACCCGAACGGCGCGATCGGCGACGAGTACAGCGGTTCGACCAGCATTTTCTATAACGCGGGTTTCGTCGAGCGCCAGCGGATCTCGGCGGTGGGCTCCGGCTACACGTTCGGCGCGGCGAACGTGAACTTCATCTTCACCAACACGCTGCTCGACTATCGCGGCGGCCACAGCCTGCGTGTCAACAACTACGAGATCAACGGGCGCTACTACTTCACGCCGGCGCTGATGGCGGGGCTCGGCTACATCTACACCGATGGCGGCGGCTATACCGGTACCGGCGCGACGTCGTTCGCAACCGGCGACCGTCCGAAATGGCACCAGGTGGACGCGGGCATCAGCTACCTGCTGTCGAAGCGCACCGATTTGCACATGTCGATGGTCTATCAGCGTCTGGCCGGCGATGCGAGCACAGTTGCGATCAACTTCTTCGGACCGGCGGGGGCGGGGCGCAACAGTCAGATCGCGGTGCTGGCGGGGTTGCGGCATCGGTTTTGACAGGGAAACCGCGCTGGGACCGACGACTTCCAGGCTACGACGGGCAATCAGGTAGAAAGCGGCGCAACCGATGTCTCGACACGCCGCTTTCCTCACGCTTTCTTCACTTACGCAGCAAAGTCGGTGGACGACGACAGTTGTTTCCAGTCTTCCATTTCCTGCGTCACAGAAGCGTTTTTCGCGGCGATGGCAGCCAGTGTGTCCGTGCCGAGCGGAAGGCGCAACGGCGGGGTCGCCGCGTCGACCAGTGCGACCATCGCGGCCGCAAGTTTCGTCGGGTCGCCGGGCTGGTTGTGATTCATCTGCATGGCCTTGCGGCGAACCGCGCCGGCGGTTTCGTCGTAATCTTCGATCACCTCGGGCGCCACGATCAGCGAGGACGCATCGAGAAAGTCGGTACGAAAATACCCCGGCTCGACCACCGTCGCGTGAATGCCTAACGGCTTCAGCTCGGCATGCAACGCTTCGGTGATGCCTTCGACGGCGAACTTCGTCGACGAGTACACGCCAAAGCCCGCAGCGGCACGATAGCCGCCAATCGAAGAAATATTGATCACGTGGCCCGAGCGGTTCGCGCGCATCGTCGGCAGGACGGCACGCGTGACGTTCAGCAAGCCGAAGACGTTCGTGTCGTACATGCGACGCACGTCCTTGTCGGCGGATTCTTCCACCGCGCCGAGCAGACCGAACCCGGCGTTGTTGACCAGCACGTCGACGCGGCCAAATTTTTCGACCGCGGCCTGCACCGCCGCCTTCGCCTGAGCCTCGTTGGTCACGTCCAGCTCCACCGGCAGCAATGCAGGCGACTCGCCAAGACGCTCGACGATCGCCGCGACCTTGCGTCCGGCGGCCACCACCGCATTGCCGTCCGCGAGCGCGGCTTCGGCGATCAATGCGCCGATGCCTCGCGATGCGCCCGTGATGAACCATACCCGCTTGAAACCACCTTGTTGGACGTTAGCCATGATGTCTCTCCTACGTTGTGTGATGAAGTGATGCAATAGTAGGCCTGGCGATTAACACAAACTAGCCGTCTCTGAATGGAGTCATAATCAACTTTTATTTGCTAATCGAGGAGCGCCGGGGATGAACGGAATTCGTGCGATCACCATTTTCGTACGCGCCGCGACGCTCGGCAGCCTGCGCGGCGCGGCGGTCGATCAGGGCATCTCGCCGCAGGCCGCGAGCCACGCGGTGATGCAGCTGGAGAAGGAGCTGGGCGTGCGGCTGTTTCATCGGACCACCCGCAAGCTGAGCCTGACGGAGGAAGGCCAACGGCTTTGCGACAGCGTGCAGCCGGCGCTCGCGATTCTGTCGTCGGCGCTCGGCGAGGCCCGGCGCTCGAAGGAAGAGGTGGGTGGCAGGCTGCGGGTGAGCGCGCCGCGCGCGCTCGGGCTGCCGGTCCTGTGGCCGTACTTCGAGGAGTTCCAGAAGCGCTATCAGAGCGTGCAGCTCGAAGTGCAATTCGACGATCAGTTCACGGATCTCGTGACCGACCGGTTCGACGTCGGATTTCGCGGTGGACCGCCGCCGTCGGGCGGCTCGATCGCGCGCCGACTGGTGCCGATCCAGCTGATCGTGTGCGCATCGCCGGACTATATCGAGCGCAACGGCGCGCCGCGCAGCATTGAAGAACTCGCTCAGCATCGCTGCACCGGCTACCGGCGCGCAAACACGGGGAAGCTGGCTCAGTGGCAGTTCCAGATCGGCGACGAGATCGTCTATCGGGACGTGCCCGCTGCCATCTGCGTCAACGACACCGAAATGGAAACGCAGGCGGTGCTATCGGGCCTCGGCATCGGGCAGTTGGGAAGCTTCAACGCGGCGACTCATATCAGAAGCGGCCGGCTCGTCCCGTTGCTCACGCAGCACGTCACTGAGCATGGCATGATCTATATCTACTATGGGCATCGAACCGAACAGTCGCTGCGCGTGAAGACGTTCATCGACTTCATGGTCGAGCGCATGGCCGGCAACCGGAGCTTCTTCCTCGATCAGGCGGAGCTTCGCACGAGTCGTCCGCAGCGGGACCGCCGCAGGCGTACGATAAAGAGCATCGTCCCGCTGGGGGACGGTCTGACTGATGGAGAGTCGAGATGAGACGTCTTTATTTCCTCGCACCCGACACGACGACGGCGAAGGCGATCGTAGACGACTTGCTCCGGGCGCGAATCACATGGCGGCATATCCATGTTCTCGCGAATCACAGCGTCGCACTCGACCAGTTGCCCGAGGCAAGCTTGCTGCAAAGCAGCGACGTCGTGCACTCGCTCGAGCGCGGCGTGGCGCTGGGCGGTGCCACCGGAGCGCTTCTCGGCCTCGTGGCGCTGCTGTTTCCTCCCGCGGAGCTCGTGATTGCGGGCGGAGCCGTCGTCGCGTTGACGTTGGCGGGTGCCGGCTTCGGGGCCTGGACGGCCGCGATGATCGGCGTCGGCGAACCGAATGCACGACTCGAGCGCTTTCGTGACGCGATACGTAACGGCCAGCTGCTGATCATGGCCGACGTGCCCGGATCGCGAGAACAGGAGATCGAGCAGATGGTGACGCAGCATGTTCCGAAGGCCGATCTCGAAGGCGCGGAGCCCACGACACCGATTTTCCCCTGACGGGTAGTCGAGACGAAGCCGTGCCGATTACGGTGTCATATCGCGCGCGTCGCCGCGTCGACATGCAATCCCGCTGGCAATAATTCGTCACGGGGGAAACGTACGAGTCTGAAAGCGCGCATGCGGGGTGGATCGCCCGGAATGCGCGCAAGGTGCACCTCGATTTCGCGGCTGGCCTGGGTATCGTCGGTGCGGATGACATTCATCAAATCCAGCCGCAGCCGGCGTTTTTCGACATAGATATGGTCGGCAGGCGCGGAAAATACCTCGCAGACCCGCTCCAGTTGAAGATCGACGATTTCGGTCGGGACGCGAAGGGCGGCCAGGTTGCGAGTGTTTTCGGCAATCTGGATGTCCAGCCGCGCCAGCTCATCTGAATCAGCGTCTGGACTGTCCCCAACCACCGAGCGCATACCCACGCCCCGGCGTTCCAGTAACGCGACGCGCGCCGCCAGCAACTCCCGCCCTTTCGCTACGAGATTGCGGCGGTCAGCGGCCAGTCTGGCGAGCCCCTCCAGCGCCAGTTGATCCACCAGCCGGCGCGCAATTTCTTCGCGGAGGTCGGCGTCCGATTTGCCGCAGACCCGCACGCGATGGTCGCTGAAACAAAGCGTGGTCTGGGATACGTCATGCCGCACCTCGCCGCCCTCGACCGCAACGCCAAGCACATGGCGTTCGAACATCGCCATCCCAAGCGTTGCGTAGGCTTCTGTCGAGGAAGAATTCTGGGCGAAATAGGTGCGCAGTTCTTCGGAGCGACTGAACGCCTTCACGAGATCATCGGGGGTGGCGAAAAAAACGCGAATCAGCGGATCGGTTGACCAGGCGGTCGCATTTGCCTCGTTGGGCGCGGGCAGTGAGCCAATCAGGTTGTCGATGTAGGTCAGGGAGACGGAAACGGCTTTCCCGAGACGTGCCTTGTAATGTCGCGCCAACCGCAGGCGGGGGTTCATCGCAATGACTCGATCGATCATCTCGACCACGCGCGCGTTTTCGTCATGCGCACCTCGTGCCCGCATCGGATGCAACAGGCTGGCAAGCAATCCCATGATTCACCTCTTTCTAGAGTCTCGCATTGCGTGCGTGGTCACCTGAACCGTGGCGAATCCACCCATAGGGCCATCGCCCCCGGCTGCCGATCACATCGGCTTGTTGTCGCCGCCCTGTAAGTGGAGCGGGTCCGGGCTCTTCTGGGTCGAGCGCAGCACGCCGGTGTCGTCGAAATAGAAATTGAACAGCAGGTACCACACGTTGTCTTCCAGATAGCGATAGCTCCACACTTCGCGCTTCATCATGGGAAAGTAAGTCTTGTCCACCGGCTGGCCGAAGTTCACCAGAACGTCATTCTTCGTCCACTTGCCCGGCTCCGCGCGGTAAAACTCGTTCTGCTGCAGCACCTGACGGACGCGGATCACCTTGCCGCTCGCGTCGATGTCGGCGGCGGTGGTGGTTTCTCCCATCGGCTGCGTCGGCCACATCAGCCGCCTGGAACCGTCGGGCAGGTTATAGATCTCGCGCGGCTGCCCGAGCCTCGCGACGACGGCGGATTCCTGGTCGCCTGCATGGAACTCGTTCCACGGCTGCGCGCAGGCCGCGAGCGCGAATACCGCCGCGCAGACGAGCGTGGCGCGTGTGGCACGTGTTCGACCTAATGCCGGTCGGGATGGGTTCGATCGCCGGGATGTCATGTTGGACTCCTCGAACAGGATCAACTTGAGGTTTTGGCACAGGACGCGCGGCAACAGATTTGCGCGGACTCCTGACGCAATAACGGATCACCTGGCGACAAAATTTCCCGAACTTCACGTGCGGATCCGGGAAGTCCTTCAAGGCAAGCGCTACGTCGGCCGCAGCGTCGGCAGCGGCCGACTCAGCTACGAAGTCAGTGCCTGTGATGCATCCAACCCATGTGATGCGCATCGAGCCACTGGCTCATAGTCTCTTCGGGATGGTCCTGCCTGTAACGCCGCGCAAACACGTATGCGATAACCAGCAGGGCCGCCAACCCCACTACAAAGCTGATCATTGACTGAGTCATGGCAGCCTCCCTTCTAGGTTGCGACCATGCTTATATGGTAGGCGATGCACTCACCGAAAGCGGCGCTCGGGCCCGCGCTTGCGGAATATCGGCTTCGCCGAAAGCTGCCGTTTGACCTGGCGCAAACTCTTGGCGGCGGTGCAGGGTCGAGATAGGACCACCGGTTTGCGAACTGACCCCATCGTTGGGCTGCGCCGTCGCCGCCTGAGTCACGCGACGGCTCGCCCGAGCGGACTTGCGATATCGAGCGTCTCCTGATCGATCGACAACAGCGCTTCGCGATGCGCGACGCTGACGATCGCCGCGTTCGGCAGTCGTTCGCACAGGAGCCGATACAGATATGCCTCGTTTGCAGCGTCGAGCGCACTCGTCGCTTCGTCGAGAAACACATAGTCGGGTTGGTGCAACAGCAGGCGAGCCGCCGCAATTCGCTGCTGCTCGCCAGGCGACAGATTCTGCGACCAGGGGCAGGATTCGTGCAATCGGTCGAGGTAGCGCTCCAGCCGACATGCGTCTAGCGCCTCGCGGCAATCTCCATCGCTGAAAGTATTGGCCGGCGCGGGATAGGTGAGCGCCGCCTTCAGCGTGTCATTCGGCAAATAAGCCTGCTGCGGAACGAACATCAAGCGCGCGTCGATGGGCGCGTCGATCGACCCGGTGCCGAACGGCCAGAGGCCGGCGATTGCGCGCAATAAAGTGGTCTTGCCCGAACCGGATGGCCCCCGCACGAGCCAGCGTGAGCCGGGCAGGATGACGATGTCGCGCACGTTCGCGAGAATTTCCCCGTCGGGTAGCGCTAGTGTCAGGTTCTGTACGGCAAGCCGGTTCTCGTCGACGTAGTGAAGATTGATGCCGCCGTGCTCGGTGGCCGGGGCCAGAGCTTCTTTGATATGCGGCCGCCCCATCACGCGCCTGAACTCCCGCAGCCGGTTGACGGTCGCACGCCATCTCGCGAGGGTGTCGTAACTGTTGATGAACCAGGACAGTGACTCGCTGACCGAGCCGAACGCGTCCGCGATCTGCATCAGCGTGCCGAAACTGATCGCGCCGGTAAAAAAGCGCGGCGATGCGACGACCAGCGGAAAGATGTCGGCAACCTGTCCATAGACGTTGACCACGAAGCTGTAGCGCCGTGTGTACTTCATGAAACGCCACCAGTTGTTGCGAATCCGCTCAAAGAGAGTATTGGCGTTCGCTTCTTCGGCGCCCATGCCGTCCTGAAACGCAATCGCCTCGGCGTTCTCGCGTATGCGGATCAGCCCGAAGCGGAAGTCCGCCTCGACGCGCTGCAACTGGTAGTTGATCGACACGAGCGGGTGCCCGACCTTGTTGGTGACGAGCGAACCCGTAATCGCATAGGCGAGGGCGGCCCAGAACATGTAGCCGGGGATGTCGACCGGTGTGCCGCGCAACAGGAAAGTCAGCGCACCGGCGGTGGTCCACAGGACGATCGAGAACCAGATCAGCGTGACCATCGTCGAGAGCAGGTCGAGCGTGAGGGAAAGCGTCGTGTTGGCGAACGCTTCAAGGTCGGCGGCGATCCGCTGGTCCGGGTTGTCGGCGAGCCGGTCGCGGCCGATGCGATAGAAGGTGTGGTCGTCGAGCCATTCGTGCAGGTAGTGCGCGGTCAGCCACTGGCGCCAGCGAAACCCGAGCATCTGGCGCAGATTCCGGTTGTAGACGGCGATGATGACGTAGCCAAATGCAAGCGCCGCGAACATCAGCATCAGCCTCGGGAATGCATGCACGTCCCGGCCTTCGAGCGCGTTGTAAAAGTCGCGGTTCCAGATGTTCAGCCTGGCGTCGATGCCGACCATCAGAAGGTCCATCAGGATGATTGCGACCAGCAGGCACCACGCCATTCGTCGTTGCTCGGACACCCAGTAGGGTTTGATGAGGCTCCAGGTCGAGATGTGATCGGACTGTTCGGGTGTGGACCCGGTAGACTGGTTCGACATGAAGCCTCCCTCGTATGCGCGATCGATGCGCATTTTCGAAGTATTCGTCTGATGCTTGCATCAAACGAGTGTGGGATGCGTTACCGTCTCTGCAATTGAAGGTTGGCTACCCGCGTGCACGATTCGAAAGGGGCTCGCCGCTGGTAGCGTGCTCGCGAGTGGAAGGCTTCCGCGAAGTCTGGTCGCAAACGGAAGTACTGGCGGCTACGCCGCGCCCGTCCCGCGTTTTCCGTGTGCCAACGCTAGCGCCAGCCTTGCGCCGACCTCGGCATTGTGTTTGATGAGCGCGATGTTCGTCGCGAGGCTCCGTCCGCCGGTCAACGCCTTGATGCGCGCCAGCAGGAACGGGGTCACCGCCTTGCCGGCGATTCCTTGTGCGGCGGCCTCGTCGAGCGCCTGCTTGGTCAGCGCGTCGATCTCGTCGACCTTCATGGCTGCCGCTTCCGGCACTGGCGTGCTCAACACCACACCGCCCTCGAGGCCCAGTTCCCACTTGGTGCGGATGAACCGCGCCTGCTCGGCCGCATCGTCCACCCTGAAGTCCGCACGAAAGCCGCTGTCGCGCGTGTAGAACGCAGCGAAATTCTCCTGCTCGCAACTGAGCACCGGCACGCCGTGCGTTTCGAGGTATTCCAATGTGAGCCCGATGTCCAGGATGGACTTCGCACCGGCGCAAACCACCGCCACTGAAGTCTTCGCCAATTCCTGCAGGTCGGCCGAGATGTCGAAAGTTTCCTGCGCGCCCCGGTGCACGCCGCCGATGCCGCCGGTGACGAACACCTCGATGCCGGCCAGCGCGGCACAGATCATCGTGCCAGCCACGGTCGTGGCACCGAGGCCACCGCCGGCCAGCACGGCCGGCAGGTCGCGGCGGCTAACCTTCTGGACCTGGCCCGAGCGACCGATCAGTTCCAGTTCGTCGTCAGACAGGCCGATGCGGATTCGTCCACCGATTACCGCGATCGTCGCGGGCTCGGCGCCCACGTCGCGGATCAAGGCCTCGACTTCGCGCGCGGTGCGGACGTTCTCCGGG
The DNA here is from genome assembly GCF_004197395.1 of Paraburkholderia sp. UYCP14C. GTDB lineage: Bacteria > Pseudomonadota > Gammaproteobacteria > Burkholderiales > Burkholderiaceae > Paraburkholderia. The sequence continues at coordinate 101,090 of NZ_SELS01000012.1, read as the reverse complement.
TAGGGCATGCCGTGGGCAATGATGGTCGATTCCAGCGCCACGAGCGGGCGACCGGAGGCCTGTGCGGCAGCGACAGGCGCGCTGCAGGTCAACCACGAGCGTGCAAGGTCAGCAGCCATGTCGATGCCTTCGGTGGTGGGAGTCACTGAAGTATGCGGTACAAGACGGGGCTGCGGTTCGCTGCGCAAGCGAAGCAGCCGTTCGTGAACCTCCATATAGGGGGCCGTCGATGACCGTATAGGCCGATGGAGGCGTCGTCGCCGGCAATCGAATGGCCGGTTGCGGCCTTCGATCAGCCCTCGTGTTCGAGCGCGGTCGTCGAGCGAACCCTGGTCGGCCGGTCGCGCAGCAGCAGGGGCATCAAACGCCGATTGGCTGCCTGTGCCGCCCACGCGCAATACGCGGCGCTGCCGAGCACCCAGCCCTCGAGCGTCGACTGCATCAGGTTGTTGACCTCGCGTTCGTCGACAGGCTGTCCGCCGAGATTGCGGTAAGCCTGGTGGCACTCGAACGGCGTATTGCCGAGCGCCCGGTACAGCGGATGGTCCTTGATGAAGCTGTCGACCCGCAGCCCGATGTGGTGCGCGTAGCTCGACCACGGATAGTTTCCGGGCTCGGCCACGAGGCGGTTGCGCAGCGGCGCGTGATCGATGACCTGGCTCGCGAGCATGAAATACCGGTCAGGCTCGATCACGGTTGCCCGATACCCGCCACGCCACACCGCACCGCGTCGTCCATGACGGCGGTTGAAGGTCTCGACATAGCGACGGCTGACCGCCTGCATCGCCATGGCCACGCTCGACTCGTATGAAGGGGTGACGAGGAACTGTACCGCCTCAGGCATCAATACCCACGCGTGGACCGCCAGATCGGCGACGCGCGCCGCGTCTGCCAGACAGGCGAGGAAGTACAGATAGTCTCCCTCGTCCAGGAATGCGGGCCCCGTGAGTCCCTGCAAGATAACGTGTTGCGGTTGTTCTGGGACGTAGTGCCGTGCAAGCCGTGTCATGCTGATTTAACCGGAAATCCGATGTGAGAAAGCGCTCCGACCGAGATCGGACGGGTGACGGTGTGAACCGTGCTGCAGGAAATTCTATCGATCATGTGCGTGCGCCTGCATCGCGAATAGGCCTTTTTTCTGGCCTCTTTTCGATGATTTGCCGATCGCGGTCGGCCTCTGTTATGCCGTCGCTGAATAGCAGCGCCGCACTCTTGAAGTCTTCAGCGAACGCTGCGTACCGCAGCGCTATGCCTTGTTGAAAAGACTTAAAACACGCGACATCGCTTTCGCGGCCAGAACCAGCGACGCGCCAGCGACGCTGTAGTCGACGTGATGCATGACGTCGGCCAGATAGAAAACGGACAACGCAATGATCGGGTGGTACATCGCACGGTTTATCAGGCGTTTCATCGGTGTCTCACGCTACTGTATCGGCGCGAAGCGGAAATTCACTGCGCGTACTGATTCGCGCAAGTTGGGTGACGCGCCAGGTTTTCAGAATCCGGGGAAGGCTCGATCGCGAAGCGCGGATCACGCTGCGCCGTGATGTTCCTTCCTGTCATGAACTCTGCCTGTGGCAAGCCGTTGCCGTCCTGCCCGTGCGTCGATCTTTCTTGACCGATCGTCCACTTCTCGCCGAGGCTTCGCGTGCCCATTTACCGACTCGCAATGTGCTTCATAAGCCTCGCGAAAAACGCCAGTAAGCGAATTGTCATCGACTGAGCTTGCGGGTATAACATGTAGCGCTTGGCCATCCTGACGAATGAGCAGCGGCCAGGTTTCTCGCCCGGGAAATCGCATTTCACGCGAGCTATCCATGGATGCAGTTTCTGATGTTCTGCGCGCCGTTCGCCTGAGTGGCGCCGTGTTTCTGAATGGGACATTCACCGCGCCGTGGTGTCTGATCGGACGCACCGATGCAACGCTGTGCGGCGCTTATTTGCCGCCTTCCGAGCGCGTCGTTTCCTATCATCTGATCATAGAGGGGAGTTGCTGGGCGAAGCTGGCCGACGACCCCGGTTCGGCCATTCATGTCCATGCCGGCGAACTGATCGTGGTGCCTCAGGGCGAAACGCACGTCATCGGCAGCGCGATCGATCTTTCCCCCGTGCCCACCGACTCGCTGCTGTCCGGGCAGATGGCGGCCGCACCCGGCGAAGTGATGACGCTGTCCCATGGCGGCGGGGGCGCAAAGACGCGCATCGTGTGCGGCTTTCTCGCCAGCGACGATACGTTGAACAATCCGCTGCTCTCATCGCTGCCGCGACTCTTCAAGATCGACATGCGTCAGGATCCGCGTGCGGCATGGCTCGAATCGTCTCTCAAACTTGCTGCCGCGGAAGCGGCCGAATCGCGCGCGGGCGGCACGATCGTGCTTGCCAGGCTATCGGAACTGCTGTTTGTCGAAGCGATCCGCAGCTGTATTGAAGCGCTGCCTGAGAACCAGACCGGATGGCTTGCCGGTGTGCGCGACCGCTACGTCGGACGCGCGCTTTCGCTGCTTCATGGGCAGGCGGCGCATCCGTGGACCGTCGAGGAGCTTGCGCGCAAAGTGGGCCTGTCGCGCTCCGCGTTGGCGCAACGCTTCGCCGATCTGCTCGGGCAGCCGCCAATGCAATACCTCGCGAGATGGCGCATGCAGATTGCGGCGCACGAACTTCTGATCGGCAGCAAGCCGCTCAACGCCGTGGCCGAACAGATCGGCTATGAGTCGGAAGCCGCGTTCAGTCGCGCGTTCAGACGCGAATTCGGCATGCCGCCTGCCGGCTGGCGCAAGAGCAAAGGACAGACGAACGGCGCGAGCGCATCAGTGCAGCACTCGCAAGAGACGAGCGGCGTTGCCGAAATGCCGAACCCGTGATGCCTGCCGTGAGACGCGGTGCCGTCTCGACACCGTCAATTGTCGGCCTGTGCGACTCACGAGAAGAAACGGCGTTTCGGTCATATCGCGCGGCGACTCGATCATAGATCGTCAAGACTCCCAATCGTAAATTGAGCGTGCCGGAACGCCAGATCATTCGACTGGCTCCGCCCGGTGAATCGACGCTCAACGCCAGACCGCATCGCGGTCCATATTGGGAGAACTTTTATGAACGCAGTATTGCGTCATTCCGATCGCGATCGCTACGCCCGATGCATTCGCGCTTCGAAGATGGTCAATTGGGACATCGACCGCGACGTGATTGGAGGCCGCACCTTCGACATGTCCCACAAGTATTTGCCGGATGGACTCTCGCTCACGCCGGATTTCATCATGCTCTCGGAAGATGAAAAGCGCTTCGTCAGCCAGATTCAGGGGCGCACCTACGCGAACATGTTCGGCCTGGTCGAGCGCTTCATCAACGCCAAGGTGCTGGAAGTGAGCCGGGACTACTGGCTCGGCGATCAGGTGGCGCTCGAAGCGCTCGTGCGCTTCAGCGACGAAGAGCTCAAACACCAGGCGCTGTTTCGCCGCATCGAAAAAATGATCGGCGAAACGCTGCCCGAGGGTTATCGCTTCGATGTCGATCCCGATGCGCTGGCCGCCGTGGTCCTCGGCAAGAGCACGTGGGCGGTGCTGGCCATGACGCTGCATATCGAACTCTTCTCGCAAATTCACTATCGCCAGAGCATTCATCCGGACGATCAGCTTTCCGAACTGTTCAAGGATGTATTTCTTTACCACTGGAAGGAAGAGAGTCAGCACGCGATTCTCGACGAACTCGAATGGAAGCGGCACGACGCAACGCTGACGGAGGCGGCGCGCGACAACGCGGTCAATGAGTTCATCGAGCTGGTGACCGCGTTCGACGGCATTTTGCGTGTGCAGGCGGCAGCGGACTCGCGGTATTTCATCGCGAGCTGCGGGCGCGCCGTCGACGCCGGTGAAGCCGCGTTGATCGAAGCGAATTTCCATCACGCGTACCGGTGGCAGTACCTCCATTCCGGTATGCAGCATCCCCACTTCGCGGAAGTGCTCGACGGGCTCATCTCCGAAGAGCAGGGGATGCGTATCCGGGCTGCACTCGCCACGCTGCATTGAGCAAGGCCGGACGTGCACGGGTTATCCAGCTAAAGGAGAGCGAAATATGAATGCGGATGCACAGTCGATTGAAGCACACATGGCCGAGTAAGTGGCAATCCGTGACGCGCGCGGCGATGACTGGATTGTTTGCGCCGCGCGGCGTTTGGAGACCTTCGAAGGTCCGCACGAGTTTGTGTGCGATCGAAGACGTCCACGGGTCTGAATGGAATGCTCTGATGCGCCGAAACTGATTCTTTCAAGAGGAAAGAGGAAGTGCATCGGCAAACGAACGCTTGTCACGTCACATAGCCGTGTTCATTGCTTCGGGGGCTGGCCGCGCCCGGCGACCTTGGGAGGGCTGACCGAGCGCCGCCACCTTAGCTTGCGTTGCTCGATCAGCATCTTCCAGTCAAGCTTCATCAGCAGGTACACAAAACCAAGCAGGGCCAGCTGGGAGATGACAAAGTAGCCGCTGAGGTATCCGCCTTCGAAGTCGGACTCCGGATCGATATAGGTCGAAGCGAACCGCCCAAGATGAGCCCAGACGGAATAGCTGATCGTACGACCCACGAAGAATGCGGCACCGATGACGCGAAGCGGCAACCCCGACAGTCCATAGGCGATGAACAGAAAGTTAGAAGGAAACGGGCTCAGCGCATATAAAAAGAACGCGCCCACGGTCAGCTTCCTGCGCTTCTTCAGCCATTCTTCAACCACGGCGATGTTTTCCCGGTCCGACTCGCGCATCAGCCGCCCTCGCATCAGCGACCGTGCAAACCTGGCCAGCACCAGCCGACCGATCGTCGCCGCGCTGGCGGCTACGACGGCGAATACGAACGGGTTACCCCCGGAGATATTGAAGCCGACCCATGACATGGCCATCCACGTAGGCGGCGCGAACGCGGGCACGAGATTGAGCAGCAGCACGACAACGAACAGCGTTGCCAACGTCGACATGACTGGACCTCCCGGCCGATTGAGTATCTTTTCGAACTTGCCGTGCGACGGGCGGCACTGAATGACATGGAGCGACCGGCGCACGGCAAGGATCCGATTGGCGGGGAAACGCCCCATTTGACGCTAATCAAGCCACGCAAACGATGGATCCATACACTAATTATGATTCCGATCTCGCGTCATGCGAGTTCGTAGCGGTTACTGCTCGACTGGACTCATCTTCACCCGCCCGCCATGTCACGTCCGTTACCCTCAGTCGCTCTGGCGCTGTTGCTGGTCTCGGCAGCAAGCCTGCTAGCGGGGGTTGCGCTCGCCGCGCTCGGCAACGGCGCGCTCGCGCATGCGCTATGGGCGGCCGGTGCATTGCCGATGCTGGTGGCGCTGTCGATATCCATCGTCAAGGCGCTGCGGCGACATGAAGCCGGCGTCGATGTGCTCGCGCTGCTGGCCATCGGCTTCGCGCTGGGCCTCGGCGAATTTCTGACGGCGGCGGTGATCTCGTTGATGCTCGCGAGTGGACGGGCGCTCGAACAGTACGCCCAGCAGCGCGCGCGTCGTGAAATGACCGCGTTACTGAGCCGCACGCCACGTCACGCCAACCGCTTCGAGGCGGGCGAGTGGCGCCGGATCGAACTGGACACAGTGTGCCCCGGCGATCGTCTGCTCGTCCGCAACGGCGAGTTCGTACCTGTCGATGGCTCGTTGACGGGGCACGCGCAGCTCGACGAATCCACACTCACCGGGGAATCCGTGATTCAGCAGCGATCGTCCGGCGAGTTGGTGAGTAGCGGCGTAGTCAACGTGGGTACGGCGTTCGAGATGGTCGCCGCGGCGAGCGCTGCGGATAGCACGTTTGCCGGAATCGTTCGCATGGTGCAGTCGGCGCAGCAGGAGCGCAGCCCCGCAGCGCGTCTCGCCGACCGCTACGCGCTGCTTTTCGTGATTGCCGCTCTGATGCTCGCCGGTGGCAGCTGGCTGGTTACCGGCGAGGTCGTTCGGGCGCTCGCGGTGCTTGTCGTGGCAACGCCTTGTCCGCTGATTCTTGCCGTGCCTGTTGCTATCGTCTCGGGTATGTCGCGTTGTGCCCGACGTGGCGTGCTGGTCAAAGGCGGTGGCGCGCTGGAAAGGCTCGCGCGAGCCAGTGTGCTGTTCTTCGACAAGACTGGAACGCTGACGAGCGGACGCGCGCGCCTCGTCTCGATCGAAACCGGTCCGGCAATTTCACCCGAGACCGTGTTGCGCCTCGCGGCGTCGCTCGGCCAGGCGTCCGCGCACGTGATTTCCGAAGCAGTGGCGACGGTCGCACGCGAGCGCAATCTCGTGCTGTCGGCGCCCCGAGAGGTGGTGGAGCAACCTGGCGCCGGCGTGCAGGGCAAAGTGGTAGGCCACGCTGTCGCCATCGGTTCGTTTGCCTATGTGTCGGCGCTGGCGCCGCCGGCGCCGTGGAGCGAGCCGTTCCTTCAGCGCGTGGCCTATGAGGGCGCTTCCGCGGTGTTCGTTGGCGTGGACGGCGTCATGATGGGCGCCCTCCAGATGGCCGATCAGATCCGCCTCGAGACGCCCCGGGCGCTGCGGCTATTGCGGCAGGAAGGCATCCGACGCTTGATCATGCTCACGGGCGACAGGCGCGACGTGGCCGAGACGATCGGCGCGACGCTCGGGCTGACTGAAGTGCTGCCAGAGCAGACGCCATCGGACAAACTCGAAGCCATTCGGACCGCGCGTCGGGAAGGCACGGTCATCATGATCGGCGACGGCGTCAACGACGCGCCCGCGCTTGCGGCCGCCGACGTCGGAGTCGCGATGGGCGCGCGCGGCGCAGCGGCGTCGTCGGAAGCGGCCGACGTGGTGCTGCTGGTCGACCGGCTGGATCGGCTCGTCGAGGGATTACGAGTGGCACGTCAGACGAGGCGGATCGCGTTGCAGAGCGTAATTGCAGGTATGGCGCTGTCGTTTGCCGCCATGGCCGTCGCCGCCCTCGGGCTTCTGCCGCCTTTGCTGGGTGCGGTGATCCAGGAGGTCATCGATGTGGCCGTCATCGCGAACGCGCTGCGCGCCTTGCGGATACGTTCGACGGCGGTTGCAGGCGCTCTGTCCCATGGTGACGCAGAGCGCCTGAAGAGCGAGCATGTCGAACTCGGTCCGGTGATGGAGCAGATCAGGGAACTGGCGGACACGCTGCCCCGCTTACCGGGAACGTCGGTGGCGGGTGCGCTCGCCGGCGTGAACGATCTGCTGAAGCGACATCTCGTGCCGCATGAACAGCGCGACGACCTGGAGGTGTATCCGGGCCTCGCACGTATGGTTGGCGGGGAAGATCCGATGGCTGCGATGAGCGCCACGCACCGCGAAATATTTCGGATCGCCCGGTTGCTCGGGCAAATGACCCAGGACATACGGCCTGAGGGGCCCGATGCCGCCAGCCTGCGCGAATTTCAGCGTCTGCTGTACGGGCTCGATGCAATCGTACGTCTGCATTGCGCGCAGGAAGACGAACTCTTCCACGCTCTCGGAGAAGGGGCGTGAAGACGAAGCTGCACCCCGAATGCATCAAGCCTCGGCCGCGTGAACGAGCAGGAGCGGCGTTTGCGTGATATGCGCGACGCGCCCCGCGACACTGCCGAGTATCCAGCGTGCCATGCCACGCCTGCCGTGCGTGCCCATTACGATCAGCTGCGCTTCCCAGCCGCTCGCTTCGCGCACGATAGCGTGTGCAACGTCGTCGTCCGTCGGGCCCGTGCTGACGAGCGCGGTAGTGGTCCGCGTCGACACGTCCGCAAGAACCGGCTCCGCGGCGGCCAAAGCATGATTGCCTTCGGCGGCGAATGCGTGCTCGAGCGCATCGATGGAGAAATAGTCGGAGAACCGCGCGGCGCGATCGATCACGTAGACCGCGCGCAGGTGAGTGTCGGGCGTGGCGAATCGTATGCCTTGCCGCAACGCGGACATCGACTGGGCGCTTCCGTCGATCGCAAACAGGATGCGCTCCGGCATGTGGCCGACCATCGTGCTGTGGTTCTCGGGGACGACGAGCATCGGGCATCGCAGACGTCTCGTCAGCGGTTCAGACACGGTACCTTCGACCCAACGCTGCAAGCCCTGGTGCTGACGGGCGCCGACGACCAGCAGGTCAGCTTCCCATGAGTCGGCCGCCTCGAGCAGGGCATCCGCGACGTCGCTGCCACGCTTCGAGAGATCGATCACTTCGGCTTCGATACGCACATCGCACCCGGCCATCAACTCTCTCGCGCGGTCGAGCGCTTCGGCCGCATCGCGCAGCAATTCGTCGCGCGCCAGGTCCAGTGCATGTGCGACATGCCTGCCCGTCGGAAAGAGCGTATGCGGATTCTCGGCTACGCTCACGAGCCGCACCTCGGCGCCGCAGGGAAGGATATTTCGGGCGTAGGCGAGCGCCTGTCGCGATGCCGTCGACGAATCGACTGCGATCAGGACCCTGCGCGGCAGCGTCGACATGGCGTCGGCTGAACGAGGGGAATTCATGATTGGCTCCGTACACACGGGTTTGGTGTGCATTCAAGGGCATCGTAGCGTCGAATATGCGTGGGCGGTTGACCGAGGTCAATGCATGGGCCCGGGCCATGATCGGGACCGGCTGGCCCGCGACAGCTACGCGGCAGGTGCCGGCATTGCGCGGGTGCCGCTCAGTTCCCGGCCGCGCTTACCGGATTCTTGATCGCCCGATCCTCGCTACAGCGCGCGCGTACGTTGACGCGCATCAAGGTACCGTGCCGACCGATGTGTAGTGTTGAATCGAATCGCGGCTCCGCAGTGGCTGCCGTTGTCTCACCAATGGAGATTTCCCATGAGAGCGCTCGTACTTGCGATAGCCGTCTGTAGCGCGCTGACTTCACCAACGCTGCCAGCCGCGGCCAGGGAGACGGCTGCGCCGCAAAGCGCGTCGAAGCCTCGCAATCCCGATACGGCAGCATTCGACAAGAGCCTGGCCCAGTTCAATGAACAGATGGCGACGATGCAATCGCAGATGAATGAGATTCGTCAGACGCAGGATCCGCAGGTACGCCAGAAGCTTCTGCAAAAACACTGGGCTACGATGCAGAGCGCCATGGCCACGATGCGAGGCATGTGGGGGCCTGGGATGAGGGGAGGTGGTGGAATGGGTTCCGGCATGATGGGGCCGGGAATGATGGGAGGCGGTTGGGGGCACATGGGCGGGTATTACTCCCGTCTCACCCCGGAGCAACTGCGGCAGCGGCAGTATATGACCGACCAGTACCTGCAGATGCAACAGGAAATGATGAACAACATGATGTGGCAACAGCAGTACTGGATGGGTTCTCCCGCTTCGCCCCAGTGAATTCGCGCGGGAGCACGGGCGGACGTAGTCGACCCGAAGCCGGTTCGGGGCAGGAATACGGGCACCAGGTAAATCGGCTCGAACACTGAGCCGATACTGGCACCGCTACCAGGCTTCCGTCGGCGAGAGCGCCATGATGCGAAGCACCGGCCGACCGTCAACGTTCTTCAACGGGAAGTACGTGCGGTGCGTCGCGGCATCGACACCGACGACATGTGCATTGGGTCCCACGAAGCCCTCACCGATTCTCGATGCAGCAGACTCCGAGACGCGGAACATCGACACGATGCCCTTTTCCCCGGCTACATAAAGCACGCGCAGGCCCGGATCGTATGCGAGGACGTCGGGCTCGCCGCCCACATCGAAAGACTGCGTGACGCGCCTCGTCAGCATATCGAGCACCAGTAGCCTGTTATTGTCTTCACAGGCGATGAACGCCCGATTCAATTGCGGCGCGATGGCAAGGCCATGATTGCCTCTGGCCTCAGGCAGATCGATCCGGCTGACGATAGTGTCGGTTGACGGATCGATTTCGTCGAGTTGCCGCCGCGTCTGCACATTGACGAAAATATGATGCGAGGCGGGATCGTATTGCGTGTTGCCCGCTTCCCCTCCCAACTGGATGGTCACCGTTCGCCGGTTGGTGTGCGTATCGATTACGGTTAGCGTGCCGCCGGTTTCATCCGATACATAGAGTTTCCTGGAAGCGGGTTCAAACGCGATGCCGTCGGGGTAGACACCGGCCGGCGCACGCGCAACTTCCTGCATACTCGCTTCGTCGATCGCGACAATCTCGTTCGTGCCGGTGGCCGACGCATACACGCGCCCGAGTTCCGGCACGGCCAGCACGCCATGTACGGAGGCAATGCCACTCACGCGTGAGACGACGCGCGACTTCAGCGTATCGAACGCAATGACTTCACTGTCGCCGAGATGCGCGATGAACAGCAGATGCCGGCTGGCGTCATAGCTCATGTAATCCAGACGCGTGGCACGGCCCGGCAACGCAATGTCGGCTACGTGCTCCAGCGGCAGGCGGTCCGCTTGCTGCCCGGCGCTCGCCGATGAAATAACGTGTAGCGAAATGCCTGCCGCTACCGACAGCACGACCAGGATCAGGTAGAGCCACACATGCCGCGTTGCGCCTGCTTGCGATCGCATTGTCACGAGCCTCCCTGTAGTCGGACGTGACGAAACGCGGCTAGCAGCGACAGGTCGTAGGCGATCTTCAGCGCGCCGCAAGCCACGAGCGGGATGCCCAGCCAGCCAAGGCCGAGCAATGCACCCGACAGCGTAGGGGCGAGCGCCGCGGCAAGACTCCGCGGCACGGCGGTGAAACTCGCGGCGGCAGGGCGCTCCGCGGGCGTCACGACCGACATCACGTAGGCGCTGCGCGTGGGCACGTCCATTTGCGACAAGGCACTCCGCGCGAGGAGAAGCGCCAGCGTCAGCGTGAGCGAGGGCGAGAACGCGGCGGCGATCAGGCAGAGGCTGGATGGAATATGCGTGAACACCATCGTGTTGAGCAGACCGATTCTTCGCGAGAGCGGCGCTGCGACGAGTTGCGAGCCAGCGCTCAACATGCCCGCCCAGAAAAAGAACTGTCCTGCGGCGGCGAGAGAAAGGCCGAAGCGCTGGATCAGCCACAGGGCCAACAGCGAGTTCACGAGCAGCCCGCCCGCAAACGCGTCGACGCTGAACAGCAACGCGAGCCGGATGACGATCCCGCGCGACGGGCCGAGCGGCGTTGGGGTTGCCGCGGTGTGTGCCTCACGCTCGGGCAGCCGGCGGTACAGCAGAAAGACGGCCAGGCCCGTCAGCGCGTAGACGTTGAACATCCCCCGAATAGCGAAGAGCACGGAAACGCCGGAATGTGCGGCAAGCCAGTCCGGAAGTCCGGCGAGCAGCGCGCCGAACGCCGCCGACAGCCCGCCCACGAGGCTGTAGCGTGCAAAGAGCGCGGTGCGGGCGTCGCCCGTCGCAGACGCGGCGAGCCGTGCGTGTTCAAGCGGCAGAAACAGGCTGACGTCGCCCGAACTCGGATTGAGCGTGCCGACGAACGCCACCACGAGGAGCGGCCATAGTGACGACAGGAATCCAAACGCAAAACCTGTCGCCGCCATCAGGGCGGCAGCGAACAGCAGCAGTGCTCGTTGCGGGTAACGGCTACCCAGCAGGCCGACGACAAACGTCGCCAAGGCCGAGCCCAGCAGTGTGGCAGTGCCGATCAGGCCGACCGAAAGCTTGCCGAAACCGAGCGACAGAAGATAGGCAGGCAGCAGCACGGCGACGAAGCCGTCGCAAATCCCACGCATGCTCCGGGCGGCAAGCAGCAGCCATGCGCTCCGGTCCACGCCCGCGGGGGGGAGCCGCGTTGAGAGTGGTGCTCCGGCAGGAGTCATTCCGGCACCCGGGTTTTTGCCTCGACGGGATTCATATAGATCATGGTACTTTTTGCTAGCGACCTCACAAGACTACTTTCGAGCGAACGCAAGAGTCCATCTCCATCATCGCGGGCGACGTCCGCCTCACCGACCCCACCGCTTCCACAGCGCGTTCCGTCACTGAACGGGCAACACGCGAAGCACGCCGGCAGCGTATCGCCGGGGTGGCAGATTTCGTCCGATCGATGCGGCGTCGACCCGTATCGACGTGTGCGTGATGTCACGCCCACCCCACGACGTGGCCAAGGATGTCAATAGATCGGCCAGTTTGGACAGCCGTTTTGCGCCCCCCCGAGGATACGATTCGCACTCACGTGGTCCCCGCCGCCGCAACGCGGGCCGGGGACATTCTCTACACGATTATCTGATCGACGTATCGCAATGGGCTTCGCGGCACCCTTCGAGGTCAGGCTGTCTGCAATGACGCAACGGGCCGCAAGCGATTGCCTCGCTGGCTCGCACACCTACGCGGCGCAAGTGATGCGGGGTGCAATCGCACTCGAAGCGGCGATGCGCGGCGCTCGCGATGACGAAGGCGCGGTGGCGACGCGCGAAGACCAGTTCTGATCCGAAGGTAGGCGACATGGCAACAGCAAGCGTCACTGAACAGTACGGCCCGCGCGAGACGATGGAATACGACGTGGTCATCGTCGGCGGCGGTCCGGCGGGCCTTGCGGCGGCGATTCGCGTCAAGCAGCGCGCAGCGGCAGCAGGCACCGAAATCAGCGTCTGCGTGCTCGAAAAGGGCTCCGAGCTCGGCGCCCATATCCTGTCGGGCGCGGTGATGGATCCGCGCGCCTTGAGCGAACTGTTTCCGGACTGGAAGGAAAGAGGCGCCCCGCTCGACGTGCCGGTCACCGAAGATCGCTTTCTGTTCCTGACCGCGACCGCCGCGCGCGCGGTGCCGGACTGGGCGCTGCCCGAGAACTTCAAAAACCACGGCAACTACGTGATCAGCCTGGCGAACGTCACGCGCTGGCTCGGACAGCAGGCCGAGGCGCTGGGCGTCGAGATCTTCCCGGGCTTTCCGGCGGCCGAAGCGCTCTATCACGACGACGGTGCCGTCAAGGGCGTCGCTACGGGCAACATGGGCATCGGCAAGGACGGCGAGCCGACCGGGAATTTCCAGCCCGGCATGGAACTGCATGCGAAGTACACGCTGTTCTGCGAAGGGGCACGAGGCCATCTTGGGCGCCAGCTTTCGGAGCGGTTCGGGCTGCGTGATGGCGCAGATCCGCAGGTCTACGGCATCGGCATCAAGGAGCTGTGGGAGATCGACCCTTCGAAGCACAAGCCCGGTCTCGTGATTCATACCGCCGGCTGGCCGCTCGATACGCAGACCTACGGCGGCTCGTTTCTCTATCACACCGACAACAACCAGGTGATGGTCGGCTTCGTGGTTGGCCTCGGCTATACCAATCCGTACCTGTCGCCTTTCGAGGAGTTCCAGCGCTACAAGACGCACCCCGCGATCCGGAGTTTCCTCGAAGGCGGCAAGCGCGTTTCATACGGCGCACGCGCGATCACCGCGGGCGGACTGATGTCTCTACCGAAGCTCGTGTTTCCGGGCGGCGCGCTGGCCGGCGATGACGCAGGGTTCCTGAACGCCTCGCGCATCAAGGGCTCGCACGCCGCGATCAAGACCGGCATGCTTGCCGCCGATGCCGCGTTCGACGCATTGCGCGCGGGCCGCCAGGGCGACGAACTCGCCGCGTATCCGCAAGCGTTCGAACAGTCGTGGCTTCATATCGAGCTGCACAAGGCACGCAACTTCAAGCAGTGGATGAGCAAGGGGCTGCTGGTGGGCACGCTGATGGTCGGCATCGAGCAGAAGCTGCTGCGCGGTAACGTGCCGTGGACGCTGCGTCATCGGCACCAGGATCACGAAACGCTGAAGCCCGCGTCACAGTGCGAGCCGATCGTGTATCCGCGACCCGACGGCAAGCTGACGTTCGACCGGCTCTCGTCGGTGTTTCTGTCGAACACGAATCACGAAGAGAACCAGCCGTCGCATCTGACGCTGCGGGACCCGAGCGTTCCCATCACGTTGAATCTGCGTACCTACGCGGGCCCGGAAGCGCGCTTCTGTCCAGCAGGCGTCTATGAGTTCGTCCAAGACGAGAGCAACGAAGATCGCCTGCAAATCAATGCGCAGAATTGCCTGCACTGCAAGACCTGCGACATCAAGGATCCGTCCCAGAACATCGTGTGGGTCACGCCCGAGGGCGGCGGCGGCCCCAACTATCCGAATACATAACCAACGGCACCGTATCCGGCGAGGGTCGATTGTCTTTGCCGGTCGAGCCACAAAGGAAAGCTAAATGCAGAGAGAAGTCGTCGTTGTAAGCGGTGTGCGCACCGCAATCGGCAAGTTCGGCGGAAGCCTGAAGGCACTGCCGCCGACGGAGCTCGGCACGATCGTCGCACGCGAAGCACTCGGCCGGGCCGGCGTGCAAGGAGACGAAGTCGGGCATGTCGTGTTCGGCAATGTCATCGCCACCGAACCTCGCGATCTGTACCTCGCACGCGTCGCGGCAATGGACGCGGGAGTCAGCGAGCAGACGCCGGCGTTCACGGTCAATCGCCTGTGCGGCTCGGGACTACAGGCGATTATTTCGGCGGCGCAGACCGTTCTGCTTGGCGATGCCGATATCGTCATCGGCGGGGGCGCGGAGAACATGAGCCGCGCACCGTATGTGTCTACCGATGCCCGCTTCGGCGCGCGCATGGGTGACAGCCGCCTGCTCGACATGATGCTCGGCGCGTTGCACGACCCGTTTCATTCGATGCATATGGGCATGACCGCGGAAAACGTCGCGCGCAAATACGGAATCACGCGCGAACAGCAAGATGCGCTGGCCGTGGAGTCGCACCGCCGCGCCGCGCATGCAATCGCGCAAGGACGCTTCAAGGAACAGATCGTTCGGCTGGAGCGCCGGGTCAAGGGGCAATCGGCAGTGTTCGATACCGACGAGCACGTGCGTCTGGACCTCGATCCTGAGGAGCTTGCCGGGATGCGCCCCGCGTTTCAGCGCGATGGCGGCACCGTGACGGCCGGCAACGCTTCCGGCATCAACGACGGCGCCGCGGCGCTCGTCATGATGGAGCGCAAGACGGCCGAGCAGCGCGGCCTGCAACCGCTCGCGCGGCTCGTGTCGTATGCGCACGCCGGCGTGGATCCGCGCTATATGGGCATCGGCCCCGTGCCGGCGACGCGTGCCGCCTTGCAGCGCGCCGGTTTGAATGTGACGGACCTGGATGTCGTCGAGTCGAACGAGGCGTTTGCCGCGCAGGCCTGCGCTGTGGCGCAACTGCTCGAACTCGATCCGGACAAGGTGAATCCGAACGGCTCCGGCATTTCGCTTGGTCATCCGATCGGCGCAACCGGCGCGATGATCACCGTCAAGGCGCTGTATGAGCTTCAGCGTGTCAATGGCCGGTATGCGCTGGTGACGATGTGCATCGGCGGTGGGCAGGGCATCGCAGCGGTTTTCGAAAACCTGGGCCGCACCTGAACAGGTCAATCGTCAAATCCGGAACAGCGGAAAAACAGGCAACCCGGCGGGAGTCTGCTACTTGCAATAGGTCAGTCATGACGCCGGGGCGCAAACGCAATATGCGGATCGCCCCTCAATCACGATTCCTTGGCGAGCCCGGTTGATACGTGTTGCCGCGAACCAATCCTGATGCGCGAGACGAGCAATGCCGCCAGCACGAACCACCCCGCCGCGACGACGAACGCGACAACGTAAGCCGGTCCGGCACCGGCATACGCCTTGACCCATGACAGCATCCAGCCGGTCGCGGCGGGGCCGAGGATCTGCGGCAGCACCATCGACACTTGCCAGATGCCCATGTCCTTGCCGCTGGACGCATCGTCAGGCAACACCTGCAGCGCGAGAGCCCAGTCGACGGCTTGATAGGTGCCGTAAGCGGCGCAGAAAACCAGTCCGACCGCGAGCACCAGCAACAGGTTCGGATGCAACGCCAGCAGCACGAAGCCGATTGCCGCCGCGGCCAGAATCCAGCTTGTCAGGCGGACCACCGTAACGACGCCGAGGTGGTCGGCGAGCCGCGCGCCGAGCAGGCTGGCCGGGATCGCCAGCACCACGCCGGCGCCAAGCATTCCATTCAGGATATTGGTCGGATGACGAATGCCGATCACGTCCTGCAGGTAGTACAGCATGAAGGTGAAGATCGACCAGATTCCCATGTTGCTAAACAGACGCGTCACCAGCACCCAGTAAAAGTTGCGATGGAGGCGCGGATCGAGATAGAACGAGCGGATGAACGCGACAAGCTCGAAGCGTTCGCGAGGTGGAGAAGGCGTTGGCTCGCGCGCTCCGCGAAGCGTCAGCCAAAGGCAGAGCAACATGATCGCGATGAACACGGCAATCGTCGGATACAGGTGACGCGCAGAATAGAGCGCGACGAGCAGCACGTTGCCGATGATGGTGCCGAGCACGCTCATCACGTTGAGCCAGGCGCTCGCGCGGTTGGCTTCGTGTTTTGGCACGACGTCCGGCACGAGCCCGGCGTACGGACCCGCCGCCCAGTTCCACCAGAATTGCAGATGCAGGAACGCGAGCGTGTACAGCCATACGCTGCCCGCGCCGTTGAATGAACCGAGCCACACCAGTGCCACCGAGATGCCGAACACGCCCGTGATGAGATACGGTCGCCGGCGTCCACGTTTTGCGGAGCTGCGATCCGACAGTGCTCCGGCCAGTGGCGCCATGACCATCGCAATGAATGCGCCTGACGCAATGACGGAGCCGGCCACGCCTTCCTTCAACGCGGCATCGCTTCCGAGCATTTCCGCAACCTGTGCCGGCACGAGCACCGGAACGACCGTCATCCATTGGGTAAAGAGCGCGAACCACAGCGACGCGATCTGTATTTGACTCAGCGTCGACAGGCGAGGGGCGGGAGTTTCGCTCGCCACATTCCGGGTTGGACTGGATACGGGCATGTCAAAGGTCCATGAGCGTCGCGGAGGGACTGCCGGGAACAATTAGAACACTGATCCGGCCGACGCAGGCGAGCGCAGTGCGGCCTCGGGTAACACGCCTGGGAGCATTCGACGGAACTTCCACCTCGTTGGGGCGCAGCCGTCCGCTGGCCGCCGTCGATTGATTTTCACCTGAGCGTGACCAATACTGAAGCGATCGAACGCAGCCCGGTTCCGGGTAAGCACCTACCGGAGGACGATTCGCTGCTTGCGTGGCGCATGCATGACCAGATTCAGACACGACTCACATTCAACGAAGTCGTCGAGCCGTGCAGCCCCGCTTTCATCCCGCGACACGTTTGAGGGTCGACAGACATGGCTCGATTGTTATCGGTGAATGTCGGGCTGCCGCGCGACATCGAATGGAGAGGGCGCGTCGTGCATACCGGAAGCTGGAAAACGCCGGTGCAGGGACGCTGCGTCGCGCGACGCCTGGGCCTCGACGGCGACGGACAAGGCGATCTCGCCGGACATGGCGGCGAACAGCGCGCGGTGCTCGTCTATCAGATCGAATCCTACCGGCATTGGGAGCGGCAATTAACGCGCAGCGGCTTCGTGTTCGGACAGTTCAGCGAGAACCTGACGATCGACGGATTGCCGGATCGTACCGTTTGCATCGGCGACGTGTTCAGAATCGGGACCGCTGTGTTCGAAGTCAGTCAGCCCCGTGTGACCTGCTATCGCATCGGCATCAGAATGAAAGAGCCGACGATGGCCGCGTTGCTGACTTCCAGCGGGCGCCCCGGTTTCTATATGCGCGTGCTGCAGGAAGGCGACATCGGAGCGGGCGACGAGATCGTCAAACTGCGCGAGGCGAATGAGCGGATGACCATCGAGGAAGTCAATGCGCTGCTGTATTCGTCCGCTCATCCTCGTGATCGACTGGAGCGCGCGCTGCGGATCGATGCGCTGTCGCCCGGGTGGCAAGGATCGTTCAAGGCGCTGCTCGGCAGCATCGACGCGGGCGCGACGAGCGGCAACGCCGGACTTGCAGCGGCGGCGGCATCGAGTGCCGCGGCGCCGGGTTTTCGGAAACTCAGCGTGGCAAGCATCGAGCGGGAGTCCACCGACGTGCGCTCATACGTATTCGAGGCGACGGACGGCGAGCCGCTGGTGCCGGCTCGTCCAGGTCAGTATGTGGTGCTGCGCCTGTTGCAGGCGGACGGCGCGCCGCCATTGTTTCGGAGCTACTCGTTGTCAGGCCGGCCGTCGTCGGAGCGATATCGCATCAGTGTGAAGATCGAGCCGCATGGTTTGGCAGGGGCGCATCTGAGTGAACACGTGCGCGTGGGAGACGTGATCGATGTCAGTGCGCCGCGCGGCGACTTCTTTCTGGAGGAAGGAAACGGGCCCGTGGCGTTACTCAGTGCGGGCATTGGAGCGACGCCGGTTCTGTCGATGCTGTTCGCGCTGTCGGATGCGCGATCGCCGAGGCAGGTCTTGTGGCTGCACGCGGCGCATGACAGCGCGCACCATCCGTTCGCAGTAGAGACGCGCCGCTTGCTGCGGTCGCTGCCGAATGGACGCGGGCACGTCTGCTACAGCGCGCCCTCGGCCGCGGACCGCTTCGGTGACGACTTCGATACGGCGGGCCATCTGTCGCGCGCCGTTCTCGAAGAGATCGGCATTCCGCGCGATGCAGACGTTTATCTTTGCGGGCCGACGCGTTTTATGGACGACATGAAGCTGGCGCTCGACGCCATCGGCGTATCGGCGCGACGCGTGCATATGGAGCGCTTCGGCGGAGTCGAGGCGCGCACTCCCGGCGTCGTCGATGCAGCGCGGCCAGTGCCGCATTTGCCCACCGCATCCACGCTCACCGACGGACCTCTGGTGTCCTTCGCGCGCAGTCAGCTTTCCGTGCGTTGGAGTTCGGCGGCGTACGGCAATTTGCTCGAGCTTGCCGAAGCCTGCGATGTCCCGGTCCGATGGTCATGCCGCACGGGCGTCTGCCACAACTGCGAGAGCGGCCTCGTTGCCGGCTCGGTTGCATACTCGCCCGAGCCTCTCGACCAGCCTGCGATCGGCAATCTGCTGACGTGCTGTTCGCGGCCGACCAGCGACGTCGTAGTCGATCTGTAAATGCCAGGCGGCGGTTCATCGACTGGAGAGTCTGTACTGCAATCACTGCAGGGTGCGGCGACCTCGTTTTCACGGACCCGGCGATCGCGCTCCACTCGCTCGCAGGATCATGCTCACCACTTCTTCCGTGGTGGCCTCGAAGCGCTTCGTCGATAGCGCGCGCTTGCCCGACAGCGCGTATATCTGAGCCTCGAAATCGGCATAGTGCTGCGTGGTTGCCCAGATCATGAAGAGCAGCGTTCGTGGGTCGACGGGCGCGAGCAGGCCTTTGGCTATCCATCGCTCGATCAGCTTCACACGTGTGTCCATCCACGGCTTCACACGTTCGAGCAGGATCTCCTGCATGTGCGCCGCGCCGCTGATGATTTCGTTGGCCCACACTTTCGAGCCGAGCGGGCGGCGCCGGGACAGCGCCATCTTGGCGCGCACGTAACCGCCTATCGCCTCGACCGGATCGTCGCTTGCATCGAACAGGTTGGCCGCCGCGTTCCATTCCTCGAATACATCGTCGAGTACGCGCCAGTACAGCGCCTGTTTGGTCGGGAAGTAGTAGTGCAGATTGGCTTTCGGCAAGCCTGCGCGCTCCGCAATCAGCGCCGTGCTCGCGCCTTCGAAGCCGCGTTCGGCGAACACGGCTTCGGCACAGGCGAGCAGATGGGATTCATTGGACGCGCGAATCGAGGCTTTGCGCCGACGCGGCTCGTGCGTTGCGTCAGCGGCTGGCTGCGCCAGCGCGGTGCCGCGCGTCCCGAGGGACGCGGCTCGCGTGGTGGGGTCGTCGTTGCGCATGGGGTTCGTCCGTTCAAGAGAAATGAGGTGCGCGTCGGCCGCGTGCATGTCGGCTTCATTGTAGCCACGATGCAAGTGCGTCGCGTATTCATCCGCATCGGGACAAACGCGCAAGGCGCACGCTCGCGTGCTTTTCGCGCACTGCAGCATCAATGGCACGCTTCTCGCTCGTAACTCCGTATTGAATTCGCGAAGTTTATCGTCTAAAACCTGTCCAATCGGACAGGATTCGAAGGGCGGGTTTTCAGCAGCCGCATAGTGCCATCGGGGCGTGCACCGTCATCGCTCTTCGCGCCCCACACGGTGGCATGCACGCACGTTTGACGAACACGGACAGGAGGAACACGTATGGACGCAGTAAGCGAAGCCGCGCTGACGACCGCGATTCACGTGAACGGCCAGCGATTGTGGGTCAGCCTGATGGAGATGGCGCGGATCGGCGCCACACCCAAAGGCGGCGTATGCCGTCTCGCGCTGACCGACCTCGACAGGCAGGGCCGCGATCTGATCGTGCAATGGGCGAAAGAGGCGCAGTGCACGGTGAGTGTCGACCAGATGGGCAACGTGTTCATGCGCCGCGCGGGGCGCAACAACGATCTGCCGCCCGTGATGACCGGCTCGCACGCCGACTCGCAGCCCACCGGCGGGCGCTTCGACGGTATCTATGGCGTGCTCGGCGGGCTGGAGGTGATTCGCTCGCTCAACGATTACGGCATCGAGACCGAGCGCCCGATTGAAACGGTGATCTGGACCAACGAAGAAGGCTCGCGTTTCGCGCCGGCGATGGTCGCCTCCGGCGTCTTTGCGGGCGTATTCACGCTTGAATATGGGCTTTCGCGCAAGGACGTGGACGGCAAGACCATCGGCGAGGAATTGCAGCGCATCGGCTACGCGGGCGCGTTGCCGTGCGGCGGCCGCAAGATTCACGCTGCGTTCGAACTGCACATCGAACAAGGACCGATACTCGAGGCCGAAAACAGGACGATCGGCGTGGTCACCGACGCGCAAGGCCAGCGCTGGTACGAAGTCGTGTTGACGGGGCAGGAGGCGCACGCGGGGCCTACGCCGATGCCGCGCCGCCGCGACGCGCTGCTGGGTGCCTCGCGTGTCGTGCAGCTCGTCAACGAAATCGGCCTGCGTCACGCGCCGCTCGCATGCGCGACGGTCGGCATGATGCAGGTGCATCCGAACTCGCGCAACGTGATTCCCGGCCGCGTGTTCTTCACGATCGACTTTCGCCATCCGCAGGACGAGGTGCTGGCGCAGATGAACGCCGAGCTGCGCGAAGGCATCGCGAAGATCGCGGAGCAGGGCAAGCTCGAAGCCGACGTCGAGCAGATTTTCTACTACGCGCCCGTGCCGTTCGACGAGGCGTGCGTGAAGTCCGTGCGCGCGGCGGCCGAGCGCTTCGGCTATTCGAACCGCGACATCGTGTCGGGCGCGGGTCACGACGCGTGCTATCTCGCGACGGTCGCGCCGACCTCGATGGTGTTCGTGCCGTGCATCGACGGCATCAGCCACAACGAAGTCGAGGACGCGACGATCGAATGGATCGAAGCCGGCGCGAACGTCCTGCTGCACGCGATGCTCGAACGCGCGAGCGAGCCTGGCTGACGCACGACGATTGAACCAAAGCGGTCTCAGAGCCGCGCTGTCTTTCCAGCGATTCCCCCTGTACCGGCCGCGCGCATCACGCGCACGGCCGGCGGACCCGTGTTTTGCCTCGCAAGGAGCATCCGGATGTCCCAGACCACCTCGAATGCCGCCGACGGCATCGCCCCAGGCCGTCTCAGCGCCGAGCAACTCGGCTGCAATTTCGCCGACGTCGCGCCGCCGCTTTCCGCGAGCGCGGCCGTGATCGCGGCCGACCGCTGTCATTACTGTTACGACGCACCCTGCGTGAACGCGTGCCCCACGGGCATCGACATTCCCGCCTTCATCCGCAAGATCGGCAACGGCAATCTGAAGGGCGCGGCGCGCGACATTCTGAGCGCGAACCCGCTGGGCGGCATGTGCGCGCGCGTGTGCCCCACCGAAATTCTCTGCGAAGGCGCCTGCGTGAGAAATCATCAGGATGGCGAGCCGGTTCAGATCGGCGCGCTGCAACGTCATGCGACCGACTTCCAGATGGCGCGCGAAGCGGCCGGTGCCCCTGCGCTGTTCAAGCGCGCGAGCGACACAGGCCGTCACGTTGCGCTGATCGGCGCGGGGCCCGCGGGTCTCGCCTGTGCGCATACGCTCGCGCTTGCCGGGCATCGCGTGAGCGTACTCGACGCGCGCGAACAGCCGGGCGGCTTGAACGAGTACGGCATCGCGGCGTACAAGACCGTCGACGACTATGCGCAGCGCGAAGTGCAATGGCTGCTTTCCATCGGCGGGATCGAACTGCGCCAGGGCCAGCGGCTGGGGCATGACGTGACGCTGGCGGAGCTACGCGCGGCGTACGACGCGGTGTTCATCGGCGTCGGACTCGGCGGCACGCATGCGCTCTCCATCGAAGGCGAATCGCTCGACGGCGTGCTCGATGCGGTGGATTTCATCGCACGTTTGCGCGCGGCCGATGACCTGTCCAGCGTGCCCGTCGGCCGCAAGGTGGTGGTGCTCGGAGGCGGCAATACGGCAATCGACGCCGCCGTGCAAAGCCGCAAGCTGGGTGCGCAGCAGGTGACGCTCGCCTATCGTCGCGGCGCGGCACAGATGAGCGCCACCTGGGCCGAGCTGGAATTCGCGCGCACCCAGGGCGTGACGTTGGCCGAGTGGATGAAGCCGCTGCGAATCGTCGGCGACACGCAGGTGCGGGCGGTGGAATTCGAGCGCACGGCGCTCGATACATCCGGCGCGTTGCTCGGCACGGGGGAGATCGTGCGCGTGGAGGCCGATATGGTGCTGAAGGCCATTGGCCAGAAGCTCTTACCCGCGGGCCTCGACGGGCTGCAACTGACCGAGGCAGGCACGCGCATCGCCGTGGATGCGGATGGCGCGACCTCGCTCGCGGGCGTTTTCGCCGGTGGCGATTGTGCCGGCCACGGCGCGGCCGATCTGACCGTCCAGGCCGTGCAGGACGGCAAGCTCGCCGCGCACGCGATCGACCGCTTCCTTGCGAATCAGTCCGCGAGAGCCGCCTGAGCCGCGCGAAAGCTGCACCGAATCCAGATCAAACGAAGGAGTCGCATCATGGCCGACCTGCGCTGCACGATTGCCGGCATTCAATCGCCCAACCCGTTCTGGCTCGCTTCCGCGCCGCCCACCGACAAGGCCTACAACGTCAACCGCGCGTTCGAAGCGGGTTGGGGCGGCGTGGTCTGGAAGACGCTCGGGCTCGACCCGCACGTGGTGAACGTGAGTTCGCGCTACGGCGCTACCACCTGGCGCGGCCAGCGCATCGCGGGCCTGAACAACATCGAGCTGATCACCGACCGGCCGCTCGACGTGAACCTCAAGGAAATCGCGCAGGTGAAGCGGGACTGGCCCGACCGGGCCCTCATCGTCTCGCTGATGGTCCCTTGCAACGAGGACGACTGGAAGTGGATCCTGCCGCAGGTGGAAGACACCGGCGCGGACGCCGTCGAACTCAACTTCGGCTGTCCGCACGGCATGAGCGAGCGCGGCATGGGCGCGGCGGTGGGGCAGGTGCCCGAGTACATCGAAATGGTCACCCGCTGGGTGAAGGAAGGCACGCGCCTGCCGTGCCTCGTGAAACTCACGCCGAACGTCACCGACATCCGTCACGGCGCGCGCGCGGCGATGAAGGGTGGTGCGGACGGCGTCTCGCTGATCAACACGATCAACTCGATCGTCGGTGTCGATCTCGACGTGATGGCGCCGCTGCCCACCGTCGACGGCAAGGGCACGCATGGCGGCTATTGCGGTCCCGCCGCGAAGCCGATCGCGCTGCACATGGTCGCGGAGATTGCGCGCGACCCGCAAACGCATGGCTTGCCCATCTCCGGCATCGGCGGCATT
This sequence comes from Paraburkholderia sp. UYCP14C, assembly GCF_004197395.1. GTDB lineage: Bacteria > Pseudomonadota > Gammaproteobacteria > Burkholderiales > Burkholderiaceae > Paraburkholderia. The sequence goes on along the minus strand of NZ_SELS01000012.1, from coordinate 77,504 downwards.
TCCGACTGGCGCGACGCCGCGGAATTCATCGTGCTGGGAGCGGGCAGCGTGCAGGTCTGCACCGCCGCGATGCACTACGGCTTCCGGATCGTCGGCGACATGATCGACGGTCTATCCAACTGGATGGACGACAAAGGGTACGCGAGCCTCGACGCCATTCGCGGCCGCGCGGTGCCGAACGTCACCGACTGGCAATACCTGAACCTCAACTACGACATCAAGGCCCGTATCGATCAGGACCGCTGCATCCAGTGCGGGCTCTGCCACATCGCCTGCGAAGACACCTCGCATCAGGCGATCACCGCCACGCGCGACGGCAAGCGCCACTTCGAGGTGGTCGATGCGAACTGCGTCGGGTGCAATCTATGCATGCATGTTTGCCCGGTGGACCAATGCATCACGATGGAGCGTGTCGATTCGGGCGAGCGCTACGAGAACTGGACCACGCACCCGAACAACCCGGCGCGCGTCGCCGACCCGAAAGCCGCCTGACACCTTGAAGCAGGACTGAGCCGGACCCACGACAAGCGACGGAGAACCCACCCGATGAGCCAGCCCCTAGCAGTCGACGCCAACGCGCGCCGCGCCGAAAGCGAGCTATACAACGATGATCTCGCGCCCACCGGCGCCGCGCAGCGTACCTGGCGCTGGTATCACTTCGCGGCGCTATGGGTCGGCATGGTGATGAACATCGCCTCCTACATGCTCGCCGCCGGCCTGACCGAGCAGGGCATGTCGCCGTGGCAGGCGGTGCTCACCGTGCTGCTCGGCAATCTGATCGTGCTCGTGCCGATGCTGCTGATCGGTCATGCGGGCACCAAGTACGGCATTCCTTATGCGGTGCTGGTGCGAGCTTCGTTCGGCACCCAGGGCGCGAAGCTGCCCGCGATGCTGCGCGCCGTCGTGGCATGCGGCTGGTACGGGATTCAATCATGGCTGGGCGGCAGCGCGATCTATACGCTCGTCAACATCCTCACGCACAACGCGCTGGTGGGCGACGCGCTGCCGTTTCTCGGCATTTCGATCGGCCAGGCCAGCTGCTTTCTCATCTTCTGGGTGTTTCAGCTGTACTTCATCCTGCACGGCACCGATTCGATCCGCTGGCTCGAAAGCTGGTCCGCGCCCATCAAGGTGGTGATGTGCGCGGTGCTCGTGTGGTGGGCCTGTTCGAGGGCAGGCGGGGTGGGCTCGATGCTGTCGCAGCCGTCGCAGTTCGCCGCCGGCGGCCAGAAGGCGGGCCTGTTCTGGGCGACGTTCTGGCCGAGCCTCACGGCCATGGTGGGTTTCTGGGCGACGCTCGCGCTCAACATTCCCGACTTCACGCGTTTCGCGAAAACGCAAAAAAGACCAGTTCGTGGGCCAGGCCATCGGCCTGCCGATTCCGATGGCGTTGCTGTCGGTGGTCTCCGTGGTCGTGACCTCGGCGACGGTGGTGATTTACGGCAAGGCGATCTGGGATCCGATCGATCTCACGAGCCGCATGGAGGGCGTCGGCGTGGGCATCGCGCTCGTCATCCTCACCCTGGACACGATGTGCTGCAACCTCGCCGCGAACCTCGTCGGGCCGGCCTACGATTTTTCGAGCCTCTGGCCCAAGGGCATTTCGTACAAGGCGGGCGGCTTGATCACCGCGGCCATCGCCATCGTGATGATGCCGTGGAAGATCCTCGCCACCACGCAGGGCTATATCTTCACGTGGCTCGTCGGTTATTCGGCGCTGCTCGGGCCGGTGGCCGGCATCCTGATGGTCGACTACTTTCTGGTTCGCGCCACGCGTCTCGACACGGCCCAGCTGTTCGACGAAAACGGCGAATACGCGTACTCGAACGGCTGGAATCCGGCTGCCGTGATTGCGCTGATCGCCGGTGTGCTGCCGAACCTGCCGGGCTTTCTCAACATCGCGTTCCCGACGGTGTTTTCCTCCGTGCCCGACGCGTTCAAAAGCATTTACACCTATGCGTGGTTCGTGGGGCTCGCGATTGCGGCACTCGTCTACGGCGTGATGATGAAGGTCGGTAAGAGCCGGCGGCCGAGTGTTGCGAGTGCGTGAGCGTTTCAAGCGTCAATGTTCAACTGAAGGAGACTTGGCATCATGGCGATCCTGATTCGAGGCGGCACCGTCGTCAATGCAGACAAGAGCTGGCGTGCGGACGTGCTCTGCGAAAACGGCGTGATCCAGAGCGTCGGCGAAAACCTCGACGCGCCCGCGGGCGCGACCGTGGTCGATGCCGGTGGCCAATATGTGATGCCTGGCGGCATCGATCCGCACACGCATATGGAACTGCCCTTCATGGGCACGACCGCCAGCGACGACTTCTATACGGGCACGGCGGCGGGGCTGGCGGGCGGCACGACATCGATCATCGACTTCGTGATCCCCAACCCGAAGCAGCCGCTGATGGACGCCTTTCGCGAGTGGCGCGGCTGGGCCGAAAAAGCCGCTGCCGACTATGGCTTTCACGTGGCGGTGACGTGGTGGGATGAAAGCGTGCATCGCGACATGGGGCTGCTCGTGAACGAGCATGGCGTGTCGAGCTTCAAGCACTTCATGGCCTACAAGAACGCCATCATGGCCGACGACGAGATACTCGTGAACAGCTTTGCGCGCTCGCTCGAACTGGGCGCGCTGCCCACCGTACACGCGGAAAACGGCGAGCTCGTATTTCAGTTGCAACGCCAGTTGCTTGCGCGCGGCTTCACGGGACCCGAGGCGCACCCGCTGTCGCGGCCACCGGAGGTCGAAGGCGAGGCGGCGAATCGCGCGATCCGCATCGCCCAGGTACTGGGTGTGCCGGTGTACATCGTGCATGTGTCGGCAAAAGACGCGCTGGAGGCGATCGCGCGCGCACGCAGCGAAGGGCAGCGCGTATTCGGCGAAGTGCTCGCGGGACATCTGGTGATCGACGAGGCCGTCTATCGCGATCCGGACTGGACGCGCGCCGCCGCCCACGTGATGAGCCCGCCGTTCCGGTCGCAGGAGCATCGCGACGCGCTGTGGCGCGGACTTCAGGGCGGCCTGCTGCACACCACCGCCACCGACCACTGCGTGTTCTGCGCATCGCAGAAGGCGATGGGCCGTCATGATTTCACGCGAATTCCGAACGGTTGCGGCGGCGTGGAGGATCGCATGGCGGTGTTGTGGGATCAGGGTGTGAACACCGGCCGGCTCACGGTGAACGAATTCGTGCGCGTCACCTCCACCAACGCCGCGCAGATCTTCAACCTGTACCCGCGCAAGGGGACGGTGGCCGTGGGCGCCGACGCCGATCTCGTCGTCTGGGATCCGGAGGCCACGCGCACGATCTCGGTCAACACGCATCATCAGAACGTGGATTTCAACGTGTTCGAAGGGATGACGGTTCGCGGGGTGCCAACCCACACCGTCTCGCAAGGCGAACTCGTGTGGGCGGACGGCGATCTGCGCGCTCGGCGCGGTGCCGGGCGCTACCTGAAGCGGCCCGCGAATCCGGGCTATCTGCAGGCGTCGCGCCTCGCGAAGAGCCTGAAGCAGACGCAGCCGGTGCATCGCGAAGGTGATGCGCCACAGTGAACGCGGCAACGCATGGAGGCACTGCATGGAGGCACTGCGGGAGACTACCGGCGCTCGACTCGGCAGGCTTGGCGTCGCGTGCCGGTAGTTCGAGCGCGACCCGGTCGGCGCTTATCAATCGACTAACGCCACGCGTTAAGCGGCTCCAGCTACCTGATGCAATTCGCCGCCCAGCATCAGGCGCCGCGCGATGTCGGCCGTCTGCAGCATTCCACGTTCTGTCGGTGAATGGGCCGCGAGATAGCGGACGACCGCTATGAGAACGTGCCTTCCTTCGGCAGTATCGCCCCATACGGCAAACTGCCGGACGCCGGCCTCCAGCATCTGATAGGCGTGAAAGCCGGCATCTTCACGCAGCACGGCATACGCGAGCGTGGCGATCAGTGCCTTCGGCGGATGACCGAGCGTGAGATGGCGCGCCACGAGTTTCGCCGCAAGATCGACCTGGCGCTGCCGATCGAAGGCGTCGAGCAAGGCCGTTCGGATCGATCCCTCATCGGCAGGAAGGTCGTCGAGACGGTCGTTGTCGTCACCCGGGATGCGGGCCGGTGGAACGTTCAGATACCGTGCAAGGTAGAGCGCCATGGCTCCATGCAAGATGCCGCGAATGGCCGTGAGGCGACTGTCGAGGCTCGCGGCCCCAACGCGCCTGAGCATCTGGTGGAGCGCGTTGGCGTGGGTAAACACATGATGCGCGGTGTCCCAGTCGGCGTACTCGTTGGCATTACCGAAGCGAGCCACGCGTAACGCCGCTGCGTAGGCGAGGGACTGTCCGAGGTCAGCAGGCGTGGCGCCTGCGTGGAGCGCCGCCTTCAGCGAGTCGATGATTCTCGCCGGATCGTCTGCAAGCAGCTCTCGGGCTAGCGCCGCGTGATTCGACCAGCCTTGCGCGCTGCGTCCGGCAGCGAAAAGGTCCGACATCTGGCTGGCTGCTTCGCCGCACAGCGCGATAAGGTCAACGGGCTGGCGCCAGGCGGTGGATTCCTCGGCGCCACGCGCGCTCACCATCTGGGCCACCACAGTCGGAAGCACAGCGGACGCGTGCTCCCAGCCGATCAGATCGAGGCACTCGAACGCCTTGTTGATGAAGTCGAGCGAATGACCGGAGTCCGCGAAGGCTCGCGCGGTCCCGGCCGACAGCAGGGCATCCGCGAGCACGGCGGGCGGAAGACCGGAGGCAATCGCGGTCAACAGCGTGCGCTCGGCGGCCTCGCGATGACGCACGTTGGTCCAAAGGTGCAGCCAGCGGCAGAGTGTGGCGGCCTCGGGTCGGCTCGACAGCGGCGCACGTTCCCGCCGCGGCGCCTCGCCGTCACAGTCGGCCGCCACGCGGCGCGCGCCGTGGAAGAGGGCGAGGTAGACGTCGCCTTGCGGCAGCATCGACAACAGGCTGCCAAGCGATGTGAGTATCGTGAGACCCACCCCCCAGCCGTCACGGTTCTGTGCTCCGAACAGCGCGATCTGCCGGACGATATCGGCGTGGGACACGTCGGTGGCGAGTTGACCATGCACGGCCTTGGCGATCACGAGTCCAAGATCGTGTGCGAGGCCATCCGCAAGCCGTCGACGCCAGTGAGCGGCAGCATCGGGATGACGCGACATGGTTGCGACCCAGACGTCGCCATTGCGCAGCTGGACTTCGTAGCTCGGGACATCGTCTGCCCAAAGGTCGAAGGTGCAGCCACTTTCCAGATCGAAGCGGGCATGGTGCCAGTGACAGGTGAGGATGCCGTCTTCGACAGCGCCCCGCTCAAGCGGGAATCCCATGTGGGGGCAACGGTTGTCGAGGGCGAAGACCCGCTCGCGCTCGCAGATGACGAGGATCGGGCCATGGCCACCCTGGACGACACAGCGTCTCTTCGCTCGCAGCTCTTCGAGGCTTCCAGCTAGCACGAATCCGTCGTCCGGGGCATCCATATGCGAGCCTCCTACCTCCGTCCTGCGGGCCGTTGCAGGTACGGCCGCTTGCATCAAGACACCAGCATACTCCGCGGACAAAACGCCGAAGGCGTGTGTGGCAGCTCGAAATTCGCCACCCTATGCGGCCCTTCGTTCGGGGCCTCACTCCTTCACTCCACGCTTACGCATGCAACGCTCGGCGCAGTGTACGCAGACGGGTACGGTGAGAACGGACCGCTCACCAGCCGCAAGCGCTGCGTGGCAAGGACATCGGCTTCGACCTGTTCGCGACGCGTGAGCACCGCCTTTTCGCCGGCCGGCTGAGGTTGGTTCACGCTGCATAGCAGGTTCTTTCCGCTCGATAATTGGACCCGGGTTTCGTAGGCTGAATCCGGCAAGGCGGCCAGACTACACGTGCTCCACAGCGCAACGGCGCAACCAAGCGCGGATCCCAGTAGCTCGATTTTCATGGCTCTCTCCTCGAGTGAGGCAAGTTCATCTTCGACCAACGAAGAACGTCGTGCCAGCGAAAACTCGAAAAAATCTTGTGCTGGTAGCTCGACCACGGAGGCGGTCTCGGCCCCCTGGCCATCCACAGGCTGAGATTTCAGCCTGCCGGATGCGCCGATTCTGAATTCTCAGAGCGACGAACTGGGTTTGCCCAAACCGTCAATCAGAAAGTGCTTTTAAATCAACGAATCGAACGCACCCCTTCGTCCGGAATCGCGTTGGCACAGGTGATGCTTTATAGACGCCCGGCGGCCGCGAGTCTGTCGCCCCATTTTTAGAAACAGCACCGGCGACTCAACGCAATCCGGCCGCAAAAACGAAGGAGACACCCCGTGCAGCACAGCGCATCCGCATCCGCATCGTCCGAGACGATCCCCGAGCAGCAGTCCGCAACCCGTACCCGCTTCTGGCCTGAAGGCTGGTGGAAGCTGATGGAAATCCGCATCGGCATCATTCCGCTGCCGATCTACGTGATCCTGTTCGCGCTGATCACGGGCTTTGCCGTCACGGGCAAGGTGCCAGGCGAGATCTCGATGGCGATCGCAGTACTCGCGTTTTTCGGCTTCACGTGCGCCGAGCTCGGCAAGCGCTTGCCGCTGTTGCGCAACATCGGCGCGGCCGCGATTCTCGCGACCTTCGTGCCGTCGGCGCTCACGTACTACCACGTGTTGCCCAAACCGGTGCTGCACCTCACGGTCGAGTTCACGAAACAGACGAACTTCCTCTACCTGTTCATCGCGTCGATCATCGTCGGCAGCATTCTGAGCATGGACCGGCGCGTGCTGATCCAGGGCTTCCTGAAGATCTTCATTCCGCTCGCCGCCGGCACGGTCGCCGCGACCATCGTCGGCACGGCGGTGGGTACGGCGCTGGGCCTCGGCGCCAAGCACACGCTGCTGTACATCGTCGTGCCGATCATGGCCGGTGGTGTCGGCGAAGGTGCGATCCCGCTGTCCGTCGGCTATTCAGAAATCATGCACGTCGCGCAGGGCGACCTGTTTGCGCAGGTGTTGCCGCCCGTGATGCTCGGCAGCCTGATCGCGATCATCCTCTCCGGCGCGCTCGACATGCTGGGCAAGCGTTACCCGCATCTCACCGGCAATGGCCGCCTGCAAGTCGGCGAGGCAGGGGAGATGACTCCGTCGAACGAGGAAATCCGCGGCAATGTCGACGTCAGCCACGTCGCCGCAGCCGGCATCACGGCGATCACGCTGTACCTGATCGGCCTGATGGCGAACAAGCTGTTCGGCCTGCCCGCGCCCGTCGCGATGTTGTTCCTCGCCGTGCTCGTGAAGCTCGCACGCGCCGTTTCGCCGCCGCTGCAGGAAGGCGCGTTCGTCGTCTACAAGTTCTTCTCGACCGCGGTCACCTATCCGCTGCTGTTCGCCATCGGCGTCGCGATGACGCCGTGGGACAAGTTGATGGCCGCGTTCACGCTCGTCAATGTCGTGACGATCGCGGCGACCGTCGTGACGCTGATGGGCACCGGCTTCGTGGTCGGCCGCCTGATGAAGATGTACCCTATCGACACCGCAATCGTGAACGCGTGCCACAGCGGCCAGGGCGGCACCGGCGACGTCGCGATCCTCACCGCGGCGAACCGTATGCAGCTGATGCCGTTCGCGCAGATCGCCACACGCATCGGCGGCGCGATCGTCGTCACCGTGACACTCATCCTGGTCGCGCATTTCGGCGGGTGACGCGCGCTTACGGAGATTCTCGCGAGGGCGGCGCCGGCGGATCCGGCGCGGAGCATGTGCACATACCGCCGCTCGACGGCGGCCCATCGACGAGAGAAATCGTGCAAAAGCGCTATAAGGGAATCGCATGGTGGGGATGGGCGGCGGCCGCCGGGCTGTACGTCGCGGCGGCCGTCGTGGCCGTCGAGTTCGCGTGGGACCGCGCGATTGATGCGCTCGCCGAGGTCGGCACACATCGGCTCGATCTCTACTCTGCGAGTCTGAAGAGCGAACTGGGACGTTTCGAGACGGTGCCCGCGTTGGTTGCGAGGCAGGACAGCGTGCGCGCATTGCTGAGCGCATCGCCTGAAGGGGCGCCTCGTTTGACGCAAGCGGTCAATGCGTATCTCGAAGCGGTCAATCGGGACGTCGGCAGCGGCGCCGTCGACGTGATCAACGCCGACGGCTCCGTGATAGCCGCAAGCAACTGGGACCAGCCGGTCAGTTTTGTCGGCACCAACGTGTCGTACCGCCCGTACTTCCAGGACGCGCTCGCGCAGGGCCGGGGCCGCTTCTTCGGGATCGGTACGAACACGGGCGTGCCTGGTCTGTATTTCGCGAACGCGGTGCATCAGGGCGACACGGCAGGCGACAAGGTGATCGGTGTGGCGGCCGTCAAGGTCAGCGTCGACGCGCTCGAGTCCGCATGGCGCGCGCCCGGCGAAGCGGCGATCGTCGTCGACGGCAACGGCGTGATCGTGATTTCGACCGAGCCCGCATGGAAATTCACCGCCATGCGCGCGATGACCGCCGGGCAGCAGCGCGACATCCAGGCGTCGCGGCAATATGCGGGCCGTGTCGTCGACGCGTTGCCTTTTCGGCGCGTAGGCGAATGGAATGAGACCGCGTGGTTCGGCACCTTCCCGGACTTGCGTCGTGCGGGCCGCACCGCCCGCTATCTCGTGATGGCGCGTCCGGCCCCGCAGGGACACGACACGATCATGGTGCTGCTCGACACCGTCGGCGCGCGGCGCCAGCAGCGTGTCGCGTTCGCGTTCGTCACGGGAGGCTTCCTGATCGCCGTGCTCTATGCGTTGTACGCGCTGCAGCGCCGCAGGACGATCGCGGAGAAGCTCAACGCGCAGCAGGCGCTGCGCCGCGCCAACGACCAGCTTGAAACGACCGTCGTGCAACGGACCGCGGCGCTGACGGAGGCGAACGAACGGATGCAGCGGGAGATCGCCGAGCGCGAGCGCACCGAGCAGCGCCTGCGCGCAACGCAGCAGGAAGTCGTGCATGCCGGCAAGCTGGCGGTGATCGGCCAGATGGCGGCGGGCCTCACGCACGAGCTGAATCAACCTCTGGTCGCGATCCGTACGCTGTGCGATAACGCGCGCACGTTCCTCGAGCGCGATCAGAGCGCGCAGGCGATCTCCAATCTCGAGCGCGTGGGCCGTCTCGTCGACAGCATGGCGGTGTTGACCGGCGAGCTGAAAGCGTTCGCGCGCAAGCCGGAGGTGGAGCGGGTCGCGGTGTCGCTTGCCGAGGCGGTCGCGCACGCGCGGCTTATCTACGAGTCGCGCATCCGCGACAATGCGGTTCGGCTCGACGTGCGCATTCCCCCCGCCGCGACCGTCTACGCGGAATCGAGCCAGCTGCAGCAGGTGATCGTCAATCTGCTCGGCAACGCGCTCGACGCCGTTCGCGACGCGAGCACGCGGGTCGTCACGATGGAGGCGGCCGGGCCCGATCCGCACGGCCGCGTGCGCTTCTCGATCACCGACAGCGGCCCGGGCGTTGCACCGGAGGTGCTCGCGCATCTGTTCGAGCCGTTCGTCACGACGAAACCGCGCGGGCAAGGCCTCGGGCTCGGGCTCGCGATCACGTTGCGGATCGTCGAAGGGTTCGGGGCCAGGATCAGCGCGGCGAATTGCGACGACGGCGGCGCGCGCTTCACGATCGAATTCATGGCGGCCGAGCCGCAAAGGGCAGAGCATGGAAGGTGAAATCCGAGTGTTGGTCGTCGAGGACGATGAAAACGTCCGGCTCGGCGTCGAGCAGGCCGTTGCGCTTGCCGGCTTTGCGGTGAGCGCGTATGCGTCGGCGGCCGACGCGCTCGCCGAGGTCGCGCCCGGCGCGCCGATCGTGATCGTGTCGGACGTGCGGATGCCCGGCATCGACGGCTTGCAGTTGCTCGACCGGGTGATGGCGATCGACGCGCAGATTCCCGTTCTGCTGATCAGCGGACATGCGGATATCTCGACGGCGGTCGGTGCGATGCATGTCGGCGCCTACGATTTCATCGAGAAGCCGTTCTCGTCGGACGTGATCGCGGGCCGCGTGGCCCGCGCGGTCGAAAAACGCCGGCTCACGCTCGAGGTCGAAGGGCTGCGCGCGTCGCTGCGCAACTGGCAGGGGATCGAGGCGCTGGTGCTCGGCAAGTCGCCGGCGATGGCGGAAGTCCGCAGGAAGATTCTGCGGCTCGCCGATACGTCGGTGTCGGTGCTCATCAGCGGCGAAACCGGCACGGGCAAGGAACTGATCGCACGCAGCCTGCACGATTTCAGCGCCCGCCGCGACGCCCATTTCGTCGCGCTGAACTGTGGCGGCCTGCCGGAGCAGGTGTTCGAGAGCGAGCTGTTCGGCCACGAGGCGGGCGCCTTCACTGGCGCGATCAAGAAGCGCGTGGGCAAGATCGAATGGGCGAACGGCGGCACGCTCTTTCTCGATGAGATCGAGACGATGTCGATGCCGCTGCAGATCAAGATGCTGCGCGTGCTGCAGGAGCGCGTGCTCGAACGGCTGGGCGCGAACGAGCTGATACCGGTCGATTGCCGGATTGTCGCCGCGTCGAAGGCCGATCTGACCGAGCTCGCGGCTGCCGGCCAGTTTCGCTCGGACCTGCTGTACCGGCTGAACGTCGCGCAGATCGAACTGCCGCCGCTGCGCGAGCGGCGTGAGGACGTGCCGCTGCTGTTCGAGCACTTCGTGCTCGCGGCCGCGCGCCGCTTCGGCACGCCGGCTCCCTATGTCACCGCCGCGCAGATGTCCGATCTGATGACCCACCCGTGGCCCGGCAATGTGCGCGAGTTGCAGAACGTCGCGGACCGCTTCGTGCTCGGCTTGACCGGCGATAGTCTGCTATCCGAGGGCACCGGCGTAACGGGAGCCGGGACGCTCGCAGAGCAGCTTGCCTACTTCGAGCGGCTATTGATCGAAGAGGCGCTGCGGCGCCATCACGGCAACGTGGCCGACGCCAGCGGCGAACTCGGGATGCCCAGGAAGACCCTCTATCACAAGCTGCGTCAATTGAAGATCGCGGACCGGGATTCACAGGGCGAGGACAAGGACGCCTGAGCACGCCGCCGGCGGTTTGATGCGCTTTAGCCGAGGCCATCAGGCTGTCCGCCGGCGAATGACCTGCCAGAGGACTCAGAGCTCGAGATCGAGGAGAGCCTGGCGCATGACCTGCGGATCCGCATCGAGTCCGGTCCAATACCGGATTCCGATCACGCCCTGGTTGACGAGCATGCCTAGCCCGTCCACGACGCGGCAGCCGCGTGCCTTGGCCGACCGTAGAAGGTTTGTGAGAGGCGGATTGTGGATCCCGTCCGCGACCACCATGTCGGCTCGCAGCGTATCGGGATCGATGTCGAGCGTTTGATCGACGTTCGGATACAGGCCCACTGACGTTGCATTGATCACGATGTCAGTGTCGGCCGGAATTCGAAACTTTTCGGGCCACGGTACGTAGGCTGCATCGGCCGGGGTCTGGCTCTGAAGGATCGCGGCGAGCGCTTCGCCACGCTCGCGTCCACGATTGACGATGCGGATTCGAGAAACGCCGGCTAGTGCCAACTCGACGGCGACCGCACGTGCCGCGCCACCCGCTCCGAAGATCAGAACCGACTTGCCGGCAGGGTCGATGACCTGGTTCAGTGCGGTCACGAATCCCTTGCCGTCGGTGTTTTCGCCGATCAGCGTGTCGTCGCGGCACACCACGGTGTTGACGGCTCCGATGATCCGGGCCGACTCGCCCAGCTGGTCGAGGTGATCGATGACCGCGACCTTATGCGGGATCGAGCAATTGAAGCCGCGCCAACCCATCGCGCGTGCGCCCCGCACGGCGTCACCCAGGCGATCCGGATGAACCTCGCAGTTCAGATAGCGCCAGTTCAGACCCAACTGGCGATATGCCGCCTCGATCATGACGACGGTGGGGTTTTCCGCGGCCGGCATCGCGAACGAGCCGGTCAACGGATGAAGGAAGTCGTGAGTCATCGTGGTTAGCCTCGCGTGAACGATGAAAGATGCTTGCAGCGCTCAAAAGATGAAGTCGGTGTTGATGAACTTCGATTGATGCTCACGCACGATCGTATTGAGCAGCACCTTGTTCGGCTCGGTCAGTTTGGCTGCGATCATCGAACGAATCGAAAACGCGCGCAGCGCGTCGCTGACGGAGAGCGTGCCTTCCGCCGAATCCTTGCGCCCCGCGAACGGGAACACATCCGGTCCGCGCTGACACTGGCAGTTGATGTTCACGCGGCAGACCTGGTTGACCAGCGGATCCACCAGCGCACCGATCTGCGCGGTGTCGTTTCCGAAAATGCTCACCTGTTGACCGTGATCCGACGTGATCACGTAGTCGAGCGCCTCCTCGACCGAATCGAAGTTCGTCACCGGGACGACCGGACCGAACTGCTCCTCCCGGTACAGCTTCATACCTTCGCGCACGGGATAGACGACAGCCGGGTTGAACAGCGTGCTGCAAAACGCGCCGCCCCCCTCGTTGACGACGCGCGCACCCTTTGCCACGGCGTCTTCGATCGCCTCTGTCATGTAGGCAGTCCGGTGCGGCCCAGGCAAGGGCGTGATGTGCACGCCGGCTTCCCAGGGCATGCCCATCTTGAGGCGCGCCAATTCAGCGGTGAAGCGTTCGAGAAACGCATCGACGACGCTGCTGTGCACGATCAGCATCTTGAGGGCGGTGCAGCGCTGTCCGTTGAATGACAGTGCGCCGAGCAGGCATTCCCTGACCGCGAGATCCAGGTCGGCGTCGGGCAGCACGATGGCCGCGTTCTTCGCGTCGAGGCCCAGCACTGCGCGCAGTCGGTGCGATTTGGGGTGCTGTTTTTTCAGATGGTCCGCCACGCGGCTGGAGCCAATCAATGCGAGCACGTTGATCTTGCCCGAGGCCAGCATGCGTGGCACGACCAGCTGACCCGGCGCGTAGATGGTGTTGACCACGCCGGCTGGAAACGCGTCGCGAAAGACTTCGAGCAGCGGCTCGAATAGAAGGGTGCCGTATTGAGGCGGTTTCAGGACCACCGTATTGCCCATCAGCAAAGCCGGGATCAGCGTGCAGAACGTCTCGTTGAGCGGGTAGTTGTACGGCCCCATGCACAGCACCACGCCTAGCGGCGTGCGGCGGACCTGACCGATGGTTCCCTCGACGACCATGAATCGCGAATGATCATTTTCAACGTCCTTCAGGGCCTCGATGGTGGCCTGAATGTACTCGATGGTCCGATCGAATTCCTTGCGCGAGTCGGCGAGGCTCTTGCCGATTTCCCACATGAGCATGTTGACGACCGTCTGGCGGCGCTCGACCATGCCTTTGACGAACGCCTGCATGCAGCCGATACGGGCAGCGACCGTCATCGTCGGCCATTGACCGCGGCCGTTGTCGTAGGCGGCGACCGCGGCATCCAGCGCGGCATCGCTTTGTGCCTCGCCCATCAACGGGTAACTGCCGATCTCCACCTGGGCGACTGCGCCGGTCGCGGGGGCGCGTGTGCAGACTGGCGACAGCACGGTTTTGCACGGGCCGTCCCATGTCAGTATCTGCCCGCCAATCAGGTAGCCGCGCTGATGGACGGGGGCGGCCAGCCGTTGTTCCGACGGAATGTCGTCGAGCGTGGGGAAATGCTGAGCGAGTCGCGCATTGTGATCGGTCGTCATCAGAGCTCCGAAGGCGGTGGGAACGTTCATTGAGGCTCGGGTGCAAATAGGGTGGAGAAAATGTCGAACAAACCGCGCGAATGGACGGATGGGTGCGCGTGCAGCGCATCCATCCGTCCAACGCCAGTCAAAGTCGCTCAGTGCTGCGACGACCAGCCCTTGTAGCCGCTGACGTTATCGCGCGTGATGAGCTGGGGCGTCATCTGGATCATCGGATTGGCGGGGTTCTTGCCGTTCATGATGTCGTAGCCCGTCTGCACGGCCGTTTGCGCCATCTTCCACGGATCCTGGCTCGCCGAAGCCTGCACCAGCGTATCGGTCTTCAGCGCCGCTTCGATATCGGGTGCACCGTCCACCGACGTGATCACGATGTTGTTGCGATGCAGCTGCTTGGCGGCAAGATCGCTGCCCACGGCCTGCGGATCGTTGATGGTGAAGACGCCGGCGAGTTGCGGGAAGCGCGTCAGATAGCCCTGCATCGTGTTCATGCCGCCTTCGCGCGAACCTTTGCCGTCCTGGTCGTCGGAGAGGATCTTGATGCCCGGCGATTTCGCGAGCACCTGCTTGCAGCCGGTCACGCGGTCGATCACGGCCGAGACCTGCGGTCCGTTCTCGATGATCACGTTACCCTTGCCGTTGATCTTCTTCACCAGGTACTCGCACGAGATCTCGCCGGCCTTCACGTTGTCGGTCTGCACGGTGGCGTTGGCGCCTGCCGCGGCCACGTCCACGGCCACCACCACGATGCCCGCCGCGCGGGCCTTGCGCACGGCAGGCTCGATCGCCTTCGGATCCGAGGCATTGAGCAGGATCATGTCGACGTGGGCCGAGATGAAGTTGTCGATCTGCGTGAACTGCTTGTTCAGGTCGTAGTCGGCGGACACGGCGGTCACTTTCGCATTCGGGTTGATCTGCTTCGCCTTCGCTTCCGCGCCCTGCACGATGGTCACGAAGTAGGGATTGCCCAGCGAGCCTACGGTGACGCCGATCGACTTCAGTTGCTTGTCGGCGGCGTGCGCGCCTTGCAGCGCAAAGCCGAGTGCCAGGGAGGCAGCGGCGCGAATAGCGATGGCGGTCGTTTGCTTGAACATGACTATGTCTCCAGAAGGTCCAGTTGATGTGTGTAATGCGCGGGTGCAGGAGGACCGCCTGTGCGCGCTTTTCGGGTATGAAAGTTCGAGGTTTGGAACGTTAGCCGGCAGCGCACTTCAAGTACGCGCCGAGCCGCGCTGGCGATAGCGGTCGAGCGCCACGGCGCCCACGATCACGAGGCCCTTGATGATGTATTGCCAGATGTCGGAGACGCCCAGCAGCACCAGACCGTTCGACAGCACCGCGATGATCAGCGCGCCGATCAGCGTGCCGACGATCGAGCCCACGCCGCCCACGAAACTCGTGCCGCCCAGGATCACCGCGGCGATCGCGTCGAGTTCGTACGACTGGCCGAGCTGCAAGCCGTTCGCGGCGTACAGACGGGCGGCCGACATCACCGCGCCGAGGCCGGCGAGCAGGCCCGAGACCGCGTAGACGAACATCTCGATGCCCCAGACCTTGATGCCCGACAGGCGTGCCGCTTCGGGGTTGCCGCCCACGGAGTAGATGTGCAGGCCGAGCACCGTGCGACGCAGCACGAACCACGAGACGCCTACCACCACGAGCGCGATGATCACGAGCCAGGGCACCCCGAACAGCGTGCCGTTACCGATGAAGGCGAACGACAGTTGCGGATTGAAGATGGTGGTGTCGTGGCCGATCAGGCGAGCGATGCCGCGCACCGCCGTGAGCGAGCCGAGCGTGACGATGAAGGGCGGCAGGCGCAGCAGCGAGATCAGCGCGCCGTTGACGACGCCGAAGCCGATGCCCACGGCGAGCGCGGCGGGAATACCGAGCCAGCCCCAGCCGGGGATCGTCGAGCAGAGCATGGCCACGACCGCCGACGCGGCGAGGATCGAGCCGACCGACAGGTCGATGCCGCCCGTCAGAATGACGAAGGTCATGCCGGCGGCGAGCACGATGTTGATCGACGCCTGCTGCGTGACGATCGAAAGATTCTCGAGCGTGAAGAAGCCGCCGTTGAGCAGCCCAAAGCCGATGCACAGCAGCACCAGCACGGGCAGCATGCCCGCCGTGCGCATCAGGGACTTCATGCGGGCGCGATGACCGTCGACGGCCGTGCTGGGACGCGTGGCCTGGACGGGTTGTGCGGGATTGACGGACGACGGCGCAGCGCCATGGCGGGGAAGAATGCTCTTCATGATGTAGTGCTCCTCAATATCTCTTCGACGGGTGCGACAGAATCAGGCGGCCTCGTCCAGCGCGGCTTGCGAGCCGGTGGCGAGTTCGATGATGGCTTCCTGGGTGATGGGCTTGCCGGTGTAGCCGCCCAGCTCTCCGGCGAAAACGCCTTCGCGCATGACGAGCACGCGGTCGGCCACGCCAATGACCTCGGGCAGTTCGCTCGAAATCACGATGATGCCCACGCCGGTTTTGGCGAGGTCGTTGATGATGCGGTAGATCTCCGACTTCGCGCCGATGTCCACGCCGCGGGTCGGTTCGTCGAGAATCAGCACGCGCGGCTTGGTTTCCAGCAGACGTGACAGCAGCACCTTCTGCTGATTTCCGCCCGACAGCGCGCCCACGTTTACGCGGGGGCTCGGCACACGAATCGACAGCGAACTGATCGAGTCCTTCGCGCGCGACGAGCCCCGTGCGAGATCGAGCACACCAAAGCGCGCGTCGCGTCCTGCCACCGCGACGTTGATGTTGTCGCGCACGCTCATGTCGAGAAACAGACCCTGATGTTTGCGGTCTTCGGTCAGATAGACGAGGCCGGCGTCGATGGCATCGCGCGGTCCGTGTACGTGCAGCGTGCGGCCGTCGATGGAGATCTCGCCGCGGGCGCGCTGCTCCGCGCCGAAGATGAGGCGCGCGAGTTCGGTGCGGCCAGCACCCACGAGGCCCGCAATGCCGAGCACTTCGCCCGAATGCAGGTCGAGACTGCAGCCGCGCACGCGCTTCTCGTCGGCCACATCGCGTACGGTGAGCACCACGTGGCCCGGGTCGTAGGGCGCATGCTGCTTCTTGTAGAAGCCCGAAATATCGCGGCCCACCATCATGCTCACGAGGCTTTCGGCGCTGAGCTCGTCGCGCATCAGCGTACCGACGTAGGTGCCGTCGCGCAGCACGGAAACGCGGTCGGAGAGCTCGTAAATCTCGGCCATGCGGTGGCTGATGTAGATGATCGCGAGCCCTTCCTCGCGCAGCTGGCGGATCAGCTTGAAGAGGCGCTCGGTCTCCCGAGAGGAGAGCGGCGTGGTGGGTTCGTCCATCACGATGATGCGCGCGTCGCTGTGCACGGCGCGTGCGATCTCTACGAGTTGGCGCTCGGCGATCGACAGCGAACCTACCAGCGTCGTCGGCCCGAAGGTGGCGCCCAGACGCGTGAGCACGTCTTCGCAGCCGCGCTCCATGGCGGCGCGGTCGACCATGCCGAAGCGGCCGCCGCCGCGGCGCAGTTCGCGCCCCGCGTGAATGTTTTCGGCGACCGATAGATTCGGCGCGAGGCTCAGTTCCTGATAGATGACGGCCACGCCCAGCTCGCGCGCGGCGAGCGGCCCGTCGATCACGACCGTCTTGCCGTCGATGAGGATCTCGCCGCCGGGATCGGCCTGATAGGCGCCCGACAGAATCTTCATGAGCGTGGATTTGCCCGCGCCGTTCTCGCCCATCAGCGAGTGCACCTCGCCGGGCCAGACCGACAGGCGCACCTTGTCGAGTGCGCGTACACCGGGGAACGTCTTGCTGATGCCCCGCATTTCCAGCAGCGGGGGCGTCGACTCAGAGCGCGACATGGCTCACCTCCTGCGTTTGTGCGCGGGCGCCCACCAGGATGCCTGCACGTGGCGAAAAGTTGAAGAACATGGGAAGCGTGGCGGCGCCAAGCGCGCCCGCATCGGGCCCGAAGGTGCCGCGCACGAGGGTGGGGGTGCCGCGTGCCTCCGGTGCGGTGGCCGCAACGGCCACGTGCAGGCGCTGCATCAGCGTGCCGATGAGGCCCGCGTCCACGTCGGCGTCGAGCACCACGGCCGGCACGTCGAGCACGCACAGCGAGGAACGCAGCGCGGGCGCGAGCGCGTCGATACAGTCGTCGAGCCATTCGTCGACCGCCGGATGGCGACGCGCGATGCAAGCTTCGATGTCCGCGCGGTTATCGACCTTCTCGCCGTGGTACTGCAGATGCCGGCGCAGCGCGATCAGCGAGGCGCGCGAGAGCAGGATGTCCCACCTGGCCGACGGCTTGTGCGCCGAGGGCAGCGCGCTCGGCGGGACGGGCATCATGCCGAAGTCGGCCGCGTTGCCGGTGAGGCCGCGCACACAGTCGCCGTCGATGGCGATGCCGCCGCCGATCGCCGCGCCGAGAAAGAGGTAAAGGAAGTCGTCGCGCTGGCGACCGCAGCCATAGAAGATTTCGGCGATGACGGCGGCGTTGCCGTCGTTCTCGCTGAACACGGGCAGCCCGAGCGCGCGGCTCAGCTCGTCGCCGAAATCGACGTCGCTCCACGCACGAAACGTGTCGGCGGGCAGGCCCAGCTCGCTTAGCCAGCTGTCGAGGTTGTAGGGTTGCGCGACGCCGATACCCGCGAGACGGCTGCGCTCGGTTTTGCTCAGCAACCCCGAAAGCTCACGAATATCCTGCTGGACGATTTGCTGCGCCACGGCAGGCTGCGGCAGCAGCATGTCGTGCGAGCGGCGCTCGATCATGTGGCCCGCGAAGTCCACCAGCACGGTTTCGATATTGGTCCGGTCGAGGCGCACGCCAAGCGCAAACGCGCCGCGCGGCGAAAGACGCAGCAGCGAGGCGGGCTGTCCGCGTCCGCCGTCCAGACGCCGCCCGGTCATCTCGATCAGGCCACTTTCCGTCAGCGACGTGATGATGCTGCCCACGGCCGTGCTGGTGAGATTGGCAAGGCGGGCGAGATCGGCCTTCGACGCTTCGCCGGCGCGCCGCAGCGCCTGCAGCAGCAGGCGCTCGTTGAAGCGGCGGACATTGGCCGAGTTGCTGCCCTGGCCCACATGCGGACTTCTCACGTGTCTCCTCCGGTTGTGCCGGCAGCCCGGGTCGGCTTGCTGGCGCATTAATTAAATCAAGATGATTTATTTAATGCCGGAAAGAGGCGCGTGTCAGCCTGGGGAAATCCCGGTTATGGGGCGGGCACGCACCAATTTGCAGTGGAGTAGGCACTTCATGACATGCACGTCGTGCGTCGGGTGGTCTCGGATGCTGTGACGTGTAGCGTGCGTTGGCCCCACATGCAGCCGCGTGCGGGGTGCTCATCGGTGTTCGATGAAATGGCGGATCGGGCGCAAAGGCTCTGCGCGTTTGCGCCCGCAATCGAGCGGAAACGCCTTCGCAGATTGGACAAGCGAAATCGTTGCTCAGGCGTCGCCTGCCTTCATGGCGTCACGACCTCGAATCGATAAGCGATCTCAACCGGTCGGCCTGGCTCGATCGGGACCGCGGTTGGAATTCCTCTCGCATTGATCGGGTTTGCCGCTAGCGACGGACGGCAGCCCAGCTCGAACGCGCTTGCCACCGGCTCGACACCGAGGCACAGGTTGCGGCCGTTCCAGGGGCTGTGAGTGCGGCCGCGATTGCTGATCCACAACAGCAGCGATGGGAGTATGGAAGCGTCCCACGTTAGCCGATACCCAACGCGGGACTCTTCGTTCGTCAGCGTGACCGCCCCATCGACTCCGCAAAGCTGAACGATTTCTTCGGTATCGTGAGCGAAGGGGAGGCGGTCGAACGCCGCCGTTCCTCCAGTGCGCAGCGGGACGTTGTCGAGTTGCTCGAAAACTGCGCCCGGCGCGGCATGCGACACGCCTGGTTCAGGGCCGCCCGGATGCACGACGCCAAAACGAAACCTGCCCGGATGGATCTGCAGCGCGCCGGGCATCGATGGCAGCGCCAGATTCGGATGCAGTCCAAGCGGGCGTCGCGTCTTGCGGCGAGCCTCGACCCTCACGGAGAAGTCGATTGCCGGGGCATCGGGGTCCGCGCGGATCACGCGAACGACACGGGCGATCGACGACGAGGCCGGATACTCGAGCGCGATCTCGATCGACAGGTCTGTTTGTCGCACGAGGGTCCATTCACCCACGCAGACGTAACCATGCAGCAGGTCGTCACTCGAATCGAGCGAGGCATCGTGTTCGTCGACCGACGCGGCAAGGCTTTTCTGCCAGCTTGTCGTGACGCTCTCAGGCGACCAGGGCACCCCAAACGGAACACATGGAAATTCGCTTCTGAGCTGGCCGAGCAGTCCTGCCTGCTCAGGTGTGCCATCGTCGAGCCACGGGGCCTCGTAAAACGGCTGCACGCGCTCGTCGCCGTGGCGTAGCGAAATACCACCGAGCATTCCGCCTTTGGCGTGAACGTTGAAGGAGCCGTGAGGCCATTCGAGGTGCCAGATTTTGTCCATGCTTGTCGTCGTGACAGGAAAAGGGGAGCGTCGTATCCGGCCGGCGCAATTAGTTTTCTTCTTCTGGCCAGCAGGTGTTGTGTCGTGCCAGTAACGCGCTGGACGCAGCCGGGCCCCATGTGCCGGATGCGTAGGGTTTCGGCGGGCTTGCCTGCGTGCCCCAGTCTTCGATGATCGGTGCGACCCAGCGCCATGCCGCCTCCTGTTCGTCACGCCGCACGAAGAGGGCAAGCCGCCCGCCGATCACATCGAGCAGCAAGCGCTCGTAAGCTTCCATGCGGTCCTGCTGGAAGAATTCATCGAAGGCGAGATCCAGGTGCACGCCTTGCAGGGTCATCCCCATGCCGGGCTGCTTGGCGAGGGCGCTGAGGCGAATCGACTCGTTCGGCTGCAAACGGATCGTCAGCCGGTTCGAACCCGGGCGCAGGGCGGTCGGCCCTAAGGCCGAGTGCGGCACCGGCCGGAAATTGACGACGATCTCAGCAACGCGTCCCGCGAGTCGCTTGCCGGTGCGCAGAAAAAACGGCACGCCTGCCCAGCGCCAGTTTTCCACCTCGACTTTCAGTGCAACGAATGTCTCGGTCGTACTGCCTGGCCTGACGCCAGCCTCCGCGTGATAGGCGCATACGGGCGTGTTCCTGATGGCGCCTGGGTGATATTGACCGCGCACCACGCTACGGCGGATTTCATCGGCAGGCAGCGGTTTGAGCGCGCGCAGCACGCGCAGTTTTTCGTCACGCACCGCGTCCGCATCCATCGATCCCGGTGGCTCCATCGCTATGATCGAAAGCAACTGCAGCAGGTGGTTCTGCACCATATCGCGCAACGCACCCGTTTGATCGTAGAAGTTGCCGCGGCCTTCGACGCCCAGTTCTTCGGCCACGGTGATCTGAATGCTTTCGACCCATTCGCGGCGCCATAATGGTTCGAATAACGAATTACCAAAGCGCAGCGCGAGCAGGTTCTGAACCGCTTCCTTGCCGAGATAGTGGTCGATCCGGTAAATCTGGTCTTCGTTGAAGATCTGGCCGACCGCGTCGTTGATTGCGTTGGACGATTCCAGATCGTATCCGAGCGGTTTTTCCAGCACGATGCGGGAGCCTTCGCTGAGCCCGGCCGATGCCAGCGCGCCGCAGATCGGCACGAACAGCGCAGGTCCCGTCGCCAGATAGAAAATGCGCCGTCCGCTTGCCGTACCGAGCGCGTCGCGCAGCACGGAGTACGTTTCCGGCCGGCTGGCGTCGAGCTCCACGTAGGCGATGCGCTCAAGAAAGCTCCGCCACGTTGCATCGTCGATCGAGGCTCCCGCGACGTGGGGTTTCACGTGTTCTCGAACCCATTGCAGGTAGCCGCCGGTATCGAGCGCCGTCTGCGCGACGCCGACGATCCGGCCATCGGGTGCGAGCAGACCGTCGCGGTGCGCCGCGAAAAGGGCGGGCAAGATCTTGCGCATCGCAAGGTCGCCTGTGCCGCCGAACAGGACGAAGACGAAGGGGGAGTGGTCGGACCCGGTAGTAGAGCGTTTGGTCATGGCATTCAGGGGTGGAAGTCGATGCAAGGACTTTCAGCGCCAACCAGCGCTGCAACGTCGTCCAATAGCGGGGCATAGGCTCCTTGCCGCGCGCAGGTTGCCGCGGCACACGCGGCGGAGAACTCCAGATGAGAGGCTAACGAAGCGTCGGGCCGCGCGAGCAGACTCGCCAGCCATCCGCCGAAGCAGGCGTCGCCGCAGCCGACCGTGTCGATCACCTGTGTCGCGAACGCCGGCTGGAACAGCACCTCCCGCGCCGTGAACAGTCGCATGCCTTCAGCGCCGCGCGTCAGCAGGATTGACGCGGTTGGAGCCCACGCGCGCAGTTGAGCGAGCGCGGTGGCTTCGTCCAGTTCCGGGAACAGGCCTCGAAGATCCTCGTCCGACACCTTGATATAGCTGGCGAGCCCGGCCATGCGGCGCAGTGTGCTTCGGTACGTGGGACCGGCCATCAGATCGCGGTAGTTCGGATCGAACGAGATCCGCTTGCCGGCCGCGTGGGAGGCTTCCGCGATCTCCAGAAGGTGCGCTGCCAGCGGTTGCCGGACCAGACTGAGCGAGCCGAAGTGAACGATCCGGGCCGCGTCCATCCAGCCGGAGGGCAACGCATCGACGTCAAAAGCAAGGTCGGCGCTGTTCTCGCCGACAAAGAAATATTGCGGCGGATGCCTGGAGACGACCATGGCGAGAAACGGCGCGCGCTCGACCTGGCGGGTGAAGCGCATGTCGAGCCCCGCCTGCCGGCTGTGCTGTATCAACTTATCGCCGAAGGCATCGCGGCTAACGGTGCCGGCGAAACCGGTGGGCACGCCGAGGCGCGCGCCCACGCGTGCGACGTTCCAGCACGATCCGCCGGGCGTGCTACGCCAGCGCTGGTTATCTTCGCGGATAAAGTCGGTCAGTGCTTCACCGAACACGACCAGTTTGGGGAGGTTCGTCGTCATTCTGACTCCGTGCGTCGTTTCAATCTGGCGATGCAGGCTGCTGCTTGCGCCGCGGCCTGAAACGGTCGATCAGGCCGTGCAGGGCGGCCGCTTCAAGCGAAAAGGGCGCAACGCGATCATGATCGTTGGCGAACAGCTCGCTGATCGAACCGTGCGCAAAGCTTGCGTGATGCGCGGCGAACGCGCGCCATGTAGGTGACTGGGTAAGCGTCGACATGTCTTACGGTCTCCTGATTGTCGTAAAGAAAATCGATTCGGTGCCGACGCCGCGCGGTCAGGCGACGCAGGCAACACGCCGAGATCGCCCGCGTTGCTGCTTGCGCCGCGCATGCAATGGCCGCCGCCGACGGCAATGCCGCCGCCGACGGCAATGCCGCCGCCGACGGCAATGCCGCCGCCCGACGACGGTGCTGATCAGATTCGCGCGCGCCGCGGATCTTTCACGAATCTCTTCCGCCGACCGTGCAATCGCAGCGACTAAATCAATCCAGTTGATTTATTTAAACCTGCTATCGAACGCATGTCAGCCCAGGGAAATCCCGCACCCAGACGACATCCAATGTGTCGCCATCGATGAAGACAAACCTGAGGATCGACGGCAATGGCACGAGCGACATCGCCGCAAGCGTGACAGCGTTGCGGGGGCGCTCATCGTGGCGGCGGGGGGAGTGGTGGACCGATTCGGCCGCGTCAAGGTGACGTACGTTGGAGCTGCGCGATGGAGCGAAGCTCATGCAAATCGCGGATTCAACAGGTGCCGCTTCAGCCCGACACCCGCATCCAGACTCCGCTCACCTGCAGGTACCGCTCACCTACGGGATCTGAGAAAGACTTCGCTTCGCCTCCAGCAGGTGAATCAGCAATTGATCCCGCTGGCGAAGCATTTCTGGAAAGTCGTACGACTGCAGTTCCGTATCGACGCCGCTCGCAATCGACTCGATGTAGTCGTCTGTCTCGGGATACCTGCCCAGGTCTCTGTCCCACTCGCGCTGGGCCGCGCCAAGATGCTGCAGCACATGCGTGATGCCGCCGGCTCCTCCGGAAGCGTGAAGGTTGAGAAACGGACCGAGCAGTGCCCAGCGCAGTCCTGGGCGGGGATTCGCAAAGCGCGTCCTGAGATTGGGGCAATCGCTGATGTCTGGCTTGCCCGCGGTAGAACTGGCATACCAAGTCCGGGATCGCGACCTTCGTCATGCCAGCCGGAGTACACTGATTTTTGCGGCGTCGTTACCGCAGAAGGAGGTCGAGATGAGATTCGCCGAAATGTTCAGGCGCTCGAGGCGGGGCGCCAAGGTCGATCAACCAGCCGGCGGAGAGCCGCACGATGATCACGGGAAGTCGGCACAAAAGGAAGCGAGAAAACAGTGGGACGTAGTGGGCCGCAATCGTCACAAGAACGCGAAGTGGCAATAGCACACAACGACTGCGCCCGGGATCCGGGCGCAAAGCGAAAATCCCTGACGGTCTTCGTCGAAACGGATGCGGAGCGTCAGTCGCTACGTGGCCCGGCGCGCCTGCGCCCGGTCGGGTGAATGGAGCTTCACTCAGCGTCATTCCAACAAATCCAGAGCCCAAGATGCCCGACCGAATCGACGACGAGATCACTTTCCGCAAGCTGGAAGTCCTGCTCGCGTTCATGGAGACAGGGAACCTGTCAAAGGCGGCTGAAGCCTTGAACGTGAGCACGGTGAGCGTGCATCGGGCGCTGCACTCGCTCGAACAGGGCGTGCGCTGCGCGCTGTTCCGGCATGAGGGCCGCAATCTGAAGTCGACGGAAGCGGCGCAGATGCTCGCCGACGTCGCACAGGAAGTGCTGACGCTGATGTCCGATGGTATCCGCGCAACGCGAGAGGCCGCGGGCTATTCATCGGACCGGCTGAAGATCGGCTCGCTGTATTCGCTGACCATCAAGACCGTGCCCGGCATCGTTGTCGATCTGAAGGTGCGGCGGCCGGCCCTTCAGGTCGAACTCGCGCTCGGCTCGAATGCCGAGCTGCTCGACAAGCTGAAACAGGGCGCAGTCGACGCGGCGCTCATGGCCGTGCCTGAGGGCGAGCCCGAAGTCGATTCGTTGCCGCTCTTCGAAGACGACATCTTTTTCGGGGCGCCCGCGAACTCGCGCTTTGCGAATCAGCAAGCGATCGATCTGCGGGATTGCCGCGACGAGACATTCGTGTCGCTCGGCGAGGGTTTCGTCACGTATCACGGCTTTCTGGACGCGTTTCGGGTGGCGGATTTCACGCCGAACGTGACCATGAAGGTCGGAGATATCTTCTCGCTGATGAATCTGGTGGGCGGCGGGGTTGGCTACACGCTGTTGCCGGGCCGCGTGCGCGGCGTGTTCGGCGACAAGGTGCAATTCATTCCGCTCAAGCCGCAGTATCTGATGCGCCAGACCATCGGCGTCAGCTATCTGCGCGCGCGTGAGCGCGATCCGAATCTGCTTGCGCTGATGGCGGTTTGTCGCCTGCGGACCCGCAACGCCGACTGAGGCCCACGCGTCGTTCAGCCGTCACGCGTGAGCGTGTTCGCGCTCGATGAGCATGCAAAGGTCCGGCAATGCGGTCTCGCTGCTGCTCGCCGCGATGCCTTCATTGAAGGTCGTGCGGGTCATGCGGGTCAATACGTTGCCGCACGGCATCTCGATCGCGAGGCGGGCGCCGCGCTCCCACGCGAGCCGCATCGTGTCGTACCAGCGCACCTGCCGCGCCATGTTGGCGGCAAGATCGACCGAGATGCGTCGACCGTCGAACAGCGGCCGCGCCGCACTGCTGCTCAGATACACCTTGCGAGGCGCATGCACGGTGACCGGCGCGAATGCTTCGGCGAGCGCGGCCGCTGGCTCGTCGAGCAACGCGCAATGGGATGGCACCGCGACGTGGAGCCGCTCGCAGCGTTGCGCGCCATCCTCGAGCGCAAGCGCAGCCAGTTCCTGCATCGCGGTGTCGCTGCCGGCAATCACCATCTGTGTTTCGGCATTCAGGTTAGCGAGGAAGACAGGCGTGGCCGCGCGGTTGACCCGCGCGATCAGAGCTTCGAGCGGCCGCTGTCTGAGGCCGACGATCGCTGTCATCCCGTAGCCGCTCGGGTACGCGCGTTCCATCAACTGGCCGCGCAGTGCAACGAGTCTGACGGCATCCGCATAGCGCAGCGCGCCGGCCGTGACCGCGGCCGGATAGGCGCCGATAGACAGACCGGCGACGATGTCGGGTTCGCAGCCGCACGCACTCAGCACGCGCGCCTGTGCGACGCCCGCGATCAACAGGCATAGCTGAACGGCGATGGTCGAGCGCAGAGAAGTGGCGTCATCGAGCGAGCGGACGTCGTAGCCGAGCGTATCGCTGGCCTCTTCGAGTGCGCGGCACGTTTCGACATGATCGGGCAGCATCGCCAGCATGCCGCTCTTTTGCGAGCCCTGGCCGGGGAAGGTGAACAGCGTGCTCATGATGTTTGCGATAAAGACGGGGCGAGAGCGAGCCTTTTGCTCACGCGCCCACCAACGCTCTCGTCGCGAAGAACAGCACCGACGGTCCGAGCAGGCACCCCACACCCGTATGAAACGTCGCGATCAATGCGCCATACGGCACGAGCCGCCGGTCGGTGGCGGCGAGTCCCGCGCTGACGCCGCTGACGGTGCCCGCGAGGCCGCCGAAGATCATCGCGGAGCGGGGCGTCTTCAGTCCCATGAAGTTGGCCGCGATCGGCGTGCCGATCATCACGATGATCGCCTTGATCAGGCCGGTCGCGATGCTGAGGGCGATCACGTCCGAGCTGGCGCCGATCGCAGCGCCCGTCACCGGCCCGACGATATACGTGACGGCGCCTGCACCGATGGTCGTCATGCTGACCGCGTCGGTGTAGCCGAACGCATGCGCGATGCTCGCGCCGACGATGAACGGCAACAGCGTGCCGAGCAGCAGCGACACCGCGCCGATGAGCCCGGCCTTGCGCGCCTCGTTGGCCTGCACTTCGAAGGCGGTGGCGACGATGGCGAAATCGCGCAGCATCGCACCGCCCATCAGTCCGACACCCGTGAAAAGCGGCAAATCAGCGAGCCCTTTCTGTCCGCCCGTGAAGACGCCGCCGACATACGCGAGCGCGAGACCGATCACGATCGCGATGGCCGAGCCGTGCACGCGTCCGCGCGTCAGCGTGCGCGAGATCGCCGACGACACCCACATGATCAGCCCCACCAGCGCGAACGACGTAACAAGGCCGTTCTGCATGAATACTTTTTCGAGCATGTGCAACATGATGACCTCCGGCTTCAGATTTCTTCGAGCTGCGGCGCGTTCACGAGCGAAGTGCTGTCGCGACCGGTGCGTGAAAGGACGGCGATGCAGCACGCGCAGACCGCCGCGGCGCCGAGTGCCGAAAGCAGCGCAACGGGACCGCCCTTGATCGCCGCCACGACGTTCTGATTCGCTGCCATCGCGACGACCACGGGGATGTACATCGCGCCCCAGAAGCCGACACCCGCTTCGGTTTCTTTCGGCAGCAGACCTTTTCCATGCAGATAGAGGCGCAGAAAGATCAGCAGCAGCATCGCGATGCCGACACCGCCGACATTCGTCTTGACGCCGATCGCGACCCCGAGCAGGTCGCCGAGAAAAAGTCCGGCCAGGTGGCAGAACGCGAGCAGGGCGGTTCCGTAGATGATCATGTTGCTGTCTCCGATGATTGATTTCGTTGACCTCTGATGGGTCGTGGCTGGCCGGTGAAGCTGCCTCGACGCGGTGTTTAGTGCCGCATCGGGGCCAAGGTCAGGGCGGCTTCAACGCCATTGCTCGCGCAGCTTTTGCCGTACCGTCGCCGATGCCGCGCGGTGCGGGCTTGCCAGCCGCCCGGCGAGGCCACGCGATGGGTCGGTGCGAATGTCGTCGAGCGCCGCGCGAAGTGCCGTTTCGATCGATGCCTGATCCGCACCGCTGGGTGCATCCGCGTTGCTCACGCTCAGGAGCTTCCACAACAGTCCGAGGGACGCATAGTTGTCGATGTCGTAGGCCATCGGCGGTACCTTGGCGGTGAACGACTCGAGATCGGCCACTGAGCGCAACGTGATGCGCGCAGCGGATTCCTTGCCCATCGCGTGGACCATTACCTGTGAATCCGCCAGCGCGATCAGCCGGTTCGCCTGATAGCCATGCGCGAGAAACGCACCCGACATCGCGCGCCCGACGATCAACCCGATCACCGGATGACCGGCCAGCCGTGCGCTCGCGTACGCATCAGCGGCGCCGGCCAACGCCTGATGAATCCCATAGGCCTCTTCGCGCCGCCCATACGCCTGGCTGGCGACGTCGATGATCGCGACGATTGCGCGCTTGCCGTCGCGCGCCGCGTCGGCGTCGACCACTTCGCGCACTGCCCGTGCGAGTTCCCATCCCTCGATCAAGCCGATCTCGCCGCGGCGTGCGCGCGCAAACGGATTGTCCGGATCGGGCACCACCGCGATATAGCGCGCCGGGGATTCGCCGAGGCGCGCATCGGCCACCCGCACCGAAGGCGGAAAGCCCTGCCGCAGCGGCGCGCTATTCGTGAGCGCGTCGAGCCAGACGGCGCCCCGTGCGGAGAGTTGCTGTGTGCTCATGACTGAAATCCCTTGCCGTAGGCGGCGACCACTTGCTCCGGGGTAACCTGCGCGCCCGGATCGATTTCCGACAGCCGTTGCAAAAAGCCGGCGACCCGTTCGCTACGGCACATCGGCGGACGTCCGCTGCGAAACAGTTCGATGACGGCCGCGCGGATCGCATCGGTGTCATCGGCTGCGTAGATGTCGACGAGCCCGGTGCGGTGACGCTGCTCGCAACCGGTGAAGCTCCAGATCATCGGCCGGTCCCGCGAGTCGAATTCGGCGATGCCGGCCTCCTGTTCGATGACCGCCGGTCCGTTCAACCCAAGTCGCGCTTCGCGCGTGCCGATCAGATAGCTGCAGAGTCCCGCCGAGATCGACATGCCGCCATAGCAGCCGATCGGCCCGGCAGTGATGCCGATCACCGGCTGATAGCGCCGCAGGTCCACGATTGCAGCGTGAATCTCCGCAATCCCGGCGAGCCCGAGATTGGCCTCCTGCAGGCGCACGCCACCAGTCTCGAACAGGATCACCGCGCGCGTCGGGATGCCGTTGCGGTTGTCGTCGGCGGCGAGTTCGAGGCTGCCCGCGATCTTCGCCGCCGACACTTCACCCATGCTGCCGCCCTGGTAGCCGCCATCGATGGCGAGCACGACAGCGGGCTGGCCGTCGATCCGTCCTTTGGCGACCACGGTGCCGTCGTCAGCCTGCGTGACGATTCCTTGCCGCGCGAGCCACGGCGAGCGCACGCGCTCGAACGGATCGAGCAGTTCATTGAAGCTGCCCGGATCGAGCAGTCTCCTTGCCCGGCTGCGCGCGTCGAGCTCGATGAAGCTCTGACGCTCGAGCAGTTGCTGTATATCCATGATCGTCATGCTCCGCCCGTTGATTGCAATTGTTCCAACACCTGGCCGATGCGCATCTGCACGACCCCGGGCGTCGCGCCGGAGTCGTTGATCTCCAGCTTCGCGGCCGGCAGCGAGCCGTCGCCGAAAATGCGCTCCAGCACGGCTTCCCATACATGCGCCTTGCCGTCGACCGAAGTCGTGATGTTCACGACAGTACGATGCGGCTCGTTGGCTTCGAGCAGGACTTCGAGATCGCCCGACGCGACTACGCCGGCCGCTGCACGGCGTTGCGCGGGCGCGCCCGCCGCAAATTCGAGAACGATGGTTTCCATCAGATTTCCTGTGTGTGAGTCGTATAGGGCCTGGTCGTGGCCGCGCCTTCAACCTGGAGCCGGTCGAGAAAGAGGGTGGCGGCGAGCAGATCGGCGGCGCCGCCGGGCGACACGTGCAGTTCGACCAGACGCCGATCCAGTGCCTTCAGATGACGGCGGCCGGACAGCGCAGCGGCCCCGCCGTTGGCAAGCACGCGCCGCGCACCGCTTTGCATCTCGGCGAGTGCGCCGCGGCCGCCGCGAGCCAGCACGCAGGTGTCGTCGAGGCTCGCCATCACGGCGAGCAGCGCATTCAATCGGGCGGCGGTTTCGCTGTCGCCGCGGCTGCGCGAGCGGGCGAGTTCGGGGAGCGCGACTTGCACGACGTGCGGAAAACCGGCCTGCGCCTGGCCACGCGCGCCGCCGACGTTGTAGTCGACGCATGCCCGCTCGCCTTTGTGGCCGGTCTGCAGCGGCGCGTGCCGGTCGGCGATGCGGGCGATCTCGCCAGCGCGTGCGGCGATCGCATCGGCCGCGAGGTCATTTGGTTCGCGTGCGGCTGCCGTCACCAGCAGTCCGAGCGCCCAGATCGCGCCCCGATGCGTGTTGACGCCCTGCGTCGCGTCCATCATCCGTGCTTCGCCGTCGCGGCCGATCGCGCCGATGCGCTCACGCAATTCAGGCAGCGGCCGCGTTTCGATGCCGGCCCGTGCGAGCTCCGCGAAGGTCGGCTGCAGCGCCAACGCGGATTGCCACATCAGCTTCCAGTCGAGATCGTGATGCGCGCCCTGGCTTCGAATATCGACGAGTCCGGGTTTGGGCGCGAGCGTCACTTCGTCGATCAGCGCACCGACCACCTGCGCGCCGAAGTGCGCGGCAAGGTCGAACGAAGCGCGTTGCAGCGGCGCGCAAACCATGGCGAGGTTCTCGCGCATCACCAGCTCCGGTAACGTGCGGGCGGCTCGTACAGGCCGTCCGACCAGTCGACGAGATCAGCGACGCTCTTCGCGGCCAGCAGCGACCGGTTCGCTTCGCTGCGGTGAATGCCAAGGTCCTCGGGGAGCGCGATCAGACCATCGCGCCGCAGGGCTGCGCGTTTTTCCGCGCTGCTCGCAAGGCCGATCGGTGTCACGCCCGCGACGGCCGCGATCATCTCCTTGCGTTGTTCGAGCGAGCCCGCCTTGTACAGATAGGCGATGCCTTCCTCGGTCAGCACATGCGTGACGTCGTCGCCGTAGATCATCACAGGCGCGATCGGCATGCCCGATTCGCGTCCGACTTCCACCGCGTCGAGCGTGTCGACGATGGTCGGCTGGGCGCCGGCCTGAAAGGTCTCGACCATCTGCACGACCAGCTTGCGGCCACGCTCGAGCGGGTTGTCGGTTTGCAGCAGATCCAGCCAGGCGGGCGTCGCATGACGCCGGCCGCGCGGATCGTGGCCCATGTTGGGCGCACCGCCGAAGCCCGCGAGTCGTCCATGCGTGACGGTCGACGAATTGCCTGCGCCATCCATCTGCAGCGTCGAGCCGATGAACATGTCGACCGCGTACTGGCCGGCGAGCTGCGACATCGCGCGATTCGAACGCATCGAGCCGTCGCGTCCCGTGAAAAAGACATCGGGCCGTTGCGCGACATAGGCATCCATGCCGAGCTCGCCGCCGAAGCAATGCACGCTGTCGACCCAGCCGGTCTCGATCGCGGGGATCAGCGTCGGATGCGGATTGAGCGTCCAGTGCCGGCAGATCTTGCCCTTGAGCCCGAGTTTCGCGCCGTAAGTGGGCAGGATCAGCTCGATCGCGGCCGTATTGAAGCCGATGCCGTGGTTCAGCGATTGCACCTGATGCCGCTCGTAGATGCCGCGAATCGCCATCATCGCCATCAGTACATGGACCGGCGTGATCAGGCGCGGGTCGCGCGTGAACAGCGGCTCGATAAAGAACGGCTTGTCCGACTGGACCACGAAGTCGACCCACGAACCGGGAATGTCGACGCGCGGCAGGTCTTTCGGATCATCGACGATCTCGTTGACCTGCGCGATCACGATGCCGTCGCGAAAGGCTGCGGATTCGACGAGCGCCGGCGTGTCTTCGGTGCTTGCGCCGGTATAGAGATTGCCGTCGCGATCCGCCTTGTAGCCCGCGACCAGCACGACGTTCGGCGTCAGATCGACATAGAGCCGCCCGTACAGTTCGATATACGTGTGGATGGCGCCGATTTCGAGGATGCCGTCCTGCAGGAACTGCGAAATGCGCAGGCTTTGCGCGCCGGCGAAAGCGAAATCCAGCTTGCGGGCGATGCGTCGCTCGAACAGGTCCAGATGCTCGGCACGGCTCACGCTCGGAATGATCAGATGCAGGTCGTGAACGATTTCCGGATCGACTTTCGCGAGCGAGCGCGACAGGAAGTCCGCCTGCTT
Organism: Paraburkholderia sp. UYCP14C; assembly: GCF_004197395.1. GTDB lineage: Bacteria > Pseudomonadota > Gammaproteobacteria > Burkholderiales > Burkholderiaceae > Paraburkholderia. The sequence goes on along the minus strand of NZ_SELS01000012.1, from coordinate 45,801 downwards.
CTGGTTGTTGCCTTCGAGGACCACGCGGTCTCCAGGGGCAATCAGGTATTGCAGGACGTCGACGATGCGATCGGTGGGCAGGACCGCGCCGTCCGCGATCGACGCGACCCGCGCGATGCGCCGTTGCTTTTCCGCGCGGCGTGTCGCCCAACGGGACTGGAACTGACTTTGACTGGACATGTGGGCTCTCGCTCAGGACATGAGGCGAGTCTAGGGAGCGACGGACACGCATTCAATAACGCTCCGGATGCGACTGTTATCTCCAGGGTAACGATGACTGAGGCTGAACGGCAAAACGGCCAGGTCCGCAGAGGGGCGGACCTCGATGGAATGGTGTTTCGCAAGCGCAGTTCAGCCGACCGGACTCTGAACTTGGGGTTTTCACTAGCAAGCAGATCAGGAAACGCGGCCTGATGCTGTTGCCTTCAGTCGACCGCAGCCGGCCCGACATAATGCGCCCTCGGCCGCAACAGAGATCCTTGGGTGATCTGCTCGATCGAATGAGCCATCCAGCCGACGCTGCGCGCGATGGAAAACAGCGCGAACGCTGCTCCCTCATGGAGACCGCAATGCTCGACGAGCGCGGCGAGTGCGATGTCGATAGCGGGCAACTTGCCGGTCAGACGTTCGACACGGTCGATCAGATCGCGCGCCGCGTCGGGCGCCTGGAAGGAGGCCAGCAGGTCGGCGGCGCGCGGATCGCCTTGCGGATACAGCTCGTGACCGAAACCGGGCAACGGCTCGCCCGCCGCGATCAGCTTTCGCACGACTGTCTCGGTTCCCGAGCGCTTCGCGTCGTCCATGAACTGAAGAACGCGCACGATGGCATTGCCATGCAGCGGACCGGAGAACGCGGCGAGCCCCGCGACCATGCACGCACCGAGCGACGCCCCGGTCGATGCGGCCACGCGGGCCGCGAATGACGAGCTCGTCAGCTCCTGATCGGCCAGCAGCACCAGCACGCGCCGAAGGAGATCCGCATGATGCTCGACGCCCCACGCATTCGCGATCCGCAGATGCAACGGGCCGTCATCCGCCCGCAGTTCGACGAAATTGCTGGCGACGCGGCCCACCAGCGCGGCGGCTTGATCGACGCTGTGCGCGAAGTCGCGAGCCGATTCCGCTCGATCGTACGCCGCGTCGCGAGCCAGGGCGGCGTAGACGCGTGCGCTGATCGGGCCTTCGAACGGGACCGGCTCGAACGACGGAAAGTGCGGCGGCTCGGTCATGTTCCAAAGCAGGCGCGCGGCCTCTTCCAGCGTCGACGACGCCGCCAGTTGCACCGCATCGCGGCCGCGATAGTAAAGCCTGCCGCGCACGATCGTGGAGATGCTCGTGTCGATGATCGGCTCGCCCCACGACATCGTGCTCGCCGCGATGTTTTTGCGCGCTCGCCCGAGGCTGCGCTTCTTCACGAGTGCCGCGATATCCGTCGAGCGATAGAGGTTGCGGTTGGCATTGTCCGGGTCGCCCTGGACCTCGATCCGACCGCGGCTGACATAGGCATAGAGCGTCTGCTTGCGCACGCCCAGGGCGTTGCAGGCTTCTTCCTGCGTCATCCAGTTTTTCACGTTGATTGACTCAATCAAGATTGACGGTCTTACGCGGCATCGGTTTAATCCGGAACACACCCCCCAAAAAAAGTCCGGCCGACAGGTCGAAAGGCTTTCGCACCGCGCGCCGTCGCGAACCGTTCAGGGGCATGAAAGAGGAGATATCAGTGGCTACAGAACGCACGACCCAGTATATAGCGGACACCGCTGCCCGCACGACCCGCACGCGTTACTCGATCCTTGCGATGATCCTGCTGCTCGCGACGGTCGCCTATGCGGACCGCGCGATCCTGTCGATTGCCGGTCCCGGCATATCGAAGGAGTTCGGCCTGAATCACGTGCAACTGGGTTACGTGCTGTCAGCCTTCAGCTGGGCCTATGTCGTCGGCCAGATACCCGGCGGCCTGTTGCTCGATCGCGTCGGCACGAAGACGATGTATGGCGCGACGCTGATTCTGTGGTCGATCGCGACCATGCTGGTCGGGTTCATCGGCAACTTCACGTCGGATCTGTCGATTGCGCTGGGATTGCTGTTCGCACTGCGCTTCGCACTCGGACTGATCGAGGCGCCGAGCTTTCCCGCCAACGGCCGCGTCGCGGTGATGTGGTTTCCCAAGCAAGAGCGGGGATTGGCCACTTCGCTGTTCGCATCGGCTTCGTATTTCGCCGTCGCGATCTTCTCGCCGTTCGCCGGCTGGCTCACGTCGCGCTTCGGCTGGCCCGCTCCGTTCATCGCGCTGGGCTTGATCGGTCTCGCGACGGCAGCCGTGTGGGCCTTCGTCATGTATGAGCCGCGCAACCATCCGCGCGTCTCCAGCGCCGAGCTCGATCACATCATCGCGGGCGGTGCGATGGTCGATATCGATTCGAAGCACGAGCTGCAGTCGCGCCCGGCGATCTCGCGCGACGTGGTGCGCATGCTGCTCGCCAATCGCATGTTGTGGTGCTCGTATATCGGACAGTACTGCACCATCGCGCTCAGTTATTTCTTCATCACCTGGTTTCCGATCTACCTCGTGCAGGCGCGCGGCATGAACGTGATGGAGGCGGGCTTCGCGACGATGGTTCCGGCCATTGCGGGGTTCGTCGGCGGCATCGCGGGCGGCACGATTTCCGACTCGCTGATCCGTCGCGGGTGGAGCGTGTCGTGGGCCCGCAAAACGCCGTATGTCGTCGGCATGGCGCTGGGGTGCAGCCTCGTTCTGTCGGCCGTCACTGAAAGCAATACCGTGATCGTTCTGCTGATGACCTTGGCCTTCTTCGGCAAGGGTGCGGCGGCAGGCGCGGGCACCTGGGCCGTCGTCAGCGATACCGCTCCGCGCGAGGCGGTCGGTCTCGCGGGCGCGATCTTCAATTGCATCGGCAACATCGGCGGCATCGTGACGCCGATCGCCTTTGGCTATATCGTGCAGGCGACGGGCGGCTATACGGTCGGACTGTATTTCGTCGCCGCGCACTGTCTCGTTGCGGCCGTCGTCTATCTGTTCTTCATGGGCAAGATCGAACGCGTGAAGATGAGTTGAATCGTCTTCGCTTTGCTCTGCTCTGCGTCAGTTGCACAACACACCGGGCGCGCCGATGGCGCGTCGAATCATCACTTTCGAATTTGAATCATGACCAAGCCGATCATCCTCAATGCGGCAGAATTGCCCGAGTGGACCCATGCAGAACTGAGAGCGCTTTTCACGGTGCTCGATCTGCCCAGGGATCCCGCCGCCGCGCATGCGTTTCTCAATGCGCACGGCAGCAAGGTGCGAGGAATTGCCCTGCGTAAAACGATAATCGACGCGGCGGTACTCGATGCGCTTCCCGCTCTGGAAATCATCTCGAGCTATAGCGCGGGACTCGACAATGTGGACATCGGGGCGGTCCGCGCGCGTGGCGTCGTGATCGAGAATACCTCGCACATTCTTGCGCAAGACGTTGCCAATGCGGCCGTCGGCCTGGCGCTGGCGGTCACGCGCGACTTCGTGAACGCCGATGCCTTTGTTCGCTCAGGTCAATGGCCCGTGCACGGCCACTATCCGCTCGGGCGCTCGATCTCGCGCATGAAAGTCGGCATCGTCGGGCTCGGCACCATCGGGTCGGCTATCGCAACGCGCCTGCAGGCCTTCGGTTCGACGCTCGCCTATTTCGGCCCCAGCCGCAAGGCCGTCGACATTCCGTACTACGACGACGTGCGCGAACTCGCGCGCGATAGCGACATGCTGATCCTCACGTGTCCGCTTTCGCCCGCGACGCATCATCTCGTCGATGCTGCCGTCATCGACGCGCTGGGGCCCAACGGTTTCGTCGTGAATGTCGCGCGCGGTCCCGTGGTCGATGAAAGCGCGCTGATCGCGGCGCTTGCGGCGGACAAGCTCGCGGGCGCCGCGCTCGATGTCTTCGAGCATGAACCTGCCGTTCCCGAGGCGCTCATTCGCGATCGCAGGGTGGTGCTGACGCCTCATATCGGTTCGGGAACCGAGGAAACGCGCCACGCGATGGCGGAACATGTCGTCGATGCGCTGGCGAGGCATTTCGGCATCGCGAGCCCGCGCGACAGGGTGGTCAATGACGCGGAGCCTGAGTACGATGCTTTGGCTGCAAGACGCGTCGCGGTCAGTCGCAAAGCAGGCCGTCCATAGGAATCGCCGGGGTTCGTCCCGCGATCAGGTCGGCCGTGATTCGAGCCGATCCGTGCGACATGGTCCAGCCGATATGACCGTGACCGGTATTCAGATAAAGATTGCGGTACTTCTTGCGCCCGAAAATCGGTAGGTTCGTCGGCGTCATCGGTCTGAGACCGGCCCACATTTCGGCGCGATCGTAGTTGGCGCCGGCCGGGTAGAGTTCCTGCGTCACGCTCTTCATAAACGCGAAATCAGAAGGCTGATGGCTCGTGTCGTAGCCGGCAAACTCGGCCGTCGCGGTGACCCGGAGCCGGTCGCCGAAGCGCGAGATCGCGACCAGGTTGTGCTCGTCGACCGCTGCAACGGCAGGGGGCAACGGCCGGCCATCGATCGGAATCGTCAGCGAGTATCCCTTGATCGGATAGATCGGCAGATCGATACCGATCCGTCGGGAAAGAATCGGACTATAGGGGCCAAGGGCGAGCACATACGCGTCGCCTTTTACAAGGCCTCGACTCGTTCTGATGCCCACCACGTCCTGCCCGGCGGTTTCGAAGCCGTCGATGGTGGTGTCCGTCAGAAGCGTACCGCCACGCGTGACAATCTTTTCAGCAAGGGCGCGGGTGAACTTCGCAGGGTCTCCGGTCTCATCGGTCGGGCAGTGTATGGCACCGGCGATCCTGTCTCTTGCCGAAGCCAGCGACGGGTCGAGTGCGACGACCTGATCGCGGCTGAGAACCCGGATGACCTGCCCATCGGATTCCAGCAGTTTCATGTGTTCGACGCCGCGGTCCTGCGCTTCCTGAGTCCGATGCAGATACAGAATGCCGTGGTCATTCCGGTCGTATGCAATGTCGTCCTCTGCGATCACCTCGTGCAGCACGCGTTGCGAGTATGCGGCCAGCCGATGCTTGAGCAGGGTATTGCGGCGGGCCTTCTCTGATGTGCATTCCATCAGGAACCGCCACGACCAGCTGTAAAGCCTGGGATCTGCCGAGAACTTGAAGCGCAACGCCTGATCTTTCAGCACCAGCGATTTGAGCAGAATCATCGGCGCTTTGGGCGAGGACCAGACAAAGGAATGCCCGGGCGCAATCATGCCCGCGTTACCCCAACTGGTTTCCGCTGCAACCAAAGGTTGCCGCTCGACGATCACGACCTCGTGACCGTCCTTCTGCAACTGGTACGCGGTCGTTACACCGACTACCCCGCCACCGAGCACGATAACTTTCATGATGTCCTCAGAGACGAGGAGGCCGGCGGCCATTCACGGTAGCGCGGTCCCCCATGCGGAGTTTCATCAAGGCGGGCTGCGGCAGTCTCACTTCCATTGCGGCTGATTCAGCACCATGCCGTGCTGTCCCTTGTAGGCAGCCACAGCCGGCGGCGTCCAGCCGTCCAGCATGTGCGGCGCGAGTTGCCAGACCTCGATGCCGAGCGGCCGGCACACTTCCAGCGGATCGCGCGCGTCAGGTCCCCACATCGGCACCGACAGATCGCCGCCCGGACAGGTCGACAGTGCGCACAGCAAATCGATCTCCGCGAAGAATTCGAGGTAATCGCCTTTCTTTGCCGGACACGCCTTCATGAAGTATTTGTCTTCGAGATTCAGGCCGGTGCACTGGAACACGTTGAGCACGTCGTGGACATCGAACTCGGTCAATCCATACGGGGCGATGGCGCGCGTCAGGTTGGAGTGGCAGTGGAAATGAAAATCCTCGCCGGTCAGCATGCGGTTCACGTAGGGGTCGCAGCGCGTGCCGAGCAGATCGTGGACACGGCCGCCGTGCTCGTCGACGCCGTAGCCTGCGAGACTGTCATCGGTGATGGTCACCATCGGACGCAGGAATGGCAGCGTCGACCATAGACGGTCGAACGTGCTCACGTGCGCCTGCTGCAACTGGCGCGTGCGCGATGCCCACATGCGCTCGCGGGGGTTGTGCCGGTTCCACATGTTCAGGTCGGCAACCTGCGGGCCTTCGATCGTGACGATGCGAAACACGTGGCCGGCCGGCACGGTCCACGCCTGCCCCGAGCGGATCGGCACGACGATCGATTCGACCAGCGTGCGGGTGTCGTGCTGTGACGCGATGCGTTGATAGAACGCCTTGTCGACGTCGAGCGCCGAGCCTTTGGTGGACTGATAGGCAGCAGGGTAATTCAGCATGATGCGTTCTCCCTTGAACTCAGGTCTGCGTCGTGCCGCGATTGGGCGGCGTCCTCATCGCCCCGGGGCGACGCAGCACTTCGATGATCTTTTCCCAACCGATCTCTGACAGGTTGACGTCCGTCACGTCGGACCCGTTTCAGCCAAGCTCGATCGCTCGGTTGGCGCGTTACTCTGCCGCGATGGCACTGCCGCCCAGATAGGCAGCGCGGACCCGGCTATCCTGAGCCAGCTCGCGGGCGGACCCCGCGAGCGCAATGTGCCCGCTTTCCAGCACGTAAGCCCGATGAGCGATTCGCAGCGCCTGACGGGCGTTCTGCTCGACGAGGAGAATCGAGGTGCCTTCGCGGCAGATGTCGGCGATCATGCCGAAGATCGCGCGGACCAGCTTCGGCGCGAGTCCCATCGACGGTTCGTCCAGCACCACGATACGCGGGCGCAGCATCAGGGCTCGGGCGATCGCTAGCATCTGCTGTTCGCCGCCGCTGAGCGTGCCCGCCAACTGGCTGCGTCGCTCGCCGAGCCGGGGGAAAGTCGCATAGAGCTGATCTCTTCGCTGTTGCAATGCCGCACTGTCGCGCCGGATCAGATAGCCGCCGAGATGCAGATTTTCCTCCACCGTCAGCGCCCCGAAAATGCGCCGCCCCTCGGGCACATGACCCAGACCCAGCGCCACGATCTGGTGGGCGCGCAGTCCCATCAGGCGTTGGCCATCCATCGCAATGTCGCCCGCGCGCGGCCGGATCAAGCCGGAAATCGCCCGCAGTGTGGTCGTTTTTCCCGCGCCGTTGCTGCCGAGCAAGGCGACGATCTCGCCCTGTGCGACGTCCAGCGAAATGCCGTGCAGCACTTCGACGGTCCCATAGCTCACACGCAGATCGCGGATTTCTAGGAGTCCCACAGCGATTTCTCCCCGGCAGTATCGTCGCTCGCCTCGTCTTTTTCGGCGGTGCCGAGATAGGCATCGATCACCCGCGGATCCACCTGGATCGCGGCGGGCTGGCCCTCGGCGATGATGACGCCGTGATCCATCACGATGATCCGGTCCGACACGCCCATCACCAGCATCATGTCGTGCTCGATCAGCAGCACCGTCACGCCATGATCGCGGATCCGCCGGATCAGTTCCATCAGCGCGCGTTTCTCGGTCGGGTTCATGCCCGCGGCCGGCTCATCGAGCAACAGCAGGCGAGGGCTGCTGGCGAGCGCACGGGCGATCTCCAGTCTGCGTTGATCGCCGTAGGGCAGATCGGCGGCGCGCTCGCCGGCCCTGCCGGCAAGACCGACGAAGGCGAGCCAGCGCAGGCCCTCGGTGGAATGGTCCGCCGCCTCGGAGCGCGCGGACGGCAACGCCAGAAGCTCGGCTGCGAGCGAGGTCCGAAGCCGATGATCCATGCCGGTCAGGACGTTTTCGAAGGCCGTCATGTGGCCGAACAGGCGGATGCCCTGGAAGGTGCGCGCCATGCCTTGATGGACGATGCGATGAGGCGCGCCGCCGGCAAGCCGTTCCCCGCACCAGACGATCTGGCCGCCGGTCGGACGGATCACGCCGGTCAGGCAGTTGAACACGGTTGTCTTGCCGGCGCCGTTCGGACCGATCAGGCTCACGATCTCGCCGCTGCGCACCGTGAAGCTGACACCGCCGACCGCCAGCACGCCACCGAAGCGGCGCTGCATGTCGCGCACTTCCAGCAGGGTCTCATCGGTGACGGCGTGGCTGGGCACCGGAGCCCGGTCGGCGTCAGCGCCCTTGCGCGGCGGCGCGACGCGGCGCAACGGCGCGGGCCACAGCCCTTGCGGCCTTAGCAGCATCAGGATCACGAGCCCGATCGCGAAAGCGAAGATGCGCCAGAGGTTGAGAAAGCGCAGCAGTTCGGGCAGGCCGGCGACGATGACGGCGTCGAGGATCACACCGGGAATACTGCCCCGGCCGCCGAGCACGACGACGATCAGAATCGTGACGGACTGCAGATAGGTGAAGCCGGTCGGATCGATGGTGCCGAAGCGGGCCGCGAACAGGCTGCCGCCCAGCCCGCCGATCAGCGCGCCCATCACATAGGCGAGCAGCTTGACGCGCAGCGTCGGCACGCCGACGGCCTCGGCAGCGGCCTCGTCCTCGCGGATGCTGGTCCACGCGCGGCCCAGCCGCGACTGGCCGAGCCGGATCGCGAACACGAGCACCAGCACGAGGAACGCCATGCCCAGTTCGTAGAGCGCCAGCGGGGAACTGATCTCGAAGCCGAACAGGCTCGGGCTCGCGATGCCGAAGATGCCGTTCGGGCCGCCCGTGATGTCGAGATTGGTGGCGACAATACGCGTGATTTCGCCGAACCCCAGCGTGACGATCGCCAGATAGTCGCTGCGCAGGCGCAGGGTGGGGTAGCCGATGACGATGCCCGATACGCCGGCGAACGCCAGACTGAACGGCAGCGTTTCCCAGAACGAGAAGTGCAGCAGGGTTTCCAGCAACGCCGTCGTGTACGCGCCGATCGCGAAGAAGGCCGCGTAGCCCAGATCGAGCAGTCCGGCATAACCGACCACGATGTTCAGCCCGAGACCTAGGATCGAATAGGTGACGATGGTCAGGCCGACATCGACGATATAGTTGCCGGCGACAGCGGGCAGCGCCACGGCGGCGGCCAGCAGCGCGCCGCCGACAGGCCTGGCCCAACGCGCGGAAGCCTGGCTGGCGCTCATGGACTTACATTCTCTCGACAACGCGCTCGCCGAACAGCCCGGTCGGCTTGATCACGAGCACGGCGATCAGCACGCCGAAGACGAACACGTCGGTCCATTGCGACGAGACATAGCCGGCGCCGAAGGCTTCGAGCAGGCCAATCAGGATGCCGCCCGCCATCGCTCCCGGGACGTTGCCGATGCCGCCGAGCACGGCGGCGGTGAACGCGCGCAGGCCGAGCACGAAGCCCATGAAGAAATTGATCTGCGTGTAGTAAAGCCCCTCCATGACCCCCGCCACGGCGGCCAGCACCGAACCGAGCAGGAAGGTGAGCTGGATCAGGCGTTCGACGTCGATGCCCATCAGACGCGCGGCGTCCTGATCGATGGCCAGAGCGCGCATCGCGGTGCCGAGGAAAGTGTGATGAACGAAGAAATACAGTGCCAGCATCAGCGCCAGGCTTGCCACGATGATGCCGATCTGCGCGAAGGTGATTTGCACGCCGTGGAGTTCGAACCCCGCCTGACTCAGCACGTGCGGATAGGTGCGAAAGCCTGCACCGTAGATCAGCAGCACCCCGTTTTGCAGCGCCAGCGAGACGCCCAGCGCCGTGATCAGAATCGACAGCCGCGGCGCGCGCAGCAACGGCTGATACGCGAGCCGCTCGATCAGCAGGCCGAGCGCGCCTGTGACCGTCATGGCGGCCACCAGCGCGATCAGCAGTGCCAGGGCGAGGGGCAGATGCGCGGACGCGAGCACCATCAGACCGGTCCAGCCGATGAACGCGCCGACCATGAACAGATCGCCATGAGCGAAGTTGATCAGCCGGATGATTCCGTAGACCATCGTGTAGCCGAGGGCGACGAGCGCGTAAAACGAGCCGGTCGTCAGCCCTTCGACGACGAACTGGAAGAAGTCGCTCATGACGGCGTGGGGCGCGCGATAGCGCCTACTTCATCGCCGCCCAATGTCCGCTCGCATCCTGACTCTGGTAGGGCTCGAAGTTGTCGTTGTGCACGATGATCGTGATGTACACGGCTTTGCTGCGGTCCCCCTTCGGAGTGAAGGCAATGGTTCCGGTCGCGCCCGGGTAGTTCGAGATCTTGTGCAGAGCAGCCGAGATCGCGGCAGGCTGGGTCGATTTTGCGTCCGCGATGGCCTTCGCCGTGACCCCGACGGCATCGTATTCATAGACCGAGTACGGTCCAGGCGCTTGCCCGTAAGCTTTCGTATAGTCATCGACGTACGCGTGCGCGCCGCTCAGGAACTGCGCGAGCGGTGCCGTCGTGATGATCATGCCGTCGGCGGCGGGACCGGCCGTCTTCATCAGGGTGGGGTCGTTGGTGGCGTCGCCGCCCATCAAGGTCATTTTCAGACCCAGTTGCCGCGCCTCTTTCACCAGCAGGCCGGCTTCGGAGAAATAGCCTGTGTAGTAGATCACGTCAGGCTTCAGTGAGGAGACCCGGGTGAGCGTCGGTGAATAGTCCATCTGTCCGGGCGTGATTGAATTGGCGTACACGACATCGACACCGTCCTTCTTCAGCGCTTGCACGGTGTTCTGGGCGAGGCCTTTGGAATAGGTCGTGTTGTCGTCGATCACCGCCACGTGTTTCGCGTGCAGCACGTCTTTCATGAAGCTTGCAGCGAAGGGGCCCTGCTGATCGTCACGGCCGATCGTGCGGAACACGTTGTCGTATCCCATCTCGGTCAGTTGCGGATTCGTCGACGCATCCAGCACGTAGGGAATCCCGGCGCGATGGAAGGTCGTCGATTCCGGCAGCGCCGCGCTGGAGCAATAGCCGCCCGCTACCGCGACGACGCCCGCATCGACGAGTTTCTGTGCCGCCTGCACCGCGGTCTGCGCATCGCAGGCGTCGTCCTCGGGCACCAGTTCGATCTGCTTGCCGAGCACGCCGCCGGCCGCGTTGATTCTGGCGGCGGCGAGCTTCGCGCCATTGACGATATCGGTACCGGCATTGGCACTGCTGCCCGACAGCGGGACGGGCACGCCGATCTTGATGGTGTTGCTCTGGCTCAGCGCCGAACCGGGAGCCATCCCGACGAGCAGCATTACGGCGGCCGCGAGGCCCGCAAAAATCGTTTGCCGCGAGTCCTGCTCTGCACCGGACCGGCCAATCTTCTGAGCAAACATGTTAGCGACTCCTTATTGTGAGAGGGATTGGACGATCCGCCACACGGGTAGTCCGGCGACATCGGAAACCGGGCGGAAATGGGGCGATTGCGTGTGATTCATATCCACCAGGTCAACAGCTTGACTGCTGGTTTCACCGGAGCGCTGACACCAAAGCGCGCTTCTTTCATGATAGGAGCCGGTGTGCGTTGGGACGGTATAGGGTATTTGCGTATAAACGATTACACAAAGGCGTCGGCAATCCTCTACCTTTAAGGAGGCAGTGACGGCGGAGACTCGCGAACCCGAACGCGACATCACAGGACGACTTCGAAATGAGTGAGATTGCACGGCACGACGACGTGTACACGAGGCTCGATTTCACGCTGGACGACGGCATCTGCCGGCGCGCCGCGATCGGGCTTGTGGTGCTCGCCACCGATCATACGATTGAGCATGAGTGGCGCGGCTTGCTGACGCAGGACGGCGTGGCGTTCTACGAAAGTCGTGTGTATAACTCGGCGGACATCACGCCTGAGCGGTTAGCGGAAATGGAAGACCGTATTGCACCGGCGGTCGCGCTGATCCGTCCGGCCGAGCGTATCGATGTGGTGGCGTTCGGCTGCACGTCCGCGTCGATGGTGATTGGGGAGGAAAAGGTGTTCGCGCGGATTCGCGAAGCGCGTGCGGATGCCGCGTGCACTACGCCGATCACCGCGGCGTTGGCGGCGCTTCGCGCACTGGGAGTTCAACGTACGGCCCTGCTTACGCCGTATGTGCGTTCGATCAATGATTACATGCGCGACTATATCGAGTCGCGTGGTCACCGCATTACGCGCATGGCGTCGTTCGAGCATGCAAACGATAACGAAGTGGCGCGGATCGACGCGGCGTCGTTGAGAAATGGTGTTGAGAGACTTGCGCGCAATCGCGACGTGGACGCGATTTTCGTGTCGTGCACGAGCTTGCGCATCGCGGGGTTGATTCCGGAGCTGGAAGCGGCGATTCACAAGCCGGTGATATCGAGCAACTATGCGATGGCGTGGCACGCGTTGCGGCTCGCCGGCGTGGGAGATTGCGAGCCTCATCGTGGGCGGCTGTTTGAGCTGTGACGAGAAGAGTCGCGCCAGTTCGCAGTAACGCGTCGGCCGTACCGGGACAAAACAGTTAGCAATGCCATGCTAATTTCGGCTGATGATCTGGGCATCACGGCGTTTCGTCAGCGGGAGGTTCAGACGTGGGCGCCTTCATGGCCACCACAGGCATTCGCCGCGCTCGATCGCGCTCATAAAGGCGAATGGCCTGCGGACAACTGCGCAATGCGATGGCGGCAGCCTCGATGAAAGCCCATCAGAGATACCTGTTGCAGTTCATTGCGTTGCCTTCGAAGCGTGCAGAAAACACGTACCGCCACTCGGTTTGCTGCATTGCAAACGTCTGGTAAAGCGAATTCTTGTGTCTGCGGCACAACGCATTCCTTGTGCGGGTTTGTACTAGGTAATCCCCCGTACACCAAAGCTGACAAGGCGTTTGCCGATCCCCTTGCGAGACATGAAGCGGTTTGCGCGAACAAACGATTGACATACGTCAACTCGATCTTACAATGGACCGTTGCTGCATTGCACCACCGAATCTGGTCTGTGTCTTATTGTCCGTGAGCGGCTCTCGTGGACATCCGGGCACTCCTTTCATGGAGCCACTGATGAGCAGTCTTACGACGGAGCAACCTGTCGCCTCGCAGCAAGCCGGCGTCGTCGCATCGACGCTGAATCAGGCGGTAGCTCGTGCGCTGAAGCGCTTGCATTCCGTCGCTGATCGATTCGACGACCTCGCAGTATAAGCAGTACTTCCCATATCGACATTGTTCGCTCCGTGCTCCTTAGTGCGACAAAACCTGAAGCGCGAGCCCGAGCTCCTTGCGACGGCCACTACCATCAATAGACAATATGACATTACTGATTGGCATTCCTCTGGAGACAACCACCGCGGAGCGGCGTGTAGCATCCGTGCCCGAGGTGGTCGAGAAACTGATCAAGCTGGGGTTCGCGGTTGCCGTGCAAAGCGGCGCAGGCGTAGGTGCGAACTTTGGCGACGATGATTACCGTGCTGCGGGTGCCGAGGTCGTGGCAACGGCCGCCGAACTCTGGGCCCGCAGCGACATCGTTTTCAAGGTGCGCCCCCCGGGCAGCGAAGAAGTAGCCCTGATGCGCGAGGGCGGCACGCTGATCGGCTTCGTGTGGCCGGCCCAAAACCCTGAATTGATGCAGCAGCTGGCCGGGAAGCACGCCACCGTGCTGGCGATCGATTCGCTGCCGCGCACGCTGTCGCGCGCGCAGAAGATGGACGCGCTCACCTCGATGGCCAGCATCAGCGGCTATCGCGCGGTGATCGAGGCAGCCCATGCGTTCGGCCGCTTCCTGAACGGTCAGGTCACCGCCGCCGGCAAGATCCCGCCGGCCAAGGTGTTCATCGCAGGCGCCGGCGTCGCGGGCCTGGCTGCAATCGGGACCGCGGCCAGCCTCGGCGCGATCGTGCGCGCCAACGACACGCGCGCCGAGGTGGCCGATCAGGTCAAGTCGCTGGGTGGCGAATTCGTCAAGGTCGACTACGAAGAGGAAGGCTCGGGCGGCGGCGGCTACGCGAAGGTGATGAGCGAGGGCTTCCAGCAGGCGCAGCGCGCGATGTATGCGCAGCAGGCCAAAGACGCGGACATCATCATCACGACCGCGCTGATTCCTGGCAAGCCGGCGCCGAAACTCATCACGGCTGAGATGGTGCAGTCGATGAAGCCGGGCAGCGTGATCGTGGACATGGCTGCGGAGCAGGGCGGCAACTGCGAACTGACCGTGCCCGGCGAGGCGGTGGTGCGCCACGGCGTGACCATCGTCGGCTATACGGATCTCGCGTCGCGTCTGGCGCGGCAGTCGTCCACGCTGTATGGCAACAACCTGCTGCGCGTAGTCGAGGAACTGTGCAAGACCAAAGACGGCACGATCAACGTCGACTTCGACGACGACGCCATTCGTGGCCTCACCGTCATCAAGGAAGGCAACATTACCTGGCCGCCGCCGCCGATCAAGCAGCCGGCCGCCGCACCCAAGCAGCAGACGCCGCCGCCTGCGGCGACGGTTGCCAAGCCGAAAGGCCATGGCCACGGCGCTGGCGAGCCGATGTCGGCCAAGGCGCTTGCCACCGTTTTTGGCCTCGGCGCACTGGTTTTCCTGCTGGTTGGCCAGTTTGCGCCGGCCGCTTTCCTCTCGCACTTCACGGTGTTCGTGCTGGCCTGCTTCGTCGGCTACATGGTGGTCTGGAACGTCACGCCGTCGCTGCACACGCCGCTGATGAGCGTGACCAACGCGATCTCGTCGATCATCGCGATCGGCGCGCTGGTGCAGGTTGCGCCGCCACTGGACGGGGCCGCTGTGGGCGACCGGCCATCGGGGCTGATCCTTGGTCTGGCCGTAGGCGCGTTGGCGCTCACGGCCGTCAACATGTTCGGTGGCTTCGCGGTGACGCGGCGCATGCTGGCGATGTTCCGCAAATAAGGAAACGACGACAATGACTTCCAACCTGACAACCGTTTCCTATATCGGCGCGGCCATCCTGTTCATCCTCAGCCTCGGCGGGCTGGCCAATCCCGAGACCGCGCGCCGCGGCAACCTGCTCGGCATGATCGGCATGGTGATCGCCGTGCTGGCCACCGTGCTCGGTCCGCGCGTGTCGGCGGCGGGCATTCCGTATGTCGTCGCTGCGCTGGTCGTCGGCGGCGCCGTGGGCCTGTTCGCCGCGAAGAAAGTGCAGATGACGCAGATGCCCGAACTGGTCGCGCTGATGCACAGCCTGGTCGGTCTTGCGGCCTGCCTCGTCGGCTTTGCCAGCTACATCGACACCTCCGTGCAGTTCACCGGCGCCGAGAAGTCCATCCATGAAGTGGAGATCTACGTCGGCATCCTGATCGGCGCGGTGACCTTCGCGGGTTCGATCATCGCCTTCTGCAAACTGTCGGGCAAGATCGGCGGCAAGCCGTTGCTGCTGCCGGCCCGGCACTGGCTCAACCTGGCCGCGCTGCTGGTGGTGATCGTGTTCGGCCGCGCGTTCCTGCAGGCCGAGACGGTTCAGGACGGCATGACGCCGCTCATCGTGATGACGGTCGTCTCGCTGCTGTTCGGCGTGCACATGGTGATGGCAATCGGCGGTGCCGACATGCCTGTGGTCGTGTCGATGCTCAACAGCTACTCGGGCTGGGCGGCGGCGGCGACCGGCTTCATGCTCAGCAACGACCTGCTGATCGTGATCGGCGCGCTGGTGGGCTCGTCGGGCGCGATTCTGTCCTACATCATGTGCCGTGCGATGAACCGCAACTTCATCAGCGTGATCGCCGGCGGCTTCGGTAGCGGTGCACCCGCGGCCGCGGGCGCGGGCGGCGGCGCGCAACCGGCCGGCGAGGTGGTGGCGGTGAGCTCCGCCGAAACCGCCGAACTGCTGCGCGACGCGAAGAGCGTGATCATCGTACCCGGCTATGGCATGGCCGTAGCGCAGGCCCAGCACACGGTGTTCGAACTCACCAGCCTGCTGCGAGAGAAGGGCGTCGACGTGCGCTTCGCGATCCACCCGGTGGCTGGCCGGATGCCGGGCCACATGAACGTGCTGCTGGCCGAAGCGAAGGTGCCCTACAACATCGTGATGGAGATGGATGAGATCAACGCCGACTTCTCCGAGGCGGACGTCTCGATGGTGATCGGCGCGAACGACATCGTGAACCCGGCGGCGCAGGAGGACCCGGCGAGCCCGATCGCCGGCATGCCGGTGCTGGAGGTCTGGAAGGCCAAAACCTCGATCGTGATGAAACGCAGCATGGCCTCGGGCTACGCCGGCGTCGACAACCCGCTCTTCTACAAGGACAACAATCGCATGCTGTTCGGCGATGCGAAGTCGATGTTGGGCGAGATTTTCGGCGCGCTGAAAGCCTGAACGCGGTGATGCGGGACTCTAGTCGTCACGACGCGCCGAAAGTGAGCGCCTGCGGTTCGCCAGGAATCGGCTCCATTCGAACACCCGGCGCCACAGGAAGCCCTCCGGCGCGCGATGTTGCATCGACTTCGGAAAGTTGCTCACTGTGCTGACGTACTCTGCACGCAACCCATTCGGACGTCGCTCGACCGAGTACCGTGGAACGACGGGATCGCTGCGATCTGCGAAGCTGTCGTGATGGATCCACGCGAAATGCGCAACGTCGATGAACCCTTCCGTCTGTCGCCCAGCTGAAGCGTGAATGTCGATCGAAGGCGGGAGGATTTGCCGATAGCCGTTCGTATTCCACGCCGGGAATTCGGGCAACGGTAATTCCCCGCCGCCGAGCGACACCCACACGAGCCCATACGCTTCCCGCACCGCGCAGGTGGCCAGGCACAGTCGGTCGGGAATTGGACCCTCGGGCTGAGACGGAATGTGGACACATCTCCCGCCCGCCGCATACTCGAGACCGTGATAGGGGCAAACGAGATTGCCGTTGTCGACCCAGCCCTGGCTTAGTGGCGCACCGCGATGCGGGCATACGTCACGCGCTGCCACGATCTGGTCTCCTGAACGAAACAGGGCGAGCCGTTCATCGAGCAGCGTGACTGCTAGCGGCTTCTCGCGCACGTCGCCGGCGAAGGCCACTGGATGCCAGTAACGGCTAAGTATCTCCCAGTCGCGGGAGTCGAAGGTGCA
The DNA here is from genome assembly GCF_004197395.1 of Paraburkholderia sp. UYCP14C. Lineage (GTDB taxonomy): Bacteria > Pseudomonadota > Gammaproteobacteria > Burkholderiales > Burkholderiaceae > Paraburkholderia. Next base: position 28,949 of record NZ_SELS01000012.1, on the reverse strand, counting down.
GTTGCGGGGTGGGCGAGCCTGAATGGGCCAGCGTGATCACTTGGGATTGAGTCATTCGCGTCTCCGGAATCGTGTGAGTTCATTACGGCGATATCGATGATTGACTCGATCTCGCCCCGTGTGAACAACGATATCCAGATGCGCGCGCTCATCCCATCCCTACCTGGCCATGTAGTCCATGCAACCGTTCGACATGAACTCGCGGTTGGGGCAGGTCACCGGACATATCCATGACCGGACGCCGCACCAGCAGGTGTGCTACGGATGAAGATCAGTCGACGCCGATAATGACGCTTGACGCCTTGAAGATTGCTGTTGCTGGCGTGCCGTTCGATAGCCAGAGGCGGTTGGCGCTTTCATTGGTGATGATCGCCGCGATCGGTTCGCCGCTATCAGAGGCCACGATGATTTCGCTGTTGACGGCGCCCTTGGTGACAGCAGTGACCTTACCGCCGACGCGGTTGCGGGCCGAAACCTGGGTGTTTTCGTCGCCGGTCATGACGATGACCGACGACGCTTTGACGAGCGAAAGCCGTCATGCCCACCGCAAGGCCCAATGAGGACGCACTACCATGCGTAATCACCGCAACGACCTCGAGTCCGCCTGCAGTACGCAGGGTGATTTCGTCGTTGACCGCCCCATTCGTGACTTGTGTGACCTGACCGGTGAAATGGTTGCGCGCGCTTGTTCGCATGATGGTCTCCAGGCTATACCCCGTTATCAGATCGATATGGGCTCTGTCGAAAACGAGAGAACGGCGTACCTTCCGCGGACTTACTTCCCCAGCTCAAGAACGTAGGGATTTGCGCGGTATGCAAGGCACCATATAGCGGCACAGTCGGCTATCGCGGGGTTAGTCATCCGACACAGCGGTGAGCGTTTTTCGCTGAAAAGGCCGGCTGCCTTTAAACCACCCCGAGCCATTCTTTCAGCTGTGCCGCCCGTGACCGGCTCACCGGGACGATGCTGCGCTCGCCGTCGTCCATCACGAGGTTCACGCTGTCGTCCGCTTTGACGAGCTCGATCGCACACCGCAGGCTCACGATGTGGCTGCGATGCACGCGCAGGAAGACGCTGCTGTCGAGGCGCAGTTCGAGGTCCGCGAGCGAGAGGTTCGACAGGTAGCGATCGTCCTTCGTGACGATCGTCGTGTAGTGACCGTCGCCCTGGAAGCGCACGATATCCTTCAGGTCGATCAGGATCACGCGGTTCTTTCTGTACACGGGGATCTTGAAGAGCTGTCGCGGCGGCGTGGGCGTGCCGGCCAGCGATTCGGACGAAGGCTCGGTCGTGAGGTCGGTCAGGTCGTAAAAGATCATACAAGTGCCGCACGTGCCGTTCATGTCCGACATGCTCGATACCTTGAGCATCAGGATCCGGTCGGGAATGTTGATCATCATCGCAACCGGCGGCGGCGACTTTACCGGGCAGCCGCCGGCGTCCCGAGACTGCAGCAGGAAGCGCAGCTTGTCGCGGCTCTTCGCCGGGTGCAGCTGTACGACGTCGATGCCGAACAGCTTGTCCTGCGCGACGCCGAGCGATTGCTCGCCGGCAGGCCCGAGTATCTGCAATGCGACGTCGTTGAACGCGCTGACGCGTCCCTGTGCGTCCAGCCACACCACGCCGGGATTGAACTGTTCCAGCCGGTGCTGGAAGGTCTCGGCGCGGCGTGCGTCGATGGGCGGCATAGCGTGCTCGGACGGTTTCATCCAGGGTTCTCCCCGATATTTCCCCGACAGGCTGACGGCTTGTGCGCGGCCTTCGCAGCGCCGGGGCGGTGCCTCTGTTTTATGTCCTTTCCCCTTTTCACGCAAGTTTTCCGACAGCCGGCGCAGCTACGCCGCCGTTCGCGAAATCCCGTTGAATTGCTGCATTGCATTGTGAAATCCTGACCCTCAAGACGATGCCTCATAGGGAGACTCTCGTGATTCCGCGACCGTTCGAATACCACGCGCCACGCACGCTGCCGGAAGCGCTCGCGCTGCTCGGCGAGCACGGCGACACGGCGAAGCTGCTCGCGGGCGGCCACAGCCTACTGCCGATGATGAAGCTGCGTTTCGCCCAGCCCGATCATCTGATCGACCTTGGCGGGCTGGCTGAACTCAAGGGTATCCGGGAGGAAAACGGCGTGCTCTGGATCGGCGCGATGACGACCGAAAACGAGCTCATCTGGTCCACGCTGCTGCAGACGCGCTGCCCGCTGCTTGTCGAAGGCGCGCGGCAGATCGCCGATCCGCAGGTCCGGTACCGTGGCACGCTCGGCGGAGATCTTTCGCACGGCGATCCCGGCAACGACCATCCGGCACTGATGATCGCGCTCGACGCCGCGTTCGTGCTGCAAGGGCCGGCCGGCGAGCGCACGGTGGCGGCCGACGGCTTTTTCGTCGGCACTTACGCGACGCTGCTCGGTCCCGACGAAATCATGACCGGGATCCGCATTCCGGTGCCGGCACCCGGCACCGGCCATTGCTACGCGAAGCTCAAGCGCAAGACCGGCGACTTCGCGACGGCGGCGGCGGCCGTCACGTTGCGCCTTGCGGGAAGCATCGTCGAGCACGTGCGGATTGCTCTGACGAACCTGGGCGACACCGTGATTCGGGCCGTGGATGCGGAGCACGCGCTGAGCGGCAAGCCGTTCGACGCGAGCGCGCTCGATGAAGCGGCGCGGCGGGCGATGGCGGCATGCAATCCGCTGCCGGATCTGCGCGGCGATGCCGACTACAAGCGCGCGATGGCGGGCGAGATGACCCGCAGGGCGCTTGAAACAGCGCACCAACGGGCCACGAATCCGGCACGCTGCTGAGAGGGAGAACGCGAGATGTCCAGCAAAACAATGGTGTCGTTCATGCTCAACGGCAGCGAAGTGGATGTCGTCGTCGAGCCGCGCGAGTTGCTGATTCATACGCTGCGCGAGAGATGCCAGCACACGGGGCCGCATATCGGTTGCGAGACGTCGCATTGCGGCGCCTGCACGGTCGATTTCAACGGCATGTCGGTGAAGTCGTGCACGCTGCTGACCGTGCAGGCGCAGGGCGCGGAGGTCCGCACGGTCGAGGGGCTCGCCGAAGGCGGCACGCTGCACGCGCTGCAGGAGGGCTTCATGCAGGAGCATGGCCTGCAGTGTGGCTTCTGCACGCCGGGCATGCTGATGCGCGCGTACCGTCTGCTCCAGGAGAATCCCGCCCCCACCGAGGCGGAGATCCGCTACTGGATGGCGGGGAACCTGTGCCGCTGCACGGGTTATCAGAACATCGTGAAGGCCGTCGAATACGCCGCGCGCAAGCTGCGCGGCGAAGCGGCCGAAACGTCGCATCCGCTCATCGAGGCGGACGCGGCCAATGCGCACTGAGCGCCGGGAGCTACGCCATGGGCAATCTCGACGCCAATCTCGAACGTCTCGCCGCACTCGAAGGCATGGGCTGCTCGCGCAAGCGCCGCGAGGATCCGCGCTTCATCCAGGGCAAGGGCACCTACGTCGACGACATCAAGATGCCGGGCATGCTGTTCGGCGTGATGGTGCGCAGCCCTTACGCGCACGCGCGCGTCAAGCGCATCGACAAGTCCCGCGCGCTCGCGCATCCCGGCGTGCATGCCGTGCTCACTGCGGACGATCTGAAGCCGCTCAAGCTGCACTGGATGCCGACGCTCGCGGGCGACGTGCAGGCCGTGCTCGCAGACGAGAAAGTCTGCTTCCAGAACCAGGAAGTCGCGTTCGTGGTGGCCGACGACCGCTACGTCGCCGCGGATGCGGCCGAGCTCGTCGAAGTCGAATACGAGGAGCTGCCGGCTCTGATCGATCCGCTCAAGGCGCTCGAAAGCGACGCGCCCGTGATCCGCGAGGACATCCGCGACAAGGACACCGGCGCGCACGGAGCGCGCAGGCATCCTAACCATATCTTCACATGGACGATGGGTGACCGGGACAAAACCGACCGCATGTTCGAGAACGCTGAGGTGACCGTGAAGCAGGACATCCTGTATCCGCGCGTTCATCCGTGCCCGCTCGAAACCTGCGGCTGCGTCGCGTCGTTCGACAAGGTGCGCGGCGATCTCACGGTCTATATCACGTCACAGGCGCCCCATGTCGTGCGTACCGTGGTCGGGCTCCTGTCTTCGATTCCGGAGTCGAACATCCGCATCATCTCGCCCGACATCGGCGGCGGATTCGGCAACAAGGTGGGCGTGTATCCGGGCTACGTGACGTCGATCGTGGCGTCCATCGTACTCGGGCGTCCGGTCAAGTGGATCGAGTCGCGCAACGAGAACCTGTCCAGCACTGCGTTCGCGCGCGACTATCACATGACGGGCGAACTCGCCGCTGACAAGGACGGGCGCATCAAGGCGCTGCGTGTGCATGTCGTCGCCGACCATGGCGCGTTCGACGCATGCGCCGATCCGACCAAATGGCCCGCCGGCATGTTCCATGTCTGCACCGGTTCATATGCGATCTCGAACGCGTTCGTCTCGGTCGATGGCGTGTACACGAACAAGTTTCCGGGCGGTGTCGCCTACCGTTGCTCGTTCCGCGTGACCGAGGCCGTGTACCTGATCGAGCGGATGGTCGATGTGCTCGCGCAGAAGCTCGGCATGGACAAGGCCGAGATCCGCCTGCGCAACTTCATTCGCAAGGACCAGTTTCCGTACGCGACGCCGCTGGGCCTCGAATACGATTCGGGCGACTATGAGACCGCGCTGAAGAAAGTGCTGGCTGCCGTGGATTACGACGCGCTGCGCGCGGAGCAGGCGCAGCGCCGCGCCGACCCGAACGCGGAGTGGCTCATGGGCATCGGCGTCGTGAACTTCACGGAGATCGTGGGGGCCGGGCCATCGAAAATGTGCGACATCCTCGGCGTCGGCATGTTCGATTCGTGCGAGATCCGAGTGCATCCGGACGGCTCCGCCATCGCGCGCATGGGCACGATCACGCAGGGGCAAGGGCACCAGACCACCTACGCACAGATCATTGCTTCGGAGGCCGGCATTCCGGCGTCGAAGATCACGGTAGAGGAGGGCGACACGGCCACGGCGCCATACGGGCTCGGCACCTATGGCTCGCGTTCCACGCCGGTGGCGGGCGCGGCCGTTGCGCGCGCCTCGCGCAAGATCCGTGAAAAAGCACGCCGGATCGCCGCGCATCTGCTCGAAGCAAGCCCGGACGACGTGGAATTCGATCTGGACCGCTTCGTGCTGAAGGGCTCGCCCGATCAGTTCAAGACCGTGAAGGAAGTGGCATGGGCCGCCTATAACAACGTGCCGGAGGGGCTGGAAATGGGCCTCGAAGCCGTCGACTACTACGACCCGCCCAATTTCACGTTCCCGTTCGGTGCATACGTGTGCGTGCTCGACATCAACCGCTATACCGGCGAGATTCGCGTGCGCCGTTTCTACGCACTCGACGATTGCGGCACGCGGATCAACCCGATGATCATCGAAGGGCAGATTCATGGCGGCCTGACCGAGGGGTTCGCCGTGGCGCTCGGCCAGGAGATGCCCTACGACGAATCGGGCAACCTGCTGGGTGCGACGCTGCTCGATTACTTCGTGCCAACGGCGGTAGAGACGCCGCATTGGGAAACCGACTTCACGGTGACGCCGTCGCCGCATCATCCTATCGGCGCGAAGGGCGTGGCCGAATCGCCGCACGTCGGTTCGATTCCGTGCTTCACGTCGGCCGTGGTCGATGCGTTCGCGCACCTCGGCGTCACGCACATGAACATGCCGCACAACGCGTACCGCGTCTGGCAGCAATGCCGTGAGCTCGGTCTGACGCGTTCCGCCTGAGGCGTGGCGGGCCGTGAAAGAGGGGAGGCAGGAATGAAGGTCGTACTCGACAAGGCGTTTCCGCTCGCCGCGAGCACGGATAGCGCGTGGCTCTTGATGCAGGACATCGAGGCAGTGGCAGGCTGCATGCCCGGTGCGAAGATTACCGAGCGCGTGGACGACACGCACTACAAAGGCACGATCACGGTGCGGCTTGGTCCCGCGACGATGTCTTTCAAGGGCGACATCGAAGTGCTTGCGCTCGATACCGCAGCACGCAGTCTGCATCTGCTCGGCAAGGGCACGGACTCGACTGGCAGCTCGGCGGCCACGATGGATCTCACGGCCAGCGTGCAACCGACGGGCGCGACCTGCACCCTCGCCGGCAAGAGCGAAGTGACGATGAGCGGCAAGGCCGCAGCGATCGGCTCGCGGCTCATGGTGCCGGTGTCGGAGCAACTGCTCAAGCAGTTCGTCGCGAACTTCGCTGCGCGGCTCGCTGCCATGGAGGCCCCGCAGGCCGAGCCGGTCAACACCGCGCCAGATCATGCCGTGGACGCTCGCGCGACGACGGCGCCGCCCGCGCAACCGGCGGAGCTGAACGGGCTCGCGTTCCTGTGGGCCATAGTCCGCGACTGGCTGCGCGAGCACTTCTCGCGCAAAGCGCAAGGCCGCTGAGGCGAGCCATGACGCAGATCGACCGCATGCCGGACGTCGTCGCGCTGCAGGCGAACCTCGCGGGACATCGCTTCATCGTCGAGCGCAGCTTCGCCGCGGCACTGCTGCTGACGATGGAAATGCGCCGCCCCCTGCTGCTGGAGGGCGAGGCAGGCGTCGGCAAGACCGAGGTCGCGAAGGCGCTCTCACGCCTGCTAGACGTGCCGCTGATCCGCCTGCAATGCTACGAGGGGCTCGACGCGCATGCGGCGCTTTACGAGTGGAACTACGCCCACCAACTGCTTTCCATCAAGCTGTTCGAGCAGGACTTGCGACCCCTGCGGGACAAGGAGCAGGACATCTTCTCCGAACGCTATCTGCTCAAGCGCCCGCTGCTCGAAGCCATTACGACGACGCCCGCACCCGTGCTGCTGATCGACGAAATCGACCGCACGGACGAGGCGTTCGAGGCCTATCTGCTCGAACTGCTGTCCGACTTTCAGCTGTCGATTCCCGAACTGGGCGTGATCCGCGCCGCCGAGCGTCCTTACGTCATCCTCACTTCGAACGGCACGCGCGAGATCTCCGACGCGCTGCGCCGCCGCTGTCTTTACCAGTACGTCGACTACCCGAGCTTCCAACGCGAGCTGATGATCGTGCGGACTCAGATTCCCGACGTGCCGGAGACGCTGGCGCGTCAGATCGTCGAATTCGTGCAGGCCGTGCGCGAGATGGCGCTGCGCCGCAAACCCGGCCTCGCGGAAACGCTCGACTGGGTGGCCGCGTTGCTGCGGCTCGGCGTGAGCGCGCTCGACGAAAACGGCGTCGAGCGCGTGATGGATTCGCTGGCCGCGCTCGTCAAGACGCGCGAGGATCAGTCCGCTCTCACGCGGCCGGTCGTCGAAAAACTGGTGGCATCATGCTGAGCGGCATCGACAGCGCTATGGCGGGTGCGCCACCGCGCGATCTCGCCGATACACTCGTCGCACGCTATGCGGGCTTCGCTGGCTGGTTGCGCGCGAACGCGTTTTGCGTGACGAGCGCGGACGTCGCCGCAACGCTGGAGGTGGCGCGACGCATGGGACAGGCCGATCGGAACGTGCTGCGCTGGAGCCTGCGTGCGCTGCTGTGCTCGCGCGCGCAGGAATGGCATCGCTTCGACGAGCTTTTCGACGCCTATTTCCTTGCGCCGAACAAGCGCAGACTCGTCGAAACCCGTGCCGGCGGGGCAGGGCCGATCACGCGCGACGAGGCCGCCGCCGCGCAGCCCGATGCGAGCGAAGGCACACCGCTGTCGCTGGCTGGGCGCGGCGCAGGCTCACCTGGCGAGGGCGCCACCGCGGACGAAGGTGCCACGCTCGCCGACTCGCTCGCCCACGGGGATTTCCGCCATCTGAACGATCAGGCTGAGTTGTTCGCCATCGACGCCGCGATCCGCAGGTTCGTGCAGCGTCTGCGCGGCATCGAAACGCGCCGCGAGCAGAGCGCGAACGCGGGACATGCGATCGATCTGCGCTCGACCATTCGCCGCAGTGTGTCGCGCGGCGGGCTGCCGGTCGAACTCTGCTGGCGGCGCAGGCGGCGGCAGCGCCCGCGTATTGTGCTGATGCTCGACGTGAGTCGTTCGATGAGCCTCTACAGTTTCTTTTTTCTGCGCTTCGCGCGCGTGCTGAGTGCCTGCCTGCCGGACTTCCACAGCTTTATGTTCCATACGCGGCTCGTCTGTGTCGACGAGGCGCTGCGCGATCCCGATCCGCGGCGCGCCCAGGAGCGCCTTCACCTGATCTCCGAGGGGTGGGCGGGCGGCACGCGCATCGGCGAGAGTCTCGCCGACTTCAACCGGCACTACGCGCCGCGTCTGCTGCATGCGCGCACGGCCGTCGTGATCGTCAGCGACGGCTACGATGCCGGCGATGTGGCGCAGCTTGGCGTGTCGCTTGCCACGATCCGGCGGCGCTGCCATACGCTCGTATGGCTCAACCCGCTGATCGGGCGTCCCGGATTCGAACCGGTCAGCGTGGGCATGCAGGCCGCGCTGCCACACCTCGACCTGTTGGCCGGCGCTCGCGACCTTGCCGGTCTGGAACGGGTTTTTCCTCAAATTCTCGGGGCGCTGCAATGAATGCCGAATCCATCGAAACCGCTGCGGGCGCCGCGGATCTGCTGAAGCTCGAGCAGCGGCTGATCGATGCGGGCGCGCCCTTTGCGGTCGTCACGGTCATCCGTGCGTTGCCGCCCACCTCCACGCAGGTCGGTGCCCAGGCGCTCGTCGAAGCCGATGGGACGCTGCATGGCTGGGTCGGTGGCGGCTGCTCGCAGACGGTCGTGATCGAGGCGGCGCGCCAGTCGATCCGCTCGGGGCAGCCGCGCCGCGTGCGCATCAGCAACGACCCGGCGACACCCGATGCCCAGGTCGAAGCGCATGCCATGCCGTGCGCGAGCAATGGCACGCTGGAGTTCTTCATCCAGCCAACGGTGCCCGCGCCCCTCGTGGCCGTGTTCGGAGCCACGCCGGCGGCGCACGAAGTCTGCGTGCTGGCGCGGCGCGTCGGCTTTCGCGCGAACCTCGCGACCGATGCCGCCGCGCTGGATCGTAGTGGCGCCTCGTTCGCGCTGATCGCAACACAAGGCGAAGGCGACGAAGACGCGCTCGATGCCGCGTTGCGCAGCCCGGTCGAGGCCGTGCTCCTGATTGCGAGCCGTCGCAAGGCCGAGCGCCTGCGGGCGGCCATGCGCCTGCGCGGCACCGACGAGGCCCGGCTCGCGGCGCTGCATGCGCCGGCGGGCCCGGCGATCCATGCGCATACGCCGCAGGAGATTGCGCTGGGCGCTGTGGCCGGACTCGTCGCGCTGCGCCACGAACGGGAAGAAGCGGTTGCATTAGCGCAGGTGGGCGCGCCGCGGGTTACCGTCGCCACAGAAGCCGTGCCGCCGCTGCCACCGTGCGAGGCGATCGGCACGCCGGTGGCCGAGGCGAGACATTACGTCAATCCGGTGTGCGGCATGAGCGTCGAGATTGCGACGGCGAAGCATAGGGTCGAGTATGCCGGCCACACGGTGTATTTCTGCTGCGATTGCTGCAAGGCGGAGTTCGAGCGCGCTCCTGAGCGCTATTTATCCGCTGCGCCGGCCTGTGTGCCACGCCCGGACGACAATCGACCGGCGGAAGAACGATGAGCACAGCGACGTTTTCCGCGGTGGTGCTCGCGGCAGGCCTGTCTTCACGCATGGAAGGACGCCACAAGCTGCTGCTGCCGGTGGGTGGCGAGCCGGCCGTGCGGCGCGTCGTGCGCGCGATCGTCGAGTCGCAGCCTCAGGAGGTGGTCGTGGTGACGGGCTTCAATGGGCGCGCCGTATTCGAAGCACTGGACGGCCTCGACGTGCGCTTCCAGAACAACGCGCGTTATCGGGAAGGGCAGATGACATCGGTCGTGGCGGGTGTTGCCGCGCTGCAGGTGCCGTGCGACGCCGTGATGATCTGCCTCGCCGACCAGGTACTGCTTGAAGCTGCTGACTATCGTGAACTGGTCGAAGCGTACGCTTCAATGCCGCACGGATCGATCCTGGTCCCGATGTTCGAGGGCACTAGAGGCAATCCCGTGCTTTTTGCGGCGAGCTACGTCCCCGAAGTCATGAGCGGCCGCACGAATCCGGGCTGTCGCAAGCTGATTGCCGAGCACGGCGATGAGGTCTTTCTCCATGGGGCGGCGCACGACCGCTTTTGCGTCGACATGGATACACCCAGCGATTATCTGAGCGTCTCTGCACGAGTCGAATGCAAGGCGGATCAGTCCGCTTGAAAACAGCTGGGGCTCGGCTGCGCGACCTGGCTCGAGCCGCGACTCGGTCGGCGTTGAGGCCGCACTTCGATCACCTCGCCGAAAGCCCCGAGATCGCAAGCCGCGTGGATGCCTTGATCAGCAAGGTCGGGCGTCATGTGTAGCGTTTCAGGCGGATGAGGTGCCGATACTCGGAGCAGTGATGGATCATCTACGATCCATCCATCGCTTTTCATTCCTGCCGCTCGGCGGCGGTTGCGTTGCGTGCTGAGCGTCGTCCAACACCTGCTCACGGAGGTCACCTCGGCTGCAGCTCGGTTCGATCAGTTCCTCAACCGGAACGGTGTGACCGGTGATAGACGAGTGACCGTGATTTCCCCAGATTTTCGACGCTCTCTTCTACGAGAGCCTCGGCCGCCTCGCTCAACATCCGCTCGCCGAACGCGTGTTACGCCGGTCAGCAGGGCTGGCGGCCCGGCCGAGTCCATCCTGCCGCTCCGGATGCGGTGCAGAGCGACGACCGGGCTTTCTGGATCGAACACTGGCGACGCACTGCGCTCGACGCGCTCGACGCGACCGCTCTCGACGGCCATCCCGAACGCGCGGCCTTCCGCCGGCTCGTCGAAACCTGGGGCGGTCACGCGGATGTGACTGCGGTCAGCTACCGGCTGGTGCGCGCGTTCTACTACTCGCTGTACGACGCCTGGTTCGGCGCGCCTTTCCCGCGCTGGACGCGAGGGGAGCGCACGTTTGAATCCGCTGAAGGTATGGCCGGCACGTTGGCGGAACCCGCTGGCGGCGAGCCGCTTGAATCGGGTCTCAGCAACGTCGTAGTGTGAAGGTCAGTGGAGCATCGTGACGGGCGTTGAAGACAGGCGCCATAACTTTGCAAGCACTGCCCATTTGTGAAACAAGCCAAGGTGGCTGGCATCCAGCACCACGATGTCGGCTATCGGGCCAAGTGCCACGAATGACCGCGCCGAGCTTCCATGCAAGATTCGACGCGTCGCGGATTCCGGCCGCCATCCCCTGGCCCATGAAGGGCGGTGTCTGATGCGCGGCATCGCCAGCAAGCAACAGCCGTCCGCGGCGCCATCCGTTCGCCACGACCGAGTGGAAGGTGTAAATCGCGGAACGCTCGAGTCGGGCATCGGCCGGGGAAATCCAGCGGGCGAGCTTATTCCACAGCCATTCGCGGGACGCGAGCTGGGTCGCATCGTCGCCCGGCATGACCATGATTTCCCAGCGACGGCGATTTCCCGGACCACGCGTATAGGTCGTCGGACGCGCCGGGTCACAATATTGAATGGAGAAATCACCGAGGTCGGGTCGCGGGGTGTCGAGCAATACATCGACCACGCCCCACCGTTTGCCGTGAATCAGCATATGCGTGGTCGCGCGTTGCACTTCCTGCCCATTGAGGCGAGTGACGAGCGTCATCAGGGTGTTCGGTTCGATCTCGTCACTCGTCACCATCCACGGTCCGAACGCGCCGGTGCGATAAAAGTTCTTGCCCGGTCCCCACTGGGTGGTGTGACGCTGCCAGTCGCGCACAGAGCCGTCGTTGTAGCAGGCGTATCCGGCGATGTGATTCCAGGCGTCGGCTTCAGTGATGCGCCGTCCACCACGCCCGATGATCACGGCAATTTCGCCCTCGTAGTCGAATTGCTGGGACTCGGGCGGACGCAGCATCGGCTGCCCATGGCCCACTTGCGAAGCCGGGACGCGCATGAAGATCACCGGCTGCTCGGTGGTTTCGCGATTGGTTTCCTTGACGTGCTCCGCGTAGTTGAGTCCCACGCAGAAGATCTGTTCGGGGTTGGGAATCACCGGCAGAAGCGTCACTTCCGACAGCGGGTAGTCGCCCTTACCAGCTTGGGCCGCCTGTGCGGCTTCCCCCAGCGCGTCGGCAGCAATCAGTGCCTTCAGGTCGGAGTACCGACCGTTCAGGCGCTTGCCGAGGTCAACGACGCTGTCGTCGCGAACGACGCCGAAGGAGGGACCTTCATGGGTAGAAAAGCTGACGAGTTTCATTGACGCTCCAGTTAGATAAAAATCCGGTCAGATCGACGTTGCAGACCTCTAAAAAGGCACTGTCATCTCGGCCTGTCAATCGGTTCGTGGCCTGAATCCCGGCAGCGTGCTCGCGTGGTGCTCAACAGCTGCCATGAGGTCTGCGTCGGCCCAAGCCGAAGTCCACCGGCACCCGCATAGGCTGGTCGACGTACCACGGCGTGTCGATGAAGATCTCCAGCCGGTTGCCCTCGGGGTCGCGCGCATAAATCGAAATCGCGTTGCTGTCAGGTATCAGCGCTGGCGAGTTGGCCATCAGCGCTACGTGCTCGCAGCGCACGATATCTGCCAAGTGAAACGAGCAGCGCGCTCGCGACGACGAGCCATACCGGAGCCAGGCGCAACGGCAGCTCGTAGTTGCCGTTCATATCGAAGTACGGCCGGCCGCAAGTGGTCCCATCACCGCGCCGAAAGCATCGCCAGGCACTGCAGGACGAGACCATCAAGGCCGCCGACCTGATTCACTGGATGGACTACCCAGGTGCGCCGAAGAAGGTGCCGATCTTCGCCACTCCCGTTTCGTTGTCGCGCACGCCGCCTGAGATCCACACACGCGCGCCGCTCACCGGCGAGCACACCGACGAAATTCTCGCTGCAATCGGCCTGGATGCGCGAGCCATTGCCGATCTGCGGCTGAGGGAAATTGTTTAGGCAGCCTTATGAAGTCGAAGGGGGGCTCTAGCCGAGCCAGCGTGCATCGGGCCAGCGGCCCTCGTCGAAGGTGCTCTTCACGCAGTCCAGCAGCACGCCGACCACGCAGCGTACGGGCGCCGTGGCCTGGCGGCTGCTGGGCGCGGCCAGCACGATGGTGCGCCGCAGCCCGGGAGACGTCAGCGGGGCCGCGCTCAGGAGGCCCTTGTCGACCTCCTGCGTGACGCCCACGGCGGGAAGAATCGTCCAGCCGTGGCCTTGCGCGACCAGTTCTTTCTGCACGCTCAGCGCATTGGTTTCGGCAAAGATGCGCAGCGTCACGCCGGCCTCGGCCGCGGCGTGTTCGATCATCGCGCGCAGACCCTGCGGCGCGGCGGGCAGAACGAAAGGCTCACTCGCCACGCGCGCTAGCGCGAGCGCCCGCTTGCGCGACAACCCCACGGACGGCGCAGCCACCACCCACAGACTTTCCTCGATCAGTGCTTTCACATGCAGCGTGGGCGTCTCCTTCTGACCATAGAGCAGGGCGGCGTCCACGTCTCCGGCTTCGAGCCAGTTTTGCAGATGCCCCGCGTATCCGATGGTCAGCCGCAGCCGGATGTTCGGATAGCGCTTCGCGACCTCCGCGGCCAGCAGCGTGGCCAGCAGATCCGACGTGCTGGCGAGGAGTCCGATGCTCACGATTCCCGCGACCGGCCCTTCGGTCGGCTGGATCTCGGCCTTGGCACGCGCGACTTCATTGAGGATGCGGTGCGCGTATTCGAGCATGGTCTTGCCCGAAGGCGTGAGCTGCATGCCGTGGCGGCTGCGGTCGAACAGCTCCGTGCCCATGTCCTCTTCGAGCAGGCGCAGCTGGCGCGACACGGCGGGCTGTACCAGGTTCAGCAGGGTGGAGGCACGCGTGACGTTGCCGGTCTCGGCCACGGTCACAAAGGCACGGAGTTGCTTGAGATCCATCGCAGATACCTCGATACCGAAAACTGATGCTTCGATCAAAGAATTCTATTTTTCTCTCTATCCATCAAATATTACTATGGTCCAACGCAAGCAACTACCGAGACTGCCTTCATGAGTGCTTCCATTTTTTCCGCCCCCGACCAGTACCAGGAGATCCGCGACGCGGTGCGCGCTCTGTGCAACCAGTTCCCGGCCGACTACCACCGCCAGATCGACGAGAAGCGCGGCTACCCGGAGGAATTCGTCAACGCGCTCACCAAGGCCGGCTGGCTCGCCGCGCTGATTCCGCAGGACTACGGCGGCCCCGGGCTGTCGATGGCGGAGGCCTCGGTCATCATGGAAGAGATCAATCGATCGGGCGGTAACTCGGGCGCCTGCCACGGCCAGATGTATGTGATGAACACCATCGTCTTCAGTGGTACGGAAGAGCAGAAGCAGCGCTATCTGCCTCGCATCGCCGCGGGCGAACTGCGCATGCAATCGATGGGCGTGACTGAGCCCACCACGGGCAGCGATACCACCAAGCTCAAGACCACGGCCGTGAAAAAGGACGGCCGCTGGGTCGTCAACGGCCAGAAGGTGTGGATCTCGCGCGTGCAGCACAGCGACCTGCTGATTCTTCTCGCACGCACCACACCGATCGACCAGGTGCAGAAGAAGAGCGACGGGCTGTCGTGCTTCATCGTGGAACTGGACAAGGCCATCGGCAACGGCCTCACGGTGCGGCCCATTCTCAACATGGTCAATCACGAGACCAACGAGCTGTTCTTCGACAATCTGGAGCTGCCCGAAGATGCGCTGCTGGGCACCGAGGGCAAGGGCCTCAAAGTGATCTTCGACGGCTTGAACGCCGAGCGCACGCTGATCGCAGCCGAGTGCATCGGCGACGGCTACTGGTTCCTCGAAAAGGCACGCGACTATGCGAGCGAGCGCAAGGTGTTCGGCCGCCCGATCGGTCAGAACCAGGGCATCCAGTTCCCGCTGGCCGAATCCTTCATCGAACTCGAAGCGGCCAACCTGATGCGCTGGCGCGCCTGCCAGAAGATCGACGCGCGCCAGAACGCGGGCGTGGAAGCCAATATGGCCAAATACCTGGCCGCCAAGGCCAGCTGGGAAGCGGCCAATGCCTGCCTGCAGACGCATGGCGGCTTTGGCTTCGCCTGCGAGTACGACGTGGAGCGCAAGTTTCGCGAAACGCGCCTGTATCAGGTCGCGCCCATCTCCACCAACATGATCCTGGGACATGTGGCCGAACACGTGCTGCAGCTTCCGCGTTCCTACTAATCCTCAAAAGGAATCCTGAGTCATGAAAATTATCGTACCCGTCAAGCGCGTGGTGGACTTCAACGTCAAGGTCCGCGCCAAGGCCGATGGCAGCGGCGTGGATATCGGCAACGTCAAGATGAGCATGAACCCCTTCGACGAAATCGCCGTGGAAGAAGCCGTGCGCCTGAAGGAAAAGGGCGTGGCCACCGAGGTCATTGCCGTTTCCGCCGGTGTGGCGCAGTGCCAGGAGACCTTGCGCACGGCCATGGCGATCGGTGCGGACCGCGGCATTCTGGTCGAAACCGATGTCGAGCTGCAGCCGCTGGCCGTCGCCAAAATCCTGAAGGCACTCGTGGACAAGGAGCAGCCCGGCCTCGTCATCCTTGGCAAGCAGGCCATCGACGACGACGCCAACCAGACCGGCCAAACGCTTGCCGCACTGGCCGACCTGCCGCAGCCGACCTTTGCTTCGAAGGTCGACGTGGACGGCGACCATGTCAACGTGACGCGCGAAGTGGACGGCGGCCTCGAAACCTTGTCGCTCTCCACGCCCGCCGTCGTGACCACCGACCTGCGTCTGAACGAACCGCGCTACGTCACGCTGCCCAACATCATGAAGGCCAAGAAGAAGCCGCTCGAGACCGTCAAGCCCGCGGACCTCGGTGTCGACGTGGCGCCTCGGATGAAGACGCTCAAGGTGACCGAGCCCGCAGGCCGCAAGGCCGGCGTCAAAGTGGCCGATGTGGCCGCGCTCGTCGACAAACTCAAGAACGAAGCCAAAGTGATTTAAGGAGCCGATGGAGATGACCGCACTCGTTATTGCAGAACACGACAACGCTTCGATCAGGAGCGCCACGCTGAACACGGTCACCGCGGCCGCAGCCTGCGGCGGCGACGTTCATGTGCTGGTGGCCGGTGAAGGCGCCGCAGCCGCTGCCCAGGCGGCCGCGCAGATTGCCGGCGTGGTCAAGGTCGTCCACGCCGACGGCGCATCGCTGAAGGACAGTCTCGCTGAAAACCTCGCGGCGCAGGTGCTGGCCATTGCAGGCAACTACAGCCATATCCTGTTCCCGGCCACCGCCGGCGGTAAGAACGTCGCGCCACGCGTGGCGGCGAAGCTCGATATCGCGCAGATCAGCGACGTCACCCGGGTGGTGAGCGGCGACACCTTCGAGCGCCCCATCTACGCGGGCAACGCGATTGCCACCGTGCAATCGGACGAAGCCGTCAAAGTCATCACCGTGCGCGCCACGGGTTTCGATGCGGCAACGGCCACCGGTGGCAACGCCGAGATCGAAACGGTGGCGGCCGTGGCCGATTCCGGCAAGAGCCGTTTCGTGAGCCGTGAAGTGACGAAGAGCGACCGCCCCGAACTGACGGCGGCCAAAATCATCGTCTCGGGCGGCCGGGCGCTCGGCAGCGAAGACAGGTTCCAGGAAGTCATCACGCCTCTGGCGGACAAGTTGGGCGCCGCGATCGGCGCATCGCGCGCGGCCGTGGACGCTGGCTACGCGCCGAACGACCTGCAGGTGGGCCAGACGGGCAAGATCGTCGCGCCGCAGTTGTACGTTGCCTGCGGCATCTCGGGTGCGATCCAGCACCTGGCGGGGATGAAGGATTCGAAGGTGATCGTCGCGATCAACAAGGACGCCGAGGCGCCGATCTTCAGCGTGGCCGACTATGGCCTCGAAGCCGATCTGTTTACGGCTGTGCCCGAACTGGTCAAGGCACTGTAATGCCCGAAGCGGCCGTCATTCTGATTCCTCTGGTAGAGCGCGATGCATACGAGTCTTGAAAGCCCTGCTTCCTTCGGGGCCTGGGTGGGCCGCCACGCGGAAACTGCGGACCGTGTCACCGAGGCGCCTGTGCGCCTCATGCAGGCCACGCTGGACGCCGGCGATGCCGGGGTGCTGCCGTCCGACCTGCCGCCGCTATGGCACTGGCTGTATTTTCTGCCGGGCGAGCGCCAGTCCGGCATCGGACCGGACGGCCATCCGAAGCGCGGCGGCTTTCTGCCGCCCATCGCGTTACCGCGGCGCATGTGGGCCGGAGGGCGGCTGCAGTTTCTGCGCCCGCTGGGCGTCGGTGAGCCGATTCGGCGCGTCTCCACGATCAGGAGCGTTCAGAGCAAGTCTGGGCGCAGCGGCCAACTGGTGTTCGTGACCGTGCTGCACGAAATCAGCGGCGAGAGCGGCGTCGCCATTCGCGAAGAACAGGACATCGTCTACCGCGACGCGCCGGCGCCAGGCGCCGCCGCGCCCCGGCCTGCTGCCGCACCCGACGATGAGCAGTTCAGCCGCACCGTCACACCCGACCCCGTGCTGCTGATGCGTTATTCGGCGCTGACCTTCAACGGCCACCGCATTCACTACGATCGTCCCTATGCGATGCAGGAAGAGGGCTATCCGGGCCTCGTGGTGCATGGGCCGCTGATCGCCACGTTGCTGATGGAAACGCTGCGCCGCACGCATCCGCAGAGAACTGTTCGCCGCTTCGAATTCAAGGCCGTCAGCCCGTTGTTCGACATCGCGCCGTTTTCGGTCAACGGCAAGCTCGAAGGCGGCACGGCGCATTTATGGGCGCGCGGTCCCGAGGGCCAACTGGCGATGCAGGCCAGCGCGGAAGTCGAATAGCATCGGGCGATCCACACGAAAGACGAGACAAGCCATGTCAAAACCCAATCGCAAAGGCCCGCTCAGCGGCCTGACCATCATCACGCTGGAACACGCGATCGCCGCGCCGTTCTGCACCCGTCAGCTCGCCGACCTGGGCGCGCGCGTGATCAAGGTGGAGCGTCCGCGCGTCGGCGATTTCGCCCGCGCGTACGACCATCGCACGCGCGGACTGGCTTCGCATTTCGTCTGGACCAACCGCTCGAAGGAAAGTCTGACGCTCGATCTCAAGCAGCCCGAGGCTCTTGCTGTGCTCGACGAGTTGATCGCCGAGGCCGACGTGCTCGTGCAGAACCTCGCGCCCGGCGCGGCCGCGCGCATGGGTTTGTCGTTCAAGACGCTCCACGCGAAGCACAAGAAGCTCATCGTCTGCGATATCTCGGGCTATGGCGCCGACGGTCCCTACCGCGACAAGAAGGCCTACGACCTGCTAATCCAGAGCGAGGCAGCCTTCCTCTCGATCACAGGCACGTCCGATGAGCCGAGCAAAGCCGGCAACTCGATTGCTGACATTGCGGCCGGCATGTACGCCTACACCGGCATTCTGAGCGCGCTGCTGCAACGTGGTATCAGCGGCGAGGGCTCGCATGTCGAAGTATCGATGCTCGAAGCGCTCGGCGAATGGATGGGCTTTCCGATGTACTACGCGTACGACGGCCAGCAGCCGCCCGGGCGCAACGGCGCGGCGCACGCCACCATCTATCCCTATGGACCTTTCAAGGCGGGCGACGGCCGGGTCGTGATGCTGGGTCTGCAAAACGAGCGCGAGTGGAAGCTGTTCTGCGACATCGTATTGCGCCGCCCTGAGCTCACAGTCGACCCGCGCTTCGACGCCAACGTGCGCCGTGTGGAAAACCGCGCGGCCTTGAAGGAAGTCATCGAGCAGACGTTCGACAGCCTCACGGCGCAGGACGTCATCGCGCGTCTCGATGAGGCGCAGATCGCCAATGCGGCCGTCAATCGGGTCGGCGATTTGTGGTTGCATCCGCAGTTGCGGGCGCGCGAGCGTTTCGCCACCATCGGTTCGCCCGCCGGTGAGCTTCAGGCGCTGCTGCCGCCCGCCAATGTCGATAGCTTCGATGTCCGGATGGATCCTGTGCCCGCGCTTGGCGAACACAGCGCGGCGATTCTGCGCGAACTGGGGCGCTCGGAGGCCGACATCCAGAAGCTGCATGCCGATGGAGTGATCTGACCCATGTCCGGAAACCCGACATCCCCCGTGGGCCATGCGCGCAGCCTGCTTTTCGTGCCCGCCACGAAGCCTGAACGCTTCATCAAGGCGCTCGATTCGGGCGCGGATTGCATCGTCATCGACCTCGAGGATGCCGTGGCCGAGGGCAGCAAGGACAGCGCGCGCGAGCAGCTTGCGCAGCACCTGCCCCATCTGACGCCCGCGCAACTGGCGCGAACGGTGGTCCGCGTCAACGCCGTCGGCACGCTTTGGCACGCATCCGATATCGCGCTGCTGTGCGAGTGGGTGGGCCAACGCGTGACGGTGATGTGCCCCAAGGCGGAAGATGCCGACGCGCTGCGACGCGTGGCGCAAAAGCTCGGCGCAGATGCACGCGTCGTCGCATTGATCGAATCGCTGGCGGGCCTCGACGCGGCCGATGCGCTGGCGCGCGAACCGCAAGTCGCGCGCCTCGCCTTCGGCCACCTCGATTTCCAGCTCGACCTGGGCATGCGTGCAAGCGCCGAGGAACCCGAGCTGGCGTTCGCACGCAATGCACTCGTGGCAGCGTCGCGTCGCGCGAGGCTGCCCGCGCCCATCGACGGCGTGACCACCGATACCGGCAACGCCGAACGTCTGGCCGCCGATGCCCGGCGCGCGCGTGCCTTCGGCTTCGGCGGCAAGCTGTGCATCCATCCGGCCCAGGTGGCCGGGGTGAACGAGGCACTGGGCCATACCGAGGCCGAGCAGGTTTGGGCGCGCCGCGTACTCGAAGAAGCCGCGAAGCACGGCGGCGAAGCATTCAGTCTGGACGGCCGCATGGTCGATCTGCCCGTGATCCGCGCGGCCGAGGCGATCGTCGCCGTCACGCAAACCTAGTCGCCACCTGCGCCTGATCCACGGGCGCCCGGGGTGAGTCCCACGCGAGAAAGCACGATGAACAGTAACGACCTCGTGGCCCAGTATGGCCCGCGCGAGTCCATGGAGTACGACGTGTCGATCGTCGGCGGTGGCCCCGGCGGTCTCGCCACGGCCGTCCGGATCAAGCAGCTGGCGGCGGAAAAAGGCCAGGACGTCTCGGTGGTGGTGCTCGAAAAAAGGCTCCGAGCCGGGCGCGCACATCCTTTCCGGCGCGATCATGGATCCGCGGGCGCTGAGCGAACTCTTTCCCGACTGGCAGGAGCGCGGCGCGCCGCTGAATCAGCCTGTCACCGAAGATGCCTATGTCTTCCTCGGCGAGAAATCGTCCATGCGCGTACCCAACCTGTTTCTGCCGCCGTTTGCGCACAACGAGGGCAATTACATCATCAGCCTGGGAGCCCTGACTAAATGGCTGGCCGAACAGGCCGAATCGCTCGGTGTGGAAATCTTTCCCGGCTTTGCCGCGGCGGAGGTGCTTTATAACGACGACGGCTCGGTCAAGGGCGTGGCCACGGGCAACGTGGGGGTCGACAAGGAGGGCGAGCCCACCCCGAACCTTCAGTTGGGTATGCAACTGCACGCGCGATATACCATTTTTGCCGAGGGCGCGCGCGGCCACCTGGGCAAGCAGCTCATCGAGCGCTACCGGCTCGACGAAGGGCGCGATCCGCCAAGCTTCGGCATCGGCATCAAGGAACTGTGGGAGATCGACCCCGCCCGTCACGAGCCCGGCTTCGTCATGCACACGGCAGGCTGCCAGTACTCATCACGATGCGCGACAAGCGATACCCCCGACGGAGCGCCGCTGTTGGCATTTCAAGGGATAACAAGAAGCTCCTCAACGACACCGATCGATGGGGCCTCGGGATCTTCAGTGCGCTATGAAGATGTGGTCGGCGCCGATGATTCGGGTGTCGCCGTCCGAACGCTCGCACCGGTTTCGACCGCGGACGATTATTCGGTGATGCTCTGCACGTCAGGCACAACGGAATTTGACACTGGAAGGAGATCCAGATGGAAGAGGTCTTTGGAAGCCGCAAAGCGGCAGAAAATCCTGGCAGTCGACAGGTGTACGCGGCCGTCGCCGCGTCATGCCTCGGTTGGGCGCTGGAAGTGTTTGATCTATTCGTGGTGCTCTTTGTCGCGCCAATTGTCGGAAAGCTGTTCTTCCCCTCGGCGAACGCGATATCTTCCCGCCTTTCTCAAAGTCGTCAATCATGTATCTAACAGTAGGGCTGGCATCACTTCTCGGCGTCGTTAGGCTCATCTGTTTTCCGGTTTTCTACGTCTGGATGGCGCATGCGAGTAGTGTTGCGATGATCGGCCTGTACGCGGTCTTGCTAAGTGCATTGGCAGCGCAGGGTATGCGCCGATTCTGATCTTCCTGAACGAGCGATTCCCGACGTCCATTCGTGCAACTGGAACCGCCCTTTCATGGAATATCGGCTTCGCCATCGGCGGGATGATGCCCGTGCCGTCAGCGCGGAAGCGTTGCGATGTCATCGGGGCTCGATATGACCAAGCAGCTCCATCAGCGATTTCGGGCGGCCGTCAAACAGCGCCGCGTAGTAGACCGTGTTCGACAACACATTCTTGACGTAGTCGCGGGTTTCGTTGAACGGAATCGTCTCCGTGAAAATCGCGCCTTCCACCGCACGCGGCAGGTTGGCCTGCCACCTGCGCGAGCGTCCGGGGCCGGCATTGTAGCCGGCGGTCGCGAGCACGGCCGAGCGGTCAAGCTGGTTGTAAATCATCGACAGATAATTCGTGCCGAGCAGGATGTTCGTTTCGATCTCGTTCATCCTCGCCCGCGAGATCGGACCGAGCCCGATCTTCCTCGCGACCATCTCCGCGGTATCCGGCATCACCTGCATCAGGCCGCCTGCGCCAACTTCCGAGCGCGCACTGATGATGAAGCGCGACTCCTGGCGAATGAGTCCGTACGCCCATTCGACATCGAACCCGGTGGACTGCGCATCTCGCTCGACAATCGTGCGGAACGGCGCCAGATAGCGCAGCGAAAAATCATGCTCGGTCTGCGTCCTGTCGGCGGTGCTCACCGTCCGGTCGTAGAGCTCGATGCGGCGTGCGTACTCGGCGACTGCGAGCAGTTGCCGGTCGGTCATGCCGTGCAACTGCCAGTTCCACTCCCGGTTGCCTTCCGTGCGCAGGTTCAGCGCATAAAAACGCTTTGCCAGTTCGAAGCCCGGTGTCTGGCCGGCCTTCTTGACTTCTTCGTCTGTCACTTTGATCTGTGGCGGAATCGCGATCTGCTGGCCGAGCGCCTCGGAGGCCAGTTGGCCATAGAAGGTGTAGGTTCCCGCGATCTTCCCGAATTCCTGATTCGCCGCTGTCACCTCGCCGGCCTGTTTCAACGCGCGCGCGTACCAGTAGACCCACGCTGGTTGTGCGCGCAGCGCGGCCGGCATCTGCTCGATCGACCAGCGCACCATCATCCAGTCTCCTGCGAGCAGCGCGCTGCGCGTGCGCCACTCATAGGCCTGGCTCGACAGCGGCGCGTTCACCGACAGCCGATACCAGTCCACCGCGCCCGGCAGCTGCCGGGTCGCTGCCTGATAGGCAATCGTGCCCCAGCCGATAGCGCGTTCCGCCAGGGTGAGCGCCGGTGCGATCGCGGTGAAGATGGCCGCGGCCGCTGCCGGATCGCTGGCCGCCACCTGCGTGATGGCGAGCAGCGCGAGTTGATGGGACGCCGCGTCTATCGGGACGCCTTTCGCCAGCAGCACGCGCGGCTGGTTCGTCGCCTGATCGAGCCGCAGCGGATCCGGGCGCGCCGCGCCCAGCGCATCGACCAGTCTGCCGCCGGTCGTCGTCGCGCCCTGTTCGTAGGCCTCGCGAATCTGCTGCCAGACATCCTCGGAAGTGAACTGGTGATGACCGTCGAGCGCGGTGATCAGATCGACGCAGCCGTCGCCGTACCACTTCGGCTCGACGAGCAGCGCGCGCGCCGCGTCGGCAACGTTTTCACCCCGCGCGGCGCGCGACTCGAGCGCATAGCACTTCACCTGCGTGTCGTCGTTCAGCACGAACAGTGAATATTGGGAATCGAAATTCGGCCAGTCGTGGCGCGCGCCCAGCACGCGCAGGTAGTCGTTGCGCAGACGGTCGGCAATCGCCTGTCCGTCGTAGCGTTGCAGAAACGACAGCACGGGTGCGTCCGGCGCATCGAGATTCGCATGCCCCGCGCCGCTGAACAGACGCGGCTTGATCTGAAAATAGCTGAGATAAGCCGCCGCCGGATAATTGCGGATCAGGCTCGCCAGCTGCGCGGCACGGGCGGGATCGTTGTCGCGGGCGGCGTCACGCAACTTGATGAAGATCTGATCGTCGGCGGAAAACGAGGAGAGCCGCGTGGGATGTTTGGCCACCGCAGTGCCGGACACGACGAGCGTCGCAGCGGCAAGGGCAAAACCGATCGCGCGATACGCCCGGTGACGTCGTGTGGACATCGCTGTTCCTACCTTGTTTCAGTGCAGATAATTGAGCCAAAGCTTAGGCCGCAATGCGGCGAAGCGAAGCTTCGAAAAGCACTGGACCCAGCCCGTAATTCGGCGCTTTGCGAGCCGGATGCCTGGACCACTCCGGCACTTGCGTGCTTGCTTTTTCGCCGGATCAGCCACTGAAATCAGGAAGGTCTTGAAGGTGGTGCAGGCCGTTGTGGCAGGGATGCTCGCTTCCGGGTAGTCCCAGAGCGGAGGGCAGTCAGGAGCACCGTGGGGTAATCGTGCGGAGCGTGCAAAATCTGGCGCTAACGGCGCAACAACCCGCTTGTAGCAAGGCCGCGTGGCTCCGCCGATCTTCGCTCGCAGACCGATCGAGGGTTGATCCTGGGTCCGTGGAGGGATGGACCCGCTAAAATCGCCAACGGCCGGCGCGCTGTGATCCAGTGACGCAGGCGGGCAGGACGGGTTACCACCCGGTCCAGAATCAACGCAGAGGCCGATCCTACAGGAGACGGGCATGCCTGACAGACTTATCATTTTTGACACCACTCTGCGCGATGGCGAACAGTCGCCCGGCGCGTCGATGACGAAGGACGAGAAGATCCGCATCGCGAAGCAGCTCGAACGCATGCGGGTCGACGTGATCGAAGCGGGCTTCGCGGCAAGCTCGAACGGCGACTTTGACGCGATCCGCGCGATCGCGGCCAATGTAAAGGACAGCGTCGTTTGCTCGCTCGCTCGCGCCAATGACCTGGACATTACGCGTGCAGCCGACGCGCTGAAGCCGGCGAACCGGTCCCGCATCCACACGTTCATTGCGACCTCTGCGTTGCACATCGAAAAAAAGCTGCGCACGACACCCGAGCAGGTGTACGAACAGGCGCGTCGCGCGGTGCGCCTGGCGCGCAACTTTACCGACGACGTCGAGTTCTCGGCGGAAGACGGCAGCCGTTCCGACATAGACTTTCTGTGCCGCGTGCTGGAAGCGGTGATCGACGAGGGCGCGACCACCATCAACATCCCCGATACGGTCGGCTATGCGGTGCCGGAGGGCTACGCCGCGCTAATCAGGGAACTGCGTCAGCGCATTCCAAATTCGGACCGGGCGGTGTTCTCGGCGCATTGCCACGACGATCTCGGCATGGCGGTGGCGAACTCGCTGGCAGCTGTCAAGTCGGGCGGTGCGCGTCAAATCGAATGCGCGATCAACGGCCTCGGTGAGCGGGCGGGCAATGCCGCGCTCGAGGAAATTGTGATGGCGCTCAGGACGCGGCGTGACTACTTCGGGCTCGAGATCGGCATCGACACCTCACAGATCGTCGCGACCTCGCAACTGGTCTCGGACATCACCGGCTTCGTGGTCCAGCCGAACAAGGCGGTGGTCGGCGCCAACGCATTCGCCCATACTTCAGGCATTCACCAGGACGGCGTGCTGAAGGCGCGCGATACCTACGAGATCATGCGCGCCGAAGACGTGGGCTGGAGTGCGAACCGGATCGTGCTCGGCAAGCTGTCGGGCCGCAACGCGTTCAGGCAGCGACTGCAGGAACTGGGCATCCTGCCGGGCTGCGAAAGCGAACTGGATACCGCGTTCGTGCGCTTCAAGGCGCTCGCCGATCGCAAGACGACGGTTTCGGATGACGCGTTGCTGGCACTGGCACGGGAATGCGGCCTCGCCGGGACGCACGTCGCGCGGCGGTAGCTGACGCCTGTGTTGTTTGCCCACGTGCGGGCCAGTAAATGGGCAGTAGCGGCGCCGCTGGCGGACTCCCTCGCGCACGCAGGAGCCGATGCTGGTGCTTGGCAGCATCGGTTCGCAGACGCCATGCCGCAGGCATCCATTGAGAACTGAACCACCCTTCAACATCGACGCAATATTGAACCATGAACACTGACACACAGTTGCAGTTCGTCGTGACACCTCACCCCGCGCGCACATCACCAGAGCAAATCGCGGCCAGCATCGCAACCCCCGTGTTCGGACGCGTGTTCACCGATCACATGGTCACGATCCGGTGGACTGACGCCCTTGGCTGGCACGACGCGAAGGTGGAAGCCCGTCGGCCGTTCCAGATCGATCCGGCCTGTTCGGTGCTGCACTACGCGCAGGAAATATTCGAAGGCATGAAGGCCTACCGCGGCGAAGACGGGGCGATCGCTCTGTTCCGGCCGTTGGAAAACGCCAGACGGTTTCGCGCATCCGCGGCCCGCATGTCGATGGCTGACCTGCCGGAAGCAGTCTTCCTGCAGGCAGTCGAAGCACTCGTCGCTATTGACCGCGACTGGGTTCCTGGCGGCGACGGCAGCCTGTACCTACGCCCGTTCATGTTCGCCTCGGAAACATTCCTCGGTGTGCGCGCGTCGAGCGAGTACGTGTTCTGCGTGATCGCCTGCCCGGTCGGTCCGTACTTCAAAGCCGGCAAGACGGCGGTGAGCGTGTGGGTGTCGGACCAATACACGCGAGCGGCCCCGGGTGGCACCGGCGCGGCGAAGTGCGGCGGGAACTATGCGGCCAGCCTGATCGCCCAGACGGAAGCAGCGTCGAAGGGCTGTGACCAGGTCGTCTTTCTCGATGCGGTGGAGCACCGGTGGATCGAGGAACTGGGCGGCATGAACGTGTTCTTCGTGATGGACGACGGATCACTATTGACGCCGCCGCTGTCGGGCACCATTCTGCCGGGCATTACCCGTGCGTCGATCATCGAACTGGCCAAGCGGGAAGGGATTGCGGTCAAAGAGGCGCCGTACGCGTTCGACGCATGGCGTACCGACGCCGCAAGCGGCCGCGTCAAGGAGGCGTTCGCGTGCGGCACCGCTGCGGTGGTCACCGCGATCGGCCAGGTGCGGCATGCCGGCGGGGAATTCACGATCGGCCACGGCGACGAAGGCGAAGTGACGCGACACATCCGCACGCTGCTGACCGGGATCCAGCGCGGCAAGATCGCGGACCCTTTCGGATGGGTCCATCGCGTCAAATGAGGATGGAGAAAACTGCAGTGAGCAAACGTAATCGCGGTTTTACCCGGCGCACTGGGTGAAGCTGGCGGGCACGCTGTCGAACCCGGTAGGCCGAAACTCACTATTGCGTTCGACGGGTCGGGAGATGGGGGCGTGGCCGTGGCAGCCGGATTGGGATGTACCGCCATGCGACGTGGAAGCCGCCGGAGCCTGTGTGCGCGCGCCAATTCTCGACCGTACCTCTGAGCGCGTGGGGGAGACTCCTCCACGCAACTCACTTGCCGTGATGCAAACGTAGACGGTGCATGCCATCGTCGTGGTGAAGTCGGGCACGCACGTGACGACAGGAGCATTCCCGTTCGCTGATAATGGCCGGAGATGACGATCGATGAGAACGGAGCGCATGAGATCGATGATCGTGGTTCTATCGGCGCGAGAATAAGTCGTAAGCGAGCGGTGGGCGAGAGTGCTAGGGCCAGGCTTTCATGCGTCCCCAGACATTTCCGGCAGAATGACTTGCTCCGGCACACGCGACTGCACACCACGCGTGGCCACGTAGTACAAAGTACCGGGTACGACGATGCCTACGATCCACGAAATATCGACGCCCCCAAGTGCATCGACCCAGCGGCCCGTGTAAAAGCCGGTGGCGACAAAAGGCATCTGCACGAGCACGCCGATGACATAGACTGCGATCCCGACCGGATTCCAGCGTCCGTAGCGGCCATTCACATCGAAGAGCGCGGGTACGTCATAACGCTCGCGCGTCACCGCGTAGTAGTCGACGAGATTAATCGCGCTCCACGGCGTGAAGAACACGAGAAGGAACAGCAGGAAAGACGAAAACGCTTTCAGGAAGGAATGCTGTCCGGCGAGTGCGAGGGCGCTCGATATGCTCACGGACAGGATCACGAATGCAACCCGCGCGGTGGGAGAAATTTCCCGGCGCCGACCGAGGCCGGTGACGATCGTCGCCACCGACATCACGCTGCCATACGCATTGAGCGTCGTGATCGTGAGTTTGCCGAGTGCGATCGTGAAATAAAGGATTGCGGCGATGATCCCGGTTGCGCCCAGGCCGACGATAAACGACACTTCGTGTCCAGCGAAGCGGTCCCCCGCGAGCGCGGCGGCGAGCACGCCGAACGTCATCGACACTTGTGCACCGATTACCGTGCCGCTAAAGACTGCTAGAAATGTCTTGGATGCAGGGGTTGATTTCGGCAGATAGCGGGAGTAATCGGCGACGTAAGGGCCATAAGCGATCTGCCACGATGCCGACAGCGATACCGCGAGCAGAAACGAGGCGATGGTGAAGTGACGGTTGGCGAGCAGGGTGCTCCAGGTGTGGCCGCTCAACAGGCTCGCAAAGAGGTAAAGGAAGGCCAGAGTACCGACTATGCTCGACACACGCCCCATCGCGTGAATGATCCGATAACCAAGCCCAGTTAGAAGGATCACGATGCACGCAAAGATGAGAATTGCGACTGTATTGCTGACGTCCAGCAATTTGCCAATCGCTTGGCCCGCTAGCACTGTGCCGCCCGCGGAAAAACCCACGTACATCACGCAGACCAGGATGAGCGGAATGATCGCGCCATAGACGCCAAACTGCACCCGGCTCGAAATCATCTGCGGCAGACCGAGTTGCGGTCCTTGTGCGCCATGCAACGCCATCACGGTGCCGCCAAGAATCTGTCCAGCAAGAAGTCCGACCAGCGACCAGAAGACGTCGCCGCCTAGTACAACAGCGAGGGCACCGACCACGACGGCTGTGATCTGGAGGTTGGCGCCGAACCAGAGCGTGAACTGGCTGAACAGATTGCCGTGACGCTCGGCGTCGGGAATGTATGCGATCGAACGACGCTCGACCAGTCGGGTCCCTTCATTACGTGATGCGGTGCTGTCCATGGTTGCTCTCCTCTCCGAAAGGGTACTGCGATAGGGTCGTGCCCCCGCGCCGCGCTTTCTTGCGGTGGTGCGCGAGGCCTCGAGCGATCCGATGAGTGGGTTCAGATATGCTCGGCGAGCGCAGGCACGATTTCGTTCAGGTCGCCGACGAGGCCGTAATCCGCCACGCCGAAAATCGGCGCTTCCGCATCCTTGTTGATCGCGACGATCACCTTCGAGTCCTTCATGCCGGCGAGGTGCTGAATTGCCCCCGAGATGCCGACCGCAACGTACAGTTGCGGCGCGACGATCTTGCCGGTCTGGCCGACCTGATAGTCGTTCGGCACGAAGCCCGCGTCGACCGCTGCGCGTGATGCACCGAGCGCTGCGCCGAGCTTGTCTGCCAGCGGCTCCAGAACCTTCGTGTAGTTCTCGCCACTGCCCAGACCCCGGCCACCGGACACGATGATCTTTGCGCTCGTCAGTTCCGGACGATCGAGCTTCGTCACTTCACGGCTCACGAACTGCGAGATGCCCGCGTCGGCTGCCGCTTCGATCTTCTCGACCGCTGCGCTGCCGCCTTCGGCTGCAACGGCGTCGAAGCCCGTCGAGCGCACGGTGATGACCTTGATCGGATCTTGAGATTGAACCGTCGCAATCGCGTTACCTGCGTAGATCGGGCGTTCGAACGTGTCGGCGCTAGCCACTGCCGTGATGTCGCTGATCTGC
>NZ_SELS01000129.1 GCF_004197395.1 Paraburkholderia sp. UYCP14C | reverse complement strand
TTCCTGATCGCTGGCAAGCTCAACTTCACTTCGATCAACCCGCATACTGCATAACCCATTTGAATTTCAAAAGAGCCAAACTTAAGAAGCAAAGCGGATGGCGCTGGATGTCGCGTGATATAGGCTTGCTCCTGCAATCACGCCCTCTATGATTCGTCGCTCGTTGTACGGCAGCTGAAACCTGTCCTTCCGTTGCTTTCAGCGTGCGCCTGGCCGGGGAACAACTCTGCGGAAGTTGGCACAGGTGCGTGGAGCGGCTCTATACGGCCATTGGGAGAGAGGGCGTTACGCGAACCTTGTATGCGCTCAAGCCGATAAACGACAACCCAAACACCGAAAAGGATAGCGAAGCCGCATCGGCCTGCACACAGACTGCGACGGCCGGTGATCCGCCGACCAACACCTCCACGCAAACGACCGCTGCCAGCTCGGAAGGTGCCCCAGGTACTTGAGGGCACCGAAGGACCGTTGTTGGTCGCAAGTACGTATTCGCGATGCGACGACTGAAGTGCGATGGAACTATTTTGGTCGTGGCCCGCGCTGCCGTTTGGCGACCCCGCCAAACGGCAAATGTTCCGCTAGAGCAACTCGTTGCGCTGACGCACTTCGCGCATCGCCCCTTGCGACATCGCGTAATACGATGTCGCCCCTACGAGCATCCCAGCGACTGCTTCGGAAAACCATGGTGCCATGCTGTGCACGAACAACGCGGCCAACGCGCCAAGTACCCATGCGGCGAACGCGCTGCCGCGGAAGTTCGGTAACTCATCGTCATAGGCGTAGTGTCGGACGAAGATCTGATCGACGATGATGATCGCGCCGATCGGTGGTACCAGCACACCGAGCAGGTTGAGCCAGTTCAGGAACAGGCTCCATACACCAGCCACGGCCAGCAACCCGCCAAGCAATCCAAGCAGGACCGTCATGGTTCTCATCTTCTTGCCCGCAATGCGTCCCCAACCCACCGCACCGTTGTACAGGCAATGCGTGCACACCGACCCGAGGTTGACGAAGACGAAAACCAGCGCAATCGCCGACAGCACGCTGCCATGGCTGGTCAGAACCGGCATGAAGTTACCACCTTGTGTCGCCGGTGCCGCAGCGGCCCCCGCGCATACGATCAGGATGCCAAAAAGTTGGGCAATCATATTCGCAATCGGAAAAGCGGTGAGGGTCGCATAGACGGCACTCTTGCCGTCTTTTGACCAGCGGGTGAAGTCCGCGGTCATCGTGCCGGAATCGGCAAAGGTCGCCACCACCAGCGTGACCGCGCCGCCGAAGGACATCAGGCTGTTGACCCCAAGTCCGCGGTAACCAGACACGCTTGTCAGCGCATGCTCCGATCCGATCAGGTAGAGCGCGACGAGGCCGAGCAGCACATAGAGCGGCGCGGCGATCATACCGACGAGCGATAGCGCGCGAATGCCGATGAACGTCACGGCGGTGTAGAGCAGGGTCGCTCCGATAATGGTCGCCGTTTCGTTCCAGCCGAAAGACGCATGGACGGTCGTGCCGGTGAGGCCGGTCTGAAACGCGTACCATCCGACGACGACGCTCGCGAGAAAGCCGGATGTGATCGCATAGCCCTTTTTGCCAAAGGTCCGTTCGGCCTGCAGCGCAAAGTTGCGACCGGTACTGCCGGCGATGAAACTTAACGTGCCGACGTACGTGAGCAGAATCGCGTTGCCCATCAATATCGCGAGCAGCGCCCGCGAGAAGCCGAGGTTATAGGCGATCACGCCGCCGAATACGGCGTTCGTGATGATCATCGGAAAGCCGAACCACACCGCCGCTACCGAAGACAACTGGTGGCGATGCGAGAGCGGGACGGGTTTGTGCTCGAACTCTTCGTCGAGCCCATGCTGTTCGGTCGAACTGGTCATGATGTTCCCCTGGGTTCCCTTGCTGGATGGGCTGATTACTGCACGAGGCCGAGCTCCTTGAGCAGCGGCGGCAACGTGTTGCGCCACGGACGCGCCCGCTCGAATGCCGCCGACGCACGCAACACAAGCGGATCGTCGAGATGGCGCCCGACGATCTGCAACCCGATCGGCAGTCCATCGCTCGTGAAGCCCGCCGGCACGGAGGCCGCGGGTTGTCCCGTCAGGTTGATCGGATAGGTGAACGCGAGCCACTGTGTCGGGGCGACCATGCGTCCGTCGGTCTTCTCAGGTCCCTGGCAATGAACCGGGAAGGGGGGAACCGTCAGCGTAGGCGTGAGCAGCAGGTCGTAGTTCGTCATGAAGCGCCACATCGTGTTGACCACGTTCTTGCGGGTCACCATCGCGTTGGTGAAGTCTTCGGCCGTCCACGGATGATTCAGAAACGCGACCAGATGCGGCGACATTTCTTTACCCCATTGCGCCACCATCTCGCGCATACCTTTGAGGTCGGTGTCCATCGCGACGATGGCCCAGAACGCGTCGAAGGGATCGCTCCAGCCGGGATGCGCTATCTCGACGTGGCAGCCCAGATCGCGCTCGAAGACACGCACCGCGTCATCGACGACGCGACGCACCTGCGGGTCGACGGCCGCATAGCCCCAGTCCGGGCTGTACGCAACCCGCAGCCCTTTCAGATCGCCATCGAGCGCTTTGAGCCAGTCGAATCCTGCATCCGGCAGCGAATGCCGATCGCGCGAGTCAGGGCCTGCGATCACCGACAGCATCAGCGCGCTATCCGCCACGGTTCGGCTCATCGGGCCGATATGCTCGAGGCTCTCCCAACTCGACACGCCCGGATAGCGCTCATCGCGGCAGCCAGGATAGAGCGGCACCCGCCCCATCGACGCCTTGATGCCGTAGATTCCCGAGTGCGCCGCCGGAATGCGGATTGATCCGCCGCCATCGCTGCCCACGGCGAACGGAACCTCTCCGCTTGCCACCGCCGCGCCTGACCCCGCGCTGGAGCCGCCCGGGGTCATGTCCATATTCCACGGGTTACGAGTGGTTTCGAAAACAGGGTTGTGGCCCACGCCGCTGTAGCCGAATTCCGGCACGTTGGTCTTGCCGACGATGATCGCGTCGGCCCGCTTCAGCCGCTCGACAACGACGTCATCTTCGTCGGGCACGAAATCCTTGTATGCGGGCGATCCCGAAGCAGTCCTGATGCCCGCCGTGCAAACGAGATCCTTGATGCCGACGGGCACGCCCGCCAATGCGCCGACGTCGTCGCCACGCAGAATGCGCGCTTCGACGTTGCGTGCCTGCTCGCGCGCCGCTTGCGACGTAATCGTGCAGAACGCGTGGATCGACGGCTCGACTGCCTCTATCCGCGCGAGGTGAGCCTCGATCACTTCGACAGGCGAAATCTCCTTGCTGCGAATGGTCTTGGCGAGGCTGACCGCGTCCATGCCGCAAATCTGTTGCCCGATATCCATGCTCGTCTCCTGATCCGGTTTCTTTAGGGGTGGTGTGCTCACTATCGGGCGATCTTGTGAACGAGTCTGCACTGTCAATTGAACAGTCTATGGCGGTTTGTTAAAATTTGTGAACAGAGGCGCGCAAGCGCTGCAGGCAAGGCGCAGCGGCTGATCCAGCCGCGCATGACAGGCGGCGCGCGTCCCCGCCAGGCGAGCGAAGAATTCACGAGGAACTCATGCTGCAGAGCCGCACTGCCCAGCGCATCGCCGTGGTCGACGACGATCCGTCCATTCGCGAGACCCTCGAAGGGTTTCTGGAGGCGGAGGGCTATGACATCTGTTGCGCTGCCGATGCCGACGAACTTGACCGCATGATGCGTGTGCAGCCCGTGGATCTCGTGCTGCTGGATATCCGGCTGCCGGGACGCAATGGCCTGTCGTTGACGCGCGAACTGCGCGAGAAGTCCGAGATGGGCATCATTCTGATCACTGGCCGCAATGACAAGGTCGATCGCATCCTCGGGCTCGAATACGGCGCAGACGACTACATCGCGAAACCCATCGATGAACGTGAGCTGCTGCCGCGCGTGCGGAACCTGCTGCGGCGGGTGGAGCACAGCCGCAGCGCGACTGCGCCTTCGACGCTGTCGTTCGGTCAGTTTCGGCTCGACACACGCGGGCGCAGCCTGACCGATCCGGCGGGCGCGACTGTGCCCCTGACGACCGCGGAGTTTGATCTTCTTCTGGTATTTGTCAGAAACGCAGGCCACGTGATGTCGCGGGAGCGTTTGATCTCCGCGATCAAGCGGCGCCGCTTCGAGTCAATGGACCGCACGATCGACACGCTTGTGCGTCGTTTGCGCCGCAAGATCGAGACGGATCCCGACAACCCGCACCTGATCAAGACGGTTCACGGCACCGGCTATCTGTTCTCGGGCTCGGCGGCCGCAGACGACAACAGGACGCGCACGTAGCGCTGCACGTCCCGGTAGATCGTGACGACAGTCAACGCCGCATCGGCGACTTCCGTCGCGCTTGCTGTCCGGGCAATCTGTTCGAGATCGGCCGCGGCATCCGCCAGTTGCTCGAACCCGACGTTCGATGCGGCCCCCGCGAGGCGATGCGCGTTTTCCGCCACCGCGTCGAGGCCGGCGCGGGCGCAACCGGTCGCAATGCCTTCAAGTGCGTCGGCCGCCGTTTGCTCGAACGCGGCGACGATGCGCAGAGTTCGATTTTGTCCCAGTTTCTGGCGCAGCCGTTCGATGCGCTCCGGTTCTTCGATCGCAACCGTCTGCGTCGGCAGCGTGGCCTGTCGCAACGCGGAGCGAAGTGTGTCTACCTCGACCGGCTTTTCAATGATCCCATCGATGCCGCGCAACAAGTAAATTGGTCTGTCGGTTGGCAGCGGATTCGCGGTCAGCCCGAGTATCGGGCCTGTATGCCGGTTTGGCTCGCGGCTCGAGCGAATCGCAGCCGTGGTAGTGAGTCCGTCCATCACCGGCATGCGGATATCCATCAGGATCAGATCGAAACGCTGTGTCTTGAGGATATCCAGCGCGTCTTGTCCTGAGCCTGCAGTTGTCACGTCGCATCCTTCGGCGCGAAGCAATTCGCTCACGACATCGCGATTGAGCGCCACGTCGTCCACGATCAGCACGCGCGACGCGGGCGCTGGCTTGGCCGCGCTTTCCTCGCGCTGCGCCAATTCGAACGGCAAACGCACCGAGAAAGTCGAACCGAGTCCGACCGTACTGCGCACCGAAATCGAGCCGCCCATCGCTTCGGCGAGGCCCTTGCTGATTGCAAGACCGAGACCCGTTCCTTCGAAGCGCTTTTCGTGTCCAGTTTCCGCCTGCGAGAACGGCCGGAAGAGCCGCGGGATGACCTCCGGCGCAATGCCGATCCCCGTGTCGGTCACGTCGATGACGATCTCGATCGAAGCGTCGATGCGTGCGGCGACATCCGTCTTGACCTCGATATGTCCTGCCTCGGTGAACTTGATGCCGTTGCTGACGAGGTTGATGACGATCTGCTGCAAGCGTGCGGGATCGCCGAACACGGCTGAAGGCAGCGGCGCGAGCGCGCTCACGCGCACGGCCAGCCCTTTTTCCGCGGCAGCAGCACTGGCCAGCGTGGCGGCGCCCGTGATCACCTCACGCAAATCGAAGCGACGCCGCTCTAGCCGGATATGCCGGACCTCGAGCAACGCGAGATCGACGATATCGTTGATGATCACGGCCAGCGTCTTGCCCGCCTGAATCATCCGGCGCACGATCTGTGCAGCGCCATCGGGCAGCTCATATTGAACGAGCAGTTGCGCAAGTCCGAGCACGCCGTTGACGGGCGTGCGCAACTCATGGCTCATCATCGCGAGCGATTCGGACTTCATCCGCTCGAGCGCCTCGGCTGCATTCTTCGCTTTGACGAGCGCGCTCTCGGCTTCGTGTCTCACCGTGATGTCCGCCACACTCGCGATGATCATCCGCTTCGAGCGAACCGCCAGTGACTGTCGTGAGACCAGCAGATGACGTCTCGAGCCGGCGTTGCGGCTGGTTTCGAATTCGCTGGTCTCGATTGCACCGCCCGTATCCTGTTCGGAAATCAGCCAGCTGAAGAGCGGTCCCTCCTGCCGCAGCGCTTCCTGTAGTCTGCCGGGCGCACGCGGCGGATCGTCGAGAAAGAGATCGAGAGCCTGGCGGTTGGCGAATTCGATCTGCCCTTGCGCATCGATCAGCAGAAGCGGGATGGGCGATGCGTCCAGCAGGCGGTGTACCGAGTAGTCGCTCAAGCGGCTCTCGCGCACGAGCAGCAGCAGGCATGCAAGGAAGAACACAGCGGCAATGTCCATCGCGATACGGCCGAACAGTCCAGCTGCCAACGCGGAGAGCGGCGCGGAGGTCATGACGGCGACCTTGCTGCCACGAAGCGAGGCGAATAACGCTCCATGGCGGATGACGAAGCGGCCTTTGGTGTCCTGGTCCTGCGCCGATACGAATTCATGACAGACGGGACTTCCCGCGCAGCCTGATGCGAGTGGCACTGCGACTGTCCTCTGCGCCGGCCATGCGGCGATGCCCGCGGGCAGGCCGCTCGAACCGCGCTCGCCATCGTCGACGAGCGTCACGCCGTTTGACGTATCGGCCCCGGATTCGGCCGCAGCAAGCTGGATAGCAAGACGTGCCTGATGCAGAAGCAGATTGTCGAGCGCATCCTTGCGGGCCTGAAAAAGGAGAAACGCAAGCGACGAGATCAGCACGATCACGACGATGGCAGTTCTCGACTCAGCAGGGGGGCGCGAGGTGACCGTTTTGTTTCGGGTGCCGAACATAGGTATCAGTCGAGGGCTTCCACGCCGGCAGACTGGCCGCCGAGGTCTGCGCCCAGTCGACGCGAAGCTACACCGGACAGAAGAAGATAGAGGCAGCCGGCTGCGGGCGCGCTGACCAGAGGCGTGATCACGCCGGGAATCAGCCGGTCGCAGAGCAGTGCCACCAGCATCCCCGCTCCTGTTGCGAACAACGCGGCCAGATTCACAGGCGCTACGCGGGCGCGCGAGAACCCCACCCGAACCCGCACGACGTAGTAGTCCGCGACGATCACACCGCCGATCGGCGAAGCGAGCGCCGCGAGCAGCAAGGTCCAGCCGGACACGTTGCCGACGCTGTTGGTAATGGCGAGAAGAATGCCGAGAAGCGTCGCGGCGCTCGCGACTCCCATCCAGGGCAGCGTGGGAAACGCACTTTTGAATGTCACGCCGGCGTTGGTCAGGCACGCATCGCAGGTCGTCCAGTTGGAGACGATGACAAGCACCAGCAGCAGCCACGACAGCGCATTGCCCGAAGTGAACAGATTGCTCACCTGGATGCCTGACGCCGCGACCAGAACCCCCAGGATGAGAAACGGAAGGTTTGCCAGCAGGAAGCCGATTGCCGTCGCCTGTACCGCTTCGTTGCCGGTGCGGCAAAACCGTACGATGTCACCCGTCATCGTGCCACTCACGACGAAAGTGCCGAAGGCAATGCAAACCCCCGTGCCGAACGGCAACGAACCGCCAATCGGCCCATCGAGCAGCACAGCCCATCGGGGTACGAGCTGATGCGCAAATACGATCGCAGCGAAGACGATCATTGCCGGGATCGCAATCGCAGTCATGTTGAACCCGTGGCTGATGCGGACAATGACCGGCAATGCGAAGAGAACGCCTATGACGCAGATTGCGAGTATCGGATCGACGTGCAGGTGCAGCGCGGCAGCGAGAATCGTTGCCGTTAGGGCGACGTGAAAGGCGAACCAGCCGGTGACGAGCGTCCCAAGTAGCGCGCCCGGGATGACCGCGCCCCAGCGGCCGAACACGCCTTCGAGTACGAGTTGCGAACTCAAGCCCCAGCGTCCTGCAGCGAAACTGATTGCCGCCGAATAGATGAAGAGGATCCAGTTGCCAAGGGTTGCGGCAAACAGCGCATCGAGCGTGCCGAGAGAAGCCTGCAGGTAACTGCCCACGATGATGGAAGCGAACGCGGACGAGAAGCCGGACCATGCGAATGCGGGAAAGATGAGTCCGCGCCGCCGTGGTAGAGGGATCGGCCTGGTGCCGGCGCCGTCGTTTGCGTCGTGAAGAAGGTTCATGGATGCGCCAACCTGCGATATCGCGAAGCGATCTACACGCCAGATAGTCTCACAGACGCAGGATGCCGGCGCGTCATATCGACGCTCGTAATGATCCGCTAAAGCATCGCGCAATGCGGGGCTCGTGACATGAGCCTTCTTCGATTGAACCGACAGTCACGTTGGAACCCGTTCGAAGAACCGGCGGCGAGCAGTAGGGCTTGTCATAGCAATGTACCTGGTGGGTGGTTAATTCGTCGAGTGCGTCACAAACTACATTCCTGGCGATGGTCGCTGCCGTTCGATTCGGGCTTTTGACGAATGACCGGTCTGGATCGTCGACGGGCCGCCTGAGCGGTGTTCGTTCAGCGTCAGCAACGGCCGAGCCGAACGCATAGGCTTTCCGGCACTTTTCGGACTGAAGCGGTCTCGAGGATGTTGTCCTGCAGGAGCGACGCTGGCACAGGTCCGCCGGTTTTGTCCCAGGGGAACCATGCTGGAGCGCGGCCGCACGATTCCGATGTAGCATCGTTTCGCGCGGCCAGAACCAAAGATGCGGGGACGTCGATACCCGACTCGGGAAGAGGTACTGTTCCGACCTCAGGGCAGCCTTTTCAAGCCACGCGCCGACCGCCTTGCGGCTCGACTCGGTCAGTTCAAACTGGACAGGGCGCTGCGTCTTTCGCTGGATGACTTGCGTCCGCGACAGAACCTGATTGCCGTGCGTGACATCGCGGACTCGCAGACTGACAAGATCACAACCATGCAGTTTGCTGTCGATTGCAAGGCACCTCGCGCATCGTCATCGTTATCGTCCCAGTCGCATTCATCGCCGGCGCTCCCAGAAACACGTCCGGCGCTCAACCTAACCAGAACGCGACATTTGTATCTTGCTAGAACACGACATTCTCATATTGCTTCTATAAATCTTGTCTCCGCTAAGTTCAAATGTCGTGCCTCCAGCTAAATAGAAATGTCGGGTTTTGCTGTGCTTTTTCTTATGTTTC
>NZ_SELS01000128.1 GCF_004197395.1 Paraburkholderia sp. UYCP14C | reverse complement strand
CACCACCGCGCGGGCGTCGGCATCGTCAGATAGCGGCGCGCCCGTCCACATCGTGTGCTTGACGCCGCGAATGCTCGGGTGGTCGGGATGAACCACGTCGACGGTCTCATTCACCGCGGTTTGCATCTGTCGTCCCCAGTCGAGCAACTGCTCCGGCGAGAAGTGATGACAGCCCGGAAAGTTCGCCTGCACCTCGACGATCGGATAGAAGTTTCCGCCGTATGCAATATCGACAACCAGTTTGCCGAAATGCGGGTGCTGAATCTCGATGTCACGATGAAGGAGGAAGCTTGGCACATTCGTGAAACGGACGGATGTGACATGACCTCCGTGCATCTGGTACTTCGCTTTCAATGTTCCCGCGGGCACATCCACGATGACCGTGCCGGGTGACTTCGGATGAATCAGACCCGCTTCCAGAGCGAACGAGATGGACCCGATGGACGCATGTCCGCACATCGGTAAGCAACCGGAGGTCTCGATGAAAAGGAGACTCATGTCCGCATCCGCGGAGAGTGGCGGATAAAGGATAGTCCCGGACATGTGCGCATGGCCGCGCGGTTCAAGCATCAACGCACGACGAATCCAATCATGGCCTTCCACGAAGACCTTCCGTCGCTTCTCCATGGTGGCGCCGGTGAGCGACGGTGCGCCGTCGATCACCATGCGTACGGGCATGCCCTCGGTATGTCCTTCGATGCTCTTGAAGCTGTGGGTGCTCATTGCGAGGCCTTGAAAAGATGCCGGCGGAGTGCGCCGCCGGCTCCGCGTTACGCTTGAGAGGCTTCGAAGACTTTGCGGAAGTCAGCCTTTTCCTGCTCCGTCAGTGGCTGCAGAGGCATGCGTGCCGCGCCAACCTTGAAACCCGCGAGTTCGCAGCCGTACTTGACCTTCTGCACGAACTTGCCAGCTTCCATCGTCGCCATGACCGGGAAAAGCGAGCGCATCACGTCCTGGGCGCCGCGAATGTCGCCTGCGGAGAACTTGTTGTAAAAGTCCACCACCGGTTTGACGAAGCAGTTCGCCGGACCGCAAATCCAGCTGCTTGCGCCCCACAGGAAGAAGTCGAGGGCCTGGTCGTCGGAGCCACAAGACAGTTGGTAGTTGTCCTTGTACTTCTCGCCAATTTCAATTGCACGCAGAAGGTTGCCGCTGCTTTCCTTGATGCCGATAACGCGCGGGTGGTCCTTGAACGCATCCAGCACACCAAAGCCCACCTCCACATTCGTACGAACCGGATAGTTGTAGAGGATGATATCGACGTCCGGCACCGCCTTCAGAATGGCTTCGTAGTGACCGATGAGCTCTTCCTGCGATGGCAGTGCGTAGTACGGCGGAGCGATCAGGACGTTCTTGTAGCCCGCGTCGCGGACCAGTTGCGTTTGCTCGATGACTTCCCGCGTGCAAGAGCCATTCGCTCCGCCGATGAGCATGCCGCGGTCACCCACGACCTCGAGGACCGTCTTTAGAATTGCGCGCCGCTCGTCATGCGCGAGAGCATAGTATTCGCCGGTCGAGCCAAGCGGCACGAACCCGGTTACTCCCGCCTTGAGCTGAAACTCGAGAATGTTTG
The DNA here is from genome assembly GCF_004197395.1 of Paraburkholderia sp. UYCP14C. GTDB lineage: Bacteria > Pseudomonadota > Gammaproteobacteria > Burkholderiales > Burkholderiaceae > Paraburkholderia. The sequence continues at coordinate 7,512 of NZ_SELS01000128.1, read as the reverse complement.
CCAGGACGTCGTGGTCGACAGCGCCGGAAGCGTTGAACGGCGTGACCAGTGCGGGCAGGATGCCTTTCATCTGCATGTGTTTCTCCACTTTAAGAAGGATAGGTTTGGTTAGTAGGCGAAGCGCCTGAGGAATCGGGACTCGACGACGCCGACGAGGCGCGTAAGCGGAAAAGCCACCAGGAAGTAAATAATCGCGACCGTCGTCAGAAACTCGACCGGTTTTGCCGTGCTATTCGAGATGTTCTGCCCGACGAACATGAGGTCCGCCACGCCAACCGAAGAGATCAGCGCACTTTCCTTGAACAGACTCACGACGTTCGAGAGCAGCGGCGGAATCGCGCGCAGCAGCGCTTGAGGAAAAATCACATAAAGAATTTTCGCTTGGGGCGTGAGGCTCAAAGCGGTACAAGCGTCGTGCTGTTCGGCGGAAATGGACTTCAATGCGCCTCGGAACGTCTCGCTGGTAATAGCTGCCATGTACAGCGTCAGGGAAATCACAACCGACACAAAGGGCGGTATATCGACCCGGAAGACGACCGGAAAACAGAAGAAGACCCAGAACAGCTGAATGAGCAGCGGTGTTCCGCGGAAAAACTCGACGTAGAGCGTCGTCGCGCTTTTGAGAAAGCGATTGGGCGACATGCGAAGCAGGCTCAGCACAAACCCGGCGAGACTTCCGATAACGGCACAGCTACTCGTAAACGCAACGGTAAGACCCAGTCCTTTGAGCAGAACCAGCCAGTACGGAAGAACAGCTGAGAAATCGAGGTGCATGGCATTCTCCTCAACGCTTGACTGCCAGGTCCTGACGCCGCTCGATCACATGGACGAGCTTTGCGATGGGCAGGGACAGGGCAAAGTAGATGAACGCGACGACCGTGTAGGTTTCAAGCGGCCGATAGGCTTCCGTCGCGAGGCTCTTGCCGACATACATCAGGTCAGCAACCGCGACGATGGCCACCAGCGCGCTCTGCTGCAGGCTGCCGATGCCGTTGGTCATGAGAACCGGCATGGCGCTGCGAAGCGCTTGAGGCAGCACGACATACAGGGTGCGTTGCCACGGCTTGAGGCCCAACGCGACGCATGCGTCGAGATGTTCCTTGGGAACAGCCTGAACGCCCGCACGATAGGCTTCGGCGTTGAACGCGGTCAGATTGAGACCGAGTGCGAGCACACCCATCAGGATGGGGTCGATGAAGACGTCGACCATCATCGGAATGCAGTAAAAGAACCAGACGATTTGCAGGAGCGCCGGCGTGCAGCGGAAAAACTCGATGAACAGTTGAGCCGGCCAACGCACCGCGACCCATCTGCTCATTGCCATCAGGCAGAGCAGGAAGCCGAGCACGAGACCCATGACGTTCGAGGCTACGGCAAGCTCGATGGTGACTCTGAGACCATCCAGCAGCGCGCCGAGACTGCCCTCGAGGAAGCGGAAGTCGAAGTGATAGTTCATAGCGGACCTCAGTCGAGATGCAGCACTTTCTCGAGGAATTCGCGCGTGCGTGCTTCCTTGGGGCACTTGAACATTTCGGCCGGAGCGCCCTGTTCGACGATTTTTCCGCCCGCGCAGAAGACCACGCGAGTGGCGATGTCGCGCGCGAAGTGCATGTCGTGAGTCACGATGATCATCGCCATCTTTTGTTCAGCGAGTTGAAGCATCACGTTCTGCACTTCGATGACCATCTCCGGGTCGAGGGCCGAGGTAACTTCGTCGAACAGCATCAGCTTGGGCTCGAGCATCAGGGCGCGCGCGATGGCCACGCGCTGCTTCTGGCCACCGGAGAGCTGGCTCGGGTATGCGTGGAGCTTGCTTTCGAGGCCGAGCCGGGCCAGATACTTGCGAGCCCGCTCGGTCGCTTCTGCTTTGGTGATGCCGCCGACCTTCATCGGGGCGAGGATGAGGTTCCCCAGGACGGACAGGTGCGGGAACAGCGTGTAGTGCTGGAACACCATGCCGACCTGCTTCTGCAGCCTGGTATCGATGCGCTTCGACTTGCCCGAGTCGGCTCCGTAAATGTAGGGCTTGCCCTGGAAACCAATCTGCCCGCTCTGGACGCCTTCCAAACCCATCATTACGCGAAGCAGCGAGCTCTTGCCGCTTCCGCTCGGTCCGATGATGACCAGCCTGTCGTCGGCGCGCATGTCGAGGTTCATGTGGTCCATGACGACCAGGTTCGGACCGTAGGATTTGTAGACGTCTCGAAACTGCACGAAATCGCCGAAGGTTGAGTTGGCTGATTCGAGCGCGCCCGACGGAATATCGGGTTGACTGACCAGAGGTTGCGAAGAAAGCATGGAATGTCTCCAGCTAACGCGCCCGTGGGCGCGTGGTGTGTGATTCGAAGAAACAGCGGCTGGCGGCCGTGCCAGCCGCGTGCGAAACCAGTACGGCTTGAAAACTGCGCGTTGAGGATCTTTCGACCTTGTTGAATTTCTGCGCAATTTCCGTGTCGCATTGCGCTTTCGAACTTATCGGAGTCGGATTGACGCGCGCTTTTGCAAACCTGCTCGACGCGGCGCGTTTCATCCGCGGACCACGTCGGTGGTGGAACTACTTGTTTGCGACCAGCATTGCGTGGACAGATACCTTGATAAGACTGTCGACTGCGCCGGACTTGACCTGTTCCTGCACGTATTTGTTGAGTACCGCGATGTCAGCAGCCGACGTCTCTTTCCGCACACCGAAGGCGACTTCCTGTTGCGCGAGCGGCGGCTGCGGATGAATGGCTGCGGCCCAGTCGGGATGCGCTTCCGTCAGAAGCATATTGGTGATGTTGGCGTCGGCCAGCAGATCGGCGCGCTTCGACATGAGGGCGAGGCGGGTTTCGTCATTGCCCGGCAATCGCATGATGCGCGCCTGCTTGAGCGCCGCCGAAATCGCCTTGTCCTGCGCGGAGCCTGACATGACAGCGACGGTTACCTCCGGCTTGTCGATATCCGCAATGGCTTGGGCATTCTTCGGAATCTTTGGATTGTTCTTGTTGTACGCAAACGAGACGTTGTAGTCCGTGGCAGGGGCGGAGAAGGAGATGGCTTTTTCGCGTTCCGGCGTGTCATTCAACGCCATCGACAGATCCCACTTGTCGGACTGCAAACCGGCGACGATGTTGTCCCACGTGGTATCGACGAACTCGACTTTCACCTTGAGCACGTTCTGCCCAAAGCTGCGACAAAGATCCGAAAAGAATCCGCTGTATTCGCCCGTCTTGGGGTCGCGCATGACATAGGGCGGAGCAATGGCTGCGCCGCAGCGGAGAACACCCGCCTTCCTGACACTTTGCCAGGTGCTGGCGTCATCGGCGTGAGCGGGGATGCCGGCAGCGAGAAGACCGGTTACAGCCAGGCACGTCAGGGCGTGCCGGGTGAAGCGAGCAAGCAGAACCATAATTACCTCCCGAAGTCATCGGTAAATCGTTGAATTAAACCCGACCACCACACATTCTTGCGCACTTTTGTGTGTGCATCGTTGTACGCAGACTAGGATGCGTGATCTGGACTGTCAACCAGGCGTTTATCCCTAGCCGCGAACGAAGCGACTGCTTCAAATGTCGCTCGGCCAGTAAGAACAAGGCTTGCGGGCGAATCGAGCAACCACCTCGCGCGTTGCGTAGTGGTTTGAGCTGAAATTGCAACAACAAATGGTTTTTGCAACTGCCTATATGTCAGTAGCATTCATGTTATTGCTGCATACAATTATGTGTGCATAACGTGGTGAATGAGACTCACTGCGGAGCAGACGCTATGCGAGTTATCGTTTTGGGGAGCGGAGTCGTCGGTGTGACGAGCGCGTTTTATCTTGCACGTGCGGGGCACGAGGTCACCGTCATCGACCGCGAACGAGGTCCCGCGCTGGAGACGAGTTTCGCGAACGCGGGGCAGATTTCGCCCGGCTACGCGGCGCCGTGGGCAGCGCCTGGCGTGCCGCTCAAAGCCGTGAAATGGATGTTTCAGAAGCACGCACCGCTCGCGATCCGCCCAGACGACGCAGACAAGCAGTTCCAGCTGCAGTGGATGTGGCAGATGCTGCAGAACTGCACGGCCGAACGTTATGCCATCAACAAAGCGCGGATGGTGCGCCTCGCCGAATACAGCCGGGACTGTCTGCAAGCACTACGCGCTGAGACCGGCATCCAGTACGAAGGTCGAACCGGCGGCACGCTTCAGGTTTTCCGGACTCAGCAACAGTTCGACGGCGCGGCGAAGGACATCGCTGTTCTCAAAGAGGCGAATGTCGCTTACGAGTTGTTGAGTGGAAGCGAGCTCGCTCGGGCGGAGCCCGCTCTGGCTGCTACGTCGCATAAATTGACTGGCGGCCTGCGCTTGCCCGGCGACGAAACCGGCGATTGCCAATTGTTCACGACGCGACTTGCGGCTCTTGCCGAGCAGGCGGGGGTGACTTTCCGCTACGACACGCTAGTGGATGGCCTCGTGGTCGAAGGCGGCAAGGTAGTGGGCGTGCGCCACGGTGCCAAACTGATTCATGCCGATGCTTTCGTGGTGGCTTTCGGGTCCTACTCGACGAACTTCCTGTCGGGAATCGTCAAGATTCCGGTTTATCCGCTCAAAGGCTATTCCATCACTGCGCCTATCGTTGATGAAGCGAAGGCTCCCGTCTCTACGGTGCTGGACGAGAGCTACAAAATCGCCATCACCCGCTTTGACAAGCGCATCCGCGTCGGCGGCATGGCTGAAATCGTCGGTTTCGACAAGCGTCTGCGCGAAGCCCGCCGCGAGACGCTGGAGATGTGCGTCAACGACCTGTTCCCGGGCGGCGGCGATACGGCCGACGCCACCTTCTGGACAGGACTGCGCCCAATGACGCCGGATGGTACGCCAATCGTCGGTCGCACCGCCCTGCCGAACCTTTTCCTGAATACAGGCCACGGAACGCTGGGGTGGACCATGTCGTGCGGTTCCGCGCAGCTTCTTGCGGACCTGATTTCAGGCCACGAGCCCGCTATCCAGCACGACGACCTGAACGTCTTCCGTTACGAGAAAGAGTCCCCTGCCCCGGCGGATTTCGCACTCAGCTAAGCGTTGACGCATCACAGCGCATAGACCTGCTTGAGCGCTCTTTCAGTGCGCTGCAGAAGCAACGCCTCGTCAAACCTCTTTCTTCTGATTCACAGCCATGCCACGTCCGATAAATGCCTATGTTCATCCCGACGCCGTAGAACACAACCTTCAGGTTGTCCAAAGAATGGCCCGGAAATCACAGGTCTGGGCCGTCGTAAAAGCGAACGCGTACGGGCACGGCATCGAGCGCGTCTTCCCCGGATTCAAGGCAGCAGACGGCATCGCACTGCTGGACCTCGAAGAGGCGGTTCGCATTCGAGAGCTCGGCTGAAAGAAGCCAGTCCTCCTTCTGGAGGGCGTTCTCTCTGAGAGCGACGTGAAGACGGCCGAGGAATTCGCGCTGACCGTCGCGATGCATTGCGACGAGCAGCGTCAATTGATTGTCGCCGCCAGGCCGAAGCGCCCCATCGACATTTATCTAAAGATGAACTCAGGCATGAACCGGCTCGGATTCGCTCCTGAGAAATATCGGGCAGCATGGGACCGGGCCCGCTCTTCCGATGGCATCGGCAACATTACGCTCATGACCCACTTCGCCAACGCTGATGAAGGCAGCGTCGATTGGCAACTTGAGCAGTTCGATGAGACAACACGTGACCTCCCCGGCCAGCGCAGCGTTTCGAATTCAGCCGCCGCGTTGTGGCATCCCAATGCCCACCGCGACTGGGTGCGGCCCGGCATCGTGCTCTACGGTGCGTCTCCTTCCGGGCAGTCGAAAGACACGAGGGATGTTCAGCTTCGAGCCTCCATGACGCTGCAAAGCGAACTCATCGGCATGCAGACCATGCGCGCAGGCGACACAGTGGGCTATGCCCGAGCCTACAAAGCAGAAGGCGACATGCGAATCGGCGTTGTCGCATGCGGATATGCCGACGGTTACCCGCGTCATGCTCCGACCGGCACACCTATATGTGTCGACGGCATCATGACACGCACCATCGGCCGCGTTTCGATGGACATGCTCACCGTTGATTTGACGCCGTGTCCGAATGCTCATATCGGCTCGAAGGTCGAGCTCTGGGGCGAGCGTGTCAAAGTCGATGACGTCGCGTCGTCGGCCGGCACCATTGGGTACGAGCTGATGTGCGCGCTGGCGCGTCGTGTTCCGATGTTGTTGAGTTCCTAGCGGAACTCACGCAACGGGCACCTGCCTTTCCATTGGAAAGATTGCGTTCTAGAAAAACGGGGACTTTGCTGTTGCCAACGCGACACTCTTTCAGGAGCAAGGCGGAAAGTGGCAGGTATTCGAAACCGCAGACGGAGGAAGCGTGGCCGTTGCAAAATAACTTATTTCCACTGAATCGAACGCCCGGAGCGCTGGGCCCCCGGCGTTCATCGATAAGAAGAAGACTCCTGTCGAGTTTGTGCCACGGTTGTTCCTTGCCTCGGCTGCACGTAACCGATCTTCACCTCGGCGGCGCTTCGCGAACAGAACACCGCGAGCCTTCAAACAACCTCATCCGCCAGAGCCAAGCCACGGCAAGGTTCTGAGGCACCAGGAAGAGGAGCATGACACGTTCAGGAGATTACCTACGAGCCGACCGCGGCGCTCACGACGATCTCCACCAGAACCTCTGGTGCACCCATCTCGCATTGCGCCGTCGCGCGAGTCGATGCCGCGCCCGGCGTCACCCACGCATCCCAGATTTCATTCATCGCCGCGAAGTCTGCCTTGATGTCCTTGAGCCAGATTTGAGCGGTCAGCAGGCGGCTTTTGTCAGTGCCAGCTTCAGCGAGAAATTTGTCGATACGCGCCAGTGTCTGGCGCATCTGACCGCGAATGTCCTGACTGCGGTCTTCGGCAGTCTGGCCGCCAAGAAACACGATCCCGTTGTACACCACGGCACTGCTGCGTCGGGCATTCGTGTTAATGCGAACGATGTCGCTCATACTTCTGTTCCTCTAAAAAAGGGGGTTAAACGTCATCCAACCTACCAAGGGGTATGGCTATTCAAGAGAAGTCGAATCGATCGCCTCGACGACTCGTTTATCACGCCGCTGCATGCGATACGTGCGGCCGACTGCTCGCTTCGTCCACCAACGGATAGAAGCAAGCGACAGACCGCGACGTACCCATCTGCTTGAGCGGAGGGAGTTGCGACGAACATTCGGGCTTTGCTCTGGCGCATCGCGGATGGAAGGTGCACCCGGACGGCAGATTCGTCGGCGCCGGAATCTCTCCCTGAATCTTGTTCAGGCTGATTCGCGCTTGCGGATCGGGCACGGGTGAGGAGTCTCGCAGGATGCGGCTATAGGGATGCAGCGGCCGGTCCAGCACTTCACCCGTCGGACCCTGCTCGATGATGCGTCCGAGGTACATCACGCAGACTGTGTCGCAGAAATGCCGGATCACACCTAGCAGGCTGTTGAATTTCGATCCCGCGTAAACGGGATCCTGGGGCCGAACGTTATGGATATTGTGTTCATGATCTT
>NZ_SELS01000127.1 GCF_004197395.1 Paraburkholderia sp. UYCP14C | reverse complement strand
CGAAGCCCGTCAGGAAAGGCTGATGAAGCTGGCCGCCTGAGCTGCAAAAGCTTGTCCAGACAACCGGAGCCGATACAGAGCTTGTTCATGACTAACCCTCGGCGCGGATACGTTGGTCCAGAACTCGAGGAAGACTCGTGAGGCACTCTTGCTCTAGCAGCTTGATGAATCCTTCATCTCGCATTAACTGCCGCATCGCGTGAACTATGAATAGCAGTCGTGCATGGGTCAACTCAACCTTTTTTGCGAGGACCCTCTGGCGGTCACTTTCGCGCATATACAGACGACGCAGTTGGTCTGGCGCGAGTTCGCGGGGACGGGGAGCAGCCGGCCCCGTAAAGACAGGTAAAGCCTTCCCCCCCGACTTCATGCGCCGGCTCAATAGCCTGCGGACAACTGCGAGCTGGGAGCCTTTCAACGTTCCCTCTTCGTATGCGTCCAGCAACGCGGACTCGACTTCAGCGTCGTTGGCGCGAGCGATGTTCATCGCAATAGCGATGGGGATAGTGCCACCCTCCACCGCATTTATGAGGCGTTCTTCGCCGTGGTCGAGGAGAAACATCAGGCTTTCCAGATAGGCAACTGACAGGCCCACTTTATTCGCGACAATGCTGTTGGAGTATCCTGCCTTCTGTAGGCTCTGAATGTCCCTGAGTAGCTCCAGAGTGCTATGGTTTCGTCTTGCAACGTTTTCAACGAGCGACATGAGAAGACACTCGTCTTCGGCCCTGTCGACAACGTGTGCGGGAATGGTGTCATGGCCAAGGGCCTGGACGGCCTCGAGTCGTCCCTGCCCGCAAACCAGGTCAAACTGCTGCGCGCAATCGTCGGAGCATGCCCTACGGCTCACGGTAATCGGCTTTTTCAATCCCACCGCCGCGATGCTCTCCATCATCGCCTGTTTTTGGCGCTTGCTGCGGGTCCGCGGATTCAACACTCGAATCTGCTGGACCGGAATATCCGAGATGGGAACAAGAGGATTTCCTTCCATCGTATGCCTCCATGTGAGACCGCGCCGCCAGTTCGAGCAGAATGCTTTCGTCTGGATATCGGAACATCTGGAATGACCGGGTGCTTCTGCTTCGGATGGTCATCAAGTAGTCGTAGCCAGGCGCCAGACTGTCCCGCGGGAAAACATAAAAGTCGAGCGGGGTTTCAAGTGCGGCGTCCAGCGGCAGTGCAACCAGAAAATCGGGGGAAAAGTAGGCCGGCCACCGCACCCGCCATTGCGGACAGCGACCGTCGTGGTGACGTATCAGGCGAACGGTGAATGTGATAAGCAGTTCGTCATCGACCTGAATGGTGGTTCTGTCCATGGAGAGGTCCACACGATGGCCTTGTGCCGACAGCGCCTCAGTTGTCCTTTCAATGCAGCGTTGCAAGGCAGCTCGAGATGCATGAAAGTCCTCAGGACCTCGGCGATAGGAATGCGGTGCATATCCGATGCGGTCATAGGCAACATTCATGCTGCCGAATCGTGCGCAATAGGTTCTTGCCGCTGGCATCGACGGCGTCTGGTCGATTTCTTGCGCATTGACGACTTCGACGGAACGCACGAAGTCGCGCAGCTTGCTCAGCACCTCCTCATCGCTGAGATATTTTGTCCTGCGCGTCCGAATCTGTTCGGCTGCCTTGAAAGTGGCACGGTCAACGAGAGGCGGAAAAGCGCCCACCGAGCGGGTCCATTCGGACGCAGGATTCCTGTGCCAGTCAGCATCAAGTTTCTTTGACGTCCGGGCGTAGACATTATTGCCGATATATTTTTCGCCGCTCAGAATGCTGTTCACCAGCTGGGGAGTCCAGGGGCGTCCGTTCGCGTTGCACATACCGAACGCATTCAGTCTTTCGGAGATTCTTGTGCATCCGAGTCCTTGACGCACGTACCAGTCGTAGATTCGCTGGACGAGCGCCACTTCATGAGCCTCACCGGGAGTTACGACAGTTCTGTCTGTCTTGATGTTTTTGTGCTCGCTCGGGCGCAATGCACCTTTAACGGTTCCGTCCGACGCGACCAATACCCGTTGCAATCCATATCCGGGCGTTGATCCCTGCCAGAAGCCGAGCTCGGCAAGTCGGCATTGGCCGATAAAAACCTTTCGGGAAAGTTCACGGCTGTATTCGCCTGCCATCGCTCGCTTGATCGCTTTCATCAGCGCCGCCGTCGGACTGCTATCCCAGCCAAACGGTTCTGCGCAGTAAACGACCTGGACACCTGCCAGCCGGCAGATGTACTCATAGTGAGCGCTCTCGTCGACATCCTGAAAGCGTCCCCATCGACTGACGTCGTACACGAGTACAACGCTGAACGACCGGTTGGGCGACTGTACATCCTGAAGCAACTGAGCGAGAGCCTGGCGCCCTTTTAGCGACACGCCGCTTTTGCCGGCATCTTCGTAAGTTGCTACGACAGTTAGCCCCTGCGCGACGGCGAACTCCGCGATGACCCGCTTCTGGTTTTCGGTCGAGTACTGCTGGAACTCGGTAGACATGCGCACGTACTGTGCTGCTCGCCTACCGGCGAGGGAGGCGGCCGATGTGCCGGCCAATTGGGGCATCTACGTCTCCGGTATTGCGCGGTAATTAGTCATAGTTCGGTGGACCGGCAAGTCAAGGAACGCAAACGTCAAACTTCAAGTCCTTCAGCTAGGACCCCAATTGGCGGACCCATGGATTATCCGCGAGGAGCGTAGATGAATTTTTTGTTGCGATCGAGCCCTAAGAGTGCGTGTCGCGTATGCGGTTAAATAAGCAAAGGTGCATTAGCGTGAACGCAGTGCTTCTTTCTTCCTTCGCTAGCTGTCTCAACGAACTTCCGCAAAGCAACTCGCACACATCGCTGCCCCACTCATCAGGACCGGTTTTCGATTCGGCAACTCAATGGCGCGATTTAGCCGCGGGTTTCTGCAAGGAGGAGCAGCTCTGGCGGAGGTTTTTTGGGAGACTGACCCCGGGCCAGACCTCACCGGCTTATGGTGAGAGATCCGGAGGCGAGTTGCATCCCGCTTTCATACGGAGGCTGCCGCATGCGCAAAGTTTCTGGCGGCTTCGATACCGCTCAGGGCGTTCCGTCAAAGCGACAATGCTTCCCAAGCTTTTTACATCAGCGAACAGACTTCCTGTTGTGCGGGAAAAATCGGGTTAAATTATCAGTTTGACAGCTCCGTCCGGCTGTCGCCAGTTTCATTGATGGGGCGCGACGGGAGACGGCGCGATCAAAATGCAGCTTCTGCACTACAATCTGGACGATGAAGCTCGGACTGAACTGCTAGGGTATCTGGTGGTCGTTCAACTCATCGCGCGAGCAAGAACGGGGCAATGGCTTGAAGCAGCGCATGTCTGCGAATCTGTACTGCTTTGGCTCTCCGCTAACGGTGGCAATTGCGGTGCCCGGGAACGCTCTAACTTGTCACGTCTTTCGGTCGATGTGGCTGAACAGTTTCTCGGATTACCGACGTTCGATGATGAAGCCAGTTTAATTCAAATGACCCTGGCCCTGAGCCGTCTTGACTATCGCAAAGCCGAAGTGAAAAAAATATTGGCAGTTTGCGGTGACTACATCACGCATCGTCATGGCGCAGGCCAGTCGTGAGCGGACAGTCAAGCACGCCGGACGATTCGACGAGATCGGCTGCGACGTTCCACGGCTCAAGCTGGCACCTCGATGAAATGTTCGCGAATCCCCGCGGCGAGCCATATGTGCTGTGGCGGCCTGTGGACGAGCATGGCACCGAACCAGACCTCTCCTAGACGTCGTCGATCGATTACGGACGTCGCGATGCGACCGCGTTTTGCTGTTCGACGGGGCGAATCTCAAAGCGGTGTGCTGCATTTACCGCTTACCAACAATCACCACTGTCACCCAAGACTCTGACCGTAGCGGACCAACCCGCGGTTTCCTCCCTCGAGGCTCATTCGACGCCTGCGCGCAAGCGCCGCACGGTCCTGTACGTATCGGCAGATGTCGAATGACCCTCAACGACAGTACGGATCCGTTGAAGCCGGTAGCAGTCGTTCGTCGCTGCTCCTAGGCGAAGGACCGGTGAGCATCCGTAAGCAGGCATACCAGCGTCAACGCACGTATGTCAGCAATGGCCGACAACTGCGCGTTGAGCATCGAGCGGGTTTCGGAGTGGACCGGCCGTTCGAATGACCACTGTTTGCGCTACAGCCGATCGCCGCGGACGAACGGGTCATCGAGTACAAGGGGGAAGTGACCAGCTGGCCGCGCGCCGCCGCCCGCCAGCGCTCCGAGGCTGGCCATACGTTCGTGTTCGGCCTGTCCGATGGACGTTCTGGCTTCGGCAGCAACAGACAGGGACCGCCCTTATTACGAGCACCGGCTAGCTGTGCGACTTCGGCCTCAACGGCCTGCTCAGTATCACCTTTCGCCGCGACGAATGACGGAATGCCGTTGGCGCTCTAAATTCGGTAGTGACTGCCCCAAGTGTCCTGCTCAGGACGTCGACCTCGGTTCTGGCCAAGGCCAGCCCCTTTTTTCGTTGCGTATCCCCCCTTCCGCGGGTGACGCAACTGGGTCCTTCGGCTCGTCCAGTGCGGTCTTATCTGCGATACCGTCCGCCGGCTCTGTCGATACGCTCCCTTTCGCACCGGGAAGTCCGATTCCAAACCAACGCACCTTCTTCTGAATGTGAGCGACGTATGCGTTCCAGCCAGCAGGGTTACCGTCAAAGAGGTTGTGCTGAACGGCTGAGGCTAGTGCATCGCGGTCGAGCTCCGTTTCAAGCAGCTCCCGTGGCCACTGGGAGAACGCACTGGCGACCCGCGCGCCAAACTCTGCCGCCGTCTTCTCTGCGGCTAGCGCCCGGAGGAACTCGAGGGTCTGCAAAGCACCATTTTCCTGCACGACCTGCGTCACAGGCGCACTCGACTCACCCATCTTGGTCAAACAGCTCAAAGCCTCGAGAACGTCGCCAAGATGAAGCAACAGTTCTCGTCTATCAAATCGGTCGTCCATGCTGTCTGTCCGTTGATTCATTCCTTGGGTTGACGCCCTGTTTGAGCGCAGCGCCTTGTCCGATCGCCTCATATGCCGACGCCTCTTCGTCGAACGGCCAACGTGTTCTGATTGCGAGAAGCGGCAGCGCTGTCAACTGTCGGCGAGCCGGCATCATAATTCGTGACGCAGCAGCGCTTCAAACATATCGAGTCACGGTCAACATTGGTCGCTTCCAAGTACAACCAATGCCGGAAGGACAAATGCGAACCGAAGTTCGCATTTACAGACCCACAAGCGCAAAGTGAGAGCAGGGGCCTTATTGGACGGTGGACACCGTCTCGACGAACTGCTTTGCAGCCTTGTTAGCCGATTCGTACGTCGCGTTCGCCGCAGAGACGACCGAGTTCCACGCGGCTATCGCTGATTCGCTTCCAGCGGGCGCGCTCTTCTTGAGGCTATCGACGAACCCCTGGGTGTCTCGCCGCAATTGCTCGCCCCGTGCTGTCGCCGCGGCAGAAATTTCGCTTTGAACTTCGGACACGATTTCGTGAACGCTGCGGCCGTACGCGACCACCTTTTCCGCAGCAGGTTGGGAGAGGCTTGCTTGCAATGCGAGCAGAGCGCCCGAGGTGCCGGCCGAAATGGTTTTGGTCACGATTTCCTGGCTTTCGGCGAGAGCCGCCTTACTAACCTGCAAATTCAACGCGACCAGCTTTTCGAAACCTGCAAATGCCTTGTTCGTCACGCCGAACAATGCGTCCAGGTTGGCTTGCTGGGCGGCAATCAACTGCTGAGGGGTAAGAGTGCTCATCACTGCTCCGTAAGGTAAGGCGGCAAGGGACCACAAGTGAAACCAGACACGCGTCAAGACGGTCGAAGATGAAATGTTGCATTGCAGCATGAGCCATTGTACGGGTTGACCTCAGGAAGTCAAACAGTTTTCAGCGCGGGTACGACGGTACAAGGAAACCTGCGCGATCACGCGTTCCCCGAACATCGCTCAAACGGAACTGGCCGCCGGGCGGGGCAACGGATTCGACTGGAATTTCAACATGGCCGATGAATTCGCGCTTTCATGCTGGCGCAGCTTTTTTCTGAACATCGATGTCGCAGCCCGTCAGCACTTTGCTCTGCGATGTTAGGGTAGTAAGCGTGTCTTAGAGGCCGTCTTGACCTGCAGTCGGGGCGCAAGCGTGGCGTGTGCCCTACATTGACACTCCATCGCCAGGGGTAAAATGGAAATTCGCGAAGGGAGGCATGAGCGTGGGCAACGAACAGTTTCAAGAGGAGCGTTACGAAATCGCTGTGTCTGGCAATGGCGATACGCTTTGGGTCAATGGAGATGACGGCTGTGCTGGGCCCGATTCAGCAAGCGCTTCGGCATAGACGTTCACCGGAATGCGTCGATGCCGGACGCTGCAGGCGAGTGTCTGTATTGCACTCATAGCAGGGCTGGAATCGGCGATTGGGCGGTTTTTCGAGCCGAAGTATTGCGACATCACGGCGCCGTTGTCGCGGCAGATGCTCTTTCGTTTGAGTGAGCGGCGCGTAGCTCGCGAGTGTTGCTTGACTGACGTCTTGACGGGTTACCTCCGGCGCAGGATGACTGAATTTGGAATTGAACCGGGAGATGTCGCATCCGGAGGGCGTGCCAGGCGTTGGAAAGGCTTGGCTGATACTTCTTGCAAGCCAGTTCTCGAGATTGAAGGATGGCGGGTACGATTTAGCACCCAGCGCGGAGAACCGCAATTCTGTGGCGCGAATGGACGGCAGCAAACATTCGCTCAAGTGAGAGCGTTATTCCGAACACCGAAGTCTTTGGACCGAATGGGGAACACCGTGCGAATCACCCTCGATATTGATGATGACGTGCTCGCCGCAGCCCGCGTTCGCGCCGAGCGCGAGCACGTGTCGATTGGGCGCATCCTCTCGCAACTTGCGCGTGCGGCGTTGCAGCCGGTCGAGAGCGCTCCACCAGCGTCTCACAATGGCTTGCCGATCCTGCCGAACGCGCCAAGCGCGCGCCATGTTACGCCCGAGCTGGTCAACCAGCTGCGCGACGCGGCGCCTTGACAGCGTCCGGCTCAGTTCGCCCCCATCGGCCTGACAATGCTCGTCCGGCCCGACGTCTCTTACCGACGCACAACGTTCCTTCTCTCTTTGACCTTCGGTCCGGACGAGTTCGCGCATCGCGTACGCGAACTTGTTAATGCGAAGCTTATTCGTTTCGTCCGCCAAATTCCGTATCGCGGAGTCGAAGAATTTGCGCTCGAAACCGATGTCGAGAAAGTCAAGGATCGTCTGATGCGACATGGGGCAATCCAAGCGTCAGCGAGCAGCTCCCGAGTCTATGCGATAACGTGCCACGCAGACGGCGCACCGCGGCGCGCGCCGACTAAGGGACGCCGAAGGCGCCTGGCCAACGGCAATCAATGCGGCAGGCACTCCGTCTGGAACCAATAGTCGACCAGGCGCTGTGCCGCTTGCAGATCATCCGGATAGTACGGGTCGTCATACCATGGCGACGGGTCGTAACCCGCTTTCCTTAGGGCCGCGAGTTCGCTCTGGTGCTGCGCCATCGTAGGAGGCGCGTTGGTCCTGAGCGCCGCCAGGTCGCGGCACTCTGTCGGACTGAGATGCGGCCCGGTATATGGCATGCCGCCGACGGCACAGCCAGCGAGTAAAAGCACCGCGGCGATAAGTGTCAATACTGTTTTAAGCGACTTCGTCATAGTACGTGTACTTTCCTGCGATCGCTCGATTGCAAGTCGTCGCGACTGGCGTCTCGTCGCCAGGTCGTTCCTTCCTACAGGTTGACACCTTACTGGTCGCCGCTGTCAGTTTCCTGTGCTTGTGCGGGCGCGCCGCGCCGTGAACCAACTCGTTTTCCGTACCCTGCGCGCTGCGCGTGGGCGGGTAATGCTCGCCTTCGACGCATGTCACTTGCAAGCCGAAGCCGCCGTCGCCTTCTTTCGTCACTGGATTTGCTTTACGGCGGACATGTCTCGTTTCGGCCCGACCATCGCTGCGGTGGTCAGAGAAGCACCTACCGGGAGGGGCTCTCAAGGCAAGAGCGCCGGCCATCCGCGCCATTAGTGCTTTCCGAACGTCGAGATGTATTGCGCCAGGTTTGTCCACTGTGGTGACGTCAAAACCTGCGGATGGTCTCGAGCGATCTGCAGTGCGACCGCATGAAAGCCCTGATTTACTTCGGACTGGCCTGCATTCAACTCCCCGTTGAACGGGGCCTTGAATGAGGCATTGTCGCCGCCCGCGAGAGCAGGCGGGGGAACGGCTGTCGCCGAGGTGTTCAGCGCGCCGCTCAGGCGGTCAAGGTACTCATTGCGCGCTGAAACAGCCGCCGAGTAAATCCTGTTCGAATCAAACTTTTCCGCCAGGAGTTGCAAGATCGAAGTATGGTCCAGATTGCCCGAAAACACGCCGCCAGCCGACACATAGGGCGACACGAGAATCGCGGGAACGCGTAGCCCTGTCGTTTCAAAAGCGAAGCCAGCGACGTTATCCGGAAGGCGGAGCGGCGAAACGTGATCAAAAAAACCGCCATGCTCGTCGTAGGTCACGATCAGAAGAGTGTTCCTCCACCTATCTGCATTGGACGTCAGTGTTCGATACACGTCGGCGACAAAAGCCTGCCCCGGTGCGACGCCTGTTGGACTATGGTCGTCATTGGGGTTGCAGTTCGGGCCGTCTGTGTACTCGGGTTCGATGAAAATCACCTTGGGCATTATCGCGTTGCTTTGCCAGTCCGCAGCGAACCGGGTGTAGCGGCGGAAACTCCCTCCGACGTCATCATGCGGCAGCGTGAGGGACGTGATGATCTCTGGCAGCCACTTCTTCATCAAGCTGAAAAACGGGAAAAAGCTGCCCGACTGGTAGACGCACCATGGAATCCCACGCTCACGAAGCCAATCATAAACGAGTGCCTGGTCGGGAATAAATTTAAGCCCCTGCACGTTGTCGCTGATAGCGCTCTCCCCAGCCATGGCCATCAGGCGATTGGGCTGCGTACCCGAAGGGAGCGGTGCGAACCAGCTATCACAGATCGTGTAATGTCGCGCCAGAAAATCAAATGCTGGAAGGGTCTGCGCGTCGTGTATCGGCTCCGGTTGTCTGGACAAGCTTTTGCAGCTCAGGCGGCCAGCTTCATCAGCCTTTCCTGACGGGCTTCG
>NZ_SELS01000126.1 GCF_004197395.1 Paraburkholderia sp. UYCP14C | reverse complement strand
ACCGGCATCGTGAATTCAGCGCCCTTGCTGATGCTGTCGGGCCAGCGCTGCATCACGCTCTTGTACCGGGTATAGAAGCGGATGCCTTCTTCGCCGTACGCATGGTGGTCGCCGAAGAGCGACTTCTTCCAGCCGCCGAACGAGTGCCATGCCATCGGCACCGGAATCGGAACGTTGACACCGACCATCCCAACCTGAATCTGACGCGCGAATGCCCGGGCGACTCCGCCATCCGACGTGTACAGCGACACGCCGTTGCCGAATTCGTGTGCGTTGATCAACTCGACTGCGCTGGCGAAATCCGGAACGCGGATGACTGCAAGGACCGGCCCGAAAATTTCTTCCTTGTAGATTTTCATGTCCGTACGCACATCGTCGAACAGGGTCCCGCCGATGAAGAAACCATTTTCCGCCGTGACAGGATGAGCACGCCCGTCCACGATGAGCTTCGCGCCTTCCGACTCGCCCGACTCGATGTAGCCCGCGACCTTCGCCTTATGCTCAGCCGTCACGAGCGGCCCCATTTCCGCATCGAGATTTTCGCCGTTCTTGATGACCAGCGAATTCACGCGCGGAGTCAGCTTCTCGATCAGCTGGTCACCCGTGTTGCCCACGGCGACCGCCACCGAGATAGCCATGCAGCGTTCGCCCGCCGAGCCGTAAGCCGCACCGATCAGTGCATCGACGGCCTGATCCAGGTTCGCGTCAGGCATCACGACGAGGTGATTCTTGGCGCCGCCGAGGGCCTGGACGCGCTTGCCGCGCTTCGACGCTTCCGTATGGATGTACTCCGCAATCGGCGTGGAGCCGACGAACGAGATCGCCGCAACGTCCGGATGCTCGATCAGCGCATCGACCGCGACCTTGTCGCCGTTCACGACGTTGAACACTCCGTCGGGCAGACCTGCTTCCTTGAGCAACTCGGCAAGACGCAAGGAAGCCGAAGGGTCGCGCTCCGACGGCTTCAGGATGAACGTGTTGCCGCAAGCGAGCGCCACCGGGAACATCCACATCGGAACCATGACCGGAAAATTGAACGGCGTGATGCCCGCCACGACGCCCAACGGCTGACGCAGATTCCAGTTGTCGATGCCGCCGCCGATCTGGTCGGTGAAGTCCGTCTTCAGCAGGTTCGGGATGCCGCAGGCAAACTCGACGACCTCGATGCCGCGCACGACCTCACCTTGCGCATCGGTGAAGACCTTGCCGTGCTCACGGGTGATGAGCATCGCGAGTTCGTCGTGGTGCTGGTTCAACAGTTCCTTGAACTTGAACAGGATTCGCGCGCGCTTTAGCGGCGCCATCTCGCTCCAGCTCGGAAACGCTGCTGCTGCGGCCTGCACGGCGCGGTCGACCTCTTCGACAGAAGCAAGGGCGACTGCGCGAATGACTTCCCCCGTGGCGGGATTGAAGACGTCCTTGAAACGGTCGCTCGACGGAGCGACGACCTGACCATTGATGAAGTGGCTGACCTGCTCGACGCCGAGGTTTGCCGTTTCGCTTGCTACGTTCATTTAAACACTCCGGGATTCCAGTTTGGCCATGGCGGCCGGGCGATTCAACTCAGGCCACGTCGCGCAGAGCGTTGCGCACCGTGGAGAAGATTTGGTCGATCTGCTTCTCATCGACGATCAGCGGCGGCGAGAAAGCGAGGATGTCGCCCGTGTAACGCACCAGCACACCGGCTTCGAAGCACTTCAGGAAGACCTCGTAGGCGCGCGCGCCCGGCGCACCCGGTCGCGACTCCAGTTCAATCCCTGCGACCAGGCCGAGATTGCGGATGTCCTTCACGTGCGGGGCGCCCTTCACTTCATGAGCAGCGTCTTCGAACACGCCGGACAGCTCTTTCGCTCGCTCGAAAAGCCGGTCGCGCTTGTAGATGTCCAGCGTTGCAATCGCCGCGGCGGCAGCTGCCGGATGCGCGGTGTAGGTATAGCCGTGGAAAAACTCGATCGCGTTCTCGGGACCGGCGTTCACCACCGTGTCGTGAACCGCGCGGCTTGCCGCCACGGCGCCCATCGGAATAGCCGCGTTGTTGATGGCCTTGGCCATCGTGATGAGGTCCGGCTTGACGCCGAAGAATTCGCTAGCGGTCGAGGCGCCAAGACGGCCGAATGCCGTAATCACTTCATCGAAAATCAGCAGGATGCCGTGCTTCGTACAGATTTCGCGCAGGCGTTCGAGGTAACCCTTAGGCGGAACGAGCACACCGGTGGAGCCGGCGAGCGGTTCGACAATGACTGCCGCGATGGTCGACGCATCGTGCAACGTGACAAGCCGCTCGAGCTCGTCAGCCAGATGAGCACCCCACGTCGGCTGGCCTCGCGTGAACGCCGTTTCCTCGAGGTTATGCGTGTGCGGCAGATGGTCCACGTGCGGCATCAGGTTGCCGGAGAACGCCTTGCGATTCGGCAAGATGCCGCCCACAGAAATGCCGCCGAAGCCCACGCCGTGGTAGCCCCGCTCGCGACCAATGAAACGGGTGCGTTGACCTTCGCCGCGAGCACGGTGATAGGCCAGCGCCATCTTCAACGCCGTGTCGACCGACTCGGAACCGGAGTTGGTGAAAAAGATGCGGTCGAGGCCGGCGGGCATGAACTCCGCGACCTTCGCTGCAGCCTCGAAGGCCAGCGGGTGTCCCATCTGGAACGTCGGTGCGTAGTCCATCGTGTCGAGCTGCTCGCTCACGGCACGCGTGATTTCGGTGCGGCCATGACCGGCGTTGACGCACCAGAGTCCGGCCGTCGCGTCCATTACCTGACGGCCGTCGACCGTCGTGTAGTACATGCCTTTGGCAGCCTTGAACAGTCGCGGCGCGGCCTTGAACTGGCGGTTCGCGGTGAAAGGCATCCAGAACTTCGTCAGGTCCAGGTTCGGTTGATTCGCGCTCATTTGGTGACTCCGTGAATGTGGGTCAACTTTATCGAGGTAGCGCGCTACAATCACTGGACAGCATGCAATGAGCAGCCAGACCGTATTGATTTTCTTCTTCGAACTGTATTGAAATGTTCAAGCTGAACCTGTCGCGCTCCCGCAAGAACGAAGGCACGCTGGTGGACCAAATCGTGTCGTCGATCGAACAGGAACTCAGGCAAGGTACCTTTCCGGCCGGCACTGCGCTTCCCTCGGTTCGCGTCTTCGCGAAGAGCCACGATCTGAGCACTTACACGGTCTCCGAAGCCTATCAGCGGCTCGTTTCGCTCGGTCTGGTGATCGCGCGCGCCGGTGCTGGCTACCGCGTTGCTACGCCAGCGGCAAAGCCACCTGCTGCCCCTGCGTGGAGCGCACCAACTCTGAACAAGGCGTGGTTGCTGTCCGATGTGTTTGCGGACAAGACGGTTCCCATCAAAGCGGGCTGTGGATGGATACCTAACGACTGGATAAACGAGAGCGGTATCCAGCACGCTTTGCGTGTCGTCAGCCGTGTGCCCGGGCCGCGTATCGGTGGGTATGGTCATCCGTATGGGCTCACGTCTCTACGCGAACACATCGCAAATTCACTGAGAAGGTACTCGCTGTCCGTCGGTAGCGATGATGTCCTGCTGACCCAAGGCGTCACTCAGGCGCTGGACCTTATCGTTCGCACCCTGCTGAGACCCGGCGACACCGTCCTCGTCGAAGACCCGTGTTACTGCAATCTGCTCGAAATCCTGAAAGTCGCCTTCGTCAACGTCGTCAGCGTTCCGCGCACGCCTGAAGGCATCGACAGCGCACAGCTTGAAGAGGTCGTGAAGGCCCACAAGCCGAAGATCATGTTCATCAACACGGTTCTGCAGAATCCGTCTGGGACTTCGCTGAGCGCATCGTCGGCCTTCCGGTTATTGCAGATCGCCGACCGTGAAGGCATCTGGATCGTTGAGGACGACATTTCGCGTGAGCTCGCGCCTGCGGGCGCGCCCTGCCTTGCTGCAATGGAGGGATTGCAACGCGTCATCTACGTGGCCGGCTTTTCGAAGACCATCACGCCCGCAATGCGGGTCGGCTATATCGCGGCAAGCCGCGAGTTGCTGTCTCGCTTCGCGTTGACGAAGATGGCTGTCGGGCTGACCTCGTCCGAGGTGACCGAACGCGCCGTGGCGAATGTTCTCATCGAGGGACACTACGACCGACACACCGCACATATCCGCGAGCGACTCTTCAACGCTCATGCGAAAGTCACGCAGTCGATGCTCAGCGCCGGTCTCGAGGTATTTCACACCCCGAACGCAGGCCTTTTTCTATGGGCCAGGTTGCCAATTCGAGCGGAAGACAGCATCGCGGTCACGAACGAAGCCCTCAGCAAGGGAATCTGGCTCGCTCCCGGGTCGTACTTCCGTCCTGGCGAGCATACGTCCGAGTGGTTCAGGTTCAACGCAGCCACCTCCGATGCTCCCGAACTCTGGAAGTTTCTGAAGAGCCTGCAAGACGGCGCAGTCTACCGACGGTAAAGAAAGGGGCAGCCCGGTTGTCAAAGAGCCGCCCTCCATAGATCCCGGCAGCCGATTAGAAGATTGCCATCGACTCCGTCATGTTCTGCCGCATGTAATCGAGAAAACGCTTCTGGAACAGCATCGTGTGCTCGTGTGCCAGTTTTTCGGCTTCGTCGGCATCTTGTTGTGCAATCGCGGCAATCATTTCCGCGTGATCCCGACCGAGCTTCGTTGCGGTCGGCGACGTAACGGTGAAGTCGAAGTGAAGGTGCAAGAGCCGCTGCCCTTCTCCAAGCAGACGTTCGTAATACCCAACAAAGTACGGATTGTTCGCCGCATGGGCGATGGCGATATGAAGAGCTTTGTTGGTCTCCGACATTGCCTGGAAGTCGCCGCTTTCGACCGCCTGCATGTACTCCTCATCTGCCATTCGAATGCGCTTGAGGTCTTCTTCAGTCCGGTGCTGGGCAGCCAGCCGCGTCACCGTGCGCTGAATCAGATCAAGCGCCGAGATGTACTTCGGGAATTCCTCAATTTCGAAAGGTGTCACGAGCGTCGTGCGGTTCGGGAGAATCGTCACGAGACCTTCGCTGATCAGACGGGCAAGCGCATCGCGCACCGGTGAGCGCGATAGACCAAACTGCGCCGCCAGGGAGACTTCGTCGAGCGGTGCGCCTGGCTTGAGCTTCAACGTCAGAATCTGCTTGCGCAATTCCTCATAGATATACCGTCCGCCGTGTCTGCGGACAGTAGCTTCTGTCTCCGTTCCCTTGCTCATTGCCTCACCGCCGTAGTCGTGGGCCCGAAAGGCCGGGCGTGCCTTCAAGTTTACCATCGTGCGGACGCCCTGCCTCAGGGCTTCGGAAAACCGGAACCCCAGGTATCGCTCAGCATGAAACCAGCAGCCAGCGGGTCGTCCGGGTCGACACCAAGCTGCTGAATGCCATAGACCCAGGCCCGACCCTGGACTCGGGGCAACACGGCGGGCTTGCCGCCGACCTCGGTCCTTCCTAGCATCTCGACAACAAACTCGCCGCCGATGGTGGAGCGCGACTTCAACCGACTGCCGACGTCGACAAGACCACGAGCCGACAGCGTTGCCAGATTGGCCGAGCTACCCGTTCCGCACGGCGACCTGTCCACCCGACCAGGCGGCAGCGTCGTGCAGGTCTGGTAGAGGTCTTCGCTGACCCGATTACGAAACATCACATACGCGACTTCATTGATTTCAGGGAAAAGCGGATGCTGAATCCTGATCTGGCTATTGATCACGTCCTTCAGCCCGACTCCGAGCTCGGCGAGTTCGCGCGCGTTCTCGGGCGCGATTTTCAAACCCACCTGCTCGACGTCGACGAGCGCATAGTAGACGCCGCCAAATGCGATGTCCGCCTTGATTGTGCCGAACTTCGACGTGTCGAACATGAAGTCGAGTTGCTCGACGAACGACGGCACCATGTCGAGCGAAACGCTCGTGCAACGACCGTCACTACATGTGGCTCGTGCGGTGACGAGACCCGCCGGCGTGTCCAGGACGACCGTCGTTTCAGGTTCCTGCATCTCGACCATGCCCAGTTCCAGCAACGCGGTCACGACGCAGATGGCGTTGCTGCCGGACATAGGATGCGCCTTGTCCGCCTGAAGCACGATGAAGCCCGCGTGGGCTTCAGGACGCGTCGGCGGCAACAGGAGGTTCACGGACATCTGAAGACAGCCTCGCGGCTCGAGCACGACGAGCCTTCTAAGGCTGTTGTCGACTTCGTTGATGTAGTTCATCTTGTCGAGCATCGTCGCACCGGGGATTCCTACGACTCCCCCCGTGATGACCTTGCCGATTTCGCCTTCGCAATGAACGTCGACGATTTGTAGCGTCTTTTTCCAGCGCATGATTGACGGACCTTACTTGATGTACCAGCCCCAGGGCTTATCACTGTCGTATCGCGTGATCTGCTTGGTTTCAAGGTAGTTGTTGAGACCCCATTCGCCAAGTTCGCGACCGATCCCGCTCTGCTTGTAGCCACCCCACGGCGCCTCGGTGAAGGTTGGCTGACTACAGTTGATCCAGACGATACCGGCGCGCAATGCCCTCGCCACACGCTCGCAACGGGTGTTGTCACGCGACATGACCGCGGCCGCAAGACCGAATCGCGAGTCGTTCGCCGAGCGCACCGCCTCTGCTTCGTCATCGAACGGACGGATGCAGACGACCGGTCCGAAGATTTCTTCATTCCAGACCCAGCTACCGGCCGGAACGTCCGCGAAGACGACGGGTTCCATGAAGTACCCCTTGTCCAGATGAGCAGGTCGGCCGCCACCGACTACCAGCCGCGCGCCTTCGCTGACGCCACGCCCGACCGCCTCGCGAACTTTCTCGTACTGGCCCTTGCTCACGATAGGCCCGAGCAGGACACCGTCCTGCAGACCATTGCCGATGGTGAGTTTCTGGGTCTCTTCCCGCAGACGCACCAGCAGGCGGTCATAGATTCCACGCTGCACCAGCACGCGCGAAGTGGCGGAACAGACCTCGCCCTGATTCCAGAAGATGCCGAACATTATCCACTCGACCGCCGCCTCGATGTCACTGTCATCGAATACGATGAACGGCGATTTTCCGCCCAGTTCCAGGCTGACATTCTTGATGTCGCGCGCAGCGGCCTGCATGATGCGGCTGCCGGTGGGGACGCTGCCCGTAAAGGCGAGCTTGTCGATGTCCGGATGCTCTGCAAGCGGAGCGCCCGCGTCCTTCCCAAGCCCCGTCAGAACGTTGAGGACGCCCGGCGGAAGGTCGGCTGCGGAAACGATGTTGGCCAATTCGAGCGCGGTAAGAGGCGTCAATTCCGATGGTTTAAGAACCATGGTGCAGCCAGCCGCTAACGCGGGCGCCACTTTCCATGCCGCCATCAGCAGCGGGAAGTTCCATGGAATGATCGCGCCCGCCACACCGACCGGTTCCTTGCGAGCAACCGAACTGAAGCGGTCGTCAGAGAGTGCAACCGGCGTCTCGGCGTTCTGATCAAGCTTCTCCGCGAGGTTTGCATAGAACTCGAAACAGCCGGCGGCATCGCCCACGTCCCAGAGTGCCTCCGGAAGTGGCTTGCCGTTGTCCCGTACTTCGATTTCCGCCAGTTCCTGCAGGCGCTCACGAATACCGTGGCCAATGCGACGGAGCACCGCGGCACGTTCGGCACCGCTCATGCGCGGCCACGGACCCTCGTCAAATGCCTTTCGCGCGGCTCGTACCGCAAGGTCCACATCCTCGGCGGTCGCGGCCGCGACCTTCGCGATGACTTGTTCGCTGCTCGGGTCGATAGTCTCGAAGCTGCCATTCCTGACTGGCGCGACCCAGCGGCCATCGATAAAGAGTCGTTCGTACGATTTCATGATTCAGCCTGCTGTCGATTGACGGGATTTGATGAGCTTGTCGTCGACCGCGTCAAGCCAGGTATCAGCCAAAGTGAAGCCAGTCTGAAACCGGTCCGTAGGGTCGACGCCAACCTGCGAAATCGAGGTAATCCATGCTTGCCCCGACACCACGGGCACGATCGCGTCGTAGTTGCCGACACGCGTGGTCGACGCAACCCGGCTTTCGAACCGTGACCCCGTGATGGATTCGTGAATGAAGGTCTCACCGACGTCGATCAGACCACGCGCGTGCAGCACGCCAAGGCGCGCTGAAGTTCCTGTTCCGCACGGAGAGCGATCGCATCGTCCTGGTGAAACGATCGCCGTGTTGCGCGCGAAGAGCTTGCCGTTCTCCCGCTGCAGTGGCCCCATGAACTGGGTGTTCGTGACGCCCCTGATCAGCGGATTGAGCGGATGCGAAAACGGCAACTGCTCCACCGCCGCCGCCTTGATTTTCTGGCCGAGTTCGCAAAGCTCGCGCGCTTCATCCGGCGTGATGCCGAAGCCAAGAGACTGCGCGTCGACCAGAGCGTAAGTCATGCCACCATACGCGACATCGATCTTGATACTGCCGAGCCCCTTCACTTCGATATCGGCATTCAGGTTGGCGACGAAGGCCGGTTGATTCGTGAACTCGACGCGGGTCACTTTGCCATTCGAACATTCGCAGCGTGCGTGGATGAGTCCGGCCGGTGCCTCCAGTACGAGTTCGGTGACCGGTTCATGCATCTTGAGGATGCCGGTTTCCAGCAGAACCGTCGCCACGCACATGGTGTTAGAGCCCGACATCGCGACGTACTCGGTCGACTCGCCAATCACGTAGCCCATCTGTGCGCGCGGATCCGTCGCGGGCAGTATGAAGTTGACGTTGTGATTCACGGAGCCGCGAGGCTCGAAAAGACAGATTTTGCGGAGCTCGTCGCCGTGCTCCTCCAGGTAGACCATCTTGTCGAACATCGTGTTACCTGGCACGTCGATCAAACCACCCGTAATGACGTTGCCCACCTCGCCCTCGGCATGGCAGCCCACCATCGTGAATGTCTTGTTCCAACGCATAACTTTTCTCCTCGCTAGGTCCTGTGACAACCTTCAATCACAATGGCTAACTCCTGCTTGAAGGGGAACGTGTCACGCGAAAGTAACTTGCGATGAACGGCGTTCAATTCGCATACTCCTGCAAGCTGAAGCCGTGAGCGTATGGCTGTGTGTCGTCAACATAGTGTTCCGCTCGCCCGGTAATCCACGCGCATCCTTCGACGCCTGGAAGGACCGCATCCAGTCCGCTCTTCAGCTGTGTCGTAGATTCGACCCGACCGGTAAAGCAACTGCCAATCAGGCTTTGATGTCGGAAAGGCTGTTCGATGCCGAGCTGTCCACGTGCATACCGCTGCGCCACGCGGGCAGAAGTGCCGGTTCCGCAGGGCGACCGGTCAATGAGGCTGTCGCCGGCGATCACCACCGCGCGGGCGTCGGCATCGTCAGATAGCGGCGCGCCCGTCCACATCGTGTGCTTGACGCCGCGAATGCTCG
>NZ_SELS01000125.1 GCF_004197395.1 Paraburkholderia sp. UYCP14C | reverse complement strand
TAGAAGTAGTTTTGTCGGGCATTGCAACACCTTATACGAGATAAGTGTTGCACCTCGCTTTTGAGGCCGCCATGCTAAATGTCGTTTGGTTGATAGCAGATGGTCGCGACCACCGCTAGCCAAAATCCGCAAATCAGTGTAGGACTGTTCTGCACAATGGACAACCTCATTATTCGCTGCATTCGTCGTCCACGTCGTCTTGCTTAACACTAACAGAATTGAGTTCTGCTCTACCCGACGTGCGGCAACTTGAACGGTGATGGTTTGCGGGATCCGCGCTGCAATGCCGGGCGCGGGTCGGGCACGTCAAAGAAGGCGGCCAAATTTCTGTGCCCAAGCGATAGGATCCATCGTGCCTTTCGTCAAATGGCATGGCTCGCAAAGCAACTGGATGTTCCATATGAAATTCGTCCCGCCGTTGGAGAGTGCGACAATATGATCCTTGTGATGCTCCTTCGGAAGCTTCTGACCACAACTTGAACATCTTCCCCGCTGAAGAGCAAACAACGCCCTGAGCTCTTTTGCCGTATAGGAGCCTTCGGTGTGGCGTTTTCGTGCTCGCCGCCTTGCGCACTTCGCGGCCGCCTCGTCGCGTGCACCGCGTGTCATATACACGGTCGGATCTTGGCGTGCGCACCCGCACGATATTGTGCGCCCACTCGCGAGACTGTTACCGCGCGCGATCTTTATCAGCCCACAATCGCAGGTGCAGCGCCAAATCGCCTTGCGACTATGGTCGAATCCCATGTGCTCGTTTGCAACTAATTTTCCAAATCGCCTACCCGATAGGTCTACAAACCGGCGTGCTGCAGCCGCCTCCCGCTCCGCGCAACCGCAGGAAGGCACGCGAGACTGCTTCAGATAAAGGGTTGTCGCCTCCTTTTCGCCGCCGCAGGAACATGCGCATTGCCAACGCATTGAACCAGCAACGGTCGTGCGCGCCACCACGGTTAGCCGCCCGAACGTCTTGCCGACGAAAAAGTGTCGAGACAAGTTGTACGCTCGTCGTATTTCAGCAACGTAGCAACCGCAGGAGACTGTATTACCTGTCGAGAGTTTGATTGCCGCAATTGACTTTACAGCTCCGCAATCGCAGCGACAAACCCATCGAACGCCTTTGAACCCAACACTATAGTCTCTATGCGTCACGAGCAATCGCCCGAAGCGCCGGCCGACGAGGTTATGCACGTTCGCGTGGTCGAGTCTTGGCTTGTTCATAGGGCGTGACTGCCAACGATCAAACGCGACGGATGATACTTATTCCGCGCTCGGTTGATCATTTTTGATCAATTATCCTAATTATTTGAGATATTGCCGGACAAACAATACCATATTTCGTCGAGGCGACCAGTGCATGGAATACCAGATCCTGTTCCCGCATAAGCTGGCGCAGTGACAAATAAATGGGGACGAGTTGTCAGTCGTCGACTCGCTCAATCCGGTAGTCGACGGTTGATGCACAGTCGCGCAACAGATAGATGATCTGTTAGCAGCCGCGCGCGACGCCTTTATAGGTGAGCTTTTCCGGGATCCGAGGCCTGGTTCGGCCGCACATAGGGCGCATCATTCGCCGTGCCGCGCCCAAATGTGCAGTCAGCGTGGGCGTGCTATCGTGCTGCTCGAATCAGTTAGATGTCGGCAGTCGGAATGGATCGTGATCTTTTCTTTATGCGGCGCTCGAGCGCCGTGTTGTTTTTGTTGAGGCATCGTCGCGAATGGTCGGCACGGGTTGAGGCCGCGCAGACCGGCGACGTCGAGCTTGAGACGCAGCAACTCGACTTGATCGACCGCCTGGTCCTCGATGTCCGCGCGGGACGTGTAGGCGCATTCGAATTGGACCATCCAAAGTCCATTAAGGTATTCGTCTCGGATTGACGTCGGTAGCATGCACAGGACGTGAAAGCGGCCACCCGTAGGCGGCCGCGTTGCAGGTGTCAGCGGGGGCAGTGCCGCGAGGGGCTGTTACTTCTGATCGGCCGCTCTTTCCTTTGCGGCCTCCGCAATCCTGGCCCGTACCGCTTCGGGAGCACTCGCGAGGAGCTTTGCAATGTAGTCAGCAGAAGGGGCACTGGCCGCGCCGTCGTACCCGTCGAACAGGCGATAATCGAAGCCGTTCACCTGTTCACTGTCTTCCGGTCTATTCTGCTCTGCCATGATGATCTCCATCTCTGTAGTCAGGATAACAGAATGTAGTCGTGCGCTGTGAGCGCCGAGCTGGCTGTCCTCACCGATCACTCGGCAGCGCCGCACGCAAACACCTTAGACGCGGCGCCGTACCATGCGAGCAGGTCCGCCATTTCGCCAGCCGCGATCGCATCGCCCAGCCCGAGCAGCACGACAGCCATCTCGCGCCGGAACAGCTCGGCGCGCGCCGTAGCCGCGTTCTCGCCGGCGACGAACCCAGCGCCGTAGGCAGACGACCGCACCGCCTTATACGCGCACTCGATCGGGTCCTTGCGGCCGACGCGCGGCGCGTTCAACTTCACTTCCATGTCCATTCCTTTGTCGGATCGCCGAAGCACACAGGGCCCCGGAACAGACCTCATCTTCAAGTAACGACCGTTGACGCACTAGGAACCCCTCTCTACCGCGCTGCCTGATCGCCGCAGGCCGCCCTACGAGTCGATCGCCGCCGTTAACGGCACCACACCGATCCCGAGCTCGGAGGCACCACCCCGTCGCGCATCCAGCTCGCGGAGCCGCGCGATGACGTCCCGTTGAACGCCTCGATCGGCCTTGCCAACCGCCTCAATCACGCAGGTGTACAACTCATCCATTCGCCCCATATTCCAAGCCGCTTCTGCGTGCTTAAGCGCCAGCGTGAGCGTCACGCCGCGCATCTTGTGCGATTGCGCTAGCATCACTGGATTTTTAACTTTTCGCACGCCCGTCGCTGAATCAACGGCCACTGAATAGTCCCGCAGCAGCTGTGCATCGTCCGCCATCGTGTTGAGCTCGCGGAAGAAGTCCAGCGCACGGCGTACGGCTACCCGCTGTTCAGGCGTCGCCGGTGTGATCGGTGTGAAGGGCGGCGCCTGCCCAGCCGGCACCCCCGGATGCGGCACATTCAGAATCACGTCCGCTTCGAGCTGGCGATCCTCCTCGCGCACACGCTTGCACCATTGACTCCAGGTAGCCTTGTTCACGTGTCTGTAGCCGGCGAGTTTCGCCAGACGTTGGCCTTCCTGCTCCCCGTGCTCGAGCACGTACCGACGGATATGGTTCATCGCGTCAAAGCGTTGCGGATCGGCGGGACGTGGCATTTCGAAATCTCAGGACGTTTATAAACCAGTCTAAAGTCACGACGCGCGAGCCTTGCTGGATAAGGCGCGCGGATTTCGAAACACGTTTGATTTGCCGATCCGCCGCCTGTTTGGACGCCGCACTCCGCTTTTCCGTCGCCCGCGCCCCTTCAACGCGATCACCGCACTGCAGTCCACACCCGCACCTCAAGACCTACAGACTTTTTTGCAGACTCGCATACGCCGTCGTCCCGTCCGACAATGGATCTAGTCCATTCCAGTACGCAAACCAGTACGCCAACGCGCGTGCTCGTGATAGGGGGAGATCGCCATGCAAATGACTCACGAAACCGTCGACGCCGACCTCGCCAAGCTGCTCCGCGACAAGCCGCGCGGCACGACAGCCGACCTGACCGACTTTGCCGTCGCTTACTGGAACGGGGAGCGCGTGGTCTACACGTTTTTGCACGAGGACGGGCACGGCGCGCTGGATGATCAATTCGACCTAACCGATTACGCCCTCGAGCTGTGGCACGATGAATTTGTCGCCTGGTTCGCCGCGCCGCGATTCACCGAGCCACGCCCGGAAGTGCTCGAGTGGCTCAAAGCCGCTCCGGCATCATGATCACCACCGTCCGAAGAATGCGGCAGCGTTCGGACTTGAGACTGTCACCCGGGGCTGGCCCCTTCTCGATCTGTCTGCCAAGCCGCCGTCGGAGCCGATCACCAGAGGCCTCACCAAACTCGACCGCGAGCAACGCTACTGACGGTTAGTTGCGTTGCTGGGGTCGGGCATCACCACGTCGAGCAGTTCGCCAGTCGTCGCCGGGTTCGGCGCCGTGATCCTGATTACGTTCACGGTTGCCGATCCCTCCGCTCACCATGCTACCGCGCACTCCAGCGACTCCCGATCCTCCCGGCAGGCGATCGCCAGAAGATGGTTGATATCGTCCGGAAGCGTCAGATTTTCAGCGCCGCCGCCGTCGTTTTCAGCCATTTCCGCGTCGAGCGTTGCCGGAACACCTGTTCTTGCCTCACCGCCTTGCTGGGCGCGCGTTCGCAGGGAGGTTGGCACTTCCGAAAACGCCATGGTTCTCTTAAACAGAACCGCCACCGAATCACAAGTCCCAACCTCGTCGAGCGCCCCCCGAACGGCTTCGTTTGTGGCCCCTGCCAGATCGGCGTCGACCCACACGCTGATAACCTTTTTGCCCCACTTCATGGCCTTCGAAAAGTGAACCATGCCGAGCGCCGTCAGCGCCGCCGCGATCGCGTTGCGCGTTACCTGCTCCCCCCTGGGTAGCGTCGCGTTGATCAGGTTGAACAGCGCACCGGAGTCGACGACGCACGGTGTGACGCCGCGAGCGCCTTGGGCTTGCAGCGACTGGATACGCTCCGCCAGCGTCGGAAGTGGCGCAGGAGCCGCCGGCGCCACATACCGCACGCCAGATTGCATCGCACGGCGCCGTGCCGACCATTCCTCCATGAAGCAGAACGACGTCTGCTCTATCTCGATCGCAGAAGGGCCTGACTTCTTATTAGTCGACCCTACTTCGACCACATCGAGCCCGATCAACTTCAACATGGCTGCGACTTCATCAAGCGGATTCGCTTTCGCCTTGTAAGACTTGCCGACAGCAAAGCGCTTCGGGATGATGCCGTGATAAGCGAACGTGACTCGATTCGCTATCGCGCGCTCGACTATGCCGGCCGCTGCAGCACGATCAATCTGATTGCCTGGCTTGATGACCGTGTCGCCCCACAGAAACGCGTGAAATTGGCGCCGCGCGACGTCGAAATGCATGTCCTCGATCGCCTTTGCACCTTCGCTGGTGTCGGCAAGCCCGTGCACGGCGGCCGAGAAGCCGTCGATTCGTCGCAGGCCGCGCCCATCCTTGTACGCGTCCCAAAGCGGCGCATCGACGACGTTCTCCGCCGCGATCTTGAACACGTCGGCACCGAACAGACCAGCGATCTCGTGCCGCTTCAATGCGGCGTTATCCTCATCCGTCTTGTCGGACGATCGCTCAAGGCGCTCCGCTTCTTCATTGTTCAAATCGCGCGCGGCGAGGATCATCGACTTCTCGCGCATCTCGATCGTTAGCCGAGCTTCTTTCCTGGCAGCAGGGTCGAAACGGTCTTCGGTCTGGTGCGTGCGCACGATAGTGAACTGCGCATCTTCCATCAGCCAAAGCAGCTCGTTAGCAAACTCGATCTTTGCGCCGTTGCGATCCGCCTCAATGCCGGCGAAATACCATGCGATTTGTTCAGCCTTTTCGTGCTTCCATTCGGCAGCCACGCCCTTTTCTTTGGCCGCGATGATGTCACGCGCGTCGGTCGGACCTGGTTCAGTACTGTTCTGGTGAATCGCAACGGTCCATGTCTTGATGTACCGGCAGCGCCTCATCATTTGCAACGCGTCGGCCGCCGAGATCGAGCAGCCGCCGCCGAGGAACATACCGTGATCAAAGTGAAGATCGACCATGTCGTTTCCGTTCTCGTCGCGCAGGACATTGCCGGCAGCGTCCTTGCGCTTGTGCTCGATCGACAAGCCGGAACTGATCGACGGGCTGTGAATCACGCAGTCGTATCCCCGGCTCACCTCATCCGCTCTGGCGAGAAATGTGCGCTGCTCATTCCGGTCTGTCGTGTCGCGCGTAATGAGGATGAACCGCTTATCGCCATGAATCTTCGTCAACGCCTCATACAACTCGTTTGCCTGCTTGCGACTGTCACAGCCAATCCACAGCTTCTCGCCGGCGTCGAGACGACGATTCGCTTCCTCGTAGAACATGTCGACGGTTTTCGATCCGAACCCGTACTTGACCGAAAGCCCTTCATTCTTCTGAGCCATGTCGTAGATTCGAAACTGCTCATTCGGACGGCATTCCTCGATGAATTCGATTACGCGATCGTTGACGCCGGCATCCATGCCGACAACACACGTCACATTGCGGACCAGCTCTTGAAGCGCAGCATAGACGCCTTGGCGTGAACTCTCGCCCTCGTCCTCAAAGCACGCTTTCGACTCCAAGAACGTGAGCACCTGGGCGATCTCGTCGACAAGGAGATACTTGCAGTTCTGCATGATCGCGCGCAACGATGCTTTGTTGATCGACGGCAGGCACACACCGAGCGCCGTCACATCGACCGCGTTTTCTTTCGTGATCGGATGCCTGCCATCCCGATAATGAGTAAGCTCAAGCCTTTTCACCAACTCGCTCACCAGCGTCACGCGGTGCACGATCGCGACGAATCGCGCGTCGCCGCTAACCGTCTCGCTATGTTTCGCGAATTTGGCAAACCCGGCACCGACCCTTTGCGTTTTCCCGCTTCCCATCGGCGCGCGGATCAGGATCACGCCGGTCCAGTCTTCGTCGGCGAACACCGGCAGTTCGGTGCACGGTGTATAAATGTGCCGAGCCTTCGCACCTACCGAGATATCCGCTCGCAGGAGAGCCACGCCGCGACGAACCGAGCACATATATTCCAGCCAGCCGACCATGCTTGACAGCGTTTTTTCATGGATCGGAGCGCCAGCGCACCGGATATTCGCGATGAGATCGTCGGGGTCAATATCAGCAGGCAAATAGCGCACGCGGCGCTTGATGAGCGTCCATGCGTAAGACGCAGCGCTATGGTGCATGCCCTCTTGACCAGGCTCGGAGGGTTCATAGCCGCGCGCTTTACGCAACTCGCGTTCGAGCGTAGTGACGTGCGAGTCCTTTCCAGCTTCCGGCGGCTTCGAAAATGCATGTAGCGCATAGCAATGCTTTTGGAGTGAGACGCTTGGTAGCTCGGTCGCAGGAAGATCGTTAGCCTCAAACACCGGCAGCGCAGCCGCACGAGCTCGATCAATGGTCTCCTGCGCCTCACGTTTAGCCGAGCGCACCTGCCTGAGAACCGCCTCGAAGATCTCGCGTACCGCGCCTGCGCCATCGGCCCGAACCAAATCATCGAAGTCTGTCGGCCCTCTGCACTTTCCGGAGGCGTCGACCTTGCCCAGCGACGCGTCAAACGGCGGATACGCCACCACGCCACCGACCGCAGCCGCTGCAGCGTTAGCCGCTTCAAGGCCGGGGTTCCGGCCGGGCGTTTTCCATTGATCATTGTCGCTGGCGATGATGATCGTGGCATCCAGATACGCGCCGCGCAACGCCTGCGCCACCGGTTCGAGGTTGCCCGCGTCGAACGCGACGCGCACCGCGTGATGGGTCGCGTGCCAAATCTGAAGACCGGTCGCGGCGCCTTCGCAAACTATGATCACGTCGGCGCCGTCAGCCTGCTGAATATCGCCGATGCTGAAGAAGAGGCCGGTTTTTTGCGTGCCTGGAAGATACGTCCGATCGCGGCCGAGAACATTGTCTGCATCGTTGAAGATCGCCTGCATCGAGCGCAAGTTGCCGTCGATGTCCGCCATCGGAACCAACATGACGTCCTCGATGGTCGTCGGCTTACCGGTCGCCGGATTGAACGTGTTGAAGGCGCCGAACATAACGCCGCGCGCGTCGACGATGCCCTTGCGATCAAAGTAGCCGTTCAGCCGCGCGTGCTCTTCGCGAGAGTACAGTGTCGCAGCCGTCAGGCTCCGCCGCGCGTTCTCCGCAGTGCGCACGGCACGCCTACGCTGCTCCGCCTCTTTGGCTTCTTTGTCGCGCTCGCGCTTTTCAAGACGTGCGCGACGCTGGTCGGCAGTTTCCGGCGCGATCTCGCCATTGAAGCGGAACTTGAACGTCTCTCCGGGATACTTCGAGTGGTGGCCGAACGAGCCCGCTGGACGACCGTCCAGGTGCAAGGTGAACCAGGCGTCCTTGACCTTGGGGCCGTCGCCGTCGGCGCGGATCCGCTTGGGCTTACTGGATTCGGTAATGTCCGCCGGGTCGACAATAATGCCGTGAGCCGCGAACGCATCGACGAGCTCGTCAATTACAGCGTTCTCAATAACCAGCATGAGCGCCCCTCAGAGGAGCGGGCGATTTTTTAGAGCAAAGCGCTCTATCTCCGGTTGAGGCCGGATTACTCAGATTGCCATTCAAAACTAAGGTGCCTATAGATGCGCCGTCCTTCCGTCTCGTCACGGTAGGCCGACTAGGTTAAGCACTCTGGATCGTCGGTCCATCATGCCATTCGAAAAATTCTACTGATCTCGCAAACGAACTCAAAGGCGTTTATTTTCTGAATTTTCATGCCACTCCATTGACCGACCAAAACGCTAGCGATTTTTCGTGACAACGCGCCGAGCAGGACTACTCGCGTGCATTTTGTTCTTTGAGTCAGCACGTCATTTGGATATAATCGTTCTTGAACTTGCCGTTCAAAGCTATTGCCTTCAGCCTCCGCTGAGCCAGATACGTAGTCGCCCAATTGGACCCATGCGCTCGTCCCGCACCAATTGGGCGTTTTGGTTTCTGCGGCCGGTTTTTCAGCATCCTTCCCTGATCACCATCTCGCCGACGTCGTCGCGCACGTGACGCACACCTCATCCGCGAGCACCATGACATAGCAGCACGTCGTCTCCGACCACCGACCCCGCCACGCACACGACGGCGCGCCGCAGACGCATTGGCAAGCTAGAAAAGCCCGGGCAATGGCGGGCTCGTCGTTTTGCTACAGCCTGATGACCGCCCGCCGGCGGCCGTGATTTACTTTGTGCTCGCCACGCTACGGCGCACCAGCTCGTAGTCGGGTAGACCCGGATAGCTCATCGAGCAATGCGGCACACGCGGGCCGAGCAACGGCGCACCGTGCACGTGGGTGCCTCCACAGTGTGGGCACCGGACGTAAAAGTACCCGTCCTTTTCGCCGATGACGAACGCTGCCGGAAGTCCGCTGGCCGTTAGCACAGGCGCCGGCTGCGCCGCCCGCTTTTCGTCTGCCATCCTGCGCCGTGCAATGCCCTCCTCGTCGTAATGCCCCTTCGCAGCGGACGCGTGAATAATGAAAGACTTCGCGGCCGCCAGTTTGTCGCGCCACCCTGGGCGCTTTGGGAAATGCCGATCCCACCACGTCGTTGGTGCGACCTGCGCCAACATGAACCGGTTCGGCGTACCGCGCAGCTTGACGACGGCGCCGAGGCGCTTCTGGCGTACGAAAACTGCGTCACCATTGATGCCCAAAACCTCAAAATGCTCGTTGTCTGAGAGCGCGGCGTGTATCGGCTCCGGTTGTCTGGACAAGCTTTTGCAGCTCAGGCGGCCAGCTTCATCAGCCTTTCCTGACGGGCTTCG
>NZ_SELS01000124.1 GCF_004197395.1 Paraburkholderia sp. UYCP14C | reverse complement strand
AATTGTGCGGGACATCGCTGGAAGCGGCAAGCACGCCGTTACCCATAAACCGCTTTGAAATCAGCGACTTAAAGGACGTTCTCGGAACATGTCGGAACACCCCGGAAGCGTTGCCGGGCGGAAGGCAGCAGGAGTCGAACCTACCTGAGAGCGTCTGACGCCCTCAACTGGGTTTGAAGCCCAGCCGCACCACCGGATACGGATGCCTTCCTACGGTGATCGAATGACGCGTGGCCGATAGAAACAGAACACCAGCCAGATCAAGGCAGATCGAGCCAGCGATTATCCGTGCGCACGAGGTGCAGGCCACGGTGGAAGCGAGTATACCCAACCCGGTCGAAGAACTCCAAAAGCTGGATCGCGCGTTTTCGGCCGAGTCCGGTCGCGTCGCGAAACGGCGCGGCCGCCACGGTGCCGGCGTTTTTCTGCGCCTCGCTCGCCGCGATCGACGCAAGCTCGCGAATCACCTGCTGGTGATAGAACAGATCATGCACGACCTGGAACAGTTCGCCCTGACGCGCGAGCTTGCGCAGCAACTGACGCACCCGCTCCTCCGGCACACCGTGCGCGTTCGCGAGGTCGCGTACCCACGGTGGATCGAAACGCCCCGCCTCGATCTCAGGCAGCAGCGTTGCGGCAAGCGCCTGATCGGCGGCGTCGAGCGTCACCGCGTGGCCGGGCAAATGCAGCCACGGTCCATGTTTGACGAGCTCGCCACGCGCCGCCGCAGCGTCGACCAGCGCACGCCACAGCGTGTCGTCGACCAGCGGCGCCGCGATGCGCCGCAAGCGCGACACGTCCGGGCCGAGTTCATCGGGCGAGCGCTCGTGGTATTGCGCGAGCGCACTCGTCAGCCGCCCGGCGAGCGCGCGCCATGTGGCGTCCGTGACCAGCAGCGCGTCATGGCCCGGCACTTCGATCGTGCGTGTCCCGGCGGGCAATGCGAGCGCGGCCGCCGGCATTCCTGTCAAGCGCTCCAGCAACGCCCGCGACAACCCGTGCGGCGCGCACGCGAGCAGTGCGTCGAGTGAACCGGTGTCGAGCAGCGTCTGGATCGCGTCGAGCCAGCCGAACCGTTCCGGCGAGCGCCGCTTGCGCGCAGGAGCGAACGGATCGAGCACGTGCCCGCCGCCCACCGTGCGATTGGCCTGCGCGTTACGCACGACGAAGCGATCGCCCGGCGCCGCGCACAGCAGCCGCTCGAACACGAGTTGCGCGCGCGCGTGCTGACCCGGCGCAAGCGTGTCGCCTTCGAGCAGCGCGACATGCGCAACCTGATGCTGCGTGCCGAGATGCACGTGCAGCGGCGCCCAATGTTCGAGCGCGTGCGGCGTGTCCGCGAGCAGCGTCAGCATCACGTCGATGCGTTCGCTCGCTCGCGACAGTCGCGGATCGACGATCCAGTCGCCGCGCTCGATCGCACTCTTCTCGATGCCCGCCAGATTCAGCGCGCAGCGCTGACCGGCGTGACCGGTTTCGGCGGGGCGATTCTGCGCGTGAATGCTGCGCACGCGCACCGGCTGATTCTTGGGCGCGAGCAGCATCGTGTCGCCGACGCTCACCCTGCCGGCCACCACGGTCCCGGTCACGATCGTGCCCTGCCCCGCGAGCGTGAACACGCGATCGACGGCGAGGCGGAACAGGCCGTCGTCACGCTTCATGCGCCATGCCGCGGCCTGTTCGCGCAGATGCATATTCAGCGCGGCAACCCCGGCATCGCCCGCGCGCGTCGCGCAGGTATCGAACACGGGCGCGTCACGCAGCACGCTAGCGCCGACGAACGCGCTCACTTCGTCACGCACTTCGCGCAGGCGCTGGTCGTCGACGCGATCGACCTTCGTCAGCGCAATCGCGGCGCGCCGAATGCCGAGCAGTTCGACGATCGCCAGATGCTCGCGGGTTTGCGGCATCACGCCGTCGTCGGCGGCGATCACGAGCAGCGCGAAGTCGATGCCGCTCGCGCCCGCGGTCATCGTATGCACGAGCTTTTCGTGGCCCGGGACGTCGATCAGACCGAGCACGTCGCCGTTGTCGAGCGGCACGTACGCGTAGCCGAGCTCGATCGAAATGCCGCGCGCTTTTTCTTCCGCGAGACGGTCCGTGTCGACGCCGGTGAGTGCCTTCACGAGGCTCGTTTTGCCGTGGTCGATATGCCCCGCTGTACCGACGATCATGCGTACCTGTCCTTCAGTTGCTTTGCGGTTGCGCGCTTAGCTGTGCGATCAATTGCGCTTCGTCGGCGGCTTCGAGGCAGCGCAGATCGAGCCGCAACGCGTCGTCCGCGATCCGGCCGAGCACCGGCCGCGCCATCTCGCGCAACTGCTTTTCGAGCGCAAGCAGATGACGGCCGCCGCGCTTGCCGTCGGCCATGCGCACCACGAGGCCATAGCTAGGCAGCACGTCGACCGGCAATGCGCCGCTGCCGATCTGGCTGACCATCGGCTCCGCCGCCACGGTATAGCGTGGGCCGATCGCCTGCTGCAGCGCCGGCAACACGCGCTGCGCGGCGCCGTGAATGTCTTCGGCAGGGCGCGTGAGCAGCCGCAGCGTGGTCAGCCGCTCGGTCAGCTTCTCCGGCGCGCGATACAACTGCAGCACCGGCTCCAACGCCGCAAGCGTCAGTTTGCCGACGCGCAACGCGCGCTTGAGCGGATGCTTCTTGATCTTCGCGATCAGATCGCGGCGCCCGACGATCAACCCGGCCTGCGGTCCGCCGAGCAGCTTGTCGCCGCTAAAGGTGACGACATCGGCGCCGGCCACGACGGTCTCGCGCACGGTCGGCTCGCGTGGCAAGCCCCATTCGGCGAGATCGACCAGCGTGCCGCTGCCGAGATCGACGGCGAGCGCGAGTCCGCGCGCATGCGCGAGCGGCGCGATCTCGTCGATGCCGACCTCCTTCGTGAAGCCGCTGATCGCATAGTTGCTCGCGTGGACTTTCATCAGCAGCGCGGTGCGCGCGTTGATCGCCTGTTCGTAGTCCTGCAGGTGAGTGCGGTTGGTCGTGCCGACTTCGCGCAGCTTCGCACCCGCGCGGCTCATGATGTCGGGAATACGAAACGCGCCGCCGATTTCGACGAGCTCGCCGCGCGACACCACCACTTCCTTCTTCGCCGCGAGCGCGGACAGCGTGAGCAGCACCGCGGCCGCATTGTTGTTGACGACGGTCGCGGCTTCGGCGCCGGTCAGCTCGCAGATCAGATCGTCGATCAGGTCGTCGCGGTCGCCGCGCGTGCCGGTGGCGAGATCGAACTCGAGGTTGGCCGGTTGCGTGAGCGCGCCGATCACGGCGCGCACCGATTCGTCGGGCAGCAGCGCACGGCCGAGGTTCGTGTGCAGCACGGTGCCGGTCAGATTGAACACGCTGCGCAGCCGCGAAGCGTTGCGCGCGAGCAGTGCCGCGGCGACCGCGGCATGCAGCTGCGGGGTATCGAGCGCGCTCAGCGCCGGGTTGGCCGCCGCATCGCCCGATTGCGCGCTGATCCGCCACGCGTCGAGCGCGTCGCGCAGCGCGTTGAGCACCTGGGTGCGGCCGTATTCGCCGATGAGCGGCGCAAATTCCGCCGACGCCATCACCTTGTCCACCGACGGCACCCGCGCCATCAGCACGCGCAATTCCGAGCTGCTCACATCGCTCATGAGCAATCCTTATGTCGTTTTGAACTTGCGTCCGGTCAGGCCGCCGTCATGCGGACTCGTCGTCCTCCGCTTCCGTCCCGCCGGCCGTCTGCTCCGGCCACAGCCATGGATGCGGCGACGCGCGCCGGTAACCTTCCGCGCCCATCAGCAGGTCGAGCGTGAGGCTCGCGAGGTCGTCCGCGAACGGATCGAACTCGTAGTCCTTCGCCTGGATGCCGATCTTGCGGTAAGTATGGCATTCGTCGCACGACTCC
The DNA here is from genome assembly GCF_004197395.1 of Paraburkholderia sp. UYCP14C. Classification (GTDB taxonomy): domain Bacteria; phylum Pseudomonadota; class Gammaproteobacteria; order Burkholderiales; family Burkholderiaceae; genus Paraburkholderia. The sequence continues at coordinate 5,680 of NZ_SELS01000124.1, read as the reverse complement.
GCCTTCAGTGCGGCGTTTTTCGCTTCGGCTTCACGCGTGGCCGCGTCGGCCTCGGGCGAGCCGACCACGTGATACGCGATCCCCTTGGTCGAATCGCAGTTCGAGCATTTGGTGCGGACCATATGCCATTCGGTCGCGCACAGCCCGCATTGCAGATAGCGATAGTTGTCGTACGCGCCGCCGATGCGCAGCGTGCTCGCCACCGGATGCGAGCCGCACACCGGGCACAGGCCCGGCGTGTCGAGGTACGGTACCGCGCGCTTGTCGATATCGGCCGCGAGGTCGGTCCACACGACCTGCAGCGCGGCCATGATGAACGGCGCGCTCGCCGGTTCGACCTCGGCGAAGCGCTGCGCGAAGATCGCGTCGGCCTGCGCTTCGAGCGCGGCGACGTCGAGCGAGCGCAGGCGCGCGAACAACGCGACGAGCGGCGGCGTCAACGGGCCCGCGGCTTCGAGCTTGTCGAGCAGTAGCAGCAGCACGTCGCGCCACGCCGGATCGCGCGCGCCGGACAGCGCCGGAATCAGCGGCATCGAATACTGCTGCGCGCTCGCGATCAGCTCGGGGCTCGGCGGCTGCGCCTTGAAGTGCGCGAGCACCGCCTGCTGCGCATCGGCAAGCGCCGCCATCAGACGCAGGTAGCCGGCGATCGGATTGCTGCGCGAGGCGAGCTGCCGCAGGCGCGCGGCGCGCGGCGCGAACACCGCGAGCCGCTCCGGCATGCGGATGCGGGGGATTGCCGTGGGATCGAGCGACTCGATGTCGGCGGCTTCGAGAATGCGTTGAACCAAGATATTGACCTCTGAAAACGGAAGAGCCGCCGCCCGTCATCGACGACGCGCGGCGGCCCGGTGCGCGGGGCGCTGCGTGCGGCGCATCGAAACACGCTGGGGCAGCGCCGATCGAGCTTGCTTTACTTGCCGATGATTTCCCTGAACCAGTTCGGATGATGCTTGCGCGCCCAGCCATAGGTAACGGTGCCGCGCGTCATCGCGCCCACGGAGCCCTTGATCCACAGCGCCGCATAGATATGCACGATGATGCCGACGATCAGCAGGAACGCCGCCACGGCATGCACGAGCGCCGACAGCCGGATCAGGTCCATCGGAAAATAGAACGAGAAGTAGCGCCGCCAGATCACGATGCCGCTCAGCAACAGCAGCAGCATACAGATCACCATCAGGAAGAACAGCAGCTTCTGCCCGGCGTTGTACCTGCCGATCGCGGGCAGGCGTTCCTCGCGATTGTTCAGCACGTCGCCGATCTGCTTCATCCACTGGATGTCCGCCTGGTCCAGATAGTTGTGATGCCAGAAGCGCAACGCAAGAATCAGGAACGAGATGAACATCACGCAGCCGATGAACGGGTGCAGAATCCGCGTCCATTGCCCGCCGCCGAGCACGAAGTACAGAAACGCCATCGCCGGATGGAACAACGCGAGACCGGACAGCGCGAGCAGGATGAAACAGATCGCGGTGATCCAGTGATTCGTGCGCTCGTTCGGCGTATAGCGCACGATCAGGCGGTTGCCTTTCACGTCCGTGAAGTCGGTGTGCTCAGAGTGGTTCATTGCGTACCCTCCCGCGAACGGCGTGCTTCTTCGGCTTCCTTGACGGCTGCGGCTTCGTCGGCCTCGGTCACCTCGTTCGGGCCGACCCGCGTGTAGTGGAAGAAGCCCGCGAGCGCGGCGATCCCCATGATGGCCAAGCCGATCGGCTTGGCGATGCCCTTCCACAACGACACCAGCGGACTGATGCGCGGATCGTCCGGCAGGCCGTGATACAGCGACGGCCGGTCGGCGTGATGCAGCACGTACATCACATGCGTGCCGCCGACCTTGTCCGGGTTATACAAGCCCGCGTTCTGAAAACCGCGCTCCTTCAGATCGACGATGCGGTCCTCGGCCTGCTGCTTCATGTCCTCCTTGGTGCCGAACATGATCGCGCCGGTCGGGCAGGTCTTCACGCAGGCCGGCTCCTGACCGACCGCGACGCGGTCCGAACAGAGCGTGCATTTGTACACGCGGCGATCCTGCCGCGACATGCGCGGTATGTCGAACGGGCAGCCGGCGATGCAGAAGCCGCAGCCGATGCAGTTCTCCTGGTGAAAATCCACGATGCCGTTCGTGTACTGCACGATCGCGCCCGGCGACGGACAGGCCTTCAGACAGCCCGGGTCCTCGCAGTGCATGCAACCGTCCTTGCGGATCAGCCATTCGATATCGCCGGCTGAGTTCTCGTACTCCGCGAAACGCATGACGGTCCACGACTGCGGGGTCAAGTCGGGCGGATTGTCGTAGACGCCGACGTTCACGCCAATCTCGTCGCGCAGATCGTTCCACTCCATGCAGGCCGTCTGACACGCCTTGCAGCCGATGCACTTCGAGACGTCGATGAGCTTCGCGACCTGGCCGGTGGCCGGTGCGCGAGCCACCGGCGGCTGGGTGGTCGTGGCCGAGACGCGTCTGATATCCAGTGATTGCAGTGCCATCTCTTCCCCTTATGCCTTTTCGACCTTGACGAGGAACGACTTGGTTTCCGGTGTCTGCGAATTCCCGTCGCCCACCGGGGGCGTCAGCGCATTGACGAGATAGCCTGGCTTGGCGAGCCCCATGAAGCCCCAATGAATCGGCAGCCCGACGGTCTGCACCTTCTTGCCTTCGATCATCAGCGGTTTGATGCGCTTCGTCACGACCGCGACGGCTATCAGGTACCCGCGGTTCGAGCTCACCTTGACCCGGTCGCCGGCCACCACGCCGACCTCCTTCGCGAGGTCTTCGCCGATCTCGACGAACTGCTCGGGCTGGATGATCGAGTTCAGCTTCGCGTGTTTGGTCCAGTAGTGAAAATGCTCGGTCAGACGATAGCTGGTCGCCGTATGCGGGAAGTTCTCGTGCGTGCCGAACGTGGCCTTATCGCCCGGGAACACGCGCGCCGCCGGATTGCTGACGACCAGCTTGTTGTCCGGATGCAGCGGGTTGTAGCCGAGCGGCGTCTCGAACGGTTCATAGTGCTCGGGGAACGGCCCTTCGACCATCGCGTCGCGCGCGAAGAACCGCGCGACGCCTTCCGCATTCATGATGAATGGATTCATGCCGCTGTCAGGCGGCTCGTCGACCTTGAAATCCGGAATGTCGGCACCCGACCACGTGCTGCCGTTCCACGCGATCAGCTTACGCGTCGGATCGAACGGTTTGCCGTTGAGATCGCATGACGCGCGGTTGTACAGAATCCGCCGGTTCACCGGCCATGCCCACGCCCAGTTCAGCGTGTTGCCGATGCCGGTCGGGTCCGAGTTGTCGCGGCGGCCCATCTGATTGCCCGCCTGGGTCCACGCGCCGCAGAAAATCCAGCAACCGCTCGAAGTCGAGCCGTCGTCGCGCAGCAGCGCGAAACTCGCGAGTTGCTCGCCTTTCTTCGCGAGCACCTTGGTCGGGTCCTTCGGATCGGTGACGTCCGCGAGCGCGCGGCCGTTGAACTCCATCGCGAGTTCTTCGGGCGTCGGGCTGTCCGGCTTCGCGTACGGCCAGCTCATGTTCAGGATCGGATCGGGATACTTGCCGCCGTCCTTGCGATAAGCCTCGCGAATCCGCAACCACAGCCCAGCCATGATCTCGAGGTCGCTCTTCGCTTCGCCCGGGCCGTCCGCGCCCTGCCAGTGCCATTGCAGCACCCGGCTCGAACTGACGAGCGAGCCGCGTTCCTCGGCGAAGCAGGTGGTCGGCAGACGGTAAACCTCGGTCTGGATCGTTGAGCTGTCGACGTCGTTGAACTCGCCGTGGTTTTTCCAGAACTCCGACGTTTCGGTCGCGAGCGGATCCATGATCACGAGCCATTTCAGCTTGGCCAGAGCCGCGCCGTTCTTTGACTTGTACGGCGCGGCGGCAAGCGGATTGAAGCCCTGCGCGATGTAACCGGTCATCTTGCCCTGACTCATCAGCTCGAAGACCTGCAGCAGGTCGTAGGACTTGTCGAGCTTCGGCAGATAGTCGAAAGCGAAGTTGTTCTCGGCGGTCGCCTTGTCGCCCCACCACGACTTCATGAAGCTCACGTGGAACGCGCGATAGTTGCGCCAGTAGCTCAGCTGGTTCGGCCGCAGCGGCTGCGCGGCCCGCTTCGCGATGTAGGCGTCGAAGTCCTGCTCCGCTTCGCTCGGCAGCGTCATGTAGCCCGGCAGCAGGTTCGACATCAGGCCGAGGTCCGTCAGGCCCTGGATGTTCGAGTGACCGCGCAGCGCGTTCATGCCGCCACCCGCGATGCCGATGTTGCCGAGCAGCAGCTGCACCATCGCGGCGGTGCGGATGATCTGCGAGCCGGTCGAGTGCTGCGTCCAGCCAAGCGCGTACATGATCGTGGTCGCGCGTCCCGGCACCGACGTCGCCGCGAGCATCTCGCACACGTGCAGGAACTTGTCTTTCGGCGTGCCGCAGATTTTTTCGACCTGCTCGGGCGTGTAGCGCGAGTAATGCTTCTTCATCAGCTGATAGACGCAGCGCGGGTCCTGCAGCGTCGGGTCGACCTTGGCGAAGCCGTCGTCGCCGCGTTCGTAATCCCACGTGGTCTTGTCGTAGCTGCGCTTGTCGGCGTTGTAGCCGGAGTACAGGCCGTCGTTGAACGCAAAGTCCTCGCGGACGATAAACGACACGTCCGTGTAGTTCTTCACGTACTCGTGCTGGATCTTGTCGTTCGTCAGCAGATAGTTGATCACCCCGCCGAGGAACGCGATGTCCGAGCCGGTGCGGATCGGCACGTAGTAGTCCGCGACCGACGCCGTGCGATTAAAGCGCGGGTCGACCACGATCAGGCGCGCCTTGCGGTGCGCCTTGGCTTCGGTGACCCATTTGAAACCGCATGGGTGGGCCTCGGCCGAATTGCCGCCCATGACGAGAATCAAGTCCGCGTTTCTGATGTCGACCCAATGGTTCGTCATCGCTCCACGGCCAAACGTCGGGGCAAGACCTGCCACCGTCGGGCCATGTCAGACACGCGCCTGATTGTCGAATCCCAGCATGCCAAGACTGCGAGCAGTCTTGTGCGTCAGGTAACCCACCTCGTTACTGCTGGCCGACGCCGCGAGCATCCCCGTAGTCAGCCAGCGGTTGACCTTCTTGCCGTCCGCGGTCGTCTCGACGAAGTTCGCGTCGCGGTCTTCCTTCATCAGCTTCGCGATGCGGTCTAGCGCGTCTTCCCACGAGATGCGCTTCCACTCGTTCGCCCCGGCCGCCCGGTACTCGGGATAGCGCAGACGGCTCGGGCTATGGATGAAGTCGATCAGGCTCGCGCCCTTCGGGCACAGCGTGCCGCGATTGACCGGATGGTCGGGGTCGCCCTCGATGTGGATGATGCTCGATTTCGCATTCTTGGCATTGTCGCCAAGGCCGTACATCAGGATGCCGCAGCCCACCGAGCAGTACGGGCAGGTATTGCGGGTTTCGGTTGTACGCGACAATTTGTACTGACGGACTTCGGCCAGTGCGGGTGTCGGCGAGTAGCCCAACAGGGCCAGGCTCGATCCGGCAAGCGTTGTGCCAGAGATCTTCAGGAATTGTCGCCGGGTCATTTGCGTCATTGAATGCCCTCGGCTCTTTTGGAGACAAATTGATTTGCGGCGGCTCCGGTTTTTCTGGACACAGAGTTGGGGTAAAACGTGTGATCCAAACTGGAGTAGTTGATGTTGAAGA
>NZ_SELS01000123.1 GCF_004197395.1 Paraburkholderia sp. UYCP14C | reverse complement strand
CACTTCATTCGCTATGACCAGCTTATGGCGGGACTTACACCCGCAGGAGTGCGCCCATGCTGGGCGCACAAACAAAAATGCCGTTCAGTCGCTTAACTGAACGGCATTACGGCCATCGGCCGGGTTTGTCTTTATGGGGTTAAGTCAATGCAACAAGGCGACAGCGTTATCTCGACCCTGATGGCGAACGCAATAGGTCCACGCGTCATCCAGATCCAGGCCGACCTTTTCAGGTTTCGTATTCACTGCCTGACGCCGGTCGATCACATCGTAAGCCTGCGCCTGCGACTTGCCGACCCGCACCGAACCGTTTTTAACACCCGAAGTAGCGACAATCTCAAACCGGCCAACAATCATCCTGAACATGCTTCTCTCCATGAGAAAGGCCCAGACAGATTGCGGCCCCGGCGGGGACGAATCCCCACCAGGCGGTTAAGAACAACTACTGAGCGGACAAAGCCGCTGTCAATCAGATGTGCAGCGCCTCGCGCGTGCTGCCGAGCCGCACAGGCACGGCTGGACCGCGAGGCTTGTTACATGACGTCATCCATTCGTCCGCGAAGTCAGTCCCGCGAACCTTCGGGCGGTGAACGATCGCGGTATAGCCGTCGGCGCGAAGCCGTTTCGCAAGCGCCAGCGCATCAGCCATCCCAGGAGACTTTCGCGTCTTCGGATCAACCGCATCAAAATCCGCGAAGATGTGCACTACGCGAATTCCAAAGCCTTCAGGAACAACGAAGTCCGAAAGCAGCACACGGTTGAGGCAGTACCACACCGGGACGCCGAAAAGCATGTGCGCGCCGAGCACAGATTCCAGCCCTTCACCCACGCCGATCTCACCGTTGACCGGATCCATCAGCCGGACTGCGCCGCCGTTGAGTTTGTGCAGCGTCAGGTCATTCATCTTTGAAGGCAGGACTTCGCCATCGTTAGTGATGATCGTTGCCTTCGCGGGCTTGGACCGATCAAGGAACGTCCGGTGAAGTGTGCCGAGGCGTCCATCAGGCAACGTGAATCTGGCGAGAATGCCGGGCCACTTTCCAATGACCTTTTTTTCGTGCCGACATTCGAGCATTGCCAGACGGAGCGCCGGCGACGACGGAAGATCGAGACCGGGCACTCGCGCACGTAGATACCTCGATATGAGATCGTCGCGGCCGTGAGCCACCGCGCTGTCCCACATCGACTCGAGCCGCTTTCGGGCCCATGCCGGATCGGCCTTTCGACGGGGCGAAGGCACAGTACAAGAGAATCGCGGCGTGTCGCGCGCCGGCAGCGGACCGCCCTTGAGCTCAAGCATCAGCTCTCGAAAAGTGATCCCCGCTACTTTGCAGATTAGCTCGAAGCCGTCGCCGGCCTTCATGCTTCCTTCATTGCATTTGCGGCACACCCAGTCGCCGCGGCCGCGCTTGTTGTCATATGTGAAGCGGTCGTTACCGCCGCAGATCGGACAAGGCGCGCCTTTTCCGGTCAATGAGGTTGCGGGCACTCCGTACTTCTGGAGCAACGCTACCCACTGTTCCGGGGACAGCTTCAGGTCCTTAACATTCATATGTCACTCCAGTAGTGGTGTGGTTGAGGTCGATGCCCTTACAGGCGGTGAAACCGTTGCTCAGAAAAGCCGTCCGTTACGCGTACGTCACCCGGAACGGCTTTTCTCAGCAAGGACGGGCGCTGCCGGTTGGAGTTACTGAAAAACGCGAGGAAGAAAAACCCACACTTCGCGCCCAGCCACCCGTGAGGGATGGTCAAGGCAGCGAAGGTGAGCAGATACAGGAACTAAGGTGAGAGAGTTCGGGATCAGAAGTGCTGGATGTTCATCACGACTTCTTTTTGATAGACCACAGCCACTTGTCCCACAGGACCTGAGCGCCCGTTCCGTCAAGAATGGGCTCCCCACGCGAATTGACTGCGGGCACCTTCGTCTTGCCGAGTCGCCGGACTTCGACGCGATCGCCAATGCGGCAGTGCGTCTCGGCGATTGCGTCACGCAGGCCTTCGCCCTGCAACAGGCGGGTCTGTCCACGGTTCTCCAGCGTCAGGCAGAACGACTCGTAGGTCTTGCCGGGACGCTTTCCATCGGGGAACTCGCGCTCGCCCCACTCCGTTACGACGCCGTAGTGCGAACGCTCGGTGCGATGCGGCCCCGAGGCTTTCGTGGACGACGCCAGCGCTGGCGCCGCATTCTCTATCACGACCGACGTGGTAGCTGGCTTGACTTGCACAGGTGCACGAGGACGCTCTGGCTCTGCGGCTTCACGCTCCCGGGCGACCGGCGAAGCCGCTGCCTTGATCGCCGCAGCGATTGCGTCCCTCAACGGGCCGGGATGTTCGTCAACGACGGCCCAGTGAGGGTCGAGTGACGGTACGAGCTTCATGCCGACAGGCGTGTCGCGCAACTGGTAATCGAAGGCCGGGCGAAACTGAACGACTACATCGCCTTCGTCGCGGAACAGCCGCACCTCGCCTGCGATCATGACCTGGCGCTCGTTGCGGCCCCCTTGCCCTACCACCACCGGAGCGGGTGGTGCCGGCGCTGATACAGGCTCGCCAAGGCCGAAGAGTCCGCTCAGGACTTTGCCGAATGTCGTTGCTGTCATCTCCGGCTCTCCTACAGCAAGGAGCCGAAGCAGCAGCGACGAACGTCTTCCATGTCGCGCTTCAGCAGCGGGTTACTGACGATCACGTCCTGCAGGATTTCGGGGTCGACGCCGTTGATAAGGCAGACGTACCGGTACGGCAGAGCGCCGTCCCAGAATTCCATCACCCAGCCGAGCGTCGCCCGGTAGTCGTCGAGTTCGAGCTTTTTGCGGTTTCGGAGCCTGTCGCTCAGGAGCGTGCAGCAGTCCATCAGCGACTCGGGCATGTTGTCGCCACGACGACTGTCAGTGGCGAGGCCGACGAGTGCGTCGATCATCTTTTCGCGCACCGCTTCGCTCCAGTACTGCGGATCGGGAAGCGGATCAGGCTTGATAGGTGAGGTGGCGAGGATCGGCGATTCCCCGCCGAACATATCGAGTTGCCATGCCGTGATTTCGGTTTCCATGGGGTATCTCCGGTGAACGGGAACCCATGCCCGCAACGGGTTGGTTCCCGTTGGGGTGAAGGTGCAAAGACGCCCCGAAGGGCATCTTTGCGGTCAGTGGCGAGCCGACTATTCGTCGGTGCCGGTTTTAAGCGGAACAACGACAGGCGACTTGGCGTACTGTCGTTTCTGTCGTTTGATAGGTGTCACAGCTGCCGTCGGGACCGCTTCAGCCTTAGGCTGGGCAGTCGCGGGCGTTGCCGCTGTTGTATCGCTCGTCTCTTTCTCGTCTTTCAACGCGTCACGGATCGCTGATCTGATCCATTTAATCGCGAGGTAGCCGACAAAGAGTGCGGCGAAAAATGAATGTGCCGCGAGCCAAAGCGCAAAGCACACAGCGAGAAACGACATGGGCGAACGAGTCGCCTTCATCAAGAACTGCTTCGGCATTTTTCTCTCCAGAAAAATTTACGCACTAGGGGTTGTCCAGGCTGGAAGGCACTGGACCGTTTCGATGCTCTATTGAGCAGGGAAATCGGGCGCGCGGAGAGACGCTTTCCTCACGGCTCGGATAAAACGTGAGGAAAGCAGCTATCGGCGGAAGCGAACAGGGGATAGAGCGCGGCCGCATTACGTCACAGGGCCAACCAACTCGAGTCGATGCGTCTAACACGCGGGGATAAGAGTGACTTTACGCATCGCCAGCCGACCGGGCGGCGGAAGAGCTTCAGAAAACAGGTGTGCTTTCGCTTTTGCAATACGAATCCGGCGTCTTTCGCTTCCTTGACTTCGAAATAGCCGTGTCAAGCTGATCTCATCATCAACGCATGGGGCAGCAATGTTTCTTGAGATTCTTCTGGGAGTAGCCGCGTGGCAAATCGTCGCTCGGAAAAAACATCCGTCGTTGGGCGACCTTTTCCGGCGAAAACCCACGGACCGCAGCTTGGCACTCGGAGAAGCAGGCGAAGCGAAAGCGCAGGCCGCGTTGCGAAACAGCCTGACGGCTCTCTGCGGCGATGACTACCATCTTTTCAACGGGCCGATCATTATTGAGCACGCACCTGGCGCGGACTTCCCCACCGTCGAGATTGATCACCTCGCCGTCACCCCGTTCGGCATCTTCGTGTTCGAGACCAAGAACTGGTCGGGCTATATCAGTCCTGCCTCGGTTCCCGGCTTCCTGACGAGGACAGATCGCGACGGCAAAGCAGAGGACCGTCGATCGCCGCTGGAACAGAACCAGACGAAGGTCGCCTTCTTTCGCAGCCGTCTCCCCTCGCTGTGGCCGGTCGCCGGCGCCGGGTTGCTCGTTTCTGACGATGCGCACCTGAGCCCCGCGCTGCACTCTGATCTTCTTTCCCTTGGCGACCTCCCGCACTGGCTGCGCGCGCGACGTGACAGTTACGGCGGGATGCCAACAGTTGAGGTGACAAAGGCGACCGCCGGAATCGCCCTTCTGATCGATACGTCATGCGCTGCGATGGGCGCCCATCGCGCCCGCGTCGCAATGTGACTTTTATCATTCAAAACGCATATTGGTATAAGCACACTACAAATGTGTCTAAACGTTTCTGAAATGAAACCGATAATAAGGGTTTTCCCTTGCGGCACCCAGAGAGACAGGTTCCCTGCGAAAGGTGGTATGAAAAGGCCGCCTTTCGCAGATTGACGTCTGTTTCGCGGCGTTACTCTCTCTGTTCGGCGGCAACGCGGAGGAGACAAAGGTTCTTACATAGTGAGCTCAATGCCCTCGCCGAATAACAAACCAATAACGAGCATATCGCCCCAATGGTATGCACGAAGCAGGAAAGCCAAAGATGACGCGGGAAGACCTCGTGGCGCGCTTTAGGTCCCTGACGGAGAGCGCCGGCGAGAACGGTGTCGACCTTTCCGCGTATCGGCAAGCAGCCGCGGGGCAACCGTGCGAGCGACATGCGCGAGTAAATGACAGCGCGAAGTCGCGCTTCAATCTAGGGCGAATGCTCTTTTCACGACGACAACTAGGGGTGGTCGTTCTTTCAACGTCTGGAGAGAAGAATGCAAAATGGCAAGACATCCAGTACTGAACTGAAGCCGTCCAGGCGAGCGCCAGTTCCGGGACTGCTTTTGGGGAGCACATCACACGACGGTAACGCGGAACCCGATGCCGTCGCGGCCCCGTTCGATCCGATGAATGAGTTCCTGTTCAGCGTAGAAGACCCGACTGCGGTAACGCGTGACAACATCGCCGCGGCTGCCCGGGAGATCTTTGGTTCTGGGCAGGAAGACACCGAGTTCATTTCCAAGCTCGCAGAGCACATGGTGTCGGTTTCCGAGTCACGGTCAAAGGTCGTGCAGGAACTCATCATCCTTGGCGGTCATCTCCAGCAGATGATGAAGCTGTGCATCACGCGCCAGACTGCAAAGGTCGGCGATACGTTCCCTGCGCGTCGAAAGGCGGCGCAGCTCTGCTTTGCATTCTTTCAAAAAGCGATGGGCATCACACAGCCTAGCGCACGAAGCTACATTCGATGCCATCAGAAGTTTGCCGACAATGCGGAAGCGATCCGGGTATTCAGCTACGGGGAACTCAATCTTCTGGCCGCGCAAGACGTAACAGAAGAGCAGATCAACACCATCATGCTGAAGAAAAAGGAAGCTGCAGAGCTTCCCGACAGCAAGAAAATGACGAGGGATGACGTCGAAAGGCTTTTGCGGCAACTCCAGCAGAAAGATGAGCGGGTTGAAGACGCCGAGCGAGAACTGGAAAAAATCCACGAAATCCTTGAGGATCACAAGACGCAACTTGATGTCACCGAGCGCGAAAGCCAGCACCTCAGGGAACAGCTCGCGACCTACGAGCGTCACCTCGCCGAAAAGGAGAACAGTATCTCCAACCTTCGCACTGCACTGACCGAACGGACTTCCGGCTACCCAGCGATGGAACAGGAACTGGCTGCCAAAAACAAAAAGCTCGAGGAGCTTTCGCAGCAACTTGTTGCTGCTCAGAATGCGCCGGCGAAAGTGGAAAAGGTCGAGGTCCCCGTTGAAACGCTTCCCGCAGGCTATGAGACAACCAGGCAGGCGGTGATGGCAGCGCTCGAGGAACTCGAAGAGGCAAAGAGCAGGACGCAGGCTCTCAAAGATGACCAGGCCACCATCGAGGCGGAACTCAAGCGTCAACAAGCGGAACTGATTGCCAGCAAGGCAGTGCAAGATTCTCTCGAAGCGCTGACCGCCGCCTGGGAAAATGTAAGCGGCAAAATGAGCACGTTCCAGCTTGCCGTGCTGGCATCCACGGATCCCACACAGTACAACGGCGCGCTTGAGGCGCTAGCGGCGCAACTGCGCAAATACGTCACAGAAATTGAAGCGGCGTTGCATCGGTAATAGGCGGACGCGATAGCGAATGGCGCCTTGGACCGTGCGCCGGACCAACAAGAAGAATGAACCAAAATGTCTACTGATAAAGCACTCATCACCGAAGCACGTAACGTACTGCTCACGCCGTGGCTGGCTGAAAAAATCCAGCGCACGAACTTTTCGCTTACCGACTTCATGTTTCTCGCACTCGCTGGACATTCCGAGCTCGAAAGCATCTTTGGCGTCTCACACGCGAACATGGACGCCTTCAGGCAGCATGCCGCTGCGAAGGCAATGCTCATGAATCTTCCGTTTGTTGCGCTTGCTCCGGTCCTCGGAGATCCGCGCGACTGGGAAACGTTTGTCGACGGCGCGATGGACTCCCAAAACGTCGAGAGGTTGACCAGAGAGATGCCGCGAGTGGATCAAATCACTAGCCGTGACATCTATCACTACAATCAGGCGTACATCCAGTTGCTCAAGGATGTGTTGCACATGAACGTCGCCGCGATCCCTTTGCTTGGCATTTCAAGAGAACTTGCGTCGTATCTCAAAGCGCTGCCGATGGCGCGGCTCGACAACGCGATCGGCGCAATCAAATTCCCATTGTTCCGGTGGCGTTTCCACGACGCAGATTTCTGGATGGAATTTAGCGCTGGATGGTTTACAGAAGAGACCGTGGCGCACTACCTGATGAGCGCGTCGCCCGTCAGCGCGGCATCGCTGCCCTATCAGAACACGTGGACTGACCTGCGACTCGAACGGAGCGACAAGGAGATTTACGCCCGCATGATGATGGCTCAAGGCTGCCGGGCGTCGACCGCCACCAACCTGTTCAGCCTTCGTCAGGGCCAGGCGCGTGCGATCTACCGGCAAATTCACGGCGTAAGTTCGCCTTGTGGCTGCAACCCTACCTCGCTCACCTGGTACGTTGAGCAGGCGGTTCATCGGCTCCAGGCGACGACCTACGTGTGGCTGTTCCGAAGCGCCTTGGACAACGGCGGGAACATCCCCGAAGCGCTCATTGCGGCGAACGACATCATGGCCAGGACGTTCGGCAAGAGCCTCGTAATCACTGCGGATCGCGGCAACCACCTCACACGGGCGATGGCGCTTGACTCCCGACTGACGATGGCTGCGTGCCGCGGTTGCGGCACCGACTATCTGCTGTCCAACAGCGAGGGCAAGATCGAACTGGCGAAGGACTTTAGCTGCCCCGGCTGCAACTACCTTCTCTCGCCAAAGAGCCAGGTCAGCAAGCGCAAGCAATCACGATAACGGAGGTCGCGCCATGCATGAAGAAATCGCGGTTCAGATTGGGATGGTGGTCTTTTCTCACGATGGCCGAATCCAGTTCGGTTGGCGCGACATCGAGACTGGCGAGTTCCACGCCGAAGCCGACGGCCAATGCATTCCGGGTGTGGTAGGCGCGGTCAAGTTCTGCTCGGACGTGATGCACTGATGCAGGACTTTGCCTATCTCTTCGGCGACAGCGTCGCGGCCTGGCTGCGGGGCCGCGGCGACGCACGGTTCCAGCAATACGAGCGGCACTACAGAGCGGAGCGTCAGGCGACGCCCGAGACGTTCGACCTCGAAAAATCCAACGAACAGTATGCGAAGCGGTGCATGCGATCAGGCGACCGAATCTTGCGGCTGTTGGACAGTAAGGCGTTCAAGCCCCTAGTGTTCTTCGTCGCGCTGGTCTGGGGAGGATCGCTTTTGCTCTCAACGATCGGAAAACAGCAACCGGCGATCGCCGGCACACTGCTCGCCGCTCTCTTTAGTGCAATTCGCATAAACCGTCGAAAAAACCGCTCGGGAAGACGGTAGCGGAAGGCCCTTCGATCGCCGCTGTCGCAGATAGGATGGGCTTTTTTTTCACCGCTCAAGACTTACGAACAACTTCCGTTATCTCTAAAGTACCGACACGCTGGAATTGGGCATTTATGCGGAACGCATGCAGCAGCACGAAGACTTGACTTCGCGCTGCGCCAGGTAACATGAAATCAAGGTCGTGCAAGGGGCACGGCCAATAACGATCGAAGGTTCAACAGAATGAAGAAGGACATTTCAGCACTGACCGCGTTTTCATTTGCAGCAGCCGCTCTCGCCCTTTCGGCATGCGGCGGCGGTGGTGGTGGCGGCAGCAGCAGCTCGGCCGGCGCAGCGACTCCTGCTAGCGCCCCGAGTTCAGCAGGCTCGCCTGTTACTGGAACTCAGTCGACGGCGCAATACGCGGGCAATAGCGCCCAACTGGCCATGTTCAACCAGGTGAACGCTTACCGCCAGCAATGTGGTCTTCCAGCCGTCCAGGAAAACACCGTTCTCGACCAGGCTGCGCAAGCTCACGCGATGTGGGAAGGATTGAATAACACGGTGGCTGACAACGAAACGGCTGGACAGCAAGGCTTTACCGGCGTGAGCTACTTTGATCGTGCTGTGCATTTCGGATTTCCGTCTACCGGTGCAATGGGTTGGGGTGTGAGCGCGAATTACTGGACCACATCCGCACTTTCGGAAACGCAGTACGGCCAGACGCTGGTCAACGAATGGATTGCGACCGTGTATCACTCGCAAGCCATCCTGACGCCGGTTACGACGATTGGTATTGGCGAGTATGAAACGTCGCTGAATGGCTTCCCGGCGGTGTGGGGCTCGATGAGCCTGATAAATACATCGATGCAACAACTCACGACGAGCGGCCCGATTACGTTCCCGTGCCAAGGCGTGACCGGCGTTCCGTACAAGGCTGTTTCGGAAAATCCGATGCCGCCGAACACATCGGGTCCGTGGGGAACGCCGGTTATCGTCATGGGCAACGCGACCGATACGATTGTGCTGACTTCCGGCACGATGACGGACCCGTCTGGCAACGTCATCAACCTGCAACTGCTTTATTCGGCCAACGATCCGAACAAGCTGCTTCAGACGTACGCAGCGGTAGCCTACCCGGCAACGCCGCTGGCTCCGAACACCACGTACACGGTGTCGGTGTCCGGCACGGTGAACGGCGCTACTTTTACCAGGCCGTTCACGTTCACGACCGGAAATATCGTCTCGTAACGCTGCCGTGCCAGAGAGGGAGCACACGAACCCTCATCGAAAACCGCCAGTTCGCGCTGGCGGTTTTTTTATTTCCGAAAATCGTTTCTGACACGCACCAAAAAGAAGGGGTGCAGCCTTTTTGCGGGCTGCACCCATTTTTTCTGCCACCACCCTGTCAGCGAGGTCAGCCTTTAACCGCCTCGAAAAAAGCGCTCAGGGCGCTTTTTTCTAAGATTGCGGCGGCTCCGGTTTTTCTGGACACAGAGTTGGGGTAAAACGTGTGATCCAAACTGGAGTAGTTGATGTTGAAGA
>NZ_SELS01000122.1 GCF_004197395.1 Paraburkholderia sp. UYCP14C | reverse complement strand
AGATCATGAACACAATATCCATAACGTTCGGCCCCAGGATCCCGTTTACGCGGGATCGAAATTCAACAGCCTGCTAAAGCAGGATGTGTTTAGAATCGATGGCGCAGGCCGACGGTCGCGATCACTTGCGAGTTTTTGCCCGAGTCAATGTCCAGCGAGCCGATGACGGCTTGCGCCTGGCCAGCACCATTCTGACCGCTCGCGTGGCCATATGAAACCACGCTGTAGACGTCGGTACGCTTGCTCAGGTTGTAGTCCGCGCCGAGACTGACCTGGTGATATTTCGCCGAAGAGTCACCGAGCGACTTCAGATAGTTGTACCCAAGTTCCGTTAGCAAGGCGGGGCTGATCTGCCAAACCGCGTAGACGGAGCCGTTGTGATACTTTTCCGAACGGGTAAACGCCGAGTTCGCGTCAGGATTGTATTCGGAGAAACTGTAGTAACCGCCGAGCGTGAACGACCCGATAACATAGTTACCGCCTGCGCGCGCAACATTGATGGATCGGGCTGTCGAGTATGCATTGTTGACGCTGCTATTGAAGAACGAGTCCGACGAAGTGGTCGATCGCTTCGAGGCTGTCGCATTGCCGTTGTCGATGTGAAGATAGCCGGCTGCCAGCGAGAAGCTGCCACCTGAGTATGCAGCGGCGCCACTGTATGTTTGCCCCGATCCGGTTGCGCCGGCTACACCGCCGAACGAATACATCGCCGACAGTTGAAGTCCTGCCCAGTTCGGGCTCGCCCATTTAATGGCATTGTTGATCCGTACGCTGTTGTCAGCGTTGTCGATGTCGCCCGGCGATGAAAAGAAGCCGCCAAGGAAGTTGTCGCCCTGCACGGGCTGTACGAGATCGATCAGCGGGTCATACTGACGCCCTAGTGTGACCGTGCCCCAGCTACTTGCATTGGACAGCCCAACGAACGCCTGTCGACCGAACAGCCGACCGCCCTGGCCGAGGGCACCCGAGGTCGAGCTGAAGCCGTTCTCAAGCTGATAGATGGTTTTCAGCCCAGCGCCCAAGTCTTCGCTGCCCTTGAGTCCCCAGCGCGAACCTGATTCGGTGCCGCTCGCCATAAGAATCTGCGTTGATTTTCCGCCACTGTTGTGAACATACATCAGCCCCGTATCGACGATGCCATACAGGGTTACGGTGCTTTGCGCGTTTGCGTTTCCGGCAAGCGCAAGCCCGGCAACGATCACAACCGGAAGTACGTAAGTAGTCCTCATAGTATCGTCCAAGCCTTAACAATAATTTCGTTATATATAAAGCTCCCTTTACCCGTAAACGCTACTGCATCAGATCGAGGGAGCAGTTCCGACAAACCACCAGCATGGACCAGAACATCGCGAGTGACGATTCGGTCGCCGGTGATTCATGCGATCCGTGTTTCCAATTTCTGATCATGCACAGAAACGGGCGCGGATTCTTCTAGCAAGTGTTTGGATAGTCCGTCTTGTGACCCGTCGCAAAAAGTTCGACGACTCGACTGACGATGGCGGCAAACCCTTGAAAAATAGGGGAAGGATTATTGCATCGGGCGCTTTAACCGACGAGTGATTCAATCAGTCACATCCCGTCCTTCATTATCCTCGTCTCTGTCGACGCATCGCTCGGCGCACTCGCATTGATGCAAGGCGGGCTTCGCGCCAGGATCATAATGCGCGGTTACGGCAAACCCGAGGGGCGTCGCGGGCATCACCGATGTGAGCAAATATGGTTCGCAGGTTTGTTTCATGCGGCATTTCAACTTTTCCATGAACCGATGCATCATGCGTTCGCCCGTCTATGTTAATACTCGGCGAGGTAAGTGTTGATTCGAATTGACCAAAATGGGACTGCGATCACCAATCACTCATTCCGATTGGTGTGTGATGGTCCATCCAGTCGTAGCGAGCGAAGGCGGAATCATGGAGGCGTGCAGCGCTAGGTCTTTCGTTCCTCGTTTCCTTCCCGGCTTTCGGATCCGCGCGCTTTTCATCATCCGCGGTCTCACTGATTCGCATTTGGTTCGTGATTTCTCTGACATAGAAGATGCTGCAGGAGTTTATTTTGACGTGGTCTTGCCGATATGAGGCCCGCATCGGTCGATAGCTACACGAACCGTTTCTTCGGAGGGGCGTTCCCACCAGTCAAGTTCGGAGAAAATCTCCAACTCGAATGGCCCCGCATAACCTATATCGTCGAGCCATCCCTTGATCCGCGGAATATCGATGACGCCATCACCGACCATTCCGCGATCGCGCAGGCTACGCGTCGGCACGAGCCAGTCACAATAGTGAAATGTAATGATGCGCCCGGGCCCTGCTCGGCGCAGCTCTGCCTCGAATGCGGGGTCCCACCAGCAGTGGTACACGTCGGGGACAAGGCCCGCGCCCTCGCCAAGTTCGTCACACAAATCGTTGGCAACCTTGATCGAATTCAGGACGCTGCGGTCGCCCGCATACATCGGATGCAAGGGCTCAAGGCCGAGCTTGACGCCGACTTCACGCGCATGTGGCAACAGCGCGAACAGCGCATCGCGCACACGGGCTCGTTGACCCTGAATGTCCTTGCTGTCCGGTGGCAAGCCGCCGACCACCATCATCAGACAGGCTGCACCGATTTCCGCGGCTGCATCAAGGAGGCGTCGGTTCGTGTCAATCGCTGCGGTCATGCTGTTGTGGACGCCGATATTCAGCCACTCGCTCGTGCACAGTGATGGAACCCACATCTCCAATTCCCGGAGATGCCTACGAGTGTTCGCGACCCCATACGATTCGAGAAAATTTCTCCAGACAGCAATTCCATCGACACCTGCACGCTTGTAGCCGTCCAGCGCCTCAGGCATTGTCCATTTCGGAGTGGTGATCTGATTGATGGCAAATCTCGACAGGTCGTAGCTCATGCTGGATTGACTCGAAAAGGTGGGCAGCGAGGTGGGCCGGAACCGTCGGATCGCACGTTCGCGCGGGCGGGCTTCAACGTATCGTCACTTGACGGAAATCCTTTTGACATGCGCACGTCCCAATACCTGTACAGGTGCCGAGAACTGCACGGTTGAGGTGGCACCCCTTGTCACGCGTGCGGCGACGCGACTCAACGCCCAGCGCTATCTGCAAGAAAACCGAAGAGACGGTCGAAATTGCAGTGCGCTACATTGAACCGCAGCCACCCCGTCCTCGCACGTCCTGCGAAAAAGAGATGTCCCGGTGCGAGTAGAATGCGCTCCTTCAAAGCCAGCTCCGCCAGTCGAGCGGAATCTCGCTCCGGCCCCGTCGGCTTCGCCCATACAAACATGCCGGAGCGAGGCTCACAGAAGATCTCAAAGCCGATCGCCTCTAACCGGCGACACGTCTTTTCCTGCGCGGCAGCGAGTTTGTCCCTCAGTTGCTCGGTCTGCTTGCGATAATGCCCTTCGGCCAGGATCGTACTGACAAGCCGTTCGGTGACGGTCGGCGTCGACATGCCCGACACAAGTTTCTGATAAAGCAGTCCCTCAATGATGTCGTGATTGGCTACGACAAAACCGACACGCAATCCGGCGCCAATCGTCTTTGAAAAGCTGCCCACGTAGATGACATTCCTGAGCTGGTCCATCGATGCCAGCGTGAAGTGCGAGCCTTGCACCAGATCGGCCGAGACATCGTCTTCAACGATCAGACACTCGTGACGCTCGGCCACCTTCAGCACCTTGTACGCGGCCGCCGAACTGTAGCTCGCTCCCGTCGGATTGTGCAGACGGCTGTTGGTGAAGTAGAGCCGCGGGCGATGCGTGTCGAACGCCGCCTCCATCGCAGCGACGTCAGGTCCAGTGGGCGTCATGGGAATGCCGATGGTTTCGACATCACGCATGCGCAGCGCGACCAGGAGATCGCTGTAGCAAGGCTCATCCACCATGACGACGTCGCCGGGCTGCGTGAATTGCCGGATCACCAGGTCAAGTGCCTGATTCGCGCCCAGCGTTGTCATGACACCGGGGACATCCGTCTCGATCTCGTATTCGGCGAGTTGCCGGACAATCTGCTCGCGCAGCCGGTCGAAGCCGCTCGCCTGGCCGTAGCCCAGAAGGTGTTCGGGGTGCGCGGCCAGTTGCCTCAGTGAGCGTGCTATGCCCTCGCTGTCGAGCCACGTTTCAGGCAGCCACCCTGCCCCCGCGTGGATCGCGCCTTCGTTGGTACCCAGAAAGTTGCGAACCAGCCAACCGTTCGTGACCTTCTCGTCGAGTTTCTCTGGGGCTCTTTGGGACGCTCCGGTTCGCCTGTCCGATACATAAAAGCCTGAGCCGCGCCTCGCGACCAGCAAACCTTGCGCGACCAGCCGGTCGTACGCCTCCACCACTGTGAAGGTCGACACATCATGCGCCCCGGCAAATGCACGAATGCTCGGCACTCGTCCGCCTGCACGCCAACGCTTCGCTTCAACTTCCTGAATAACCCCCTCCACGATCTGCATGGTGAGCGAAATCTCTGAACTGGCATCCAGCGTAAGAACGGGCTTCATGAGGTCGTGCGAAGAAATGAGTGATGGTGTGCAGGCCACATCGCCTACACAGCGATCCGACCGTGCGACCAAGTGTACATGTATCTGTGCAGGGTGTTTGTCTAAATTTCAAGCTAGTTCGTCGCTTTCACTCTGGCGACGCGGCAACCCTCATGGATTCCCCGTATGAAGAAAATACGCAATTCCGAAGCGCTCCTCTCACACGGCGATGTGGCCTCCCGACGCGTCGTGCTGGAGATCGCCGACCGCACGCTCGAACGCCTGGACAGCTATCGGCGCATTCAGGGCATCATGCGTCTCGATGGCGACACGCTCCATATCGGCACGCGTTCATGGGACTTGTCGAAGAAGCGCAACGTGTATCTGATCGGCGCGTGCAAGGCGTGCAATCACATGGCGATGGCCGTCGATCACGTGCTGGGCGACCGCCTCACGTATGGCATCGCCATTGTGAAGATTCACGAGGAATCCGATCGCTTCAACAGGACGGAAGTGTTCGTCGGCGGTCATCCGCTGCCGAACGAAGAAGGACATCGCGCGTCGCGCAAGATCATCGAACTCGTCGATCAGGCGGGGTCGGACGATCTCTTCATTGCGGTGATCAGCGGCGGCAGTTCGGCGCTCATGTCGTGCCCCATCGACGGCATCTCGCTGCAGGACGAGATCGATACGACCGATGTGCTGCTCAAGTCCGGCGCGGGGATCTACGAGATCAATGCGGTGCGCCGTCATATTTCGGCGCTGAATGGCGGCATGCTCGCCAAACGCATCCAGGCGGTCGGCGCGGAGTTGATCGGCTTCGGCATCAGCGATGCAGTGGGCTCGCCAGCAACAGGCGATATCGCCGTGCCGTATGCAGCGTACAAGAGCACGCCCATCGGCCCCGATATGACGACGCTCGACGATGCGCGCGCCACCATCGTCAACCGCAACGTCGCGGACCGTTTGCCGAAGAGCGTCGTCGATTACCTGATGAATGCCGGACCCGAAGCGGAGACGCCCAAGGCATTCCCCGACAACACCTATTTCCTGCTCAACACGCTGCCGGATTCCTGCATCTACGCGAAGGAAGTCTGCGCGGACCTGGGCCTTCCGGCGATGATCGTCAGTTCCTTCCTCGAAGGCGAAAGCCGCGATGCGGGGACCTTCTTCGCGTCGATGGCGCGCGAGATCCAGACCTATGGCAACCCCATCAAGGCGCCGTGCGTCCTGTTGAGTTCCGGCGAAGTGACGACGCATATCGGCGATAACAGCGTCATCAAGGGACACGGCGGTCCGGGCCAGGAGATGACGGTCAGCTTCGCCATCACGGCGGACAAGACTCAGGGCGCGTGCCTGCTTTCGATCGACAGCGAAGGCACCGACGGTACCGCGAAGGTCGCCGGCGGCATCACCGATTCGAGCAGTTTCAAGGCGGCTGCGACAAAAGGCGTGAGTCTTTATCAGGCGTTACGCGAGCATAGCTGTTTTGAAGCGCTCGCGTCGATCGATTCAGCCGTCTTCACGGGCAACACGGGCACCAATCTGTGTGACCTGAACATCCTCTATGTCCCGACTCTGAAGGAGGGCGTGTGATGGAAGACAGGATCATTTCCGTTCGCGCGCAGCAGATCATCGACTGCAAATGCCGCCCCGCCGTCGAAGTCGAAATTCAAACCGAAAGCGGCGCCATCGGTCGAGGCGCAGCGCCGACGGGCACGTCGGTCGGCATGCACGAATCGTTCGTGCTGCGCGACGGCGATCCGTCGACTTACAAAGGGCTCAGCGTGCACAAGGCCGTCGATCATGCGGTGAATGTGATCGGCCCGGCGCTGATCGGCATGAAGGTGTTCGACCAGCGCGCTATCGACCAGAAGATGATTGCGCTCGACGGCACGCCGGACAAGCATCGGCTCGGCGGCAATACGATCTATTCGGTTTCCATCGCGGTCTTTCGTGCGGCGGCTGCCGCACGCGCCATTCCGCTGTACGAGCACATCGCAGGCCGGGAAATCTCCACCGTTCCCGTGCCCTGCTTCAACGTGATCAACGGCGGCCGCTACGAAGGCTTTACGCAGGCGTTCAACGAATTCCTTATCGTGCCCTACGGCACGGACAGCATCGACTATTCGATCGAAATGGCGGTCGCCGTTTTCCAGAAGCTCGCGGAGGTACTGACCGACTATCTCGGGCACAAGCCGCAGGTCGCCAGTGCCTATGGCTATGCCGCGCCATCCGACGATCCCGAAGTGATCCTCGCGCTGATGCAAAAAGCGATCGATGCATGCGGCTTCACGGACCGGATCGCGTTCGCGCTCGATTGCGCGTCGAGCGAAATGTACGACAGGCAAACCGGCCGCTACCTGCTCAAGGGACGTCAGGTTTCATCGAACGAACTGGTCGCCTACGCCAAATCCCTGACCGAAAAATTCAACCTCGTCTTCATCGAAGACCTGCTCGACGAAAACGACTGGACTGGCTACAGCCACGCGGTGAAGGAACTCACGCGCACCATCGTACTGGGTGACGATCTCACGGTAACCAATCTCGAACTGCTTCGCAAAGCTCATGAAACACGCGCCGTCGACGGCTTCGTGCTCAAGCCCAATCAGGTCGGCACGATTACGGAAGCCATGGACGCCTACCGCTTCGCCCAGGCGCACGGAATGATCGCGGTGCCGTCGGGCCGCTCGGGTGGCGTCGTGGATGACGTGGTGATGGACTTTTCTGTCGGCCTGGAAGTGCCGTTCCAGAAAAACGGCGCACCGCGTTCGGGCGAACGGATTGAAAAGCTCAACTTCCTGATGCGCGCCAACGCGCGCAGCCCCGCGTGCCGTCTCTACGACATCTCGCCGTTGCTCCGGTTTTGAAGCGGCGCATCGCGGCGCATTGCCGCGTTTCGAACCGACACATCCTCACCTGTTGAACAAGGACTTTCCATGTACCCCAAGATCGATTTCCTCTATCTTTCCGAGCCCGACATGATCGAGGCCGGCGTGCTCGACGCCGCGCGTTGCGTTGCCGTCTGCGAAGAGACGTTCAGTCTGCTCGGCAAGGGCGACTACCTGATGGGCGGCGTCAATCACAACAACCACGGCATGAACATCGTTTTCCCGAAGGAGACGAAGTTCCCCAACATGCCGGTGGCGGGCCCGGATCGCCGTTTCGCCGCGATGCCGGGCTATCTCGGCGGACGTTTCGATGTGTGCGGCAACAAGTGGTATGGCTCGAATCACGCCAACGCGCAGAAAGACCTGCCGCGTTCGATCCTCACCATGATGATCAACGACAAGGACACAGGCGCGCCCATCGCCCTCATGTCCGCGAACCTGCTGAGCGCGGCGCGGACGGGCGCCGTCCCCGGTGTTGCCGCCAAACATCTGGTCAACCAGGATGCGAAGAGCGTATCGGTGATCGGCTGTGGTCCGATCAACAAGGCGTGCTTCACCGCGATCATGAGCCAGCTTGGCGCAATCGAGCAGGTCGTATGCTTCGACGTGTTCATCGACAAGGCGAATGAATTCGCGGGTTGGGTCGAGGAGAAATATGGCATCAGCGCGATTGGTGTCGACGATGCCGAGGCGGGTTTTCGCGGCGCTGATGTGATCACCGTTGCTGCGTCGCGCCTCAAACCGCTCTTCTTCAAGGACGATTGGATCAAGGAAGGCGCAACGATTCTGGTGTCGGGGCCGTTCAATACCGACGAGTCTTTCCTGACCAATTGCAAGATCGTCTACGATCACACGCCTTTGCAGGAAGCGTATGTCGAGGACGCGATTGCTTCGGGCAACAAGGAAGGCTATTACAGCGGTGTGATCGGCGGCCCGTTCTATCGGCTGATCGATGCGGGGAAACTGCCGGCGCTCTCCGCTTCGACGGGTCTCGGCGATGTGGTCAACGGCGCGAAGCCTGGCCGCGAAAACACGAAAGAACGCGTCATCTTCATTGCCTGCGGCATGGCGGTGTTCGACATCAGCTGGGGCTTCGAGATGGTTGAAAACGCCCGGAAGAAAGGCATTGGGCAATCGTTGAATCTTTGGGAAAAGCCGGCGGGACTTTGATGTTCGCGTCGCTCGTGGCCTCGGCTGAGCCGGGGTCAAAGCCTGACGCCCTGTGCCGGAACCATCCGGTCATAGGGCGACAGGTTTTTAGGCAAAGAGCTTTTCGGCAACGAGCACCCGGCGCAGCGAGTGCCCGCCAGATCAAACGCCAGCTTTTGCGAACTCAGACAGATCGAAGCCTTGCGCATAAGGCTGCGTATCATCGACGTAATGTTCGCCACGGCCGGTGATATAAGCGCGCCCTTCCACGCTCGGATAAACCGCATCGAGGCCGCTCTCCAGCCGCGTCCGCGATTCCACACGACCGATAAAGCGACTGAGAATCAGGCTCTCATGGCGGAATGCCTCGCCTTCCGAGAGCAGCCCGCGTGCGAATCGTTGTGCGACCCGCACGGAGGTGCCCGTGCCGCACGGCGATCGGTCGATAATCAAATTACCCGCAATCACAACTGCGCGTGCATGCGAGTCGCTGGCCACGGCACGCCCTGCCCACATGCAGTGCTTGACGCCGCGAATCTGCGGATTGTCCGGATGAACGACGTCGAGCGCCTGATTCACCCGTTTCTGAACCTCACGGCCCATTTCCAGCACTTGCTCGGGCGTGAAGTGTTCGCAACCGGGGAAATTCTCCTGCACTTCGACGATCGGATAGAAGTTGCCGCCATATGCGATATCCACCTTCAGCTTGCCGAGTTGCGACACTTCGATCTCGACATCCTTGTGAAGCAGAAAGCTCGGCACATTCGTGAAGCGGACCGATTCGACCTTGTCGCCGCTCATCACATACCGGGCAATCACCTGACCCGCAGGCACGTCGACCACTACCTGACCCGGCGTCTTCGGCTTGATCAGACCCGCTTCGAGCGCGAAGGTCACCGACCCGATCGTCGCGTGTCCGCACATCGGCAAACAGCCCGACGTCTCGATGAACAGCAGACTGAAATCGGCATTGGCGCTCAAAGGCGGATAGAAGATCGTGCCGGACATTTGACCGTGCCCGCGCGGCTCCAGCGTCAACGCACGGCGAACCCAGTCGTGTTTTTCGACGAAATAAAGGCGACGGTGATTCGTCGTCGCGCCCTGCAATTCCGGCCCGCCGCTCACTACCATGCGTACCGGCATGCCTTCCGTATGGCCTTCAATGCATGAAAAGATATGCTTAGTCATCGACGTTTCCTGGAAAAACCCAACAACGGTACCGTGAATCCGCAGCTTGAATATGATCGACCTTCTCGTCGTTATCTGCCCGGGATTCACCGTAAAAAAAGAACCCGTACCGAAGCACGGGCGAATACCTCGGCGGCCTCAAAAGCGAGGTGCAACACTTATCTCGTATAAGGTGTTGCAATGCCCGACAAAACTACTTCTACTTCAT
>NZ_SELS01000121.1 GCF_004197395.1 Paraburkholderia sp. UYCP14C | reverse complement strand
AGGCGCGAGGAGGTTGTCGTGCCCACGTTCAGTCTCGTGCCTTCCATCCTGTCGCGTACCGACCGTATCGCTACGCTCCCCTTGAGATTGGCTGAGCACTTTGCGGAACTAACACCTCTGCGGATCGCAGAAGTGCCTCTGCCACTTTCTTCGTTTACCGAAGCAATTCAATGGCCTTCGCTACACAATGGCGATCCTGCAAGCATCTGGCTGCGCGAGGTTTTACTCGAGGAGGCGCAAAACGTCGCCTAGCATGAATTGCTCGGGCAATTTCGTGGATCTGATAATCATATAGCCGGCCCCACGCCGTTGTGGTGAAGCGGCGGGCGTAATTCGGTGGCGCCTATAAAACGTGGCTTCAATGACCACTCCCACGAGATGGGGTAATCGTACTTTTCGTGCAAAATCTGGCGATTTTGTCTGAAAGCCTTGTCTGATAAGGCTCTGCAGGGCATGTCTGCACGCGAAAATGGGCTTGGGGAACGGCTGCGGTAATATATTCGCCCGCGATCTGGATCGCGCCGTCACACGGGGCAGAAACATGCCGGGCCTGGAATTTCGCTATGTGGGACAGGATCGGTTGCCTTCGCGACTATCCGAATTCGACGTCGAGCGCTATTTCGCGCTGACCGACAGCGACATCGCAGCGATCAACGAGCGGTTCCGGCGAGATCGCCGCGCAGGCGTTGCCATCCAGCTGGTTTTTCTGCGCGCGAGCGGCCACACGCTCGACCATGTGGGCACCGTGCCGCGGCAGTTGTTGCGCTATGTTGGTGACCGGCTCGGTCTGGCAACGCCGACGATCGCCTCGCTCAGGACGCTCTACCTCCGTTACAAAACGCTCTACGATCATCAGGTCTGGGCCTGCGAGTACCTGGGTCTGACTTCGATCGTGGCGGACCAGTGGTCGGGGCTTGAAGCATGGATGCGCGAGGACGCGCACGAATCGCTGACGATTGACGACCTGCTGCAGCACGCACACTACTGGCTGTATGAACGCAGGATCCTGATTCCTGCGGAACGGACACTGAAAGATCTCGGCCGCTCGATCTGGGCGGACATCGAGCGCGACGTGCTCGCGATGATCAAGGCGACTGTCCCCGATGCGCAACTTGAACGTGCGGATGCGGTTCTGTCGACCCGGCACGACACCTCCGGCATGACCGTTCTCGAATGGTTGAAGACACCGCCAGCCCGGCACAGTCCAACGACGATGACCGAGACGCTCGAGAAAGTTCGCTTTCTGAAAGAGCTTGGTGCCCACATGTGGGTGCTCGATGCGGTCCCGCTCGAGAAGCAGCGGGCATGGGCACAACGCATTCAGGCACGTCGTCCTGTCAAAACACGCGGGCTGAAAGAGTCGACGCGGATGCTGGAGCTGGTTTTCTTCCTGCGCGTCACCCTGCTGGAATTGACGGATTCGCTGCTGTATCAGACCGGCCGTCGTGTCTCCGATCTGGTCCGGCATGCGTACGAGAAGACCCGGACGAAGCAGGCCCGCTCGGCTGTCGGATACCGGCAGCAGTTGATCGCGATCAAGGCCATCGTCCAGGACAAAGAGCAGTCGGCCGAAGAAAAAATCGTCGAGATAGGCAAGCTGCTCGATGCCCTCCCGGACAAACCCACCGCCAGTCATGCGGCCAGCGTACGCGAAACGTTGACTGACGATCACCATCGTATCCGTAACCTGCTGGTGCCCTTGCGAGAACTGGGGTTCGAGGGACGGGACGGCGAGATGAGCCTGCGGCAACTCGAACTCGTTGGCAAGTTACACGACAGTGGCGCAACTGAACTGCCCGGCGATTGCGATGTGGCGGTTAGTGCCAGCTGGCGCGACATGGTCGAGGGTGACGACCGGAAACGGGCGCTCCGGGCGCTGGAGGCATCAGCGATTACGGGATTGCGCAAAGGATTGCGCGGCGGCTCGATATGGATCAACCACAGCCTGTCTTTCCGCGAGCGCGACCTGCTGCTGATTTCACCCGCGCAATGGGAAGGCGAGCGTCAGCGGCACCTGTCGTCGCTGGGTTTGCCGCCGACGGCGGACCCCTTTCTCGAAAGGCTGACGGGGCACCTGACGGCGGGTCTTGCCGCCCTGGAGGAGGTTCGCGAAGCAGGACGGGTGACGATCGGCACCGACGTCGCGTTGCATCTGTCGGCGCTCGAAGCGTTGCCGACCGACGGCACACCGAAGCGCACGCGCGATCTGATGTTCAAGGAGATTGGCAACGCCCAGTTTGCCGATATGGTGATGGAAATGGATGCCCGCACCGGTTTCAGCGAAGTGTTGCTGGCGCGCAAGGCGCGTGATGCGAACGAACTCGTCGCGCTGTACGCTGGCCTGATCGCGCACGGACAGAACTCGATGCAAAGAGCGTCGCTGCGATGATTCCGCAACTGGACCCGGCGCAGATTTCGACCGCGATGCGCGCGCTCGAAATGCCGGGGCGGCTCCTTCGTGCCAATGACCGCGTGGTGGAATTCCAGCGCACGCATTCGATCACCGCGCTGCGGGGAACCGGACAGCATGCGTCCAGTGATTCGATGAGCCTTGATACATCACGGCATCTCTTTTACGCTCGCGTCGATCCGCGACGCCGCACCCACGCGGTGGGTATGTACACGCATGTGCTCGACCAGCACGGCATCGTCTATAACCATCCCATTGTGCTGAACGAGCGTCAGGCCGGCGTGGCGATTGAAGGCGTGATCCGGCACAACACTACGCGCGACGACGGTGGACTGCTCAGGCTTTCGGTCGATACGCATGGATATACGAACGTGGGGATGGCCGTGTCGAAACTGCTCGGGTTCGATCTCTGCCCGAACCTGCGCAACCTGGCGGAGCGCAAGCTGTATCTGCCGGGGACGATAGCCTCTCCGGAAGGTCTGGCGCAGGTGGTCGCCTGCGAAATATCGCTCAAGGCCATTCGCGACGGCTGGGATGAACTGCTGCGACTGGTCGCGTCGATCCGCTCGGGTCGCGTGAGCGCCATTGTCGCACTCCAGCGGTTCGGTAGTGCCGCGCAGGGTGACCGGGTGCATCGGGCTGCCGATCATCTTGGCAAGCTGCTGCGCACACTTTTCCTGTGCGACTATTTCAGCAACGCTGAGTTTCGCCGTGAACTACATACGCTGCTCAACCGTGGCGAGTCGGTGCACCAGCTCCAGCGCGCGATATACATCGGCAAGGTGGCGCCCGAGCGGGGACGCCGCCGTGACGAAATGATCGCGATATCCGGCTCGTTGACGTTGCTGACGAATCTCGTCATCGCGTGGAACACGCAGCGCATGCAGGCAACCGTCGACAACTGGCGCGACAAGGGACAGCGCATCGAGGATGACTGGCTGCGCCGCATGGGGCCAGCACACTTCGCGCATGTGAATTTCCGGGGAACGCTCAGCTTTCCGATCGACCGGTACCAGGAAATGCTGCTCGACGCGGCGCCATGGCAGAAGGCGAATCGTTCCTGAATATATCCCGCAGAGGAGAAGACGTTTTGAAGGCGATCACCCGGGAGCTTGCGCAGATCATCCCCACCATTCGTTGCCACGGAGATTTCTACGCATCCGGCAAATCCGAAATCGTCATGCCCAACCTGGAGGTAGAAGGTGTTGGCCGTATCGCGTTGCCGCTGCTTCCCGTACAGGCCGGACAGCTCGTCGCAGTTGCTGCACGCGCGCCGTATGGGCGCGGGGAGGAAACACGCGTCGATACCAATGTTCGCCGGACATGGCAGATTGCGGCTGACGATGTTCATCTTTCGGGGCGTAGCTGGGCGGAGACCCTCGATGGAATTATCGCTCAGGTGGCGATTGGCTTGGGTGTAACAGGGACGGTGTCTGCCGAACTGTACAAACTCCTCGTCTACGACACGGGCAGCTTTTTCGTTGAACATCGTGATACCGAGAAGATCCCGGGGATGTTCGCGACCCTGGTGGTTGTTCTGCCTTCGGCGTGCGATGGGGGCGAACTGGTCGTTCGTCACCGGGGGCGTGAAGTCTGTCTTGACCTGAGCTGCTCCGACTCGGCGCAGGTGTCCTTCGCCGCCTTCTACGCTGACTGCGTGCATGAGGTTCGCCCGGTCACGTCGGGCTTCAGGCTGACGCTCGTCTTCAACCTCACACGCGGCGGTCGCCGGCAGCCTGCCGCTCCTCCCGGGTACGACAGGGACCAGGCGGCCATCACGGCCCTGTTACGACGCTGGGCGGTGGACAAGGATTCGCCGGATGACAGCTCGCCCGAAAAACTCATCTACCCGCTGGAATATGCGTATACCCCGGCAGAACTGTCGTTCGATACATTGAAGAACGCCGATGCGGCCGCCGCCGCCGTGCTCGTTCGTGCTGCTGACGAAGCCGCATGCGACCTTCACCTTGCACTGGTGTCGATCGAGGAAACCGGGAGTGCTGAATATGGCAACTACGCCCCGCGCCGGCGCAGTGGCTGGCATCGTGCCCGCCATGATGAGCAATACGACGATGACTTCGAGGTCGTCGAAGTCATCGATCGAATACAGAGCGTATCGGACTGGCGACGGCCCGATGGCAGCCGGCCGGCCATCGCTGCCCTGCCTTTCGAGGAAAAGGAATTGTGCCCGCCCGGAAGCTTTGATGGTCTGAAGCCCGACGAGCAACATTTTCATGAGGCCACCGGCAATGAAGGGGCGTCGTTCGAGCGGACTTACCGGCGGGCGGCCTTTGTGCTGTGGCCCCGGTCGCGACGGCTTGCCGTGTTCAACCAGGCGGGTCTTGAGGTCACCTTGTCTTACCTGAAGGATCTGGCGGAACGCTGGACGAGCGGTGGTGAAGATCAGGCGTCGCCTGTATGGCGCGAGGCTCACGTGCTGGCCGATCATATGCTGCGCGGCTGGCCAGCGTCACACGGTTACTCCGGGAAGGGACCGGCGGACAAGGTCATCAGCATGTTGACCAGCCTGACGCAGTTGCACGACACCGTACACATCGACGCATTCCTGTCCGCTATTTCCGCTAAATGGCTCTATCACGGCAGTGAGAATGAAGCGTTGACGCGTGCCGCCAGGCTGTTGTCGCCAGAGCGTGCTGCCGGGCTCACGGAGCAGATCATCGCGACGAACGCGCAGATGATTCCGGGAGCGTGTGCCGGCCTGCTGGCGCAGATCAGTCGAGGGGCCGGCCATCCGGAGCACTTGCAATCCGCGGCAACGGCGCTGGTCGAAACGCTTCTGGGACAGCGCGCCAGATCTGATCCTGATTACCCGCGACGGCCAGAACCCATCGAGCCGCCCCTGATTGTCGACCTGCTGACGGCACTTGACCGGATCGATGTACCGTTACTCGCCGGCCATGTTGTCGAGCACGTCCTGGGTAATCCAGCCTCTTTCGGCATGGGCGCCATCATCGTTCCAGCCGCGCTGGATCTGACTGGACGAGCATCGACAGCGAACATTGCGTCGGTCCAGCGTCTGCGTGCCGCCGGTCTGGATCATCTGCGCCGCCGCATCGCCGAGCCGCTGGAGCCGCCGGCTGATTTCGCACGGGCGAATCCGGTTGTCTGTCGTTGTGCCCATTGCGCCGGGCTCGGACAGTTTCTTGTCGACCCCGGACGCCGGGAGTGGGTGTTAAAGGCTGCCCAGCACGTTCGCAGTCACGTTGAAAGTATCATCAAGCAACGCAGTTGCGATGTGAATTGCACGACGCGCAGGACTGGAAGTCCACACAGCCTGGTATGCACAAAAAATCAGGCGAGCTATAAACGGCGCGTGCGGCAACGCAAGGATGATCTGCAAAACGTGGGGCGGCTTGATATCGGTGCGAAACGCGGGTGACAATCCGAGGTACGACCGGGATTCGTGAAAAATCCGCCGCATCTCGACTTAATAGGATGATTTATATTAAAAATATCGATCACGGTGGAGGGTTGGCCGGCCCGAAGTCGTCCAGCGTTACCAATGTGAGTATCGCCTCGGTGTCGTCATCCGCCTCGCACGTGGGCTCGGTCACAGGGCCGTTCTCTTCAGATACTCCTCGTGTCTGGATGACGATGAGAGCCCTTTCGGCGCCCGTTGCCTACTCGTTTGAGCAGGAACGATCGACGAGGAACGCTCCGAGACGCCTCGCTTCGGGGTTGCAGGAACCGGCTTTTCTTGCCGCCGCAGCCGAGGGACGATGTTAATTGCCATATACATCGAAATCGAAATATCTCTTGGCAATTTTGTCGTACGTCCCATCCTGGCGCATGTTCGCGATCGCCAGGTCGATTTGCGTCTTCAAATCAGTGTCTTCTTTGCGGATGCCTACTGCCGTGCCTACGCCAAAAATCTTTTCGTCATAGAGATTCTTTCCAGCGAAACTATAACCGGCCCCCTGCGGTGTATTCAAAAAACCATACTCGGCCTGCGCCGCATTGGTCAGCGTTGCATCCAGTCGATCCGCCAGCAGATCCGTATAAACCAGATCTTGGTTCTGGTACGACACGATTGCTACGCTTTCTGGCTCCCAGTAAGTCTTCGCATAAAGCTCCTGTGTCGAGCCTTGCACTACACCGATCCTCTTGCCTTTCAGCGACATGGCCGCCGATACCAGCCCATCTTTTCTGGCGACGAGCCGCGTCGGGATGTTGTATAGCTTCGAAGAGAATGCGATCTGTTCGGCGCGTTTCGGCGTGATCGACAGTGCCGACAATATGCCGTCGAACTTACGGGCTTTCAGCGCTGGAATCATACTGTCGAACTCAGTGTCGACCCACACACACTTGGCATGCATGCGACGGCATATTTCGTTACCGAGATCGATATCGAACCCCGCCAGTTTTCCGTCAGGTTGCTGCGAATGGAAGGGCGGATAATTCGTGGCTGAGCCAAACCGAACCGTCGACCAGTCCTTCGCATTCACACCATTGGCTGAGATAGCAACCAGCACTATTAGTAAAAGGCGGTGTTTTTTCACGTGCATTCCATTTTGTGATACGGCCGACGCATTGTTCTGTGTATGAGCACTCTGCAACAATGCTCGAAAGAGCGCAAGTTCCGGCATGCCCGTATCCAAACGAGGGCTTCCATAGGCCAATTGGGCGACCGAAGATTGACGCCGACGATTATGATAGTGTTTCTACTCATCCCTATCGCTAACCCTTGTTATCGATAGGGTCACGTTTCATGGCAAAACTACCGTTTCGGGAAACGCGCCACACCTGAGCTGCGGCTCCATCGCCATCACGTTGCCTATAATCTCCGGATGCCGAACATTCCGTCGCCACCATCTTTTCCTGACACCGCGTCGCTGTCTGCGCTGCGAGCGTGGTACGCGGGCGTTGGCTCGCGGGAGGCCATTGAGCGCTATTGTCCGCAGGCGCTCGAAGGCGGCCAGTCGGCGCGCGGCGTGATCGGGCGAATTCGTCGACAGCTCGCCGGTTTCGCCCTCAGCCGGCATCGCGCCGATCTGGCCCGGCTGTTCCAGTGCGCGGTAGGCGGACGGACCCGTCACGGGGTTCCAAGCCGGAACCGCAGAAATTTTGGAAGTTCTTGAATTTCAGGTAGTTACAGGAGATCGAGGCCAGCGAGCATGGCGGCGATGTCGATCGGGTTCTCGTTGCGAAACGTGTAATGCCCAAGGAAGTGGATGTGCTGCCAGGCCACCGGAGAAATCTTTTTCAGCATCGCGAGCGCCTTCTCGTTACCCTCTCGCCGATAGCGTTCGAGTAGTTGAGAAAGCAGCACCGAGTTGAAGGCGGTTACGACGTTAGCCAGAAGCCGGCCACACTCGTTGTTGATCGCAATATCGTGATCGGTCTTGCCGATCAGGTGTTTCTTGCCACCGACCTCAGCGATGAATCCGCGCAGTGCGTGATACGCCTCGATGCGGTTCTGCGAACGATGGACGTTGCGCTGCAGCTGCGGGTCGCGCATGTAGCGCAGCGTGTAGATGCTGCGCACGAGCTTGTCGAACTCGAAGACCGCACGGCGCGTGCGGTGATGCGGAGACAGCGCGCAAAGCTTGCGGACCAGTGCCTGCTGGCTCATTTCCTTCACGCTGAGCGATGCAATGATCTGTTCGATGGCGGACGGATCATCGCAGATGGCAGACCGGTCGATCTGTCCGGCGGGTTTGATCAGAAAGTTGCTGTACTGCCCGATGTCGTCGCCGCAGAACAGATGCTTCAGTTGCGCCTGCAGGTTGGTGAACCGCGGCGCGAAACCCATCTCGAACCAGTGCATGGCCGCGAAATTCATCTTGTTGATGCTATGCATGTCACCGGTGATGATCGTTGGTGCGATATCGGTCGTGTTGCGGTAACAGAGATCGAAGACGTAATGGCTTTCGTGCTCGTGCGCCCCGATGAGGTTGGTGAGCGTGGCGACGTGATTGGTGAGTGACGTAAAGGCGACGACACCCCGTTCGCGACCGAAATATTTGCGCGAGTGCCGTGCCTTTGCGGTAGGCGTGGCGGCAGCGAACTTCTGTCCGTCGACGGCGCCGAAGAGTGCGCCGAGATCGGACGAGTAACACTCGAAGATCGGTAGCTGTGCGATGAAGTTGGCAATCCGGTCGTTGGCGGCCCGCAGTGTCGCCAGACGGCAGTACTGCCGGTACGTCTCGTCGAACACGTGATACGGGATATCGCAGGTCTGGGACATGGCGAGATTGCCGAGGTTGGTGGCCTGCGCAATAATCACCGCCATCAGGCTGTCCGCGTCGGCAATCTTCTTCGCGTAACGGGGCTGCAGGGGCGTCATCGCCGACAGGAAGCCACAACGCTCATTCACGAACCGGATGATGTCCGCAATATCGCGTAGCGGCAGCTTCGCGTAGAAGCTTTCCTGCTGCGTGGCGTTTCTGTCCGCTTTGGGTTTGCGCCAGGTCAGGGTGCTGCGTTGCGCGTCGTAGTCGAGGTGTTTGAGCTTGCCCTGCCGCAGTTCACGATCAAAGCGCTGCCAGAGGTCGCGAAGCTCGTTGCACATGGCATCGACGGTGACGTGTACCGGCTGGCGCAGCCAGGCGAGATCCAGTTCGCCGAGGACGGCGGCCGTCCGATCGGCAGGAACAAGATGGTCGCTGAACTGTCGATGCTGGG
Organism: Paraburkholderia sp. UYCP14C; assembly: GCF_004197395.1. Taxonomy (GTDB): domain Bacteria; phylum Pseudomonadota; class Gammaproteobacteria; order Burkholderiales; family Burkholderiaceae; genus Paraburkholderia. Next base: position 1,642 of record NZ_SELS01000121.1, on the reverse strand, counting down.
TGCTGTCGTTCAGATGCAATTCTCCGCTATCGACGCGCTTGCGCAGTTGCCGGTAGATCCAGAATTCGTATCGGTCGCCACGCAGGCTGACAGGCTGGCCCTTGTCATCGAAGGTGAGCAGATACGGGCGCAGCCGCTCCGGGAGTGTATCGGGTGGTATGTCCGCGAGCGGTCGCCGTTCGAGCCGCTGCCTGCGTGAAAACACGCCGCGCATCCAGTGCAGGGCCGCAAGCCATCGATCGTCGTTGCGTGCGCTGGAGAATTCGAGTGCCATTGCCTGCGGCCTGAGTCGCGTGCGAATCTGCCGGGCGACCTCGTCAACGGCCCGCCAGCGCAGCTCCATCTGGCTGACGGGTTTGTTGCTTAACAGACCGGCGACCTGCTGCAGGTCAGCCCTGGGCAGGATGCTGAACGCCTGGCGTCGCACGGTTCCGAACGGCGTGACATCGTCGAGCGAGTCATCGACGTAGAGCTGCAGGAGCCTGCCGACCTGCGGAGTATCTTTCTGCCGCTGGATCTGGGCGTGTATGAAAGCGTCATCGGCACTGGCCTTGCTGTCGTCCTCGAACTTCTTCGTGTGATGGCGCAGGGCGTCGACCAGATTGTCGTTCAGTTGCCGGTAGCGTTGCCAGGCGTAGCACAGCAGGTACAGGAATGACTGCCCGGGTTGAAGCTGACGCAGGTCGTAGATGGTGTAGAAGTGTGCAAGGCTCGCGTAGTACGCGATATTCTGCTGGGAGATGCCGAGCTGGGGCAGGATTGACCGGGCGGCGTTGTAGACGGGTTCGAGCGTGGCGCGCTTGCGGCGTTCGCGGCCCATCATGTGAGGTCCGAAATATTTCGCATCCTGCTTGATCGCGGCCAGTTCGGACAGGGACTCGTCGCGTACGAGCAGGCGTTGCAGCGCGGCCCTGACGTCATCGGTAACGCCCGCCTCGACCAGTGCGGCCAGTCGTTGCCGTTCTTCACGGAGTGCGGTACTGACAATCGTCTGGAAGGTGGTATAACCCGGGCGCACGATGTGCTGCTGGTTCAGCCAGAGGATGAGTTCGGTGACTACGAACGCGGGCGTCACATCGCGTCGCACCAGTTGTGCCGCGCGTTGCATGAGCAACGGGCTGTCCTGCTTCGACCAGAGGCGAAAGCGGAACAGCGAAAGGATTTCGCGGCGCTGCGCGTAGATTTCTGCGGAGCGGATGGGTCTTGGCGAAAGCGCCTGTTGAGGAAAATAGCGTTCGCGCAGGTAGCCAGCATCTTCTGGCGGAAGTTCCGTGAGCGTGAAGAATGCGCGCGTGGCCTTGAAATAGCCGGTCTGCAGCAGGCACAGGATCTGTTCGGGCAATCCTTTGCGCTGGTGCGCGATGGCCAGCTCATCATCGGTGAAGGCGAAGTACTCTGCGCGCTGGAAATCGTCGAACGCCGGGCGCTCGTAGAGGACCTGCCGCTCGGCCTGGGGCAAGAGGGTCAGGTGTTCGTTGTGGGCGCGCATCCAGAGGCGGAAGAAACTGAAAGGGCGCCATTTTAAAGCGTGACAGACCAATAATTGTTATTATTGGATTACCCGTTTAATTCCATGCAACCTCAACTGATGAAAACGCGTCAGACCCGGCGGCCAGCCGCAACGCCTGCCGAACCCGGGTTC
>NZ_SELS01000120.1 GCF_004197395.1 Paraburkholderia sp. UYCP14C | reverse complement strand
CAGGGCTCAACCGTCAGTCTGGATGGCGTCTACGACTGCCGCGAAAACCGCCGTGCGATCTTCAACCGCGGCATGAGGCCCAACATTCCCGAGAACCCGCGTGGGCGCAAGGCACCGAAGCGCGGTCGCAGACGGCATTTCGACGCGGCCATCTTCGCGGAGCGCTTCAGCACCATCGAGCGCGTGTTCGCCTGGGAGGACACCTTCCGCCGCCTGCTGCTGCGCTTCGAACGCATCAGTGCCGTGCACTACGCGCTCAAGACGCTCGCCTACACGATGATCAACCTGAGGCACTACTGCCGCAGCTGATCGCGGCCCTCAGGGCGGCCTGTCGCTACTTCGCCGGCGCATTGCGCCATGGCCGCGCGCGTCGTTATCATGTCGATCACTTCGCAAATCACACTTCCGCTTCGCGTTGCCTGTCTTGCCAACTCATGCATTTCATGAAACATATGCATTACTGATCAAATGCAACTTCAGTCTGCTTGAAACCCGCAATCAGTTGTTCGTCAGCAATTGAGTCCGCAACGGACTGCGCTGCCCCGGCTCGCTATGCGCGCAGCCACGAGAACTCTCCCGCGACGATCCCTTCGAACATCTCTTCCGTCGATTCGATGATGTTCCTGCGCCAATAGCGGCCATGCTCGGCGTAGTGCGAGAGCAGTTCGGCGAGCGCCGTGCCGTCGACGTCGTGGGTCATCGGCACGCGCACCACGAGCACGATACCGCCGGTATCCGTATCGAGTCCGAGTTGCGCCTGGTCCTGGGCGTAGATCATCAGGTTGGCCTCAAGCATCAGCCGGAATACGATGAGCGTGCGACCGGCCGTCACCGTGCCGTAATGAAAATTCGCGTACAGCGCGTCCAGATCATTTTCGAAGTGTTCTAGCCGCACGTCAAAGCCTTCGACCTCGATCGAGCGGGTGCTCAGCACATGCTCGGCATCCGCGAGGCCGACCGTCGCGCACAGGTCACGCACCAATGCTGCGTAACGCTCCGAACTATCGTTGGTGTCCAAGTAAAAGGCCCGCCCAACCCAGAAAAAGTCCTACCGACGCCGCAAAAAAGAAAGCTCTCGGCACACCGCGAGTCGACCGGGGACATGGCGCAGCCTTTGCAACCCGTGGCCCGGCCGGTCCTTGCGGACTTGCACCGACCGGACCACGAAGTTCTCCGCGCAGCGTTGATCCCCGGTTTTCATGGTGTTGGCCACCGCGCCGGCTTCCGCTGCCAAGCCTGTGATGGCAGTCGTTGCGCCACCGATAGATATAAGACCCCTCGTTTTGGGGTTTACGCAGAAGCGCTGCCCGGTGTGACAGCCAGCCGCCGCCACAGGGCGAGCCTCCGCGCCCTCAGGCCGCGCCGCGTGTGTCCGCGAGCTGACCGACGATGCGTTCCGCGGCGAGCAGGCCGCGGTAGAGCTTCGCGAGATCGTTGCGATCCAGCTCGGTTGCGCCGTGCGCGTCGCCCACGTTTTTCGCGGTTGCCTCGAGCGCCTCGCGTATCGCAGCAAGACGCGGTCCGCCGGCGGGATCGGCGAGCGTCTTCTGCAGATCGTTGAAGTCGGCGGCGCACGCTTCGAGCGGTGCGTAGATGTTCGATGTCTGTGTCATGGGAACCTCACTTCGGTAGCGGCAGATAAGCGGTGGTGTTGGCCGCGCGCGGCGCGGGGGAGGGCGGCGTCGCGGGAATGTCCTCGACCGGCTGCATCACGCCCCGCGCAGCGGCGGGCGCTTCGTCGGCGCTTCCTGTCGCGCCCGGGTTGCCGTTTGCATTCCCATCGGCAGGACCATTTCCCGCCGCGGCCGCTGGTGCGTCTTCCTGCGACGTGTAGATATGCTTGACGCCGTCGGGTGTCTGTCCATAGCGCACATCGTCGGAAGACATCAGGAACGAGAACGTGGGCGCCGGGGTCAATGCGTCTTCCGCTTGCGCGACGCGCAAGCGCACATCTTTCACGTTGTCGCTCAGATCGTGGCGCATTCGTGCAACGGCCGACTCCACGTCGTGCGGATTGACGACCCTGCCACTAATCTCGAAGGCTCCGCGCCCCGCGTAGACGACCTTGAGCCCCTGCATCGCGAGCGAATCCGCCATATTGCCCAGATCGTTCTGCGCGATGTCGTAGTGCCGCACGATGCGATCCGGCGAAATCCGCATCAGCATCTTGCGCAATTGCGTGTCTTCGGCGGCGGTCGCGACCATGCCGCTGACGGTCACCGTCGAACCGCGTACCTGCGCATGCAGTTCCTTCATGTGCGCGGCCTCCAGTTCGAGATTGACGCGCTGCGCGAGATCGCCGGCGTCGCGCGGCAATGCGGCACGGCTGACGGCCGTCGTCAGCCGCATCGAGCCGATCACCAGCACGGCGCCGAGCATTGCACACGCGGACACGATACCCGCCATTCTGCGACGGCGCGAGCGTTCGGCTGCGCGCCGCGTTTCTTCCGGCTTCACAAGCAGCGTGGAGAGCAGCTCAAGATCGCTCGGCCATGCCGCGTCATCCAAGCCGATGCAGACGACCGTCTCGCCGAACTGCATCGGCACGAAGTCGAGCAGGATGACCGCCCCCGGCTCGTCGTCGGTTCGCGAGGCGAGGGTGGCTCCCTGAGCGCTGTCGCTGCTTTCGTTCACGGCGGCGTCGCCCTTGGCCACCGCCATGCGGCGCGCGCTCACCACGCCGCATGAATCGACGACGAGCGAGACATCGTCGCCGCACCAGTCGGAGATGCGGATGTCGGCGTCATCGTCCGTACCGATCCGGTGAGCGCCGGCGCTCAGACGCAGTTCCGCGCCAGCATGCACGCCAGTCAGGATACGCAGCAGCTTCGTCATGCAGAGCCTGTTGAAGGAATGATGCGGCGCGCAGCGGCACGCCTTTGACACTCCACTCTAGCCGCCGCCGGCGACGTCCCAGCACACAATGCCGAAGCGGGCGCCGGGAAAGCGAAATTGCGCGGAAGGTGCAACAGAAGCGGCCAAAAACGCGACGCCTCAGCCGCGTTCGGCGGCAATAAGCGCGGTGCCGCGCTGTACGACGCGCACGTTCATCGCGCGCTCGCGCATGGGCGGTGTCGAGGGCCGGCCGTAGCCGAGCAGCAACAGCGGCATCAGCAGATTCAGCCGCCCTGCGCGGCTGATTTTTTCCGCCGATGCTTCGCCTTCCACGGACGCGCCGCGGGCAGCCAGGTGTCCTGATTCGCACGCCTCGATCAGGCGCTGCCGCCATGCGTCCATGCTGACATCGCCGGGGGCACCGGTATGCAACTGCACCGCAAGCAGATCGATGAAACGCTCGTGCAGCCCGGCATCGAGTGGCGCCTGCGGACGTGCGGCGGCTTCGTCGTGCCATGCCAGTAGCGCGTCACACCACAGGCGCGGCAGCGTCTCGGCGAGATCCGTGAACGGCGCCTGTGCCGCGACGAATTTCTGCAATGCGCCAGGCGCGGGCCGCGCGATCGACGTTTGACCGCGCATGCGAATCAGCGCGCGCGGCGCGCAATCATCGCGATCCGAGCCGTCGCGTTCGTCATGTGGTTGTCCGCCGCTGTCGCAGCCATTGCCTGCGTCGCGGGTGACGCGGCCTGAGCCGCCGACACCGGCCTCCAGCACCTCGTCCGCTTTGTCGCCGGCCGCGACGACGGGCCGCCGCACTCCTGTGCGGCACGCGGCATTGCGCCTCCTAGCATTGAGCGTCGCGAGCTTGCGACCGAGCACTGAACCGCGCATCGCCGTGTGTTGCGTGCGGGCATAGCTGAACATGATCGTGCCGCGATACAACACGGCGAAGCGTGCAACGGCGGTCTGCTGCAACCGTTCGCGAGCCGCATTCGTGTGGGTTGCCGGTGCAACCGTGGTGAGCGGTGTGCCGACGCGCGTCATTGCGGCACCGCCGTATGCATGATCTCGTTCGCGAAGTGCAGCAGCGCGGCTGCCGAAAACGGCGCGGCGATCACAATCGCTATCGTGACCGCAATCAGCTTTACGCCGTGCGAGAGCGTCTGATCCTGCATCGACGTGATTGCCTGCAGGAACGATACGCCGAGCCCCACGAGCGCCGCCACCAGCACAACCGGCAGCGAAATGTACATGCACAGCTGCATGCCCTGAGTTGTGAAGCGCATGAGTGTGTCGCTATCCATGCCTGTCTCGTGATTTTTCGCGCAGCCAGCCGCGCTAGCGATAGGTCATCACAAGGCCGTGGACCAGCGTGGACCAGCCGTCCATCACGACGAACAGCAGCAGCTTGAACGGAATGGCCACGTTGGTGGGCGTCACCTGATTCAGTCCCATCGCGAGCAGCACATTGGCGATGATCAGGTCGATGACGATAAAGGCGATGTAGAGCAGAAAGCCGATCTTGAACGCGTCGGTCAGTTCGGTCAGCGTAAAGGCGGGCGCGAGCACGATCAGGTCGTTCTCGTGCAGGCTCGACGCCGCGCCTTTCGGCCACACCACATTCGCCGAGCGGATGAAGAAGCGTTTTTCGCGTTCGTTCGTATGCTTCTGCAAAAACGAGCGGAACGGTTCGCGCGCGGCGCTGAAGATCTGGATCACCGCCTGGGTGGGCTGGCCGGCAATCGGCTGCCCTTGCATCGACTGCATGGCCTGCATGCCGACCGGCGCCATCACGTAGAGCGACACGAGAATCGCCACGCCGTTCAGGACCATGTTGGGCGGCACCTGCTGCACGCCGAGTGCATTGCGCAGCAGGCCGAGCACGACGACGATCTTCGCGTACGAGGTGACGATCATCGCAACGAAAGGGACAAGGCTGATCGCAACAATGACGATCAGCAGTCCGGTGATGTCACTGAACTGGACCATCGCCGTGCGCCATGCGCAGGATGCGGATGCCGAGATGGTCGCCGACGGTGACGAGCTCGCCGTAGCCGATGGTCTGGCCATGCGTGACCAGCTTGATCTGTGCTTCGTTAACCGGCGTCGGCAGTTCGATCACATAGCCGGGACGCAGCGCATACAGTTGCGAGAGCGGCAGCGCGACGGTGTCAACTTCGAACTGGACAGGCAGATCGAGTTCGCCGATGTCGATTGGATTCGACTGTTGATCCGGCGCGAGCAGATCGTCCGGGCGAACGGGATCCAACTCATCGGTCATGATGGGCTCCTTCGTGAGTGAAAGCCTGCGGCCTTCGATGTTGACTGGCGCGTGAATGCGCATCAGGCCGGGCGAGCCCCAAGCCACCGTGGTGCTCGCGAGCGGCGCGGCCTGGGATTCCGCGGCAGCGCCTTGGGCAGCGTGGGTCGCGCAGGCTTCGACGATATGCCCCGCGCCGCTTCGCGGCTGCAGCGAGCGCAGCAGGACGTCGCCTGGTTGAAGCGCGCGCAGCGTGTCGACGGGCAGGCGACGCGAGCCGAGTATCAGGCGCCCAGGCACTGTGCAACCGCTCAGCGGCCATGCGCGGTCCCGCATCTGCGACGAAGCGTGCGCGGTGATCGCGTCGGCGGTAAATTGGGCCGTGCGCGCGGCGTGCCACGCTTCGAGCGCGCCCACCACGGGCGCCGCCGGCAGCACGCGCGCGCGATGCCGGGTTCCGTCGACCGAAAAAGTCACGGTGAATGCCGCGCCATCCCGCGCATCCAGCATATCGGGCCCATTCGACGCGGGCGGCACGCCGCGCGTGAGCTGCGTGAGATGCATGCCGGCAAAACCGAGCGCCGTGAGCCGCTTGAGCAACGGCGCCAGCAGCACACCGGCGACCGCGATGCGCAACGCACGCGCCGGGTCGCCGGGCACCGGCGCGCCGTCAGGCAGCGCGGCGATCTCGAGAGCGGGGTACGCAGCAAGATCGAACAGTACGCGAATCGCGCCGGCCGGATGCACGAGATCGAGCACGCCCGGCTGTGAAAAAGGTGCGCTCGGGCCTTCGGCGGCGGCTTCGGGCGTCGCTTGCCATTCGGCGATAGCGGCGTTCCGCTGGATGCATTGCACGGTGCCCGCATGGCAGACGAGCCGCGCCAGGCGCGCCACGAGCTGCGGTACGGCGTGAAGGGGCAGCACGCCGATGGGCGTGGTTTGCGCTGCCGCGCGTAAGCCGGCGTCCACAATGGCAGCCGGCTGGGCGGCAGGCGATGCGGCGTGTTCGGCGGCCACGCCCACCCCTGACATTTTGGCGATCGAATAACCCATTTCGGTTCACGGATGCGGCCTGCGTCGGCCAAGATAAACGACAGGCGGCGCGTTCACCACACCGTCAGTTCGATGTCGCGTGGCGTGCCCCACGCGTTCAGCAGCGCAGTGAGCTCGCGTTCGAGCATCGCACTGTGGTCGAAGAGTAACTGTCGCGCTTCGATGCCCCGCGTGTCGAACCGAAGTGATAACCAGAAACGCGAAAGAGAGAGATAGAGCACCGTGTCCGGCAGAATGCGCGCGTCGAGCGGAATGCGCACTTCCCAGTTGCGGGCATCGCCGATCGCGGGGTCGGCGCAGAAGGCCGCGACCTCGCGCACAAGTTCGAGAAAGTGGCCTTGCGTGCGAAAGAGGGCGTCGACGGCGGGCATCGTTGTGAAGGAAAGCCGCTGCAGCAGCGCGTCGTGCGCGGCTTCGCCTTCCGCGTCGGCGCTCGAATCGCGGGCCCGTCCGTTATCGAAGGGAATCGCGTGCCCGCTGTTCTCAACGGGACCGCTTGCTCCGCATGAGCGATCCGCTTGCGTTTCAGGCGTCGCCCCTTCGAATGCTCCGGAAGCGCCCGGCGAGCGCGTGCGACGCACGAGCACCGCGCGGGCGGCGGGACGGTGGTCGCTATTCGACGCAATGATGCGCAGCGGCCGCGGTTCGATGAGGGCCATGAGCGTGAATTCTGACGTGAACGCGCGAGTCTAGATCGTCACGCGGCCGAGCGGCTGCAATTCGACATGCTCGCCCAGTTCTTGATACGAGTAGACGGCGAGCCAGTCGAGCCGCGCCTCGATCATGCGGCGCACGTAGCGGCGAATGTCCATGGAGGTAACGAGCGCGACGCCGTCACGCGGCGTATCGCCCACACAAGACTGGATCTGGTCGATCAGAAAGCCCACTTCGTCAGGCGGCAATGCAAGGAAGTTGCCCGTCGGCGTCTGCTTGATCGCCTGGCGGATATGCTGCTCGACCGGCAGATCGAACAGGACCGCAGGCAATTGCCGGCCTGCGCCCGCCGCACGATGCGCGAGAAAGCGCGCGAGATCGCCGCGCACATATTCGGTCAGCATCAGCATGTCCTTTTCCTTTGCGCCCCACACGACGAGGCTCTCCAGAATATTGCGCACGTTGCGGATCGGAATCTGCTCTTCCAGCAGCCGTCGCAGCACGTCCGCGATGCGCTGCGGCGGCAGCACCTTCTGCACCTCTGCGACAAGGCCCGGATATTCGGCGTTCTGTTGATCAAGCATCCATTGCACTTCCTGAATGCCGAGAAAGAGCGACGCGTGCTTGCGCAGCATTGCCACCGACGCATGCGCGATCACCTGTTCGGCGCGCCATGCCGGTTGCTTGGACGGCAAGCTCTTTTCGTCGATCCACCATGTGGGCCCCGGGCCGCCGTCGAGTCCGCGGCGCTTTTCGCCTCCACGAATACCGGCACGTGTGGCGAGCGTTTCGGCGTCGACGGAAAGCGGCTCGCGCATGCCGGTGAGCTCCGGCTCCGGCAGCATCACCTTGCCGGGCGGCAATTCGATCGCGCAATACGGCACGTCGTGCATCAGCAGTTCGCAGCTCGAAGCGGGCAAGTCGTCGCTTGTCCACATCGTGATGCCGGGAAACGGCAATCCGAGATATTCCTGCAGCCGCCCGCGTTCGGTTTCGAACGAACGGTCGAGCGCGGTAGTCGACAGGCGCACGACGAGGTCGGGCGAAATACGCACACCCAGCGGGCAGGTGAATTGAGGCGCTCGCGTGAGGATTGCCGGCGTCCCGGCTTTCGAGCCGGCGCGCTGCATTGCGTTGACGGCTTCGCCCGCATGCGTGGTCGCGGCGGGTTTGTGCCTGCCGAGCCGGTAACCGCAGGACGCGAGAATCGCCGCGAGCAGCCCGAATAGCGCAGTCGGAAAGCCCGGCACGGCGGCGAAGCCAAGCAGCAGCAGGCTCGCGAAGTAGAGTGCGCGGGCGCTGGCCGAAAGCTGCTGGCCGATCTCGTCGCCGAGCGACAGTGGCCGCGCGTCGCGCTCGTCGGAGACGCGCGTGATCATTACGCCCGCGGCCACCGAAAGCAGCAGCGACGGAATCTGCGAGACCATTGCGTCGCCGACCGACAGAACCGAAAAGCGGTTCGCGGCTTCGCCCGCCGTCATCTCGTGATACGCGACGCCTACCGCAATGCCCGCAATGATGTTGATCAGTGTGATGATGAGACCGGCCACCGCGTCGCCCTTGACGAACTTCATCGCGCCGTCCATACCGCCGTGCAACTGGCTTTCGACAGCAAGCGTTGCGCGTTTGCGGCGCGCCTCTTCGGGCGTGAGCAGATTGGCGCGCAGATCGGCGTCGATGCTCATCTGCTTGCCGGGCAATGCGTCGAGTGTGAAACGCGCGCCGACTTCGGCCACGCGCTCCGAGCCTTTCGCAATCACGATGAACTGCACGGTCGTGATGATCACGAACACCACCATGCCGACCACGAGGTTACCGCCCACCACCAGCTCGCCGAAACTTTCGATGATGCTGCCCGCATCTGCGTGCAGCAGAATCGATTTGGTTGACGCAATGTTGAGCGAGAGCCGGTACAACGTGGTGAAAAGCAGCAGCGACGGAAACACGGAAAGCGACACCACGTTCGGCACATACATGGTCACCATGAGCAGAGTCACGCTGATCGTGATGTTGATGGCGAGCAGGACATCGATCAGAAACGGCGGCAGCGGCAGGATCATCAGCGAGATGATCGCGACCACCAGCATCGCGATGCCGATTTCGCCGGCGGCGGGTAGCTTAAGTGTCTTGAACATCGCGGCTCCCGAGGTTGTCGCGGTTGTGCTCGCCGGCTTTGTTTTCAATACGCCGCGCGCCGATTGCGTCGACCCAGCGCAGGATCGCGGCGACGGTCTCGAACAGTTCCTCCGGAATGGACTCGCCTATCCCGACCTTGTAGAGCGTGCGCGCGACCGGCGGATTGCCGATGATCGGCACATTCGCATCACGCGCGAAGCGCCGCAATTGCGCCGCGCTCTCGTCCATGCCACGCGCGATCACGAGCGGCAGCGGATGTTCTGCGGGCACATAGCGGATGGCAACCGCATAGTGCGTCGGGTTGACGATCAGCGCGTTCGCAAAGCCCATGCGCTGTGCGGGTGCCGCCGAAGTCGAGAACTTGCGGGCGAGCCTCTTGCGTTCCGCCTTGATCTCCGGGTCGCCATCCGTCTGTTTGCGTTCCCGCTTGACTTCGTCTTTCGACATCTTCAGGTTGCGCAGGAACAGCACGCGTTGCAGCTTGACGTCGACGAGGCCGATCACGATAAACACGGCTACTGCGACGGCAAAAACTTTGATCAGCAGCGACCAGAAGACCTTTGACAATTCCGGTGGCGACTGATACAGCGAAACCACGATCAGCGGCAAGATAGACCTGATCGTGAACCCCATCACCAAGCCGATAACGATTGCCTTGATCACCATCTTCACGAGGTCGATCACCGTGCGCCACGAGAAAATCCGCTTTACGCCGTCGACGGGGCTCACGTGTTTGAGATCGGGTACGACAGGTTTGGTGGCAATCTGAAAACCCACTTGCGGGATCAGCGCGGCCACTGCTGCGAGCGCCGCCGCACCCACGCATGGCACGATCACGATCAATGCCTGCTTGCCGAGCTCGAACAGCTTGCCGAACATGAGCGGCTGATCGTGACTGCCGGACGCGAATTCGAGCGCAGTACTGACGATTGTTCGCAGCGCACCGCCGAAGCTCGCGGCCGCGAGCACACCGACGACAGCGGCCATTGTCGCGCCGTCGACCAGGTCGGCGCTCTTCGACGTCTCGCCGTCCTTGCGCGTGTCGCGCAGCCGTTTGACGGTGGGCTGCTCGGTCTTTTCTTCGCTCATGACTTTCCGCTCGTAATGTCGAATGCGCGGCACCCCACCCTTGGCCTTCGTAGCTCAACGGTAGCGGGGCGTTTGCCGCGCAGCGCGGCGGATGCGAAGCCTGCCTTCGGCAAGCGAAGTGATGTCGTCACGCGGCACGGCACGGCACGACGCGCGCTTCGCGTGGGTCGCGCCCGCTTCGCTTCGTATCGGACATTTTCTGGACGGTGCCGGCTGGTATGGTGTGACGCATTGCTGCGCGCCGAATGCCGATGCTTAATCCGGCAGCGGGCCATCGAGCTTCGTAGACCCGTCCATCAGCAGGAGTTCTCGCCATCAACTGATTGCGGGTTTCAAGCAGACTGAATTTGCATTTGATCAGTAATGCATATGTTTCATGAAATGCATGAGTTGGCAAGACAGGCAACGCGAAGCGGAAGTGTGATTTGCGAAGTGATCGACATGGTAACGACGCGCGCGGCCATGGCGCAATGCGCCGGCGAAGTAGCGACAGGCCGCCCTGAGGGCCGCGATCAGCTGCGGCAGTAGTGCCTCAGGTTGATCATCGTGTAGGCGAGCGTCTTGAGCGCGTAGTGCACGGCACTGATGCGTTCGAAGCGCAGCAGCAGGCGGCGGAAGGTGTCCTCCCAGGCGAACACGCGCTCGATGGTGCTGAAGCGCTCCGCGAAGATGGCCGCGTCGAAATGCCGTCTGCGACCGCGCTTCGGTGCCTTGCGCCCACGCGGGTTCTCGGGAATGTTGGGCCTCATGCCGCGGTTGAAGATCGCACGGCGGTTTTCGCGGCAGTCGTAGACGCCATCCAGACTGACGGTTGAGCCCTG
>NZ_SELS01000011.1 GCF_004197395.1 Paraburkholderia sp. UYCP14C | reverse complement strand
AATTCGCCGCGATCGGTGCCTTGTTCGCTCGTTTTTTAGGCATCAATCTGTCCGCTATATTTCTGACGTATGAGTAAGGATGATAAGGATGACGATGCGTGAAAAAGTGCAGGTTCGCGAGGTGGGCCTGCGCGATGGACTGCAAATGGTTCAAACGATACTGTCGGCCGGGCAGAAGCTCGAGTGGTGTCGACGGATGGTAGATGCGGGGGCCGACCAGATTGAAGTAACCTCGTTCGTCCCGCCAAAAGTCGTCCCCCAGTTTGCCGATGCAGTTGAGGTTGCACGCGGCGCCCTTGAGATACCGCGCCTGCACGCTGCGGCCTTGGTGCCCAATTTCAAAGGTGCGCAGCGAGCGTTCGAAGTCGGTATGCGAAAAGTGCACTACGTGCTTTCGGCCAGCAACGAGCACAACCTGAAAAACGTGCGACGTACAACTGCGGAGTCGGTCGATGACTTCAGACGGATAGTCGAGGAGCGGGATGCAGGCGGTGGCACGCGCAGCATCGCGCTTGGCGCGGGCGTCGCGACGGCGTTTGGATGCACTCTCTCCGGCCGCGTCGAAGAGAGTACGGTGCTTGGACTCGTCGAGACACTTCTAAAGGCCGGCGCGGACGAAATCACGATTGCCGACACGGTCGGCTACGCGAATCCGGGACAGGTCAGGGCGCTGATGCGCAAGGTCCTCGCTATTACCGGTGACGTGCCGGTTGCCTGTCACTTCCATGACACTCGAGGTCTTGGGCTGGCCAATGTCATCGCCGCGCTGGACGCGGACGTACGCAGCTTTGACGCGTCGCTTGGCGGTCTGGGCGGCTGTCCGTTCGCGCCGAATGCCACAGGCAATATCAATACCGAAGACACCGTGTTCCTGCTTGAGTCCGAAGGTCTCGACACGGGCATCGATATCGATGCCTTGGCGTCAATACGAGAAATGATTGCAAGCTGGCTTCCGGGTGAGCCGTTTACAGGCGCGATTGCGCGCGCTGGCTTGCCCAAGACATTCGCTTTGCGCGCGGCCGAAGCGGTGTAGCCGCGGCCGTGGCCCCGCCACCCGGCGGGATAGGTGGATGAACGCATACAAGCCGCGCATCTCAATGCATGCGTTTGTGCTCGCCGCGATTGCGCGCAGCGTGTTTCGGGCCTGGTGGAATACACCGCCGCCCGAGACCCGCTTCTGATCATGAGAAGCCGTCTTCGGCTATAGCAACGATGGCTCGTTGACAAAGTGTGGCGCGCCAGGCGTGCGAATTTTTCTAGTTAAAGGGAAGGAGAGTGCAGTGCGCGTCCAGAAGATTGGGGACATCGAAGTCCGGAAGGTCAGCGAGATTGATAGCCTCGAATTTGAGCCCAACTGGTTGTTTCCTACCGTCGACATCGACTTTGTGAAAGAGCAGCGAAGTTGGCTCGGCCCTCAGTTCATCGAGCCGACCGAGTTCAAGCTTTATTTGAGCTTTCATAGCTACGTAGTAAAAACGCGCCATCACACGATCCTTGTGGATACCTGTAATGGAAACCACAAGCAACGCCCGTCGATGCCGGCGTGGAGCAATCTGCAGACGCCATACCTCGAGAATCTGGCAGCGATCGGTATCCGTCCAGAAGACATCGACTACGTCATGTGCACGCATCTGCATACCGATCATGTCGGCTGGAACACCCGACTGGAGGACGGCCGCTGGGTGCCGACTTTTCCGCGCGCGAAATACATCATGTCGCGGGTCGAATACGATCATCTGCTGAAACTGCATCAATCGCATCCCGAGATGCCGGTCAATCGAGGCTCTTTTGTTGACAGCGTATTGCCTGTGGTAGAGCACGGGCAGGCGACATTCGTCGAAATGGACCACTGCTTCGAACACGAACTCAACGACGACGTATGGTTTTCGCCCGCGGCCGGCCATACGGCTGGTCACGTCCTCGTGCATATCGGACACGAGCATGGTGATCACGCGGTCATGACGGGCGACGTCATCCATCACCCGATTCAGTTCGTCGCCCCTCATTTGTCGAACGCTGCGGATTTCGACGCCCAGATGGCTTATGAAACGCGCCTCGGAGTGATGAGCCGCTACGCGGACACGTCGACCAGGATTCTCACCGCTCACTTCCCGTCACCGACGGCGGGCCGTGTGGTTAGTCACGGCGACGCGTTCCGCTTTGCGTTCGAGAAAGAATGAGGACTGCACGCCGCGTTAGGCGTCCGGGCTGACCGGAAGAGAGGTGTCTGTGGGATGCGCGTACCTTTTGTGCAAAGAATGGCGGTTAGATCCGAAAAGATCCAAAACGTCGATAACCTCCCATCCCCGGTTCGCGCAAAGCTTGATCGGCGGCAAGCCTTGCTGCAGGTGGTTCGGCAGGGTGAAACAGCCGGATTTCACGCGAAAAGTACGCTTACCCCTACTACTACTCGTTTTGAAACCGCTTATAAAGATCTGATGACGTCGAAGTAGATGGAGAAAGCTAATGAATAGCGCGGGACGGTCGTTGAGAGCAATGGTCCAGGATTGGTTAGCACCAGACCCTGGGCGAGGCTTCAGAGTTAGCCACTATGGGCGATCAAGGATTGGACGCTACGTTTGTGTTGTCGCCGACAACGGAACGGGCTCAAAGGCGATGTTCTTTTATCGTCATCGAGATGGAACGTGGCGCATCTTTCCAGCGGAACCCGAAAGACCAGCCATGCGGATTCAGGACTATTCCTGATTGAGAAGGGGCGCGTCGATCGCGGACAGGTAGAAGTTCAGCTGGCCCGCGTATTCGGGCTTGAACGGCGTCGTCTTGAGTTCGACGACGACATGGCACCTCAGCTTGAGATGGTAGAAAAGCAGATCGACCCCGCCGACCTCGAGCCGGTACTAGCGTCCGACAAAATGCAAAGGCGGTACCCAGTTCGAGGAGGAAACGCGTGATGTGCTGCGTAAGCGCGCGCTCGATGTCGCGCTCATAGGCGTCTTCCGCCAATGCGAGAAAGTCGAAGCTGTACGAATCGTTGCGTAACGCGGTACGCGATCACAGTCTGGCCGCGGTCGTGGGTGACCCGCAACCCGGGCAGCAGGTCATCGCGCGGTACACCCCGAAACGGGGAGCTCTCGAGCTGTTCGCAGAATGTCATGAGCGCATCGACGTATCTTGCGCGCCATGATCGCTTTTTGCCGTCCAACCGACCATTGCGTTACAGTTGCCTGGTCGAAATGGAAACTAGCTCTTCCGCCTTTGCGGGCACAGCTTTCACGAAGGTTGTGAGCGGGCGATCCCGCAGACTTTGCGCACCTGGATTCCGGTGCAGTCTCAGAAATCGTAGTCGCTGCCGCGAACTTTGACCCTGTCTCGTGATTACGACTTCAACGGTGGTAGGGCCTTCTGGTCAACTTTTTCCCGCAGACTTTGATGTTTCTCCATAGCAAGAAGCCATGCGTCAGCAGAAGATTTGATGACATCGAGTCACTAAACAAGTAACACTCGTGCCATCGCGGAATCGCCGCGCCACACCGAGAATGCCTCCCAACACGGCATCCGCCGTAATCGAGGAGAAGACGATGTTTGCAATTACCGGTGTGTCAGGACAGGTGGGCGGCGCGGCGGCACGCGCGCTACTCGACGCGGGCCACGCAGTGCGCGCGGTGCTGCGCGACGAAAGCAAGGCGGCACCGTGGCGCGAGCGCGGCGCCGAAGTGGCGATCGCATCGTTCGACGATGCCGACGCGCTCACCGCTGCGTTTCGCGACACGTCCGGCGTGTTCGTGATGATCGCGCCGAACTTCGCGCCGCAGCGCGGCTATCCGAACGCGCATGCGGCGGCCGCGGTGCTGAAGGAAGCGTTGTCGAAGGCGCGGCCGGGGCGGGTGGCGGCGTTGTCGTCGGTGGGCGGGCAGCGCGAGACGGGACTCGGCCTCATCACGCAGGTGCATATTCTTGAACAGGCGCTCGCCGATCCGGCGATTCCAACGGCGATCCTGCGGCCCGCCTGGTTCATGGAGAACTCCTTGTGGGACATCGCACCGGCCCGCGCCTCCGGCGTGATGCAGAGCTATCTGCAGCCGCTCGAACGCGCGTTTCCGATGGTCGCGACCGCCGATATCGGCCGCGTGGTCGCGCAGGCGCTCACGCAGTCGTGGCAGGGGCGGCGCGTGATCGAGATCGAGGGGCCGCGGCGCTATACGCAGCGCGAGATCGCCGCGCTGCTCGCCGACCTGCTCGGGCGTCCGGTCGAAGCGCGGACGGTGCCGCGCGAGCAGTGGGAAGCGCGGTTTCAGGCACAAGGCACCGAGTGGCCCGCGCCGCGCATCGAGATGCTCGACGGTTTCAACTCGGGGTGGATCGATTTCGAGGACGGGGCGCACGAGCGGGTGGTCGGGACGACCTCGTATCGGACTGTGCTGGAGGAGCTGCTGAGGCGGGCAGGGTAGGCCAGACCTCGGGCGGGGCCGCGCTCACGGTTGCCGGACTCGTTGAGATCGCCCCGCAGTCGAGCCACGCGCGCGTGCTAATCTTGCTCCCTTCGCGGACGTCCCGCGTCAGAGCAGACACCATGACGGAAGCCTTCGATCCGGACGGCATCGAGCAAGCGGTCTTCGTGGTCGGCGAGCGCCATGCGGCGCTGGACGAGCCGTGGCGCGCATGTCGGCGCGCGCGTCTGATCCACGTCAGCGAAGGCGTGCTGACCGTGCGCACGGCGTCCGGCCGCTGGGTCGTGCCGCCCGCCCGCGCGCTGTGGATCGCCGCGAATACGCTGCACAGCCTGCACGCGACGGGGCCCGTGCAGTTGTATTCGCTCTACGTCGCGACCGATTCCGCAGCAGATGCCGCCCCCGACGCCGCGCCGCTGCCCACGCAAACCGGCGCCCTGATCCCCGACGCGCTAGTGCAGGCGCTGCTCGGGGCCGCGGCCGTTCTGCCGCTCGACCAACCACCCGATGAACCCGCCCGCCGTCTGCTGCAGGTGCTACTGGATCGCGTCGCCTGCTTGCCGGCCGCGCCGCTCGGCCTGAACTGGCCGGGCGATCCGCGCGCGCAGCGCATCGCCGAGGCGCTCAGCGCGAATCCCGCGCAATCGCTGGTGCTGGAGGAACTCGCCGCGGCCGCCGGCGTGACCGCGCGCACGGCCGCGCGTCTGTTCGCGAAGGAAACGGGGCAGACCTTCGGTCAATGGCGCCAGCAATTGCGCCTGCTGGCCGCGCTCGAACATCTCGGCGCCGGCGAGAGCGTCACCCAGGTGGCGCTCGAAGTCGGCTACAACGACGTGTCGTCGTTTATCGCGGTGTTTCGCGATGCGTTCGGCGACACCCCGGCGCGCTATTTCCGCTGACGCCGCTTCGCGACCACCCTGCGACTACCCTGCGGTCACCCTGCGACCACCCTGCGGTCACCCTGCGACCACCCTGCGACCACCCTGCGGTCACCCTGCGGTCACCGCGCGGTCACCGCGCGAGCGTCGCCGTCGTGCGCAAACCAATCCGCCTCAATGCGCGCCGGCCGCATCCGCTCCACCACCGCCCTTGGCCGGCCGCGTGATCCAGATCAGCGGAATGATCAGCACGAAGATGATCGCCGACACGAAGAAGATGTCGTTCAGGCCCATCATCGCGGCCTGCGTGTTCACGGTGAAATCGAACAGCGCATTCGCCGATTGCGGACTCAGATGCAGCAGCGACTGCGTGTTGTCGATCTGCTGCGCGAACAACGGGTTGTTGACCGACGCCTGCTCGGTGAGCCGCGCGTGATGCAGAATCGTGCGGCTGTTCCATGCGGTACCCGCGATCGATGTGCCCACCGCGCCGCAGAACACGCGCACGAAGTTCGATAAACCGGCCGCCGCCGGAATCTTGCTTTGCGGCTGGCCGGACAGGATGATCGCCGTCAGCGGCACGAAGAACAGCGCCATCGGAATGCCTTGCAGCAGCGTCGGCAGCACGAGATGCCACGTGTCGATTTCGATCACGTACTTTGAGCGCATGTAGAACACGATTGCGAAGCCGACGAATGCGACCGTCGAGATCACGCGCGCGTCCGAGTGCGGCAGCACGCGGCCGAGTATCGGCGCAAGGATGATCGCGAAGATGCCGAGCGGCGCGGTGACGAGGCCGGCGTCGACCGAGCGGTAGTTCAGATACTCCTGCATCCATTGCGGCAGCAGCACGAGATTGCCGAAAAAGACCCCATACGCGACCGAAATCGCGATCGTGCCGCCGAGAAAATTGCGCTGCTGAAAGAGCCGCAGATCGACGATCGGATGCTCCTCGGTCAGCTCCCAGACGAGGAAAAACGCAAAGCTGACCAGCGCGACGAGGCCGAGAATCGCAATCACGGGCGACGAGAACCAGTCGAGGTCCTTGCCCTTGTCGAGCATGATCTGCAGCGACGCGACCCACGTGATCAGCAGGCCGAGGCCGACCACGTCGATCGGCGGCTTGCGCGTCGGCGATTCGCGGGTGCGGTAGATCATCCAGGTGACGCCGGCCGCGAACAGCCCGACCGGGATGTTGATGTAGAAGATCCACGACCAGCTGTAGCTATCGGTGATCCAGCCGCCGAGCGCCGGGCCCGCGATCGGGCCGACGGTGGCGGTCATCGCCCACAGCGCGAGCGCGGTCGACGATTTCTCTTTCGGATACGAGCCGAGCAGGATCGCCTGCGACAACGGAATCAGCGGGCCGGCCACCGCGCCCTGAAATACCCGTGCGAGCAGCAGGATCGGCAGCGTCGGCGCGACGCCGCACAGCCATGACGCGAGCGTGAACGACAGGATCGCGCCGACGAACAGCTTCACCTGGCCGATGCGCTGCGTGAGCCAGCCGGTCAGCGGAATCGCCACCGCGTTGGAGGCCGCGAACACGGTGATCACCCACGTGCCTTCGTCGACCGACACGCCGAGGTTGCCCGAGATGGTCGGAATCGCGACGTTCGCGATCGACGTATCCAGCACGTTCATGAACGTGGCGAGCGCGACCGCGATCGTCGCGAGAACCAGCCGGCCGCCTTCGAGCGGTGCGGGGGGCGGCGGTGGCACGGGTGACTGAGGCGGCGGCGACGCGGACTCAGGCGCGGCGTTGGGCTGGCTCAAACGGGTTTCTCCGGACGTTTTGCGGCGGACAGCGCGGACGGCCTGCGGACGGACGGCGAGGGTGCGCGGTTCGCCATGGATGGTCAGCGCAGGGTGCCTCGGACAGAGCGCCGCGGCGGCGGGTCCGTCGATCGGCAAAAGCATACCCGCAATCGCTGGCCGGCGTCGGCCACAGCCGCGGCCGTGGCCGATGCGGATCCCGGCGACGCGAACGCGGCCCGCGGCGTATGCTCGCGGCTGAGGCTGAATCACGACAGCCAGACCCGCAAACCCAATCCCACGGAAAAAAGGACACCACCATGAGCTGGCAGCAATTCGAACACGGCTGGCGGCGCGCGCCGCAACCCGCATCGCAGGGTACGTCGAACGACGCGCCCGCGACGAGCCTCGTCGTGCTGATGCACGGCGTCGGCAGCAACGCGCGCGATCTGATGCCGCTCGCCGACATCTGGAGCGAGGACCTGCCCGGCACGGCCTTCGTGTCGCTCGACGGCACCGATCCGTTCGACGGCGGCTTCGGCGGCCGCCAGTGGTTCAGCCTGCGCGACGTCGACGAGGCGAACCGCGAAGCGCGCGTCGCCGCCGCCTATCCGGCGCTGCGCCGCGTGCTCGATGCCGAACTCGCGCATTGGCGGTTGTCTTTCGATCGGCTTGCATTGGTCGGCTTCTCGCAAGGTTCGATCATGGCGCTGCATCACGTCGCGTCGAGCGTGGAGGGCGTGGCGGGCGTGGTCGCGTATTCGGGGCGGCTCGCGTCGCCGATCGTGTCGTCGAACCACTCGACGCCGCTCACGCTGGTGCACGGCGAGGACGACGAGGTGATCCCGGTGCGCGAACTCAAAGCCGCGGCGGACGCTTTCCAGGCCGCCGGCTATCCGGTCGACGCCTACATGCTGCCCGGCGTCGGCCACACGATCACCGCCGACGGCGTGGCGCTCGGCCGCGACGCGCTGGAACGCGCACTGGGTGGGCTGTCGCGCGATTGATACACCCCCCCTAGAAAGTGGCCCTAAAGATTCTGATGGACTTGCCGTCATACGGGCAATAGCTTGAAAATCACCCCCGCCGCGCGGGAAGCGCAACGCCCAGTCGGGCGTATCGCGCGGTTTCGGGGTACCGGGGGCGCATTTCCAGACCGCCCGAGACGGCGGATAACGACACATCAGAGCCTTCTTATGGCCAGACCGACGCCGCATTACCCGCTCTTTGAGCGACTGTTCCGCCATTCCGTGGCGATGGATCTCGGCACGGCCAACACTCTTATCTATACCGACGACGGCGGCATCGTGCTGAACCAGCCGTCCGTCGTGTGCTTCGAGAAGCAGCCCGCGAGCGGAGCGAAACGGATCGCCGCGATCGGCGCCGAGGCGCGCCAGTTGCTCGGCCGAGTGCCGCTCAATCTCGAAGCGGTGCGGCCGATGCGCCACGGCGTGATCGCCAACTTCTCCGCCGCCGAACACATGGTCAAGCAATTCGTCGACATGGCGCGGCCGCGCTCGCTATTCAGCTGGCGCGCGGCATTCACGCTGTGCGTGCCGGCCGCGGCGACCCACGTCGAGCGCCGCGCGATCCGGGAGGCGGCCGAGGCGGCCGGCGCGTGGAAAGTCAACCTGATCGGTGAATCGTTTGCGTCCGCGCTCGGCGCGGGTCTGCCGGTGCGCGACGCGACCGGCTCGATGGTGGTCGACATCGGCGGCGGCACCACCGAGGTCGGCGTGATCGCGCTGGGCGGCACCGCGTATAGCGGCTCGGTGCGCGTCGGCGGCGACAATTTCGATGCGGCGATCATCAGTTACGTGCGCAACCTGTACGGCGTGCTGCTCGGCGAGCAGACCGCCGAGTACGTCAAGCGAAACATCGGCTCGGCCGTGCACGACGTGCCGCTCGCGCAGATGAACGCGACCGGCCGCAGCGTCGACGACGGCCTGCCGCGCACCGTGCAGTTGAGCAATCACGATATCTCCGAGGCGATCGAAGGGCCGTTGCGTCAGGTGATCGGCGCGGTCAAGCGCGGGCTCGAAATGGCGCCCGCCGAACTCGTGACGGACATCGCGGACACCGGCATCGTGCTGACCGGTGGCGGCGCGCTGCTCAGCAATCTGGGGCGGCGGTTGAGCGAGGAAACCGGGCTCGACGTGCACGTCGCCGACGAACCACTGACCTGCGCGGTGCGAGGCGCGGGCGCGGCGGCCGCGGCGGGGTTGGTCGAGGACGCCGGGGGTGAGTGAGCGGAGGCGGGTGCTCGGGCCTTTACCAAGACCCGTATTCGGGTCTGTGCTCGGGCGCGTGGTGCATCAGCGCCTGGTCAGCCGTCAGGGTCCGCCGGATTCGCATTGGGTCGGCGCGCTGATCAGGCGACTGCCCGGCGCGTCGCTGATGCTTATGTGACAATAGGCATCGCGTCCCATTTTCCCATCGCCTGTTGCCGGCTGCGTGCGCCTTCGCATGCCGATGCCGCGCTGTCAGTAGATCACCCGTGAATCAATCCGCTTCCGCTTCGTCCCTGTCGGCATCGCCATCCTCCATCGAACTACGCAGCGGCTTGCGCATGCCTTACGTCGAGGCCGGCGACGGCGAATTGCTGCTGTTCGTGCACGGCTCGTTGTGCGACTACCGCTACTGGCAACCGCAACTGGCAGGTCTGTCGAAGCGCTATCGCTGCGTCGCGGTCAGTCTCACGCACTACTGGCCGGCAACCGATAGCGCGGCGGACCATCCGTTCAGCTGGAGCAATCATGCCGACGAAGTGGCGGAGTTCATCGCCCGTTTCGGCGCGGGGCCCGCGCATGTGGTCGGGCATTCGCGCGGCGGCTGCGTCGCCTATCATTTCGCGCGACGCCATTCCGAACACGTGCGCACACTGACGCTCGCCGATCCAGGCGGCCCGTTGCAGATCGCCGGCCGGCCGCCCGCGAGCCTGCCGGAGACGGTCAACGCATTACGTGCGAAAGCGGCCGAACTGATCGAAAGAGGGGAGGTCGACGCAGGCTTGCAACTCTTCGTCGACTCGGTGAGCCGCCCCGGCTTCTGGGCGATGAGCACGCCGGGTTTTCGCCGCATGGCGACCGACAACGCGCACACGCTCGCACGGCAATTCCGCGATCCGCTGCCCGCCTACGTACCCGAGGACGCGGCCGACCTGCGCTGCCCGGTGCTGCTGATCGACGGCGAAAAGAGTCCCGACATGTTCCACCGCACGGTGACCGCGTTGCAGCGATGGTTGCCGGATGCGCGCCGTGAAACGGTACGCGGTGCGTCGCACGGTATGAACCTCGCGCATCCGTCCGCGTTCAATCGCTACGTCGATGAATTCCTTCTGGCGATGAGCGCGCGCTGAAGCAGTGCCGCGAACCTCGAGGGCGATCGGCCTGCGCGTGCCGCCGCCGACCGCCCGTTGACTGCATCAGGACTTGCGGTGCGCGTCCTTGTCGAGCGCGCGTTCGGCCGCTTCGCCGACGAGCCCGTGATAGTACAGATGCACGCCGATCGCGAGCGAGTCGTTGCGGATTTCGTGGAACACCTTCCACGCCTTTACCGGGTCTTTGACCAGCAGATAGTGCGCTTCCTGCGCGACCAGATCCGCGACTTCATGCAGACCGTGCCCATGCAGCACGTCGACGAGCGTGTCGAGACTGCGGTGCGTGCGCGCGTCGGTGCGCGGATAGAGCATGTGCAGCACCGCAACGTCCTGCGTCTTTAGCGCCGCCGACAAGGCGACGACGATGTCCTGATGATTGAGCGCCGTGACCGTGTGGCTTTCGGTATGGACATGATCCGGAAACAGCGTTTCGAGAGAGGCATTCATTTGAATCCGTCCTGCTTTTCTGTGTGATCAAAAAAGCCCGCTTCGAATCGCGGGCCGCAAGCATCAATGCACGCATCGAGTATCGCAGATGGATCGAGGCCGACGCAGTGTGCTGGCAGCAAAACATTGTTGCGGTTGGTGTTCCAACTTTCGTGCAACTTTCATCGGCTTCGCGATGCACGCATGCGGACCGCTCGCGAATGCACGCGCCGCGTGCCGACAACGAATGTTGCGCACACGGAGATGGTCTGTTGCCAGCAATCGACGCAATCAACGACGCGTCGAGCCGTAGAATGCGCAGCGGAGCCTGGGCATGCCCCGTACCTCTTCGAGAGCGCCTATATCGCGTCTCGCGGTACGACTGCGATGCATGCCGGCACTTGTGCGGTATCAAGCAAAAGGAAGATGTAGATGAACTCGAAGTCACACGCAACGCTGAGCTTCTCCGACAGCGACCAGACCATCGATCTGCCGATCTATCAGGGCTCGCTGGGCCCCGACGTCATCGACATCCGCAAGCTGTACGGCCAGACCGGCAAATTCACATACGATCCCGGCTTCATGTCGACGGCGGCGTGCAACTCCGAAATCACGTATATCGACGGCGACAAGGGCGAGCTGCTGTACCGCGGCTATCCGATCGACAACCTCGCGCAGAACGCCGACTTCCTCGAAACCTGCTACCTGCTGCTGAAGGGCGAGTTGCCGAACGCGCAGCAGAAAGAGGAGTTCGAGAACACCGTCACGCAGCACACGATGGTGCACGAGCAGATGCACTTCTTCTTCCGCGGCTTCCGTCGCGACGCGCACCCGATGGCGATTCTGGTCGCGGCGGTCGGCGCGCTGTCCGCGTTCTATCACGACTCGCTCGACATCTCGAACCAGCAGCATCGCGACGTATCGGCGATCCGCATGATCGCGAAGCTGCCCACGCTGGTCGCGATGGCGTACAAGTACACCGTCGGTCAACCGTTCGTGTATCCGAAGAACGAGCTGTCGTACAGCGCGAACTTCATGCGCATGATGTTCGCGAACCCGGCCGAAGAGTACGAGGTCAACGACGTGCTGGTGCGCGCGCTCGACCGCATCCTGATCCTGCACGCGGACCACGAGCAGAACGCGTCGACGTCGACCGTGCGTCTCGCCGGGTCGTCGGGTGCGAATCCGTTCGCGTGTATCGCGGCGGGTATCGCGTGTCTGTGGGGCCCGGCGCACGGCGGCGCGAACGAAGCCGCGCTGAACATGCTGGAAGAAATCGGCTCGGTCGACAACATTCCCGACTTCATCGCGAAGGTGAAGGACAAGAATTCGGGCGTGAAGCTGATGGGCTTCGGCCACCGCGTGTACAAGAATTACGACCCGCGTGCGAAGCTGATGCGCGAAACCTGCCACGAAGTGCTCGAAGAGCTGGGCCTGCACGACGACCCGCTGTTCAAGCTTGCAATGGCGCTGGAAAAGATCGCGCTCGAAGACGAATACTTCGTGTCGCGCAAGCTGTACCCGAACGTCGACTTCTACTCGGGCATCGTGCAGCGCGCGCTGGGCATTCCGACGTCGATGTTCACGTGTATCTTCGCGATGGCACGTACGGTCGGCTGGATCGCGCAGTGGAACGAAATGATCGCCGATCCCGAGCAGAAGATCGGTCGTCCGCGTCAGCTGTTCATCGGTGAGACGCTGCGCGAAGCGAAGCCGGTCGCGAAACGGTAACAGACCCGGCAGAACGCTCCATCAAGCGTTCAGCGAGGTTCCCGGACCCACGGCTCACGAGGCCGTGGGTTTTTTTGCGTTCTGCGCATTCCTGCCGCCTGCAGGTCCTGTGCCACCGAAAACGCCGCAAAAAAAACGGCGCAAAAAGCTGAAACTCCGACGCGATAAGTTCGTCTCACGCGCACGGAGCCTCTACAATCGGATGGGCCGGCAGACCGGGGCCGACCGGGGGGCGGCCAACCGGCCAAGCCGGCGCCAATTCCGAGGCGAGACCCGAAGTGCAACTGAACGCAGCAGCGAATTCATAGGAGCGACCTTGAAACAGCAGCCAGAAGCCCTCGGCGGGCTGACCCACTCGGGCGGCGTCGATCATCGCGAGCCCGAGCAGGACGGCGTCTTCATTCCGACGGAAAACCTCAACGTCGCGAGCGCCACGCAGCACGTGCTGAAGTCGGGCGACACTTTCATCGTCAACGATCCGCTCGGCGATATCACCGGCCACGACGACGGCCTGTTCGTCAACGACACGCGCGTGATGTCGCAACTTCGCCTGACCTTCGGCGGCCGCGCGCCGTCGCTGCTGTCGGGCAGCGTCAGCAGCGACAACACCACGTTTACCGCTCACCTGACCAACCGCCCGCTGCCGCCGCTCGGCGGCAGCAGCACACCTGAAGGCGTGATCCACGTCGAGCGCGTGCGCGTGCTGTCGGGCACCGTGCTCAACGAGGCGATCGAACTGACGAACTACGGCACCAGCGATGCGACCGTGCCGCTGTCCATTTCGTTTTCCAGCGATTTCCGCGACATGTTCGAAGTGCGCGGCCTGAAGCGCGACAAACAGGGTCGGGTGGAGCCAGCGCGGATCGAGAATCAGGAGGTGCTGCTCGGCTATATTGGTCTCGACGACGTGGCGCGCAACGTGCAAATCGCGTTCTCGCCGCAGCCGGACAAGCTGTTCGCCGACCGCGCCGACTACACCGTCAAGCTGCCCGCGCAGGCGTGCGTATCGCTTTATCTGTCGGTGTCGGTACACGTCGTGCCGATGACCGGCAAGCCCGGCGCCGACGTGTCGCAGCCGATGCATGCGCTCAGTGAAGCGCATATGTCGCAGATCGATACCGAGCGTCCCCGCGTCGGCCGCGCGGCGGTACGCGCCGCCCAGGTGGACGCGCATCTGGTGATGCGCGAACGACGCAACGCGAGCGCGCGCGTGCGTTCGAGCAACCCGCTGTTCAACGCATGGATCGACCGCTCGTTCGCCGACCTCGGCCTGCTGACGACGGACCTTGCAACCGGCCCATACCCGTACGCGGGCATCCCATGGTTTTCCACCCCGTTCGGCCGCGACGCGGTGATCACGTCGCTGCAGACGCTGTGGCTGCAGCCGCATCTCGCGGCCGGCGTGCTGCGCTTTCTCGCCGAGCATCAGGCGCGCGAGAACTCGCCGTTTCGCGACGCCGCGCCGGGCAAGATCATGCACGAGATGCGCAAGGGTGAAATGGCCGCGGCCGGCGAAGTGCCGTTCGCGCTGTACTACGGCGGCGTCGACACCACGCCGCTATTCATCGTGCTGGCCGGCGCCTACGCGGCCCGCACCGGCGACGTCGCGCTGATCGACGAACTCTGGCCCGCGCTCGAACGCGCGGCGCAGTGGGTCGCGGGCGTGTGCGACAAGAACCGGTACGGACTGCTCGATTACCAGCGCGAATCGGATGGCGGCCTCGCGAACCAGGGCTGGAAGGACAGTCACGATTCGGTGTTCCATGCGGACGGACGCTTTCCCGACGGCCCGATCGCGCTCGTCGAAGTGCAGGCCTATGCGAGCGCCGCGTTCGACACGATGGCTCACTACGCCAAGCTGCGCGGCCTGCGCGACGCGGCCGCGCAATACGCGGAGCGTGCGAAGAAGATCCGCCGCTGCGTCGAAGAAAAGTACTGGATGGACGAGGTCGGCTTTTACGGCATCGCGCTCGACGGTCATGGCGAGCTGTGTCGCGTGATGGCATCGAACGCGGGGCACCTGCTCGCGTTCGGCCTGCCTACCCGCGAGCGCGGAGAAGCGGTGGTGCGCGCGCTCGACTCGACGCTGTTCCACACCGGCTGGGGCGTGCGCACGCTGGCCGCGAGCCAGGCGCGCTTCAATCCGATGGCGTATCACAACGGCTCGGTCTGGCCGCACGACAACGCGCTGTGCGCGCGCGGGTTGTCGCGCTACGGCGGCAAGGCGTCGGCCGTGAAGCTGCTGCAGGCGCTGTTTCAGGCCGCGGTCAATTTCGACATGCGCCTGCCCGAACTGTTCTGCGGCTTCCCGCGACGCCGCGGCGAGCCGCCCACCGCCTATCCGGTCGCGTGTTTGCCGCAGGCATGGGCGGCGGGCTCGCCGTTCATGATGCTCGAGGCATGTCTGGGCATCTCGATCGATGCCGAGCGCCGCGAAGTGCTGATCGAACAGCCGATGCTTCCTGAAGGTATCGACTGGCTCGAAGTCAGCGATCTGCGGGTCGGCGATGCGTCGGTCACGATCATGTTCCGCCGGATCGGCGAGAAGGTGGTGGCGTCGGCGGAGCAGGGCGACGTGAGGGTGGTGGCGCTGCTTTGACGCCGCCGGTCGTAGCTGGCATCGATATCGGCGGTGACCGGAAGGGCAACCATCTGGTCATCCTGCGCGGCACCGAGATCGTGTGCAATCTCGGCCACGCGACGCCCGAACAGATGCTCGAGCGGTGTCTCGAACACGAGGTGGCGGCGGTGGGTATCGACGCGCCGTGCCGTTGGCGAACGGGCGCCGCGGGACGGCTAGCGGAGACGGCACTCGCGCGGCAGCGAATCTTTTCGTTTGCGACGCCGGCTCGCGAACTGGCGATGGCCAGCAAAGGCGGCTTCTACGGATGGATGTTCAACGGCGAGCGCGTCTACGACGCATTCGCCGCGCACTTTCCGCTTTTCAATGGCGGCGAAAAAATCACGGGCCGCGTGTGCTTCGAAACGTTCCCTCACGCGATCACCTGCGCATTTCTCGGGACGGACGTCGCATCCGCGAAGCAAAAAGGCCCGCAGCGCCGGGCAATCCTCGCACGGGAAGGCATCGACACAGCGCCGCTGAGATCGATCGACGATATCGACGCGGCGCTATGCGCGCTGGCGGCACGTTATCTGCTGGAAGGCACAGTCGATACGTATGGTGACGAGTCGGGCGGATTCATCGTGGTGCCTAGACTTTGACACTCACATCGGGAGGACGGGTGCATCCAGCACGGCGATTTGGAGTAGTGCTGCTATCCATGGCAGCGTTCGGTTCGACCGCGGCATCGGCGAACGACATTCAGTGCGCAACCACGCGGCAAGCCGCTGAGCGCGTCATTTGCGATCACGCGATCCTGAACAACGAGTACGACGACATCTTCGCGCAGCAACAGGCTCTTCTGAGCAGCGGGAAACTCTCGTCCGCGCAATTGGCGCAGTGGCGGCAGGCGCGAAACGCCTGTATCGACGTGCACTGCGTGGATGGCGTCTTTGATAAGTGGAAGACGATGGCCCGGTCGGTCCAGGCCGGTCCTCAGGCGGCCGCGCCTGTCGTGACCGCTTCGGAAACGGCGATGGCGCCTGTCGGACCGAATCCGGAGGCGCCTCCTGTCGCGTCCGCGGCTGAAGTGGCGCCGACGTCGCAGGCGTTGCCGACCTCGGAAGCCTCTCTGGTGCGGCAAGGCAGTGCCGCCGGTGTGGCGCTTCCGCAGCCGGTCGCGCCGGAGGCTTCCGCGCCCGCGGCTGCTTCGGCGGCGCCCGGTGAGCGTGCGTCAAGCAGCATGACCGGTATGCCCGGCATGGGTGGCGGCCTGATCGCAGTCCTGCTCATCGCGCTCGCAGCCGGTGTGTTCTTCGCGCTTCGAAACCGGAGCAGTGCGACTGCAAAGAGGACGCAACGCAAGAACGGGCGATGAGAAGCGTCATCGTCAGTCGAGACGCTCGATTCACCAAGCAAAAAGCGCGGAATGCCGGTCACGGCGTTCCGCGCTCAAAGCAACTGCAAGGCGCCGCTTAGCGGACGAGGAAACCGTAAGTCAACGGGTCACGCTCGTCCACGAGCCAGGTTGCGAAACCGCAAACATAGGCGTTGCCCTCGACCTCGGGGATGACAGCCTTGAAGTCGCCGACGGTTGTCTCGCCGAGTACCCGCCCCTTGAAGACCGTGCCGATGATCGACTCATTGACGAGCGTCTCGTGTTTGGCCAGTTCGCCGCGCAGATAGAGTTGCGCGACGCGTCCGCCCGTGCCTGAGCCGGTGGGTGAACGGTCCACCTCACGGTCGGCGAACACGCAGCAGTTGGCTTGTGTCGACCCTTCGTGCCGCGGTGCATTGGCAATGATGGTCCCGTAGATGTGGTTGATTTCCGGGATGTCCGGATGCTCAACCGGGTACGCGTCGTTTGCGGCTTTTTTTACCTCGGCGCCAAACCTGATGAGTTCCTCCACGGAAGACTCCCGGACTGCGAGACCGTGCGGCGCACCGTCGGTATAGAAGTAGAAGGCGCCACCGAAGGCGATGTCGCCTTCTACCGTGCCAAACGACGGCGTCTCGACCGTGACATCCCGTTTCCAGATGAACGATGGGACGTTCACGAAACGCACGTTGCCCGCGTGTTCACCATCCCATTGCACGAACGCCTCGATGAAACCACACGGAGCGTCGATGCCGATTCGGGTCTCGGGAATCTGGCGCTGAACCCAGCCCAACTC
This sequence comes from Paraburkholderia sp. UYCP14C, assembly GCF_004197395.1. Lineage (GTDB taxonomy): Bacteria > Pseudomonadota > Gammaproteobacteria > Burkholderiales > Burkholderiaceae > Paraburkholderia. The sequence goes on along the minus strand of NZ_SELS01000011.1, from coordinate 180,503 downwards.
GACCGCCGCGGTGGACAGCGCGATGACGCCGTGCCCGCAATGGTCGCTGTAACCCTCGTTGTGGACGAAGATGATGCCGAAGTCTGCGGTGGGACTAACGGGTTCGGTCAGGTATCCGCCATACATGTCGGCATGACCGCGCGGTTCGAACATCAGCGCGGTACGGATTTCGTCGGCGTTCTCCTTCAGCCACGCTCGACGCTTCACGATGGTGTCACCGGGGAGGCGGGGAAGCCCGCTCGTGACGATACGGAACGCTTCGCCGCCGGTATGAACCTCGACTGTCGAAATGGTGCGAGTGATTTTCATGTGTGGGTTGAGGTTGCTCGATTGAACGTCACTGACCGTATGGCACCGGAAGGCCGTTCTTGATGATGTAGACGGTCGTGGGCGCGCCCTTCAGATCGCCGTTTTCATCGAAAGAGTAGGTGCCTGCCACGCCCTTATAGTTGGTCTTGGCCAACTGGGCGGTGAGCTTTGCCTTGTCGGTCGTGGTCCCCGCTTTGACCATCGCATCGGCCAGCAGTTTTACGCCGTCGTAATAGCTGACCGCATAGACCTGGGTGTCGGTGTTGAAGGCGGCCTTGTATTTCTGCAGAAACTCACGGCCGGCTGGCGTCTTGTCGAGCGCGATGCCGCCCTGGGCGCAATACACGATCGACGCCGCGTCACCGGCAACCTTGCCCATGTCGGCGGAGCAAATGCCGTCACCGCCCAGCAGCTTGGCTCGCAGACCGCGTGCACGCATCTGCTTGGCCATTGGCGCGCCTTGAGCGGCGTATCCGCCGAAGAAGACGACATCCGGATTTTTGGCCTTGATGCTGGTGAGAATGCCGAGGAAGTCAGTCGCCGACGAGTTCGTGAACTGCTGGTCCACGATCTGAATACCGTTCGCCTTGGCCTCCTTGATGAACTGCTCGGCCACACCTTGCCCATAGGCCGTGCGGTCGTCGATCACCGCGGCGGTCTTGGCCTTCAATGTTTTGGCCGCGAACTCACCCATCGTTCCGCCTAGCTGCTCGTCGCTCGCGCCGATCCGGAAGATGTTCTTGAAGCCTTGCTTCGTCAGTGCCGGATTGGAGGCAACCGGCAGCATCGGTACCCCGCCGGTGTTGTAGACGCGCGATGCCGGGATAGCCACACCTGAGTTGTACGGGCCGAGCACAGCAATCACGCCGCTGTCGACCAGTTTCTGCGCGACTTGAACGCCAACCTTCGGGTCTGCCTGGTCGTCTTCGGAGTCGAGTTTGAACGTTACTTTCTGGCCATTGACCGTGACACCGCTCTTGTTGAGTTCATCGATAGCGAGGCGGGCGCCGTTCTCGTTGTCCTTTCCGTTCGGCGCCTGCGGGCCTGTAAGCGGAGCCGAGTGACCGAGGGTGACCACCGATTGAGCGTTGGCCGATGCGGTGATGCCGGCGGCTGTCAGGACAGCCATTGTTATGACGAGAGGGCGCATAAAGTCTCCAGGTATTGGACCGGGGTTTGACCGGACTCAATCCTCTTCGGCGCGGGTTCAACCGTTCCGCGCGCGCACCTCGGCGGCGAATCGGATACTCGCAAAGGCGCCTCGAAGAGGACGTCGCGGGATAGCTTAACTCTCATGGACGCTATTTTTCTGTGCAGTCGCATCCGGGAAAACACCCAGGCTTGCGAGCCAGAGGCAGAGCGCGGGAGAAGTCGCTGTCGAGCCGGGTCGAGATGGTGAAGCCGGCGTTTCGCTGCTGCATTAAAGTTCTGCTTGCGGCGCTTGCTCAATCATCGTGGTTCTCGTCATGGACATCTGACAGGAGGGGGCGTGAAACTGACTGATTTCGACACACTGACTTTTGACTGCTACGGCACCCTGATCGACTGGGAGAGTGGCATCTTTGAAGGTTTGAAACCTCTGCTAGAGCGAGCCGGGACGCCGCTCACACGTGACCAGGTTCTGGAGGCCCACGCGCGCCACGAGTCGTCGCAGCAGAGCTTCACGCCTGCGAAGCGCTATCAGGATCTGCTGCCCATCGTGTACAAGCGCATGGCCGAAGAGTGGGGCTTGCCCTATACCCACGATGAATGCGTGGCGTACGGCCGGTCGATCAGAAACTGGCCGGCATTCGCCGATTCCGCAGGCGCGCTGCAGTATCTGAAGAAGCACTACAAGCTGGTGATCCTGTCGAACATCGACAACGAAAGCTTCACCTTCAGCAACGCCAAACTGCAGGTTGAGTTCGACGCCATCATCACAGCGGAGGACGTCGGCTCTTACAAGCCGTCGCCACGCAACTTCGCGTACATGCTCGAGAAGCTCAATGACCGCGGCATCAGGAAGGAGACAATCCTTCACACGGCAGAAAGCCTATTCCATGACCATAAACCCGCAAACGAGTTCGGCCTGGCGTCGTGCTGGATTTACCGCCGTCACTCGCAGCCTGGCTTTGGTGCGACGATGAATCCGGGCTCGCAGCCGAACATCGACTTCCGCTTTGACAGCATGGAGGACTTCGTCAACGCGCATCGGGAAGCGCTGATGAAGTGAGTTGGCGGCTCGCAAGCTATGTCCCCCTCGATTCGCGAGGGAGGCGAGCGATCGGCCGTTCTCGACGGAGAGCCATCGAGCCTTGTGGTTGGCAGATAGTGCGTCCACGAATTCGGCGAGTTCAGGCGCGAGCTTTCTTTCAAGGAAGGAGCCGAACCCTCGATGCTCTGAACAGAAGCGGCGGGCGTGACATGCATCGCGCATTCGGGTTTCCCCTCTTTGAAAGCGCTTTCAGAGTCGACTACGCTTGGCTCATGAAAGTTACCGATCCCACCCCGCCCAACGTCAAGCTCGAAGAGATCGCGCGTGCCGCGGGCGTTTCTCCGAGCACGGTATCGCGAATCCTGAACGGTACGGTCCGGGTGTCGCCGGAGAAGCGAGAGGCTGTTGAACAGGCGATAGCGCGGTTCAACTATCGGCCGAACGTGCTCGCCCGCAGTCTTGCCAGCGGCAAGACCGACACCATCGGGGTGCTGACGCAAACCGTTGCGAGCCCGTTTTACGCCGAGTGGCTTCGCGGTATCGAAGACGCGCTGCATGAGCCAGGATTCACCCCGGTATTCGTCAGCAGTCGTTGGAGTGTGGAAGAGGAGCGTGCTCGCATCGAGCAGTTCATCGCGCGACGTGTCGACGGCATCGTCATTCTGCACGGCCAACTCGATGAAGACTGCCTACTGGAATTCTCCCGGCAAACGCCCATCGTCGTTCTAGGGCGCGAGTTTAAGGACGCTCCGACGCTGGCCGGCTTCCCCATCGATAACGTGCAGGGCGCGTGCGATGCGACGCGGCACCTGATCGCCCAGGGTCATCGCAAGATCGCTTTTATCGCGGGACCGATGAGCCACGCCGATGCGGTCGACCGGTTGGTCGGCTACCGCATGGCGCTCGAGGAAGCAGGCATTGGCTTCGATAGCGTTCGGGTCGAGCAGGGCGACTTTCTCGAATCTGGCGGCGTGACTGCCATGGAACGCCTGTTCGAACGGCGGGTTGGCTTTACCGCGATATTTTGCGCGAACGACCAGACTGCTTACGGGGCACGTCTGGTCCTCCATCGGCGCGGCCTGCGCGTGCCGGAAGACGTATCGCTAGTCGGATTCGACGACGTGCCAACCTCGCAGTACGTCACGCCGCCGCTCACCACGGTGCGCCAGCCGATCTATGAAATGGGCTGTCAAGCCGCCGAAGCGATCGTGCGACTGATCCGCAAGGAGGCCGTTACGCTGAGCGTGGCCCCGCTGAGCCTGATCGTGCGGGAAACCACTTGCGCCGTGCGGTCCTCCGAACCAAAACAAACTCCATAGGCTGATTTTTTTGACGGCAGAGCCCGTGATGGGCAAGAACTGCCGAGTTATGAAAGCGCTTTCATACAACTAATATACTAGTACAACATTGCATTGAATTTCGAGGGTGGGACAGATACGGCCCAATCCGTCCAGTTATGAAAGCGCTTTCAGAAGAGTAGAACCTGAGAGCAAGTCGGGTTTGAGTCATGGAAGTCGATGCGCAGACGGCTCGACTAGTTGCCGCGGGAGCATGTGCGGGGTAACCGGTGGTCTTGCCATCGAGCCTTTTTCAATGAGAAGGGGTTGCGGATATGCAACCCCTTGGCGGTCTGATGATTGTGCTCGCGTTACTCGATGAGGTCGAAGATTCGGTGTTGAAGCAAATAGTAAACATAGGAGAGCGAAATGAAGGAGACGGTGTTAGCACTTTCATTGCTGGCGACGGCCGCCGCGGCGCAGGCCCAAAGCAGCGTCACCTTGTACGGACGCATCGATAACGGCATCCAGTTCGAAAGCGGTATTCCAGGAGGCCACGCGTGGAGCGCGGAAAGCGGCAATTTCGGTTGCTCGTGGTGGGGGCTGCAGGGAAGCGAAGATCTGGGTGGCGGAACCTCGGCCATCTTCCAGCTGGAAAGCCAGCTGAACACGATGAACGGTCAACTGGAAGGCAATCTCTTCGGCCGTCATGCCACGATCGGATTCACCAATCCGAGCTACGGCACGTTCAAGATGGGCAACATCGGCGCAGGAGAGATTTCACAGGATAGTTGGGGCACCGACCCTCAACTGATGCAGCGTTACGGGATCTCGTCGCTGGTGCGCGGGCGCAATTGGGCGAGTGCTGCAAATGCCTTCGAATATCAGACGCCCACCTGGAGTGGGCTGTACTTCAGAGGTCAATACGCTCTTACCAACAACACTCATTGGAATACAGCCGCCACGCCCACGGGGCAGGGTCGTACCAACGGTATCGAAGGCGTCTACACGTTCGGGATGGGCGATTTTCGCGTGATTTACGACGAAGTGCGCGGGGCTGATGGCACTTTCAATGATGTATACAACCACTCGCGTTCGCTGCTCGCGGGCGGAACGCTGGTGTTCGGGCCGGTGCATCTCTATGCAGGTTACCAGCACCTGAACGCACCGAATGCGAGCGACGCGAGCGTCGGTGTGACGCCGGGTTCACAACCTGGCGGCGTCAGCGCACCGACCTCTGTGGATCACGAGTGGTTCGGCGCGGCCTGGCAGGTATCCACCGCGACGGCGGTCACGACAGCCGTCTACCATGCGAATGCCAATCACGGCAACGGCAATGCGACCTTGTACACGCTTGGTGCTACCTACAACCTGTCGAAGCGTACGTTCCTGTACACGGAAGCCGGCTATATCCACAACAGCTCGACGTCCAACCTCGCTTTGTACGACAGCGCTTATGGAAACAACAACTTCAATCCTGTGACCAACACGGCGTCGAATGGCAATCCGAATTACGGCCATAGCCAGGAAGGCATTTTCGCGGGTGTCATGCATCAGTTCTGAGCGCCTGCGAGATCGTAGGAAGTGCAAGGACTCAATGAACCTGAGAAGCGCTGCTTTTACTCTTCAATTGAAGAGGCCGGTGTGACAACTCCTCCAGACCCTCACACCGGCTATTTTTTCTGCGTGAAATGCCGCCAGGGATTTGGGTTCCGGGCGCCATCAATGGATCTTGTTGTATTGCGCAACTGACATTGCTAATGCAATTGACTCGGTTTGCTAGTTCAATCACGAGGCACGGAGAAGGAAATGAGGAATCGGTGCGAATCCCTTCGGGTTATCGTCAGTGATTGGTTTGGAAAAACCGGAAATTTCCGGGTCACCCGACCAGATCGCTCGCGACACATGCCATGGCGAGTTGTCCGGGTTGAAGTCACGCGTTCGTCTGGAACGTTTGCGCTGGTCTTCTTTCGACATGAAGACGGGTCATGGTGCGTCTACCCGCCCGCCAAGGTTTTCCCAACAATGAACTGGCTTCCCAATTAGGCATACCCTCTGGACGCCGATTGACTTTGCTTTTGATTTTGTTGTTGACCTACCTTCGTCAGGCTGTTTCAGGGCAAGCCCCGATGGAACCTCGTGACCAGGGACTCTTATGGGAAATAGGCCATGTTCGCGAATCTGAACGAAGATTTTATTGATTGGTCACGCGCTATAGCTAACGGTCTCCACGGTATTGTCTTCGCGGCAATTGTGATTTTCGGCTCGCTAACGGGACTGTGCCATGCCGCCGATTCGCAACTTGGGCCAACGCCCATGGAAATTGTCGACGCGCCCGAAAGCGAAACGCCCACTGCGGAAGCAATCGCCGTCGTTGTGAACGCTCGCTTCCATATAGGATTGCACGACGCATTGGAGATTGGTCACGCGGTGATGAATGCAGCCAGGCGATACACGATCTCGCCGCTGCTGTTACTTGCGGTTATTGCGGTCGAATCCAGTTTCGATCGATTCGCGGTGAGTGTGATTGGCGCCAAAGGGCTGATGCAAGTACTTCCGTCCCAGCACCAGGATCTTGTCGTTCGCACGTCGGATTTGACCGATCCGCGCACGAACGTGCGCATCGGGTCGGCAATTTTGCGTGACTACATAAGAGCGGCAGATGGGAACATCGAGTACGCACTAGATCGCTATAGCGGTGGCGCGAAGGGCTATGCAAGACGCGTGGCCGATCACTTGAGCATGATGAAGGCTGAATTCGGCCTGTAGTGCGGCTTGAACACGTGAGGTTCTGGACGGCTACGCGAGAGCAGGCGCAATCGCTAATATGCCTGCTTACAGCCGCTCACCGGTCGTTCTACGATGAGCGGCGACGAACGCGCGCTACCGGACTCAACAAATGCGTATTCTTGAGTCATACGCATTGCTGGCATCTTTCGGCGATCCGGTTGCCGTGGCTACATACCCACTGGTATTGCGCCGGCGCGTTGATTTCAAGTTCCATATTTCCTCCGGTTCGGCATTCGCACGATGTAAATTCCCTCCGGCAACGAGATCGCCACCTTCCCGCCCAGATCATCCGCGAGCATCTGTGCTGTCGCCGCACAGAACGTTGCGGTCTGTCGCGCCGTCGGTTTGATGGCGGTCAAGTAGGATTCGCTGGCGGCCAGATATTCCTGTTCTCCGTCCGTACGGGTCATTGCGCCTTCCTTGAGTTCATGCTGCCTTCTCCAGTCTTGCCGCATGGGCGAATTCGCCATGCAGTTCCTCGGCCGCTTTCAATCTGCGGCGTGTCCTTCCTCCAGCATTAAACGATCCACGGCAACCATTCATTCCAGAGGTGTCGTTCTTCGGCGGTTTGCGATTTCGTAGGTTTTCTGGGAAGTTGATTTGGGGCCTATCCATCAATGGCCACCGCGGCCTCTCTGCATGAACCTTCGATCGAAGACATCCTCGTCATCGCGATCGGCGATGGTGCCTTGCCAAAACACCACGAACAACCCGTCTCGCCTACGGCATGATGGTCGCACATCGGGATCAACCGAGAGAACGCAAGGCCCCTGCCGCAGCGGCCGGGAAATTGATGGAGCGAGGCGAAGCAATGCAACCCGACCAGGCAATGGCCGGTCCGCGGACGCTTTACGACAAGATCTGGGACAGTCACCGGGTCATGTCGCGCGACGACGGACAGGATCTGCTGTTCATCGACCGGCATTTCATTCACGACGTCACCGCGCAATCGTTCGACCTGTTGCGTGAACGCGGCCTCAAGCCGCGCTCGCCGGAGCGCATCTTCGGCACCGCGGACCACTACGTTTCCAGCGCGGCGAACGACATGGCGGCCGTGGCCGACCCCGAGCGGCGCGCGATGATCTTGGCCCTCCAGCGCGATACGGCCGAGTCTCACATCACGCTGTTCGACATGGACGATTCGCGGCGCGGCATCGTCCATGTGGTCGGGCCCGAGCAGGGGCTGAGTCTGCCCGGCATGTCCGTTGTCTGCGCGGATAGCCACACGTCGACGCACGGCGCGCTCGGCGCGCTCGCGTTCGGCATCGGCGCGACCGAAGTCGCTCACGTGCTTGCCACGCAATGCCTGTGGCAGCGCAAGTCGAGCAACATGCGCGTCATGCTCGACGGCACGCCGGGCCAGGGCGTCACCGCCAAAGACCTGATCCTGGCCGTGATCGCGCGGATCGGTGTGGCCGGAGCAGCAGGCTACGTGATCGAGTACACGGGCTCCGCGATCGCCGGTCTGTCGATGGAAGGCCGGCTCACGTTGTGCAACATGACCATCGAGGCGGGCGGTCGCGCCGGCATGATCGCTCCCGATGAAACCACCTTCGCCTATCTGGCAGAGCGCCCCTTCGCACCCGCGGGCGAAGCGCGGGAGCGGGCCATCGCGCACTGGCGCACCTTGTTCACCGACCCCGGCGCGAGGTTCGACCGCGAGGTACATATCGATGTGAGCGAGATCGCCCCGATGGTGACCTGGGGCACCACACCCGGCTATGCGTGTTCGATCGACGCTCGCGTGCCCGATCCCGCAGCGGAGGCCGACCCCGATCTGCGCGCCGCGATGGCGCGCTCGCTCGATTACATGGGCTTGGTCCCGCACGAGGCGCTGGAAGGGGTGGCGATCGACCGGGTATTTATCGGCTCGTGCACCAATGGACGCATCGAGGACCTGCGCAGTGCCGCCGATGTCGCGCGCGGCCGCCACATCGCGCCGGGCATCGAGGCATGGGTGGTGCCGGGCTCGCACCAGGTGCGCGCGCAGGCCGAGGCCGAAGGGCTCGACCGCGTGTTCGTGGAGGCCGGCTTTCAGTGGCGCTTTCCCGGCTGTTCGATGTGCCTCGCGACGAACGGCGATATCGCCGCGCCCGGCCAGCGCTGCGCGTCGACGTCGAACCGCAATTTCGTGGGCCGCCAGGGGCCCGGCGTGCGCACGCATCTGATGAGCCCTGCGATGGCGGCCGCAGCCGCGGTGACGGGACATCTGACGGACGTGCGCCGTCTGCTGGGAGCCTGAACATGGAATGCCTGACGTACCTCGACGCAGTGGCCGTGCCCATCACCGCCATCAACTGCGATACCGACCAGATTCTGCCGGCGCGCTTCCTGCAAAAACCCCGCTCCGACGATTTCGGCCAGTTTCTCTTTCGCGCGCTGCGCTTCGAGCCTGATGGCGCGAGGCGGCCGGACTTCGTGCTCAACCAGGCGCCTTACCGCGAGTCGCGCATCGTCGTGGCCAATCGCAACTTCGGTTGTGGCTCGTCGCGCGAGCATGCCGTCTGGGCGCTGTACGACTACGGTATCCGTGCGGCGATCGCCCCGAGCTTCGGCGACATCTTCTTCATCAACTGCCTGAAGAACGGACTGCTGCCCATCGTATTGCCCGAGTCCGTAGTGTTGCCGCTGCTGGACGACCTGTCTGCGAGACCTGGCAGCCGCATCGCGATCGACTTGCCCGCGCAGACGGCGACGCTGCCCGACGGTTCCGTCCACGCGTTCGACGTTGAGCCCTTCGCGAAAGAGTGTCTGCTGCACGGCATGGACGAGATCGACTACACGCTGTCACACCGGGACCGCATCGATGCATTCGAACGCAACCGCAAGCAAGCGTGGTGACAGCGCGCTCTACCTGACGACAACCCAGCGATAACAACCAAGGAGAAGTTCAGATGAAGATTGCAGTCATGCCCGGTGATGGCATCGGTCCGGAAGTCGTGGCGCAGGCTCTCAAGGTGCTGCGGGTCGTGGCGCCTCACGCCGAGACCGAGGAAGCCGCTATCGGCGAGGCGGGCATTCAGGCGCATGGCGTGCCGCTGCCCGAGTCCACGCTGGCGCTCGCGCGCAAGGCCGATGCGATCCTGTTCGGTTCGGTGGGTGTGGCCGACGAAGCCGACATTCCGCGCGAGCGTCGTCCCGGCACCGGGTTGCTGCAGTTGCGCGAAGCGCTGACCCTGTATGCCAATTTCCGCCCGGCGTATATGTTCCCCGAACTGATCGGCGCTTCGACGCTGCGGCCGGAAGTGGTCGATGGGCTGGATCTCGTGATCGTGCGCGAGTTGAACGGCGACGTCTATTTCGGCCAGCCGCGCGGCTTCGAGACCAACCACGCGGGAGAGCGGGTGGGTTTCAACACGATGCGCTATTCGGAATCGGAGGTGGAGCGCGTCGCGCGTGCGGCCTTCGAGGCCGCGCGTCGTCGGCGCGGCAAGTTGTGCTCGGTGGACAAGGCCAACGTGCTGGAGGCGAGCCAGTTGTGGCGCGAAGTGGTCGTGCGTGTCGGGCGCGATTACAAGGACGTCGAGCTGAGCCATCTGTTCGTGGACGCTGCGTCGATGATGCTGATGCGCCGGCCCAGGCAGTTCGACGTGATCGTCACGGGCAACATCTTCGGAGACATTCTCTCGGACGCCGCGGCCATGTTGACGGGTTCCATCGGCATGCTGCCTTCGGCCTCGCTGGGCTACAACCGCAAGGGGCTTTACGAGCCGGTGCACGGTTCGGCGCCGGACATTGCCGGCAAGGATATCGCCAATCCGCTCGCGGCGATCCTGTCGCTGGCGATGATGCTGCGCGAGAGCTTCGAGATGGAAGACGCCGCGAGCCGCGTCGAAAAGTCCGTGCGTGCCGTGCTGGCAGCGGGCTACCGTACCGCCGACATCCATCAGGAAGGCACGCAATGCGTCGGCACGCGCGATATGGGCGATGCCGTGGTCGAGGCGCTTCGCAAGCAGGCAGCTTAGGCGGCAAGCGCATTGCACGGACCGGATGCCACGCGGACTCCGGCTCATCCTCGGCAGTAGATGGTCACACCAGAAAACCCCCGCAAAGGGAGGAGACAACCATGAAGCTGAAATTCGCCATTGCGCTGTGCGCAGCGTTCGAGCTTGTATGCGGTTCCGTCGCTGCCGTGGCCAAGGATGTGCCTGAAAAGCCCGAGCTGCACATCGCGGCGGCTTCCGTCGGCATCACCTATTTGCCGATGCTGGTCGCGCAGCAGCGCGGCTACTTCAAGGACGAAGGGCTGGACGTGCACATCGCCGCTTTCTCAGGCGGCTCGAAGACCCTGGAGGCGCTGCTGGGCGGCAGCTCCGACATGGTCGCGGGCGCCTATTCGAACACCATCACGATGGCCACCAAGGGCCAGCATCTGGTGGTGATCGCCGCGCAGGTCATCTGTCCGGGCTGGATCTTCGGCGTGTCCCAGAAGCGCGAGGGCGAAGTCAAGTCGGCGAAGGATCTGAAGGGCATGCGTATCGGCGTGAGCGCGCCGGGTTCGAGCACGCACATGGCGGTCAACTACATTCTGCACAAGGCGGGGCTGCAGCCGACGGACGTGTCGATCATCGGTGTGGGCCAGGCGGCGGGCGCAGTCGCGGCGGTGCGGGCAGGGCAAATCGATGCGCTGATCGTCAACGATCCGAGCGCCACGATCCTGGTTAAGGACGGCAGCCTGAAGCCGCTCGAGAACATGCGCACGGCCGAGGGCAACGTCAAGGTGTTCGGCTCCGATTACCCCGAGTCCAGCCTGTTCGCGACGCAGGACTTCATCAACAGGAATCCGAAGACGGTGCAGGCAGTCGCCAATGCGATCGTACGCGCCGAGAAGTGGATCGCGAAAGCGACGCCGGAACAGGTCGCCGACAACGTGCCGCCCGAGTACCTGGAGGACAACAAGGCGCTCTACGCCGAGGCCTTCAGGAACAGCCGACGCTGTATCGCGCAGAACGGCGAGATCACGCCGAAGGGCGCGCAGACCGTGCGTGACGTGCTGTCGGCATTCGACCCGACAGTGGGCTCGGCCAGGATCGACCTCGCCACGACCTATGACAACCACTTCGTCGAGAAAGCAGCGGAGATCCAGCCATGAGCACGGCGCCGTGCAGTGTCCCGCTCGAGCCCGGCCACGCGCCGGTGCGCGAAGCGCTGCGCTTCGACAACGTGACGTGTACGTTCGCCGGCAACGGCAAGAACGCGCAGACCTACACGGCCGTTTCCGGCGGCAACCTGACGATCGGCGACGGAGAGTTCGTCTCGATCGTCGGTCCCACGGGCTGCGGCAAGTCCACGCTGTTGAACGTTGCGGCCGGGCTGACGCGGCCTTCGTCGGGCAGCCTGAGCGTATTCGGCGACAAGTTGACCACCGGTCTGAACAAGCAGGCCGCCTATCTATTCCAGGTCGACGCGCTGATGCCCTGGAAGACCGCCGAAGAAAACATCGCCATGGGCCTGATCTTCCGCGGCATACCGCGCGAAGAGGCCCTGGGCGTCGCGCACGAATGGCTGGGGCGGGTGGGGTTGCACGGGCACGGCAAGAAATATCCGCATCAGCTGTCGGGCGGCATGCGCAAGCGTGCCGGGCTCGCGCAGGCGCTGGCGCTGAATCCTCGCATCATCCTGATGGACGAGCCGTTCAGCGCACTGGACATCCAGACCCGGCACCTGATGGAAAACGAGTTGCTGCGGCTGTGGTCGTACGACCGCAAGTCCGTGATGTTCGTGACTCACGACCTGGAAGAGGCGATCTCGTTGTCGGACCGCGTCGTCGTGCTGTCGGCGGGGCCCGGCACGCGGCCCATCGCTGAGTTCGAGATCGACCTCGAGCGTCCGCGCGAAATGTCGGAAATCCGCATGACGCAGCGTTTCCTGCAACTGCACAACCAGATCTGGGACGTGCTTCGAGAGGAGGTTCTGAAAAGCTATGCGCGCAATCGCGTTTGACCCGAACAACCGGTTCACCGTGAATGTCACCCGGCTGGCGCTGTTGTTCGGCGTGCTGTTCCTGTGGTGGCTCGGCACCAATCAGAAATGGCTGTCGCCGTTTTTCTTCGGCGATCCCGTCGGCGTCGCTCGTCGCATCGTCGAATGGATCGTGACGGGCTCGGTGTTTCGCCATCTCTATACGACGCTGGTCGAAACCATGCTGGCGTTCGCGATCGGCACGGTGTTGGGCCTCGCGTGCGGTCTGTGGCTCGCGCTCGATCCGTTTCTGGCGGTCGTGTTCGATCCGTTCATCAAGGCCATGAATTCGATGCCGCGCCTGATCTTTGCGCCGATCTTCGCGCTCTGGTTCGGCCTCGGCATCTGGTCCAAGGTGGCATTGGGCGTGACGCTGGTGTTCTTCGTGGTGTTCTTCAACGTGTTCCAGGGCGTTCGCGAGGTCAGCCCGGCGGTGCTGTCCAATACGCGCATGCTGGGCGCCAACCCGCGTCAGCTGATGCGGCACGTGTACCTGCCCTCGGCGACGAGCTGGGTGTTCTCCAGCCTGCACAACGCGATCGGCATCGCGTTCGTCGGCAGCGTGGTGGGCGAGTACCTGGGCTCGGAGAAGGGCGTGGGCTATCTGATTCTGCTGGCCGAGGGCGTGTTCGACATCAACTCGGTCATCGCGGGCATCCTCGTGCTGACGGTGTTTGCACTGGCGCTCGATACGGCGGTGTCGATGGTCGAGGGTTACCTGTTGCGCTGGCGCCCTGTGGCCGGACAGACCGTGGCCGCGAGCGCATGAGCGCACGAACGCATGCATGTGTGTGGGCGGCGCTCGACGAACCAACTTTGAGGGAGTCATTTTGCAGACCAACGCTATCAACCTGAAGGACCGCGTCGCCGTCGTGACGGGCGGCGCACAAGGCATCGGCCTCGCGGTCGGCCGCCGGCTGCTGGCCTCCGGCGCGCGCCTCGTGATCTGGGACATCAATGCCGCAGGCACGGAACAGGCGCGCGCCGAACTGGGCGATCACGACGTTCACTTCGAGCGTGTCGACATCGCCGACTACGCGAGCGTCGAGGCGGCCGTGGCATCCACGCTGAAAGCAGCGGGACGTATCGATGTCCTGATCAACAACGCGGCCATCGTCGGACCCAATGCCACGCTGGCCGAGTATCCCGTCGACGTGTGGAAGCAGGTGATCGATGTCGACGTCAACGGCACCTTCCATTGCTGCCGCGCCGTGGTGCCTGTAATGGTCGGCCAGAACTATGGCCGTATCGTCAACCTCGCGTCCGTCGCCGGCAAGGAAGGCAACCCGAATGCCGCTGCGTACAGCTCGGCGAAGGCCGCCGTGATCGCGATGACCAAGTCCCTCGGCAAGGAACTGGCGAGCCACGACATCGCGGTCAACTGCGTCACGCCTGCCGTGGCGCGCACACCCGGCGCGATGGAGCAGGCGCCCGAGCACATCGAATACATGCTCGGCAAGATTCCGCGCGGACGTTTCCTCGAACTCGATGAAGCGGCCGCGATGATCGCGTGGCTTGCCAGCGAAGAGAATTCATTTACGACTGCCGCGGTTTTCGATCTGTCCGGCGGACGCGCCACCTATTGACGCAAACGTATATATGAAGCTGTTACGCTACGGTCCGGCGGATCATGAGAAGCCGGGCCTCCTCGCGGGTTGGGGCAGAAACCGCCCATCCATCTGAAGCCGCCGGCCCGCAAAACATGGAGACAAACCATCGTGAGAACGATCAGGCGCCAGCTGTTGCCAGTACTCTGCGCATGCGCGGCTCTCGTGAACCAGTCGGCCGCGAGCGCCGCGCCGGTGCCGGAGAAGCCCAAGCTGAGCCTGGCCGCGGCGGGCGTGGGCTTTCCGTATCTGCCGTTCGTCATCGCGGACAGCCGCGGATACTTCAAGCAGGCCGGGCTGGACGTCGAGATCGGCGTGTTCAGCGGCGGCGCGAAGGCGCTGCAGGCGATGCTGGGCGGCAGCGCCGACATCGTCGCGGGCGCCTATTCGAACACGATCACGATGGCGGCCAAGGGACAGAAGCTGGTGTCGTTCGTGACCCTGGCCTCCTGCCCCGGCTGGGTGTTCGGCGTGACCCGCGCGAGCCACGGCAAGATCAAGTCGTATGCGGATCTGAAGGGCATGCGCATCGGCGTGAGCTCGCCAGGTTCGAGTTTTCACATGGGCGTGAATTACCTGTTGAACAAGGCCGGCGTGAAGCCGGGCGATGTGTCCATCATCGGCGTGGGCTCGTCGGCGGGTGCGATTGCCGCGGCACGCAGCGGGCAGATCGATGCGTTGATGAGCAACGATCCCGTCGCAACCGTGCTGCAGGGCAGTGGCGATCTCTACCCGCTGGCCGTGATGCGCGATCCCGCCGGAACCCGCGCGACGCTGGGCGGCGATTATCCGGAAGCGTCCATCTACACGACCAAAGAGTTCGCCGCGAAATATCCCAATACCGTGCAGGCGGTGACGGACGCCGTCCTCGAAGCCGAGCGCTGGATGGCGCACGCGACGCCCGAGCAGGTCGCTGCAGCCGTGCCGAAGCAATACGCTCTGGCGGATAAGGATGTCTTCGC
This sequence comes from Paraburkholderia sp. UYCP14C, assembly GCF_004197395.1. Taxonomy (GTDB): domain Bacteria; phylum Pseudomonadota; class Gammaproteobacteria; order Burkholderiales; family Burkholderiaceae; genus Paraburkholderia. The sequence goes on along the minus strand of NZ_SELS01000011.1, from coordinate 165,403 downwards.
GCGAGCCTACGGCAACATGCAGAGCTGCATTTCGCGTGACGGCCTGATGACGGACGCCGCCGCGCGGACCGTCCGCGACGTGCTGGCCGCCTTCGATCCAGAGATCGGCCGTGCGTCGATCGACCTGAAGGCCACTTACGACAATCGCTTCGTCGAAAATGCAGACAAGCACTGATTTGCGAGGAGATGCAACGATGGAGAGCGGCATCCGCATCCTGGCCGAAGGGCTGAAATTTCCCGAAGGGCCCGTGGCGATGGCCGATGGCTCGATCGTTCTGGTCGAAATCGAGCGCGAGACCATCAGCCGCGTAGCCGCCGACGGCACCGTGAGCGTCGTGGCCGAGATCGGCGGCGGACCCAACGGGCTGGCGCTCGGACCGGATGGAGCCTTCTACATCTGCAACAACGGAGGCTTCCTGTTCCGTACCGTTGCCGGGCTGAATCGCACGAAGCCGGGTGTGCATCCGCGTTATACAAGCGGCCGCATCGAGCGCTTCGACCCGCAAACAGGCGCACTGACTACGCTGTACGACCGCTGCGGCGAGCATCCGCTATGCGGACCCAACGACATCGTGTTCGACCACGACGGCGGCTTCTACTTCACCGACTTCGGCAAGAACCGGCTGCGCGACCGGGATCACGCGGGTCTCTATTACGGACGCGCCGATGGATCGGCGATCGTCGAAGTCGCTTACCCGCTCACGACGGCCAATGGGGTCGGCCTGTCGCCGGACGACCGTGTCGTCTATGTGGCGGAGACCGAGACCGCCCGGCTGTGGGCGTTCGACCTGGAAGAGCCCGGCCGCGCGCGCAAGCATCCGTATCCGTCGCCGCACGGCGGCCGGCTGGTGTGCGGGCTGCCGGGTTATCAGCGCTTCGACAGCCTCGCCGTGGACGCGGAGGGAAACATCTGCGTGGCCACGCTCGTCACCGGTTGCATCACGGTGGTTGCGCCGTCGGGCGAGGTACTGCGACAGGTGATGGTGCCCGACGGCATGGTGACCAACCTCTGCTTCGGCGGCGCCGACATGAAAACGGCTTACCTCACGCTGTCGGGCACGGGACGGCTCGGCACGATGGCTTGGCCGCAAGCCGGGCTGAGGCTGGCGTATTCGTGAAGGCCGGGGGCACGATCAGGTGCCTGCCGCATCGTGGCGCGCGAGCAGGTGCTTGAGCAGGAGCTGCACGGGCGGCGGGAGCGACTCGGCTTCGCGCACGCAGATTTTCCAGTGCCGTTCGGCCCACGGTTCGTCGAGTTCGACGGCGACCAGTGGCGCCGAACTGACATAGCGCTGCGCATGATGATCAGGCACGAGGCCGATGCCCAGCCGCGCTTCTACCATGCTGCGCACCGGCTCGAAGCCGTTGACGCGGATCGACAGCTTGAGCGGATGGTCGAGATCGGCCGCCGCGCGCAGTACCAGCGAATTCAGATAGCTGCCCGGTTGCGGCCCCACCAGCGGGTACTCGGCCACTTCGCGGAACTTCACTTTATCGGCGCGGCTGAGCGGGTGATCGGGCGGCATGATGACCACCAGCCGGTCGCTGCGGTACGGATAGACCTGTAGGCCCGTGGTCACGGTCGTGCCGCCGAACACGCCGATGTCGGCCGTGTTTTCGGCGACGGCGCGGACCACGGCCGGGCTCAGGCTGTCCTGCAGATCGATGCGCAACCCCGGATGCAGTGCCAGGAAGTCGCGGATGTCGTTAGCGATGTACTGGACGATGGTCGAGAGGCTGGCATGCAGCCGGATCTGTCCGCGCAGGCCCTCGGAATGGTCGAGCAACTCGCTTTCCATCTGGGCAATGTCACGCAGCAGTACACGGGCATGCTGCAGGAGAGCCGCGGCTGCGGGCGTGAGTTCGAGCCCCTTGTTGCTGCGCACAAAGAGGGCGTTCTTGAGCGTGTCCTCGAGATGGGACATGCGCTTGCTGAGCGCGGAAGGCGCGATATTTTCGGCTTCTGCCGCGCGGGCAATACTGCCATGCTCGCAGACAGCGACGAACAGTTTCAGCGACTGCAAATCGAAACGCATTGCATCTCCGGGGACGTGGTCTTCTCGCCGCGCCATGCTTGCTTTGGTGGAAAGAGAGTATGCACGGGGTCAATTACAAGTGCAAAAATCGAAGGCGCACGGGCGTTCCTCTCTATCAATGCCAGTTGCCGCCGCGCGCACGGCGGCGTCTGCACGTTCGCTTGATAAGACTTTCATGATCAGTCAATTGTGCTGGTTTCCGGCGGCCCAGATCTTATTGCGAACGATCATTCTCGGGCAAGGCGACGCCGTTTCCGTAAGGACTTGCAGTCGACTCTCCGTGCATTGTTAAGCGCGTCTTCACTCCGTTGAAACACCCCTACCCGGTGGTAACATTTGTTGTCATCTCTCACCCCGGCACCAAGCCACCTCACCATGCCAGACAGCTTCGATCAGCTCGTCGCCCTGATCCGGGCGCGCTTCCCTGAACTGAGCCCGCAGTTCCAGATGGGAGCAGGCTTCCTGCTAGATCATCCCGACGAGGTCGCGGTGTCGTCGATGCGCAAGGTGGCCGAGCGCGCGCAGGTGCAACCCGCGTCGCTGGTGCGGCTGTCTCAGCAACTGGGTTTTCCCGGCTGGAACGAATTGCGCGATCTGTTCGTCGCGCGTGTGCGCACGCGGCCCGAGCCGTTGACGAGCCGGGCGCGCTCGATGGTCAAATCGAAAGATGCACTCGCGAACGACCTGCTCGTCGCGCAGCAGCACAATCTCGAAACGACCGCCGCGCATAACGGCCGCGTGATCGTTGAGGCGGCGCGGGTGCTGCGGCGTGCGCCGCACGTTCACGTGGCGGGCTTTCGCTCGTGTTACCCGGTGGCATTCGGTCTCGTCTATGGCTATCGGCTGTTTCGTCCGTCGGTATCGCTGCTAAACGGCGAGGCGGGCACGCTCGAAATGCAGCTGCGCACGATCGAGCGCGACAGCGCGACCATCGTCATCAGCTTCGCGCCGTATTCGGTCGAGGCCGCGCGCGTCGCCGAGGCCGCGCTCGAAAAAGGCAGCAAGCTGATCGCCATCACCGACAGCGCCGTCTCGCCGATCGCCCTGAATGCCGACAAGGTGCTGATCTTCTCGCACGAAAGCCCATCGTTCTTTCCGTCGCTGGTGGCCGCTACCGCGATCGCCGAGGCACTGGTCGCGCATCTGCTCGCGCTGGAAGGCACGGACGCGCTCGAGCAGCTTGCGCTCGCCGAACAATCGTTGCATGCGAAGGGTGCGTACGTCCCTTGAGCGATTGCGTGAAGTGAAGCACGCCGCGCTCCAGCTGGTGCCGTCCAACACCATTTGACAACAAACGTTGCATTAGCGTATAAATACGTACCGATTGTTGAATGTGGGTGCGACCCGTGGCGTCGATGCAGGGATTCAGTGTCTTTCAGGTCAGCGGTGAGCCGTACGAGATCGGCTACCGGCTCGGCGAAATCGCGCGGCCGGTGTTCGCCGATTACATGGCGCAAAGCGCCGCCTGGCAGGCGGTGCGGCGCTGGCGCGGCGCGCCGTTCGTGCAGACGCTGCGCGACGCGGCGCGCGCGCATTGTCCGGCGCTGCTCGCCGAACTCGATGGCATGGCGGCCGGCCTCGGCTGGGCCGCCGAAGACGTATTCCTGTGGAACTGCCGCGGCGAGCTGATTCACAACGCGCCGGACGGCTGCACGACGCTTGCCGCCATCCCGGGCAACGCCGGCAACCCGCGCTACATCGCGCACAACGAAGACGGCGACCCGTTTCTGCGCGAACGCTGCGCGATGGTCGAGGTCCAGCCGAACGGCCGCCCAGGCTTCGTCAGCTTCTACTATCCCGGCTCGCTGCCGGGTCATACGTTCGCGGCCAATCGCGCCGGACTCACGCAAGCCATCAATAACCTGCGCATCCGCGCGCCGGCAGCCGGCGTGCCGCGCATGCTCGTCGCGCGTGCGGTGCTCGACGCCGGCTCGCTCGATCAGGCGTTGCAGATCCTGAGCGGCATGCCGTCGGCGAGCGGTTTCCATCACACGCTCGGCTGTGCGGGCGACGCGCGGCTGTTCAGCGTCGAAGCAAGCGCGCGGCGCTGCTCGGTGCAGCCGGTGCGGACTCTGTCGGGCCACGCGAATCACATGATTCATCCGGGCTGCGAAGCGCAAGTGCAGATCGTCACCGAGTCGTCGCGCGACCGGCAGTCGCGCCTGAACGCATTGTTGCCCGCGCTCGCCGCGGCCGGCTCGCCGCAACCGGCGGACTTGCTCGACGTACTGCACGATCGCGCGCCGGAAGGCTTGCCGATCTATCGCGACGATCCTCACGATCCCGACGACGAGAACACCCTCGCCACCGCGCTGTTCGAAATCGGCAGTGCGGGCGTGTCGATGAAGGCATATCGGCAGCGGCAATGCGTGTTCGACACTTTCATCGCCTGCGCTGCACCCGAGGCGGCCCGCGTTTCAGCACCCGACACCATCAACAGGAACTGAACACCATGTCCACCGTTTTCCATCGTTCTCCGAAGCAGTCCTTGCCGGTGGCCGTCGCGGGCGACGGCATCGAAATCATCGACTCCACGGGCAAGCGCTATATCGACGCGTCGGGCGGCGCCGCCGTGTCGTGCCTCGGCCACAGCAACCAGCGCGTGATCAACGCGATCAAGCGGCAAGCGCAACAGCTGCCGTACGCGCACACGTCGTTCTTCACGACGGAGCCGGCCGAGGAACTGGCCAACCGGCTGGTCGCGAGCGCGCCGGCCGGACTCGAGCACGTGTACTTCGTGTCGGGCGGCTCGGAGGCGATCGAGGCGGCGCTGAAGCTCGCGCGCCAGTATTTCGTCGAGAAGGGCGAGACGCAGCGGCGTCATTTCATCGCGCGTCGGCAGAGCTATCACGGCAACACGCTCGGCGCGCTCGCGATCGGCGGCAATGCGTGGCGCCGCGAACCGTTCCTGCCGATCCTGATCGAAGCGCATCACGTGAGCCCGTGCTACGCGTATCGCGAGCAACGCGCGGACGAAACCGAAGAAGCGTTCGCGCAGCGTCTCGCCGATGAACTCGAGCAGAAGATCCTCGAACTCGGTGCGGACACGGTCGCGGCGTTCGTCGCGGAAACGGTGGTCGGCGCGACGGCCGGCGCGGTGCCGCCGGTGCGCGAGTACTTCCGCAAGATCCGCGCGGTGTGCGACCGCTACGGCGTGCTGCTGATTCTCGACGAGATCATGTCGGGTATGGGCCGCACCGGCTATCTGTTCGCGTGCGACGAAGACGGCGTGGCGCCCGATCTGCTGACCATCGCCAAGGGCCTTGGCGCCGGCTATCAACCGATCGGCGCCACGCTGGTCAGCGACCGCATCTATCAGACGATCGTCGGCGGCTCGGGCTTTTTCCAGCATGGCCATACCTATATCGGTCATGCAACTGCATGCGCGGCCGCGCTCGAAGTGCAGCGCGTGATTGCGGAAGATGGGCTCCTCGCGAACGTGCAGGCGCGCGGCGAGCAGTTGCGCGGCCGGCTGCGCGAGCACTATGCGCAGCATGCGCATATCGGCGATGTGCGCGGGCGCGGCTTGTTCGTCGGCGTCGAACTCGTGAAGGATCGCGTTACCAAGGAGCCGTTCGACGCCAGACTGAAACTGCACGCGACGATCAAACGCGAAGCGTTCGCGCGCGGCCTGATGGTGTATCCGATGGGCGGCACCGTCGACGGCAAGAGCGGCGACCACGTGCTGCTCGCGCCGCCGTTTATCTGCACGGAACGTGATATCGACGAGATCGTCAGCCGCCTGAGCGATGCGATCGGCGCGTCGCTCGCAGCCGTCTGATATCCGAACCACCGCCCTTAACGAGAACGATGATGACCGAGCGCTTGCCTCACTTCGACACGTCCACCGCCACGCCGGAACAGAAGGCGGTGCTCGATGAAATCCTGTCCGGCCCGCGCGGCAATCTGAACGGACCGTTCCTCGGCTGGATTCACAGCCCGGAACTCGCTCAGCACGCGCAACGCCTCGGCGCGTTTTGCCGCTACCAGACCGGGCTGCCGCTGCGGCTATCGGAACTCGCGATTCTGGTGACCGCTTCGCGCTGGCAGGCGCAGGCGGAGTGGTACATCCACCATCCGATCGCGCTGCAGGCGGGCGTGAGCGAAGCGGACGCCGAGACGATCCGGCAGGGGCGCCGCCCCGAGTTCGCCGATGCCGACGACGCGCTGATCTACGACTTCGCGAGCGAACTGTACGAGACGAAGCGCGTGACGGACACGACGTATGAGCAGGCGGTCGGGCGTTTCGGGCATCAGGTCGTGATCAACCTGGTCGGCCTGCTCGGCTACTACGCGCTGGTCGCAATGACGCTGAACGTATTCGACATGCGCGCATTGGGACAGCAAAGCCTGCCGTTTTCCGAATAGCCTGTTTGCAAGCAAGCGGCGGCGCGTATTAGCGCCGCATGCGCCAACGAAAAGCCCCGGTTGCGAACCTTCGCAACCGGGGCTTTTCTACTGCGTGCTGCATCAACTGCCAGCGCGGTCAGTGACTACTTTTAGTTACCGCGATACGTCGAAAAGAGACGTTGCTGCACCGTCGTCGGGGCGCCTGCGTCCGACGAGCTAGCCTTCGCGCCGCCGACATCCTGCGAACCGTCCGTCGAAGCCGTGACGATCGTCGAGCTTTGCGGCACGGCCATCGGATAGTTGGTGTCGTTCTGGTTCAGGAGGCCCGCTTTTTGCGCGGCTACGAGTTCGGCGCGCACCTGAGCGCGCGTGACCGGAGCGTTTGCCTGCTGGGCGAACGACACTGCCGGAACGATCAGAGCGGATGCGACGACGACGGCGGAAATAAGCGATTTCATGGTGACCTCCAATTGATTGTGTAGTTGATCGGTGTGAATCACGTTTCCCGATCCTTGTACGCAGTCTATTTCTTACGAGGTCGGCAAAAAAGCGCCTTTTCGGTGAAATATTATTGTCGAATTTGAGATAGTGAAAGGGTGGTTTTCCGCGCCGGCGCACGGAAGCGCCTATGATGAAATCCGGTCCACGCCCGCGCCTGCGAGCCGCGCGGCACCTGCGACCGATGCCCGAGCGCGGACACTTCCGGGCGGACCGCCGCGGCGGGCATCATCTTCGGTCGGGCAGCGTGCGCGGCAAGGCACAAACAGGAGAGAGCAATGAAGCGCAAGGCATCGGCAGTCTGGCAAGGCGGCCTGCAGAACGGCAAGGGCTCGATTTCCACTGACAGCGGCGTCCTGAAGGACACCCAGTACTCGTTCGCGACGCGCTTCGCGGACGGCATCGGCACGAATCCGGAAGAGCTGATCGCGGCTGCGCATGCGGGGTGTTTCTCGATGGCGTTGTCGGCGGAGCTGGGCAAGGCCAACATCACGCCGGAGCGGATCGGCACCACGGCCACCGTCACGCTCGACAAGGACGGCGGCGGCTTCTCGATCACCGCGGTGCATCTCGACGTAACCGTGAAGATTCCGGGCGGAGACAAGGCGGCGTTCGACAAGGCCACCGCGGATGCGAAGGCCGGTTGCCCGGTGTCGAAGGTGCTGAATGCGACGATCACGATGGATGCGAAGCTCGAGACCTGAGCCTCTGCTGTCGCTGTCGTCTCGCAACGAAGCCGGCGAAGGGCCACGCCCGCCGCCGGCTTTTTACTGGCGGTCGTTGAATGAACGGATGACCCCGACGCTAATAGGCCTACGAAAAGCCATCCTTGATTTCTTGAACAGTCAGTCATAATATCCACGAACCGACGCCAACCAGGCCGCAAGGTCATCGCAATTGAGTCATTCAAAGCAAGCATCGAAAAAAGCCGGCGAAACGTGCCCGCGCGGCCGTCCGCGCGAGTTCGACACGGACACCGTGCTGGCCAACGCGAGCCAGGTGTTCTGGGATCACGGCTACCACGCGACGTCGATCGACGATCTGTGCAAGGCCACCGGTCTGCTGCGCGGCAGCCTGTACGGCGTGTTCGGCGACAAGCACGGCATCATGCTCGCCGCGCTCGACCATTACTCGGAAGGCGCGGTCGCGCGGCTTGCGCAGCGACTGAGCGCGACGGCCGAGCCGGAGCAGGCGCTGCGCGACGCACTGCTGCACTACGCGCGGGTGTCGTGCGGGTTGAGCGGACGGCGCAGCTGTTTCATTACGAATACGACGCTCGAAATGCAGCCCGATGACGAAGTGCTGCGCGCGCGCGTCGCCGCGATTCAGCGCCGCATGGCGACTTTGCTGGCGGCGGCGGTGATTCGCGGACAGGCGAGCGGCGCATTCGATTCGACGCTCGACGAAAAAGCCGTCGGCGATTTCCTGTTGTGCGTGATGCAGGGCTTGCGGGTCATGGGACGGGTCGCGCATCGGCAGGATGCGTTGATCGGTATCGTCGATGTGGCGATGCGCGCGCTGGTGTAGCGCGGCGCAAAATTTTTTAACTAATTTTTGAACGGTCGGTCATGAAAAGCGAAGCGATCAAGTCCGCTCCGGCGGCATTCGGTGGATCCGCCAGCTGCGCGGCGTGCGCAGCCGGGGCCGTGACCGGCCCCGGCCCGGCGGTGGCAGGCATGGCTATCGCCGCCAAAGCGGCCGCGCCAGGCTTCCAGCGCCAGGCGCTCGCGCTCGCGGTGCTGTTCGTCGGCGCCTTTCTCGCGCCGCTCGATTACTTCATCGTCAATCTGGCGCTTCCGTCGATTCACACGGGCCTCCACGCGAGCGACGCGCAACTGCAACTCGTCGTGTCCGCCTATGCATCCGCGTACGCGGTGCTGTTGATCACGGGCGGCCGCCTCGGCGATCTGTTCGGCCGCCGTCGCATGTTCATGACGGGCATGGCGGCTTTCGTGGTCGCGTCGGCGCTGTGCGGCTTCGCGACGAGCGGCCACATGCTTGTGATCTCGCGCATCGTGCAAGGCATCGCGGCCGCGGTGATGGCGCCGCAAGTGCTCGCGACGATCCGCGCGGTCGTACCGCTGCATCAGCAGACACGCGTGATGAGTCTGTATGGATTCGTGTTCGGCTTGTCGTCGATCGTCGGGCAACTCGGCGGCGGCGCGCTAATTACGTATCACCCGTTCGGGCTCGACTGGCGCGTGATCTTTCTGATCAACATCCCGATCGGCATCGCGGCGTTCATCGGCACATGGAAGTTCGTGCCGGAGAACCAGCCGGCCACGCATACCGGCGTCGATCTGAAGGGCGTCGCGCTGCTGTCGGCGGTGCTGCTGCTCGTCATCTATCCGATGACGCATGGCCGCGAAGCCGGCTGGCCCGCATGGACCTTCGCGATGTTCGCGCTCGCGGTGCCGGTGTTCGCGCTGTTCGTCGCGACCGAGCGACGCGTCGAGCGCGGCGGCGGCCATCCGCTCGTCGATCTGCAACTGTTCCGCAATCGCGCGTTCGCGCTCGGTCTCGTGCTCGCGTTCCTGTTCTACTGCAATAGCGCGTTCTTCCTGACCTACGGCATCTTCCTGCAGACGGGGCTGCACTGGACGCCGCTCGCGTCCGGCATCGCGATCATGCCGTTCGCGCTCGGCTTCGTGATCGGGCCGTTGACGTCGCCGGCCGTGGTCAAGCGCATCGGCGCGCACGTGCTGACGCTCGGCTTCTCGATGATGACGCTCGGCTTCACCGTAACCGGCTGGTCCGCGACCCAATCCGCGACGCCCGATCTGCTGTTCTACTGCGGGCTGGTCTGCGCGGGCGTCGGACATGGTCTGCTGCTGCCGTCGATCATGCGCATCGTGCTGCAGGAGGTGGTGCCCGAGAAGGCTGGGCTTGCATCGGGGGTGGTGTCGTCGACGTTGCAGATTGGCTCCGCGTTCGGCACCGCGGCGATCAGCGGCGCGTTCTTCGGGGCGCTCGGCGGCAGCGCAGCCCCCGCGTCTTATGCGCACGCGTTCCAACTGAGCCTCGCGATCAATGCCGCGCTGATGTTCGTGTGTATTGGCCTGAGCGTGCTGCTGGTGCGTCATCAACAAGGCGTGCGGCGCTCAGCCGCGCAAGCGGTTTGAAAATAATTCGCCGGTAATCGTTTTCATTTGTTGGCTGGCTGAAAAAAATCGTTCAATTTGAACGAAGCGGTATAACGAATTGCATGATATTTACCGGCGATCTACCGATTCACAGGTAATCCTGATTTAGATCAAACCGGTTCCCGCTGATTAACGGCTATGCGGCATTGCGTCACGTTTTCTAAGCAGACGAATAGCGGCTCGCATTTTCTACCGGCCTGAAAACGGCCTGCAGTAACTGTTGCATATGTGCGGTAGCGCACATAGGGGTTACCCAGATGGTGTGGTGGACATTTTCTCGGAGCGCCGGGAACTTTAGCCGTCAGGCGTCGGCTCCCGTCCCAGTGAAAACGGTATCAATAAAAAGCGCTTGCCGCGTTTAAATTCAATTGATAATCTGTCTCGACTTTTAGAATGATCATTCAGCAGGTCGAAGTCGATAAAGCCGGGCTCAATGACTTAATAAAGCTCAAGATAGGGGGACGAAATATGCTGACCGCTACCATTGACGCATTCCAGACAACATCCGCCGCCTTCAACGTGGGCGACGTCGTCAAGTTAAAGGAAGGGGGCCCGCGCATGACCGTGACGTACGCAGGTCCGGTAGCGCTGAATCCCGGCAACTGGCTGATCTGCGAGTGGTTCGACGAACACGGCGAACTGCGCCACGAAACCTTTGCACCGCAAGCCGTGCGTGCGGAGCCGCGTTCGATCCCGGCGGGCTCGGTACAGTGGAGTCGCATCGGGCGCGCAGCCTGAGTGACGCACGTGCACGTCAATCAATCTGTTTCCTGTTGTTCGTCTATTGCCCGTCGTATTCGAGCCCGAATCGCTTCAGCGCCCGGGCCGGTCGCGCGCAGCCTCGCGTCGCCGCACGCGCAGCGTCAGCGCCGATGAAAACGCGCGCAAGGTCGACAGCTTGCGTGTCTCTACGACTTCACTCGCAAGGCTCTCCGCCGGATTCGGCTGTAGCGCCCAATACAGCGCGAGCAGCCAGCCGAGCACGGTCCAGCCGAGGCAGGCGTTGAACAGCGCGAGCGTCAGCACGTCGCGACGCTTGCGCCGGTCCGCGATGATCGCCGGCAGAAAATACAGCGCTAGCGCGAACGCCGCGCCGATGGCCTGAACGGCCGCGTTGCCACCCATAAAAACTCCTGATGCGCGATGCATGTAGGGATTGTCGCGCGAATGGCCGTTGCGTGCCTCGCACCAACGCATTACCACTCGGCACCCAATCGCTGCAAGGGGTTCAGCCCGACACGCATCGGGACTATCATGATCGTTTCGACCGAACGGTACTTCACGGACCCGATCATGATCACCGACGACACCCAGCAGGCCCAACTGAACCCGGACACACTACGAGAATTCGTCGAGCGCAAGTGGAACGACGAGATCGTGCCCGCGCTGACCGACTACATCGCGGTGCCGGCCAAGAGTCCGGCGTTCGATCCCGACTGGGCGAAGCACGGTTATCTGGAGCGCGTGATCACCGACGCCGCGCAATGGGCCGAGCAGCAACCGGTGCGCGGCCTGAAGCTCGAGGTGATCCGCTTGCCGGGCCGCACGCCGGTGATCTTCTTCGAGACGGCCGCGACGCGCTCGGGCAGCGACGAAACCATCGTACTGTACGGCCACCTCGACAAGCAGCCCGAGTTCGATGGCTGGCGCAACGACCTCGGTCCGTGGACGCCGAAGCTCGAAGACGGCAAGCTCTACGGCCGCGGTGGCGCGGACGACGGCTACGCGATCTACGCGAGCCTGACGGCGCTTGCCGCACTCGATGCGCAGGGTGTCGAGCGTCCGCGCTGCGTCGGTCTGATCGAAACCTGCGAGGAGTCGGGCAGCTACGATCTGCTGCCCTACGTCGATGCGCTGCGCGAGCGGCTCGGTAACGTCGGGCTGGTCGTGTGTCTCGATTCGGGCGCGGGCAATTACGATCAGCTGTGGCTGACCACGTCGCTGCGCGGACTCGTCGCCGGCGATCTCGAAGTGCAGGTGCTCGACGAAGGTATCCACTCGGGCGTCTACGGCGGCATCGTGCCGTCGAGCTTCCGCATCATGCGGCAACTGTTCGACCGTCTCGAAGACTCCGCGAACGGCACGCTGCTGCCCAAGGGCTTCCATTGCCCGGTGCCGGCCGATCGTCTGCGCGAGGCGGAGGCCGCCGCCAGGATTCTCGGCGATGACGTGTGGAAGAAGATGCCGTGGGCGTGCGGCCAGGACGGCCGCCAGGTGCTGCCCACCACGACCGATCCGCGCCAGGCGCTGCTCAATTCGACGTGGCTTCCGTCGCTGTCGGTGACCGGTGCGGCCGGTTTGCCCGCGCTCGCCGACGCCGGCAACGTGCTGCGTCCGCGCACGGCGTTCAAGCTGTCGCTGCGTCTGCCGCCGACCATCGAGGCGGACAAGGCGGTCGCCGAACTGAAGGCGCTGCTCGAATTCGATCCGCCGTACAACGCGAAGGTCACCTTCAAACCCGATGCAGGCGCGGCGAGCGGCTGGAACGCACCGGAGGTCGCGCCGTGGCTCGCCACCGCGCTGAATGACGCATCGCGTCAGCACTTCGGTGCCGACGCCGCCTACATGGGCCTCGGCGGCACGATCCCGTTGATGAACGTGCTGAAGGCGGGCTTCCCGAAGTCGCAGTTCATGGTGTGCGGTGTGCTCGGGCCGAAGTCGAACGCGCATGGGCCGAACGAGTTCCTGCACGTGCCGTACGGCAAGAAGCTGACGGCCGCGGTGGCCGAGGTGATCGCCGCGGCGCCTTGAGTGCTGATTGCCTTTGAGCGGGGCTCGGGCATCGCCCGGGCCCGCTGTTTACTGCTGCTGTTTTGAAGCAGCTGTCCGTTCCCGCCGTTTCATTCCTTCCGTTCGAACCACACCCACACGCTGAATGACCGACTCCCAGACCGCTCAAGCCACCACGCCCCGGATTCCGGCCGATCAACTGCATGCCTACGTCAGGGCGATCTGGGAGCGAGCGGGCAGTGCGCCGCGCGAAGCCGAGCTGGTGGCCGATCATCTGGTGGCCGCGAATCTGACCGGGCACGACTCGCACGGCGTCGGCATGATTCCGCGCTATGTCGAGTCGCTCGCCGACCAGCAACTGCAACTGAACCGGCACGCCGACGTCGTCAAGGACGCGGGCGCGGTGTTGACCGTCGAAGGCGGCAAGGGCTTCGGTCAGGTGATCGCGTTCGAGGCGATCGAGCGGGGCATCGAGCGCGCGCAGCGGCTCGGCATCTGCGCGGTCGGGTTGCGCGGCGCGCATCATATCGGCCGCATCGGGCATTGGGCCGAGCAGTGCGCGCGCGCCGGTCTGGTGTCGTTCCACTTCGTCAACGTGGCGGGCGATCCGCTCGTCGCGCCGTTCGGCGGCGCGGACCGGCGCATCGGCACGAATCCGTTCTGCGCCGCTTATCCGCGACCCGGCAAGCCGCCGCTCGTGCTCGACTTCGCGACGAGTACGATCGCGTTCGGCAAGACGCGCGTCGCTTATAACCAGGGCAAGCACACACCGCCCGGCGCGCTGATCGATCACGAAGGCATGCCGACGCTCGAACCGAAGGTCATGCACGAAGCGCCGTTCGGCGCGCTGACGCCGTTCGGCGGCTACAAGGGTTTCGGGCTGGCGGCGATGTGCGAGATCTTCGGCGGCGCGCTGTCGGGCGGCTTCACGACGCATGCGGACACGCTCGGCACCACGCACGCGATCATCAACTGCATGCTGTCGGTGATCATCGATCCGGCCGCATTCGACGCGCCCGACGCGCAAGCCGAAGCCGATGCGTTCCTCGCATGGGTGAAGGCGTCGCCGCTCGCGGCGGGCACCGAGCGCATCTACGAGCCCGGTGAGCCCGAGCGCGTGACGCGCGCGCAGCGCGAAGCCGCCGGCATTCCGATCGACGCCGCCACGTGGACGCAAATCCACGCCGCGGCGCGCGCCGTCGGTATGAGTGAAGACGAAGTGGCAGGTTGGTCCGCGCGCCTCGACTGAAGCGCGCGACAGCAAAGGCTCAGGCGATCAGCCTGAGCTTGCGTCGATCGAGCAGCCAGCGCTCGAACTCGGTGGCGGGCATCGGCCTCGCGTACAGGTAGCCCTGCACGTAATCGACGCCGAGCCCCTTCATGAAGGCTTCTTCCGCTTCGGTTTCGATCCCTTCGGCGACCACCTGGAAATCGAGCTCCTGCGCGACTGCGACCATCGAACGCACCAGTGCCTGTGCCTTCATGTCCGCGTGGATCGAGCGCGTGAAGCTGCGGTCGAGCTTGATCACGTCGAGCGGAATCCGGCCGAGTTGCGACAGTGACGAGTAGCCGGTGCCGAAGTCGTCCAGATGCACCTGCGCGCCGAGCTGGCGGAACTGCTTGATCAGCTCGATCGCGGCCGCTTCGTTTTCGATCAGGCAGCTTTCGGTCAGCTCCAGATCGACGAGGCAAGGATCGAGGCTCGCATGCTGCAACGCCTCGGTGAAATGGCGGACCACGGCCGTATCGGTGAGCTGTCGCGCCGACACGTTGATCGCGACGCGCAGGTCATAGCCGGCCGCCTTCCAGCGGGCCGCCTGTTTGGCGGCGGTCTCCATGACCCAGCGGCCGAGCACGCCGATCAGTCCGGATTCCTCGGCATAGCGGATGAATTCCACCGGCATGATCTGGCCGCGCTCCGGCGAATTCCAGCGCACCAGCGCTTCCGCGCCTTGCACGGCACCCGTGGCGAGGTTCAGCTTCGGCTGATAGTGCAGCGCGAACTGGCCTTCCTCGAGTCCGCGGCGCAGATTCGTGTCGAGCCACATGAACTCCGCGACCCGGCGGTTCATGTCCGGAGAAAACACGCGATGCGTGCGCTTGCCTTCGTCCTTCGCGACGTACATCGCGGTGTCGGCCGAACGGATCAGCGATTCGAGGCTGTCGCCGTGCTCCGGCCAACACGCGATGCCGATCGAGCAGCCGGTATAGACCTCGACCAGCCCGACCGCGAACGGCATGCGCATGCGGTCGAGAATGCGCTGCGCGATGTTTTCGAGCTCATGCGCGGAGCCCTTCGCCGCGAGCACGATGAATTCGTCGCCGCCCAGGCGTGCAAGCGAGTCGCCCGGATTCAGGCAATTGCGGATCGCATCAGACACGTCGCAGATCAGCCGGTCGCCGAACACGTGGCCGTAGTGATCGTTGACCTTCTTGAAGTTGTCGAGGTCGAGAAACAGCACGCCGACGGTTTCGCCGGGCGCGGCCTGTTCGATCGCGATCTGGATGCGCTCCTGGATCGCGTTGCGATTGGCGAGGCCGGTGAGCGGGTCGGTGGTGGCCTGCTCGATCAGGCGGTCCTGGGCGAGCCGTTGCTCCGTGATGTCGGTGCCCGAGCAGATCAGGAACTGGTCTTCGATGCCGCTGCCGCTGCGCACAAACTTGTTGCGAAACAGGAACAGCCGCTCGCCGTGCACCGTTTTGATGCGCCGCTCGATCTCGTACGGCTCGCCGCGATTGAAGAAGTTCGCGCTGACCTGGTTCGAGACCACGTCGCCGGCGGACGACATGAACAGCGTCCACACGCTGCGGCCGATGATGTCTTCTTCCCGGAGCCCAGTCAGCTCCTCGGCGAGCCGGTTGAAGCGCTGTATCCGGCCGTGCCGGTCGACGATCACGACCACCGAATTGACCTCGGAGACCACCTGTTCGGCGAACGACAGACCGTGCAGCAGCGCGCGCGCGACCGATTCCGTGTCGGCATGGGCCGACGCGGTGCCGCCCCAGCTATGACAGTCGAGTTTCTTGCCGACCAGATGCAGCCGCAGCGGCGCGCCGTCCAGCTGCACGTCGACGACCACGTGCGAGGTCACGCCGCTCAGCGCGCGGACCTGGGAGGCTTGAGAAGAGGTGAGGGGAATGGCGACGCCGACAGCCGCGTGGCCGTGCGCCGGCACGAGTTCCAGCGTGTCGCTGGTCGCCGCTAGGCGCCAGCAAGGGCTGCTCGTGCCGAACCGCGCGTAAAGCACCTGGTCGTGTAGCTCGTCGCTCATGAAATCCCCGGAATGTGCCGGCAGTCCCTACCACGGCGGGCGGCGGCAGACAGTCTTCCTCATACTAAATTGAATCTGCCTTATTGTATCTAAGCGTGACAATTCGAGCGAAGAATCATTAACGTTTTGCTAACAATGGACGCGGCCTCCCGCGCGATTGACGCGGCCTCCCGCGCGATTATTGCGCGGCAAAACGACGCCACGATGACACCACTAGAAACGGTGCGCCAGCAACGCGCGGGCGCGTTCGCGTTCGATCGGACTGGCGTCCAGCGCCGCGTCGAACCAGAACTTGCCGGCCACCAGCGTGGCCGCCACCACGCCGTCGCGATACAGCACGCGGTTTCCCGCCACGGCCGGCACCTTGCCGCCGACCAGCAGCGTGCCGGCCAGATTCAGCGGATCCGTCCCCGCGACGCAGATAAGCGCACCATCGTTCGATTGCCGCCGCACCTCGCGCAGCAGCGGAATCGCCTCGGGCAGCGCGAACTGCTCGCCCGCGAGCCCGTTGACGAAACGCCCGCCGCGGATCACGCCGCGCGCCTCGAGCCGCTGCAGCACGCGCAGCAGATCGCGCCACGGCGGCAGCCATTCGGCCTCGCGTTCGAGCACGCGCCAGAACACGACACCGTCGCGCCGCAACAACGTCATCGCGACGTGTTCGAGCACCTCGGGCGGCAACTGACGCCGCCGCTCGGGCGGATTTTCCGGCGCGGCCGCGGACGGGCGGCTCACGAGCGCCCAACGCCCCGCGTCGTCCATGCCGCCGATCAGCGCGCTCGCCCGCGTGCGCCGGCCGCTGGAAAACGCGTTGCGTTTGGCGACCGGCTTCAGCAACGCGCGCAGGCCCGCGAAGCTGTCGGAGTTCGCGAGGCCGGCCGCGACCAGCTCGCCGAGCGCGTTTTCGAGCTCCATGCGCAGCACGCGCACTTCGGCGAGCAGTTCGTCGAAGAACATCGCACCGTGTTGCGCGAGGGTGTCGTGCACGCTTTGCGCGAGCGCCGACAACTCGAGCTGGCGCGCCGGATCGAGCAGCGCGCGCCACGCCCGCAACTGCGCGCGGGGCAATAGCACGATCGGCGTGGCGCGGACCGGACCGGCGGCGCCGCGCGCCCGCTCGGTCAGGCGGGTCCAGACGATCTTGCCGGCGCGGCACAGCTCGTCGAGCGAACTGCTGCTGTAGGCGCGCACGCGCGCCGGCAGGATGTCTTCCTCCCATGCGCCGGCGGCGGCCTGGAAGCCTTCGAGCTGGTCGAGCGCGGCGGCGAGCGCGTCGCGGCCTTCGGCTCGCGTGGTCGGCGTCAGATGTTGCCATTCGAACAGGAAGCGCATGAAGTCGTGCCGCTCGACCGGCTCGATTTCCCGCCGCAGCCGCTTCACCGTGTAGCGGTGGATCCGTGCGAGCAGATGGCGTTCGCACCATTGCTCGTCGCTCGTGTGCGGCGTGAAGCGGCCGCGCAACAGATAGCCTTCGGCTTCTAGCCGGATCAGCGCCTGTTCGATCCGGTCGAGCGGCAAACCGAGCGGGCGCGCGATTGCCTCGACCGTCAACGGGCCGAAGCCGGTCAGCCGCGCGCGCAGTACGTCGACGAGCGCGTCGTCGGCGCTCCAGCTCTCGGTGTAGCCCTTCGGGGCGCTCAGCGGCGGCGTGTAGCGATCGCGCGCGATATCCGGGTACAGCGCTTCGAAGCTGGTGAGGCGTTCGGCGGGCAGCCACAGCGCGTTGTCATCGTGATTGTCGTTGGCGGTGCTCGCGTTCGCTGGCGCGGCCAGCGGCAAGCGCGTCGCCCGGCCGGCTTTCGCCAACGCCGCAAGGAGCGTCGGCCAATCTTCGTGCGCGCGCGCCTCGGCCTCGGTGATGCACGCGAGGCCCGTCAGTGCTTCATGCATTTCGTCGGCGGTGCGCGCCTGCGGCCACGCTTCATCGCGCACGCTGTCGATCGCGGCGGCGTCGAGCGCGCCGAGATCGTCGGCGCTTGCAGGGTCCGTCCAGCGGCGGTTCAGCACTGCCTGGGTGCGGCGCTCCTCGAGCGGCGCGTCGTCGAGATACGCATAGGGCTTCGCGGTCAGGATTTCGGCGGCGAGCGGCGACGGCGCCGGCAGATCGCGCGCGACGAGCCGCAACTCGCCGTGCTCGATGCGGCGTAGCAGCGCGAGCCAGCGTTCGCTGTCCATCGCGTCGTGCAGGCAGTCGTCGATGGTTTGGTCAACTAATGGGTGACGCGGCACCTCGCGTTCGCCGACGACGTTCTCCAGACACGCGGCCTGCTCGGGAAACACGCTTGCGAGCAGATCCTCGCTGCGCATGCGCTGCAGTTGCGGCGCGGTCTTGCGGCCGCCCGTGTAGCGCGGCAGGCCGAGCGAGGTCGTCGCGTTCCAGCGCCAGCGCACGCCGAATAACGGCGCATCGAGCAGCGCCTGGATCAGCAGATGCTCGGCGCTGTTCGAATGCAGATAGCGCCAGACCTCGTCGAGCACGAACGAGTGGCTGCCGGTCAGCGACAGCACGATCGCGTCTTCGGTGGCCGCGGCCTGCAGTTCGAAGTTGAAGCTGCGGCAGAAGCGCTTGCGCAGCGCGAGCCCCCACGCGCGATTCACGCGGCTGCCGAACGGCGAGTGGATCACGAGCTGGGTGCCGCCCGATTCGTCGAAGAAGCGCTCCATCACGAGCGTGCTCTGGGTCGGCAGCACGCCGAGCGCTGCACGTGCGCGCGCCAGGTATTCGACGATCTGCCGCGCGGCGGGTTCGTCGAGCGCGAGGTTGTCGGCGAGCCAGGCAATGGCGTGGTCGAGGCGTGGGGTGGAGGGTTCGTTTGCGGGCAGCGGAGCCAACGAGGTTGCAGGCGCTATGGTGGTTTGCGTTTCGCCCTCCGCCACGGCAGCTTTCGCTTTGCGTCCTCTCTTTGCCGCGGATTTCGCGGGCGCTGCCGCAGCTTCGAATTCGGCCGCGGCGCTTCGAGCCGCGGCATCTTCACTTGCCGCGGGCTCGCGTTCCGTCAGCAACGCCTCGACCCGCTGCCGCAGTCGCGCGACGGCGAACGACAACTCGTCGCTGCGCCCCGGCGCCTCGCCGAGCCAGAACGGAATGTTCGGCGGTTGCCCCTGTGCGTCCTCGACGCGCACGCGGCCGCTTTCGATACGCAGAATCCGGTACGACGCGTTGCCGAGCTGGAACACATCGCCGGCGAGGCTTTCGACCGCGAAGTCCTCGTTGACGGTGCCGATATTGAGCGCCTGCGGTTCGAGCACGACCGCGTAATCGGCGTTCTCCGGAATCGTGCCGCCTGAGGTCACCGCGACCAGCTTGCCGCCGCGCCGGCCGCGCAGCGTGCCGCTGACCGCATCGCGATGCACATACGCGGCGCGCGGACCATGGCGGCTCGTGTAGCCCTCGGCGAGCATGCGCAGCACCGCGTCGTATTGCTCGCGCGACAGATCCGCGTACGGCGCGGCGTGTCGCAGCATGTCGAACAGCGCATCCTCGCTCCACTCGGCGCTCGACACCTCCGCGACGATCTGCTGCGCGAGCACGTCGAGCGGCGCGCGCGGGATGCGCAGCGCATCGAGCTCGCCACGCCGCACGCAATCGAGCAGCGCCGCGCATTCGAGCAGATCGTCGCGCGAGGCCGGAAAGAGGCGCCCCTTCGGCATACCGCCGACGTGATGCCCCGAGCGCCCGACCCGTTGCAGGAACGGCGCGATCGCGCGCGGCGAGCCCATCTGGCAGACCAGATCGACATCGCCGATATCGATGCCGAGTTCGAGCGACGCGGTCGCGATCAGCACGCGCAACTCGCCGCGTTTCAGGCGCTGCTCGGCGTCGAAACGATGTTCTTTCGCGAGACTGCCGTGATGCGCGGCCACCGCGTCCTTGCCCAGCCGCTCGGTCAGATGACGCGCGGCGCGCTCGGCCATGCGGCGCGTGTTGACGAAAACCAGCGTCGTGCGATGCTGCGCGACCAGTTCGGCGAGCCGGTCGTAGACGCGCTCCCATACTTCGTTGGCCATCACCGCTTCGAGCGGTACCGGCGGGATTTCGAGCGCGAGGTCGCGGGCGCGCACGTGGCCGACGTCGATCACCGCGCACTCGGCCGGCACGTCGCTGTCGAGGCTCGCGCCGCCGACCAGAAACCGCGCGACCGCGCTGACCGGCTTTTGCGTCGCCGACAGACCGATGCGCGGCAGGCGCCGGGCGCACAGCGCATCGAGCCGTTCGAGGCTCAGCGCGAGATGACTGCCGCGCTTGCTGCCCGCGAGCGCATGAATTTCATCGACGATCACCGTGCGCACCGTCGCCAGCATGCGGCGGCCCGAATCCGAACCGAGCAGCACGTATAGGGATTCGGGCGTCGTCACGAGAATGTGCGGCGCGCGCTTTTTCAACGCATTGCGTTCCTGCTGCGTGGTGTCGCCGGTGCGCACCGCGGTGCGGATGTCGATCGGCGGCAGGCCGAGCGCGTCGAGCTCGACGGCGATGCCTTGCAGCGGCAGTTGCAGGTTCAGGCGGATGTCGTTCGACAGTGCCTTCAGCGGCGACACGTAGACGACGAGTGTTTCGTCGGGCAGCACACCATGGTTCGCTTCGCCTTGCGTTACCAGATCGTTCAGCGCGGACAGGAACGCGGTCAACGTCTTGCCGGAGCCGGTCGGCGCGGCGACCAGCGTCGAGCGGCCGCTGCGGATTTGTGGCCAGGCGGCGGACTGCGCGTCGGTCGGGGCGGCGAAGGTTTTCCGGAACCAGTTGGCTACGGCGGGGTGAAAGCCGTCGAGCGCCCGTTCGGCCGGCGGCAGCGCAGGCGCGGCGGCGCGCGCCGCGCTCGCGGTGGAGCGGGCCTTGCGGGAACGGGGCGCCGCGTCGAGTGCGGCGGTGGTTTTGGCCGAAGTCATGCTCGGGTAGGTGAGGGCGGCGCGGGGGATATCCAGTGGTGGCGCGGTTGGGTTGCAAACATCTGAAGTCGCCCGGTTTGGCGGTTGCAGGTCATTCCACCTGACCGGGCAATAGCGCTCAGTCTCGCAGGTTTTCGGCACTCGTGCGCGGCGCGTCGGGCTTCACGTTGCTGCTGGAATTCGTCGTTTTTGCCGCGCGCGCCCCTCCTGCCAGCCTCCGCCAATTGCAGTACGCTTGTCGACTCTCCCTGCACCCACGATGGAGCGTCGACGATGCGTTATAACCAGTTGGGCCGTACCGGTGTGTTTATTTCGGAGTTGTGTTTGGGCACGATGACCTTCGGCGGTGGCGAAGGCATCTGGCGGCAGATCGGCGATCTGCAGCAGAACGACGCGGAGCGGCTGGTCGGCCGGGCGCTCGACGCGGGCATCAATTTCATCGATACGGCCGACGTCTACGCGGGCGGCCTGTCCGAGCAGATCACGGGCCAGGCGCTGAAGAATCTGCAAGTGCCGCGCGACAAGGTGGTGATCGCGACCAAGGTGTTCGGCCAGACCGGCGAGTTCGCGAACGCGCGCGGCGCGTCGCGCTATCACATCCTCGACGGCATCAAGGCGAGCCTGAAGCGTCTGCAGCTCGACCACGTCGACCTGTATCAGATCCACGGGTTCGATCCGGCCACGCCGATCGAGGAAACCGTGCGCGCACTCGATACGCTCGTGCAGCACGGTCATGTGCGCTACGTCGGCGTGTCGAACTGGGCCGCGTGGCAGATCGCGAAGGCGCTCGGCATCGCCGAGCGGCTCGGCACCGCGCGCTTCGAAACGCTGCAGGCGTACTACACGTTAGCGGGCCGCGATCTCGAACGCGAACTCGTACCGATGCTGCAAAGCGAAGGCCTCGGCCTGATGGTGTGGAGTCCGCTCGCGGGCGGTTTGCTGAGCGGCAAATATGGACGCGAGCAGCAGGCCGAGGCGGGCAGCCGTCGCACGAGCTTCGATTTTCCGCCGGTCGATCGCGAGCGCGCGTATGACTGCATCGACGTGATGCGCGAGATCGCCGCGGCGAAAAACGTGTCGGTCGCGCAGATCGCGCTGGCGTGGCTGCTGCATCAGCGTGTGGTCAGCACGGTGATCGTCGGCGCGAAGAAAATCGAGCAGCTCGACGACAACATCGCTGCGACCAACGTCGCGCTTTCCGCCGATGAGCTCGCGAAGCTCGCCGAGGTCAGCACGCTGCCATCCGAGTATCCGGGCTGGATGCTGGAGCGGCAGGGGGAGCAGCGTCGGCAGCAGTTGGCAGACGTGCGGAGCGGCGTGCCGCGATAGCGCCACCGCGTACTTGCGAACGCAGACTGGACGTGCGGCGAAGGCCCGCGTCCGGCGTCCGGCGTCCGGCGCAACAAGCGGCGTTGCATCGCATCGTTCGAAGAGGCCTGAATCCTCAGCGTCGCGCCGCGTCAGTTTCATACGCGCGTGGCCGCGACGATCATCACATTTGTCACGCGATTGCGCGTAGACTTCACACTGCAGGTCTTCTTCGCATCGGCTACCCCGATGTCTCGCGTTTTATTTCAGACTCCTATCCAGGTCGTGACATTTTCATTCGCTTCAATTACAAAAGCCGGCGCTTTCGTGGCATTGGCTTGCTGTTCGCTGACATTGCCGCATTTCGCCCACGCGGCCGACAACGTGATCGTGCTCGACTCGGGCGAAGCGCAGCTCACGCTGATCGATCCCGCCACGCACAAAGTGATCGGCACCGAGCCGACCGGCAAGGAACCCCACCATCTGATGATCACGCCTGACGGCAATTCGCTGATCGTCGCGGATTCGATTTCGAACGACCTGATGTTCGTGGACCCTCACAGCGGGCGTGTGCAACGCCGCGTCGAGGACATCGAAGATCCGTATCAGCTTGGCTTTTCGCCTGATCACAAGTGGTTCGTGACCGCGGGCCTGAGGCTCGATCGCGTCGACATCTATCACTACGATGGTGGAAACATGACGCTCGCGAAGCGGATCCCGCTAGCGAAGACACCGAGCCACCTGACCTTTGCATCCGATAACCGTACGGTGTTCGTCACGCTGCAGGACACCGGCGAAGTCGCGGCGATCGATCTGCCGACTCAGTCGGTCTCGTGGAAGCTGCATGTAGGCAAGACGCCAGCCGGACTCTGGATGACGCCGGGCGATCGTTATCTGCTCGTCGGCATGACCGGCGAAGACAATGTCGCGGTGGTCGACTGGAAGAACCGCCAACTCGTGAAGAAGATCCACACGGGCCGCGGCGCGCACAACTTCCGCAATCTCGACGATGGTCAGCATATCGCCGTGTCGAATCGCGTGGAAAGCACGATCAGCATCCTCGACTACCACACGCTGACCAAAGTGGCCGACATCACCGGCCTGATGCCCGGTCCCGACGACATGGAACTATCGGCGGACCGGCGCTATCTATGGGTCACGTTCCGCTTCGCGAGGCACGTCGGCGTCATCGACCTGAGCACGCATCGGCTGGTCGATACGATCGCGGTGGGGCGCTCGCCGCACGGTCTGTATTTCGCCAACCGTGCGTCGGTTTACGCACCCAATCCGGACTGAGGCAACCAGAAAGGCTTTACATGATTCACGAACTCGTCGCTCAACTCGACAACGGCATCTCAGCGCTGCAGACGCTGCTGTACGTCGATGTCGTCCAGCCGATCTTTTACCGCTTCAATCTGATGGGCTATGACGAAGACACTTACGACGCGCTCTACTGGGTGATCGTTGGCGCGTTGCAGATAGTCGTGTCGTATCTGCTGTTGCGGCCGCTCGAAGCGCTTCGCCCGGTGGAGACCTGGACGGACCGCAAGGCGTTGCGCGCGGACGTGATCTACACATGGATCGCCAAGCTCGGCATCATCAACATCGCGTTCTTCTTTCTGCTGCAGCCGTTCTTCAACCATTGGCAGAGCCTGATGGCGATCCACGACGTGCCCAACCTCGACGTCGATGATTTGTGGCCGGGCGTCACCGATCAACCGCTCGTGTCGTTTCTGATCTATCTGATCGTGCTCGATTTCGCCGGCTACTGGTATCACCGCTGGCAGCATCGGTTCAGCGTGTGGTGGGAGTTGCATGCGGTTCATCACAGCCAGCGGCAGATGTCGCTGTGGGCCGACGACCGCAATCACTTTCTCGACGACGTCTTGCAGGCGGCTTTTTTTGCGGCCATTTCGCTGTTCATCGGCGTGCAGCCGAGCCAGTTCGTCGTGCTGGTGGCGCTCGGCAATTTCATGCAGAGCGTGCAGCACGTGAATGCGCGCCTCACGTATGGCTGGCTGCTCGAACGCCTGATCGTGAGCCCCGCGTTTCATCGGCGTCATCATGCGATCGGCTATGGCCACGAAGGCACTCGCTACGGCTGCAACTTCGGCGTGCTGTTTCCGTGGTGGGACATGCTGTTCAGGACCGCGTCGTGGGACCGCGCCGTCGAGCCGACCGGCATTCGCGATCAGTTGCCCGCGCCGCAGGGTGCCGCGCGCTCGTATGGAGGTGGACTCATCGCGCAGCAGTGGTACGCGTTCGGGCGCATCGCCGCGCGGCTGCGCGGACGGCACGGCGCAGGCGGAGTCGGCGCGCGATAACAGCTGGAATGAATGGCGAAGCTGGCGGGCATGGGCGGGTAGCTCGATCCATGCAGTTCCGCGCGATTCGCAATGGCCGCGGAGTACCCTGGGTTCTCCGCGGCCATTTTCGTTTCGGCACCCGCTCAGGTCTCGACGTCCGCGAGACTGAAGGTCTCCGTCTTGTCGTTGTACGAGAAGATTTCGGCGTAGCGGCCCCAGTCGATCACCGCGTCGAGTGTTTCCTGCGCCGCGCTGTCGGACAGCATGTCCTCGAGTTCCTGCTCGAAGCGCACGCGCGGCGCGCGATGTCCGGGCCGTTCGTTGAGCACCTTTCTGATTCGCGCGGCGAGCGGCACGCTCTGCAACAGATGATCGGCGAACATGATCTTGCGCTCCTGCGTGCTGCCCTCGGCGAATCGATGCGCGGGCGGCGTGAGGAGCATGTCGCCCGCGCTGAGCTCCGCAAAGCCGAGGTACTGCAGCATTTCCGCGATCGGGAACAGTTCGTCGACTTCCAACTGCAGCGTGCGCGCAATCTCGGGCATGTCGGCGCGGCCATTGTAGGGCGCTGCCGCTAGCGTTTCGATCAGACCGGCCATCAGGTTGGTCGAC
The DNA here is from genome assembly GCF_004197395.1 of Paraburkholderia sp. UYCP14C. GTDB lineage: Bacteria > Pseudomonadota > Gammaproteobacteria > Burkholderiales > Burkholderiaceae > Paraburkholderia. The sequence goes on along the minus strand of NZ_SELS01000011.1, from coordinate 140,261 downwards.
ACGTTCGGCAACCAGCTGCCGGGTTCGAGTTCACGTTTGGCGGCAGTGCCGGTGGGGCGCGCGGTCATCTTCGCGTAGATCTCGTCGACGAGCGCGCGAAGATCCGGGTCGAGCCGGTTGCGCGGATGCGCGAACGGCACCACGGTCTCGGCCACTACCCGCCCGGGGTTCGACGACAGCACGAGAATGCGATCGCACATGAACACGGCTTCCTCGATGTTGTGCGTGACGATCAGCACCGACTTGATCGGCATGCGGTCCTGGTTCCACAGGTCGAGCAGGTCGGTGCGCAGCGTTTCGGCGGTCAGCACGTCGAGCGCGGAGAACGGCTCGTCCATCAGCAGGATGGTCGGGTCGACGACGAGCGCGCGCGCAAAGCCGACGCGCTGGCGCATGCCGCCCGACAGTTCGCGCGGGTACGCGTTTTCGAAACCGTCGAGGCCGATCAGATCGATCGCCGCGAGCGCACGCGTGCGCCGCTCCTCGACGCCGACGCCTAGCGCTTCCAGCCCCGCTTCGACGTTCTGCAGCACCGTCAGCCACGGAAACAGCGCGAAGGTCTGGAACACCATCGCGACGCCCTCGGCGGGAGCGTCGAGCGGCTTGCCCAGGTAGGTCGCCTGGCCGCTCGTCGGCCGGATCAAGCCGGCGATGATGCGCAGCAGCGTCGATTTTCCAGAGCCCGAGCGGCCGAGCATTCCGACGATCTCGCCCTCGTGCAGCGTCAGATTGACGTCGTCGAGCACCAGCAGCTCGCTCTGGTTTTTATGGAAGCCCCGGCTCACGTGCTCGATATTGAGCACCTGCGCGCCAACACGCGGCGATGACTGCAACTGGTCGGCGGGAACGGCTTGAATGACGTTTTGCATGGGTTCACTCCTAGTCGAGTCGGAGCCTGGATTCGGCAAAGGCATACAGGGGGCGCCACAGCGAGCGGTTGAACAACGTGACGAAGAGCGACATCACGGCGACGCCCAGAATGATCTTCGGAAAGTCGCCGGCGGCGGTCGTCTCGGCGATATAGGCGCCGAGGCCGTGCGCGACTACCTTGGTATCGCCCCACTGGACGAACTCTGACACGATGCTCGCGTTCCACGCGCCGCCCGATGCGGTGATCGCGCCGGTCACGTAGTAAGGGAACACGCCCGGCAGCATCACCTGGCGCCACCATTGCCAGCCGCGAATGCGGAAATTGGTGGCCGCCTCGCGGTAGTCGTTCGGATAGGCGGTCGCGCCCGCGATCACGTTGAACAGGATGTACCACTGCGTGCCGAGCACGATCAGCGGCGACAACCAGATATCCGGATTCAGATGAAAGCGCACGATCACGATCACGAACACCGGGAACAGCAGGTTCGCGGGGAACGCGGCGAGAAACTGCGCGAGCGGCTGAACCTTCTCGGCGAGCGCCGGACGCAGGCCGATCAATACGCCGATCGGCACCCAGATCATCGACGAGATCGCGATCAGCACCGCGACGCGCAGCAGTGTGATGAGCCCGAGCACGAACACGTGGCCGACCTCGTCGAGGGTGACGCCGGTACGCACATAGGCGACGACGCGATAGATCACATAGACCGTCAGCACGAATACGAGCACGCCCCACACGATGTCCCCGACGCGGGTCGACTTCTCGCTGCGCGCCCGGCCGGCGCGCCGAACGCTCGCGAATGGCACCCGGAAAGGCAGGCGGGCGGCGGTCGCGAGCATCACGCCCGCCGGCGTCAGCAACTGGTGAATCAGACGGGTGCGCCGCATCATGTCGAGCAGCCAGGACTGCGGCGCGTTGCCGGAACTCGTGGTCTCCATGCGGAACTTGTCCGCCCACGCGACGAGTGGACGGAACAGCAACTGGTCATACGCGAGGATCACGACCGTCATCGTCAGAATGACCCAGCCGACCGCATGCAGGTTCTGATCGCTGATCGCCTGCGCCAGATAGGCGCCGATGCCCGGCAGCGTAACCGTATGATTGCCGACCGTAATCGCCTCGGAAGCCACCACGAAAAACCAGCCGCCCGACATCGACATCATCATGTTCCAGATCAGGCCCGGCATCGAGAACGGCACTTCGAGCTTCCAGAAGCGTTGCCATGAGGTCAGATGAAAGCCGCGCGACACTTCGTCGAGATCGCGCGGCACCGTGCGCAACGACTGATAGAAGCTGAACGTCATGTTCCACGCCTGGCTCGTGAAGATCGCGAAGATCGCGGCGAGCTCGGCGCCGAGCACGCGGCCCGGGAACATCGCGAGGAAGAAGGTGACCGTAAACGAAATGTAGCCAAGCACCGGCACCGACTGCAGGATGTCGAGGATCGGCACCAGCACCTTCTCGGCGCGGCGGCTTTTCGCGGCCAGCGTGCCATAGACCAGCGTGAAGACGAGCGACGCGACCATCGCCGCGAGCATGCGAAGCGTGGTGCGCATCGCGTACTCGGGCAGGTTGAGCGGATCGAGCGAGATCACCTGCGTGTTGAGCGTCGACATCGGTGCTAGCGTCTGATGAAAGCCGATCGACGCCATCGCGATCAGACAGATGATCAGCGGAAAGGCAACGAAGTCCCAGCCGTTTGGAAGCAGCCGCCGGGCGGATGCATGGGCGGTGCGGTTCAGGTTGAAACCGAACTCCATCAGTAACCTCCGAGGGCGAAAGTATTTGCGCGCAGCTAAGTCGTGCCGGCGTGCAGGGCGGCGACATGTGCATCGATTCGCGACGGATCGTTGAGTTGGGACATGACGAAGCGCAAGTTGTAAGGGTTGATTCGGCAAGCAACGGCCACGACGAATCAACGCCACAATCTTTCGATCATGACGTTGATTCGTGACGGAAACTTGGCAAAGCTTAAGAGAGCAGCGATCCGAGGCGGCGCCAGAGCATGGCGAGCCGATTTGAACGGACCGGATCGAGCGACAGAAGCGACTCGTAGTGAGCGCGCGACTCGTTGCGAGAAGGCAGATGCGGCAAAAGCAGAGCGAAATTCATGACGTTTTCTCCGCGCGTCGTGTGTGACGCGGCAAGCGGAAAGCGGGCAGACGGTCCGACGTCGCACGCTTGGCGCGGCGTCAGGGTGCTAGCGGCTTTCCTTCTGTAAGACTGAAGCGAAGGGGCATAAGCAACAACTGTCACTGTCGGGCATATGGGCTCCTCGTCGGGTTGAGCTGCGCTCAGGCGCGCAGCGGGGTTCTACCGGCCCTCGCCCGAAGCCGCGACGAGGCGCGGCGTATGGGCGAGCGCCGGCCGCAAACCCGAAGGCTTGCGAGGGCGTGCCAGTGCAGACGAGCGAAAGCCGCGTCCACATGGCGCTGATGATCGAGGTGCACGGAGAAGATTTGCTACGGCGCGCACCGTTCTGCCTGCTGGCGGAACGGCGGCGCAGGGAAGGGGCGCGGACGTTCTGCCGGTCAGGCAGTGAAATTGTTCGAAGATCGACCACTGCAGGTGTCCAAGGCATCAGCCCCAGTTGAGAAGACGGGCGAATTCTAGACGCGGTAAAAACCCGGAGTCAACCAGATTCTGTAAGCAGAGCCAACATTCATCGACGCAGGCTTGCGCAACGAGTTTGAGAATCGTTGTGTGATGTCCCGAGAACCGGATGTGACCTTTATGCGTTTTTTACTTGCGCTTTTGCGGACGGTGTCAATACAATCCGCCCCAACGTATCGAAGGAGTCGTCCATGGACGCATGTTCAGGCAGTGGAAGTCCGATGCCGGCCAGCGCCGGCAGCACAACCGCGAGATAGTCGATGCAGGTTCACTCCTTCGCCGCTAACTCGCCCAAGTCGGGTTAGCGCGCTTCAATTCTGACCGGCCTTTGCCGCCGGTTTTCCGTAGCACGCTTCCTCATTTCTGACCGTCGTCTGCAACCTCTGCTTGCAGAGGCGGTTGCGCTTGCGCATTGCGCTCGCCTTCGAGGCGAGCGACGCGGAGGGATGATGCTTGTCTATCTGTTTAATCAATTGCGGCAACGCCTGTTGCGGTGGGCACACGTAAGCGCGTTGCGCTCGCGGTGCGCCGACTCTTTCGCGTACCTGCATGTATCCTTGCTGTCCGTTTGCATGTCGGCGCTCGCGCATGCGCCGCTGTGGTCGACGGCGTGCGGTGCAGGTGTCGCGCTGCCATGCGGCACGGATCGCAAGTCGCTGCGTCTGCTGGAGCGGGCGACGCGAATGGCCGCTCGTGCCGCGCTGCGCGCGGCTCATGCCGGGCGTCCGCTGACGCCGAGGGGTTACGCGATTCTCGCGACGGCCGTGGCCGTCGGCACGGTGCTCGCGACGCTGTCAGCATCGACCTGCGACGATCCGGAGAGTCCGTTACGGCAGCGTTGGTGGCTCGCGCAAGCTTGCATGCCGGCAATGAATTGAGCACACGCTTGCCATGTGAGTGTGCGAATAACAACGGAGCGATCCGCCTATAACTTCAATACCCCAATACGTGATGGATAAAATCTACAAGCGCAGACTGCTGGGCTGCGGCGGTCCCATTGCCGTGAGTGCCGTTCTTTCTCTCGGCCTCGTTCCTTGCGCGTTCGCGCAGACATCCGGCGAAGCCGCGCCGGCGCAAGCGGCGCCATCGACTGCACCGGCCGCATCGGCTCCCGGCGCCACGGACAACGCGGCGCCCGCCGATCAAAGCGCGGCCGCGCCGACGGGATTGTGGGAGCGCTCGAACCTGCTCGGCGACATGGGCGGCTTGCGTCCCTGGCTCGGCAACTATGGTGTGACGTTCAATCTGCAGGAAACCAGCGAGTACATGGGCAACGTGTCGGGCGGCACGAATCGCGGCGGCGCTTATCAGGGCTTGACCCAGTTCGGGCTCGTCGTCGATACGCAGAAAGCCTTTGGATTGGCGGGCGGCACCTTCAACGTATCCGGTCTGCAGATTCACGGCACGAGCCTGACCGCCAGAAATCTGCAAACGCTGCAAACCGCGAGCGGCATCGAAGCCGACGCCGCGACCCGTCTGTGGGAACTGTGGTATCAGCAGTCGTTCGGCAACGTCGACGTGAAGATCGGTCAGCAGAGTCTCGACCAGGAGTTCATGATCAGCCAGTACGCGGCCACCTTCATGAACGCGACGTTCGGCTGGCCAGTGCTGCCTGCCGTCGATCTGCCGGCGGGCGGACCGGCTTATCCGCTGTCGTCGCTCGGCGTGAGGGCGCGGGCGTCGTTCGCGAATGGGGTAACCGTGCTGGGCGGCGTATTCGACGGCAATCCTGCGCCCGGCGTCGGCGATCCGCAAAAGCTCAACGCGAGCGGCACCAACTTCAATCTCGGCAACGGCGCGCTCCTGATCGGTGAACTGCAGTACGCGATCAACCAGCCGTCGTCGAATCCATCCGATCCGAAGCCGGCTGGGCTGCCGGGCACCTACAAGCTCGGCTTCTGGTACAACAGCAACAACTTCGCGGATCAGGGTTTCGACACCAACGGACTGTCGCTCGCGAATCCGGCGAGCAACGGCGTGCCGGCGAGTCATCACGGCAACTACAGCATCTACGCGGTCGCCGATCAGATGGTGTGGCGCGCGGGCCCCGACAGCCCGCAATCGCTCGGCGTGTTCGCGCGCATCATGGGCGCGCCGGGTGACCGCAATCTGGTCGATCTCGGCGTCAACGCGGGCGTGACACTCAAAGCGCCGTTCAAGGGGCGTGACAACGACGTGGTCGGGCTAGCGCTCGGCTATGCGAAGATCGGCTCGCACGCGCAGGATCTCGCGAGCTCGCAGGCGCTCTACACGCCGGGCTATCCGTCGCGCAGCGCGGAGACGGTGCTCGAAGCCACCTATCAGTACCAGGTCGCGCCGTGGTGGATGCTCCAAGCGGACTTCCAGTACTTCTGGCTGCCGGGCGGCGGGATTCCGGACCCGAACGATTCGTCCCAGCGCATCAAGAGCGAAGCGGTTCTCGGCCTGCGCACGACGATTCAGTTCTGACGTTCAGCAGACGAATGGTCATCAAGCTGGTAAACGTTTGATCGATCGCTTCGACAAGCGCCTCGCGCCGCATCGCCGAACCTGCCCGGTCGATGCGGCGCGTAACGAAGCGCTATGACTTGCCGATTGCCGCGGCTAGCGGCTAGTCATCAGCCCGCTTACCCCTGCGTATGCGCGGCGACCGCGTCCAGCGTGCGCGCCGAGTACACCAGCGTCGCACCGGCATTGATCGCCATCGCGACGCCGAGCGCTTCGGCGATTTCCTCGCGGGTCGCGCCGTGCTTCAGTGCTTCGGCCGTATGGACCGTGATACAGCCGTCACAGCGCAGGCTGACCGCGACCGCGAGCGCAATCAGTTCGCGCGTTTTCGCGCCGAGCAGATCGGTCTTCTGACCGGCGCTCGACATGGCCTGATACGCCTTCACGCTATCCGGCGCGAGCTTCGACATTTCGCCGATACGGCCGAACAGTTCCTTGCGGTAATCGATCCAGTTCAACATGGCAGTGCTCCTTGGTCCGTTGCGCGTCGGCGGTTGCCGGCGTCGTGGGACACAGTATTGCGCCGCGCCGCGATATCCTGAATACTGATTCGACTCAACTTTTAGCGCGCTCGTCTCATGGACACGCTCAGTCGCCTGCTCGATCTTGCCCGGCCGCAAGCGAGCCTCGATCTCCGGTGCCTGCTCTCGGGCGCATTCGATATCGATCACGCGCCGCTGGAGGCGGGCGTCGCGCCGTTTCATCTGGTGCTCGACGGCAGTTGCGTGATCGAGACCGCCGCCGGCGAGCCGCTCAAATTGCAGACCGGCGATTTCATGCTGTTTCCGCGTGGCGCCGCGCATCGCGTGCGCGATGCGAAGCGCTCGGCCGGCGGTTTGCCGTTGATGCCCGGGCACGACGGCATGCTGCCGGTGCGGCGCAACGATGGCCATGAAACCACCGCCACGTCCGCGCCCGCGCCCGGGCACAGCGCGAATCACGACGGCGTCGATCTGCTGTGCGGCCGCTTCGTCTATGCGCCCGGTTCATCGGCGCTGCTGCTCAATGTGCTGCCCGATCCGCTGCACGTGTCGCTCGCGGATGCGCACACGCTCGATGCGTTGCAAACGGTGATCGCGCTGATGCGAGGCGAATCGGCGCGGCGTCAGCCCGGCGCGCTCGCGATCGTGACGGCCTTGAGCCACGCGCTGTTCGCAATGGCACTGCGCGTGCACGGCGAGCGCAACGCGAACAGCGCCGGCATGCTCGCGTTGCTGTCGGACGCGCGCCTCGGCGCATCGGTGCAGGCCATGCTCGACGCACCCGAACGCGCATGGACGATCTCAGAACTCGGCGAGCGCGCGGCGATGTCGCGCGCGACCTACGCGCGCCACTTCAGCGAACGCGCGGGCGTGACCGTGATGGATTTTCTGACGCAGATCCGCATGGCGATCGCCAGCGATCTGCTGCTGCGCACGCAACGCAGCGCGGCGGACATCGGCGAGGCGGTCGGCTATCAATCGGAAGCGGCGTTCGGCAAGGCGTTTGCGCAAAGCGTCGGCGTGACGCCGGGACGCTACCGGCGTCGCACGCAAGCGGACGATGCTCCGGACGACTGACTAAAGAGTCGCGGCGCCTGCGATTCTATTTGGGCGATTCGCTCTTGCTGAACGCACGTCTTTCGAGCGACGCCATCAGCCGCGCAATCACCAGCGCGCAAACCGTGCCGAGCGTCACTTCCGCTAGCCGCACGAAGGCCTTGTCCCACGCGGGGCCGATGCTTGGCGCCAGCAACATGATCGTCGCGGTGATGCCGCCCAGGCGCGCCGCGCTGCCGACGTTGACGATCCAGCAGATCAGGATCGCGACCGCCACGGTCGCCGCATAGGCAGCGAAATGGCCGCCGCCCGCGAGCGTGCCGATCAGCCCGCAAATACCGCCGACCATCGCGCCGATGAACTGGTCGCGCGACAGCTTGCGGGTGTCGATATAACTATGCTGGCTCACCGCGATCGCGGTGATCGCGGCCCAGAACGCCTGCTCCGTGTGCAGCGCGCGGCCGATGCCGAACGCGAGACTCGCGCCCGCAACCGCCTGCACGGCCATGAAGCCGCCCTCGATCAGGCGGTCGCCGAGCGGCAGCGTCTTCAGGAAAGCGAACAGCGCATCGGCGGCGTGCGTGCGCGAGGATGGGCTTGAATCGTCGGACGGAGTCATCGGATCGGGCGGCTCGGCGGGGCAGGGTAGTGCCGTATTCTAGCCGCTCCGCTTCACGCTTCCGCCGTCATCTAGATCGTGCCGAACAGCGCGCGCGGCCGGTCGCGCAGCGTGTGCGCGAGAATCTGCAGGCCGCGCGTCAACTGCTCGCGCGACGCGGCGCAGGCGAGATTGATGCGCACGCCGTGCTCGACCGTCGAGCGATCGACCGCGAACGCGGAGGCCGGCATCGTGTTGACGCCGCGCGCGAGCGCATTGGCCGCGAAGTCGTCCGAGCGCCACGGCGGCGGCACGCGCAACCACACGAACATGCAGGCGGGGTCGCTCACCAGATGCTCGGCGGGCAACAGTTCGCGCGCGATCTCCTGGCGCGCGCGCAACTCGGCGCGCTGCGCGTCGAGGATCGTCTGCGCGGTGCCGTCTTCGATCCAGCGCGTCGCGATCAGCGTCGACAGCGGCGCGGGCATCCACGCCGTCGTGCGCACCGCTTCCGCGGCCAGTGCCGCGCCATGCGGCGGTGTGCGCAGATAGCCGATGCGTAGACCCGGTGCGAGGATCTTCGACGTCGACGTGATGTGGAAAGTCAGCTCCGGACACAGGCTCGCAATCGTCGGCAGGCGCGCTTGCAGCAGCGGGCCGTATACGTCGTCCTCGATGATCACGATGTGATGCCGACGCGCGATGTCGGCGAGCGCCGCGCGGCGCGCGAGGCTCATCGTCACGACGGTCGGGTTCTGCAGATTCGGCACCGTGAAGATCGCCTTCACACGCCGATGCCGGCACTCGTCTTCGAGACGGTCGGGCAGCAGCCCTTCGTCGTCGCTCGGAATACCGACGAGTTCGAACTGAAACACCGGCGCAAGAGCCTTCAGGCCATAGTAGGTCAGCTGATCCGACAGGATCACACCCTCGTGACCCATCAGGCTGCTCAGCACCGCGTACAGGCCATGCTGCGCGCCGCTCGTGACGACCACGCTGTCGGCAGCGGGCGTGAAGCCGGGCGCGGCGAGCCATTGCGCGCCCGCGGCGCGCGCCCATTCGGGGCCTTGCGGCGGCTGATATTCCTGAGTCTCCGGATAGCGGGGATCGTGCGCGATCAACGTCATGGTCCGCGCGAGCTGCGTGAGGAATTCGCCGGTGGCCGGCCGGTTCACGGTCAGGTCGATCACGGCGTTCGGGTTGGCGTCGCCGTTCGCCGACGCGCTGTCGCTGCGGGCATGCACGGCCGGCATGGCGCCGCCGGTGACGATCGAGCCGCGCCGCTTGCTCGCGACGATCAGCCCGCGCGCCTGCAACTCCTTGTACGCGCGCGACACGGTGGAGACGTTCAGACCCAGCTCCACCGCAAGCTCGCGCTGCGCCGGCAGACGGCTGCCCGGCGGGTAGAGTCCGCTGCGGACTTTTTCCTCAAGGCTGCGCGAGACTTCGAGATAAGTCGACTGACGCCCCTTTGTCTGGAGGTTGTCTTCACCGTTTGTGTGGTCCATCGCGTTTTCATCCAACGTGAATCTCCATACAAAAATTCGTTCGTTCGTACCGAACAAGCCAATACTAAACCCGTTTGTGATCTTATCGGCAAGCGAAAGTACGTCACCTGCACGATCTCGGCCTGCTTCGCTCGGGGAAAATCCCTAAGTCCACACAAAGTCAAATTAATTGCACACAAAAAAACTTTGTGTGAGTATTAAAGCATGATTTGTATGGCGTTGTGTCGAAAGACGACGCGCAACTGTAGTACAGGAGGGACGGTCGTGATAGAGCTTCAGAGCACGCTACCGCCGGTCGGTGCATCCGGTGCGGGTTCGGGTCGGACGGCCGGTGCGGTCGGCAGGCGAACGCCATGAGCGAAGTCGCCGTGCTGGGCGCGGGCTTTATCGGCCTGTCGAGCGCCTACTGGCTGATGCGCGACGGTCATCGCGTCACGCTGTTCGATGCGCTCGGTCCGGGCGAGGCTACGTCGTACGGCAATGCGGGCACGTTCGCCAACTACGGCTGCATTCCGGTGAACAACCCGGCGGTGTTCCGCAATCTGCCGCGTTTCCTGTTTTCGCCGACGAGCCCGCTGCGGATTCGCTGGCGCTATCTGCCGCAGCTCGCGCCGTGGCTCGCACGCTTTCTGTGCGCATCGATGCCGCGACGCTACGAGCACAGCGCGCAGGCACTTGCAAGCCTGCTGGCGCGCGCGTTCGACGGTTACCGCGAGATGCTCGCGAGCGACGACCTGTCGCGCTTCGTGCGGCCGCGCGAATGTCTGTACCTGTATTCCAATGCGGCGTCGTTCGAGGCGGCCCAGCCGTCGCTCGCGTTGCGCCGCTCGCTCGGCGTGCGCTTCGAAAACTTCGACCGCGCCGGCATCGCCGCACTCGAGCCGAATCTCGCACCGATCTTTGCGCACGGCACGTTGTTCAACGACAGCTGGTTCCTCAGCGACCCGCGCGGCTTTTTGCAGGCGCTGCACGCGGCGCTGCTCGCTCGCGGTCTCAGGCATGAGCGGGTCGCGGTTCGCACTATCGAGCCGGGTGTCACCAGTGTGCGCATCGTCGACGACGCGGGGCGCGCCTATGACGCGGCGCAGGTGGTCGTCTGTGCCGGCGCGTTTTCGGGCCGCTTCGCGCGCCAATGCGGCGACCGCGTACCGCTCGATACCGAGCGCGGCTATCACGTGCGATTCCCGGGCACGTCGTCGCTGATTTCGCGGCCGTGCGGCTGGGCCGAGCGCGGCTTCTACATGGTGCCGATGGACGGCGGCATCCGCGCGGCGGGCACCGTCGAACTCGGCGGTTACGGACCGCAGCGCAATGCCGCGCTGCTCGATCTGATCACGCGCTCCGCGCAGCACGCGCTGCCGCAATTGCCGCAACCGGACAGCGACTGGCTCGGTTTCCGGCCGAGCCTGCCCGACGGGCTGCCGGTCGTCGGGCCATCGAGCGCGTCGCCACGCGTGGTCTACGCATTCGGTCATCAGCATCTGGGCGTCACGCTGGGCGGCGTGACCGGCAGCGTCGTCGCCGATCTGGTGGCGGGGCGCTTGCCGCCGGTCGATCTCGCGCCTTTTAGCCCACGTCGTTTTTAACCACCGCAACTGCTGCACGAAGAGGACGGACATCATGAAACGCAGAAACCTGGTTGTCGCACTCGCCCTTGGGATGTTGTGCGCGCACGCGCCGTCGTACGGCGCCGACCCGCAAATCGTCAAGATCGGCTTCGTCGGACCGCTGACCGGACCGGTCGCGCGGGTCGGCAAGGATCTGCAGAACGGCGCGCAGCTCGCGATCGACGAAGCGAACGCGAAGCATCCGACGATCGGCGGCAAACCCGTCAAATATGTGCTCGACGTGCAGGACGATCAGGCCGATCCGCGCATCGCGATCCAGGTCGCGCAGAAGCTCGTCGACGACGGCGTGGTCGGCGTGATCGGCCATTACAACTCGGGGTGCAGTATTCCGGCCTCGGCCGTCTATCACACGGCGAACGTCGCTATGATCACGCCGGGCTCGACGAATCCGGCGCTCACCGCGCAAGGCTTTCCGAACGTGTTTCGGACGATGGGGCACGACGGGGTGGGCGGCGTGATCGCCGGCGAGTTCGCGGTGCAGCAGTTGAAGGCGAAGCGCATCGGCATCATCGACGATCGCACCGCGTTCGGCCAGGGCCTCGCCGATGCGTTCGAGAAGGGCGCGAAGCAGGCGAACGGCAATATCGTCGATCGCGAGTTCACGAACGACAAGGCGGTCGATCTGCGCGCGATCCTGACCTCGTTGAAGCAGAAAAACGTCGATCTGATCTTCTTCGGCGGACTCGACGAGCAGGGCGCGATGCTGGTCAAGCAGATGCGCTCGCTCGGCATGCCCGCGCAACTGTTTGGCGCCGGTGCGCTGAAGAGCAACGCATTCCTGCAGATTGCGGGCAACGCGGGCGAGGGTACGCGCGATCTTGAGCCCGGCCCGGCACTCGACAAGCTGCCGGCCGCGCAGGAATTCGGCAAGCGCTACAAGGCGCGCTTCAATCAGGATGTCGAGCTTTATGCGCCGTTCGCCTACGACGCCGCGCTCGCGATGATTCAGGCGATCCAGGACGCGGACTCGCTCGATCGCGCGAAGATCGTCGCGGCTTTCCCGAAGGTGAACGTGACTGGCGTGACCGGGAAAATCGCGTTCGATCCGCATGGGGACCTGATCAAGCCGCCTTATACGCTGTTCGAGGTGCAGCAGGGGCAGTGGAAGAGCCAGCGGACCGTGGGTGGGAGTGGCGGCGTGTGAGTTTGACTCATGCTGGGCCGGCTGTCGGAACGGCGCGCGTTTGTAGCGCGCTGTTGCGGGTGCCGGCCGAGACGGTCAAATGGCACATGAAGAACGTGTTCGAAAAACTGAACGTCAATTCGCGATTCGAAGGCGTGCAGAGTGCCTTCGGCATTCAGCCCGGGGCCGACTGAAGCGCTGTGCGGCGTGATTGCGCCCATCCCGTTACCTCATCGCGGCTCGCGTCCAAACGCTTCACGCAGCTTGCGCTTGGCCCGTTGCAATGTATCGCGCCGCTCCTTCGGCAGGTTTCGGCCCGCTCGATTGATGTAGAAATTGAGCATCGACATCGCCGATTGGAACGGCGAGCCCTTGCGTCGACGACTCGCCGTCGACGAGTGCTTCAACGATCGCGCGATGGACTCCGCGCTGCCGGTTTTGAAAATATCCTTCTGGATGTCCATCGCGTCGCTCGTTTCCATGACGTGGTGCGACCATTTGTTCGCGCCTGAGGCGCCGTTCGACTTTGCGGTTTTCGCGCGATGCGCGGCCCGCGCCTGCGCGTGGCGCTGACGCGGTGGCCGTCCCGACTTGCCTCGCGACACAGGGCGTTTCGATTTGCTGCTGGACTTTCGGGTCGCCATTGTTTTCTCCCTGAAGCGAAATGTCGGACGGGCCACGCATTGAAAACGGTCGGTCTGGCGATCAGAGCTTCACGCCGCCGGACTCAGGCGCCTCCGGCGAACCCGGAGGAATGTCACCGATGCCCAGCGCGTCGCGGCTCCTATAAACGTCGCCGCCCCAGTACGGTTCGCTGCCGTAGTACTGATGCACGGTGGTGGCCCACGTCTGATCCACCATCGATGGCCAGTGATCCTTATCAAATCCCGGCGCGTTCTTCACGCGCTCGGCCACCATGTTCAGCACGAAGCATTTTTCTTCCGTATCGAGCGTCAGCGCACTCCACGGAATCGCGAGCAGCTTGTCGCCGATACCGAGAAAGCCGCCGCTCGACAGCACCGCATACGCCACGCGGCCCGAACGCACATCGAGCATGATGTCCTTGATCTTGCCGATGTGCTCGCCGTCGCTACTGATCACCTTGTTGCCGTCGAGCGTCGCCGCGGCCATGACATCCGGGCCTGGGCCTTCCGCGGTTGCGGCGCCTTTGCCGACGATGGCGGCACCTTGCGTCTGGGTCTGCATGATCATGATGGGCTCCTTTGAAGGGGTGAATGTACCGAGGCATTGAGCAACGGCCGTTCCATCGATCCGTGCGCTGCCGTTATGCCTCGTCGCGCGGCGCATTCGCGCGACGAGGCACCTCATGCGTAAAGGATGCGAGCGCGATTGCAATTATTTCGTCCATGCCGACGCAAACGTCGATCACGAAAGAACGTGATGCGAGCATGCGATGAGTCCATCGCGCGGCATAGGCCTTGCTCGATTTGCAGTGATGGCTTCAGGACAGAAGGATCACACCGGTCTTTTTTACTTCAGGGAGAACCCAGATGAGCAAGTATCCGAAAGCATGGCTGGTCGCGGCATGTGTGGTCGCGTCGGGAGCGCTCGCGTCGGGCGCCGTGTTCGCGCAGGCGGGCGGCGGCAACGGCAATAGCGGCGCGGGCGGCGGCAACGCGCATAGCGCCGCGACCGCCGCGCCCACGGCGGGCAACGAGCCCGCGTCGAACGCCATGGGCAGCACCGCGGGTTCGAGTTCATCGATGAAGCATCATCAGAAGAAGTCGAAGGCAAAGAAGCCGATGACCGATACGACGAACACACCCGGTGCCGATGCCAGTAGTGATACGAAGGGGCAGTAACGCTGGATCGATGCGGTCGCGGCAATGCACCGTTGCGTTCGCCGTAACGCGTGGGCGATGCCGCGCTCCGCATCGAGGGGGAGAAAACCTTGACCAGGAAGATTCATTATCAGGCGAACATTTGCGGCGGCGACTTCGCGCACGTTCGTGAGTGCTTCCGCAGCTGGAAGTCCGAGACGCTCGTGTATCGACGGCAACAGCCGATGTTCGAAGGCAAGCAGGAAGTGCGGCGATTGTCGGCGCGTGTGTTCGACAACGGTGAAGTCGCGCATAACACGCTCGCGCGCGTGTTCGCCACGCGATGCCTATGCGCTGGCGGCCGCAATACGCGACGGTGAACGCGACGTGTGGCTAGTGATGGCGGCGTTCGAGGAAGATGTTTGAGAGACGTCGTCGCTTGATCGTTGAATCCGTCACCGGGTCGCCGGTTTGGGATCGGATGCCGTTTTCCGCACGGCGCGGGGCGTACGAACGCGGGCACCGGCGTGCAGATGCGCCGCGACGCTTTCCCGTTTCGCGTCCGCGGATTTTTTGCGCACTATGCGCGATTTTTTCAGCAGACTCGTCAACGAGCCGTTGATGCTGTCGCCGACCGACGATTCCCGCGTCTTGCGTCCTTTCGCACCGGATGCGCGCGCGAGTTTCGCTGCGCGTTTTTCCGCCTGCGCGAGCAGAACGGCAAAGGCCAGTTCATCCACCTTCAGCCCCCGGCGCGATCGGCCAGGAGCCAGGCTCTGCAACTCATCGGCTTCGAACGCGCTGATGATCCCCGGGTGGATATAGCAGCGCCGGCACACGGCGGGTGTATTGCGCAGCAGCGTCGCCACCTCTTTGACGGTCGCGACGATATGACGGCGCGCCTCGGCCGCGCTGCCGCACATCAACCGGCGCAACGCCGCAAGCGCGTACACGCTGCCGGCCCACGTGCGGTAGTCCTTCGCGGTGAAGTCCGCGCCGCTCACTCGGCGCAGGTAGTCGTTGATATCGGTCGAGCCGACGCTGTGTCGTGTGCCGTTCTCGTCGAGATACTGGAACAGGTCGTGACCGGGCAGCTCCGCGCAACGTCGCACGATGCGCTTGATGCTCGGATCGTCCACTGTTACGTCGTGCTCGATGCCGCTCTTGCCGCGAAACTGGAAGCGCAATTGACCGGCCTTTATCTTCACGTGCTTCTTGCGGAGCGTCGTTAATCCGTATGACTGATTATCGCGTGCGTATTCGGCGCTGCCGATGCGGATCAGCGTCGTGTCGAGCAACTGCACGATGGCCGCGACGACTTTGTCGAGCGGCATGCCCGGCAGCTTCAGATCACGCGCGACGCGCGCGCGGATCTTCGGCAACGCGCGGCCGAACTCGGCCATCCGTTCGTACTTGTCGGCGTCGCGCGTTTCGCGCCAGCGCGGGTGATAGCGGTACTGCTTGCGGCCCCGCGCGTCGCGGCCGGTCGCCTGCAGATGACCTCGCGGATCGGGGCAGATCCAGACGTCTTCGTAGGCGGGTGGAATCGCGAGCGAATTGATGCGTTGAATCTCGTCCTCGTCGACGATGCGCTTGCCGTTCAGGTCGAAAAAGATAAAGCCGTCGCGGTCGCGTTTGCGTGTATAGCCGGGCCTGGTGTCGTCGGCATGGCGCAGCCCCGCCGGCATCGGTGGCGGCGCGGTGTTGCCGTTCGCAGTCGTCGGGCTGCGTGGTGCGGTCGTGGAATGAGTCGCGGTAGCCATCGTTGCAGGTAGAAGTTTCAAGCGTGGTTCGGATCGGCTCGGCGAGTCGGGGCGATGCGTGCCGATGCGTGCCGGGTGATCGCCGTGAAGCAAGGGGGATGCCATTGACAACGAACTCTGGCGCCGAAGCGGAACGGTCCTTGCGGAACTGCCGATGTGACCAACGGGAAAGGGAGCCGCGTCATGAGCAGCACACTCAACCCCGATGAAGAACCGCAGCAGACCGTCAGGCAAACGTCCGGCACGACGGGCGCGCTGGGTCCGAGCGACTCGTCCGATAGCGGCAGCGACGTGGCGGGCGCGAAGCGTCACGCTTTCGACGTCGATACCGAACTCGACAATCACGCGCTCGAAACCGGCGACACCGAACTCGGCAGCGATACCGATCGCTCGGGTACGGGCGAGCGCGCGTCGGCCGATGGCGATTCGACGTTGGAGTTCGACCGCGATATCGACACGGACCACGTCGTCGATCCGCAAGAGCCGCCAGGCGCCGAGCGGTCCGGCGAAGCCGAAACCGACGTTTGACCGCGACGCTTTGCACAAGAAGCGGCTCGCGCCAAACGGGCGCAACTGCCGCGTCAATGCAACGGCACCGTAACGGAGCCCGCTGAACACCGGTCCCCGCCCGGGCACGGGTTTTGCGGATCAACCTTTTAGCGAAGGCACCGCGCTATGCACATGCATAACGGGCAACGGCATGAGCGCGGCGCCGCAAGGAGAGGACGCATGACTGACGCACTGAATGGCTGCAAGGTAGCGGTACTCGCGGTAGACGGTTTCGAGCAGGCCGAACTCGTCGAGCCGAAACGCGCGCTCACCGAGGCGGGCGCGACGGTCCACGTGATTTCGGCGAAGCCGGGCAAGATCCAGGGCTTCAAACACGTCGACAAGGGCGACGCCGTCGACGTCGACGCGACACTCGACAAGGCCAGTCCCGACGACTATGACGCGCTGGTGCTGCCGGGCGGCGTCGTGAACGGCGACGCACTGCGCCTGCTGCCGCAGGCGCAGGCCTTCGTCAAGTCGCTCAACGACGCGAACAAGCCGATCGCGGTCATTTGCCACGGCACATGGCTGCCGGTTTCCGCGGGGATCATCAAGGGGCGCACGGTGACGAGCTGGCCGAGCCTGCAGGACGATATTCGCAACGCGGGCGGGACTTGGGTCGATCAGGAAGTGGTCGAAGACGGCAACCTGATTTCGAGCCGCA
Organism: Paraburkholderia sp. UYCP14C; assembly: GCF_004197395.1. GTDB lineage: Bacteria > Pseudomonadota > Gammaproteobacteria > Burkholderiales > Burkholderiaceae > Paraburkholderia. Next base: position 123,138 of record NZ_SELS01000011.1, on the reverse strand, counting down.
AACCCGACGACCTTCCCGCGTTCAGCAAGACGCTGATCGGGCAACTGACGAAGCGCAAGGCGGCTTGATCGAAGGCGGCGCGTTGGCTTCGACGCCTCACGCAGCGGTGATTCGACAGGGAGAAAATGCATGAAATTCCGGTATTCCGTACAAGTGCTGATTGGCGCGCTTGCCGTGCTGGGCATGAGCGCGGGGTCGATCGAGACGGCCTGCGCGCAGGCGAGCGACGCGCCCGCGAGTGCCGCGCCAGCCGGTGGCACGACGCTGTCGCCCGCCGATCAGCAGTTCGTGCTCGACGCGTCGAAGTCGGACGCCACTGAAATCGCCGCCAGCAAAATCGCGCTGAAGAACTCCAGTAATCCGGCGGTCAAAAAGTTCGCGCAACAGATGATCACCGACCACACGAAGCTGTCGCACGCGATGGCCGCGCTGGTCGCGAAGAAGGGGTTCAAGCCGACGCCGTCGGCGGATTCCGCGCTGGTCGGCAAACTGCAGACGTTGAAGGGCACCGAGTTCGATGAGGCCTACGTGGAGCAGATCGGCGTGGAAGCGCACCAGCGCGCGGTGGACCTGTTCCAGCAGCAAAGCGTCAGCGGCACCGACGCGCAACTGAAGGCCGCGGCCGCGCAAGCGCTGCCGACCATCAAGCATCACCTCGAGATGGCGCAGCAACTGGCCGGCAAATTGAAAGGCTCGTCATGAACGCGATCCTGCCACGGCCTGCTTATGAGGACTCTCTGATGCAGATCACTTTTCCCGACGACGAACCCGCCTTCGACGGCGCCAATCTGACAGTGCGCTTTCTAGCGCGAGTCGAGGGCGAGCCGGTGGTCTGCGCGATCACCGCCGAGGCTCTGGAAGATCATTTCGGCGCGGAATCCGCGCTCGAAGCGGCACTGATGGCCGCTTTCGACAAAGGCCGTCAGCGCATTCGCTCGGTCTGCGCGGAAGCGCTCGACCAGAACAATGGAGAAGGCGTAGTGTTGCATAGTGGACTGTTCAGAGTGGAAGGCATGGAGCCGGATCGCGGCGCCGCGGCGTAACGCCAACGCGTGCCGCGCTGTCCGCGCACGCTCCTTCCGACGCGCGCCACCCGGCGGCGGTAGGGTCCGCGAACGCTAGTCAGCGATAAGGAGGCCTTATGTCACTCATCGTCGCAGCACGTTTCACGACTTTTCCGGCTGCCGAAAGTGCGGCGCAGAAGCTTTTCGATGCAGGTTTCGTGGAGGAGGACGTCACGCTGTTTTTCGTCAATCCGCGCGGCCAGCACGCGCGTTTCCCGATCGGCGGCGACACCGATACCGACCCCGGCGCGCGAGAGGCGCCCAAGGGCGCGGGCATGGGCGTGACGATCGGCGCGGTGATCGGCGCGGTGGTTGGGGTGGCGATTTTCGCGGCGTTTTCCGCGCCGCTGCTGGTGTCGCTGATCGCGGCGGGCGTCGGCGCGTATGTCGGTTCGCTGGTCGGCGCGATGTCACGCACCAGGGAGCACGCCAAATCGGACCATCGCGTGCCATATCACGAGGAGGTGCGCGATTCGGGCGTGCTCGTCGCCGCGCACGTGTCGCCCGACAATCAGCTGGACGCCGCGCGCGTGCTGCGTGATGCGGGCGGCATGTCGATCGAGAAGGCGACCGGCCGCTGGCAGCAGGGCCGCTGGGCCGATTTCGATCCGAGCAGGACGCCCCAGCCGATCAACGAATTCGCGGAGAAGCACGCGTGATATAGGCGACGCGGCAACCCACCGAAAAACGGCCCGATGACGATCATCGGGCCGTTTCCGTTGTGCATGGTGCGTTTGCCGTTTCTCGCGCCGTTTCGCCGTCGCGCTACACCCAGAGTTGCCGCGCATCGTGCGGCGCCCGCGATCGTTCGAGTTGCCTTTCGCGATGCATCGGCTCGCATGAAGCCGGCGTGATGCCGTCGTTCGCGCGGCCGCACGTCGACATCGTGGCTCGCGGCTGGGCAGCCGCCGGGTCGGGCAACGCAACGTGCGCGCGAATCTGCATCGCGGTAGCCGAACTGACGATCGCGACCGCCGCTAAAAACTTCAAGCTGCCGGCTTTTTTCATCGTAATTCTCCCTGTCGTTATACATTGCCGAGCGTATTCGAGCAGCAACTGCCGTGCCATTCGAAGCTCGCTGCGTTTTGCCGAGGTTATGCCGGGCACGCGTCATGCGGACTGTCAAATGCCGCCCGCCGCGCGCCGAGCCGATTCATCGCGACGCACATAAAAAGCTCCGCGCGGCGGATTCCGCAATCAGCGAAACCCTTGGAGGTAATGAATGGCTACCAACGTTGTTTCCGTATTGAATGACCTGGTCGAAACGTCGAAGGATGGCGAAAAGGGCTTTATGAAGGCAGCCGAGGATGCGCACGACGACCAGCTGAAAATGCTGTTCCGCTCGAGCGCCGAAGATTGCTCGCGCGGGGCGCGTGAGTTGCAGGATGCCGTTCAGAGCCTGGGCGGCAAGCCCGAAACCGGCGGCAGCATGAGCGGTGCGCTGCATCGCGGCTGGGTCGACGTGAAATCGGCGGTGTCGGATCGCAGCGACCATGCCATTCTCGCCGAGTGCGAAAAGGGCGAAGACGTCGCGAAGAAACGCTATCACGACGCGCTCGAAAAGGATCTGCCGGCGGACGTGCGGGCAATCGTCGAGCGGCAGTATCAGGGCGTGCTGCAAATGCACGATCGCGTGCGCGACCTGCGCGACCAGTATGCGGCGATGAAGCGTTGATCGACACGTCGTTGCGATAGAGAGAGCCGGCACTGGCCGGCTCTTTCACGTTGCGCCCAGCCGAATCGGCGTGGGCCGATTGCGCGGCTATCAGTCGGCCGCGATCTTCAGATGGTTCTTCACACTGGCCACGCCCTTCACGTTCTGCACGACATCTTCGGCGGCGGTCTTGTCGTCGGCTGAAGGCACCGAACCCGTGAGCCACACGGTGCCCTTGCGGGTCTTCACGTGGATATGCGTCGATTTGACGTTCTTCGCGGCAAGCAGATCGGCCTTGACCTTGGTCGTGATGGTGCCGTCGTCGATATGCTGGCCGACGCTCTCCGACGCCGCGGGCGGGGCCGAAGTGCTGGTCTGGGCGTTCGCGTTCAATGCGAACGCGACGACGGCGATGCTGCCTGCGGTCTTGAGAAGCTGGATCGTCTTCATGGTTCTCTCCTTCAGGTGTTGATGAAAATGGCGGTCTTGTTGCCGGTGGCCGATCGCGGCCGAAGCCGCTGATGACACACGTGGGGGCGTCGCCGCTACGGTACCGTCAGGGGGCCCGTTTCTCGACACCGGACGCTGAACTCGTTTCCGCTCCTGATCGGCGCGTTTGAAGGACGGCGTCCGTCCACACACCACTGCTCCGCAACCATCGTGCCCGAGGTGTTGCGCCAATCCATGCCGGCCGGGACAGCCGCAGCCCGCGGGGATTTTCGACTGACGAATCGGGTTGCGACGCGGTAACGCGCGTAGTCACTGAGGGTGTAAAGAAAGGGACCGGAAATTGCCTATTGTTTGTAAAAACCGGCGCGCGCGCTGCGCGCAATTCATGGGCCTGAATAAGCAAAGCGCAATCAAAACAGCGTCTTGCGCAAGTTGGTACGGACGTTGCATTGGAGAGTGAACTCGGCTCATTGAGTCTTTGGCTACTAACGAACGGGATCTACACCAATGCCTTCAATCGAACTACGCACAAGGCAGTCTCTTGCACTGACGCCTCGTCTTCAGCAGTCGGTGCGGCTCTTGCAATTGTCGGCTCTCGAGTTCCAGCAGGAATTGCGCACGGCGCTCGATACCAATCCGTTCCTTGAATACGACTCATCCGAAACGGAGGACGTCGCGCTCGCCAGCACGACGCCGGGCGAAGACGCCGGCGCGCTGCCCGCCGCCGATACGCTTGCCACCGCCGCCGAGCCGGACGGACTGCAGGCCGACAGCGCCAGTAGCGAAACGCTCGAAAGCGCGGGTCAGGACGACATGCCCGCGGATTTTTCCGGCGACTACGGTTCGCGTAGCTCGACGCGTCAGAACGGTGACGCGGACGGCAGCGACCCCGCCGATTGGGCTCGCTCGCAACCCACGTTGCGCGAGCAGTTGCACGACGCATTGCGGCTGTACCGGCTCGACGACCGCGATCGCGCGGTGGCCCGTTTCATCATCGAGGCGCTCGACGACGACGGCTATCTGCGGCAGTCGCTTGCAGACCTGGCCGAGAGCGTCGATCTCGAACCCGAGTTGACCGAGGAAGAACTGCTGGTGGCGTTGCGCCTCGTGCAGTCGCTCGATCGTCCGGGGCTCGGCGCGCGTTCGCTGTCGGAATGCCTCGCGCTGCAGATCAATGCGTTACCCGCGAGTACGCCGGGGCGCGACGTCGCGCGGCAAATCGCCGAGCATCATCTGGAACGTCTCGCGCGCCGCGAGCAGGCCGAACTGCAAAAGCAGATCGGCTGCAGCGCGGAGGAATTGCGCGTGGCCTGCGCGCTGGTGCGCAAGCTCGATCCGAAGCCGGGCAACTGCTACGGCCGCGCCGAGGATAACTACGTGGTGCCCGACGTGATCGTGCGTCAGGCGCGCAACAAGTGGGTCGTGTCGATCAATCCGGCGGTGCAGCCGAAAGCGCGCATCCATCGCATGTACGCGCAGCTGTTCGCGCAGTCGGCCGGCGCCAGCCGTTCGCCGCTCGCGCAGCAGTTGCAGGAAGCGCGCTGGCTGATCCGCAACGCGCAACAGCGCTTCGATACGATTCAGCGGGTCGCCGAATGCATCGTCGCGCATCAGAAGGCGTTCTTCCAGTACGGCGAAATCGCGCTGAAGCCGATGGTGCTGCGCGACGTGGCCGACGAGCTGGGCCTGCACGAATCGACGATCTCGCGCGCGACGGGCAACAAATATATGGCGACGCCGCGCGGCATCTTCGAGTTCAAGCATTTCTTCCCGCGCGAGCTCGGCACCGAAAGCGGCGGCACCTGCTCGGCCGCCGCGGTGCGCGCGCTGCTCAAGGAGATGATTGCCGCGGAGAACACGCGCGATCCGCTGTCGGACGTGACGCTCGCGAAGATGCTCGCGGATCAGGGGGTGCTGGTCGCGCGGCGCACAGTGGCGAAATACCGGCACCTGATGAAGGTGCCTCCGGCGGAACTGCGCCGGCAGCTTTGATGCGGTTTGAGGCGGTTTGAGGCGGCGAAGCTTTAACGGGGGTTGGCAACGAAGTTTGGCGGGGGGGACAAGGTAGTCATTCAAACAGCAATACATTGCGCACAGGGTCATGCGAGGAGCTCCGCTCGCATGACCCTTTTTCGTATCTGGACGTTTCGTCGGTGTGCCTTTACATTGGCGGGTCGAATGGAAAGAGATCCGCGCAACGGATCGGCACAACAACGGATGAGCGCAATGAAGTATTCGAATCTGGTTGACCGACTGCAAGGGCGGCGCACGTCGGCGTGGGAAATTCATCGGGTCGCGCAGCAGGCGGCTGGGCGAGGCGAAGACGTGATCGTGCTGAGCGTCGGCGATCCCGAGTTTTCGACGCCCGCACCGATCGTCGAGCGCGCCGTCGATGCGTTGCGCGCCGGCGATACGCACTACACGGCGATGGCCGGTCGCGAGCCGCTGCGCGCCGCGATCGCCGCCGAGCACGCGCGCACGACGGGCTGCGACACGAGCGCCACCAACGTGGTGCTGACCGCCGGGGCGCAAAACGGCGTGTTCGCGGTGTCGCTGTGCCTGCTCGAAGCAGGCGACGAAGTGATCGTTCCCGAGCCGATGTATCTGACCTACGAGGCCTGCGTGCGCGCGGCGGGCGCGACGCTCGTCGCGGTGCCAGTGGACCGGGCGCGCGCGTTTCACGTCGACTGCGACGCGCTCGAAGCGGCGATCACGCCGCGCACCAAAGCGATCTTCTTCGCGACGCCGTGCAATCCGACCGGCGTCGTGATGCAGCGAGCGGATCTCGAGCGCATCGCGCGGCTCGCATGCGAGCACGACCTGTGGGTGCTGTCCGACGAGGTCTATGCGGAGCTCACGTTCGAGCGCGATCACGTGAGCATTGCGTCGCTGCCCGCCATGGCTGAACGCACGGTCACGCTCGGCAGTCTGTCGAAGTCGCATGCGATGGCGGGATGGCGCGTCGGCTGGGCAATCGGGCCCGAGACGCTGATCGAGCACATGGCGCGGCTCGCGCTCGCGATGCTATATGGCTTGCCGGGTTTTATCCAGCAAGCTGCCTTGACGGCTTTGGAGAACAGGACGGAGATCGTTGCCGATATCCGCAAGATCTACCGGCGGCGGCGCGACGTCGTGTTCGAGCGCCTGCATCGCGTGCCGGGCTTGCGGTGCCTGTTGCCGGAGGCGGGCATGTTCGTGATGGTCGACGTCAGCGGGACCGGGCTCGATACGACCGAGTTCACGTGGCAGCTGTTTCGCGCGCAAGGCGTGGCCGTACTCGACGCGAGTGCGTTCGGGGAGACCGCGAACGGCTTCGTCAGGCTGGGGCTGGTGGTGGGCGAGGATCGGTTGATCGAGGCGTGCGAGAGGATCACGCGGTTCGTCGAAGGGGCGAGGGGTTGAGAGGGGGAGTCGGCGTTTGCGGAGAACGATGACCGCCGCGCATTCACGAAGTTCTCACACAACCTGAGTTAGCCTGTCGGCCACTACGCGCAGTGGCGGGTCCACGGACCGGCTCCAGCAATCCGACGACGTTCTGACGATCAGATGGAGGGTACTCATTGTGGCTACGGAGAATGGCGGTACGTTGTATGTCCTGCAGGCACGTCCACCGGCGATCATCGCGCTGTGGCCGGACGGTTCGCACGAGGTGGTGCTCGCGAATCTGATGCGCACGCCCGACGGCATCAAGGTCGATGCCGAAAGCCAGACGGTGTACTGGACCAACATGGGTAGCGGCATCCATCTGATCGACGGCGATCCGGTCGCCGGCGCGCTGCCGCCGAACGACGGCACGATCGAAAGCGCGAAGCTCGACGGCAGCGAGCATCGTGTGCTGGTGCCATCAGGTGCCGCGGGAACGCCGAAGGAAATCGCGTTGGACATGGAGGGCGGATACCTCTATTGGTGCGACCGCGAAGGCATGCGCGTGATGCGCGCGCGCATGGACGGCACCGAGGTGACGGAACTCGTGCGCACCGGCAATTTCCCGGAGGATACCGGCGATGCCACCCGGCATTGCGTAGGCATCGCGCTCGACAAGCCGAACGGCCACCTCTACTGGACGCAGAAGGGACCGCCGGATGCGGGCGAGGGCCGGATTTTCCGGGCGAGCATCGATTTGCCTGCCGGCGCGCAAGCCGATGCGCGTCCCGATCTCGAGTGCCTGCTCGACCGTCTGCCCGAGCCGATCGATCTCGACATCGATCATCGCGACGGCGTCCTCTACTGGACCGATCGCGGCGACGACAGATACGACGGCAACACGCTGAATCGCGCGAAGATCACCGAGTCGGGCCTCGCGGATCGCGAAGTGCTCGCGCGTGAGTTGCAGGAAGGCATCGGCGTATCGCTGGATCGGCGCGGCCGCCGCGCGTTCGTGACGGACCTGGGCGGAAACGTGCGGGAGCTGGACATCGACACGAAGCGTGACGCGCACTTCACCACGGTTGCCCATCTCGGTCCGCTGACCGGTATCGATTACGCCGACGTGTAAGTGCTGCAACCGGAGTTGCCCCAATGGTGGCCGGGCAACTCCGCGTCATAGCGGCATCGGATGCGGCCAGTTCATGTGGGCACCTCAAGCGGCCGCATAACCAAGCCGTCGCGCCTGGGTTCCCGCGAGAGCGAGGAGCGTGTCGTCGCTCGCGGCGGTATCGGGAATCAGATAAAGATCGCCGATATCGGTCACCGGATCGCTGAACGGCGTCGGTGAACTGCGTTGCGAGATCAGGAAGTCGCTGATCGGAGATGCATCCGCGAGGCCGAGAAACTGCCCGATACTGGCCGCCGTCGCGCACGGCTCTTCGATGACCTTCCGGTACGAAATGGTCAGCGCGTGAGCCGCCGGTATCTCTTCGAAGAATGCGGTGATCTCGCCGACGTATTGCCCCCACACGCGAATGCCGTCTTCGATCGATCCAGTCCAATGCTTGTGGACCAGCGAATTGGCCACGTGGCGCGGATCGCGGTGGATATGAATGAAGCGCGCCTGCGGCAGCAGTTCGCGTATCAGACGCAAGCAGGAACCCGAGCGCGGCAGGCGTTCGATCGAACCTGTTCGGCCCGACAGTACCGTGGGGTCGGCATACGGAGGATGCTTGTCGCCCCAGATCGGCGCGCCGAACTTCAACTCTTCGCGATAGAAGCGTTCGACCCATCCGCCGAGCGTCCGACGGCCGAATGCGCACAGGCGGTCGCGCGAAGTCTCGCCGAGCAGATCGACGCGTTGGCAGCCGACTTCGAGGAAGTCCTTCAGCAATGCGAAGACGCGGCATTCGTTGGTCAGCTGGATCAGAGGATGCGCGTTCAGCACTGAACAAAGAAAGGTCGTTCCGGACCTGGGCGAGCCAATGATGAACAGCGGGAAGGACTCCATTGCATGCTCCTTGTCGTTCGCTTGGGTTCCCAGCTTACGCAAGCAGCATGGCGTCAGCCTGACGCGGGCATGACTCCCGCGCCACTCGCTTTGACAGCGAGCGACGTCGCCCGTCAGGCAGCGATTCGCAATTCTCGAATGCTGGCGCGCGAGCAGAGCGCGTGCCTCGGCGTAGCTTACTTTTTCTTGCGCGCGAACTTCAAGCCGAAGCGCACCAGCCGCGGCATCGTTTCGGGCCGCAGCAGCCGTGTGTCGTATCCGGCGAATCGACGTTCGTTTTCCTGAAGACACAGTTGCATCAATTCCGGCACGCTGATATCGACATCCGTCACTTGCTGCGCGCCGTTGACCGTGAAGTTGTTATCGTGCTCGTGGACGTTGCCCTCGGCATCCATCGCACGCGCGAGCCCGATACGCTCCCAGATCAGAAACGCCCACACGCCGGCCACCTTGAGCTCGAAGCGGATGCGCTGCCACCATGAAAGCTGCGCGCGATGCCAGGCGACCCAGTTCGCGAACAGCAGAATGTGGCGACACTCTTCCTGCATCACCGGCTCGAACGTCTCGGTCAGTTCCGGCGGGAACAAGCCCGAGCGCCGCGCCACCTCGAACAGGCCGAACGCGAAGAAGCTGTCGATACATTCGCTGTAGCCGGTCACGAGGTAAGCGCGTTCCGTGTCTTTCGGATAGACGTAAGCCGGCTCGCTCGCGAGCGCGATGCCATACGCATGCACCATGCGCGACAGCACTTCCTTATGGCGGTTCTCTTCCCACGCGTTCAGCGCCAGCGCGTCGCGCAGGTCCGGCGTGTCGAGCGAGGCCGCGTAGGCCGCCATGCGTAGGCGTGCCCTGCCTTCGGTTTGCACGGCGATGTCCCAGATCGGCAGTTCGACGATGCGCTTGAGCGTCGAGGCTTCGAGCGGCGGCCATGCGAGCACGGACGGGCGATACGGATTGAAGGTTTCGCGAAACATGCGGCACATTTCGTGCCGGTGCGTGTCGGAGCCCGGCGCCAGCGGGCCGCTGACGGCGCTCGTCCAGTGCCGCATCGCGTGGTCGGCGGCGTCGAGGGTAGAGGGGTCAGGCTGTTCGTGCGGCAGTTGCGGCGCGCGAAAGCCGGGGATCAGCGCTGCAGCGTCGAATGCATCCAGTACCAGTTGGGCCATTGGGTATTCTCGACAAGGCGACGAAGGCGCTGTCGATTCTGCCATGACTGCGCAGGTGTACGCCACGTCGAAGAAAAGCGCTTTGTAATGTTGGGCATGCAAGCATGCGCGAGGTTGACGCCGGGCAAACTTGCGTCAAGAATCGAGCGCCGGGTTCGCTCCAGAATCCGGCTAGACGGACTCCAGCGCGTTTCGACTCGTCGCGGACAACTTCATGATCTTTTGCTCCCCTCCTGCGTTGCGCCGCTTGCTGACAGCGGGTTTCCCGGCCGCCGTGCTGACGGTCACGCTTGGCGTCGCCGGTGCGGTGCCGTTCGGCGAACGGTGTAGGGCAGCCGAGCAGGCCGATGCGTCGAATACCGCGGACAGCGCGGAAACAGGGGAGAGCGCGGACGCCGCCTCCGCGCCCGTCGCGCCACGCCAGGGCACGGAGGCGAGCGCGTCGCCTGTCGGCGATTCGCACGAGCCGCACGCGCTGACAGCCCGGCCGAACGGCGAGCCGCGCAAGCGGACGGCTGCGCGCGGCGACACGCAAGCTGCATCGAATCCGACGGATGCGGCCGACGCGACGGCGAGGCATCGCAACGACAGGGCATTGACGCCCGTGATTCCCGTGCCGCCCGAAACCACCAGCGTCACCACGCATTCGCTTCGCCTGAACGGCCGCAAGCTCGACTACACGGCGACGGCCGGCAATCTGTTGTTGCACGACAAGACCGGCGCGCCCAACGCGAGCGTGTTCTATGTGGCGTACACGGTGCCGACCAAAACGCCGGCGACGCGTCCGATCACGTTTCTGTTCAACGGCGGCCCCGGCGCCGGCAGCGTGTTTCTGATGATGGGCTCGGTCGGCCCCAAACGCGTGCGCACCGCGAGCCCCGCGAGCACACCGCCCGCGCCGTACACGCTCGAAGACAACCCCGACAGCCTGCTCGACATCTCGGACCTCGTGTTCATCGACGCGGTCGGCGCGGGCCTGTCGAGACCGGTCGGGCATGGCACCGGCAAAGACTTCTGGGGCGTCGACCAGGATGTCAGCGCGTTTGCGCAATTCATCGACCGTTATCTGACGGTGAATCAGCGCTGGAATTCGCCGAAGTACCTGCTCGGCGAATCGTATGGCACCGCGCGCGCCGCGATGCTCGCCTATCAGTTGGGGCAGAACAATATCGCGCTGAACGGCGTGATCCTGCTGTCGTCGGTGCTCAATTCGGCGGCGTTCACGCCCGGCAACGATTTCAAGAGCGTGAGCTATCTGCCGAGTTTCGCGGCGATCGCGTGGTATCACGACAAGGTCACGCCGAAGCCCGCGAGCCTGCCGGCCTTTCTCGACGAAGCCCGCGCGTTCGCGCGCGGACCCTATGCGCAGGCGCTCGAACAGGGCGATGCGCTGCCCGACGCGCAGCGCGACGCGATCGCCGCGCGCATCGCGTACTTCACCGGACTCGACGTGGGCTTCGTGAAGCGCAACCGTCTGCGTCTCTATCCGTCGCGGTTCCGAAACGAGTTGCTGCGCAACGAGTCGCGCAGCGTGGGCCGCTACGATGGCCGTTTCGAAGGCCTGAACTACGACGATGCAGCGGAGGATCCCGACTTCGATGCGTCGGTCAGCGGCGTGTCGAATGCGTTCAATGCGGCGCTTCATCAGCATCTGGCGGAAGATCTGCACTACACGCCGAGCGACCGCTACGTGGTGTTCAGCGACGATGCGTTGAAGCAATGGGACTGGAAACATCGCGAATGGTGGGGCGAACGGCTGGAGCTGCCGTACGCGGGCGGTGATCTGGCCGAAGCGATGCGGCAGAATCCGCAACTGCGCGTGCTGTCGCTGAACGGTTACTTCGATCTCGCCACGCCGTTCTTCGCGACCGAATATGCGCTGGCGCATCTCGGCCTCGATCGGCCGCTGCACGAGAACGTGAGCATCGCCTACTATCCGACCGGCCACATGGTGTATCTCGACGATGCCGCGCTGCACGCGATGAAGCGTGATCTCGTGAGCTTTTATACCGCGCAGCCGCGTTGAGATCGGCGAATCGGCGCACGGTGTCGAACGGTATAATTCCACGCACCGTGGAGTAGCCGCGCGCTCCGTCAACCGGCTTCATCGTTTGCCGCTTATGCCATTCACCCCGATTCCGTCCTTCGCGCGCAAGCGCATTTCCGACGTGGTATCCGACCAGATCAAGCAACTGATCTCGGAGGGCACGCTGATGCCCGGCGACCGGCTGCCGGCCGAGCGCGATCTCGCGGCGCAGCTCGGCGTGTCGCGGCCGTCGCTGCGCGAGGCGCTGATCCGGCTGGAAGCGGACGGTTACATCGAAACGTCGGGGCGCGGAGGGTTCACGGTGGTCGACGTGACCGCGCCGATCATCTCGAAGCCGCTTGCCGAGCTGCTGCTGCAGAATCCGCGTACCAGTGCCGACATTCTGGAGTTGCGCCAGGGGCTCGAAGCGATCTCGACGGTCTATGCCGCGCAGCGCGCAACCGCCGCCGACCTGAAGAAAATCCACGCGGCGTTCGACGCGTTGAAGGCTGCGTCGCTGTCGCGCGATCGCGCGAGTCTTGCCGAACTCGATGCCGCGTTCCATCTCGCGATCGCGGATTCCACGCACAACGTCGCGTTGGCGCATGTGATGCACGGCATTCATACGCTGATTCGCGAGGGCATGCGCCAGTATCATCGGCTGATCGATTACGACGACGCGATGGAAAAGCAGCTGATGAGCCAGCACCAGGCGATTTACGACGCCGTCGTCGCGCGCGATGCGCCCAAGGCGCGCAAGGCCGCCGAGCGGCATCTGGCCTTCGTGCGCGAGATTTACAAGGACGATGCGACGAAGCCGTCGGCCGCGGTGATTTCCTGAGTTTGCCGGTTTCGAAGCCCGCGGCCGAGTGTCGTCGCGGGCTCGAGAACATCAAGGTCAGGTGAGTCAGTCGGCGAGCAACACCTCTTCGCCTCGCCCCAACGACACGACGGCGGGTCGCTGGACGGCGGTCTCGATAGCGATGTGCCGCCCCTCGCGCGAAGAGCGTTCGAAAGCATCCAGCACCTCCAGCACATGCAACGCCAGTTCGCCGCTCGCGCGATGCGGCCGACCTCGACGCAATGCCACGGCCATATCCAGCACGCCCACCGCGCGGTAATTGGCCACGCGCGCGCCACTCCTCAACGTGAAGTTGTCGACACCGAAGGCATGGGACCGGATGTCGAGCGGTTTGAAGCCGCCATCACGTTCAGCTAGCCGCGGACTTCCGCCAAAGAAGTTGGGGTCGACGCCCAACAGGCTGCCTTCCGTGCCATAGATTTCGATGGGCGAACGCTGATGAGCCCACACGTCCCAGGAGGCAGTCATCGTCACGTTGGCGCCACTCGCAAATTGCAGGATACCGTTGACCGTGGTGGGCACCTCGACCTCGATGACCTGGCCCTTCAGCGGCTCACTGGAGATGACGCGCTGTGGAAAACCGATGGTCGCGCAAGCAGACACGCGTGCCACCGGACCAAGCAGGTTCACTAGCTGGGTCACGTAATACGGGCCCATGTCGTGAATCGGGCCGCCGCCTCGCTTGAAAAAGAACTCCGGATTGGGATGCCAGGACTCCATGCCGCGGGACAACACGGCCACGGCCCCGCCAATCGCACGCCCGATGCGGCCGCCATCGAGCGCCGCGCGGCAGGCCTGATGGGCCGCGCCGAAGAAGGTGTCCGGCGCGCAGCCCACGCGCAATCCCGCCGCCTCGGCTTTCGCCAACATCGCGCGCGCGGACGCGAAGTCGGTACCCAAAGGCTTTTCGAGGTAGACGTGCTTGCCCGCCTCGAGAATCTGCAGGCTGACCGGCACGTGCGCGTGCGGCACCGTCAGGTTGATGACGATCTCGATGTCGGGGTCGGCCAGCAGCGCGTCCACCGACATCGCGGCCACGCCGTGCTGCGAGGCCTTGGCCTGGGCGGCCTCGGGACGCAAGTCGGCGCAAGCCTTGACGCGGGCGAACTCCGAATTCGCCGCGCCGGTGAAATAAGCATCGCTGATATTGCCGCAACCGATGATGCCGATCAGGACAGGTTTCATGGATCAGGCTCCGAGCTGGTGCAGATAGGCAAAGGCATTGCGGGCGAAGCGTTCGGCGTCGCTGGGATTGTCGTGCTCGGCGGCGAGGAAACGCGCCCCCGCTGCGCGGCAGGCCGCGGACAGCGTGGGCCAATCCATCACGCCGTGACCCACGTCGGCCCAGCCGTCCTCGTCCAGTTTTTCACCCGTCGGCGCGAGGTCTTTCGCATGGGCCGAGACCACGCGGCCCGTGTAGCGGCGCAGCCATGGCAGAGGATCGGCGCCGCCGCGCACGAGCCAGGCCACATCCACCTGCCAGCCGAGCGGGCTTTCCCCGGCTGATTCGAACAGCAGTTCCAGCGCCGTTACGCCGTTCTCCTTGGCGCGGAGTTCCCAATCATGGTTGTGGTAAGCGAGGGCGATGCCCCGATCGGCCAGCCGATGGGCGAACTCGCCCAGCTCGGTGCCGAGCGCCCGCCAATAGGCGGCGTCGCTGTCGCGCTCGGCTGGCGGCACCGCGGGCATGATCAACTGGGTGAACCCGATGGTCTCGCACGCTGCGGTTACGTCGTCCAGACGCTCACGCAGCATGGTCATGCTGAGATGGCTGGAGGAGGCGCGCAGGCCGTGCGCCTGAAGCTTGTTCCGGGTGTCGGCCGCATCTTCCAGCAAGGACCCGATCAGCTCCACCTGGCGAAATCCCGCTTGGGCTGCAATGTCGAACTGCCGGTCTAGGTCGCCCGCTTTACGCAGGCTGTAAATCTGGATGGAAATGGGCAAGGCTTGATTCATGGTCGTCAATCCAAAGAGTCAAGGGGGATGCGGCGCGGATGGCAAGTTGCTCAGGTGGCGAACAGCGACCGCTGCGGAACTGCGTGCAGATCAGAAGGTAAGCGCTTTCCCGTTTCTGTGGAACACGGCTTTACCCCAGGCCGGCAGGGATCGGCCCAAACACGAGTACGCGCAAAGACGCTCGAGATGCGGATTGTATAAAACTGCGGTTTGCGGCAACAGCGTGCTCTCCCGCAAGCTACGTCAGAATCCCAGCTCAGATTCGAGGTCCGGTAGCGCGTGATAGGAAAATATTTTCCCGACGGTGCTAGAATTGTTACCTCCCCGTCGGCGACGGGTACGCCGCCGCCTGAACCCACACCATGCGAAGCAAACCCTCTATCGAAGCCGTTGCCCGCGAGGCTGGCGTGTCCATCGCCACGGTGTCGCGTGTGCTCAACGGCACCAAGCCGGTGTCGGCGGCCACGCGGCAGCGGGTTGAGGCAGCCGTCAGCGCACTGGACTACCGGGTCAATCCGTTCGGCCGCAGCCTGAGTACCGGCCAGAGTCGCATTCTGCTGATGCTCATGCCGGATTTCGCCAACCCCTATTACGCCGAGATCGTCCGCGGGGCCGCCGCGGTCAGTCGCCAGGCCGGTTACACGCTGCTTCCGGCGGACCTGGAAGCCTGGAGCGGCACGGCGGACGCGTCGCTGCCGACGCTGGTCGGCAGTCTGAGCGACGGCGTCATCAATCTCGTGCCCATGTCCGACCAGGCAGCCCGGCGCGAGGCGGCGAATGGCAAGCCGTGGGTCAATTGTTCGGAATTCCTGCCCGGAAGCGATGTGCCTTATGTCAGCATCGACCACCGCCAGGCCGCTACGGATGCCGTGCAGTACCTGATCAATAAAGGCCACCGGCGCATCGGCTTCATCACCAGCGATGAGCGCTTTTTGTATGCGCGTCAGCGCCGCGAGGGCTACGAGGCAGCACTACTGCGCGCCGGCCTCGCGCCTGCGCCGGAGCTTGTCTGTGTCACTGGCGACAATAGTTACGCCGCCGGAAGCCAGGCGGCGGCAAGTCTGCTGGCGGTGGTCGATCCGCCGACTGCGGTGTTCGCCGTGTCGGACACGTTGGCGATCGGCGCGATCAAGTGCTTCAGCAAGGCCGGCCGGCGGGTGCCGCACGACGTGGCGGTAATGGGCTTCGACGACGTGCCCATCGCCGACATCTTCGAGCCGGGGCTCACCACCGTGGCCCAGCCCATGGTCGAACTGGGCGCCGCGGCGGCCGAAATGCTACTGGCACTGCTGGACGGCGAACGCCCCGCGCCGCGCATCCTGCAGCATCGGCTGGTGCTGCGGGAGTCGGTTTGAGCGGTCGGTCGGTCGGGATGCCTTCCAGGCGCTAACCTGGATACACGGAAACGCTGACGCGCGACGCCGGCTATCCGAATTGACACCATCAACGGACTTTTTTATAGTCTTGGTCAGACCAACATGACCAAGACGGCCAAACAGGCCGCACCGGTCAACCGACATCGTCCCCGCCGCTTTTCCTGAAGAGCCTATGAAAGTCGCACTGTTTATCCCGTGCTTTATCGACGCGTTCTATCCCGAGGTCGGTATCGCGACGCTCGAACTGCTCGAACGTTTCGGCATCGAGGTCGACTATCCGCAGCAGCAGACCTGCTGTGGCCAGCCGATGGCCAATAGCGGCGCACACGCGGATGCCGCTGCCACCGAGCGGCTGTTCGCGCGCAACTTCGCCGGCTACGACTACATCGTCGGTCCGTCCGCGAGCTGCATTCATCATGTGCGCGAACATTTGACCGCGCTCGAGCAGACCGACGAAGTGAAGAAAGTGCGCGCAAGCGCCTACGAGCTGGTCGAGTTTCTGCACGACGTGATCGGCGCGCGCGAATTTCCGTGGGCCGAGTTTCCGCATCGCGTCGGCCTGCACACCAGTTGCAGCGCGCTGCGTCATCTGAAGCAGGCGTCGGCGTCGGAAATCGCCGGTCCGTCGTTTTCGAAGCCGCGCGCGTTGCTCGAAGGCGTGAAGGGCATCGAGTTCGTGAAGCCCGCGAGGCCCGACGAATGCTGCGGTTTCGGCGGCACGTTCTCGGTCACCGAAGAAGCGGTGTCGGTGCGCATGGGCCAGGACAAGGTGCGCGACCATCTGAATGCGGGCGCCGAGTACATCGTTTCGGGCGACATGTCGTGCCTGATGCACCAGCAGGGTTGCGCGGAACGCATGAAGGCCGACGCGCGCTTCATTCATATCGCGCAGGTTCTCAATGGAGCACGCGCATGAGCGGCGACCACCAGCGCATCGATCACGCGAAAGCCGCGGGGTCTTTCATTAGCAAGACCGAGCATGTCGCGTTTCACGACAAACGTCTGTGGGACCTGCGCGAGAAGCGCGACGCGCAGGCGCACGGCATTGCCGAATGGGAAACCTTGCGCTCGTTGGCGTCGGGCATCAAGGAACACACGCTGTCGCATCTGGCCGACTACCTGGAGCAGTTCGCGGCGGCGGCCGAGGCCAACGGCGTGGTCGTGCATTGGGCCGCGAGCGCGGAAGAGCACAACGCGATCGTCCACGAACTGATGGCCGGGCGCGGCATGACGACGCTCGTGAAGAGCAAGTCGATGCTCACCGACGAATGCCGGATGCGCGAGTATCTCGAACCGCGCGGCATTACCGTGATGGAGACGGACCTCGGCGAGCGCATCCAGCAGCTCGATCACCAGGACCCGAGCCATATGGTCGTGCCGGCGGTGCACAAGCTGCGCGCTGACGTGGCCGAGCTGTTCGGCCGCACCATCGGCACCGATCCGGCGAATAGCGACATCCACTACCTGGCCGAGAGTCAGCGCATGAATACGCGGCCGTATTTCGTGCGCGAGAAAACGGCCGGCATGACCGGCTGTAATTTCGCGGTGGCGGAGACGGGCACGGTCGTCGTCTGCACGAACGAAGGCAATGCGGATCTTTCGGCTAACGTGCCGCCGCTGCATATCGCATCGATCGGGATCGAGAAGCTGATCCCGAGGGTGTCGGATCTCGGCGTGTTCGTGCGCATGCTGTCGCGCAGCGCATTGGGTTCGCCGATCACGCAGTACACGTCGCATTTTCGTGCGCCGCGGCCGGGCACCGAGATGCACTTCATCCTCGTCGATCATGGCCGCTCCGAGCGGCTCGCGATGGAGGACTTCTGGTACTCGCTCAAATGCATACGCTGCGGCGCGTGCATGAACACGTGTCCGGTCTATCGGCGCAGCGGCGGACTGTCGTATGGCGGCACCTATTCGGGGCCGATCGGCGCGATCATCAATCCGACATACGATCTGAAACGCTATAGCGCATTGCCGTTCGCGTCGACACTCAATGGCAGTTGCACGAACGTGTGTCCGGTGAAGATCAACATTCACGAGCAGATCTACAAGTGGCGCGCGGTGATCGCCGAGCAGCACGAAGTGCCGTTCGTCAAACAGGAGGTACTGAAGATGGCGGGGCGTCTGCTATCGAGTCCGACCTTGTATCGCGCGACGGTGTCGTCGATGGGCAGCGCGTTGCGGCGGCTGCCGAATTTCGTGCTGTACAACCCGCTGAATATCTGGGGCCGGCAGCGCGAACTGCCGGAAGCGCCGAAGATGACTTTTCATGCCTGGTACAAGAAGAATCGCGGAGGCGGCGATGACAACGCGTGAGGCTTTTCTCGCCAAAGTGCGCGCCGCGCAACCGGACGCGCGGCCGCGTCCCGACGTGCCGCTATTCGATGCGGTTGGCGGCGATCTGCGGGCGCGTTTCACGGCGGCGTTGCAGACGATGGGCGGCACCTGTGTCGAAGCAACAAGCGCGCGCGACGTCGGCGCAATGATTCGCGAACGTTTTGGCGCGGCGGCATCGATTGCGTCGGCGAGCGCCGAAGTGCCGGGCACGCGCGCGATCGGCGCGGATACGGACCCCGCGTCGCTGCAGGACGTCGACGTCGGTGTGGTGCGGGCGCGCTTCGGCGTCGCCGAAACCGGCTCGGTGTGGTTCAGCGAGCGTGAATATGTGGTCAACGCGTTGGGCTACATCGTCCAGCATCTGGTGGTGCTGCTCGATCCGACGCAGCTGCTCGATGGACTGCAAGACGTCTATCGTCGCGACGATTTCCACAGCGCGCGTTACGCGGCGCTCGTTACCGGACCATCGGCGACCGCCGATATCGAGGGCGTACTGATTCGCGGCGCGCAGGGCGTGCGTTCGCTGACGGTCGTGTGGCTCGCGGGCTGAACTGCGGCGGTTGCCGCGCCGGACTTTGCTATCATCACTGTATAAACATACAGGTTCTGCAAAAACTCCGTGGCAACCGACGCTCGCTCAGAGATCCGCTCTGACGTCCCTTACTACCTGCTGAATTTCGAACGCGCGCTGGCGTGGCTCGCCGCGCGTTACGACGACCTGCTCGACGACGAAGAGCACGCCTTTCTGGAAACTTTCGCGACCTTGCCGCAGGCATCGCGGGCGTTGCTGGTGCGCATGCTGATGCGCAAGGGCATGCTGTTTCGCGCGAGCCGCCTGAGTTACGACGAGATCGGCTGTCCGTTGCAGGCGGCGATGCCGATGACGGTGCATCGCTGGATCGACACCGAGCCCGCTCTGTCTCTCGACGATCTGTTTGCGCTCAGCACGCGAGCGCAATTGATGGACATGTTCGCGGACGCGATCGCGCGGATTCCCGGCGCAAAGGCATTGCGCAAACCCGATCTGCTCGCCACGCTGCGCGCGTTTTACGCAACTGAAAGCGGCGAAGAGCCTGCGCGCACATCACGTCCGCTCGCCGCGTGGCACGACACCACGACAGACCGCGTGCTGCACGTCGCGATCGCGCCGTTGTGCGATCGCTTGCGGCTGATGTTCTTCGGCAATCTGCATCAGGACTGGTCGGAGTTCGTGCTTGCCGATGTTGGCGTGTTCCAGTACGAGAAGGTCGCGTTCGGCCCGTCGTCGCGCGCGTTCCAGCAACGCGCTGACGTCGACGTCTATCTCGCGCTGCACGCGTGCCGCGAAGCGCTGGAATGGCTGCCGGCAGATAACGACACCGCCCCCCTTCACGAACTGATCGCAACCGTTCGCTCGATCGGCACCGCGAATCCGTGGCTCGAAACGCGCCGCGCGAAACTGCTGTTCCGGATCGGCCAGGATTGCGAGCGGCGCGCGCAGTGGGACATCGCGCTCGCGGTGTACGACGCCTGCGCATGGCCCGGCGCCCGTCATCGGCGCATGCGCGTGCTCGAACGCAGCGAGCGTTACGGCGAAGCGCTCGCGCTGGCCTCGCAGGCCGACGCCACGCCCGAGAGCGAGGAAGAGGCGCAGCGCGTCGCCCGGATGTTGCCGCGCTTGCGGCGCAAATGCGGCGAGCCGGCGGCGCGTGCCGCAGCGCCGCGGCCTGTGGAGCGCGGCACGCTGGTGCTGCCGAAGCCTGACACGCCGGTGGCCGTCGAATACGTGGTGCGCGATCATCTGAGCAGCGACGCCGCGCCGGTGCACTACGTCGAGAACGCGCTGATCAATTCGCTGTTCGGTCTGCTGTGCTGGGAGCCGGTTTTCGCGGCGCTGCCCGGCGCGTTTTTTCATCCGTTCCAGCGCGGACCGGCCGATCTGCACGCGCCGGATTTTCACGCGCGTCGCGCCGCGCAGTTCGCCGCATGCTTCGCGCAGCTCGACAGCGGGGTCTATCGCGACACGATTCTGCGTCATCTGCAGGACAAGGCCGGCATGCAGTCGCCGTTCGTGTTCTGGGGACTGCTGACGCCGGAGCTCGTCGCGCTCGCGCTCGACTGTCTGCCCGCCGCGCATCTGAAGCTGTGGTTCGAGCGCTTGCTGCGCGACATTCGCGGCAATCGCTCGGGCTTGCCGGACCTGATCCGGTTCTGGCCGGCCGAGCGTCGCTACGAATTGATCGAGGTGAAAGGCCCCGGCGATCGTCTGCAGGACAACCAGATTCGCTGGCTCGCGTACTGCGTGCAACACGGCATGCCGGTGCGCGTCGTCGACGTGCGCTGGGCCGGCCAGGAGGCGCAGAATGAAGCGGACGTCGCGACGCGTGCCGAAGCGGAGCGGGTCGTATGAGCTACGTGGTGGCCGTGCGCGCGATGTGCGAATTCACCGCGCGGCGCGGCGATCTCGATCTGCGCTTCACGCCCGCGCCGACTTCGCTCGAAGGCATCGCCGGTCATCAGATGGTCGCCGGCCGCCGCGCGAGCGGCTACGAAACCGAACTCACGCTGACGGGCACGCATCGCAGTCTGACCGTGCGCGGCCGCGCGGACGGCTACGATCCGACCGCCAACCGGCTCGAAGAAGTGAAGACCTATCGCGGCGATCTCGCTCGCATGCCCGCCAATCATCGCGTGCTGCACTGGGCGCAGGCGCTCGTCTATGGGCATCTGCTGTGCCGGGCGCGCGGGCTCGGCGAGCTGACGGTCGCGCTGGTGTACTTCGATATCGGCAGTCAGAAGGAAACCG
This sequence comes from Paraburkholderia sp. UYCP14C, assembly GCF_004197395.1. Lineage (GTDB taxonomy): Bacteria > Pseudomonadota > Gammaproteobacteria > Burkholderiales > Burkholderiaceae > Paraburkholderia. The sequence continues at coordinate 102,085 of NZ_SELS01000011.1, read as the reverse complement.
TGCTGACGCAGCAGCACAGCGCGCGCGAGCTCGAAATCTTCTTCGTCGACCAGTGCGAACGATTTCTCGATTGGGCCTTGCAGGAAGACGCGCATCGCGTCGCGCGCAATGCGGCGCTCGTCGCGATGCAGTTTCCGTACGGCCAGTTTCGCAGTGGGCAGCGCGAGCTCGCGGTGGCCGTGTATCGCGCGGCGCGCGACGGCAAGCCGTTGATGGCGCAGGCGCCGACCGGCATCGGTAAGACGCTGGCGACGATTTTTCCGTTGCTGAAAGCCTGTGGCGAAGACCGGCTCGATCGGGTGTTCTTTCTGACCGCGAAGACCCCGGGCCGCGCGCTTGCGCTCGATGCGATCGACTCGCTGCATCAGGCGGCGCCACTGCCGCTCAGAACGCTCGAACTCGTCGCGCGCGACAAAGCCTGCGAGCATCCGGACAAAGCCTGCAACGGCGAGTCCTGTCCGCTCGCGCGCGGCTTTTACGACCGTCTCGATGCGGCGCGCGCAGCCGCGCTGGCGACGCCGCGGCTCGACCGCGCGGCGGTGCGCGAGGCCGCGCTCGCGCACGACGTCTGTCCGTACTATCTGGCGCAGGAGCTCGCGCGCTGGGCCGATGTGATCGTCGGCGATTACAACTACTACTACGACGGCAGCGCGATGCTGTACGCGCTCACGCAGATCAACCAGTGGCGCGTCGGCGTGCTGGTCGACGAAGCGCACAACCTGCTCGAACGCGCGCGCCGCATGTATACCGCGTCGCTCGATCAAAGCGCGTTCCGGCTCGCGCGCAGCAGCGCGCCGGCGGCGCTGAAGAAGCCGCTCGAACGCTTGCAGCGCGAGTGGAATGCGGTGAAGCGTGCTCAGACGGCGAGCTATCAGGTATATGCGGAGGTGCCCGGCAAACTGCTGTCCGCCGCGCAGAATCTGATCGGCGCGGTAACGGATCAGCTCGCCGACGCGCCGCTGTCGATCGACGAACACGCGCTGAGGGTTTTCTTCGACGCGATGCACTTCGTCGCGCTGGCCGAGCAGTTCGGCGAGCACTCGATGTTCGACGTGACCTTGAGCGCCGACCGCTACGCGCCGCGCGACAAAACCAGTGCGGCACTATGCGTGCGCAACGTCATCCCCGCGCCGTTTCTCGCGCCGCGCTATGCGGCCGCGCGTACCACGGTGATGTTCTCCGGCACGCTGAATCCGCAACACTTCTATCGCGATACACTTGGGCTCGCCGACGACACGCACTGGCTCGACATCGAAGGACCGTTTCGCGCGGAGCAGTTGCAGGTGCACGTGGCTGCTCATGTGTCGACGCGCTGGCGCGACCGCGAACGCTCGCTCGCGCCGATCGTCGAGCTGATCGCGAAACAGTACGACACCCAGCCTGGTAATTACCTCGGGTTCCTGAGCAGTTTCGACTATCTGCAACGCGTGGTCGCGCTGCTGCGCGAGCGGCATCCCGGCTTGCCGGTGTGGGCGCAGGAGCCCGGCATGGACGAAGCCGCGCGCGATGCGTTTCTCGCGCGCTTCAGGACGATGAGTCAGGGCATCGGCTTCGCGGTGCTCGGCGGCGCGTTTTCGGAGGGGGTCGATCTGACCGGGCAGCAACTGATCGGCGCGTTCGTCGCGACGCTCGGTCTGCCGCAGATCAACGATGTCAACGAGCAGATGCGCCGCACGCTCGATGCGCGCTTCGGCAACGGCTACGACTACATGTACCTGTATCCGGGATTGCAGAAAGTCGTGCAGGCGGCGGGGCGCGTGATTCGCACCGAAGAGGACCGCGGCGTCGTGCATCTGATCGACGACCGCTTTCGCAGGCCGGAGGTGCGGCGGCTGTTGCCGCGCTGGTGGCAAGTTCGCTAGCGCGGCGCCGCGCTGGCGAATCTTCTACGTGCGCGGCAACAGCCGCGTCACGCCTCAAACATCACGCCTTAAACGTGCGGCGACGTCGAGCCCGGATTGCCGGGCGTACCGGGGCCGCCGGCCGGGCGCGGATCGACGGGGATCTGATCGTCCAGCGGCGCGTCGCCCTCGTGCGCAGCGTGGTGGTCGCGCGCGGCGTCGCCATCCGGCTGTCCGCCCTGGCGCACGCGCGGCACGGCCGTCACGACCTTGGCCTTGCTTGCCGGGTCCCACGTCAGCAGATGACGCTGCGGATTCGCGATCTCGATGCCGAGGTCGCTGAAGCGCTCGAGGATGCGCCGGTTGAACTCGCGTTGCACGCCCCAGCGCGACGTATCGCGGCATTGCATCTGACCGGCCAGCGTCACCGCCGAGCCGTCGACCGCATCGACACCCCAGAACGAGAAGTCCGACAGGATGCCGTCCTTGAACTTGTCGTCCGCGCGCAGCGATGCGCCGATTTCCTTCAGCGTGTCGATCGCGCGCTCGACGTCCTGGCCGAACACGATGTTCACGCGCACCGCCGCATTGCCGATACCGCGATTCGTGTTGTTCACGGTCGACACCGAGCTGAACGGCACCGTAAACAGCGAGCCGTCGCTGCCGCGCAGCCGCACGGTGCGAATCGACAGATATTCGACCGTGCCCGACACGCCCGCGAGCGTGACCCAGTCGCCCACCTGCATCGCGTTTTCCATCAGCAGGAAGATGCCGGTGATGAAGTCCTGCACGAGCTTCTGCGAGCCGAAGCCGAGCGCGACGCCGAAGATGCTCGCGCCCGCGAGCAGCGGCCCGATGTTCACGCCGAGCTGGCTCAGGCCGGTCAGCACGACGATCAGCGCGATCACGCAGAACAGCGCGCTGCGCAGCATCGGCATCAGCGTGCGCAGACGCGCGGCGCGCACCAGATCGCCGCGGCTCGTCCAGTTGTCGAGGCGGCGTTCGGCCGACACGTTGACCACCTCCCACACCACCAGCGCGATGACCGCGGCCACGGCGATCGTCGCGAGCGCCGATGCGAGCCGGTGCCCGATCGTGCCGCTGCGAAACAGATCGACGACGTCGACGCCCCACGCCTGCAACAGCACCAGCGCGGTGACGATGCCGAGGATCCAGCCGATCACGCGCCGCAGCGCCGGATAGTATCGGTACGCGTGCTGATGCACGAGGGAGCGCGACTCTTCGTCCTGCACGTGGAACAGGCGCGCGAGCGCACCGAAGATCACGATCGACGCGAGCCGCGCGCCGATCAGGACCGCGAGCGTCATGCCGCCGATATTGACGAGCGCGTGATAGCCGTTCCGCACGTCGAAGGCCCAGACGAACCACAGCCCCATCACGATCGTTACCGTGACCCAGGCCCACGCATCGGCGAACGCATTGCCGAACATCTGCAACGACTCGTGCGCGGCAAAGCGATTGCGAATCCGGTTGGCGACCGGCTTCGCGCAGCGCAACACGAGGATCGAAATCATCACGTGACCGACGAGCGCGACTACTTTGAGCAGCGCGAGATGCGCGGCGTCGTTCATGCCGAGCGCCTGCGCGACCTCGGCAAGCGCGACACCGGCGCCGACCACGCTGACGATCCGCACGATCCAGTCGAGTATGTAGCTGGCCCACGCATCGCCCATGCGCAGCAGCCGCAGACGCGGCGCGTTCGGCTGCAGGAAGAACGCGCCGACGATCACGACGCAGCGGCACACCACGTAGACGTCGATCAGCGAATCGAGCGCGCGGTCCTGCGGCGTGCCGTCGTCGGCGACGAGCGAGATCAGCGCGCTCGCCGCGGCGACGAACGCGGCAATCGGGATGAGCCGCACCAGCGTGATGAGCAGCGCGCGCGGCAGACGTTGCAGCAGCGTCCAGTGGTGCGTCGCGTTGCGCTTGCCTTCGGCTTCGATCGCGCGGCCTTTCTCCGATGGCGTCGCGTACGGCGCGGCCGGCCCAGTCGCGACGGCCTGCGCTTCCGCTTCGAGCACCGCCGGCACGGACGACATCGCGGGCAGCGGCGGCGTGCTGGTCGGCGCAGAGCCGGCGGCGCCGTGCGCGGGCGGCGGCACGCTGTCGTGGTCATCCTGCTGCGCGGCTTCGCGGCGCGCGGCGATCGCCCGATAGGCGCGCCGCAGCAGTCGCCGCACCAGCCATTCGAGCAGCAATGCGGGGATCAGTGCGGCGAGCAGCGACCAGAGCACCTGGAACAGCACCATGCGCGCGTGCGGGTTGGCGAACTGCCAGTGCCACCACGCGCGCACCGACGCGACGTCGAGTAGCGCGCCGATCGAGCCCCGCAGCGAGGTCGCGAGATAGCTCGCGTAATGCGCGCCCTGGCGAGCGATCTGCGAGGCGAGACCATTGGATTTGAACGCAGTCGGCACGAGCGAGGCGGCTCCGCTGGCGGCGGCCGGCGCCGACACCGCCGCCGGCGCGGAAGCGGGCGGCGCACTCAAAGCGCCGGCTGCGGCGATCGCCTGCAATGTATCGGCGACTTGCGCGCGACGTTTCGGGTCGTTCAGCACGGCGAGGGCGTCGCGGGCCTGCTGAGGAGTCAGGGTCACGGCGTCCGACGCGGGCGCGACGGACGTAGGGTGGGCGGGCTGCGGCGCGGCGGCGAAGGCGGGCGCCGCGCCGGCGAGCAGAAAAATCAAAAAACAGGCACGCAGAAATTTTTGCATAGGGTGTAAAGCGGAATGAAGCCAGTGCGGACGATGGCGCCGGAACGTGGGGCTGATTTAGCCGGGCGACCCGGGACCGACAAGGGCCGGGGGGGCGAAGTTCCTGCGGCGGAGGCCCGCCGGACGGGCGAAAGGGCCGCGAGGACGGCGCCCGCCGGGCGTGGCGTTGATGCGACAGGATAGCCTATGCCGGCGGGCAGGCCTGTCGAAGGCGGCAGAAAGCCTGCCCGGAGCGCCCTTTAGGCGGGACGGCACAGCAGGTGGGAGGCCGCTTGCCGGGTGACAAGGCTGGGGCCGTGGCGCGGGAGCCTGAACGGCTACGCTACGCGCCGACAGGATGTCGTAAGGCCGGAATAATCAATCGCGATGATCGTGCGCTGCTAAGCGTTCACTGCAAAAAACGCTTAAATCCGCGCTCATGCCACTGACGAGGTGTGCCGCTGGGCTTCGTCGTCGGCATCGGGGCCGCTGCTCGCGCCGCGTCCGGCCGGCTCCTGATGCAGCCGGTTCGCGTGCATCAGCCGGTACAGCGTCGCGCGCGAGATGCCGAGTTCGGCCGCCGCGTCGGACAGCTTGTAGCCGTGCCGCAGCAGCGCGCTTTCGATCGCGTCCTTTTCGGCTTTGCTGCGGATTTCCGCCAGCGTGACCGCCGGGCCATTGTCGGCCTCGGGTAAACCGAGGTCGCTCGCGGTGATGAAGCGGCCCTCGCTCATCACGACGGCGCGTCGCACGCAGTTGATCAGCTCGCGCACGTTGCCGGGCCACGGATAGTTCGACATTGCGACGATCGCGTCGCTCGACAGCCCGCGCAATTTGCGCGCGCCGTCCTGCTTGTACATGCTGAGCGCGTAATTGGCGAGCAGCTTGATGTCGCCGCCGCGCTCGCGCAGCGGCGGCTCGACGAGGCGCAGTACGCACAGCCGGTGATAGAGGTCGGAGCGGAAACGCCCGTCTTCGACGGCGCGCTCCAGATCGACGTGGGTCGCCGAGATCACGCGCACGTCGACGCTGATCGGACCGTTGCCGCCGAGCCGCTCGATCGTGCCTTCCTGCAGGAAGCGCAGCAGCACCGCCTGGCACTCGTGCGGCATATCGCCGATTTCGTCGAGAAACAGCGTGCCTTCATGCGCGCTCTCGATGCGGCCGATCTTGCGTTGCAGCGCGCCGGTAAACGCGCCGCGCTCGTGGCCGAACAACTCGGCCTGCAGCAGGCTCGGCGGAATCGCCGCGCAATTGATCGCGACGAAGGTGCGGCCCGCGCGCGGCGAGCGGTCGTGAATAGCACGAGCGGTCAGCTCCTTGCCGGTGCCCGATTCGCCCGCGATGAACACCGGCGCGTCGGTCACGCCGCATTTGTCGATGCGCCGGTAGAGCTGCTGCATCGGCTCGCATTGTCCGACCATGCCGTGACGGCCGAGCGACGGTTCCGGCGCGACGCGTGGCTGGCGCAGGCTCGACAGGCCGTGCGCGTGCCCCAGTGCGAACACGAGCCGCTCGTTGAGCCACGGCTGCGTGACGAAGTCGAAGCAGTAATCGAGGATGAAGCGGCCGACCAGCTCGTTGTCGGCCTGGCCCGGGACGATCTGCGCGACCCAGTTGGTTTCGACGCGGCGCATGCACAGCGCGAGCGCGGAGAGCTGCTGCGACGTGCAATCTGCGGGCAGCTGAACCAGACCGACCTTGATGTTGCCGCGTTCGATCATGCGTTCGGCCACGGCCGTGCTCTTTGCGTGCACGGCTTGCCATCCCGACGCGGCCAGAAACTCGACGAGTTTCTGGTCGGGCGCGTTCGCCACGTACAGAACCGTGCGTTCCATGTCGGCCGGCGTGCAAGTCGTAGTCATGGTTCCCCCCGTTCGTTCCTCAGGACTGCTGTGCGACGTAGTGAGATTCAGGCGGCCAGTCGCGGCACTCCGGCTGCGACACATTCACGGCAGCAGCACTCACGAACAAGGGACACACTGCAAGCGCGGCGCGAACCGGAACGCGCTGCATGGCGGACCGCTTCATGCAATGGCGGCGAACTCTCGTTCATTGCTGAAACTGCCCTGTGACTTTATCCCCGAATCGTGAAAACCACTTGAACCGTGGCTTGCCACGTTGACCTGATACCAGCGCTCTGATTGGCGCATGGCCTAACGATAAGCTAAAGCGCCTGAAAGTGCCAGACAAAGAAACATGGATGAACAATGCGTGTTGTTTTCGGATTAACACGGATCACTAATGAATAAGCGGTCAAGACCGCTTATGCGAGGAATCGCACATTTCGCAGCAATTGCCCTGGTATTAAGGCGTGACTAAAACGGACGGGGCGCGAGCCGTCATGTTTCATAGTTGCGACAGATTGGACGGCACGAGACGAATGCGCTTTGCCGTCCCGGGCGGGCTGCTTCGCCGACCGGAAGGGGCGGCAAAGCCGCGTGCGGCCGGCATCGCGGCCGCCCGGCGGGCCGGTGGGACGGGGCGGCGCACCCGCTTCGCGGCCAGCGCGCGGTGAATTGGCGTGTCAGAAACGAATCAATGCGTGCCGCGTCAAAAAATCGGGCAGGCTCGCGCCGCGTCAAAAGCAAACCGATTTCACGGTGGCGTGAAGCTTTGGCGGGCGCCTTACCGATTGGAACGCGAGTTGGCATAACCGTTGCAATAAGGTCTGCACAGAAAAATGTTTTGCCGCCTGGTCGACGGTACGGGGAAAACCGGATTAAAAAATGACCAGCGGTAAAAATGTCACTCGCAGACAAGGTCGGGGAAGCCATCAGGTGTTTGCGGGAGCGCGCGGCGAGGCCTTCTTAAATACGTCAGAAAAGCGGGTGAGTGGCGGACCGGAATGGCGGCCATTCAAAACCGGACGAAAAAAGGACATCGACTTCGCTGTTTTTCCTTTTCGACTTTTTGTCCTGACGACGCGAAAAGGTTGGCGATAACGACAGGCAGCGCGCTGGCAACGTTTTGCGAGCGACGCGCCGCAAAGGGAAGGGGCAGCGCCGGACCGGGACCGCCCGGCGCGATGAAGCGGGAAGAGAGGCCATAGTCTCCACAGAGAGACGAATGTACGAGGTGAACCAGGGGCCGTGTCCGTGGGTTGGCGCGGGCACGGCGACCTGGCTCAGTGGCCGGGGCGCCGCGACGAAACGGCGAGACCTGGCGCAAATCTGATCGAAATCGGGGGCTGTCATGAAACCACAACTGAATCGCAGGCCGGCCGCATCGGAGGGAACGGGGCGCATTTACCGGCGTTATGTCGCGGCGTCGCGCGCGCGCTTTTTCGCACAGTCGGCGGGTTCGTCGGTCGATCTGCTGACGCTCGTCGTCGCCGAGGCGCTCGAGCGCCGCGCGCAGGCCGAGATCCGCCACGGCGTGCTGCGCGATGCGCTGTACGACATGCCGGCGCGTGCCGAGCGCAGCGCAGTCCATTGGCGCGACGACGATGAAACCGACGGTGACACCGACGCGTGATGCCCGGCGCTCGGCGGGGTCTCACGACGGCCGCACAGCGGACTCGATAACATCGTTCGCCGGCGCAGGGCTTTCACGGAGGGGCGCCGTGGTAGGGCGCCTGCGCCGAAGTCTGCGTCGCCGATCGTGAACAGACGACTTGAATAAAAACCCGCGCATGACGCGCCAAGCGCCGCAGAGCTGCCATGATCGACATCTTCCTGATTGCCGCGAGCATCGAAAACGCGCAGCGCATCGTCGTGCGGCTCGAGGAGAGCGGTGTGCGCTACCGGCTGCACACCGCGTACGGTTCGGCCCGGCAACTGCCGATGCATCTGCGCATGGTCCGCGGCGCTGACCTGCTGATCGTCGACGACGCCAATCTGAACGTCCGGGGACTCGACGGCATCGAGGAAACGCTCGCCTGCGCGCCGACCCTACATTGCATGCTCGTGACGCCGGCGCCGTCCACCGCTCTGATCGGCGCGGCGCTGCGCGCCGGCGTGCGGCATGTGCTGTCGTGGCCGCTCGATCGTCAGGCCGTCGCCGATGCGCTCGCGCAGATCGAGGCTTGGCGCCGCGAGCCGGAACGGCGCGGCGCGCGCGTGGTCACGCTGGCATCGAGCAAGGGCGGCAGCGGCACCACGCTGATCGCGGTCAACCTCGCGTGCGCGCTCGCCGCGCAGCGGGAGCGGCGCGTGCTGCTGATCGACCTGAGCCAGCAGTTCGCCGACGCGAGCCTGCTGATGGCGAATCGCCCGCCGCCCATGACGCTCGCCGATCTGTGCTCGCGCAACGAGCAACTCGACGCGGCACTGTTCGACGCGTGCGCGATGCACGTGCGCCCGAACCTCGATCTGCTCGCCGGCGCAGGCGATCCGTTGAAGGCCGCCGAACTGCTGCCCGGGCAACTCGAGCGGATTCTGACACTGGTGCGCGAGCGCTACGACGCGGTGCTGATCGACGTCGGCCCGAGCCTGAATCCGTTGACGATCCGTGCGCTCGCGCACAGCGACGCGATCTGCATGGTGGTGCGGCAGAACCCGCTGTATTTGCATGGCGCGCGCCGCATGCTCGATATCTTCCGCGAACTCGGACATCCGGCCAGCAAGGTGCGGATCGTCGTCAACCAGTACGACAAGGATGCGCAGATCAACCTGCCGATGCTCGAACGAACGCTCGGCGCGAAGGTCGCGCATCAACTGCCGCGCGACGATCGGCACGTCGACGACGCGCTGAGTCGCGGCGTGCCGATCGTCACGTGCGCGCGCGACAGCGGGCTCGCGCAAGGCATCGTCCTGCTGGCGAAGATGCTGTGGCCTGCCGGTGCCGAGCGCCGCAGGAGCATGCTCGGCCGGCTGCTGGCAACGTGGCCGACTCAGCCGCCGCAATTGAAGCCCGGGATCTAGGTCGACTGCTTGCCGGCTACCGCCCGCGATCGGAAGCACATCCGGTGCGGCTGCCGCGCTCGGACGACTGGGAGACTGGCGTACCGCCCATCAGATGCGCTTCGCGCGGCGCTCGCGGCGTCGCCGGACAGAAAAATCATGCGTATGCAAAAGCGAGTCATCCATGACCGGAATCCATTCGCCCGGCGCAACCGGACGTACGGGCGCAGCGTCGGGAATGTCCGGAGCGGATCGAACTGCCCCGTCCGACGCGTCAAGCCCGCCGCTCATGATCTTCAGCCCACGCTCGCGACACTCGACGCGCGCGAAGCCCTGGTGGAAATCGTCGCGCGAGGGTCCGCGGCGCTGCTGCTGAGCATCTTCGCCTACGAAGCGGTCGGGCGCTGGCTCGCGGAGCCGACGCGCATCACGTTGCTGCTGCTCGTGGTCGGCGCATTCGTGACGGTGGGTTTGTCGCTGTTCGCGCGCGTGCCGAGCCGGCGCGACTGGACGCCGCTCGCGTTCGTGCTGGCGGTCGGCGGCACGTTCTACTTTCTGGCGGTGCGGCTTTCGCCCGGCGTCCAACTGATCCCTGAAACGGCCGGTGCCGCGTTGCAGCTGTTCGGAATTTTCTGGGAGCTGTTCGCGAAGGTGTCGCTGCGCAGGTCGTTCGGCATCCTGCCGGCCAATCGCGGGGTGGTGGCGAGCGGCGCGTACCGCTTCGTGCGGCATCCGATGTATCTCGGCTACTTTCTGCTGGACCTCGGCTTTCTGCTCGTGAACTTCGGGATCGGCAACATGATCGTCTATGGTTGCCAGTTCGCGCTGCAGGTCGGTCGAATCATGCTCGAAGAGAAGCTGCTGTCCGACGACGGGCGCTATCGCGCATACCGTAGTAAGGTGAGATACAGGGTCATCCCCGGCATATTCTGAAGGGTCTGGAGCGGCGGCGTCAGAGTTTCGAAAGCGACGGGCAGGTTCACGCCGTCCGGTCAATCAAGCGGGAAAATCACGTGAGCGCAGCACCGTCCATGCAAAACGCACAGGGTTTCAGCGACCTCGCGTCGATCCTGGCCAATCCGATTCTCAATACGGATTCGTACAAGGCATCGCACTATCTGCAATATCCGCCCGACGCGACGGGGATGTTCTCGTACATCGAATCGCGCGGCGGACGTTACGGGCGCACGCTGTTCTTCGGCTTGCAGATGCTGCTGAAGGAATACCTGTGCCGGCCGGTGACCGGCGCGATGATCGACCAGGCCCGCGCCTTCTTCGGCGCGCACGGCGAGCCGTTCAACGAAGCGGGCTGGCGCTACGTCGTGCAGCAATACGGCGGCCATCTTCCCGTGCGGATTCGCGCGGTGCCGGAAGGCTCGGTCGTGCCGACCCACAACGTGCTCGTCACCGTCGAATGCGGCGACCCCGAAGTGTTCTGGCTCGCGTCGTATCTGGAGACGATGCTGATGCGCGTCTGGTATCCGATCACGGTTGCGACGCAAAGCTGGCATCTGCGCCAGACGATCCGCGAGTCTTTGCTGAAAAGTAGCGACGACCTGTCGCAACTGCCGTTCAAGCTGCATGATTTCGGCGCGCGCGGCGTGTCGAGCGCGGAGTCGGCGGCGATCGGCGGCGCGGCGCATCTGGTCAGCTTCATGGGCTCGGATACGGTGCTCGGCGTGGTTGCGGCCAATCACTACTATCACGACAGCATGGCGGCGTTCTCCGTGCCGGCGGCGGAGCACAGCACGATCACGTCATGGGGCCGGGAGCGCGAAGTCGATGCGTATCGCAACATGATCGCCCGCTTCGGCAAGCCGGGCGCGATCGTATCGGTGGTGTCCGATTCCTACGACCTGTTCGCCGCGCTGAACGCCTGGGGCGGCGAGTTGAAGCAGGCCGTGCTCGATGCCGGCGGCACGCTCGTGATTCGCCCGGACTCCGGCGATCCATGCACGATCGTCCTGCACACGCTGCGCTCGCTGGAGGCGTCGTTCGGCTCGCAGACGAACAGCAAGGGGCGGCGTGTGCTCGACCATGTGCGCGTGATTCAGGGCGACGGCGTGAACCCGGATTCGATCGTCGCGATTCTCGCCGCGATGGACGAGGCCGGCTTCGCCGCCGACAACATCGTGTTCGGCATGGGTGGCGCGCTCTTGCAGCAGATCAACCGCGATACGCAGCGCTTCGCGATGAAGTGCTCGGCGATCCGGCTAGGCGACACGTGGCACGATGTGTCGAAGGATCCGGTCACGGATCACGCCAAGCGCTCGATGAAAGGCCGGCTCACGTTGCTGCGCCATCGCCGCAGCGGCGAGTATCGGACGGTCAAGTTGCCGGTCGTGTGGGACGAGCGCACGGTGGCGGGCGAGTGGGACGAAGCGCTCGAGACGGTGTTCGATGCGGGCCGCTTGCTGGTGGATGCGTCGCTGGCCGAGATTCGAGGCCGCGCGTATGCGTACGAGGCTTGATTCATTTCTCTTCACGCGGGTTCAGCCATGTCTGACGATCCGTTGAGCTCCGACTGCATGTGCGCATGGCTGGGCGAGGCCGCCGAACCCGGGTGTGCCGATACGCGTCTGTTCGCCAGACTGATCTCCGCGCGCGACGATCGCAATGAACTCGCGTTGCTCGGCCTGCAAGCGCACGCATGGCGCGCGCTGCTAGCGAGGCACTTCGTTGGTGCGCGCATTCCTGCGTTGCCGCTTTCGGTGGTTCCCAGCGAACACGCGAACTTCGTCCACGCACTGCACGCGCTGCTCGTCGCGAACGCGAGCAGCGCGGTTCATCCCGACGACGCGCATTGCCTCGCGACGATCATCGCTCATGCATGTTTGCGCCCGGATCATCTATGGCGCGACCTCGGCCTCGCGGGCCGCGATGAAGTGACGTGGATGCTCACGCGTTACTTTCCGGTACTGGTCGCGCGCAACGTCGATAACCTGCGCTGGAAGAAATTCCTCGCCGCGCAATGCGCGCTTTCTCTGGGCCAGGAGCCGGGACCCGCGCCGGGTTGCCCGGGCTGCGAAGACTACGGCTACTGCTTTCCGGGGCGGCTTTGACGCGCATCCCGGGAGGTGGCGCCGCGAAACCGTTCGTGTATGCTTGCGCGCATGACCGACACCGTAAAACCCGCGAAAACCAGAGCCGCTACGGCGACGAAGTCCACGAAGACGCGTCCCGAAGTGCGCTTCAGAATGCGCATCCGCAACGGCGATGCGGTTGCACTCGGGCCAGGCAAGGTCGATCTGCTCGAAGCGGTGCGCGAACATGGTTCGATCTCGGCGGCGGCACGCAGTCTCGACATGTCGTACCGGCGCGCGTGGCTGTTGATCGACGAGCTGAACCGCTCGCTGAAGTCGCCGGCCACGCATTCGGAGCAGGGTGGTCAGAGCGGCGGCGGCTGCACGCTGACGCCGGTCGGCGAAACCATCATCCGCCTGTATCGCGACGTCGAGGAAGAGGCGCGGCGAAGCTGCGCGAAGCAGATCGCCGAGCTGATGAAACTGATTCGCCCGTGAAGGGCTTCGTTCACGCCTGAGAGACAGGCGCGTTCAGCCGTGCCGCAAACAGAACGCCGAAGGCGGCGGATTGCGAAGCTGCGCGACGTGCTCGGGATGCAGCCGCGCGATCAACTCGACGAAGCTCGCGACGCTCGCCGTGCGCAGCGGGTGATAGTCGATTTCATGACGCTCGCAGATCCGCTTCAGCGTGGACATCGAATCGTGATCGACGCAATCAACCGGAAACACGACGATATCCGCGCCCGGCAGCGCGGCGGCCAACAGCCCCTTGCGATCCTCGATGCCGCCGTCATGCACGACCAGTTCGCCGCCGGCCGCATCGACGAGCCGCTTGAGCGCGGCATTGGAACCGGGCCGTCCGCCCACGTAAATGATCCGTTTGCCCTGCACGCCGACGAGGCTCGCGCGGCGCGGGCCGGTGGCGTTCGCGGCATCGGCGGCCTCGACGGTCGCACGTTCGAGCGCATCGCATTCGCTTTGCACGAGCTTGAGCAGCGCAAGCGCCTGATCGCGGCTGTGACGCAGCGCCACAGCCGCGTCCTGTTCCTGCTGCATACGTTGCTCGGCCGCCTCGCGCCGGCTCGTATGCAGCGCCACGCGTTGATCGGCGACGGCGAGCCACTCGCGCAGTTGCTGCGTCTGGGCTTCGAGGCCGATGGTGTCAGCGGGCAACGGGTTTGCTTGCAGTCGCGCGATCTGTTCGTTGAGCGCCGCGATCGACGCATCGCGCTCGATGCATAGATGTTGCATGCGGCTTTGTTGGCGCTCGATTTTCTCCTTCAGCGCGGCGTTTTCTTCCTCCAGCGCAACGAGCCGGCGTATGTCCGCGCGATTGGCCGCGCCGACCAGATGCGACAGCATGTGCAAGTCGCCGAACGCCTGCTGGCGGACTGGCATCGTTGCGAGCGGATGGGTCATCAGCGCCCAGTAAGCGGGCGGGATGTCGCCGTTCTTGAGCGCTTCGTCCCATAGCTTCAGTAGCTCGGTATCGTCGGCGGCGTTGTCGAAGCGGCGGATCGCGATTGCATAGCGTTCGTCGAGCAGCTTGTGCAGCGCCTTCGCACCCGGGCCGCCGGCGATCGCGAGTTCAACCGCCGTGTGGTGGATCTGGAGGTCGGTCGAGTCGTGGCGATCGAGGTCGGCAAATTTCGGCACCAGCTTGCGCAATTCGTGCGTGCTCAGACAGGTGCCGATGATCGAGCAGTGCAGATGACAGTCCAGTTCGGCCAGACGCGTGCGTCGTCTGACGTTCGCCGGCGCTGCATTGACTGGCGAGCAGCACGCGTCGTGCGGCGCGCGGATGCCGGTGCTCGCCAGTTCGTCGCCGGATAGCTTGATGCGCTGAGGCTGAGCCAGAGGAAACGGGGGCGTTTGCATGTCGGTCTCGAATCCGGTTCGTATCAGTCGTGCCGAACGCGTGCGCGGCACCCGTTCACTGCAAGTTCATCGTCGTCGATGTATTCGCGTTGATATAACGGTGCGCGCAAACAGCGGTCATTCGGCGGCGCTTTTGCAATCGGTGTATCAGTGCATCAGTCGGCGGAGCGTGCGAGCGTGGCCTGCGAGCGTACGTTCGACGGTTCCGCGATCACGCTGGCGCTGCCTGCCGGTCGCGCACGGCGTACAGCCTCCCGTTCGCGCCGGCCCGTGGTGCGGGTGATGGGCGTGACCGCTTCGCCGGACGGCCGCGCATGCTGCTCGAGCACGTGCCTGACGCACAGCCCGACCATCGCGGCGTCGAGCCGTTCGAGTTCCGCGACCACCCGGCGCAACGCGGGCGGGTCATTGCTGAACGCGTCGGAGAAGATCGTGTCGCGCAACGGCTCGGCAAGCTGCGCTTCCTCGATCGTCATCTTTAGCTCGCGTAGTCGCGTGAACGCGGTGGCGCGCGCCTGCTCCGCGAGCATCGACAACAACTGGTTCAGCGAATGCGAGCCCGACGTGCCGATCGACTTGAAGCTCATCTGGTCGCCGCTCAGCATCGTCACGAAGCGCTGCACGCTGCCGTACAGACGCCGGTACGCGTCGACGACGTCGCGGATCGATTCGGCCCGGCCGCGCCCGGAGGCTGACCTCACCGCGACGATCGCCGACGAGATCTCGTTGGCCTCGCTCTGGCCGGATGACATGCGTGGCCCCGGAATTGACAACGTAGATCGACTGCGCACCGCTGATGGCTCCTGCTGCTTCGTTGAACTTCGCCGCTCGTCGGCAAGCGCTACCGTAATATCCGAGAGGATATAACGAAAGGCCGCCGCTGTGTGGATGCGAAACCTGACGACCGTTCGCTATCACCGGCCTCGATGCACGTAGCGGCGCTGCAGTCAGCCTCAGTCTTTACCACCACGCGCGAAGCGCAGGAACGCCTTGACGGCCGGCGCTCGCTCGTGCTGACGAAACGCGAGCGCGATTTCGGACCCGATCGGCTGACCGGCGATGTCGCGGTAGACGACGCCCGGCAGCGCGATGCAATCGGCGAGCGTATGCGGCACGACCGACACGTAACCGCCGAGCGACACGCAGGCGAGCACGGCCGCGAGCGTGCCGGGCCGCGGGCCGAGCCGCGGCGGGAAACGGCCGCGCCGCGCGACTTCGAAGGTGCCGGACTCCTGTTCGGGCAGCACGAAACACTGGTCGCGCAGTTGCGCGGGCCGCACGCTGGCTGAGTCGGCGAGCGGCGAATCGGCCGGCAGCGCGAGCACGAAACGGTCGCGATGCACGGTCGTGGCCAGAATGCCGTTCGCGAGCGGCATTGGCGGACGCACGTAGGCCGCATCGAGCAGACCGTCGCCGAGCATCGCGGCGACCTCGTCCATCGGCACTTCGCGGATCGATACCTCGACGCCCGCATGCGTGCCGCGAAAGCCGCCGACCGCTTTCTGCAAGACGCCCGCGTACGCGGCCGACGCCACATAGCCGACCTCGATGCGTCCCACTTCACCGCGCCCGGCGAGCAACGCGCGCTGCGCGGCGCGCTCGAGATGATCGAGCGCCACCAGCGCTTCGGCGAGATAGGCGCTGCCCGCCGCGCTCAACGCGACCGAACGCTTCGTGCGATAGAACAGTCGCACGCCGAGCAGCCGCTCGGTCTCCTGAATCAGCCGCGTCAGCGACGGCGCGGCGATGCCGAGCTCGTCGGCGGCGCGCGCGAAATGCAGCTGTTGAGCGACGCACACGAAGGCACGGATATGACGCAGTTCAAGTTGTCGCATGCTTTTCCAGTATTGATTGAATTGCTAATTATTCCGTGATTTTAGGTGAATGACAGGCAATAGTACGGCGGTTACGATGACGTCACTTCCGCTCCGTCCTTCGCTTTATCGCGAGCCGTCCCTATGTCATCTGTCCGCCACCGCGGTGCGTCGGCAACGCCACCGCCCGCCGCCCGTCCAGCTTTCGTGCTGGCCATCGCGTCGGCCACCTGCGCGCTGATCGTGCTCGATACCAACGTGGTCGCCGTGTCGCTGCCGTCGATCGCGCGCTCGTTCCACGCGAGCTTCGCCGAGGTCGAATGGGTCGTCAGCGCCTACATGGTCGCGTTCGCGTCGTGCCTGCTGTCGGCGGGGGCGCTCGCCGATCGCGTGGGCCGCAAGCGCATGCTGCTCGTCGGGCTCGCGGTGTTCAGCCTGGCGTCGCTTGGTTGCGGGCTCGCGACGTCGGCGCTCGTGTTGAACGTGGCGCGCGCGGTCAAAGGCGTGGGTGCCGCAATGCTGCTGACGGCCGCGCTGGCGGTCATCGCCAACGCCTTTCACGACGGCCCCGCCCGCGTGCGCGCGTGGGCGGCGTGGGGCACCTGCATGGGCGTCGCGACGACGATCGCGCCGCTGATTGGCGGCGTGATCACGCAATGGCTCGGCTGGCGCTGGATCTTTCTGCTCAATCTGCCGGTGTGCGGCGTGCTTGGGTGGTGCGCGTCGCGCGAGCTCGCCGAGTCGCGCAACCCCGCGCCCGGTCCGCTCGATGGCGCCGGCAGCCTGTTATTCGGCCTCGCGCTCGCCAGCGGCATCTGGGCATTGATCGACGCGCCGTCGCACGGCTTCGCGAGCTGGACCACCGGCGCGCGGCTCGCGGTCTGCGCGCTGCTGGGCGGCGCGTTCGTGCAACTGCAGCGGCGCCGCGCGCATCCGATGATCGATCTCGCGCTGTTCCGCCAGCCGCGTTTCGTCGCCGCGGTGCTCGCGATGTTCGGCTATGCCGCGTGCGCGCAAGTGATGATGACGTTCCTGCCGCTGTATCTGCAGAACGCGTTCGGCCTGTCGGCGGTGGCCGCGGGCATCGGCATGCTGCCGTTCGCGCTTGCGATGGTCGTGGGGCCCTACGTTGGCGCGGCGCTCGGCAGGCGAATTCCGCCGATGCTGCTGCTGAGCGCGGGCCTCGTGCTGATCGCGCTCGGCAATCTGCTGACCGCGCTCGCGGCCGGCGGCGCGCATTACGCATGGGTCGCGGGCGGCATGCTCGTGACCGGACTCGGCGCGGGCATACTGAACGGCGACACCCAGAAGGCGATCATGGCGTGCGTGCCGCCGGAGCGGACCGGGATGGCTTCGGGTATCAGCACGACGACACGCTTTACCGCGATCGTCACGTCGGTCGGCGTGCTCGGCGCGGTACTGGCCGCGCACACGCGCGCAGCGTTCGTCGCGGCCACGCCGTTGACGCCGGCCGTGCGCGCCGCGCTCGATGCCGGTTTCATGTCGCGCGTGATGGCGGGCGACACCGCGCAGGCCACTGTGTCGCTGGCGCCTGCGCTACGCGCGACGCTGGCGGCGGCCGCGCAGGCAAGCTTCGCCGCGGGTTTTGCGGCGGCGCTGGGCGTGGCGGCGCTCGTCGCGGCGTCGGTGGCGGTGGTGGTGTGGGGGCTGGCCGGGCGCACGGAGGTCGTGCGGTTGACGGGCGCGGTATCGGAAGGGTGAAGCGGGAAGCCGGAATCGTGCGGCGGCGATCGTGCAGCGGGAAAACTAACGCCATCACCGGCTCGCACCGCGCCCCCATTTCCCCCGTTTTCCTATATCGTGTGCGCCATGCCCGCCGCCTACCGCGCGCGGGCTGTTTTTCCGGAGCGCGGCGCGACTCCGCGCGTGCATCACGCGCGCTCCCGCAATACACCATACGACATCAATGAGCCATCCCAACACCGAGCTGATCGAACGCTTCTACACCGCCTTCCAGCAACGCGACGCCGAGACCATGGTCGCCTGTTATGCCGACGACGTCGTCTTCAGCGACCCCGCCTTCGGCGAGCTGGTCGGCGACGAAGTGCGCGACATGTGGCGCATGCTCGTCAAGCATGCGCAGGACTTCACGCTGACCTTCAGCGACATCGAAGCGGACGACCGCACCGGTCGCGCGCAGTGGGTGGCGCGCTACCGTTTCGTCCAGACAGGGCGCGACGTCGTGAACCGGATCGAGGCTCGTTTCGTGTTCCGCGACGGGCTCATCGTCGAGCATCGTGACCGCTTCGATCTGTGGCTGTGGATGCGGCAGGCGATGGGCGTGCGCGGCACGCTGTTCGGCTGGTCGCCGTTCGTGCAGCGGCTGCTCAGGCAACAGGCGCGCCGGGGCCTGCTGCACTATCGCGGGCAACTGCAGCGCGAGCGCGAGTAGGCGCGTGCGGGCGCCGCGCCCATCGCGCTAGCTATCATCGAAGCACGGGCGTGCCGGCACTCGTTGCCGGACCGCCGCAAGGGAAGCGCTATGCGAGTCGTCGATGCCGCCTGGCAAGAGTGGCTGAGCAGCAATGTCGCGCGCGGCTGCACGCCGGGCTCGATGATCGACGCGATGGTGCAGGCCGGTTTTGCCGACGGCGACGCCCGCGTTGCCGTCCACCATGCGTTCGACCACCATTCGGCCGACCCGGCCATGGCGGCCAGCGTCGCCGATCCGGCCACCCAGCCTTATCGATACGACGCCGCGCCGGTCGCGCGCGGCAACCTGATCCGCGCCGACGACCGCGACGTGCGCGTGCTGCTGCGCTGCGAGCGTCCGCAACTCGTGGTGTTCGCCGACCTGCTGTCCGTCGCCGAATGCGCCGAGCTGATCGAACGCTCGCGGAATCGGTTGAATCGCTCGACGACGGTCAATCCGCTGACCGGCCACGAGGACGTGATCCGCAACCGCACCAGCGAGGGCGTCTGGTATCGGCGTGGCGAGGATGAGTTGATTGCGCGAATCGAACGGCGCATCGAGAGCCTGACGAACTGGCCGCTCGAAAACGGCGAAGGCCTGCAGGTGCTGCATTACGACACGAGCGGCGAGTACAGCCCGCATTTCGATTTCTTCGCGCCCGATCAGCCGGGCAGCGCGGTGCACACCGCGCAGGGCGGCCAACGCGTCGCGACGCTGATCGTCTATCTGAACGACGTCGCCGACGGCGGCGAGACGGTGTTTCCCGCGGTGGGCCTGTCGGTCGCGGCGCGCGCGGGCGGCGCGGTGTATTTCCGCTACATGAACGGTGAGCGCCAGCTCGATCCGTCGAGCCTGCACGGCGGCGCGCCGGTGCTGGCCGGCGACAAATGGATCATGACGAAGTGGCTGCGCGAGCGCGCGTACGGCTGAGACTGAATTTCGCGCGTGGGAAGCGTGCTGATACGGCGCCTAGTCGGCCGCTCGGTAAACGTCCGGCCGGTGCAGCTCCATATACCGCTCGGGATTCGCGAGCGACGTGAACCCATGCGGCGCATAGACGTGATGCGCGTCGGTCGTGACCAGCACGACCCTGCGCAGGCTGGCGAGCGACGGGCTCGCGAAGATGTGTTTCATCAACGCCGACGCATACCCCCGGCCGCGATACGCCGGCAGGACGAACACGTCGCACAGGTAAGCGAAGGTCGCCGCGTCGGTGATGAGGCGCGCGAACGCGATCTGCTGCCCGTCGACAAAGCCGCCGAAGCACAGCGAACCGGCGACGGCCCGCTCGAAGGTCGCCCGCGGCATGTCCTTGGCCCACGGCGTTTCCCGCGACAGGAACGCATAGACCATGTCGAGGTCGAGATCGTCGTTGCGACTGGAAATCGTCAGTTCGCCTGCTTGCACGGCGCGTCTCCCTAGTTCGCGTAGCGGTAGCGTGTGCCCGTTAGCTCTTCGCGGCGGTCTCGCCGCCGCGCGAGCCCCCGCCGATACTCTGGCCGGCATTGCGCGCGAGCCCCATGTATCCGACTACCGACAGCAGCGTCAGCACGCCGGCAAACAGGAACGCGAGACGGAAATCGTCGAGCGTGAACACGTGGCCGCTCGTCTCGCCGTTGAACAGTGCCGCGATACGCAGTGACACCGCGCCGAACGCGATGCCCAGACCGATCGACATTTGCATGGCCGCACTCCACAGCGTGCTCGCCGCGCTCATCTGTGGCTGCGCGATGTCGGCGTAGGCGAGCGTCGCGAGCGTCGAAAACTGCATCGAGCGCGTCACGCCGTACACGAACACGACGATGAGCACGAGCACGAGCGGCACGTTCGGCGTCAGCAGCCCGCACGCGATGATGAAAATGCCGGCCACCGCCACGTCGACGATCGACACCATTCGGAAGCCGTAGCGCTGCAGGATGCGCGTGGTCAGCGCCTTCATGCCGAGGTTGCCGAGCGCGCTCGCGAGCAGCAGCAGGCCCGAGCGGAACGCCGACAGACCGAAGCCGACCTGGAACAGAAGCGGCATCAAATAAGGCACCGCGCCGATGCCGATGCGCGTGAACGAGCCGGTGACGACCGTCACCGAGAACGTCGGCACTTTCAGCGTCGACACGTCGACGAGCGGATGCCGATGACCCTTGGCGTGCAGGAATGCGACCACGCCGACCAGCAGACCGCCCGCCACGATCGAGACCGCGAGCCACGGGTTGGTGGCCGGCTGGCTCGCGAGCTCCGCGCCGTACAGGATCGCGGTCAGCGCGACGCCGCTCAGCAGCAGGCCGACGACGTCGAGCGGCTTGCGTTCGGTGCCGCGCAGGTTCGGCACGATGGCGAGCGCGACCGCGATCGCCGCGAGGCCGAACGGCACGTTCAACAGGAAGATCCAGCGCCACGACGCGTAGGTCGTGATGAAGCCGCCGATCGGCGGCCCGATCACCGGCGCCGCGATGGCGGGCCATGTGATGGTCGAGATCGCCTGCATCAGGCGGGCTTTCTCGGTGCTGCGGACCACGATCAGACGGCCGACCGGCACCATCATCGCGCCGCCGATGCCTTGCAGCAGCCGCGCGGCCGTGAACTCGGGCACGTTCTGCGACAGCCCGCACAGTATCGACGCGACCGTGAACACGCCGATCGCACTGACGAACACGGTGCGCGCGCCGCAACGGTCGGCGACCCAGCCGCTCACCGGGATGAAGATCGCGAGCGCGAGCATGTAGGCGGTCATGCCGAGGCTCAGGCTGTTCGGGCCGACGTCGAACGAACGCGCCATCTGCGGCAGCGCGGTGGCGATCACCGTGGTGTCGAGGTACTCCATGAAGAAGGTGGCCGCGACGATGTACGGCAGCCAGCCGACGTGCGCGATGCGGGTGTCGCTGCTGCTCATCGCGCGAGCTCCCGTGCCGGGCGCCCGAGGGCGGAAAGACCATGGACGGGCGGGCGCGGGCCGCGCGAAGAGTTCGACTTCATGATGCTTGCGACTACCTTTTGATTGCGTTGGGTGTTTCGGCCGTCATCCGGGAAAACGGGCCGGCGACAGAGGCCGGGGTCGCGAACGGTCGCGACGGGCTGGCGGGAACTGCGGCTGCCTGATTTTCAGCCTCGATTTTCAGCCCCACTTGCCAGCCCCGAATCCTAACGCAATAAAGAGTCCCACATCGCGCTGGCGTGCAGCGCGTCGCGCCGCCGCGCCGCCGCCGGTGCGTCAGTCCTTCGCCGCGTACTCCTTGTCCAGCCGGTCATACAGCGGCTTGTTGACGAGCCGCTGGCGCTCGCTGAACGGCGCGACGAGCGTCGCGTCCTCGTCGAGGCGGCCGTTGCTTTGCAGCGTGCCGAGCGCGCGCTGCATGCCGAGCACCGCACCTTGCAGCGCCGCGTTCGCGTACAGCACGATGCCGTAGCCGAGCTTGCCGAGCGCGTCGCGCGACTGCACCGGCGTCTTGCCGCCGATCACGATGTTGATCAGCTGCGGCACGTCGAACAGCCCCGGCAAACGCTCGATGTCGGCGAGCGATTCGGTCGCCTCGATGAACAGGATGTCGGCGCCCGCCTCGATGAAGCGATGGCCGCGCTCGATCGCGTCCTCGATGCCGTGGACCGCCGCCGCGTCGGTGCGCGCCATGATCTGCAGGTTCGCGTCTTCGCGCGCGTCGACGGCCGCGCGGATCTTGCCGACCATCTCGCTCGTCGCGACGACTTCCTTGCCCGCGAAGTGGCCGCATTTCTTCGGCATCACCTGGTCTTCGAACTGGATCACGTCGGCGCCGCTGCGCTCGAGCACGCGCACGGTCTGGCGCACGTTCAGCGCGTTGCCGAAGCCGGTGTCGGCATCGACGATCAGCGGCAGCGCGACCGCGTCGCGGATCCGTGCGGTGTGCTCGGCGACCTCGGCGAGGCCGATGAAGCCGAGGTCGGGCAGGCCGAGCGACATGTTGGTGACGCCCGCTCCGGTGATATAGACCGCCTCGAAGCCGGCGTCCTCGATCACGCGCGCGCTCATCGCATTGAACGCGCCGGGCACGAGCAGGCCCTGACGCTGATTGACCTTGGCGCGGAAGGCGGCGCGGCGGGTGGCGGAAGTGGTGGTCATGATGCAGGTCTCCAGAAGAGCAATCGTTAGTGGAACGCGGGCGACATTCCGCAGGAAGCGTGCCATTGGCTGGCATTTCGGGGGTCGGGCCGCTGCAACAAGGGTTCGCGCGGGATGGGCTCGACCTGAAGGTTCGTGGCACAATCGGTGGAACGTTTCATGAAACGTTTCGCGGAACGTTTCAATCAAGGAGAGTCGCGGTGTCCACGTTCACACCATTCGTCGCGAACCCGAGTCCCGCCGTCGATGCCGGCCGCCCCGGCGTCGCACTCGTCAGTATCAGCCGACTGCAATCGCTTTGCGAGGCGGTGGCGCCACGCTATGCCGGCCGGGCGAAATTCTTCACGGTGCGCGAGGGCTACGGCGCCGCCGTCGCCGCGCTGCAGGCGTACGTCGACGCGGGTTCCGTCGACGTCGTACTGTCCGCCGGGTCGAACGGCGCGTACCTGCGCGAGAACCTCAGCGTGCCGGTCGTGATGGTCAAGGTGAACGGCTTCGACGTGTTGAGCGCAATCACGCGCGCTACCGCTACGTGGCCGCAGACGCGCATCGGCCTCGTGCTGCACGAAGCGATCGCGCAGGAACTGGCCGACCTGAGCCCGCTGCTGAATGTCGATCTGCGGCAACGCGCGTACCGGTCGGTCGACGAAGTGCGGCTAGCGGTCAATGAACTCGCCGCGCAAGGCTGCCGCGTGGTGGTCGGCGCCGGCATGGCCTGCGATCTGGCGCAGCAGGCCGGCATGGAAAGCGTGTTCCTGTACTCGCTCGCCGCGGTCGAGGAAGCGTTCGAGCGCTCGGTCGAACTCGCGCGCGTGAGCCGCCAGAAGGAATCGAAGCGGGTGCGCCTGAACACGATCGTCGCGCATCTGCGCGACGGCGTCGCCGCGTTCGACGAAGCCGGCCAGCTCGAAGCGGTCAATCCGGCGATGCTCGAACTGCTCGGTCTAGGCGCTGCCCAGCAGTTCCCCAAAGACGATGAGGACACCCCGGCGCGAGTCGCTCGCGCGCTCGCGCCGCTGTTGCGCGAGACGCGCACCGCCGAGCAGCCGGTCGACGAGCGCATCGAGCAGATCGGCGGCCGTGCGCTGATCGTCAACTGTGTGCCGATCGTCGAGCAGGGCGCGCGCGCCGGGTTCGTCGTGACCGCGCAGGACGCGCTCGTCGCGCAGCGGATCGACCGTTCGCTGCGCACCAGCCAGCGGCCGAGGCATCTGGTCGCGCGGCATCGGCTCGACGATCTGATCGGCGCTTCAGTGGCGCTCGAGCGCGTGCGCCGGCTCGCGCGCGCAGGTGCCGCGCACGACGCGACCGTGCTGCTGAGCGGCGAAAGCGGCACCGGCAAGGAGTTGGTGGCGCAGGGCATCCACAACGCGAGCCGGCGGCGCGGCAATCCGTTCGTCGCGTTCAACTGCGCGGCGCTGCCCGAGGGGCTGATCGAAAGCGAACTGTTCGGGCACGAGGAAGGGGCGTTCACGGGGGCGCGGCGCGGCGGCAAGCCGGGGCTGTTTGAAATCGCGCACACCGGCACCATTTTTCTCGATGAGATCGGCGAGATGCCGGCGGCGCTGCAAAGCCGGCTGTTGCGCGTGCTGCAGGAGCGCGAGGTGATGAAGCTCGGCGCGGGCCGCGCGACGCCGGTCGACGTGCGCGTGATCGCCGCGACGCATCGCGATCTGCATGCGCTCGTCGAGCAGGGCTCGTTTCGCGCGGATCTGTATTTCAGATTAAATCTGCTTCAGATAAAATTGCCGCCGCTGCGCGAACGCCGCGCCGACATCGCGCCGCTGGCGCGGCATCTGCTGGAGCGCAGCGCGCTGCAGTACGGCTTGTCGGCGGCGGCGCTCGAGCGGGTGCTCGCGTTTCTCGACCCGCTTTTTGCGAACTACGCGTGGCCCGGCAACGTCCGCGAACTGGAAAATCTGCTGGCGCGCGCGGCGATTTATATGGGCGACGTGACCGGTGAGATGTCCGGGAACTCGACCGCCGACGCCTTGCCAGACTGGCAGGCTGTGTTTCCCGAGTTCGCCCGGGTCAGGCCGGCCGGCGTCGAGCGCGTTACGCAGGCGCCTCAGGGCTCTCCGCCCGGCAGTTCGGCGCCCCGCGCCACCCCCAGCCGCGAGGACGCGCTGCGCGCCCTCGAACGATCCGGCGGCAATCGCGTCGCCGCGAGCCGCGCGCTCGGCATCGGCCGCACCACGCTGTGGCGGCTTCTGAAGGGCTGAATCGCCCGGCAAATCCTTCCGATAGTCTGGACCGCTAAAATGAATAGGGTCAGACTATTGATCTCATTAATACAATCCACTTTACCTATTAAGCGCAGTCTGACATACTGACTCCACTTTCCAACCCCCCTCACAGAGAGGATTCAGCAAATGCCGATCATCAACAGTCAAGTCAAACCGTTCAAAGCACAGGCTTACCACAACGGCGATTTCAAGACCGTCACTGAAGAAAGCCTGAAGGGCAAGTGGTCGGTTTTCGTGTTCTACCCGGCCGACTTCACGTTCGTGTGCCCGACCGAACTGGGTGACCTGGCCGATCGTTACGAAGAGTTCAAGAAGATCGGCGTTGAGATCTACAGCGTCTCGACCGACACGCACTTCACGCACAAGGCATGGCACGACACGTCGGACACGATCCAGAAGATCAAGTACCCGATGCTGGCTGACCCGACGCTCGCTATCTCGCGCAACTTCGACGTGCTGATCGAAGAAGAAGGCCTCGCGCTGCGCGGCACGTTCGTGATCAACCCGGAAGGCGAGATCAAGCTGTGCGAAATCCACGACAACGGCATCGGCCGTGACGCTGGCGAACTGCTGCGCAAGGTTCAGGCTGCGCAATACATCGCGAAGCATCCGGGCGAAGTGTGCCCCGCCAAGTGGACGCCGGGCGCAGAAACGCTGACCCCGTCGCTCGACCTGATCGGCAAGATCTAAGGTCCGCGCAGCTCACGCTGCATCCGCAGTCTGCATCTACCGGGATCTTCCCGGCGCAACACCCGCGCGAATCGCCTGATACGGCGCTTCGCGCGTCCCCGGGCCGCACATGTTCTATCGGGATGCGCGCGGCGCCGGGACACCCACACCCCTCGTCACGGAATCGCAACGCCATGCTTGACGCCAATCTCAAGACTCAACTGAAGTCGTACCTCGAAAAAGTTAGCAGGCCTATCGAGCTCGTCGCATCGGTCGACGACAGCGCGAAGTCGCAGGAACTGCTGGCTCTGCTGAACGACATCGCGACGTTGTCGGAGCGCGTCACGGTGATCGAGCGTCGCGGCGACAGCGAGCGCAAGCCGTCGTTTTCGATTGGCGAAGCGGGCAAGGACACCGGCATCCGTTTCGCCGGCATTCCGATGGGGCATGAATTCACGTCGCTGGTCCTCGCACTGCTGCAGGTCGGCGGCCATCCGGTCAAACTCGACGATGCGGTGATCGAACAGATCCGCAGCCTCGACGGCGACTACCAGTTCGAAACGTATTTCTCGCTGTCGTGCCAGAACTGCCCGGAAGTCGTGCAGGCGCTGAACGTGATGGCGTTGATCAATCCGCGGATCCGTCACGTCGCGATCGACGGCGCGCTGTTCCAGAACGAAGTCGACGCGCGCCAGATCATGGCGGTACCCACCATGTTCCTGAACGGCGAAACCTTCGGCCAGGGTCGCAGCGGCGTGAAGGAAATCCTCGCGAAGCTCGACACCAACGCCGGTGCGCGCGCCGCGAAGGAACTGGAAAAGAAGCCGGTGTTCGACACGCTGATCGTCGGCGGCGGCCCGGCGGGCGCGGCGGCGGCAATCTACTCGGCGCGCAAGGGTATTGCGACCGGCGTCGTGGCCGAACGCTTCGGCGGTCAGGTGCTCGATACGCTGGCGATCGAAAACTTCGTCTCCGTGACCGAAACCGAAGGCCCGAAGTTCGCGACCGCGCTCGAACAGCATGTGAAGACCTATGAGGTCGACATCATGGACGTGCAGCGCGCCGAAGCGCTGATTCCGGGGCGCATCAACGAAGTGCGTCTCGCCAATGGCGCGGTGCTGAAGGCGAAGACGATCATCCTCGCGACCGGCGCGCGCTGGCGCGAAATCAACGTGCCGGGCGAGCGCGAGTATCGCAATCACGGCGTCGCGTACTGCCCGCACTGCGATGGCCCGCTGTTCAAGGGCAAGCGCGTCGCGGTGATCGGCGGCGGCAACTCGGGCGTCGAAGCGGCGATCGACCTCGCTGGCCTCGTGCGCGAAGTGACGCTGCTCGAATTCGGCGCGACGCTGCGTGCCGACGAAGTGCTGCAACGCAAGCTGCGCAGCCTGCCGAACGTGACGGTCGTCACGCAGGCGCAGACCACCGAAATCACCGGCGACGGCAAGAAGGTCAATGGTCTGGTCTACAAGGACCTCGCTTCGGGCGAAGTGAAGAACGTCGAGCTCGAAGGCGTGTTCGTGCAGATCGGTCTCGTGCCGAACACCGAATGGTTGAAGGGCACGGTCGAGCTGTCGAAGCATGGCGAGATCGTCGTCGATGCGCGCGGCGCGACGTCGGTGCCGGGCGTGTTCGCCGCCGGCGACGTGACCACGGTGCCGTTCAAGCAGATCGTGATCGCGGTGGGCGAAGGCGCGAAGGCATCGCTGTCCGCATTCGATCACCTGATCCGCAACAGCGAAGAAGTCGCGGTGGTCAGCGACGAGGAAGCCGAAGCAGCGGTTTGATCAGGTTGACCAAAGACGCAAACGGCGGCCCGCGGGTCGCCGTTTTTTATTGTGCGCACGCAACAAAGCCCGCATGGAAGCGGGCCTTGTTTCGTTAAAGCGCGAGAATCGGTATCAACGTCGATCGAACGAATACTTGCCGGGGCCGGTCACGCACAACAACAGCAAGCCGCCAATGATTGCGATGTTCTTGTAGAAATGAATCATGTTGTCGTACTGCACCGCGCCGGTCATGTTCCAGTAGTGATGCCCGATGATCGCGGTGCCGAGCGTATACACCGCAAGCAGCAGCGCCAGCGGTCGCGTGAAAAATCCCACCAGCAGCGCGACGCCCACGACCAGCTCCATCACCACCGCGATAACAGCCGACAGCTCCGGCACGGGCGCGCCGGATGACGTCATATAAGCGACGGTGCCGGCAAAGCCGGTCAGCTTCGACCAGCCGAACATCACGAACAGCACCATCAGCAGGATTCGAGCGACGAGAACGATGGTGTCTTTCTGGTTTTCAAACAGTGTGTAGCGCATGATTTTTCCCGATAGCGGAGAAGAGTGAAGCTCGCTGGAAACCATTGTCCAGCGAGCCGTGGTCAAGATTGGGTTAGTCGAGCGGCGCGAGCGGAGCGCTTACGCCCACAACGCCGAGGTTTCGATATTGCGCAGGTCGAACACGAGCACTTCCGCGTCGCGGCCTTGCGTGAACGTCAGCGCTTCTTCGCCACGCACCCGCACGCCGTCGCCCTCGCCAAGCTCGACACCATTCACCGTGACGCTGCCGCGCGCCACATGAACAAAAGCATAGCGGTCCTTCGCGAGTTCGAGCCGCGCGGTTTCGTCACCGTCGAAAAGACCGGCGTACACGCGCGCATCCTGTTGCAGCTGCAGCGAACCGTCCGCACCGTCTGGCGACAGCACGAGGCGCAGCACACCACGCTTGTCGGCCGCGCCGAAGTGCTGTTGCTGATAGCGCGGCTTCGTGCCTTGCTGCGCCGGCGCGATCCAGATCTGCAGGAAGTGCACCGGCTCGCTCTTCGAATGGTTGTATTCACTGTGCGCGACGCCGGTGCCTGCGCTCATCAACTGGATGTCGCCCGGCACGATCACCGAGCCCGTGCCCATCGTGTCCTTGTGTTCGAGCGCGCCTTCGAGCACGTACGAAAAGATTTCCATGTCGCGATGCGGATGCTTGCCGAAGCCTTGCGCCGGTGCCACACGGTCGTCGTTGATCACGAGGAGGTCGGAGAAGCCGTTCTGCTTCGGATCGTGATAGTGCGCGAACGAAAACGTATGACGCGAGCTGAGCCAGCCGTGTTCCGCGCGGCCACGTTGGTTGGCGTGTCTGATTTCGAGCATGCTGTTTTCTCCTTGAGTTTTGTCGTGCGATCCGGGCCAGATGTTTGGCTGCGATCCATGAACGACAGTGTAGGTCAATTCGGATGGCTATAATTATGGTGAAAACGGAAACACTGTCGCATTGGAGTGGACAATACGATGCAGCTCGATGACATGCGGATCTTCGTCGCGACCGTCGACGCCCACAATTTCACCGCCGCGGCGAACCGGCTATCGCTGTCGAAACAGTTCGTGAGCCGCCGGGTGATGGCGCTGGAGGAAGCGCTCGGCGTGCAACTGTTGATTCGCAACACGCGCAAGCTGGCGGTGACCGATCTGGGGCAGGAGTTCTACGAGCGCGCGAAGCGCATCCTCGGCGAGGTCGAGGACGCCGAGCAGGCGATGTCGCTGCGCCGTGCCGGGCCGCGCGGGCTGCTACGCGTGAGCGCGCCGATGTCGTTCGGCATGATGCATCTGTCGCCGCTCGTCGCGGCGTTTTTGCGCGAGCATCGCGACGTGCGCTTCGACATGGAGCTGAGCGACCGCGCCGTCGACGTGGTCGGCGAGGGCTTCGACATGGCGATCCGGATCGGCACGCTGGCGGATTCGTCGCTGATCGCGCAGAAGCTGATCGATGTGAAGATGGTCGCGTGTTGCAGCCCCGCCTATCTGCGCCGGCGCGGCAGCCCGGCCGTGCCGGCCGATCTCGCGAACCACGACTGTCTGCTGTACGGCCATGGCGGCGCGGTGAGCTGGGAGTTTCGCGTCGACGGCGCGATCAGGAGCGTCGAGGTGCGCGGGCCGTTGCGGGCCAATAACGGCGATCTGATTCGCGATTCGGCGGTCGCGGGACTTGGAATCGTTCGGCTGCCCGATTTCATCGTCGCCGATGCGCTGGCGAGCGGCCAGCTCGTGCCCGTGCTCGAAGCGTTCCTGCCGACGGCGACGGGCGTCTATGCCGTGTATCCGCAGCATCGGCAGAGCTCGGTCACGATCCGGGCATTCGTCGAGTTTCTGCGCAAGCATCTTAGGAAGAAGCTCGCGGGTTGAAGTCGAAGCCGAAGCCGAAGGCGAACCGTGGACGCCCGTCGGTCAATCTGCGAAACGCTTTCAACCGTCGCGGAAAATAAAGCTATACGCGCTCAACGCCGGCACGCCGCCCAGATGCGCATACAGCACGCGCGAGCCGGGCGGAAATTCGCCGTTGCGCACCTTGTCGATCATGCCGTGCATCGACTTACCTTCGTACACCGGATCGGTCAGCATGCCTTCGAGGCGCGCGCTCAGACGGATCGCCTCGAGCGTGCCGTCGTTCGGCAGACCGTATTCCGGGCCGCCGTAGCGCTCATCGAGCACGATGTCCTTCGCGGTGATGTCGCGGCCCAACTCGACGCTCTCGGCGGTCCGCTTCGCGATGCGCAGGATCTGCTCGCGCGTCTGCGCCGGCTTTGCCGACGCGTCGATGCCGATCACCCGATCGGCGCGGCCGTCGGCGGCGAAACCGACGACCATGCCGGCCTGCGTGCTGCCGGTCACCGAGCACACGACGATGTAGTCGAATCTGAAGCCCAGTTCGGCTTCCTGCCGACGCACCTCTTCGGCAAAGCCGACGAAGCCGAGCCCGCCCAGCGGATGATCCGAGCAGCCGGCCGGAATCGCGTACGGCTTGCCGCCGGCGGCGCGTACGCTGTCGAGCGCGTCTTCCCAGCTCTTGCGAAAACCGATATCGAAGCCGTCCGGCACGAGCCGCACGTCGGCGCCCATCATGCGCGACATCTGGATGTTGCCGACGCGGTCGTACACCGCATCCGAGTAGTTGACCCAGTTCTCCTGCACGAGCACGCATTTGAGGCCCAGATGCGCGGCCACCGCCGCGACCTGGCGCGTCTGGTTCGACTGGATGCCGCCGATCGACACGAGCGTGTCGCAGCCCTGCGCGAGCGCGTCTGGGATCAGATATTCGAGCTTGCGGGTCTTGTTGCCGCCGAACGCGAGGCCGCTATTGCAGTCCTCGCGCTTGGCATACAGCTGGACCTTGCCGCCGAGATGCTCGCTCAGACGCTTGAGCGGTTGGATCGGCGTCGGTCCGAAGGTGAGCGAGTAGCGGGGGAATCGTTGCAGGTTCATCGCGGCTCCGTGGTGAGTGATTTCCGTGAGTTCATGGTAGAAAAAACTGCCAGAAATGAGCTTGCGAAAAAAATCGCGCAGACGTATTTTTAGAAATTGAAGAACCTCTCGTTCCTAACAAAACTTCGCATCTGCAACGATGAACGCAACAAAAGTTCGTACCGGAGCGAAACGTTCCGATCGAAGCTCCGCTCACTCCACGTCGCCAGCCGATCCCCACCACCACGCGCTGGACCGCATCGACCGGGCGATCCTGCGGCAACTGCAGACCGACGCGTCGATTTCGAACGTGGCGCTCGCCGCGAAAGTGAAACTGAGCGCGCCCGCGTGTCTGCGGCGCGTCGAACGGCTGAAGGAAGCGGGGCTGATTCGCGGCGTGGTCGCGCTGCTCGACCCGAAGGCGGCCGGCGCGGGCATGCTCGTGATCATCGGCGTGGTGCTCGATCGCTCGACGCCCGAGTCGTTCGCCGAGTTCGAAAAGGCCGCGCAGAAAGTGGCCGGTTGCATGGAGTGCCACGTGGTGACCGGCGAGTTCGACTATTTCATGGTGATCCGCACGCGCGACAGCGACAGCTTCAATCGTCTGCACGCCGAGCAGTTGCTGTATCTGCCGGGCGTGCGGCAGATCCGCTCGTTCATGGTGCTGAAGGAAATCCTGTCGACCACGAAATTTCCGCTCTGAGCCGCGCGGCAACGCAACCGCGGAACCGCACAACCGCGCAGCCGGCGGCGAAAGCGCGCATGCTGTCATAAATGCCGCGCCCGCGCGACCAAGCATCGACGCACCCGCACGCGGCCCTGGGGGCACTGTGCCAAGGCGGGTGAGCGTCGGCACTTTTCCGGAGCAACCATCATGATTCGCAACAGACCGCAATTCCTTACATCGTTCGGCGGCACCTCCAGACGCTCGCGCGCGGCCGCGCTGTCGTTGCTGCTCGGCGCGGCCGTGCTCGCGTTGCCGCTCGCGCAGCGCGTCGCGTTCGCGGCGGAGAAGGCGGTCGTGATCGCGCCGCCCGCGCTCGACGAAACGATTCCGGCCAGTACCGCGCACGAGGAAACCGCGGTGCTCGCGGGTGGCTGCTTCTGGGGCGTCCAAGGCGTGTTCCAGCATGTGCGCGGCGTCACGCGAGCGGTGTCGGGCTACTCGGGCGGCTCACGCGACACCGCGCAATACGAGACCGTCAGCGGCGGCGAGACCGGGCACGCCGAATCGGTGCAGGTCACCTTCGATCCGGGCAAGGTCACCTACGGTCAGTTGCTGCAAGTGTATTTCTCGGTGGTTCAGGACCCGACCGAGCTGAATCGCCAGGGTCCCGACAGCGGCACGCAATACCGCTCAGCGATCTTTCCGCTGAACGACGCGCAGCGGCGCGTCGCGCAAAACTATATTGCGCAACTCGACAAGTCGCACGTGTTTCCCGCGCCGATCGTCACGAAGACGGAGCCGTACAAGGGCTTCTATCCGGCCGAGTCGTATCACCAGAATTATTTGACCTTGCATCCCGATTCGGCCTACATCGTGTTCAACGACATGCCGAAAATCGCCAACCTGAAGCGCCTGTTCCCCAACCTGTATCGCGACAAGCCGGTGCTCGTCGAAGCAGGGCAATAACCCCTCTGAAACTCCTCTGAACGGCGGCGCCAGCGGCGCCGCCGCAGCGCCTGACCCATCCTCGCAGTACGCCTTCCATCGCTCGTCATCAATTTTCCACGGACGTGGCGCGTTCCTTGCGCACCAAGGTTCCGTTGTCCATCGTCCGCCTCGCCGCGGCGTGCAAGCACGATGTGCAGCGGCCACACGACTGCGTGGGTCATGCGGGCCCACCGCGCTTCGTGCGCATCGCGTTGCCCGCGTCGTCGATTGGAAAAATTACACGCCGTAAGTAACGGTGCGGCGGTCGTCCGCGCTTTTGGGTCCGCGCTGGACCCCGGACGAAAACCTAACCTCATCGCGAGGAGCGAGATCGGAGGCTTCCGGTGTTGAACAGCCGTAGAAAGAAGCGAGGCGCGGAGCCTCGCCATAAACAAGCCGGCATCGCGGCGAGTTCGCTCGTCGTCGCGACCTTGGGTGCGATGGCCTGCATGCCTCGCGTCGTCTTCGCGCAGACGCCGTCGCCACTCGGCGAATGGCAATACTCGGCAGGGATCCCGCTGCAGAAGATGTTTCAGCCCAACATTCCCGACTGGCAAGTGCGCCTCGGTGTGGCCACCTCGTTCCAGCCGCGCTTCGAGGGATCGGACCGCTATCACCTGGCGACCGGTCCGAGCATCGACGTGCGCTACAAGGATCTGTTCTTTCTGTCGAGCGGCGAAGGCTTCGGCGTGAATTTCGCGCAGGGCGAGAACTGGCGCATGAGTCTCGCCGCGGTCTACGACCTCGGCCGACGCGGGCAGGACGACCCGCAGGAACTCAACGGGCTCGGCAACATCAATCCGGCGCTCGGTGTGAAGCTCTCGGGCGAGTACGTCGTGTCGAAGGATTTTCCACTCGTGCTGCGCGCCGATATCCGCCGCTATTTCGGCGGATCGAACGGCTGGATCGGCGATCTCGGCGCCTATATGCCGATGCCCGGCAGCACGAAGCAGTTCTTCTGGTTCGCGGGTCCGAACGTCGCGATCGCGGACTCCAACTACATGAACAGCTGGTGGGGCGTCAATCAGGAGCAGGCTGCGCACTCGCAGTATCCGCAATACCACGCGAGCGCCGGCTTCAAGTCGGTGGGCTTCGGCGTCAGCGCGATCTGGCTGTTCAGCAGGCACTGGTTCGCGACCGCCGACGGCGCGTTCGAGCAGCTCGTCGGCAGCGCGGGCAACAGTCCGATCACGCGCCGCCGCGCGACCGGCGTCGCCGACGTGTCGATCAACTACCGGTTCTGACCGATCTCAATTGTTGAGACGACGAGGAGGGGCTGCCAGCGGCGCATTGTTCACCCGATGCGTCGATGCGTGCCGTGGAAGGTTCAGGCGTCGAAGCTCTTTCCTTGAAAAGCATCACCGCACAAAAGCTGACCGCGCACGCCGGCGCTACATACCAGGCTGCCGACATCGGATCGCCGGTCCATTTGATCAAGCCCGTCAGGATGAATTGAGTCGTACCGCCGAACAGCGCGACCTGCAGCGCATGCGATACCGCCATACCGCTGCCGCGCACCCGCGCAGGAAAGGCTTCGAGCACGAGCAGGGTGATCGAGCAGGCGCTAAACGCCACCATCGTGCTGATGAGCGCGACGCCGCACAGAACCGGCAGCTCGCTGGTCGCACGGGTAATCACCACAAAGACCGGATAGACCAGCAGCGCCGTGCATCCGGAGGCCAGCAGGGCCATTGGTTTGCGGCGACGCATGCTGTCGAGGAGACGGCCGGCCAGCGGCGGAATGACGACGAGCAGCAGCGCGGACAATGCGGAAGCACGAAAGCCGATGACGGCCGGCATGTGCATCACGCGAGTCGCATAGCTCGGCATGAAGTAGACGATCGCGTATACCGGTATGGATTGCCCCATGATCATCAGCATCGCCAGCAGAATCGTCGTCCCATGTTCGCGACGCAGTTCGGCGAGCGGTGTGGCGGCATGTCTGGCGGCGCTGCTCGCGATCGGACGATCGCGAAGCCGGCGGCGAACGTAGAGGCCGACTGGTGCGATCAGCAGACCGATCACGAACGGGATTCGCCAGCCCCATGAAGCCACGTCAGCCGGCGACATCGTGCTGGTGATCAGCAGGCCCAGGGTTGCGCCCAGCAACGCGGCTGCGCCCAGGCTGACGAACTGCCAGCTGACCAGAGAGCCGCGGCGTGACACGGGGCCGGCCTCCAGCATGAAGGCCGCGGCGACTCCGATGTCGCCGCCGACGGCCAGGCCCTGCAACGATCGACCGGCGATCACAATGAGCGGCGCAAGCACGCCGATGCTGGCAAACGACGGGCACAGCACGAGCGTGGCGGTCCCCAGAGCCATCATCCAGCTGGTTCTCGTCATCGCTGCACGGCGTCCCACGCGGTCGGCGTAAGCGCCAATCATCATCGCGCCGACAGGCCGCATGAAAAAGCCGACGCCGAATGTGCCGACGGCATACAGCAATGAAGTCATCGGATCGTGGGCCGGGAAGAACCGATCGCCGATCACCGCCGCGAAAAAGCCGAAGACGGTGAAGTCGAACATTTCGAGCCCGGTCACGAGCGAGGCTGCGACGACGGTCTTCAGAAGCTCACGCCGATATTTCCGAGGGATTTCCGCGCTTCTTTGCGCAACGATTTCTGTTGGTGCACGGCTCATCCGCACTGTTCTCCGCGATTGGTAGCCGGCATTTTGTCACATACGCCATTTTCGGCCGGCTGGTTGCCACGCCGCGTCCCAATCGTCCGATGTCAAATCGCCTCCGGGAAGCGAGTTGGTGACGATCCCGTAACGCGCTTTTGCATGGGCGGTAGTCGACAGCGTCGCAAACAGAGCGGCCGCCACGCCGCGACCTCGCGGGTATAGCCCTTGCTGACTCTCTGTTCGCGCGCCACGACGCCTTCGTCGCCGCGCGCGCGAACACAAGGAGTCGATCCCCATGGCAGGTAAAGCGAATACCCAGAAGCCCGCGGCCCGGGCAAACGGGGCAGCGCCGTCGAACGACGCAAAATCGAACGATCTCGAACGCAATCGCGTGAAGCCGCAGGGCGAGGCCCTGAGAACCAATCAGGGCGTCAAGATAGCCGACAACCAGAACACGTTGCGTGCAGGACCGCGCGGTCCGTCGCTGCTCGAAGATTTCATCATGCGTGAAAAGATCACGCATTTCGATCACGAGCGAATTCCCGAGCGCATCGTGCATGCGCGCGGCTCGGCCGCGCATGGCGTGTTTCAGGTCTACGAATCGATGCACGAGTACACCAAGGCCGCGTTTTTGCAGGACCCGGCCGCCGAAACGCCGGTCTATGTGCGGTTCTCGACCGTGCAAGGTCCGCGCGGCTCGGCCGATACCGTGCGCGACGTGCGCGGCTTCGCGGTGAAGTTTTACACGCAGGAAGGCAATTTCGATCTGGTCGGCAACAACATGCCGGTGTTCTTCATTCAGGATGCGATCAAGTTTCCCGACTTCGTGCACGCGGTGAAGCCGGAGGCGCCGAACGAGATGCCGACCGGCGGGTCCGCGCACGACACGTTCTGGGACTTCGTGTCGCTCGTGCCCGAATCGGCCCACATGGTGCTGTGGACGATGTCGGACCGTGCGATTCCGCGCAGCTTGCGGACGATGGAAGGCTTCGGCGTCCATACGTTCCGCTTCGTCAATGCGGAGGGCCGCGCGCGTTTCATCAAGTTCCACTGGCGTCCCGTGCTCGGCTCGTATTCGCTGCTATGGGATGAAGCGCAGAAGCTCGCGGGCAAAGACCCGGACTTTCACCGGCGCGATCTATGGGATGCGATCGAGCGGGGCGATTATCCGGAGTACGAACTGGGCGTGCAGATCGTCGAGGAAGCCGACGAGCACAAGTTCGATTTCGATCTGCTCGATCCGACCAAGCTCATTCCGGAAGAACTCGTGCCCGTGAAAATCATCGGCAAGATGACGCTCAATCGCAATCCGGACAACTTCTTCGCCGAGACCGAACAGGCCGCGTTTCATCCGGGGCATATCGTGCCGGGCATCGATTTCACCAACGATCCGTTGCTGCAGGGGCGTTTGTTCTCGTACACGGACACCCAGATCAGCCGCCTCGGCGGCCCGAACTTTCACGAGATTCCGATCAACCGGCCGGTCTGTCCAGCCGTCAACAATCAGCGCGATGCGATGCATCGGCAGGCGATCCACGTCGGCCAGGCGTCGTACGAGCCGAACTCGCTGAACGAAGGCTGGCCGAAGGAAACCGATCCGGCGGCCGAAGATGGCGGCTTCGACAGCTATCAGGAGCGCGTCGAGGGCACCAAGATTCGCGTGCGCAGCGATTCGTTCGCCGATCATTTCTCGCAGGCCGCGTTGTTCTACAACAGCATGTCGCAGCCGGAGAAGGACCATATCGCGGCGGCCTATCAGTTCGAGCTCGGCAAGGTGACGAAGCCCGAGATTCGCACGCGCCAGGTCAACGAGATTCTCGCGAACTTCGACGCCGACCTCGCCGCGAAGGTGGCCGAAGGACTCGGCTTGCCGGCGCCGAAGAAGGGCACGGCAAAACTCGTCGGGCCGAAGTCGTCGGCGGCGCTGAGTCTGCTCAATCGCGTGAAGCCCGGCATCAAGACCCGCAAGATCGCGCTGCTCGCCGCGCCCGGCTCCGATGGCGCGGCGATCAAACGGCTACGGCAGGCGCTCGAGGGTGAAGGCGCGACGCCGATGCTGATCGCGCCGACGCTCGCCGGGATCGACGGACTCGCGCCCGACGCGACGATCGCCGGATTGCCGTCGATCATGTTCGACGCGGTGATCGTGGTCGGCGGGGAGAAGGGGGCGAAGGCGCTGTCGCAATCGGGCGATGCGCGGCACTTCGTGCTCGAAGCGTTCAAGCATCTGAAGGCGATCGCGGCACTCGGCGCGGGGCGGGACCTGCTCGCGGCCGCGCAGTTGCCCGCGCAGTCGGACGGCATCGCGACCGGAGACGACTCGCAGTCCGCCGACGTGTTGAAGGCATTCATCAAGGCCGCCGGGCAGCATCGCGTATGGTCGCGCGCGGTGCAGGCGGAATCGGTGCCGGCCTGAGCGGGCCGGCGCGGTGGCACCGAGGCGCTGCCGCGTGAGCCGCTGATCGGTGCAGCGTAGCTGAAACGCGGCGCTCCCATGCGCGTCGCTGCGAGAGCCTGGCGGGTGCGAACCGGCCAGGTTCTTTTTGCATTGCGCGCCCTGCCCAGCAAGGCTCGACGAGCGTACTGTCCGTTACACGATGCGTGTCGTCCTTGTATGATGACGGCGGTCGCGTCGCGGCAACCAACACCGCGCGCAGACCCGAAAAATATTCCGCATCGACCCGATTCGCCATGCCACCTACAGAAAAAATGACCGCATCGCAGGCCGTCGATCAACTCCGTTTCCGCCGCATTCTTCGCCGCAATATCGCGCTGCCTTTGGGCGTCGGCCTGGTCACGATGGCGCTGTTCGTCGGGCTGATCGCTTACCTCGTGTCGACGATGAGCTGGGTCGAGCACTCCGAGCGCGTGATCGGCGACGCCAACGAAATGCTGCGGCTCGCGGTGGATCGCGAATCGTCGATGCGCGGCTTCCTGATCACCGGTAACGAGAGTTTCCTCGCGCCGTACGAAAACGGCGGCCCCAAATTCAAGGCACAACTCGACACCCTGGAGAAGCAGGTCGCCGACAACCCGCCGCAGGTCGAGCGGCTCAAGCAGATCGAAGCGCTGCAGCAGCGCTGGGGACGTTTCGCCGAAGAGATCATCGACGCGCGCCGCCGCAACCAGGACTATGAGACTGCGATCGCGGCGGGGCGCGGCAAGGTCGAGTTCGACGAAACCCGCCGCGAATTCGGCGATTTTCTCGACGTCGAGCTGCGCCTGCGCCAGCAGCGCGCCGAAGCGACACGCAACGTAACGGCGACACTGGTCGGCGTGTTCCTGCTGTTCAGCCTCGTCGTCAGCGGCCTGCTTGCATGGCGGGGCCGTCGCGAACTGCTGGACCTGTCCGCGACCTATGACGACGTGCTGCGCCGCCAGGCCGAACAGACCGCGCTGCTCGAGCAGCAGGTCTGGTTGCGCTCGGGTCAGAGGCTGCTCGCGGACAAGGTGGTCGGCCAGACGAACGCGCCGCTCGTCGGCCGCGCGATGCTCGAATTTCTCGCCCAATATCTCGATGCGCTCGTCGCCGCGCTGTATGTGCGCGACCGGCAGAGCGGCACGCTGCGCCGCATCGCCGCGTACGGATATAGCCGCGACAGCGAACAGACGGCCGGCCTGACTTTCGAGGAGGGCGAAACGCTGGTCGGTCAGGCGGCGCGCTCGCGCCGCACGCTGGTGCTGCGCGACGTGCCCGCCGATTACGTGCGGGTCATGTCGGCGACGGGCAGCGGCGCACCGCGCAACCTGCTGATCCTGCCGATCGACAACGACGGCCAGGTCAACGGCGTCGTCGAAATGGGCTTCCTGCGCGAGGTGACGCCGCGCGACGAAGAGTTCATGGAGCTGATCCGCCACAGCATGGGCGACTTTCTCGAAGCGGCGCTGTACCGCGAACGCCTGCAGGATGTGCTCGCCGAGACGCAGCAGCTGAACGAGGAGTTGCAGGTCCAGCAGGAGGAACTGCGGGTCTCCAACGAAGGGCTCGAGGAACGCGGCCGCGCGCTGATGGAATCGCAACGGCGCCTCGAGGCGCAGCAGGCCGAGCTCGAACAGACCAACGTGCAGCTCGAGGAATACGCGCAGCGGCTGGAGCGGCAGAAATCGGAGCTGCTGCGCGCGCAGAGCGACCTGGCGGCCAACGCGGAACGCCTCGAACAGTCGAGCCGCTACAAGTCCGAGTTCCTCGCGAACATGTCGCACGAATTGCGCACGCCGCTGAACAGCTCGCTGATTCTCGCGAGGCTGCTGCAGCAGAATCGCAGCGGCAATCTGACCGACGAGCAGGTGCGCTACGCGGAGACGATCCACGCGTCGAACAGCGATCTGCTGGTGCTGATCAATGACATTCTCGACCTGTCGAAGGTCGAGGCGGGCCAACTGACGGTCGAGCCCGAAACGGTGTCGATCGAGGCGACGCTGCAATCGCTCGAAGAAATGTTTCGGCCGATCGCGGCGACCAGGCAATTGCGTCTCGCCTTCGACAAGCTGCCGGGCGCGCCCGATGCGTTCGTCACCGATGGCCAGCGGCTCACGCAGATCCTGCGCAACCTGCTGTCGAACGCGGTGAAGTTCACCGAGCGCGGCGAGGTCACGCTCGAGGTCGCCAGGGTCGAGGACAACCTGCTGCGCTTCGACGTGCGCGATTCGGGCATCGGCATTGCGGCCGACAAGCTCGACCTGATCTTCGAGGCGTTCCAGCAGGCCGATGGCTCGACGAGCCGTCAATATGGCGGCAGCGGCCTTGGGCTGTCGATTTCGCGCGAGCTCTCGCGGCTGCTGGGCGGGCGCATCACGGTCGCGAGCGAAGTCGGCAAGGGCAGTGTGTTTACGCTGTGGCTGCCGCTCGATGCGCGCGCGGCGGCAGACAGCACGGTGACGAGCGCCGCCGCGATCAACGCGGTGAACCCGGGCACGCACGCGACGGCGCCGGCGCCGTTGCTGCACACGCCGCTCGACGCCGCTCCCGCCGCGGTGATCTCGCCGGCGAATGGTCTGGCAAGCCGGGCGTCGCCCACCGCATCGTACGAAGCCTTGCTGGCCGGCGCCGCCGAGCCCGCCGTCGCGCCGATTGCCGACGATCGCGACAACCGCACCCGCGCGGGCCGACTGATCGTCGCGGTCGAAGACGATCCCCCGTTCGCCGCGATTCTGCGCGATCTCGTGCACGAACTCGACTTCGACTTCGTGCACGCGAGCGACGCCGCCAGCGGCCTCGCGCTGGTGCGCGACATGCGGCCGGCCGCGGTGCTGCTCGACGTCGGCCTGCCGGACCGCTCGGGCCTCACCGTGCTCGAATGGCTGAAGAACGATCCGCTGACGCGCCACATCCCGATCCATATCGTGTCGGCCACCGATCACGCCGACAAGGCGCTGCACCTGGGCGCGATCGGCTACACGCTGAAGCCGACCGCGCGCTCGACCATGGAGGCCGCGATCCGCCGTCTCGAAGCGCGGCTGCAACAGCGCCTGAAACGCGTGCTGGTGATCGAGGACGACGCGCCGATGCGCGAAAGCATCCGCGCGCTGCTGCAAAGCGAGAACACCGAGATCGTCGCGGTCGCGACGCTCGCCGAGGCGTTCGAGCAGCTGTCGACGCTGACGTTCGACTGCGTCGTCACCGATCTGGCGCTGCCCGACGGCACCGGCTACGATCTGCTCGAACGCCTCGCCGCGAACAGCGCGCACGCGTCGCTGCCGGTGATCGTCTACACGGGCCGCATGCTCTCCGACGAAGAGGAGCACCGGCTGCGCCGCTATTCGAAGTCGATCATCATCAAGGGCGCGAAATCGCCGGAGCGTCTGCTCGACGAAGTCACGCTGTTCCTGCACAGCGTCGAGTCGTCGCTCGCGCCGGAGCAGCAGCGCATGCTGCGCACCGTGCGGCAACGCGACAATGCTTTCGAGGGCCGCACGATCCTGCTCGCCGAAGACGACGTGCGCAACATCTTCGCGCTGTCGCACGTGCTGGAGCCGCTCGGCGCGAAACTGCTGATCGCGCGCAACGGCCGCGAGGCGCTCGACGAACTGGAGAACGGACCGGAAGTGCATCTGGTGCTGATGGACATCATGATGCCCGAGATGGACGGCCTGACCGCGATGGGCGAGATTCGCCGCAATCCGCGCTTCGCGCATCTGCCGATCATCGCGCTGACCGCGAAGGCGATGGCCAACGATCGCACGCGCTGCCTCGAAGCGGGCGCCGACGACTACGTGTCGAAACCGATCGACGTCGACAAGCTCGTTGCGCTGTGCCGCGTGTGGCTGCGGCAGCGCTGAGGCCGCGAGCGTGAGCAGGCAAGCGAGAAACGCGATGAACCCATCCCGCCTCAGCGATTTCGACATCGAGCTGCGGCTGCTGCTCGAGGCGATCTATCTGAAGTATCAGCACGACTTTCGCCACTACGCGATGTCGTCGCTGCGCCGCCGCCTCACGCAGGCGCTCGACGAATTCAACGTGGACACGCTGTCGCAATTGCAGGACCGCATCATCCGCGACGGCAACGAGTTTTCGCGGCTGTTCCAGTACCTGACGGTGCAGGTCAGCGACATGTTTCGCGACCCGTCGTATTTCCTCGCGCTGCGCGAACACGTGCTGCCGCGTCTGCGCACTTATCCGTCGATCAAGGTGTGGGTCGCCGGATGCAGCACCGGCGAGGAGCTGTGGTCGCTGAAGATCCTGTTCGACGAGGAGGGCCTCACCGAGCGCACGCTGTTCTACGCGACCGACATCAACCCCGACGCGCTCGCGCGCGCGGAGGCGGGCATTTACGCGCTGGAGCGCATCCAGGGCTTCACGCAGAACTATCTGGCGGCGGGCGGCACGCGATCGCTGTCGGACTACTATCATGCAGCATATGGCGGCGCGCGCTTTGCCGGCTCGCTGAAAGAGCGCGTGGTGTTCGCCGATCACAGCCTGTCCACCGACGAAGTGTTCCTCGAAGCGCATCTGGTGTCGTGCCGCAACGTGCTGATCTATTTCGATCGCGGCTTGCAGGATCGCGCGTTGGGGCTGTTCGAGAACGCGTTGGTGCGGCGCGGCTTTCTCGGCCTGGGCAGCAAGGAAAGCCTGCGCTTTTCGCATCACTACCCGGCGTTCGACGAGTTCCGTGCGACCGAACGCATTTACCAGAAGCGTTAGCGAGGTCGCGATGCCACGCTCGAACGTCGAACCCACCGTCACCCGGGCCGCCGCTGCCAGCGGCGCGCTCGGCACGGGCACGGGCGCAGATGCGGGCACGGACGCGCCGCGGGGTTACGACCTCGTCGTGATCGGCGGCTCGGCCGGCGGCCTCGAGGTGCTCAACGTGCTGCTCGCCGCGTTGCCCACGCGCTTCGCGGCGGCCGTGATGATCGTCTCGCATCTGCCGGCCGATTCGCCGAGCTACCTGGTGCCGGCGATCGCGCATCGCTGCGCACTGCCGGTGCTCGAACCCGATGCCGGCGAGCTGATCCTGGCGGGCCGCGTGCACGTCGCGCCGCCTGGTTATCACATGCTCGTCGAAGTGGACCGCACGGTCGCGCTGTCGACCGATGCGGCGGTGCGCTTCTCGCGGCCGTCGATCGACGTGTTGTTCGAATCGGCCGCCGCGGTGTACGGCGAGCGGCTGCTCGCGATCCTGCTGTCCGGCGCCAACGACGACGGCTCGTACGGGCTCGAACGCGTGCGCGCGTGCGGCGGCACCGCGTGGGTGCAGGACCCCGGCAGCGCCGGCTCGCCGGAGATGCCGCGCGCGGCGATCGAACGCGGCGCGGCCGACGCGATCTACAATCCCGAAACCCTGGCGAAGCGCCTTGCCGCGCTGCCGACTTCCCTCTGATACGGTGCCATGTCGAACTCACCTGTGAACATCCTGATCGTCGACGACATCGTCCACAACATCACCGCGCTCGAAGCGTTGCTCACGCGTCCCGACGTCGCGGTGCTGGTCGCCGATTCCGGCACCGCCGCGCTCGATCTGCTGCTCAAGCACGAAGTCGCGCTGGCGATTCTCGACGTCAACATGCCCGGCATGAACGGCTTCGAACTGGCCGCGCTGATGCGCGGCAGCCCGCGCACGTCGCACGTGCCGATCATCTTCCTGACCGCGACCGCGCAGGACGCGTCGCGCACGTTCCGCGGCTACGAGGCGGGCGCGGTCGACTTCCTGTACAAGCCGTTCGATCCGCGCATCCTGCAGTCGAAGGTCGACGTGTTCGTGCAACTGGAGCAGCAGAAGCGCCAGCTCGCCGCGCAACTGGTGACGACGCGCCAGATGCTCGAAGCGAACGAAATGCTGATGG
This sequence comes from Paraburkholderia sp. UYCP14C, assembly GCF_004197395.1. Taxonomy (GTDB): domain Bacteria; phylum Pseudomonadota; class Gammaproteobacteria; order Burkholderiales; family Burkholderiaceae; genus Paraburkholderia. The sequence continues at coordinate 58,745 of NZ_SELS01000011.1, read as the reverse complement.
CGGTGCTCAGTCACGATCTGCGCACGCCGCTCGGCGCGGTGCTGGCGTCGGCGGAATACCTGATGCGCACGGCCGTCGACGAGCAGGCCGCGAGCGTCGCCGCGCGGGTGAAGAACAGCTCGCTGCGCATGGCGCGGATGGTCGATCAGTTGCTGAACCTCGCGCGTCTGCAAGGCGGACGTCTGCCGTTGCAGCCGCGCTCGATCGAACTCGCGACGCTGTGCCGCTCGGTGATCGATGAATTCGCATCGCAGAAGAGCGGCAAGCAGATCGTGTTCAGCTGCACCGGCAATACGGCCGGCGCGTGGGATACCGACCTCGTGTGGCAGGCGGTGTCGAATCTCGTCAGCAATGCGCTGCATCATGGCGCGCTGGAGGGCGATATCGGCGTGGAGGTGGACGGCGAGGCCGAGGATTGCGTGCGTCTGAAGGTGTCCAATCGCGGCACGATTCCGGCCGAGGTGTTTCCGCATCTGTTCAAGGCGTTCGCGTCGAACGGCAACAGCGCGCGCTCGCGCGAGGGGCTCGGGCTGGGCCTGCATATCGTGCAGGAAATCGCGCGCATGCATGGCGGTGACGTCAGCGTCGCATCCAGCGACGACGCGGGCACGAGCTTCACGATCCAGTTGCCGAGGGCGGTGGCGTTGCAGCGCGGGTCGTTTACCCGGCGATGAGGCGTCGCTAACGAGTCGATAACGCCGCTGGTCCTGCGCCGCGCGCCCGCTGTGCTACGCTTGCCGCAACCCAATCCACGCAGCGCAAGCACGAATCCCCATCATGCGTTCCTGGCGCCTCGCATCATCGCAGCGCAGCGGTCAGATCAGCACCGCACGCGCCACCGACCTCGTCATGGCGATGTCCCACCCGGATGCCGGCGCGCTCGCCGCGAGCATTCTGCAGACGGTTGGCGAGTCATTGTCGCTGCCGGTCTCGCAGTGCACGATCTTCGCGTACGAGTTCGATGCACGGCCCCGTACGGTGTCGGCGGCCGATCATCGCGGCGGGCATTTTCTACGCGACGTCGCCGAGCGCTACGCCGCGCATTTTTATGCGCTGGACGGCAATCGCGCGATCATCGGCCAGACCGACGGTAGGCGGCGCATCCGTTCAGGCGATGCGCTGGTGCTGCATCAGCAGCGCGGCGACGAAATCGAAAACGAAGCGTATCGCGCGGCGTGCTACGCGCAGCCGAACGTATCGGACCGGCTGTCGTTGCTGGTGCAGCCGGCGGATAGCGTGTGGCTGTCGATCAACCTGTATCGCGACCGCGCGTACGGCGTGTTCGCGGCGGGCGAACTGGAGCGGATCGAAAGCGTCGCGCCGCTGTTCGCGCATGCGGCGAAAGGCCATTACGCGCTGAATGGGCAACACCAGCAGGGCGCCGGTGCGGCGATGCTCGCGCGCGTGCGTCGCGCGTGTCCGGCGCTGACGCCGCGCGAGCTCGACGTGCTGCGCGGCACCCTCGAAGGCGCGAGCGCCGCCGAGATCGCCGGGCGAATGGGGGTGAAGCCCACGAGCGTCGTCACGTATCAGAAGCGCGCGTACGCGCGGCTGGGGATTTCGAATCAACGGCAGCTGTTCGCGCTGTGTATGCAGCCTTAGCGGCGCATCTGTCGAAGCTCGTGTCCACACTCGGGTCGAAGCGGGCGTCGGAGCGCGCTTCATGTCCGCTTCAACAGCGCTTCAACTCCGCTTACCCCGCGCCTCGGCCTGCGTCTCCCGATCCCAGCGTTTCAACCACGGCATCACGAAATCCGCGAAACCATCGGCCGATGGCGACAGCGCGCGCTCGGTCGAGCGATACACGCACACCTCGCGAATCGTTTCCGGATCGACGATGCGCTTCATCACGAGCCCGAACGTGCGGGCGAGCGGCGCGACGTAGGCCGGCGCGAGCGTGACAGCAAGCCCTTGCGCGGCGAGGCCGAACGCGGTGGTCACGTTGTCGACGACATCGACCGGAATGATGCGCGCCTCGACCGGCAGGTGGGCGAGCATCTGGTCGACCGCGCGCTCGTGGTCGCGGCCGGTCGCGACGATCGGCACGTCGCGCAGGTGCTGCCACTGCACGCGGCGGCGCGCCGCGAGCGGATGCGCGGCCGAGCACCACATCACCCACGGACTCGCGAACGCGGGCTCTGAGCGCACGCGCGTCCCGCTTTGCCGGTCCGGGCCGATCGCAAGATCGAGGTCGCCGCTCTCGACCCGCTCCACCAGTTGCTCGACCACGGTATCGCAGACGCGTACGACCACCTTAGGCTTGTCGCGCGCGTATTCGGCGATCGCCGCGGGCAGCGCCGTCGACGCGATGACGAGCGGCGCGCCGACCCGCACGATGCCGGCCGCGCGGTTGCGGATATCGTCGGCGGATTGAGCGGCTGCGCGCACGTGGCGCAGCACCGATTCGGCCGACGCCAGGAAGTCCTGCCCAGCGCTGGACAGCGCGACGCGCCGCGTGGTGCGATCGAACAGCCGGAAGCCGAGCTCCGTTTCGAGCTCGGCAAGCAGCTGGCTGACCGCCGACGAAGTCAGCCCGAGCCGCTGCGCCGCCGCGCCGATGCTATGAAGATCGACGATGGCGAGGAACGCTTCGAATTGGCGGATCGTGACGCGGGTAAGAGGCATACGATCGATTCTAAAGAAAAACTTACGAATCATGAAAAATCGATTGATTGTGCGCGGCGCGCCGACCACCGACACTCGTGCAGGTCGACTTAGCCCGGCAAACCCGCTTAGACTTAAGGTTTGCCCTGTCGTCCCGCGGCGCGCGGACGACCGCCACAACCGGCCTGCAGAGGCCGTCTTCAAGGACCCGTCATGTTCGACCATATTCCTGCCTATCCGGGCGACCCGATTCTGAGCCTGAACGAAGACTTTCAGCTGGACCCACGGCCGAACAAGGTCAACCTCAGCATCGGCATCTATTTCGACGACGCCGGCAAGCTGCCGGTGATCGACGCGGTGCGCCGCGCCGAAACCGCGCTGCTCGACGCGATCGGCCCGCGTTCGTATCTGCCGATGGCGGGCTTGCCGCTCTATCGCGACACCGCGCAGGCGCTCGTGTTCGGCGCCGACAGCGCGGCGCGCGCCGAAGGCCGGATCGCGACGCTGCAAACGCTCGGCGGCTCGGGCGCGCTGAAAGTCGGCGCCGATTTCCTGAAGCGCTATTTCCCCGGCTCGCAGGTTTGGATTAGCGACCCGAGCTGGGAAAACCATCGCGTGATCTTCGAAGGCGCGGGGCACACGGTCAACACCTATCCGTACTACGACCCGCAAACGGGCGGCCTGCGCTTCGCCGAAATGCTCGCCGCGATCGACGCCTTGCCGGAACAGAGCGTGGTGCTGCTGCACGCGTGCTGCCATAACCCAACCGGCGTCGATCTCAGCCCGGCGCAGTGGGCGGAGCTGGTGCCGGTTTTGCAGCGCCGCAAGCTGATCGCGTTCGTCGACATGGCCTACCAGGGCTTCGGCGCGGGCCTCGAAGAAGACGCCGCGCCGGTGCGCCTGCTCGCCGACGCGCACGTGCCGCTGATCGTCGCGAACTCGTTCTCGAAGAATTTCTCGCTGTACGGCGAGCGCGTCGGCGCGTTGAGCGTGGTCTGCAAGAGCGCCGACGAGGCCGCGCGCGTAGCCGGCCAACTGATGTCGGCGGTGCGCGCGAACTACAGCAATCCGCCGACGCACGGCGCGTGCCTCGTCGCCAACGTGCTCGCCGATGCGACGCTGCGCGCGTCGTGGGAAGCCGAGCTCGGCGCGATGCGCGAGCGCATTCTGGCGATGCGCAACGTGATCCACGCGGGGCTCGACGGACGCGTCGACGAAGTGCTGCGTGCGCGCTATGTCGCGCAGCGCGGCATGTTCACGTACACGGGCCTGTCCGAAAGCCAGGTCGAGCGTCTGCGCAACGAATACGCGGTGTACGTGCTGCGCTCGGGCCGCATGTGCGTAGCCGGCTTGAATGCGCGCAACGCGGACTATGTCGCCTCGTCGATCGCGGCGGTGGTGTCGAACGCCTGAAGCCGTCCCGCGGTTCGGCCGCTATCGCGGCACGCGTGAATACCGAAGACCGGCGCGCGCTGACGCGCCGTCACAACGAGAATCATGGAGATACTGACGATGGCCACGACCCTCGAAGCGCAACCGGCGAGCCCGTCCAGTTCGGCCGCGATGCATCCGGACGAATGGCAGGCGCGCGTGCAGCTGGCCGCGTGCTACCGGATCTTCGATCTGCTCGGCTGGACCGAGATGATCTACAACCACATCACGCTGCGCGTCCCCGAAAGCGTCAGCGGCACCGAGCGCCACTTCCTGATCAACCCGTTCGGGCTGCACTACAGCGAGGTGAGCGCGAGCAATCTGGTAAAGATCGATGCGCAGGGGCGGGTGCTGGACGACTCGCCGTATCCGGTGAATCCGGCTGGCTTCGTCGTGCATGCGGCGATTCACGAGGGCTTGCCCGATGCGCACTGCGTGATGCACACGCATACGACCGCGGGCGTCGCGGTGGCATGCCTCGAAGAGGGCTTGCAACAGACCAATTTCTATAGCGCGCAGTTGCACGACCGGATCGCGTATCACGACTTCGAGGGCATCACGATTCATGCGGAAGAGGGGCCGCGGCTGCTCGCGCATATCGGCGACAGACAAGCCGTGATCCTGCGCAACCACGGTCTGCTATCGTGGGGCCGGACTTTGCCGCAGGCATTCGCGATTCTGTGGACACTGAATCGCGCCTGCGAAATCCAGATGGCGACGTTTTCGATGGGCCGCGCGCGGCCGGTGCCGGAGGAGGTCGCGATCCGCTGCTCGCGCGACGCGCTGCAGTTCGACCCGCGCCACGGCGCCGGGCAGGACGTGTTCGATGCGCTGGTGCGGCGGGTCGAGCGAATCGATGCGAGCTACCGGCAATGATTGAAGCCACGGGTAAAAGAGCGCGACAATCAACGCTGCAATAAACACGGCAACAGGCAAGGATTCAGGCGATGAAAGTAGCGATCTACGGCGCCGGCTCGATCGGCGGCTGGATGGGAGTGAAGCTCGCGCAGGCGGGGCACCAGGTCAGCGTGGTCGCGCGGGGCGCGACGCTCGACGCGGTGCGCCAGCATGGTCTGCGGCTGATCGAAGGCGGCGTGATCTACGCCGAGCAGGTGAAGGCGAGCGACAAGCCGGCCGATCTCGGCGTGCAGGAGCTCGTCGTGATCGCGGTGAAGGGCCCGGCGATGGCGGCGGTGGCCGCGCATGTCAAGCCGCTGCTCGGCCCCGAGACGATCGTGCTGACCGCGATGAACGGCGTGCCGTGGTGGTTCTGCGACGGCCTCGGCGGAGAACTCGCCGGCCAGCGCCTTAAGACGATCGATCCAGACGGCGCCATTGCCGCCGCGATCCCGGCCGCGCAGACCGTCGGCTGCGTCGTGCATGCCAGTTGCCTGATCGACGCGCCCGGCGTGATCCGGCATCACCAGGGCAACGGGCTGATCGTCGGCGAGGCGTCGGGCAAGCCGAGCGAGCGTGTCGAACTGCTCGCCGCGCTGCTGCAGGCGGCGGGCTTCCATGCGACGGCCTCGGCGCAGATCCAGCGCGACGTCTGGTTCAAGCTATGGGGCAACATGACGATGAATCCGGTCAGCGCGATCACCGGCGCAACGACGGACCGAATCCTCGGCGACGAACTCGTGCGCGGCTTCGTCACGCACATCATGCTGGAGGCGAAGGAAATCGGCGCGCGCTTCGGCATCCCGATCGACCAGGCGCCCGAGGACCGTCACGCGGTCACGCTGAAGCTCGGCGCGATGAAAACCTCGATGCTGCAGGACGTGCAGGCCGGCAAGGCGGTCGAACTCGATGCGCTGGTCGGCGCGGTGCGCGAACTCGGGCAACTGACGCGCGTGCCGACGCCTTACACGGATGCGTTGCTCGGCCTCGCGCGGCTGCATGCGAGTACGTTGGGCTTGTATCCGAAGCAGTGAGGTCGATGTAAAAGCCCTTGGTTCAAAGGACGAAGAAACGCCGCGCGTCGACCGCGCGGCTTTTTTATGCCCGCGCTACGCCGTGGCGGCAGCCGGCAGCTTCGCCGCTTCGATCAGCGACAACGCGCGCCGCGAGTCGTCGAGTTCGGTCAGGCACAACAGCGCGAGGCGCGCCAGATACAGCGACGCCTGCGCTTCGCCTTCGTGGGTCAGCGTGTTGCACAGCGTCGTATAGACGAGATCGAGATCGCTATCGGTCATGATGTCGAAGGTCCTTGTGCGTTAGTTCTGCCGTGTCAGCGTGGCATCGAGCGCGTGCCGCACGGCCGCTGCGCTGCCGTTGCGCCAGCGCGCGAGCACGTGGCCGTCGGGGCGGATCAGATAGACGGTGCCGGGTCGTGCGTCGAGCATGTCGTGCAGGCGGCCGGTCGGGTCGATGGTTCCAGGGCCGTTTGCCGATTGCGCTTCGGCCGTGACGATGTCGATCACGTTGAACGGAATGCCCTGGCCGGCTAGCGTGTTTTGCAGTTGTTGCCACGCGTCGCCGTCGTTCGCGTGCTCTACGTCGAAGCGCAGCGCCGTGAAGCACGGTCCGAGCAGGTCGGTTAGATGAATGCCGATCCGTGCGCCATCTTGCGATCGTTTGAGCAGCCTGCACTCGGGTAACACGGTGCCCGGCGCGGGGCCGCGATCGAATGCATCGGCTGCGTCGCCTGCGAAGTTCAGCGGCGATTGCCGATACGCGATCGCATGCGTCTGGCGCGGGTTGATCAGCGGGCGCACCGCCGCGTGCCGCTCGGCAAGTCCGAGCACGGCCGTGCGCATCAGATCGAACGCGAAGGTCGGCGGGGCCATGAATTCGGTGCTTTTCATGCCGTAGCTCAGGTTCTCGCGCGCCGCGTACACACGTTCGTCGCTATAGCTATCCAGCAGCGCGGGCGACGCGCTGCCATTGATCACGCAGCCGAGCTTCCAGCCGAGATTGTCGGCGTCGTCGATGCCCGAATTCGCGCCGCGCACGCCGAAGATCGGCACCAGATGCGCGGCGTCGCCCGCGAACAGCAGGCTGCCGTGCCGATAGCGTTCGAGCGTCAACGCATTGGCCTTGTAGATCGTGATCCAGATCGGCGACCATGCGCCGGTTTCGCCCATCGAGTCGAGCAGGTTTTGCACGCGCGGTATCACGTTCTCGGGCAGCACGGCGGCGTCGGGGTCTTCGTCGTCGCGCAACTGGTAGTCGATGCGCCACACGTTGTCGGGCTGCTTGTGCACGAGCACCGTCGAGCCCGGATTCGACGGCGGATCGAAATAGGCGAGCCGTTCGGTCGCGCGCGAGGTGTCGAGTTCGATATCGACGATCACGTAACGCCCTTCATAGGTCGTGCCGGTGAGCTTCAGCCCGAGCAGGTCGCGGATCGTGCTGCGTCCGCCGTCGCAGGCGATGACCCATGCGGCGTCCATCTGCCAGCTCGCGCCTTGCGGATCGGCAGGTTCGCCGCTGCGGAGCGTCAGCGTTGCGCCGCCTTGCGGTTTTTGTTCGAGGCCCGTCACCCGCGTTTGCCAACGCACGTCGATCAGATCGGCGTGCCGTTCGATCTCGTCGAGCAGCAGCTGCTCGATCTGATACTGCGCGATATTGATCATCGGCGGCAGCGACTGCTCGTCGTCCTGATGCATCGCGAAGCGGAACACCTCGGTGTCGCGATAGAAGCTGCGTCCGCCGGTCCACGCCAGCCCCTTTTGCAGAAACCCATCGACGACGCCGAGCCGCTTGAAGATTTCGAGGCTGCGTCGCGAGATGCAGATCGCGCGGCTGCCGGTGCAGACGCTGTCGTCGGCCTCGATCAGCACCGAGCGCACGCCCTGGCGCGCGAGCGCGAGTGCGAGCGTCATGCCGACCGGACCGCCGCCGACGATCGCGACCGCGCGCGTTTGCGGCTCGCGTCCGTCGACCAGCGGCGGCACCGCGGCCGGATAACGGCGTGGCGCGAACGGATAGGGCTTGAACGGGCGGGTCATGCGTGTCTCCAGATTGCTTGCGTTATCGGCGCAGTATGCGTCAGCGTTCGTGCGCGGCTGTCCTCATTTTGGGTACGACGGTTTCTCCGACGCTTCGCAAGCTCGTTTCTTGTGGTCAGGCCGCGGAGAAGTGGACTTTCGCCCGCTCGTTAGCCGTCCAGACACGCGCGCAAGATCCGCGCGAGACGGCCGGCTTCGCCTGTATCGGCGACGTTCGCGAAGCCCATCACAAGGCCGCGCGGCGTGCGGCGCGTGCGGCCATTCGCGTACCAGATCGACAGCGGCAGCACGGCGAGCCCCGCGTCGCGGGCGCGCGCGGCAACCGCGACGTCATCGACAGGGCCATCGGGGCCCTCGGTGAAGCGTGCCGCGAACTGGATTCCCCCTGGCGGCAATTCGACGCTGAGCCGGTCGCCGAACACCCGCTCCAGCGCACGCACGACCAGCACGCGCCGCTCGCCGTACAACGCACGCATGCGCTTCAGATGCCGCGCAAAATGCCCCCGCTCGATGAAGTCGGCCAAAGCGGCCTGCAACAGCGTCGACGATCCGGCGTTCATGCTGCGCGCCACCCGCCCGACGCGCTCGACGGCCCGCTCCGGCACCACCGCATACGCGAGCCGCAAGCCGGGAAACATCACCTTGCTGAAGGTGCCGCAGTAGATCACGTGATCGTGGCGGTCGAGGCTCTTCAATGCCGGCAATGGCCGGCCCAGATAGCGGAACTCGCTGTCGTAATCGTCTTCGATGATCCAGCTGGACGCTTTCTCGGCCCACTCCAGCAGCGCCATGCGTCGGGGCAGCGACAACGTGTGCCCGAGCGGGCTCTGGTGCGACGGCGTGACCAGCGCGAAGCGCGCCTGCGCATCCAGCTGGGTGCCGCGTTCGACGTCGAGGCCTGCTTCGTCCACCGGTACCGCGACGAGCTGCACGCCGGTTTCGGCGAGAAAACCGCGCGCGAGCAGATAGCCCGGATCTTCGTACCACACGCTGTCGTTCGGGCTGGCAAGACTGCGCAACACGAGTTCGAGCGTCGCGCGGTAGCCGCCGGTCACGAACACCTGGTCCGGCAGGCAGGTGACCCCGCGCGACAGCCCAAGATACGTTGCGATGTGTTCGCGCAGCGGCCGGTAGCCCGCGGGATCCGGGTACGCGAGCATCGCTCGCTCGCCGCTGCGCGCGCGATTCGAAACGAGACGATTCCAGACCTTGACCGGAAACGCGTCGAGCGCGGGCAGCCCGGGTTGCAACGGCCGGGGCTCGCCGCTCATGGCGGAGGCAATGGCAAGCTGGCGCGGGGCGCCTTGCGCCTGAGCTGGGGCCGCCGCTTCAGCGCTTTGCGTGCCGGTCGAGCCCTTTGCGCCTTGCGTCCGCGAGCGCGTCACTGAGGCCGGCAGCGAGGGCGACACGAACGTGCCGGCCGCACCGCGCATCTGGAGATAGCCTTCGTCGACGAGGATCGTGTACGCCAGTTCAACCGTGCCGCGCGCCGTGTTCAGTTGCGTGGCGAGGCTGCGCAGCGCGGGCACGCGCTCGCCTGGACGCAGATGCCCCGCGGTGATCGCGGTTCTGAAGCGCGCACAGATCTGCAGGTAGATCGGCAACTGCAACTGCCGATCGATATCGACGGTGAATTCGGTTGACGGCACGGTCATGACGGTCTTGCCTGCATGTCGACCGGAATCAGCATGTCCTGGTCGGATCGACATTTCTTGGCACTTTTCGATAGTTCATGATCTTCCCACAATAGCCTCACACGATGCGACGGCGGCGAGTGCTTCCCCGCGATGCAACGGCCGCCGGACGCGTACTCGTGCTATCTGACTCTCATCTGGAGAATGTGCCATGAAGATCGTCGTAATCGGTGGTTCCGGCCTGATCGGCTCGCGTGTCGTCAAACTGCTTGGCGAGGCTGGTCATGAGGCATTTGCTGCGTCACCGCGTACCGGTGTGAACGCCGTGACAGGCGAAGGCCTGAGCAATGCGCTAGCGGGTGCGGACGTCGTAGTCGATGTGGCGAACGCGCCCTCGTGGGAGCCTCAGGCGGTGCTCGACTTTTTCCGCACCTCGACGCGCAACCTCGGCAAAGCGGAAGTGGCTGCGGGGGTACGCCATCACGTCGCGCTGTCCATCGTCGGCTGCGAGCGCTCGCCGGACAACGCGTATTTCGTCGCCAAGGTCGCGCAGGAAGAGGCGATTGAAGCAGCGGGCGTGCCCTACACGATCGTGCGCGCGACCCAGTTCATGGAATTCATCGGCGCGATTGCCGATTACGGCACGGAAGGCGGGACGGTGCGGGTCGGGGACGGACTGTTCCAGCCGATCGCCGCGGATGACGTCGCAGCGAGCCTCGCGCAGGTCGCTCTCGCCGCGCCGCTGAACGGCACGGTCGATATCGCGGGCCCGGACCGTGAACCGTTCGCCACGATCGTCGGACGTTATTTGAAGTCTGTCGGCGACCCGCGCCCGGTGGTGACGGATCAGGATGCGCGCTATTACGGCGGTCGCGTCGAGGAACAGTCGCTCGTACCGCTCGGCGACGCGCGGATCGGCCGCGTGAGTCTCGACCAGTGGCTGGCGCAAAACAAGAAAGGGTGATTTCAGGTCTTTGTGAACCCTGAAGCGGCAGGTCCGCGTTTCATCGGATGGAGGCGATCGACCCGGCAGGCGTCGAAGCCGAGCAAACAATCTTTTGGGCAAAGCATGAGCACATCACAGAAAGTCGTCGTCGTGACCGGCGCCTCGCAAGGCATAGGCGCCGAAGTCGTCAAGGCATTTCGCAGGCTCGACTATCGCATCGTCGCGACCGCGCGCTCGATCAAGCCGTCGGACGACCCGAACATTCTGAGCGTCGCGGGGGATGTCGGTGACCCGGCAACTGCTCAGCGCGTCATTTCCGAGGGTGTCGCACGATTCGGCCGGATCGACACGCTGGTCAACAACGCCGGCATTTACATCGGCAAGCCCTTCACCGAACACACTGCCGACGACTTCGCCGCGGTGATGAACGTGAACATGGCGGGGTTCTACCACATCACCCAACTCGCCATCGCCGAAATGGAAAAGTATTCGAGCGGCCATGTGGTTAGTGTCACGTCCAGCACCGTCGACGCTGCGATCAGCGGCGTGTTTTCGGTACTGGCAGCCCTGACGAAGGGCGGACTGAACGCGGCCACGAAGTCGCTGGCGATCGAATACGCGAAAAAAGGCATACGCGTGAATGCCGTCGCGCCGGGGATCATCAAGTCGCCGATGCACGCGCCCGAAACACATGAGGCGTTGGGCGCGTTTCATCCGCTGGGGCGCATGGGCGAGATGAGCGATATCGCCGACGCGATTCTCTTCCTCGATTCCGCGCCGTTCATCACGGGAGAAATTCTGCACGTCGACGGCGGTCAGAGCGCCGGTCGCTAGTCTTCCGAGGGCACCGTAAGCCGGTGCCCTTTGGTATTCCGATAGCGAACACATGATCCGGGAGGGCCGGGGATCGTGCGTTGCACGTCACGCGCTTTCTTGCGCGTTGTCTAAACGACGCAAATGCGGCGCTGCAAAGAAGCGCGAACGCGTTACGGCGGGTCGGATCCTTGCGCCGCTATGTCTGCTCGGTATCGCCGATGGTCCTTTCACCGACCATCGCTACTCGTTCCCATTCGTAGTCTCGAGCACTTTCATCACTTCCGCGGCGGTATGTTCCGAATGTTCGCGCAGTAATCGCGCGAGGCATGCTCCATCGCGTCTGGATAGCGCGTCCAGAATTTCACTGTGTTCGCCGAGGGATTCGGCCCAGCGCAGCACATCGGCATTAGCCGCCCCTCTCGCGCGGTGAATCTTGCTCATCAACGAGGCGTACATGTCCGATAGCACCGGATTGCCGGCGACGTCGACGATCTGCTGATGCACTTTCTGGTTGGCGCGGTAGTAGGCCGTGCGCTTGCCGTCGCGGTGATAAGTCTCCATGGTGCGATGGCGCTCCATCAGCACCTTCATCTGCTTGTCGTCGATACGCTGCGCAGCGAGTCGTCCGGCCGTTTCCTCCAGTCCATGCAGCACTTCGAAGATGGCGGCGATCTCGGCCTTGTTGATCGGCGCGACCTGAAAGCCCATGTGCTGCCGGTGAGTCACGTACCCCTCGGTCACCAGCGTTTTGAGCGCCTCGCGCAAAGGCGTTCTGGAGATGTCAAAGCGCTCGCACAACGCTTTTTCGTCGATACGGCCGCCAGGTGGCAATTCCCCTTCGAGAATCATCTCGCGCAATCGCTCCGCGATCGCCGCATACATACCCGTGCCGCGCAGGCTGACGCGCTTGCGTGTATCTGCCGGTAGTGACTTGAGGTCCATGTCGCCTGTTTCCAATTTTGCATCTTCCGTCGTTGCTTAATTGTCTTACAGGTTCGATCGTCTATCCACAAAAAATAAAAACACTAACAAAATCAACGTAATACAACGCTTGTAATTCATAATTAGGCATCATATACTGCGTTGGCGCATGCAGCGCACCGGTGCGGGAGCGGTCCCGGACACGAACATGAACCCCAAAGCCGTGATCAGGCGAACGGAGGAGACACAGATGCAAACCGTAGATGCGGCCGTGCGGGCCGAGGTTAGGACCGGCGTACGCTGGAAAATCTTTCTGATCATGTTGATGCTGATTTCGATCAACTACGTGGACCGGGCTTCGCTGTCCGTCGCCATGCCCCTTATCGCCAAGGAGTTCCATATCGCCCCGGCAGTGCAGGGCCTGATCCTGAGTTCGTTCTTCTGGACCTACGCGTTCATGCAGATCCCGGGGGGCATGCTGGCTGATCGATTCAAGCCGCGCATCGTGATCGCGTGCGCTACGTTGTTCTGGGGATTCTTCCAGGGCATTGCCGCCGTCTGCACGACGGCGACCGCGCTGATCCTCACCCGTCTGGGCCTGGGTGCCGCCGAAGCACCGATCTACCCGGCCGGCGGCAAGCTCAACGCAATGTGGATGACCCGTCACGAACGTGGCCGCGGCGCGACGCTGCTCGACGGTGGCGCACCGCTGGGGGCGGCACTCGGCGCGGTGATCATCTCCGGGTTGATCAGCGAATTCGGATCGTGGCGCACCTCGTTCGTGGTGGCCGGTATCGGAACCATGCTTGCCGGCCTGTTCGCCTGGTACTACATCCGCAACAACCCGCGTGAGCATCCTGCCGTCAATCAGGCCGAAGCAGAGTATCTCGAAGCGGCACTGCAGGAAGAGCACCTCGCTGAGCCGGTTGATGCCAGCGGCCGCAGCCTGGACTTTTTCCGGTATCGCTCGGTGTGGGGCATGTTCTTCGGCTGGATGTGCTTCAACTCGCTGTTTTACGGCTTGCTCACCTGGATGCCGAACTATCTGAACAAGGTTCACGGCTTCAACATCCAGCAGATGGGCGGAGCCAGCTTCGCGATCTTCTTCAGCGGCTTCGTGGGTGAACTGATCGGCGGATGGATCGCCGACAAGTGGAAGGCCGCGGGCGGTTCTCCCAACCGCGTGATGCGCACGCTGTTCGGCATCGCCGCCGTGGCGGCAACTGTGTCGATCTTCTCGGTCGCCTATGTCGGGAATCCCGCGACGGTGGTGGTGCTGCTGGCCACCACGCTGTTCTTCCTGCGCTGGTGCGGTCTGTTCTGGTGCCTGCCTTCCATCCTCGGGACCCGCAACAAGGTCGGCTTTCTGGGCGGCTTCATGAACCTGGGCGGCAATATCGGCGGCGTTCTCGTGCCGATCATCGTCGGCCTGATCGTGCAGACCACCGGTTCCTATTTTCTGGCCCTGATGTTTTTCGCCGCCGCAGGCGTAGGACTTCTCGTCTGTTCGACGCTGATCGACTACGAACGCAAATTGCCCGTCTAAGCCGGACCTTCTTCACCCTTAACACTTGATGGCTGACTTCATCATGAGCAAACGCGTCATGCTCGGCATGCTTACACCGTCGTCCAACACCGCGCTCGAACCGATCACGAGCGCGATGGTGGCCCAGTTGCCCGGTGTTAGTGCCCATTTTTCCCGCTTCAGGGTCACCGAAATCTCGCTGTCCGACCAGGCGCTCGGGCAGTTCGACACTACCAACATCATTCAGGCCGCGAGGCTGCTGGCCGACGCCAAGGTCGACGTGATCGCATGGAACGGCACTTCATCCGGCTGGCTCGGCTTCGAAACCGACCGCCGCCTGTGCCGCGAAATCGAGGATGCGACCGGCATCCGCGCAACCACGTCGGTGCTGGCGTTAAACGAGATTCTGGACAAGACCGGCGTGAAGAAATTCGGCCTGGTCAGCCCGTACCTGAAGGATGTTCAGCAGAAGATCGTCGCCAATTACCGCGACAACGGCATCGACTGCTCTTCCGAAAACCACCTCGGCCTGAAGGTGAACTTTCAGTTTTCCGAAGTCACCGAAGAGACGCTGCGCGCACAGATCCGCGAAGTCGCCGAGCATCGACCGGAAGCGATCGTTACGTTCTGCACCAACCTGCACGCCGCCCATCTGGCCTCGGAAGTGGAGCGGCACCACGGTGTGCCGCTCTACGACACGATCTCCACCGTGGTGTGGAAGTCGTTGAAGCTCGCTGGATACGATACGACCCGGCTTGCGGGCTGGGGCCGCCTGTTCTCCGAAGTCGTGTGAGAGGACCGTCATGACAACCCTGTACGACCTGGTAATCCGTAACGCTGACGTGGTCACCGCGTCCGAGCGCTTCAATTGCGACATTGGTGTGAAGGACGGCATCGTCGTCGCGCTGGGCCGCGATCTCGACGCGGGCAGGCGCGAGATCGACGCCACCGGCCTGCTGGCGCTGCCCGGCGGAATCGACGCCCACTGCCATCTCGATCAACCGATGCCGGACGGGCTAAAGATGGCGGATGACTTCCACAGCGGCACCCGTGCCGCCGTGTGTGGCGGCACCACGACCGTGATCCCGTTCGCCGCGCAGGCAAAGGGGCAGTCGCTCAAAGCCGCGGTGGCCGACTACCATAGCCGCGCGGAAGGCCGCGCGGTCACCGACTACGCGTTCCACCTGATCGTGTCCGATCCGACGCCCGAGGTGCTGGAACGCGAACTTCCCGAACTCATCGCCGCCGGCTATACGTCGTTCAAGATCTATATGACCTACGACGATCTCAAGCTCAGCGACCGCGAGATCCTCGAAGTGATGGATGTTGCGCGCCGCAACGAGGCGCTGGTCATGGTGCATGCCGAGAATTCGGACTGCATCGCGTGGCTGACCGACAAGCTCATCGAAACCGGTAAGCACGCGCCGAAGTATCACGCGCTGTCGCGCCCGGCGGTGGTCGAGCGGGAAGCGACGCATCGCGCGATTGCGTTTTCCGAACTGGTCGACGTGCCAATCCTGATCGTGCATGTGTCGGGCGAGGACGCGATCGAGCAGATCGAATGGGCGCAGCAGCGCGGTCTGAATATCTACGCCGAAACCTGCCCGCAATACCTTTACCTGACGGCCGAAGATCTCGGCCATGAGGACGGCTATCACGGCGCGAAGTGCGTTTGCAGTCCGCCGCCACGCAACGCGTCCAGCCAGCGGGCCGTGTGGAGCGCCCTCAAGCGTGGCGTATTCAGCATTTTCTCGTCCGATCACGCGCCGTTTTCATACGACGATCCGCAGGGCAAAAAGCCCGGCGGCAACGAGGTGTCGTTCGAGCACATCCCGAACGGCATCCCCGGCATCGAAACCCGGTTGGCGCTCCTGTTCGATGGAGTGAACCGCGGCAAGCTATCGCTGCACAAGTTCGTCGAACTGACGTCATTGAATCCCGCGAAGCTGTACGGCCTCTATCCGCGCAAGGGAACGATCGCGGTCGGCGCCGACGCCGACATCGTGCTGTGGGACCCGCTCAAGCAGGTCGCCATCGCGAACGACGCGCTGCATCACAACGTCGACTACACGCCCTACGAGGGCCGCACCGTGCAGGGGTGGCCGAAGCATTGTCTGTCACGTGGCGAACTGCTGGTCGAGAGCGGCCGCTATCTCGAGCCGGAGGCGGGCCGGGGCCGCTTTCTCGCCGCTGGCAAGCCGCAGTACGTCGACCTGTGACATTGGAGAGCAGCATGAAGATCCTGGTGATCAACCCCAACATCTCCGAGAGTGTCTCGGCCCTGATTCAGGCGGAGGCGCAACGCAGTGCTTCGCCCGACACCGAGATCGAGGTGGCGACCGCGCCGTTCGGCGTTGCGTACATCGAGACGCGCTTCGAAGCGCTGATCGGCGGGTATGCGACCGCGTGCGTGGCGGCCGAGCGACATGGCACCTACGACGGCGTCGTGGTCGCGGCATTCGGCGACCCGGGCCTGCAGGGCATCAAGGAATTGATCGACGTGCCGGTAGTCGGGCTGACCGAGTCCGCACTCGTGACGGCGGCAACGCTCGGGCAGCGCTTCTCGATCATCGCGATCTCGCCGCGAATCAGGGCGTGGTATCGCGAGACGGTCGAACGCAGTCATCTGGCGAGCCGGCTCGCCAGTATCCGCGCGCTCGACGAGCCGTTGCGCGATATCGGCAGCGTGCAGCAGGATCACGCAGCGAGACTGAAGGCGCTGTGCAACCAGGTCGTCGACGACGACGGTGCCGACGTCATCATCATCGCCGGCGCGCCGCTTGCGGGTCTCGCGCGTGAGATACGCAACGACTTGCCGGTGCCGGTGGTCGATGGCGTGTCGAGTGCGGTTACGCAGCTCGAGGGCCTGATCCGGCTAGGTCCGAAAAAGGCGACGAAGGGCAGTTTCACCCAGCCGCCGGTCAAGCCGAATCGGGGCCTGCCCGAACCGCTCGAGCGATTGCTGAACCGTGGGCGGACGGGCTGATCCAGCTCTTCGGAGTGAGTCCCGGGGGCAGCTGGGGCGCACTAAATGGACGTCTGAAGAACGTTTGCAGGCGGTCAATCAGCTGTGGAGACTGTCATTGTCGGTTTGGCGCGGCGTTAGCCAGCGCATCTCTCAGCCCGCGCTGGCCGCCTGCGACGGCTGTCGCATCGCCTGCCCACTGGTCGCCGCGTGACACGCCTCGATCATCGCGCGGAACGTTGGCGACGCATGCAGTTCGCCGCCCGCATCGAGTTCGACGCTGCCCTCCGGCGCGTCGCCGACGCCGACCACCAGCGTCGCGCGCGGCCGCCATTCGCGCGTGCGGCGCAGCATGTTGCGCAGATAAGGCGGCGACTCGGGCGCGTCGAGCGACACGATGCAGATGATCGACGTGTCCTTGAAGCTCGGCTCGTCGGCGCGCGCGCTGCGATATCCCGAGTGCGTCGCCATCAGCGGCGCGAAGCCCTGACGGTTCAGCAGTTGCACGGCGATGGCCGTGGTCACTTCGTCGAACGCGCCGCGGCCGGGCACGCACAACACCGCCTCCTTGCCCACATCGCCCGGCTGTTGCGAGCGCGTGAGCAGATCGCCGCCATAGCGCTCCGTGGCACCGGCGCCCGGCGGCGCCAGGTCCGGCGTCCCGGCGAGCAGCGCGTTGCCCGCGTCCGCCGGTTCGGCTGGCGCGAGCGTATCGCGCAGCCCTTCGGCGATTTCGAGGTTCTCGACGATATCGACGAGCGCGTCGTTGATCCGCTGCAGCTGGTCGGGCATCAGCACGCCGCGCTGCGCGTCGTTGCGCGCGAGCCGCAGCCCTTCGAGCGCAACCTTGTCGTAATAGTCGATCAGCGACATCTCGCGCAGCAACCGTTCGGCCTGCACGATCGCCTCGTGCGGGTCGTCGGCGAGCAGGCGCTGATAGAAGGTCTGCGCGGGCGACAGCGCGGGCTGATCGCCGAGCAGCACGGTCAGGAAGTTCAGCCGGTCCGCATAGCGCCCGAGCGTGACGACGCACAGCGTGAGCGGCGTCGACAGCACGAGGCCGATCGGCCCCCACAGCCAGCTCCAGAAAATCGCCGCGACCACCACCGCGAGCGGCGACAGGCCTGAGCGATGGCCGTACAGCAGCGGCTCGGCGATCTGCCCGGCGACCACGTCGACGACGATGAACAGGATCAGCGTGAGCACCGCCATCGTCCATTGCGGCTGGATCGCGGCCGCGAGAAACACCGCGAGGATCGCCGCGATCCAGATGCCGATGTACGGCACGAAGCGCAGCAGCGCGGCGATCACGCCGAACAGCAGCGCACCGGGCACGCCGATGATCGCCAGCCCGATCGCGATGATGCCGCCCGCGCTCAGATTCACGCCGAGCTGCGCGACGAAATAGCGTGACAGGCGCCCCGCGGCGTCGTTGATCGCGGTGGTCGTGCGGTGCAGGTCGCGCGAACCGAACAGGCTGATCAGACGGTCGCGCAAATCCTCGCGCTGCAACAGGATGAAGATCGTCACGACGAGCACGATGAAGGTCGTCTCGATCGGCGCGATGGCCGGCGTCAGCGCGCGCTGCGCGAGTTGCACCGGGGTCGGCGCGGGCTCGTGCACCTCGACCTGTTGCGGCACCTGCGGCGCGTTGCGCGCCGCGCGGCCGGTCGGGCGGGGCGGTGGGGGACGGGGCGATGGCGCCATGCGTTGCAGCGCGGTGGCAGCGCTGCTCATCAGCGAATCGGCACGGCCCACGGTCTTTTCCTGCACCGTTTCGATCTTCTGCTCGATCGCCTCCTGGTACTGCGGCAGGGCGCCCGCGAGCTGCACGAGCTGCGCGCCGATCAGCGCGCCGACCGCGAGCAGCGAGGCGAGCGCGAACAGCACCGCGATGAAGATCGACGGCAACTGGCCCATATGCAGACGCCGCAGCATCTGCACGAGCGGCGCGAGCAGAAAGCTCAGCAGCACCGACAACGTGATCGGAATCAATACCTCCCGGCCGAAGTACAGCCCGCACACGACCACCACGCCGGTGATCAGCGACACGAGCCCATGCAAGCCCGGCGTGCCCGGCGGGTAAACGCGGTTCGGCCGTCCTTGCGGCGGCGGTAGCGATATTTTCATGTGAACGGAATTCCGGTTGGGCCGCGTAGACGACCGAGCGGAGCACAGATCGTCAGCAAGACATATGCCCGAATTGTAGGCGCTTTGGTGCGAGGCGGGCTCACCATCAGGACACGCGGTAAGGCGCCAGATTTTGCCCGCTAGTCAGGCGAAATTGTTCCATAGTATTAGTGTCCTGTATCCAAGGAACGGCGGAGGTTTGAACAGGAGAGCGTGGCGACTGCGACTTCGGCGGCCCTCGCAACGCCATGGTGATCTCATGGCGGGCACGCAAAAAGCCATGATGTCAGTCCAATAGGGATCCGATCGGAGTCGCTTCTGCAGAACAGCCTGCCCTCAGGGGAAGATCCGGGGCAGGTTCGGGCGATTCGCGCTCGCGGCAATCACGCAGAGAGGTATGCCCTCACAACACAGCGTTCGAACCACACGGACGCCTCGACGACGGACAGGACAGCCGGACGCCATGAGTTCACAGAGCCAGCCTTCTAAACGAATCCAGACCGCTCAGCGGAATCCGCTCGCCGAGATGGTCTTTGTGCCCGGCGGCGAATTCCGCATGGGTTCGGACCGGCACTACCCTGAGGAGGCGCCTGTGCACCGGGTCAGAGTCGATGGGTTCTGGATCGACCGTACGCCGGTGACGAACCGCCAGTTCCGCAGGTTCGTCGAAGCCACGAACTATGTGACCTTCGCCGAGATCGCGCCGAAGGCGGAGGACTATCCGGGCGCGCTTGCGCACATGCTGCAGGCCGGGTCGCTCATCTTCTCCCCTCCCAAGGGGCCCGTCGACCTGCATGACTGGACGCAATGGTGGCGCTTCAAATTCGGTGCTGACTGGCGAAGACCCTACGGGCCGCGCAGTTCGATCAGCGGAAAGGACGACCATCCCGTGGTGCATATCGCCTGGTGCGACGCCGAGGCGTATGCGCACTGGGCGGGCAAGGAATTGCCGACCGAGGCCGAGTGGGAACTTGCCGCGCGTGGCGGCCTCGATGGCACGGAATACGCATGGGGCGACGAGTTCACGCCAGCCGGAAAGCAGATGGCCAATACCTGGCAGGGCGCCTTTCCGCACCAGAATCTGATGCAGGACGGCTTCGAGCGCACTTCGCCGGTGAGGTCTTTCCCGCCGAACGGTTACGGCATCTACGACATGATCGGCAATGTGTGGGAATGGACCGCGGATTTCTGGTCGACCCGCCACAGGGCCGACGCGCCCAAGGCGTGCTGCGTCCCTCAGAACCCGCGCGGCAGCGCGCAGGAGCGGAGCTACGACCCGTGCCAGCCCGAGATTCGAATTCCCCGCAGAGTGCTGAAAGGCGGATCGCACCTTTGCGCACCGAACTATTGCCGTCGCTACCGCCCAGCGGCACGGCATGCCGAAGCGATCGACACATCGACGAGCCATATCGGTTTTCGCTGCGTGGTGCGCGGTGACAGGGTTGAGGTTAACGTTCGTCACATCTGAATGAAAGCTCGGGCAGCGCTTTCCGTGCCTGGCGGATGCCAGGCTTTGCGTATTCGCGATTTCAGCGCAAAGAGAGAATCGATTAAAACGGTCTGCGGCAATCATGAATTGTTATTCGTTTACAAATTGATTGCCGGCCGGTTAGTCCAAAAATCGAAATTCACCATTGCGAATAATGTGTAACTATCAGCAAACAGCTTTTCTAAACTTGCTATTAAGTGGCACAGACTCGATTTCGGAATGTCGGTGAACGGCATCACGTCAATACCATGCAATATGAGCTTGATACGCCTTATCGCGTGCCGCTCGAACTGATTCGGATAAAGCGGTCATCGTGGTTTAAAGCGAAGTTCCGGTCACCCGGATATGCGTTAGGCGGGCGCAGATTATTTCAATGAATGAAGTCAGCGTCTCGTTGCAAGCCCTGAGCAGTGATCTGTGGTTTTTTCACTCGAGTCTGAGCGCCGCGAGCCATGCGTATAACGACCGCCAGGAATAAATACGAAAGGATCGTTTGCGTCGACATACCATTCCAAACCAAGGAGTACGGGTCATGAACAAGCTAACGAGCACAGTAATCGCGGCCGTCGCCGCACTCACACTGTCGGGCGGCGCCTATGCGCAAAACAACACGCTGGCGACCCCGACCACGAAGTCGCCGGCCGCTGCAACGAGTGGCTACGGCACGCCTACCGCCACCAACACGGACAGCGGCGCCGGGTCGCGGGATTCGAGCCAGCCGACCAGCATGAACAACAGCGCGATGTCTCCTACGCCCACGCCTGCTTTCGGCCTTAACAACACACTGGCGAGGCCATCCACACAGTCGCCGGCGGGGCAATAAAAGCAGGCAAGGTTTGCAATCAGGTGCAAATGAGCACAAAGCGACAAGCGCTTCAATCTCATACGACGTCGTTGTTGTGAGCCGTGGCACGTAAAAGGGGACTGCTGCCCCAGGGAAAGCGGTCTTTGGGTTCTCCCTGATCGCTTCCCGGCAGCGGCTTGCGGCACATCGACTGTTTGCAATTGCAGCCAGGTCGTCACCCCACATGCACCCGCAGCATCTCCAGCAACTGCGAACTCACATAGAGCAACAAGCCGATAAACCCGCCGACGATCGTCCCATTGATGCGGATGTACTGCAGATCCTTGCCGATATTCTCCTCGACCTGCCGCGACATTTCGTGAGCGTCCCAGTTCTTCACGGTATCGCTGATATGGCGCGTCAGGAACTTGGCGAAGTCCGGCGCCATCGCGCGCGCCGCGTCCTCCAGGTGATCGTTCAGCGATTGCCGCAGCGCCGGATCGCGCGCGAGTTCGCGGCCGACCCACGCGCCCATCGCGGCGACCCGCGCATGCAGTGCCGAATCGGTGCTTTGCAGATCGCGCTTGAGCCACGCGCGCAGCTCCCCCCACATGTCTTTCACGTAGCTGCTGAAAGCCTCGCCTTCGATCAGATAGCGCTTCAGCGCTTCGCCTTGTTGCAGGAAAACCGGATCGGTCTTCAGCCGCACGATCAGCTTCTGCACCGCGTGGTCGAACTTGTCGCGCAGCTCGTGCGTAGGGTTCTGCGCGATCTGTTCGAGCATGCGGTTCGCGGCGCTCGCGATCGCTTCGGCGCCCTTGTCGCCGAGCCACGCCGACGGCAGAAACTTCTCCATCGTCGGGTACTCGCTCTTCACCCAGTCGACGATGCGCGCGGCAATGAACTCGCGCGCCGGCGCCTCGCGCAGCACCGCGATCACCTGATCGATCGCGGTGTCGAGCAATTCCTGATGCCGGCCGTCGCGCGTCAGCGTGTCGAGAATCGCGCCGAGCGATTGCGACAGATCGACCTTCGCGAGCACGTCGCGCAAGCCGTCCTTGATGAAGTTCTGGATGCGCGCGTCGTCGGCCACGTCGAGGATGCCGCCGGTGAGGCGCACCACGTAGTCACCGAGGCGCGCGGTGTTGGCCGATTCGCTGAGCCACGCGGTGATGGTCTGCGCAGGATCGTGCCGGCGGATCAGACCGACCAGCGACGGCACGTCGAGAAACTTGTCCTGCACGAAGTGCGCGAGGTTGTCGGCGATCTTGTGCTTGTTGCGCGGGATGATCGCGGTGTGCGCGGACACCACCGGAATCGGCACGCGGCGAAACAGCGCCGCGACCGCGAACCAGTCGGCGAGCGCACCGACCATCGCGGCCTCGGCGACGGCCTTGATGCCGTCGACCCATAGGCCGCGCGGCAGGAACGCGGTGACGACGAAAACGCAGGCGGCCGCGGCGAGCAGCAATAAGGGCGTGCGCTTGGCCTTCTTCAGTTCGGTGGTCTTGTCCATCGGGCGCGGTCGATCGTGTCGGGCGGCGGCTGAAAGGCGGCGGGGTTCAGCCGGCTCGGTTGCAATGATGCGGTACGGCCGGCGCGCGCGTCCAGCCTCGATACGCGCCGACGCAATACGCTCCGGCGCTTCGGCAAGGTAACATTCGCGGTTGGACTTCTCGTCGAGCCCAACGCAAGACGACGCAACGCAATCGCAATGGAGGCACAGTGATCAGGTTTCTGCACACCGCGGACTGGCAGATCGGCACGCAATTCGGTCAGTTCGAACCGGACGAAGCCGCGCATCTCACCCAGGCGCGCTTCGACACGGTGCGCCGCATCGCCGAAGAAGCGGCCGCGCGCAATGTCGACGCGGTGCTCGTAGCGGGCGACGTGTTCGATCTGCAGACGGTCTCGGACACCGTGATCCGGCGTTTGTTCTCCGCGCTGCAAGCGTTTTCCGGAACATGGATCATGCTGCCCGGCAACCACGACGCGGCGCTCGTCGAAAGCGTATGGACTCGCGCGCAGCGCCTCAATTGCGTGCCGCCGAACGTGCGCCTCGTGCTCGAAAGCGGCGTCGTGCTGCTCGACTCGTGCCGCTGCGCGCTGCTGTGCGCGCCGCTCACGCAGCGCATCACCTACGACGACACCACCGCATGCTTCGATTCCCTCGAGACACCTCCCGGTTATCACCGGGTGGGGCTCGCGCATGGCAGTGTCGGCGGCATTCTGCAAGAGGGCATCGATTCGTCGAATCCGATCGCGCCGACGCGCGCCGCGAGCGCGCGGCTCGACTATCTGGCGCTCGGCGACTGGCACGGTCATCTGCGCGTCGACGAGCGCACGTGGTACGCGGGCACGCATGAGCAGGACCGCTTCCGCGCGAACGAGCCGGGTTTCGTGCTCGACGTCACCATCAGCGAGCCGGGCGCGTCGCCGCGGGTCGACGCGGTGCGAGTCGGGCAATACCGGTGGCATCGCTGGGACGAGACGATTTCGGTGCCGACCGACATCGACGCGCTGACAACCCGCCTCGCCGAACTCGGCGCGAACGACGTGCTGCGCATCGAGGTCAGCGGCACGGCGGCGCTCGCCGATACCGAGGCGCTGCATGTCGCCGTCGAAGAGGCCCGCGCGCGCGTGCGCGCGTTGCGTGCCGATCTGAGCAGCCTGCACGTGCTGCCCACCGCCGACGATCTCGCCGAACTCGGCGCGCAAAGCGGTTATCTCGCGAAGGTGGTCGCGCGCTTGCGCGGCTTGCAGGAAGACGCGCAGTCCGATCCGCAACAGGCACGGCGCGCGGCGGAGGCGTTGCTGCTGCTGGCGCGTTTTCAGCGCGAGCAGCGCCAACGCGATTCACATGCGGCACCACCCGCGCAGCCGCGCGATCGGCAGCAATCTGAAGTGCCGCGCGAAGGAGCCTGCGCATGAAGCTGCAACGTATCGCGATTCAGGAATTCAGGCAGTTCGGCGGGCAGATCGTGATCGACGATCTGCAGCCCGGTCTCAACCTGTTCGTCGGCCCGAACGAGGCCGGCAAGAGCACGATCGCGGAAGCGGTGCGCACGGTGTTCCTCGAACGCTACAAGGCCTCGCATCTGAAGGACCTGTTGCCTTGGGGGCTTGCGAACGGACAGCCGTCGGTCGAGGTCGGCTTCGAGCTCGATGGGGTGGCGTGCCGTCTGTCGAAGCAGTTCGTGTCGCGTCAGCGCTGCGAGCTGAGGATCGGCCAGGCCGTGTATAGCGAGGACGAAGCCGAAGACAAGCTCGCCGCGCTGCTCGGCTTCGCGCGCGCGGCACGCGGTCCGATGAAAGCCGAGAACGCCGGCGTGCCGGGTCTGTTGTGGGTGCAGCAAGGCGGCACGCAGGAGATGCGCGATTCGACCGGACACGCGGCGCAATATCTGCGCGACGCGCTCACGCAACTGTCGGGCGGGCACGAAGCGGGCGGCGAGGATGCGCTGATCGCGGCCGTGCAGCGCGAACTGCGGCAACTGCTGACGGCGCGCACGCAGAAGTCGACCGGGCCGCTCGCCGAGGCGGAGCATAACCTCGCCGCGCTGATCACGAGCCGCGACGAACTGCAACAGCAGCGCCAGCAGTTCGACGACAACATCGCGCGCCTCGCCACCCAACAGCAGGCCTTCGACGACGCCGAGCGCAGGCGTCCGTGGGAGCTTCACGAGCAGAAGGCCGCGCTCGCGCAGCAACGTGCCGCGGCGGTCGAGCAACTCGAACGCGGTCTCGAAGGGCTCGCGCAGTCGTTGAAGATCGGCGAGGCTCAACTCGCGTTGTCGGTGCAGCAGGAGCAGGGCGCGCTCGAACTGGAGGCGGCCATCGCGCGCGAACGCGAGCAGCTCGATGCGGCGCGTGCCGAAGTCGCGGCCGCGCAAACCGCGCATGCGCAGGCGCACAGCCGGGTAGTGCAGTTCGAGCAGGCAGCGGCCGAGGCGAACCGCGCGCTGGAACTCGCGAACGCGGCCGTGACCGCCGCCGACCTGCGCAGCCAGGTCGATTTCTATCGGGCGGAGAGCCAGCGGCTCGAAGCATCGATCGGCGACGCGGACAAGGCGAACACGGCGGTGTTGCAGGCCGCGCGCGACGCCGCGGCGCACGAACTCGACGCCGAGCAGTTCAGGCGCCTCGTCGCGCTCGACGGCGAATTGACCGTGCTGCGCGCGCGCACCGAAGCGGCGATGACGCGCATCGAGTACAGCCTGAACGGCGAATTGACCGTCGGCGAGCAGACGATCAGCGGCGCGGGCGTGCTGCGCATCGACGAAGAAAAACGCATCGGCCTCGGCGAACTCGGCGAGTTGCGCGTGATTCCGGGCGTATCCGATCTGTCCGCGCGGTTGTCGGAGCTGGCGTCGCTCGATGCACAGCACGCGCAGTTGCTGCAGGCGCTCGGCGTCGCGTCGGTGGGCGATGCGCAGGCGCGTCACGAGCAATGGAAAACGCTGGTCGCGCAACAGAAGAGCCAGGAGAGCATTGTCAAAGCGCACGCGCCGCAAGGCATCGATGCGTTGCGGGCGGCGCTGGCATCGACGGCGGCGCGCTTGCAGTCGTCGAGCGAGCGTCTCGCCGGTCTGCCCGACGTGTCCGCGGCGCCGCCGCTCGACGACGCGCGCCGCAATGCCGACATCGCGCGCGATGCGTTGGAGGCCGCGCGCAAGGTGCTTGCGCAGGCGGCTGGCGCACAATCGACGGGCGTCGCGAAGGCCGAATCGCTGACGGCGCAACTGCAGCGCAAGGAAGCACAGCTGAACGACGAAGCGTTTCGGCGCAACCGCGCGCAGTGGCAGGCGCATATCGTCGAGCAGCGCGTGAAGGTCGATGCGCTGAACACCCAGCGCGGTGAGCGCGAGCGCGAACTCGACGCGGCCCGCCTCGACGATCCCGTGGCGGAGGCGAAGCGCTATCGCGCATCCGCGGAACTCGCGCGCAACGAGCAGCACGAGCGTCAACTGCGGATCGCGCAGCTGCGCAGCCAGCTCGAAACGATGGGCGCGTCGGGCCTCGGCGAACGGCTTGCCGCGCTCGAAGCGCAGGTCGGGCAGGCCACGCGTCGCAAGGACGAGCTGAGCCTGCGCGCGAGCGCGCTGAGTCTGCTCGACGAAGTGCTGGTCGACGAACGCGACGCCGTGCTCGCGCAACTGCGGGCGCCGTTGACCGAGCGGCTCGGCCACTACCTGAAACGGATTTTTCCGCAGTCGAGCCTCGCGCTCGGCGACGATCTGATCCCGGCGATGCTCGATCGCGACGGTCGCGCCGAGCTGCTGGACGCGCTGAGCTTCGGCACGCGCGAACAGCTCGGCATCCTGACGCGGCTCGCATACGCGGATCTGCTGCAAGCCTCAGGCCGGCCGACCTTGCTGATGCTCGACGACGCCGCGGTACATACCGATGCCGCGCGCCGCGACGCGCTCAAACGCGTGTTGATCGACGCGGCGACGCGGCATCAGATCCTCGTGTTCACGTGTCATCCGGAGCTGTGGGACGACCTGGGCGTCAGGCAGCGGGCGGTGCAGGATCTGAAGGTGGGGTGAGCGGGACGCGCCGGTACGGGCGAGGTCCGCTTACTCGTACCAGCGCGGCGTGTAGACCCACTGCGCGCCGTTGTCGCCGCGCGCGAATTTTCTCGTCAGCGACGAGCCGACGATCACCATCGTGCGCATATCCACGTCGGCCGCGCGAAGCTCGCCGAGCGTCAGCGTGCGCAGCGTGCCGCCTGGCCGGCCGATGTCGCGCCCCAGCACCACCTGGGTCGTGGGCGCGCGATACTCCCGCACGATGCCGAGCGCCTTGTCGAGTTGCCACGGACGCGCGCGCGAAATCGGGTTGTAGAACGCCATCACGAGATCGGCTTGCGCCGCATGGCGCAGGCGGGTTTCGATGATCGTCCACGGCTTCAGGTTGTCCGACAGCGACAGCATGCAGAAGTCGTGACCGAGCGGCGCGCCGGCCTGCGCGGCGGTCGCGAGCGCGGCCGACACGCCCGGCACGATCGATAGTTCGACGGCCGCCCATGCATCGTTTTGCGACGCTTCGAGCGCTTCGAGCACGGCGGCCGCCATCGCGAACACGCCGGGGTCGCCCGACGACACCATCACGACCGAGCGGCCTTCGCTCGCGAGTTCGAACGCGTGCCGCGCGCGCTGCATTTCCTCGCGATTGTCGGTGCCGTGCACGCGCTGATCCGCGCGCAGGGGGCCCGCCATTTTCACGTAAGTGTCGTAGCCGAGGATGTCGGTCGCTTCGTTCAACGCGGTGCGCGCGGCCGGGACCATCAGCTCGGCGCGGCCGGGGCCGAGGCCGATCACGGTCAGACGGCCGCGGGCGCGGCCGAGCGTCAACGGGTCGATGGCGAGCGGGGAGAGGGCGAGGGCGAAGTTGGCGGCGTCATGCACCGTTTCGTGCGGCACGCGCAACGCGGCGTGCAGCAGTGCCGCGGCGCTCGATTCGCCATGATCGGCGCTGGCATCGGCGAAGCGTAGTGGCACGTCGAGAAGCGTTGCCGCTTGCGCGAGCGCCGGATCGGCCATGCTTGCCGCAGGCGCGAGCAAGGCTGCGAGCGAAAGCGGTGCGAGACCGTGCGTGCCTAGCGCTGCGCGCACGCGTGCGGCGATCATGTCGGCGGCATCGACCTCAGTGCCGGCATCACCGACGACCACCGCCGCCACCACACTACGCGGATGAATCACGAGCTCGTCTTCACGCCCATCCCACACACGCGGCGTCACGCGGATTGCGAGGCGCGCCGACTCCGAGCGCGGCAGTTGCGCGTCGTCGAGCCACGGCGCGTCACCTTCGATGCGCGTGCTTTCGCCCGCGAGCAGATCCGACACGAAGCGCTTGCCCTGACCGAGGTCGGCGAGCGCATAGCCATCGGGCGGATTGAGCACGCAGGTGCCGAAGCGCAGCTCGCCGCTCGTCGTGATCGCGGGCTGCACGGCCAACGCGGCGGCGATGTCGCGCGCCATCACGTTGACGCCGGCGAGGCCGCCGAGCAGCGGCACGACCGCGCTGCCGTCCTCGGCGACCGCGAGCACCGGCGGCTCGGCGCCTTTGTTCGACAGCAGCGGCGCGAGGCAGCGAATCACGATGCCGGCCGCGCACAGCGCGACGATCGGGGTGCCGCGCGCATACAGCTCGCGCAGATGCGCGCCGAGTTCGCTGTACGCAACGTCGGCCTCGACGCGGCCTTGCAGCGCATGGACCTGGCATTCCACGACACTGCCCGGCGCGGCATGCGCGTCACGCGCGACGTACAGCTCCTGAATCCGACGCGCGGTCGCGAGCGCACCCGCGCCGAGAATCACGATGGCGGGCGCGCTCATCCTTGCCATTTTTGCCCCGGCACGACCAGCAGCGAGAAATACGGCGACGCCATCGGATCGACTTCGGCGAGCGGCACGATGCGCTGATTGCGCATCGTCGCGCGTTCGACGTACAGCGCGCGCTGCGCGAGTCCGAGCTCGTCGAGCACGCGCCGCACCTTGTCGAAATTGCGGCCCAGTTTCATGATGACCGCCGCGTCGGCATCGGCGAGACGGCGGCGCAATTCATCTTCGGGCAGCACGCCCGACAGCACCGACAAACTCTGGTTGCGATACACGAGCGGCGCGCCGAGCACGGCGGTGCCGCCGAGCATCGAGCACACGCCGGGCACCACTTCGCTGTCGTAGCGCGGCGCGAGCCGGTCGTGCAGATACATGTACGAGCCGTAGAAGAACGGATCGCCTTCGCAGACCACCGCGACGTCGCGGCCCGCGTCCAGATGGCCCGCGACGATTTCGGCGGCGGTGTCGTAGAAGTCCGCAATGATCGCTTCATACGACAGCGGCGGTTCGAGCGCTTCGGTCGTGACCGGATAGACGAGCGGCAGATGCTGCTGAGCGTCGTGCAGATGCGCCTCGATGATGCCGAACGCGTTGCCCTTCTTGCCCTTCGCGACGAAATACGCGACCACCGGCGCTGCCTTCAGCAGACGCACCGCCTTCAACGTAAGCAACTCCGGATCGCCGGGACCGACACCGATGCCGTACAGCCGTCCGCGACTCGTTAGCTGGCTCGTCATTTATTCGACCTCCGTCGCAAGCGCGTTGACCGCGGCGGCGGCCATCGCGCTGCCGCCGCGTCGGCCGTGCACGACCACGTACGGCACGCCGCGGCTGTCTTGCGCGAGTGCCGCTTTCGATTCCGCCGCGCCGACGAAGCCGACCGGAAAGCCGAGGATCAGCGCGGGCTTCGGCGCGCCGGCGTCGAGCATGTCGAGCAGATGAAACAGCGCGGTCGGCGCATTGCCGATCACGACGACGCTGCCCGCCAGGTGCGGGCGCCACAATTCGAGCGCGGCGGCCGAGCGCGTGTTGCCGATTTCGCGCGCGAGCGCGGGGACGTCCGGCTGCGCGAGCGTGCAGATCACTTCGTTGTTCGCGGGCAGCCGCGCGCGCGTGATGCCTTGCGCGACCATGCCCGCGTCGCACAGGATCGGCGCGCCTTGCGCGAGCGCGCGGCGGCCCGCGCTGCCGGCGCCGTCGGAAAACGCGAGGTCGTCGATCACGTCGACCATGCCGCACGCGTGGATCACGCGCACCGCGAGCTTTTCGAGGTCGGCGGGGATGCGCGCGAGGTCGGCCTCGGCGCGGATCGTCGCGAACGATTGGCGATAGATCTCCTGACCGTCGCGAATGTAATCAAGCATGTGGAGTACTCCGGGCGAGGCGCGCGAGCAGCGCGGCGGCCTCGTCGATCGTCAGTTGGGGCGCGACGCATTGGCCGAAGCCGGGGTGGCCGTCGCGTCGATAAAGGTCGTAAAGGCCGGGCGCGGCGGCGAGCAGCGTGTACGGCGCGCGATGCGCGGCCGCGCACGAGCGCGGGCAGCCCGTCAGATGCACGTCGACGCCGGCGGGCAGGTGCTCGGCGAGTCGCAGCGCGTCGGTCTTGGTGTCGGCGAGGCCCTTCGCGCAGCCGGCCGAACCGGCGCACGCGATTACGTGCGTGATGGCCTGCGCGGGATCGCAGGCGAGGCCGAGCGCGATCAGCTTCGCGAGTACGGCGGGTACGGCGCTCGTTGGGATGTCGGGCAGCAGCACGCTTTGCCATGGTGTTGCGTGCAGCATGCCGTTGCCGTGTTGTTGCGCGAGCGCGGCAAGCCCGTGCAGCGTGGCTGCGTCGAGACGACCGAGCGGCGGCTGGCCGCCGACGTACCACGTGCCGTCGCCGCGCTGCGCGTGCGCACCGAGTCGTAGCGACGCGTCGGCGGGGACCTGGCGTTGCCAGCGGCTCAGCGATGCGTCGCGCGCGAGCGGGAAATCGACGTAGCGTTGCGCATGCCGCAGCAGCGTATCGGCGCAATGCGTGGCGAGCAGGTCGCGCATGCGGGTCGCGTCGGCGGCGGCGAGGTCGAGGAACGTGTGCAGCAACGCGCGCACGAGCGCGGGCACGCGCGATGGCGGCACCGCCGCAAGCGCGCCCGTGCCGTTGGCATCGCGATGCTCGCCCGCGTTCGGGTGGTCAGCGGCCGGACCCGGACACCCCGCGAGGCCGAACACGAAGCGCACACCTGCTTCGTCAGCCGACGCCGCGAGCCACACGTCATGCGGATGATCGACCCGCGCGAGCCGTTCGCCGCCGTCGAGCAGCAGCGCGAATTTCGGCGACAACGCCGCGAAGCCCGCCTCGCTTTGCAGCAGCGTGAGCAGTTCCGCGCACAGCGGCGTCGTGTCGATCAGCGCACGCGGATCGCGGCCGGCGGCGGGGCTGATCATCACGTTGCGGACGTCGTCGGCGGAACTGAGCGCGGTGGGGTCTGGGGTGTCGGTGTGCG
The DNA here is from genome assembly GCF_004197395.1 of Paraburkholderia sp. UYCP14C. Lineage (GTDB taxonomy): Bacteria > Pseudomonadota > Gammaproteobacteria > Burkholderiales > Burkholderiaceae > Paraburkholderia. The sequence continues at coordinate 27,718 of NZ_SELS01000011.1, read as the reverse complement.
AAGTGGTAGCCGAAGGAGAGGCAGATGCGTATGCGGAAGAAAGCGCGGCGGCCGGTCCAAGCCCCGCGCCGATCAGCGCGGCGCTCAACGCCGCTTCGTGTCCGCTTCGCACGCCGCGCAGTTGCAGATTCGCGCGATTGGTCAACTCGGCGACGCCGTTCGCGTGCCGCGTGCTCGCATCGGCGGCCGCGCGTGCCTGCGCCGCGCTCAGCACGCCGCCGGGCAGTTTGATGCGGCAGATGCCGCCGTCGCGCGTGGGGACGATGCGCAGCAACCCCGGACAGGCCGAGGACCGCGGTATCGTGACCGCGTGGGACGAAACGGTGGGAGGCGAAGCTCGATTCAAAGGGGCACCGGGTTGAGCGTCGCGCGACGGCATGGCGGCGGCCTCGCTGCATGCTGCCCGATGAGGGCCGGCGTGAACCGTGCGGCCGAAAAGCGCTTCGGGCTGACCGTGGGCAATGAAAGCGGCCATTATATCTTTACGCTGTGGCCGCAGCGGCGGTTTGTCGGCCATCGCGGGATACCGCCGCGCGCGCCGTTACCGCGCCGTGCCGCGGACCCGCGGGCCCGTGGGTCGCACTGCGGCGGTATCATGCGGACTTTCGCAACCCGCGGTCCGAGCCTGCGCGCAGCCGCATGCGTGACGCGGTGCGGCGCAATCGCTAAAGAAACGACGCAACTGATGAGGATGGATGCATGCCGGCATGGCTGACCGTAGTGGGCATTGGCGACGACGGCTTCGCCGGTTTGGGGCGGCCCGCGCGGCGTGCGTTGCTGGGCGCGTCGGTCGTGTACGGCGGCGAGCGCCATCTGGCGATGCTGCCCACGCGGCTCGCCGCGCGCCGTGCCGCGTGGCCGCGTCCGTTCGATCTCGCGCCGTTGCTCGCCGAGCGTCCGCACGCGGTGTGCGTGCTCGCGAGCGGCGACCCGATGCTGTTCGGCGTCGGCGCGACCCTCGCGCGGCAGTTGCCGGCCGGCGAATTGCGCGTGTTGCCCGCGCCGTCGTCGTTGTCGCTCGCGGCCGCGCGGCTCGGCTGGCCGTTGCAGGATGTCGCGATCGTGTCGCTGGTCGGCCGGCCGCTCGCCGCGCTGAATGCGCATCTGCATGACGGCGCGCGCCTGTTCGTACTGAGCGCGGACGGGCGCACGCCCGCCGCGTTGGCGGCCTCGCTCGATGCGCGCGGTTTCGGCGCGACTCACATGACCGTGCTCGAACATCTGGGCGGCGAACTCGAACGGCGTGTCGATGGCCGCGCGGATCTTTGGCCGGCCGGCGAGATGGCCGCCCTCAATCTGATCGCGCTCGACTGCCGCGCATCGGCGCAAGCGCCTCGTTTGCCGCTGACCTGCGGCTTGCCCGACGACGCCTTCATCCACGACGGCCAGTTGACCAAGCGCGACGTGCGCGCGATCACGCTCGCGCGCCTCGCGCCCGCACCCGGCGAGTTGCTGTGGGACGTCGGCGCGGGTAGCGGCTCGATCGGTATCGAATGGATGCGCGCGCATCCCACGTGTCGCGCGATCGCGATCGAAGCGAACGACGCGCGGCAGCGCTTCATCGAACAGAACCGCGACGCGTTGGGCGTGCCCGGGCTGCAACTTGTGGCCGGCCGCGCGCCGGACGCGTTGCGCGGGTTGCCTGCGCCGCACGCGGTGTTCATCGGCGGTGGGGTGACGGAGCCGGACGTGCTGGACACCTGTTGGGCGCAACTGCGCGATGGCGGCCGGCTCGTCGCGAACGCGGTGACGCTGCAAGGCGAGGCGGTGCTCGCCGCGTGGCGCGAGCGGCACGGCGGCACGCTCACGCGCATCGCGCTCGCTCATGCACAGCCGCTTGGCGGCTTCGATACGTGGCGCCAGGCGTTGCCGATCACGCTGCTCGACGTGACCAAACCCGCCAAACCATCGTCCGATTCGTGATGCGCGACGAGACCCCCGAACAACCGGCGCCGCTGCGCAGCGGCTATACGACCGGTAGCTGCGCGACCGCGACGTCGCTCGCGGCCGCGCGTCTGCTGCTGGCCGGCGAGGTCAGCGAGGTGGCCGAGATCGTGTTGCCGAAGGGCCAGCATGTGCCGATGCGGCTCACGTTCTGCCGTTTTGCAGAGATGGAAGGCGAGCGGATCGCCGAAGCCGGCACGATCAAGGATGCCGGCGACGATCCCGACGTGACGCACGGCGCGCTCGTGTTCGCGCGCGTGCGGCTCGTGTCCGAACCCGGTGTGATCTTTCGGGCGGGGCCGGGTGTCGGCACGGTCACGCGCGCGGGGCTCACGCTGGCGGTCGGCGAGCCCGCGATCAATCCGGTCCCACGTCAGATGATGTCCCAACACCTCAACGAACTCGCCGCGCGCCACGCGTATCACGGCGGCTTCGAAGTGACGATCGGCGTGGAAAACGGCGAAGCGCTCGCGCTGAAAACGATGAACCCGCGTCTTGGCATCGTCGGCGGGCTGTCGATACTCGGCACCACCGGCATCGTGCGGCCGTTTTCATGCTCGGCGTATATCGCGTCGATTCATCAGGGCATCGATGTCGCGCGCGCGAACGGCTATACGCATGTGGCCGCCTGCACCGGCAACGCGAGCGAGGACGCGATGCGCGCGCATTACGGCCTGCCCGATATCGCGCTGATCGAAATGGGCGATTTCGTCGGCGCGGTGCTCAAGCATATGAAGCGCGCGCCGGTCGAGCGGCTGAGCATCTGCGGCGGCTTCGGCAAGCTCAGCAAGCTCGCGGCCGGTCATCTCGATCTGCATAGTCGCAACTCCAGTATCGATCTCGAACAGCTCGCAGGCTGGGCCGCCGAGCATGGCGCGGACGCCGCGCTGCAAGCGGCGATGCGCGCGGCCAACACGAGCCAACAGGCGCTCGCGCTTGCTCACGCGCAACAGGTGCGGCTCGGCGATATCGTCTGCGAACATGCGTTGGCCGTGGCACGCGATATCGTGCCGCCGCAGGTCAGCGTCGAAATCTTCGCGATCGACCGGCAGGGCAACTTCGTCGGAGTGGCCCGATGACGCGCATCCTGCTGCTCGGCGGCACCGGCGACGCGCTGAAGATCGCGCGCCAACTCGGTCCCGTGCATGTGTACAGTCTCGCGGGACTGGGCAAGGTGCCCGACGACTTGCAGTGCGCGGTGCGCGTCGGCGGTTTCGGCGGCAGCGAGGGTCTGGCGCGTTACCTCGCGAGCGAAGCGATCGGCCTCGTGATCGACGCGACGCATCCGTACGCGGCGCGGATCAGCGCGAATGCGGTGGACGCGTGTCGGGTGGCGAAGGTGCCGTGCTGGGCGCTGCGGCGTCCAGCGTGGCAGCCGCAAGCCGGCGACGACTGGCGCATGGTCGGCGACTGGCACGAACTGGTCGACGCGCTCGCGCCGTTCAGGCGGCCGCTGTTCACGCTCGGACGCGAACCGCTCGCGCATCTCGACGAGATTCCGCCGCATCAGTTCTGGACCGTGCGCGTGCTGGATTCGCATCAGGACACCGCGCGCTCGCGCATCCTTGCGGCGCGTGGACCATTCACGCTCGACGGCGAACGCGCGCTGTTCGCGCTGCAGGCGTTCGACGTCGTCGTCAGCAAGAACAGCGGCGGCGGCGCGACCGAGGCGAAACTCGAGGTCGCGCGCGAACGCGGCTTGCCGGTGATCATGCTGCGACGGCCGCTGTTGCCCGAGGTCGATCGCGAGTTCGCCAGCGTTGCCGAGGTGCTCGACGCACTGCCTGCATGAGTCGGGCAACGGGGCATTGAATCAATACTGGAGTACTGAATGACGGTGTTTTTTATCGGCGCGGGTCCCGGCGACCCGGAGCTGATCACGGTGAAAGGGCAGCGGCTCGTGCGCAGTTGTCCGGTGATCCTGTACGCGGGGTCGCTGGTGCCGGCGGCGGTGCTCGACGGTCACAGCGCCGAACAGGTGATCAACACCGCGGAGCTCGATCTCGATCAGATCGTCGCGCTGCTCGAAGCGGCGCACGCGAAGGGCCAACATGTGGCGCGCGTGCATTCGGGGGATCCGTCGCTGTACGGTGCGATCGGCGAGCAGATTCGCCGCTTGCGCGAGCTGTGCATTCCGTATGAGATCGTGCCCGGCGTGACCGCGACGGCCGCATGCGCGGCGGCGCTCGGCTGCGAGCTGACGCTGCCCGGCGTGTCGCAGACGCTGATCCTCACGCGCTACGCAAGCAAAACGTCGATGCCCGACGGCGAGCAGTTGGGCGATCTGGCGCGGCATCGCGCGACGCTCGCGATTCACCTCGGCGTGCGGCATCTCGCGCGCATCGTCGATGAATTGCGGCCGCATTACGGCGGCGCGTGTCCGATCGCGGTGATCTATCGCGCGAGCTGGCCCGACGAGGAGAAAATCACCGGCACGCTCGACGATATCGTCGCGAAAGTGCAGGGCAGCGCGATCGAGCGCACCGCGCTGATTCTGGTCGGGCAGGTGCTGGCGGCCGAAGGATTCGCCGATTCGACGCTGTATGGAAAGGGCAACTGACGGTACCGGGCAAGGGCGGATTTCGGCGGCGCCGTGAAAGCCTTTCAGCTGTCAGGAAACGGCGTGCCTTGTAGATCATAATTTGACGCAGCGCGCGAGCCGGCCGCCTCGTCTGCTGGCAAAACACGAACGCGCGAAAGCCCGAAAATCCGCAAGTTCTGCACCGCCACAGGGCGCGCAGACCGCTATCGTGGCGCCATGATGAAGCCCAGCACCGAACGTGATTACCGTCGACGGATCGCTCGCGTGGTCGAGGCCATTCTGCTCGAACCCGGCGCGCGGCACACGCTAGATAGCCTCGCGGCCGTCGCGCATATGTCGCCGTATCACTTCCACCGGATCTATCGCGCATTGATGGGCGAGAGCGTGGTCGACACCGTCAAGCGTCTGCGGCTCGCCGAGGCGGCGCAACGGCTGACCGATGCGGCGCAGGTGACCGCGGTCGCGCACGACGCCGGTTACGACAGTCCGCAAGCGTTCGCGCGCGCGTTTCGCGACTTTACCGGTGTGTCGCCGAGCGAATTCAGGACCCGGCAGCGGCATCTGGTTGCGAATCCTGTGGCGTTGGCAGCTTCGTCGCGCACGCGGCGAACGGCGCAAGCGCGCAACGCACAGCATGGCGCGGGCAATGGCATCGGCATTGACGATGATGCCGACGCCAAGCGCAACGAAAGCGCCGCAAGCGAAAGCACGCCCGCATTGCCGTCCGTAGAAGTCGCCGAGTTCGCGCCGCTCGACGTGCTGTGCCTTCGCCATGACGGCCCGGTCGCGACGATCGGCCAGACCTTCCACACGCTGATGACCACGCTGCGCAGCGACGGGAATCCGCTGTTGCAACAGCGCGTCGGCATCTGCGCGCGCGATCCGTCGATGGCCGGCGGGTTTTGCTATCGCGCGGGCATCGTCGCGGGGTCGCAGGCGGCGTTCAGCGCTGCGATGGAGCGGCTCGACGAGTCCGCGCAACGCTCGCGTGTTGCCGGGCCACCGCCGCCGGGCATCGAGCCGCTGCGGCTCGAAGGCGGGCTGTATGCGGTGCACCGCCTCGTCGGCCCGTATGCGCTGATCTCACCGACTTTCAGGGCGCTGTACAGCGGCTGGCTGCCGCGCAGCGGCTACCGGCGCGATCAACGGCCGGGGCTCGAACTGTATCGAAGCGCGCCCGATCGCGGCGCGCTGCATCCCTGCGTCACCGATCTGCTGATCCCCATTCGCGAGGACTAACCATGATGCGTCGAGGCTGTGCCGCGCTGTCGAGCGCGTTGGCGGTGTTGCTCACTGTGGCGTTGTCGGGGGCGCTGTCCGGCGCGATATGGGCTTCGTCGCCGGCGCACGCGATCGCGCAAACCGCCCCGGCCGACTGGCATGTCGGCGAAACGAGCCGCGTGTTTCATCCCGCAGTAGCCCGCAATTGGCGCGGCGCGCAAACGCAGGCGCTGATCACGCGCATCTGGTATCCGGCCGACGCAACGCAACCCGAGTCGCCTCACGATATCGGCGCGCCGGGCCATCCGATGTTCGTCGGCCACGCGGCAGCCGACGATGCGCCGTTGTCCGCCACGCAGCCCAAATACCCGTTGCTCGTGCTGTCGCACGGTACCGGCGGCAGCGCGGACAGTCTCGACTGGCTCGCGGCATCGCTGGCCGCGCGGGGCTATATCGTCGCGGGCGTCAATCATCCGGGCAACAACGCGCTGGAGCCGCGCACGCGCGACGGGTTCATCCTCTGGTGGGAGCGCGCGACCGACTTGAGCGAAGTGCTCGACAGCATGCTCGCGGACCCGCGTTTCGGGCCGCGCGTCGACACCGCCCGGATCGGCGCGCTGGGCTTTTCGCTCGGCGGCTACACGGTGCTCGAAGTCGCGGGCGCGCGTACCGATCGTGCCGCGTTCGAGCGCTTCTGCACGTCGCCCGAAGCCGATGCGATCTGCTCGCCGCCCGAAGCCGCGCGTCTCGCGCACGCGCCGGGCGCGCCGGCGCTGACGATTGAAAACCTGTCGGCCGAAGCGAACGCATCGCGCGCGCGTTCGGGCGACTCGTATCGCGATCCGCGCATCAAGGCCGCGTTCGCGATCGCCCCGGCGCTCGGCGAGGCGTTCAACAGCTCGTCGTTCAGGGAAGTGACGATTCCGGTCGCGCTGCTCGCGGGCGAGGCCGATACGACCGCGCCGGTCAACACCAACATTCATCGGATCGCGGGCTTCATGCCGCAAGCGACGGTGACGATGGTGCCGGGCGCCTCGCACTACACCTTCATGGATCTGTGCGAGCCCGAGGTGATGGAGCGTCTGGCGTCGATCTGCAAGGACGGACCGGGTGTCGACCGCGCGGCGATTCATGCGCAAACCGCGGCACAGGTACGCGATTTCTTCGCGGCGACGCTGCCGGGCGCCGGCTCGTAGCGCGCGCGAACGCCCGTGGTTCGCTACGCCGCGCGACTCACTCCTCGAGCGGCGACAAGGCCTTGACTGGCACCGGCTTGTCCTCGCCGAACCGGATCGTCGGCACTAGCGAAAGCAGCACGACCACGAACAGCGCGATCACGAACATCGACACGAAGGTCAGATGCAGCGACTGGTGCAGCACCAGCCGGACCAGTTCGCTGTCGCCGAGATCGGCGGCGCGGTTCTGCAGCAACGCCTTCAACTGATCCGACGTGACCGTCACGGTGCCTTGTGAATGACTGAGCCCGAAGTTCAGCACCGCGCCGAACAGCGTCGCGCCGAGCGTGCTGCCGAGATTGCGCGAGAACAGGTTCGACGCGGTCGCGCTGCCGCGTTCGTCCATCCTGACGATCTCCTGGATCAGCACCAGCGAACTGACGCTCGACGTCCCCATGCCGAAGCCCATGACCAGCGACGCGAACCCGGCGACGAGCGGCGACGCGCCCGGCGACAGGAGCAGCAGCAGCACCGCGCCGAGCGGCACGAACGCGCTGCCGCAGATCAAAATGCGCCGCAAGCCGAGCCGGTGAAACGACTTCGCGGCAAAGGTCGCGCCGGTCGGCCAGCCGACCATCATCATCGTCAGCGCGAGTCCGGCCACCACCGGCGAACGATGCAGCACGCCCTGCACGTACATCGGCAGGAACGTGGTCGCGCCCATCAGGATCATGCCGGCCAGCACCGTTGCGCTGTTGCACGCGGCGATCGGGCGGCGGCTCCATAGCGCGAACGAGATCATCGGTTCGGCTGCGCGGCGCTCCTGCAGCACGAACAGCAGCACGCACAGCACGAACACGCCGGCCGCGAACGACGCTTGCGAAATGGCGTCGTCGCCGGCGTAGGTCAGCGCCATCATCAGCGCGGCGATCGCGGCCATGAACAGCGCGGCGCCGGCGAAATCGATGGACGGCCGCGCGTGCCGTTCCGGTTCGCGCAGGAACGCGATGAAGAGCGCCGCCGACGCGAGCCCGATCGGCACGTTCATCCAGAAGATCCACGCCCACGACAGGTTGTGAATGATGAAGCCGCCGAGCATCGGACCCACGACCGCCGAAATCGCCCACACGCTCGCCAGATAGCCCTGCACCTTGCCGCGTTCGCGCGCCGGGTACAGATCGGCGACGACGGTCAGCGTGACCGGTTGGATCGCCCCCGCGCCGATCCCCTGGATCAGGCGGAACACGATCATCGCCGGCATCGACCACGCGAAGCCGGCCAGCACCGAGCCGATCAGGAAGATCGCGATGCCGGCGAGGATCACGGGCTTGCGTCCATAGAGGTCGGCGAGCTTGCCGAACACCACGGTCATCGCGGTCTGCGTGAGCAGGAACGACGAGAACACCCAGCTATATAAATGCAGGTCGCCGAGTTGCGAGACGATCTGCGGCATCGCGGTCGACACGATGGTTGCCTCGATTGCGACCATCGCCATCGAGGCCATCACGGCGGCGATCACGAGGGGGCGTGAAGATTGAAGGCTGCGGGACATGAAGGGCGTAGTATCGATATGTTGAGTGCGTCGACGGCCCGGAGGAGGCCTTGCTGCGACGCATCGGCGCGGCCACGCGTGGCGGCCGCTCAGGAGTATGCACCTTGTGGAGAATGCGTGCTCGCGCCCGGGCAGCCGGCAAGGCGCCCGGTCTGGGCACGACCGTTGCGTATTCGGATTTCCCTTTGACACACGGAGGACAATCATGAGGATCGAATTCACCGGACGGCGGGAAGTGGTGGCCGCTGCGCGGGTCGCCTACGAGGCCAATGTGGACGGGAAGGACGTATGGTGCAGCGTGTCGCTCGACGCGCTCAATGACCATTTCGGCCACGGCAGCCTCGGCAACGGTGCCCCGTCGGCTCACGATCTGGTGGGAGCGTTCGAGGCGAATCGCGCGCGCATTGAAAATGCCACGCGGCGGGTGCTCGAACGCAACGGGGGACGGTCCGTGGAACTCGAGACGAACGACTTCGATTAAGCGATCCGCTTGATTGCAGCGGGTCAAGCAATTCGGGCCGCGGCGGAAAGGACTCTTCCGCCACGGCGCCTGTATCCGCGACGCCGGCGCGGCTACAGTATCGACGCACGCACCGTTTAACGCGTGTGAGCGAGAGAGTTGGACCCGGCTGCCGGCAGCCGGGTCTTTTTTTATGGCGCGGATCCATGGCGCATGCACACCATTATTCCGCTGGCAATTCGTCGCAGGAGCGTCCGACGATTAGCACGGTGATTCGCGCGACGATTGAAAGGCTGCGGTATAGTCCCGGCAAACTTTAAATCCGTCTCTTCGATTCTCTGGAGAATATCGTGCAGGAAATCATCGAAGGTCTGATCCGCTTTCAACGCGAGGTCTTTCCGCAGCAAAGCGCGCTCTTCAAGCGTTTATCGACCGCGCAGAATCCCAGCACACTCTTCGTGACCTGTTCGGACAGCCGCGTGGTGCCGGAACTGCTGACGCAGACCGAGCCGGGCTCGCTGTTCGTGATCCGCAATGCGGGCAACATCGTGCCGTCGTACGGCCCCGAGCCGGGCGGCGTGTCGGCGACCGTCGAATATGCGATCGCGGTGCTCGGCGTCAGCGACATCGTGATCTGCGGCCATTCGAACTGCGGCGCGATGACGGCGATCTCGACCTGCACGAATCTGGAGCACATGCCGGCGGTCGCGAGCTGGCTGCGTCACGCCGATGCGGCAAAAGCGATCAACGCGTCGCGCCACTACCACTCGGATGCGGAGCGTCTCGAGGCGCTGGTCAAGGACAACGTGATCGCGCAGCTGGGCAATATCCGTACCCATCCGTCGGTGGCAGTCGGGCTCGTGAACAAGACGCTGCGACTGCATGGCTGGATCTTCAATATCGAAAGCGGCGAAATGCTCGCGCTCGATGGCAAGACCGGTAATTTCTTGTCGCTTGCGGATAATCCGGAGATATATGCGGTTTGATGCGGGATTAAAACGGGGTTTCTAGTTTGAGCGATTAACACCCTGGTTTGCTAAAAAACCTGGCATAAAACGAACGCGGCGCAACGGATTTTTCCGCTGCGCCGCGTTTTTTTCGTTTGGCCGGCGCGGCGGCGCGGTTGCAATCCCGCCGCGCCGCCCGCCACAAGCACCTCGATCAGCTCGACGTCACCAGAGATTCCGACGGCACGATCTTCAACACGCCGGGGCTCTTCGCGGCCGGATTCGACCACAACAGATGCATGCTCGCGGTCCCGGTGCCGTGAACGTACTCGACCTTGATCGACGCGCTCTGGTTCGCGGCGAAATGGACCTTGGCCGAAGCGCTGCCTGGCGTCGCGCTCGTCTTGTCGATCACCTGCACGCCGTTGATCCACAGACGCGCGACGTTGTCGCTGTTGATCGTGAACGTGTATTCGCCGTCCTGCGTCGCCTTCAGCGCGCCGGTCCAGCGCACGCCGTAGTTGGTCGCGTTGACGCCGGCCGACGCATCAGGCGAGTCGGTGCCGCGCTCGGTGTTCAGATCGAAGTCGATCAAGGGCGTGATCGAGGTCTTCACCGGCGCCGCGCTGAAGGTCGGATCGTTGTAGTACGCGACCTGCAGCACCGGCAGCTTGACGTCGAAGCCGCCCGTCAGCGCCTGGGTTTCCGACGTCTGCCACGGATGGCCGTCCGGATAGAACGTCCCCTGGAACGGTGTCGCCGGTTCGACCGTCGCGGGCGCGTTCGGCGTCTGGCCCCAGTGGAAGCGCGTGTTGGTGCGCCCGATCATCAGTTCCCACACGATGAAGCCGGTGGTGCCGCCGTAGTTCGCGACGATACCCGGCATCGTCTGACCCGTCGTGCCCGCGAAGCCGCGTTGCAGCGTCTCCGAGTTCAGCGCGTTGATGCTGCTGCCATTGACCGGACCCGTGTACGGATTGTTGTACGGATGGAACCCATAGAAGTCCGAAAAGTACGTGCCTTCGTCTTCCTGCACCTGCGGCGAGTTGATCGGCTGCGTCGCGCCTGCGTTCAGTATCGCGATGCGTGCATCGTTCATCATCACCGCGCGGGTGTTCTGCAATGACCCGTTACCGCTGCAGCCCGGCTCGTTCATCGGCTCCCAGAAGATGATGCGCGGGTCGTTGCGATGCGGCGCGACGAAGTCGGTGATGTAGTTTGCGAGGCTCTGCTTGTACGTAATCGCCGGATTCGACGCGCTTGCCTGGAAGTACGCCTGCTCGACCGGCGTGCCCGGCGACTGCACCCACTGGCTGTTATGCACGCCCCAGACCGGCGCGGGCTGCGGGCCGTATTGAGGGGTGGGGTTCCAGCAGTCGTCGTAGAAGATCGGCGAGACCTTGATGCCGTGCCGCGCGGCGATCGTCAGCAGGTTTTCGAACTTGCTCAGGAAGGCCTCGCGATCGTTGGCCCATACCAGATAGTGCAGGTACACGGCGACCGTGTTCATGCCGTAGGTCTGCGCATAGGTGAGCTCGCGGTTGACGATCTCGGGATCGTAGTTCTCCCAGAAGTCGATCGCGTTGACCGCGTTGGACGGCGTATAGACGGCGCCGACCACCTTCGAGAAATCGTAGACGGGCGAGGTCACTGTCGGATACGTATGGATCGTGATGTTGCTGAACGACACGCCGACCCCGAAGCGCCGCACGCCGAAGCTGCCCGAATGGAACGCCGCGGGCAGCGCGTTGGTCGCGTCGTTGGCGCTCACCACGCGTTGGCCGTCGAGATCGACGAGGATCGCGTTGCCGCTCGTCGTCACCTTCAGATGATGCGTGCTGCCGCCGACGATCGAACTGATCGGGTACTGGATGAAATTGGTCCAGTTGTTGTTCTCGCGGCCCACCACGAGCGCATGCGAGCCGGTGTCGAGGCCGATGAAATAGCCGGTCAGGCTGTCCGGGCCACCCGCGGTCGGGTTCGTCGTGCGCACCACGAAGCCGGCGTTCGCGGGGCCCGAGCCGACCGGCGCGCTGACGGTCACGTCCGCTTCGTACGACGCGCTCGCGTAAGTCGAGGCGAGCGCGACGGCCTTGTCGCCGGCGCCGGTGCCGTTGGCGGGCGGCGCGTCGATCGCGATCGTCGACGCACTGGTGCCCGGGTGCCAGGTGCTCGCCGAACCGGGCGCGAGGTAGCTGGTGAAATCGCCGAACGACAGCGTCGTCGTCGCGGTCGCGGCGGGCGGCGCGGGCGGCGTGTAGGGCGCCAGGTTCAGCGTCGGGTCCGCGATCACGAGCGGCGGGGTGGTCGTTTTCATGCCGACCGGGGTGGCCTTGGCGGCCTTGAACTCGTTCTGCACGGCGGCCGCGTCGGCCGCAGCCGCGGCGGTGGCCGACGCCGACGAAGCGGCCGCGGCCGCCGTCGCATCGATCGCGTTGACCTGCCGGTTCGCCGTAGCGGACCCGTTTTGCGAACCGTCATTGCCGCCGCAGGCGCTCAGCATCGCGAGCGCGGCCAGCACATAGTAATTGCGCACCTGTATCTCCTGAGATCCCCGCTTGGTCGATGGTCATAATTATTATTAAATACGCATACGGCGAACCTGCTTGAAAGCGTCGTCGTAAGAGTGCGGAAATCGATATGAATAATATTATTAGTTCGTCTGACCAGTATCGGTGGATTCCCGGATTTGCCAAAGTAGGGCGCGCGGGTTAAGCGCGAGGGCGCGCGCGAGCGCGGGCATAATCCTGTTTCCCGTCATCCACGCTCAACGAGCACTCCATGCCGCCCGTCGCCGCCGTCCGCCCGAGCGCCGTACCGTTGCGCAGCGTCGCGCTGATCCTCGTATCGATGTTTTGCTTCGCGCTCGTCGACGCGTTGGCGAAATCGCTTGCGCTCGCCTATCCGGCCAACGAGGTCACGTTCTTCCGCATGCTGTTCGGTCTGTTTCCGGCGGTCGCGATGTGCCTGCGCGGCAAGCCGCTCGCCACGCGCTTGCGGCACCTGGACGTGCGCGGGCAGACCCTGCGCGCGCTGACGCTGCTCGGCGCATCGGGCCTGTTCTTTGCCGGGTTGCCGTATATGCCGCTCAGCGAGGCGGTGGCGATCGTCTATTCGGAGACCTTGCTGGTGATCGTGCTGGCGCCGCTGCTGTTGCACGAGGCGCTGAAGCCGCGCGACGCGCTGGCCGCGGCGGTCGGCTTCGCCGGCATGCTGCTGGTGGTGCGTCCGGACGGCTCGCATTCGAGCTGGCTCGGGCCCGCGCTGCTGATCGCGAGCGCGATGTGCGGCGCGTTGTCGATCATCCAGATCAAGCGCATCAAGGCCAGCGACGATTCGAGCACCACCGTGCTGTACTTCACGCTGGTCGGTACGGTGGTGATGGGTGCATCGCTGATTTTCGCGTGGCGCACACCGTCGTTCGATGCGCTCGCGATCATGGCGCTGCTCGGCGCGCTCGCGACGGCCGGACAGTTGTTGATGACGATGGCGTTTCGCGACGCTGAGGCCGGCGCACTTGCGCCGTATAACTACACGAGCATTGTGTGGGCTGCGTTGTTCGGCTATTTGGTGTGGGGCGAGACGATTGGCGGGGTTTCGATGCTTGGGATTGCGTTGATTGTGGGTAGTTCGATTGCCGTTGCGATGCGGCGCAAGTCGGAGGAAGGGCCGCTTGTTTAGGTCGCGTTTGCGTGGCTGAAACCGGGGGGGTAATAGCGCGCCGAAAAATGACGGATGGCGCATAAGGTGAATCTGAGTTAGGGAAGTGAAAAACGACTCGCGCGGTGCGTGAAAAGATCCGGGCAGTCGACAGTCATTGCGGGTGTGGCATGGTCCGCAATTGGCGCTGATCGACCCATCACAGACATCCGGTCATGCGGAATCAACGCCAGGTCCTCATCGCAAAACAGCCGTTTAAAGCTACCAAACCAGGTCTTGTGCAAAACGTGGAAGCCAGCGGGGGATGTCATCGCGCTCGAGCCCAACGGCACAATTTCCCTACCGCAAAAGCTCGACTATCACGACATCGGTGTCGTCTCGCGCCACCAACGTAAGCTGCGATTCGTCGCGGACGGCAACTCCGTCGCGTGGCGCGAGCCGGACTTCACCGACATCAAGCCGACCATGATCGGCAATCAGATACGCCACGCCCGATCCCGGCAACACGTGATGCACCGTCGTCCCTTGGCGTAGCGTCGCGATGCGGACGCGTGCGTCGGCGTGGATGGACAGCGCGCCCGCGTACACATCATCGGGATCGCCGCTCGCCAGCGTGACGAAGCGGCCATCGCGACATCCGCGCGAACAGATTCGCGTCGTCCAACGCGGCGTACCGCCCGACGCGCGCGGATGCAGCCAGATCTGGAATAGTCGTGCAGGTACATTTTCCTCGTTGCGCTCGGCATGATGGATGGCGGCGCCCGTACTCATCGCCTGCATGGAATCGGCGACCAGCCGCGCGCGATTGCCAGCGTCATCTTCGTAAGTGATCGCGCCTGAGCGCACCCACGTCACGATCTCGACGTTGCGGTGAGCGTGCAGGTCGAAGCCCGAGTGCGGAGCGAACTCATCGTCATTCCACACGTAGAGCGCGCCGAGTGGTCCATGATCGGCGCGTCCGCAGTCGCCGAAGCGGAAATGCATCCGCGTGTCGAGCCAGTTGCGCCGGATCGCGCCAAGCGACAGAAAGGAACGATGTTCGATCATGATGTGTCTGGGTTCAAACGCGCGTGAGCGCCGGGCGCAGGCGCAATCGTCGAAGACCGCCTCCTCGCGCCCGGGCTGCGCTCAGATCTGTTGCTGGCCGCCATCGACGAACAACTCGATGCCGTTCACGAAGCTCGCGTCGTCCGAGGCAAGGAACAGCGCAGCGCTCGCGATCTCGCCAGGCTCGCCGAGGCGCCCCATCGGGATCTGGGCAGCCAGGTAATCGGCAAGACCCTGGCGTTGGGCTGCATCGTCACCGGCAAGGTCGAGCAGGCCGGGCGTGCGCGTCGCGCCTGGGCTAATCGTGTTCACGCGGATGCGGCGATCCTTCAGATCGAGAATCCAGCTTCGTACGAAGGCGCGCACCGCGGCTTTCGAGGCCGAATACACGCTGAATGCAGCCGTGCCCGCGCTGCCTGCCGTCGAACCCGTGAGAATCACCGACGCGCCCTCGGCGAGCAGCGGCAGCGCCTTTTGCACCGTGAAGAGCACGCCCTTCACATTGCGATCGAAGGTGTCGTCGTAGTGTTCTTCGGTGATGCTGCCAAGCGGAAGCATCGAACCGCCGCCGGCGTTCGCGAACAGCACGTCGAGATGCCCCTGTTCTTCCTTGATCTGCGCATACAGCGCATCGAGCTCACCCAGTTTCGTGGAATCGACACGGACCCCCGTCGCGTTGCCGCCTGCTTCGCGGATGCCATTCACCGCGGCATCGAGCTCGGCCTGACGGCGGCCGGTGAGGAAGACGTGCGCGCCTTCTGCCGCGAAACGCTGTGCGGTGGCGAGGCCGATGCCGCTGGTTGCGCCGGTAACGAGTGCGATCTTGTTGTCGAGCTTGCGTGCCATGGTGTTTCTCCTTTCGTTCGGTAAGTGGATGACTGCGATCGGTGTTGCATGCTGCGATGTGAGGAGAATATCGACGCCCTGGACTTTTCGAAATAGAATTGATTGCAATCTAACGTTGCAAAAATGAAAAGATGAGGGGAAATGGCGAAGCTGCCTGATTTCGAAGGACTCGCGATGTTCGCGAAGGTCGCCGAGGAGGGATCGTTCGCGGCCGCTGCGCGCGCGATGGGCGTGTCGGTGGCGACGGTCTCGCGCGGCGTTGCCCGTCTCGAAGACCGGCTGGGAGCGCGGCTCTTCAACCGCACGTCGCGCCAACTCTCACTCACCGAGTTCGGCCGGACGATCTGCGAGAAGGCCGGAGAGATATACCGTCAGGCCGAAGAAGCAGAAAGCGCCGCGCGCGAGATGTCGGTGCAGCCGCGCGGACTGGTGCGCCTCGCCGTGCCGATGTCGTTCGGGCTGCGCTGGGTCGCGCCGCTGCTGCCCGGCTTCTTTCGCGCCTACCCCGAGGTGTCGATCGACCTGCATCTTTCGGATGCGTCGGTCGATCTGGTCGCCGATGGGTTTGACGCCGCGCTGCGCATCGCCGCGCTACCGGATTCGTCGCTGGTCGCGCGACGGCTGTGCGCGGTCACACAGTTCGTGGTGGCGTCGCCAGCGTATCTGAAGCGCGAAGGGCGGCCCGCGCATCCGCGCGAACTGGCCGACCGCCCGTGCCTTTCATACGCGTATCGCGCGCGCAGCGATGTGTGGCGCTTCACGAACGCCGCGGGCGAGGAGGAGCCGGTCATGCCGACCGGACCGCTGCGCGTGACGAATGCCGATGCGCTGCTGCCCACGCTGCTCGCTGGCCTCGCGATTGCCGAGCTGCCCGAATTCATCGCCGGCGAATATCTGGCCGATGGCCGCCTCGAAGCGATCCTCACCGACTGGTCGTTGACGAAGGGTGGCCTTTACTTCGTCACGCCATCGGCGCGCGCGCGTCCTGCGAAGGTGGATGCGCTGTCCGATTATTTTGCGGAGCATCTGTCCGAGCCATCTTGGCGATGGCCGAAGTAATGCGTTCGACGAGCCGCAGGGCTTGTCGCCCGCGCTCAGCTGTTGCGTGAGGCGTTGGACACGGTGGCAGCGGCAGACGCGTTCGCCGTGACGCGCACCGCTTGAATGTTGCTTCGATGAAAGGCCGCTTTGTCGATTGAAGCGGCCTGACGATATTTCGTGGGGATTGGCCGTTCATGGCCGAACCGGGGCAACGGAAATCAGCGAACCACCATTGCAGCATTCGTTTTGCCCAGCCTGCTTTCGGTCTACCGTCCACCTGCGACGGCGCTCAGCAATTCCCACCTGCAGTGGCACGATGGACAGAATTTTTCAAGTTCCGAGGCATGGAGTTCGGCTTCCAGTGACCGACCTTGTGAAGAAGGCCCATTAAATTCAACGCCGGTTTTTCACCTTTAACGACGTCCTACAAAAATGCTTGGGACGCTTGCCGCGCACGTTTGAACAGACCATTGCCCGTCGATTTCGGACACACCCCCGACCAGAACCGCCGATTCGTCAGTTGTTCGGTCTAAAAGGAAAACACTGTCATCCTGATCACCCACACTTCCACAAGTGGGTCGATCTGCCGTAATGGGGAGCGTGCCTTGTATAGCGAACCGAAAATGATCGTGTTGACGGCCCTCGTCTTCGGCGCGGTGACGATAGGGGCCTATGTATCGCAGTTGGACAACGACTGGTCGTCCGGCCAGGATGCAAGCCTCGCCGCCGATGGCGAACGGGGCGTTAGCGTGACGGGCGCGGTGGTGGGGCAGAGTGTAGGCCGGGACGGCGTGCCGTCGTCGCGCCACCATGCGCTGCGCGACGACGTGACCGCGTTGCGGGCTCAGCCGGCCGCGTCGATCGGCGCCCAGGCGGGCGACGCTCTGGCCATCGCGGCACTGCAGTTCGCGCGGGAGTCGAACAAGGCGCAACCGGAGGTACAACCGGAGCCGCAGCAGTCGAGCTTACCGCCGCAGTCTGCGGTGACGCCGAACCGGACCCAGGCGCCGCCGGCAAAGACCGCGCACGCACACCATAGCCGCGTTGCGTCCGGCGAACATCCGAAAGGCGCGTCGAGCACCCCGACGAAACCGCACTCAGCGCAAAGCGTTGCGACGACATCGAGTACGAATCACGCACGGGGCGGCACCCACCGGAAGAGTTCTACCGCCGAGCGATCCGCGAAGAAAGCAGCCAGCGTCGAGCCAGAAGCGGGGGCGTCGCTGCAATCTTCAACCCAAGGCGTCGAGTTGCCATGGTCGATGCCGCGCACGGGGCTGACCGGCCGGAGCGGAACGCAAGCGGTCGCCAGCAACGGCCCCAAGACCCGCGCCGAGGTGGAGGCCGAACTCGTGCGCGCGCGTGAGAACGGCACGATGCCCGCGTTCGGCAGACCCGAGCCAGCGGGGGCAGGGGCGCACTGAATCAGGGGCGTCCGCCGCGTCCGCGGCACCCGTCAGATCAACGATGCAGCGAGCCGGGCGAAGGTGGCTTCGTCGGTGCGATCGAACGCGAGCGGCGTGACCGAGACGCGACCCGCCGCGACCGTTGCCGTTTCGCTGTCGGCCTCGTTTTCGCGCGGCCCGCGCTCGAAGCGCAGCCAGTGATACGCGATGCCGCGCGGGTCGACTTCCGGCAGCACGTCGATGTCCCTGACGAGCCCGACGCCCTGGCGCGTCGGCGTCAGCGGACCGGCAGCGGCGGCATCGACGTCGGGAAAGTTGATGTTCAGGCAGGTCGGTGCCGCATGCTCGATCGCGAGCAACTGACGGATCACGCCGGGCGCGAGCGTGCGCGCGGTGTCCCAGCGCACGCGCTCGCGATCGCTGAACACCTGGCTCAGCGCGAACGACGGCAGCCCGAGCAGCAGCCCCGTCATCGCCGCGCCGACCGTGCCCGAAAACATCGTTTCGATGCCGAGGTTGCCGCCGCGATTGACGCCGGACAGCACCAGCGACGGCGGCGCCTCGCGCATCAGATGCCGCACGCCCATCACGACGCAATCGCCGGGCGTGCCGGTCACGCCGAACCGGCGTTCGCCCTGGCGGCTCACGCGCAGCGGCGAATGCAGGCTGATCGAATGCGACGTACCGCTCTGGTCGTGCTCGGGCGCGACCACCCAGACTTCGTGCGCGAGCTCGGCGGCGACGGCTTCGAGCACGGCCAAGCCGGGCGCGTCGATACCGTCGTCGTTCGTCAGCAGCACTCGCGGCACTTTGGAATCGTAAGCGGACATCGCGTCAATCTCCTGTGGGTCGGTGAATAAATCGTGGGGAAGGGACGGCCATTATCCGGCTTTCGTCCGACGCGCGTACGATGACGGTGAGCCGCGAATCGACCCAGGACGACCCCGCCATGCAGATCGACCCGTTTGAGATTGCGATCGCCGATCAGGACATCGACGATCTGCGCCGCCGCATCCGCGCCACCCGCTGGGCACCCGCGACTCCTTCGCCCGCATGGCAGCAGGGCGCCGATCCGGCCTGGCTGCGTGAACTCGCGACCTATTGGGCTGGGCAATTCGACTGGCGCGCGGCCGAACGCAGCTTGAACCAGCTGCCGCAATTTCTCGCCGACGTGAACGGCCAGACGGTGCACTTCGCGCATCGGCGCGCCGCCAGTGTCGCGTCCGGCTTTCAGGCTTATCCGCTCGTGATCACGCACGGCTGGCCCGGTTCGTTCTTCGAGTTTCACGCGCTGCTCGATCAGTTGTGCGATCCGGCCGCGTTCGGCGCCGATCCCGCCGACGCGTTCGACGTCGTCACGCCGTCGCTGCCGGGCTTCGCGTTTTCGCCTGCGCCCAGGCAGGCCGGCATGTCCGCGTTCCAGGTCGCGGACCTGTGGGTGTCGCTGATGCGCGGGCTCGGCTACGAGCGTTTCGGCGCGCAGGGCGGCGACCTCGGCGCGGGCGTGTCGATCGCGTTGGCCGCGCGTCATCCGCGAGCGGTCGACGGCATCCATCTGAACTTCCTGCCGAGTTCCTACGAGCCGGCGATCGGCGCGGCGCAGCGGGAGCTGACGTCGGCCGAGCAGGACTATCTGCGCGAGAAGAACGACTGGGCCGCGCTCGAAGGCGGCTACGCGCATCAGCACGGCACCAAACCGCTGACCGTCGCCGCATCGCTGAACGATTCGCCGGTGGGACTCGCCGCATGGATCGGCGAGAAGTTTCGCGCGTGGAGCGATTGCGGCGGCGACGTGGAAAGCGTGTTCTCGCAAGACGATCTGCTGACCAATATCTCCCTGTACTGGTTCACGCAGTGCATCGGCCCGGCCATGCAGATGTATTGGGAAAACCGTCTGCAGCCGATGCGTTTTTCCGGCGGCGGGCGCATCGACACGCCGGTCGGTTTCGCGCTGTTTCCGAAGGAGATCAATCATCCGCCGCGCAGCTGGCTCGAACGCACCTTCAACGTCGTGCAGTGGAACGAAATGCCAGCCGGCGGACACTTTGCAGCGATGGAAAAGCCCGAGTTGCTCGCGGCGGAGATTCGGAAGTTTTTCAGGCCGTTGCGACAGAAAGCGCGCTAGGGACGCAGCATGAGCGCATCCGTCACGCTGCTTCTGTTCGACCTGGAAGGTGTGCTGTCGCACTACGACCGCGCCGCGCGCGTCGAGCGTCTCGCGGCGATCGCGGGCTGCACGGCGGAGACCGTGCGTCACGCGATCTGGGGCTCGGGACTCGAGGCGCGCGCCGATGGCGGCGAAATCAGCGACGACGAATACCTGCGCGAACTCGGCGTGCTGCTCGATTATCCGGTGAGCGCCGCCGAGTGGCTCGACGCGCGGCTCGCATCGATCGCGCCGAACGAAGCCGCGCTCGCGCTGGCATCCCGCGCCGCGCAGCGTTGCCGGATCGCGATACTGACGAACAACTGCCACCTGCTGACCGATCACATCGCTTATCTGAATCCACCTGTTGCCAGGCTGTTCGGAACGCACGTCTATTCGTCGGCGGCGTTCGGCGCGGCGAAGCCCGCCACGCAGACCTATCTGCGCTGCGTCGAACGCCTCGGCGCGGCCGCAACGGACACCCTGTTCATCGACGACAGCCAGGCCAACGTGGACGGCGCGCTCGCAGCCGGTTTGCAGGCTTACCGCTTCGTCGACGCGGAGGGTTTGTTGCTCGAATTCGCGCGGCGAGGTGTGCTTTAAGCGCTGCGATAGGGGGCGAAATTTCGTGCGCGAGGACCCCATCACGTGATGACACTTCCGACGAACCACGATCAGCGCCGCCGCTTTCTGCGCGCGGCGCTCGGGTTGCCGGCAACGCTTGCGTTGTCGCGCGTCACGACTGCCCAAACCGACACGCCCGCGCCAACCGGTAGCGCGTTACCCCGCATGAACCGTCGCCCGATCCCGTCCACCGGCGAAGCGCTGCCGGTGATCGGCTGCGGCACGTGGCGCACCTTCGACGTCGGCGACGATGCCGCCGCGCGCGCGCAACTCGCCGACGTGCTGCGCATCCTGTTCGAAGCGGGCGGCTCGGTGATCGATTCTTCGCCGATGTACGGTTCGTCGGAAGCGGTCGCGGGCGCGCTGCTCACGCAACTCGACGCGCATCGCAAGGCCTTCATCGCGACCAAGGTCTGGACCGAGGGTCGCGCGGCCGGCATCGCGCAGATGGAGGAATCGCTGCGGCGTTTTCAGCAGCCGCACGTCGATCTGATGCAGATCCACAACCTGCTCGACTGGCGCACGCAGCTCGCGACGTTGCGCGACTGGAAAGCGCGCGGCCGGATTCGCTATCTCGGCATCACGCATTACACGTCGAGCGCGTTCGACGAAGTCGCCGCGGTGATGCGCAGCGAGAAGCCCGACTTCGTGCAGATCAACTACGCCGCCGACGATCGCACGGCCGAGCAGCGCATTCTGCCGCTCGCGGCCGATCTCGGCATCGGCGTCGTGATCAACCAACCGTTCGGCGGCGGCGGTTTGCTCGCGCGTGTGATGAAGACGCCGGTGCCCGCATGGGCCGCCGAAATCGGCTGCGCGAGCTGGGCGCAGATTCTGTTGAAATTCGTGCTCGCGCAGCCGGCGGTGACGGTCGTGATTCCCGGCACCGGGCGGCCGCAATACATGGCGGACAACGTGCGCGCGGGATCGGGACCGTTGCCCGACGCGGCGATGCGCGCGAAGATCATCGCGGCGGTCGGCGGCTGACGTGATGAGCAACCCCGTGTGCAATCCGTCAGGACGATTACTTGCCGCTTTCCATTCGCATACAAACGCAGCTCGCCACGAGCTTCGCACGCCACGGGAATAAAACCCGTAGCCCGCCGGTTATGCCTCACGAACCGGGTTCGGTTCGACGAATCCTTATCGTGAGGTCAACATGTCGTCACATCATTCATTCGATCCGGCGCGTCGCGGCGCGCTGAAATGTCTTGCGTTCGGCGGCCTCGGCACCGTGTTCATGCTGTCGGGCGGCGTGCTGACGCCAGTCGAGCTGGCGCTCGCCGCCGACGCGAACGCCGCATCGCCCCCGGCCGGGGTGCCGCTTTTCCTGCAGATCAGCGACACGCATATCGGCTTCAACAAGGAAGCGAATCCTGACGTCGCGGGCACGCTGAAGCAGACGATCGACTACGTCAACGCAATGCCGGCGCGCCCACCGCTCGCGATTCACACCGGCGACATCACGCATCTGTCGAAGGCCTCGGAGTTCGATCTCGCCCAGCAATTGATGTCGGGCCTGAAGATCACCGAGGTGCACACGGTCCCCGGCGAGCATGACGTTACTGACGGCCCCGGCACCGAGTACTTCAGCCGCTTCGGCAAGGCATCGGATAACCGCGGCTATTACAGCTTCGATCACCAGGGCGTGCACTTCGTCGGGCTCGTCAACGTGATGCATTTCAAGCCGAACGGCCTCGGCGGTCTCGGCGACGAACAGCTCCAATGGCTCGAAAACGATCTGAAAGGCCGCTCGTCGAGCACGCCGATAGTCGTGTTCGCGCACATGCCGATGTGGACGATCTACGAGCCGTGGGGCTGGGGCACCGGCGACGCGGGTCAGGCGATGAGCTATCTGAAGCGCTTCGGTTCGGTGACGGTGTTGAACGGACACATTCATCAGATCGTGACGAAGGTCGAAGGCAACGTGACGTTCCACACCGCGCGCTCGACCGCCTATCCGCAGCCGACCGCCGGCCAGGGCGACGGCCCGGGGCCGCTGAAGGTTGCGAGCGACCAGTTGCCGAAGATGCTCGGCGTGACGAGCGTGAGCATCGCGCGTCATCCGCTGAAAGCGACGCTCAACGACAGCACGCTCGCCTGACGGCATGCGCCACTTTTACGCTCGAGGAGATCAATGATGCTAACCAACATGATGGGCCGCGCGCTCGTGATTCTGCTCGGCAGTGTCGCGATTCTGGCGGTGTCGGCGGGACTGGGCGTCGCGCAAACGACGATGCCGATGCAAATGCCGATGCAGATGAAGGCGCAGAAACAGACCGTCGCGTCGACGCCTAACGCGATCGTCATCAAGAACTTCATGTTCACGCCGATGGAACTGACCGTCAAAGCGGGCACGACGGTTACGTGGAAAAATCTCGACGGCGAGCCGCACACGGTGGTCAACGACGCGGGCCTGTTCCGTTCGGCCGCGCTCGATCAGAACGACACGTATCAGTTCAAGTTCGATAAGCCGGGGGTGTACAAGATCTTTTGCGGCATCCATCCGAACATGAAGGCGACCATTACCGTGCAATGAGCCGTGCAATGAGCCGTGCAATGAGCCGTGCTATGAGCCGTGCAATGAGCGGTACAAACGAGCGGTGCGGTGGACTGGGCAACCCGCGCCGCTCACGCGGTATGCAGCTCGCTCAACCGGCACAGCAGAATCCCGTAGCCGGTCAGGTGCCCGAGGTACACGCTCGTAAACACGTTCGATGCGGGGAGGTCCTCGGTCAGCTGACGCAGGTCCTCCATATGCAGTGGCGGTGCCGCGAGCGCAGGGCGCTCGACGCGCAGATCGGCGGCCTCGGCCAGTTGGCGGTGAGCGTTGACGAGCTGCCCGAGCCGCGCCAGAAACGCTTCGCGCCACGGGGCGTCGAGCGCGGCGAACTGATCGTGGAAGGTGTCCATCGTTTCGAGAAAATTGACCAGTGAATCGAAGGTCTCCTGATAGCACGCGAACACCGGCAGCCGCGCCGCGTTGCGCTTCAGATGCGGCGCCACCCACGCCTGCTCGAGATCGGTCTTCAGCAGCAGGTGCGCCTGCTTCAGGTTCGTGCTCAGCGTGCGCAGCTTCGAGGCCGCCGCCTTGATCTGCGCTTTGTCGAGCCGAGCGGCGGCCAGTTGCCCGACGACATCGGTGGCCTGTTCGTTGCCGTCGTTGACCAGCGTGTTCGCCCAATAACCGTGATCGGGCGGAAACACGATCTGCTGGATGATGAAGCCGAGGAACATGCCGAGCACCACGCCGATCAGGCGCTGTTCGAGCAGCGGAATGTGTTCGCCGGAATAGAGCACGAGCGTGATCGGCACCGTGATGCTGGTCATCTGGAACAGCGACGGCCGCAGCGCGACGATGCTGAAGATCACGAGCGGCAGCAGCGCCGCGCCCATCCAAAGGTGCGGCGCGGTCAGCCAGATCAGCAGCGTGCCGATCGGCATCGCCACCACGTTCGAAAGCACGCGCTTGTAGAAGTAGCTTCGCGCCGCCGAAATCGAGCTACCGAGCGCCAGCGTGAGCATCGTCGAACCGGCGAGCGGCACGGCAGCGTCGGGGTAGCCGAGCAGGTACGGGATGCCGAAACCGATCCACAGGCCGAGCGTCAGCTTCGTGTACTTGGCGGTTTCCGAAAGAGAAAAGCGCGCCAGCGCGCGACGCAACGGTGTGAGTGGTTTGTGCTGATACCTGTTCGACATGATTTTTATGCTGACCGATGACGTTGGGCCGGGCGCCGCGGGCCGGGCATGGCGCGGCGCGGCGCGGCGGTCGGGACATGCGCGCACGTGACCTTACCACCGGCCGCGCACGGTTTTGCGGGAATTCGCGCGGTAGCAGGTTCGCGGGATGCTGCTCGAGCGTGTGGCGCGCACAGTCCGGCGCGGGTTTCGAGCGGTGTGCCGGGCGTCGCGCGCGAGCCTGTTTCCAGGCCCGGTTGTTGCATACGAAACTGCGACCGCGCTGACGCATTTCGCAGTACCCTCGACGTCTCTCGGGTAGCGGGCGACGGCAGGCGCACGGCCGGCAATCGGCTATTTGTCGGGTTGGAGTTTTTACCAGCTTTGCACGTTTTTTTGCCAACTCGCGCGGTGTCCGCGACGTTCGTTCGTAGCACCACTGACGCGAGGCGGAAACGCAACGCTGCTATGTTGTCGGCCGATCGCGACAGGATTACATTCATTGAGCATTGCGTGCAGCGGCAGCGCGCGAGCGCGGCTTACCCGCCGGCTCGTCGGCGCGCCAGCCAGTCAGCAGGAAGTGGCATACCCGGAGTGTATTGCGATGGCTACCGATCCCGACAATATCGATTTGCGCCATTCCGCAACGGATAGCCGGTCCCCGGGCTTCGAACCCGACGGCCCGGACGAATCGGGCGCGCCACCGCCGCGCTTCGGCCGTCTCGCGCTGTGCCTCGCGGCAGCGGGCGCGCTGACCTTCGGCGTGATGGGCACCGTGGCCTACGGCGTCTGGTTCAATCAGGATCAGCAGACCTACGCGGATGCGATTGCGGGCGCGCGCCTGGCGCTCGGCTCATCGGCGGCGGGCGGGGTGCCGACGGTGGCCGTCGCGCACGCGTCGGAGGAGGTCGCCGCGCCGTCCGGCACGCAGTTTGCCGCGCAGTTGGCCACGCAGCCAGCCACACAGTTAGCCGTGCAGCCAGCCACGCAGTCAGCGACACCACAGTTAGCCGCGCAGCCAGCCGAACCGTCGGCGGCGCAACCCACAGCACCAGACGTCGCACACGACGAAGTGGCCCGCGTGAACGCCGGCGTCGAGGACAGTAACCCGTCCGTGTGGTCCGGCCAGATCCACCCAGCTACGCCCGACCCGAGTCTCACCGCCACGCTGGCCGATCCGCCGGTGGACACCACGACCGACAAGCCGGCCGACGCGTCGGCCGATACCTCGCTCGATAAGCCCACAGCCGCCATCGCTTCCACGCCACCCCCACGCCCCACGCGGCACGCCGCCAATTCCACCGCAAAGCCCCCGGCCGGCCACGGCGCGAAAGATGCGCGGCTCGCGCAGCAGGATCGGCGCGCGTCGTCGGAGCACAAGGGCGGTCTGTTTGCGCGGATCGGGCAGTTCCTTCGACGCGTGAGCTATCGTCAACATGACAACGGCCGACAGCAACAAAATAACTACTCCCATCCCTGAGCCCGTGGTCGTCGGGCCAGCAGCGCAAGCCGGGATGCGCGGTGCCGCACACGCGCGCGCGCCGGTGTGGCGCTTGCGGGTTGGACCCACGAGCATCGCCGTGGCCGCGCTGCTGTGTCTGCTGTTCGGTCTGCTGTACGTGGCGATGCAGATCCGCACCGTGTTTTCCGATCAATTGAAGCAGGAGTACGCAGGCCTCGTGCTGCAGGCGGCCGAGCGCGTCGACAGCGCGCGCGAACAACTGGCCGTATGGCAGCACATGGCCGAGACTCCGGCGAGTCGCGACGCGTCGTTCGTGCCGGCCTATGACGCGGCACGCACCGAACTCGCGCGGCGTTTCGCGTCGCTCGCGGCGCTCGTCAACGCGAGTCCGTCGCCGGCGCCGCCCATTCCGTCGCTATCACCCGCGCAGGCGACGCCCGAAGCCGTTGCGACGGTGCTCGGCAGCGTGTCGGAATACTGGCGCGCGCAACGCGACGAGGCGAGCGCCGACGTGCGGCTGCGCGTCGCGCACGTCGCGCGCACGCTGATCGCGCTCGCCGCGCTGCTGTTCTGCATGCTGATCACGGCGCTCGGCATGTACGCTAAGCGCAACCGGCAACTCGCGGGGCAGTCGCACGAGTTCGAGCTCGCGTCGCTGCATGATTCGCTGACCGGTCTGTCGAACCGCCGCAAGCTACAGGCCGCGCTCGACGCCGCCGCAAAAACCGCGCGGACCGCGCTCGTCGAGCAACGCCTCGCCGTGCTGTATATCGACCTCGACGGCTTCAAGCAGGTCAACGATTCGTTCGGGCATCGCACCGGCGACGAATTCCTCGCCGCCGTATCGGCGCGGTTTCGCGCGTCGGTGCGCAAGGGCGATCTGGTCGCGCGCATCGGCGGGGACGAGTTCGCGGTGCTGGTGCGCACCTTCGCGGGCGACGACGAACTGGCCGAGATCGCCCGCCGGCTGATGGCCTGCGTGGTCGAGACCGACGCACAGATGGGGATCGGCCGGGTGCGGGCGAGCGTGGGCATCGCGAGCTATCCGGACGATGTCGACGATCACCGCCGTCTGGTCGCCGCCGCCGATGCTGCGATGTATCAGGTCAAGCGCGACGGCAAGAACGGCTTCGCGTTCGCGGCGCAGACGGGCCGGGAAGCGACGTTTTGAACCCGCTGAACGTCATTGAACGTCACTGATCGTCGTTGCGCCACTCCGTCAGCTTTTCCCGCTCGTTGACTTCGATGAACGCAGGCCGTGCGCGCAGCCTGCGGATATAGCTCGCCAGATGCGGCCAGCCTGCCGTCGCGGGATGGGGCATGTTGCGGGTCCAGCGCATCAGCACCAGCGCGAGCAGATCGGCGGTGCTGAGCGTGTCGCCCGCGAGATAGGCGCGGCCGTCGGCGAAATGCGTGTCGAGGCGCGCGCAGGCCGCTTCGATGCGGCGTTGCGCGAGCGCGCGCACCCCCTCGGCGCCCGACGGCTCGCCGTCGCTTGCGGCGTAGAACCAGTCGCGCATTGCCGGCAGCACCGTGTTCGCGAGGTAGATCATCCATTCGAGCCATTCCGCGCGCGCGGGCGAACCGGGCGCGGGCGCGAGGCCGGCATCGGCGTGACGCTCGGCGAGCAGCATCAGCAGCGCGGCCGATTCATGCCGCGGCACGCCGTGGACGACCAGCGTCGGCACGCGGCCGGCCGGATTCAGACGCAGATACTCGGGATCGTGCTGCTGGCCCGAGTCGATATCGACGAGGCGCGCTTCGAACGGCACACCCATTTCGAGCAGCATCCAGTGCACGGGCATGCTGGCCGCGCCGGGCGAGTAGTACAGAACGTAGGACATGTCGGGGCTCCGTGGATCGTGGGGAGAGCGGTCGAGCCGTGAACCGATCGGCATAGGGGACGGCCATAAGGCCGTGCCCCTGCCACACCACCCGGCGTGCGGGTCCGCACCGGGCGGTTCGGG
>NZ_SELS01000119.1 GCF_004197395.1 Paraburkholderia sp. UYCP14C | reverse complement strand
TCTTCAACATCAACTACTCCAGTTTGGATCACACGTTTTACCCCAACTCTGTGTCCAGAAAAACCGGAGCCGCCGCAGACTTACCGAAGTCCGACCCGAAGCAATAGGTGCAGAGATCAAGACCTCATCGGTATATGTGCTCGAAAACGGATGTTGGATTTCGTCGCGTCGGACGACGGCGGTCATTTTGGTTCGTTGGCACTTTATATTTAGCTCGTTCTGAACCTGCCTTCCTCAGATCGCCACTCCTGGCTGCCGCCGACGCCGACGGTCGTTTGGTGGTAGCTAATGTCCGTAAGATACATGCGCCCCTCATTTTGACTTGTAATCTACATCCTTCGACGCTGAATGGCTCAACGGAACAACGTTGCTCGGGTCTCCGGGACTGCGCAGCGCTGAAGTTTAAAACAGTTGTGCTCCGCTTGGATTGTCGCACCGAACAAGAAAGTATCGCGATTTGTCAGAGTCGACGCCGGCTACACCGTGCACCGCGACGCTCGAGCGTTATCTGCAGCGGCCATGGTGAAGATTCCATAAAGCTTCCCAACGACGCTGAAAGCGAAGTATCCGGCGGTAAGCGGAATGCCGATACAACAAAATGGCGCCGGGGGACAGCCGGTATCGGGATTGCATTCATATCGTCCGGGCAGCAACTCACGCGAGCGCGAGAGATCGGCCAGCGTCGCCACGCAGCCTGAACACTGCAACCGCATCACGAAGCGACGTGGCTTGTTCTGCAAGTGCCTGCGCGGCGGCCGATGCCTGCTCGACGAGCGCCGCATTCTGTTGTGTGGCCTCGTCCATCTGCGTCACAGCGAGGTTGACCTGCTCGATACCGCTGCGCTGCTCCTCGGAGGCGACGGAGATGTCGCCCACGACGCTCGTCACGCGATGAACCGACCCCACGATATCGGCGATGATGCCGCCCGCGTCACGAACCAATGTGGATCCAGTTTCGACCCGACGAGTCGATTGTTCGATAAGTGCCTTGATTTCCTTCGCCGCCGATGCGCTGCGTTGCGCGAGTGACCGGACCTCGGCAGCGACGACGGCAAAGCCGCGGCCCCCTTCGCCGGCGCGCGCAGCTTCAACAGCCGCATTAAGCGCCAGGATGTTAGTTTGGAATGCAATGGCATCGATGACGGCGATGATCTCTCCCACTTTGGACGAGCTCTCGGAAATTCGGTGCATTATCTCGGTAACCCTGTCCATCATTTCGCCGCCAGACTTAGCGGTCTGCAATGCGGTTCGCGTGAGTGACGACGCGGCGGACGCATGGTCCGCGTTCTTCCGCACGGTTGCGGTGATTTCCTCCATGCTAGCCGCCGTCTCTTCCAGCGATGCTGCCTGCTCCTCGGTACGTGATGACAGGTCGAGGTTGCCTGATGCAATCTGTGCACTCGCTGTCGCCACGCCCTCCGCGTTGTGACGCACCTCGCCGACGACCAGCGCGAGACTTGTCTGCATGTGCTTGAGCGCGGCGAGCAGTTCGGCGATCTCGTCCTGTCCGCGAGAGTCGAATTCGAGTGACAGGTCGCCGGCTGCCACCGCCTGCGCGCAGCCCAGCGCGCGAACGAGCGGGCGCGATACCGTTCGACTGAACAGGTAACCGCCAATCAGCGCCAACGTCAGTACCAGGAGCATCAACGCGATGCTCGCGAACGATGCGCGCTGTGCATCGTGGTCAGCCTGCGCGGCAACTCGTCCGCTGTCGGCGGCAATTTTCTTCACCGCCTCCTCCAGCAGCGCCGTTGGCTCGCGGTCAACGCCTGCGACAGCGCCATCGCCGGCCGACGGTGCGAAATCCGCGGCCTTGAACGCTTCAAAGCCGCGACGGTAGCCCGCGCCCATCGCCACATGCGCAGATGCGAATCGTTCGATCAGGTTGCGGCTTTCGCCTTCTGGAAGTGTGCGCTTGAGTTCGGCCGCGAGTTTGTCGACCACGCGTTCGCGAGTCTCGAAGGCGCTCCAGTATTTCTGAAGCTTCGTAGGATCTTTGCCGCGCAACAGCGTGTCCTTCCACTCTTGCACCTGTAGCTTGAACGTAACCAGCATCTCCGAAACCATTCGTTCGTTGGCGACGTTCGCAGCTACTTCGGTACGGTAGACGTCGATGGAACCGTTCAGTGCGAAGATGCCGTAGAGGGCACCAGCGAACATGAGGACGAGTGCGGCGGCGAACGCCAAGGGAATCTTGAGGCTGAGCTTCATTGGGAAGGTATGGACAGACGCTACGAGCGCTTATGGACGCGGACCGCTGGGTTATCGGCTACCGCGACGAGAACTGAAGGGTGGCGAGTTAGGAAAAGTCACCGTGGATCGCATGCCTAACGGCTTCCGGAGCGAATCAAGGGCAACACACCACCGTTTATCCGCTAACGCCCGCGACAGGTCGTGGCCGGCCTCTTCGACGCCGCACCTTACCCTCGCATGTGCGACGGATTGGTGAGCGATGGCGCCGCTCGCTGTCGCCGTTAGCCGAACGCAAGCGTTGTTCTGGAAAATCAGGGTTAAAAGAGGCCAAACCGCCTGCTTCAGGCATCCCGATTAACACTGCACTACGGCTTGCGCGATGGTCAAGGAAGAAAACACAAGCCGAAAAACTGGTTTGTCGCAAGCTGAATGAAGGATGACAACGACGAGTCCTGTGCATGAAACGGCCACGATTTTAGTTCGACAACTTCGTCGGCAAACACTAAAAACGGAGCAACAGGCGCAGGTTTCCTGCGGGGATTGTCGTATAAGCGCACGACCAGATGGTTGCGAAGAGTCATCGTCCTTCTCTGGCGTCACAATACTATTACATTGGAATTGCAGCATATGTTGCAAGAGCGAACCTCCTTCAACCTGATCCCGAAACTTCAC
The DNA here is from genome assembly GCF_004197395.1 of Paraburkholderia sp. UYCP14C. Lineage (GTDB taxonomy): Bacteria > Pseudomonadota > Gammaproteobacteria > Burkholderiales > Burkholderiaceae > Paraburkholderia. The sequence goes on along the minus strand of NZ_SELS01000119.1, from coordinate 8,468 downwards.
CGCGAAAGTGAGTACCATTGGGCGTTATCGCCAAGCAAAGAGAGAGGCGTTTGGGCAGGGACTTCAACCGTTACGGATTGAATAGCCGGTGTCCATCCGCTCAGACAAAAGTTCGCGTTCGAACAGCCCTGGCGAAATCCTGCCGGAGTTGCCAGCAGGATCAAGAGTCTCGACATCGCAAAAAATCACTCCAGATTCAACCCCGATCCCGACCATTTCGAGTCACACATGCCTCAATCCGTTGTTGCATCTCGCTCACGCCTGGGCGCTGCCGCCATGGCATGTTCCGGCATCCTGTTCGTTCTTTATCCTGCTCTCCGCCCGTTCTCCGACGAGAACTCCATCCAAGGTGCTGCGGCGTTCGCGAGTGGCGAGTGGCTGCTTGCCCACATGCTGGCTATGGTGGCTTTCACGTTGCTGCCACTGGGGCTGCTCGGCTTGCACAATTCGCTGCAAGACACAGCTGTTGAACGCGATGCGTACCGGGCTGTCGTGCTGAACCTGATTGGGACCGGACTTGCCCTGCCGTTCTATGGCGGGGAAGCGTACGGTCTTCACGCTGTCGGGCAAGAGGCTCTAATTCAGCGTAGCGCCGCAATACTGAGTCTCGCCACCGTTGTCCGGGCCGGCCCAGGTCTCGTCATGTTCATCATCGGACTGTTGTTGCTCGCCGCGTCGGCCATCATTGTTGCTATGACGATATGGCGGTCGGTCATTTACCCAAGGTGGAGCGGCCTACCCTTTGCCGCCGGCGTCGCACTCTACATCCCGCAATTCTTCGGGAACCAGCCTCTGCGCATCACCCATGGGCTGCTCCTCGGTATCGGATGCGCATGGATCGCAGCGGGAATGTGGAGCAGGACCGCGAGGCACCGCTTTCCAGCAGCACCACTCAAGCCGTGAAGTTAGTCACGACAAGGTGTGTGGTTCGCCTCGCCGCGGCTTGTCGCGGCCCGGAAATCGGCGGCGTCCATCCCCGGAGACAGGTCGAGCCTACTGCGGCTGGCTGGTCGCCTTGTTCCGAAGAGGAGGGTCCTATTGTCGGGAGACCTGAGACGAGGCGACCGCTTACGGACGAGCCCTCCGAAAATGGGGACGGCAGGTCCCCTCGTCGACCAGAGTCACAGAGAGCTGACCGCCCTCGATTATCGCTGTGCCGAAACCCAGAACTCCGTTCGACATCGGGCTTCTGGCTTTCTGACTTGGGGAAATATCCGTCCTGCCGTTTGTCGTTGGGCTGCAGCCCCGCCAGCTGTCCCTGCTTCCAAAGTCGTCCAGCAGATAGCGCGACAGAATCAGGTGAAGGCGCTTGTTCCCGGTGAGGTACGCTTTGAGTTCCTTGTCATGCAGTTCGTAGAGGGCCACGTAGCAGTCGCCGCCTTTCCCCTTTCCTCGACGAGCAGCTCCGGCAAGACAGTCGTGAAGTCACTCGACAGGGATTTGCGCAATGAGTCTTGGGGCCCCGCCATTTTCTTTAGCAACGCACCCGCATCGGGCGCGCCGGTCTTTTTGCTGATGGGCACGTCGCGGGTGAGGCCTGCGTTGCCAGGATGCTCCGGTTGAAGTATGTGAGCGTCGGAACGCCTTTGTCGTCGAAGGTGCCCTTCGACGCGATCACCTGGTAGATGTACACGATGTACCGGCCCGCCGATGCAAGGTCCATCACGGACAGGTCTTTCCAGAATAGCTTTTGGAAAGGAGCCTGTGCTGTGATCCGCCCGCTCTTGCCCGCGTTCGGGTCGCCGGCAAATCCCGCCATGTCAGGAAGCGACTGGCCCTGAGGCTCGCCGCTCTGAAGTTGGCTGATTCGGCGGAAATCCGTCGGATGTCGCAGCCAACGCAATCCTCAAGCTTATGCGCGAACGTCCAGGCCACCATTACATCGTTGTTTGGAAACGCAATGCAATTCGCCGACATGTCTCTCTCCATGTGAAGGCGTGACGCGGTCGACCGTTGTGGCCAACTTTCAAGCCTAACCGACCAAAGCGTCAGTTTTGAGGCAAAGAACATCAGGTGGCGTTCGGCTGAACCGTGTAAGCAATTTCTTCCGCGACCCAGGAAGGCGACGAATAACCGGCCACCCTTTTCAATTCGTTGACTGCTTACCCGGTGTGCGTTTACGGTCACGTATCCTACCGTGCCCCCGACCGAACAAGAGACGATGCAATCAGTGAATGTTGAAATTGAAGGCGTGACGTACACGGGAACCTATCGTGTTGTCGCAGGTTCAGTCATTGTCTACTTCGGTTCCGAGGTCAAATTTGCTCCCTGCGGAATGGATCGATCCGAGGTCGTCGCTCGTTGGCTCCTTCGAGATCTATGTTTCAAGGTCGAAGTGCATCACAAGCACACCAAGCCCTAACCACTTTGAAACCGCGACGGAGCGGACCTCCCCCGCGCGGTGCGTCCCGTGCCGTTCAGGACTTCATACTGAAATACCGTCATCCTCTGGAGAACAACCCAAAGCAATGTGGTGCGTCAGCGAAGCAAGCGTTGGTTGAACAATGTAGCGCGGGCGGCATCGTTCCGGGACGTCGCCAGGCGTGTACAGCCTACCGTCACCAATCCGCAGTGTTTCACTGGTTTCTCTTTCTGGGCCCATTTGCAACGGCCAGCATCATCCTGAAGTTGGGGCGAAACGTTGGATGCCAGGCGGACGCACCAATCGCTCAGCCTGCCTCCCCCGTGCATGTCATGGCCCATGAATGGAAACGCGCCGCTAATGGAACAACGAAAAGATGCAGCGCCGCGCGTTTTGGTTCAGCGTGCAGCGCTGCTAAAAAAGACATTGCGCGTTGCTCATGCGAGCACAACAAAAAGACCGCGCCGGAGCAAAGTCCGGCGTGGTTTCCAACACTAGCGATGACAACAAGCGTCCCACGCGTGGAGTGGAACGGCTGGATTTTATAGCGACTCCATCGATGAGAATCGCCGGAAAAACCATCCCGTGCGCGGGATTCCCGCGAGGCTTGACAGGCGGTCGGTGAAAAGCTCCGTGTGCCGTCACGCATCCCGGCTCTGAGGTCCGATGCTTGCGGCCACGTCACCTGCGGCGCTCCGTTGTCGATCCGGCCTGACCGGGTGTGCCGGCACATCTCGGTTCTTCGAAGCGCCTTCGTCATTTCGTAGCAGTACTAGTCTAGTTCATTCCTCTCGTCCATTTTCGAATCCGACGCGTCTCCATGACGAAAACACCAGTACGACAAATGGCGGCCGCGAGTTGCATACTTTTTGCGGACGGCTCGCTCTGTCGTATCGAGCCGCACACCTGTGGCATTGGTTACATGACCAGTTCGTGCGGCGTGCGTTCCGGATCGGAGCAGGAAACCACGAGAGCGAGCTGTTTTGCTGGAAGCACCTCTTGACAGGCGAAATTCTCCGTCTGCAGCAGATCAGGGCTTCCATCAGTCTGCCACGACCGGGATTCGCTCTTGAGGCAACGCCCGTGAAGCGCATCTTTGCACCATTGGCCACGCGCGGAAATGTCTTCGCCTCCACGAGGCTCGAGCGTCGAGACAGCGCTGAGTGCCAATATCACAATGTCAACCAGACCCAACCGCTTTTGGGTCAGCACGTCCGCAGTCGGCGCAGACTTCACCTGGCTTTGTTGTGTCCCAGACCTTCATTGCAGGAAAAAAGCCTGAGACCTATCTGCACACCGTTCTCGCCCGGATCGCAAATCATCCAATCAACCGCGTTGACGAACTACTCCCATGGAGAGTAGCCAGCGCAGTTAATCAGGGTCGTTCAACTGGTTCAAGCCTGAAATGCGTTTCCGCGTAGGAGACGTTGCAACGCCACACTTCCTTCCCATCCCGATCGAAGATCGCGGTCCCCTTTACTATCGTGCACTGCGCCTGCGGAAACACGGCACCATGCCCATTCATCCATTCATCGCAGCAGACAATGCATTCCGTTCCCTACAACTCGCCAAGTATTTACCGTCTCGCAGAGTCATCCCCGCCACCAAACGTCCTGAAAACGTCTCATCTTACCTTGTCAACACGTCAGTCAAGCAGCGCTTACGATTTACCCGCTTTTCGCCCATTACGAGGCTTGACCGGGATTCGCTCATACCTGAAGCTTCGGGTATTTACGAATCCCGGCCAACCTTCTAGTGCGGGCGACAGCGTTTTGCACCGAAGCAAACCGTCATCCATTGGCCTTTGACCTTGATGTAGGTCTCGTCGTACCTGTATCGCGCCGTCGACAAGGCCGGCAGCGGAGAAACACATGGCAAGTGCAGCAAGGTCGCTAAGAACGATGGTTCAGGATTGGTTGTCACCGACGAGAGGATTTCGGGTAAGTCATGTGGGCCGTTCATTAGGCGGCCGCTATGTTTGCGTTGATATGGAGCAGCACCCGCGTGCCAACGGTGGCGAATAGGCGCCTAGCCTTCAAGAAGCTCCTTTACCTGCGTAACTCTTTGCGAACGCTCTTGTAATAGTAGCCAGGTTCGCGGCACGCGCCCGTCCGCCCGCGTCAAGATGCCACATCCCCACGGTCACGACTCGCTCGAGACAAAGAGCCGCATCCTGCAGATCAGCGTCTAGTGCTCCCCGCCGGAATAGTGTATCCAGCGTGATCGCGCCGGTGAGAACCCGGGAGAGCAATGGTTTGCGTCCGGCTGCCTGTTCGTCAAGCGCATATGCGGCGTCCAACAGACCTGAAAACACCCTATTGCGATTACTCATCAATACCTCTCCCTAGGTCTGTCGAAACAGGCTGGTCTATGTGCGCACGAGCGTTTGCCGCGAAAGGCATATCGTGGCTACTACTCCCGCGTCATCGAGGTGCACTTCGACCGCCGCAATCGCGCCAGAGGATGGTTGGCGCAAACGGGCCACTTAGCGGGCTCAGTGTTCGGGCGACTCCAGCACAATATCAGCGTCGAGAATTAATGGACCATTCCAAAACAAGCATCTGCGGCTTCAGCCGGCGACAGGCCTGCGCGAAAATATCCCCTGATACGCTCTATGATCGTTGCATCAGGATGATACGGCGGGCGCACATGATTCGCTGCGATGGCTTCCTCGTACCAAGCGCACGTCCACAGCTCCAGTTCCCGAAAATATTCCAGCGCAATTGGCTCTGACTCTGCAAGCATGTTTCAACTCCACTTATTCCTGGACACGGGCAGCATTGGGCCGCGCCGCAAATGCCTCAATCCCTCAATCGCGCTACACTCCGAGCGAACGCTCATGACCGGACGTCCACCATCATGGCGAACGTCGATGCGTTGTAGCGATAGCGCCAGGCGGCGGCTGTGCTGGACGATATGCGCTTATAACTCAGGAACTTCTATCCTGGTGGCGAAAGAATGCAATGGTCAGTGGTCCCACCATACGTAACACTTCGAGTGAGACGTAACGCACGCCATCGGGGGCGCCTGAATTCCATGACGCAGGAAGGTCTTTCCTGCGTCGGCGAAAGCCACTTGTCAATCAAGGAGCGCAACGACGTTGTTTCCGTATTCATGTCCCGGTACCCGCTAAGGCGTACGTACACTAAGTTCATGACATGAATGGTATCCGTCCGAATAGGGTCGCCTCCGGGCCATTGTTACGGTCGCAACCTTCGGATGGCGCAAGTACGGTGAAGGTATATGCACTTGCGCATTGGACTGTTAGACGGACACGCCTTCTCGGGTCAGCTCGTCCATAACCTGTGCGACGGCTGCTTCGGCGATATCGACGATCTCCTCAATCTCACTCTTCGTCGTCACTAACGGCGGCGCAAAGCCAAGGATGTCGCCGTGCGGCATGGCGCGTGCGATCAGCCCCCGGTCGCGCGCCGCTTTAGAAATGCGTGCACCGACCTTCAACTGCGGTTCAAAGCGGGTCTTCTTCTCCGGATCGGCGACAAACTCGATGGCCGCCATCAATCCCACGCCTCGGACTTCGCCAACTATCGGGAGTGCGGAAAATGCGGATGTCAGACGCTCTTGAAAATGGGCCCCCACATCGCGAGCGTTGCCTGGCAGGTTTTCCGCTTCGACGATGTCGAGCACCGCGTTCGCAGCGGCCGCGCCGATCGGGTGACCCGAGTACGTATATCCATGGGAGAACGCCCCGACCCTGTCAGCTCCGTCTTCGAGAACTTTGTAGACCTTCTCGCTGACAATTGAGCCGGACAGAGGAAAATAGGCCGACGTCAGCCCCTTCGCAACCGTGATCAGATCAGGTTCGATCCCGTACTTTTCCGACCCGAACAACGAGCCGGTTCGGCCAAAACCCGTAATCACCTCGTCAGCAATAAGCAAGACATCGTATTTCCGCAGAACTGCCTGAATGGCCGCCCAGTATCCTTGCGGCGGCGGAGTGATGCCTCCCGTTCCAAGTACCGGTTCCCCAATAAAGGCTCCGACGGTCTCCGGTCCCTCGCGCAAGATCAACTCCTCGAGTTCTGTCGCTCTCCGGAGGGAAAAATCCTGTTCACTTTCGCCCGGTTCCCCGCCCCAGTAGTAATGCGGGACACCAGTGTGGAGGATTCCTGAGACAGGCAAATCCATATGATCGTGGTAGAAACTCATGCCTGTCATTGACCCCGATACTACACTACATCCGTGATAGCCACGCTGGCGCGAGATGATCTTCTTCTTTTGCGGCTTTCCACGCAGGTTGTTGTAGTACCAAACGAGTTTCGCATTTGTCTCGTTGGCGTCGGAACCCGACATCCCGTAGAACACCTTGCTCATCTTCCCAGGAGCCATTTTTACGAGACGATCCGACAGAATTGCTAACTCGTCGGTGGTATGCGCGGCATAGGAATGATAGTAGGCTAGACGATAGGCCTGCCGTGAAATTGCTTCAGCCACTTCCGTCCGACCATAGCCGACGTTGACGCAGTACAGGCCCGCGAATCCGTCGATGTACTCGCGCCCCGTAGCATCTTTAATGCGAATGCCCTTTGCCGTTTCGACGATGGTTGGATCGCCCGCCTTCCCGGTCGCAAAGTCCCTCAACTGCGTAAAAGGATGAAGCACCGTGGCCTTGTCAAGCTTGCCGATCTCAGCGAGATTCGTATTCATTTTTGAAGCCCCAATTAATTATCTAGGTTGCCAATGCACACATATTTTGCCTCGAGGTATTCGAGAATCCCGTGACGCGATCCCTCTCTACCGAGGCCGGATTGCTTCCATCCGCCGAACGGTATGGGCGGTCCCGTAAATTTCGCCGTATTTACTGCCACCATCCCATACTCGAGCCGACTGACCATCCGCGTGGCGCGCCCGAGATCATTCGTATAGACGTAGGCCGCCAGGCCCATTTCACTGTTGTTTGCGCGTTCAAGAACTTCTGCTTCGTCATCGAAAGGTAGGATCGCAGCTACCGGACCGAACGTCTCCTCCTGCGCAATAAGCATTTCATCTGACACGTCAGCGAGTACCGTAGGCGTAACAAAATTGCCACCCAAAGCGTTCTCTCGTCCGCCACATACGAGCCTCGCGCCCGCAGACAGCGCTTGCGCGATCTGCTCGCGGCACTTTTGCGCGACCGTGTCTCGTGTCATGGGTCCGATATCCACCCCCACGTCCAGACCATGGCCTACTTTCAGACTTTGGGTCGCCTTCGAAAACGCCCCGATAAAGGATTCGTAGATGCCGCGCTGCACGTAGATGCGATTTGCAGCAAGGCAATCCTGCCCTGAGGTTGCAAATTTTGCACTTGCGCACCCAGTTACTGCCGTCGCCACCGGCGCGTCATCAAATACGATGAATGGTGCATGGCCACCAAGCTCCAGTGACGCCTTTTTCACCGTTTCCGCTGCGTGTCCAAGCAGTATCCGGCCGACCTGCGTCGACCCGGTAAATGAAAATGCACGCACCTCCGGATGCTCCAAGAGGCGTCGGGCGAGTGGTCCGGGTTCTCCAGTAATGACCTGAAAGACTCCGGCCGGGATGCCGGCTTCTTCCCCCAACTTCGCCAAAGCAAGGGCTGATAGCGGAGTTTCCGGGGCAGGTTTAACCACCATCGTACAACCTGCCGCTAACGCTGCGCCTGCCTTTCGCGTGATCATGGCACTTGGGAAATTCCACGGAGTGATAGCTGCCGTCACACCCACGGGCTGGAAATCGACACTTAGTCGAGACCCCTTTAGGTGGCTTGGGATTGTCTCCCCGTAAGACCTTTCGCCCTCGGCAGCGAACCAATCTAAGAACGATGCAGCATAAGCTATCTCGCCTCGGGCTTCGGCAAGCGGCTTTCCTTGTTCCGCCGTCATGATAATCGCCAAGTCATCCATATGCTGGCGCATGAGCAACGCCCACGATTTGAGAATCTGCCCCCGGGCGAGAGGCGTTAAATCGCGCCATTTCAAAAATGCCCGTCGAGCTGAAGCCACTGCGTGGTCCACGTCTGAGGTAGTACACGCAACCACGTCCATCAGATGGGCTTTGTTCGGAAGGGGGTCTTGCCGGACAATCGCGGTTCAGGTAAAACAGCGCGATGATAAAAAGCATGCCGGAT
>NZ_SELS01000118.1 GCF_004197395.1 Paraburkholderia sp. UYCP14C | reverse complement strand
GCGACAACCGCTCGAATCCCTTACCCAACCGGCCTCTCCGCCCATTTTAACCCCAGCGAAAAACCTGCAACCAGTAGACCGGCTCACGTCCGTTACAAATTACGTAGCGCTCACTACGACCAAATCGCTGGCGCCCGGGCGTCATTGTTCTACGGTCGTACACTCAGTTTTTTTGTGCTCCGACCAAGAATTTGCCGTGAAACAAACGCCGGAAATAGCGGGAAGGCCGTGCCGGTCGGGGCTTTCAAGCAATCGAAGACTGTTCCGCAATGTTTCACAAGATGACGCGGCGGCCGCCGCTAACGTTCTGGGCCCACGGCCATAGATCAGGGTCAGAGGATGACTGTTATTTAGGTGTACAAAGTTAAATGCCACAATTAACCTAGGACCGGTGCGGGGTCGTCAAGGAACCAACCGCGCTCCAGTTTTGTGCTCCCTGCGCGACGGACCCACGCCGCAACACGCGGGCGGCCTCGCGAGCAGCGTTTATCCGCGATGATGCGAAGGGGCAACCTTTGTGACGGAACGTGTGTCCCATTCGCGGCTGTACAGTGCTGTCGTTGCCCGCAGACGTTCAACATCACCTTTCAATGTGAATAATCCTCAAGCACCCTCAGTGGAGAGGAGCGTCTTAGGTCGTGCAGGTCGAACCACCTTTCATAAGCCGTTTCCCACAGTTTTTTGCGCTACGGATGCTCGAAGTGCGTTAGCCTGGTTGGCCGTGGGGGGACTAGCATTTCGCCGAAGGGCAATCTCAGTTCATCGGCAATCGCCTCGAGACTCGCGAGCTCTGCGCTGTGCACTTAATCGGAATCTGGACGGGGCGGCCGCTGGCAGCAAGTGAATCAACTCAATTTGCCCGATTCATTGGGCATACGATAGACCTTCATGCCACGCAAGCTTCCAGACCCGTGAAGCCCGTGTGCTGGAAGCGGTTGCCGCGCCACCGAAAAACGTCCGGGCGCAACGGTCGACATCGCATTCATCCCTCAAGGCGCCTCGGCGGCAATCGGCGGTTGATTGTCGCGTTCCCCGTCGCCGCGCTAGAGAAGAATCACATCGCCATCACGTAGGCTCTCCCCCCGTGATCTCTGGGCGACGCTGCCCAAGGACCTGAAATCCTCGAGCGGATATGCGCGCCAAGCCGCCGCGCCCGTAGGTCAACCGCTTTTGCACCGGGCCCTCGGCTGTCTTTGCACGATATTGTGCAGGGCGCGGCCATGCCGACAGTGTGCACCCGGCGGAGGCGGCGACCACCACACGCGACGAGCTCAGGCCGGTGGCAGAGCGTCACAGCTTGAAGGTGCAGTTGTATGAGCTGGCCGTCCTAGGCAAGGGCAGCAAGTGCCCGCACGGTAGTCTCCTTGGAGCCCGTGATTGACGTCTTGGGTGCTCACTGGGCCGACCGTTGCCACGACTTCGACGTGCGATGGCGCTGCTCTCGGGCGTCGACGCGGGCGCGACGACCATCGCGGCGGACAAACATCTGGGCAAGGGCGGCAACCACACCGGCAATGGCTTCGCGCCGGCGGCCCGTTCCCGCCTCTGACGTCCAGACCGCTCCGTTTCGCCGAAGATGGGAGCCTGCCGCTCGAGCAGGTTAAGCGCGCGCCGCTGCGCGGGGTGGCTCCGCGCGCCCTTCGCCGAACATGGGCCACGGATGCAATCGCGTGCAAGTTCACGGTCGACGTCGTCCAGTTCCTGCTGGGTAAAGCGTTCGTCAGCACCGCCATCTACAAGCGCGCCGAGCGCACACGTCGCATCAAGGAAGTCGCAAAGCTTCCTGGTGACACGGCCTGATTTTCCCTTTGGGCGGCCTCCCCGAACCGTAGCTATATGGTCTTGCAGTCACGCAAGCCGGGCTTCGGATCGGGGGCTTATCTAAGAGGGAAAATCATGGCCAAAATAAAAAAACGACCGGTGCTCGCTCTAACAACGGAGCGGATTCTCACCGAGACAATCGCGGAACAATTGATGGCGCTGGCTAGCAGCGCTACTGCATTCGTCGAAGTTTGGCTCATCGCTTTAGGGCGTGGGTTCACACATGAATGCGTCCAGGTCCATTGGCACAAGGTGCAGGGCTGGAACCTAGAGGGGCAGACCTTTCTCGGGAACGAGTCATCTTTAGTGATTGCATTAGCTTCGTGCGTGCCATGCCCAAGCACCAAGTACATGAAATCAAACGCCACTAATGCAGAAAACGACAGGTCGGGAGGGTTGCCGAGTTAAGCGATTGGCGCGATATCTCAGGACTAGATCATGAATTCGCAAACTGATGTGCTGATCTTGAAGGACGGTCTCAAACGCGGTATGAAATCAAGGATGGCGGGATTTCTGGCGGCCATGGACATTCGCTTCGAACAGCATCAGCGCTCTATCGACGCATCGTCCATTAAAAGGAATGTCTCTTGCGACAAGTCAGACCTCGTGGCTGGCCGTTCTCTTTTTGCCAGACGTATTCGGTTCCGAATTCCTTGCCGCTCAGACATGAGTAATCTGATCCGAACATCTTCGTCGCACGAGGTCGACGAGTCTAGCGGCCAAAAAAGTGTTCGGGTCCGAACACTCACGTCTCGCGAGGAAATTGGCCCGCCAATAAAACAGCCTCGCGCAAACGCGAGGCTGTTAATCCTAGGCTTACGGACCTACTCTGGCTGAACCGAAAACATCTTCGCGACTGTCTCTCTGAGCGCACGCTCCTGCTCCTCGGAGATTACACCGGCCTTGAACTTGAAGGTCAGCCCCGAGAGATCTTTCGTGATGCTGCCAGCCTGGACATTTCCAGAGAAAATCTTGAGGATGCTTCGGCCCGCCGCGTCACGTGTCGAAACCCCGCGAGTCGCTGCCGCGAGAATCGCAGGAGCGATCTTAGACTCAAGGAGGTCGCGCGCTACTACCTGCGGCCACAACTCCGCTAGCGCCTTCATGCCCGCATCGCCGGTCTTCTTCACCGCGCTCACAATCTCCTGCGCCTGATTTGATTGCAAGAGCGTCGGCCTCAGGTCCAAGTCACGCTTAACGAAGTCAGGAAGCTCATCGAAGGCAAGGTATCGGTAGAGTTCGTTTCTGGAAATGCCCATTGTCTTGGCAAGACGTGTCTTATTCGGAAACTCACTCTCCACGCGGCGGACCGACAGCGCAATCTCGTAATCGGAGAGGTCGTCCCGCGTCACGTTCTCGACGAGCGCGAGCGCAGCCATATCCTCGTCAGTGCAGTCAATGACCACACTCTTGATGGTCTCCCGATTCAGGAGCTTATGTGCACGCCAACGTCTCTCACCGGCTACCAGCTGGTAGCCGTCATCGCCCACTCGACGCACTAGAACCGATTGCAGCAGTCCGGTCTCTTCAATCGAGCGAGCCAATTCATGCAGCTTAGTCTCATTGAATTCGCGGCGGGGTTGCCATGGGTTCGGCGAAATCCCGTTGACCGGCAAATCGGTCCCTACTCCTTTATCCTCAAGCTCCTGGATTCGGATTTGCGCTGCGGTCAAGGCGCTGGTAAGTCCCGGCATGGTTTGCGGACTGCGAGTACCCTTATCAGCCTCTTTCCTCACCGGCGTCATCTCAGCCGGCGACGCCAGACCGGCAGTCTTGGCCAACAGCTGCTCGCGAATATTGCTCATGCCTCCTCCTTCCAATTCTTGACGAACATGTCGTCAAGCCAACGCGCGTACTGCATCAACGGTTGCTTCACTCGCTGAAGCGACTTAGCGGTCGAATGCGTATTCGTGATATCCAGTGCCGTGGAGAATGAGAGGGCCCCACCACTCATCACTGAGCTTGCCGGAATTTCGAAAGGGTCCAACCATTTCCCGTAAGCTGTCTGAGCCCATTGCCGAACCACCGGTGCCGATGACGTCTTGCCGTAATCGACCTTGGAAAGAAGGATGGAAATGAACTCATAGGCCTTGTCTTCCTCGTACGCGAGGAAGTCGCCCGCGACTTCTGAAAAGAGACGCCAGAACGCCATCGAGCTGATGAAGTCCAAGTTCTCCGGAACCATCGGCATAACGAGTGCGTCTGCGGCGAGCAAGGCGTTAAGATTCATGTATGACAGCGATGGCGAGGTGTCCATCAGGATGTAGTCGTATTGCGAACGCAGCGGCTCGAGGCCTTCGCGAAGCACCGACCAGAACCGAAAACCCTTCATCGTCTTCTGCCGGGCCGGCAACAGAAACTCAGCGCCATACAAGAACGTGTGCCCCGGAATAATGTCGATGCCATCCCAATAGGTGCTCTGCACCTTCGAACTCAGCCCCCCTTCGATGGACTGGTCATAGATGTAGGGGAGGACGGTGTCCTCACCGCTAATTTCCTTCTCTGCATACAGCCCGCACAATTCCGAAGCGGAAGCCTGTGGGTCCAGGTCGATGATGAGCACTCTGCGCCCGAGCAGCGACAAGGCTTGTCCGAGGCAGACAGTCGTGGTGGTTTTCGCAGAACCTCCCTTCAGCTGAGCTGTCGTCAACACCCGCCCTCGAAAATCGCTGTCCGGTTCCGCAAGTCGCGTTTGATAGACGTCCGAGGCCATCTTCACCCACGTGCGCACTTCGGCAAGCGTGAACGTCCGGCTGCGACCGCTGCCGTTGAGCGTGCCCGACGGAAGCCCCTGATCCGCCTTCGTCACCAGATACTGGATCTGCTGGCGCGACAGATTGCACATGTCGGCCAGTTCGCTGATCGTAAATATGGGAGCGGTCTTGCGCGGCCTCGGCGCGAGAATCTGCTCGCGCAGGTTATCCGCGAACGGGGCGAGTTTTTCGGCGAACTCTGCGACCTCGCGAAGCGTCGTGCGACGGCTTTCAATAGGGAGGGCGGTAGCCGCTGCATCCATTCTGCACTTCTCCGTGTTTTGACGATAAAGCGCAGAATACACCATTATGTGTAAACAGGGTTGTATTGAGTCTTGTTTTTTAGCCCAAACATGAAGGTTCTGCGACAGTTAATTGATTTCACGTCCAAATCGTGTGTTCGCGATCAGACGTGGAACGAGTCAAGGGCGATAGATCCTGGACGAGCCACTGCGCGCGGCGACCCGTTCCCGTTTCGCCGAGCCGAGCGAGAGAGTCATCGGCACAAAAACCACCCCCTGAATGACTTTTGTGCTCGTCTTCTCATACAGCTAAATTGCCGATGAAAATCATATGGTTACGTATGTACCGCGCTTCATTTTAGGTTGATTTTTCATGTTATTGGGGCCTATGCCTGTCTGCTTTTTGTAAACAAAAACCAACAAAAACCAACCAACAGAATTAGGAAAAGCCTTTTTAATCAATGTAAAAGCTTGTGAACAGAGACGGTTTTTGTGAAGACGGGGACGCTTTTTGTGATGCAGCGGGCAGAAATTGGGTTTGGATGCGCGGAAATTGTGAGAACGTCGGGCGGTTTTTGGGCGCCAGCTGGAAGGTAAGGGGTGGTTTTTGTGCTGGAAAAGGGTCCGACATCGGGGGCGGTTTTTGTGTTGACAGCCGCTGCTTGGCTGATACAGTGCCGGCATTGAGCCGAAAGAACGAATGGAAAACCCGACGCTTGCCGCCACGCCGCATCAACTTGCCTTGGACATCTACGACGACATGTCCGGGAAAGACGCGCGGATAGACCAGGCAGACAGGGACATCGGGTATCTCCGAAACAACATCTTCACCCGTGTCGGCGGACTCGGTATCGCCGCGCGCCGGGTGCTCGACGCGGCATACTTTATCGTCGCTTCGAAGGCACCTGACGAACTCATCGACGACAAGGTGTACACGTTTTCCGAGGACATCAACTACTTCAAATGGCTGATGCGCTACGACAGTCGCAACCACAGCCATCTCGTTACCCAGATGCGTGCCGCCGCCAAGGCCCGCGTTGAAATCATGACAGCCCCCTCAATCGAGGAGCTGACCGAGAAGGACTCGTGGGGCACTATAAGTCTGCTTGGCGATTGCTATATCGAGAGAAACGTCGTGTGCATTTTGCTCTCAGGGCGGGTGATTCGATATCTCATCAGCCCGTATAAGGCTCATTGGCTCAGCCTGCGCGATGCTGCAAAGTTTACGCTATCGCTCGCGCGCGCAGTCTATGACCGCCTCATTCCATGCGAGGGCCACGGTGTAACCGAGTGGTTCGCGTACGAAGATGTTCTCGAATGGCCAGGGAAGGTCGGCGCGTCGCGCAGGGTCTTCAAGGAGTTCCGGAAGCATTTCCTTGACCCTGCCCTGCAGCAGCTCAACGAAGAGTCGGATTTTGAGGTCAGCTGGGAAGCGAACGCCGCGCGCGTGTCCGTGGACAAGATGAAACTACGGTTCCGGTTCACGAAGAAGCAGGGCGCGGATGCCGCGCGCGCAGGCATTCCAGATGAGATGTACCTTGTGCTGCATAACGAGTTCGCGTTCGATGAGCTGGACTTCCTGCGCCTCGCAAATAATCGGCACACCTGGACGGATGAACGCCTGGTGCAGGCCATCGAATACACGCAGACCAGGTTGACGCAGGGCAAGGTCACCGTCAGCCCCAAGGGATATCTCTTCAAGTCACTCGAAGGGAACTACCGCATTGGTGGCGCCGAAAAGAAGATGCTAGCTGTTCAGTCGCAACAGTCTCAGCATTCGCAGGAGGAAGCACGTGCCCGTCAAAACGCGGAGTCGCAACGACGAGAGGCTGAGAAAGCCCAGGCCGAAATTGCGGCCGCCAAAGTCCGCTCGGAGGCTGAGGCCGGCAGGGAGTTCTATGAAACGGCGGAGGCCCATATCCGAAAAGAACTACTGCACACGTTTGTGACGAGGCTGCTGCACCAGCGCCAAATGGCCAGGATTGGCGTCTTGCGTGAGTCGCTCACTACCGAGAACATCCTAACAACAAACCGGCAGCTCGCTGAGACTTTCTGCACCCACGTGTGTTCGCGCATGAAAAAGGTCATCGACGCGCGCCCGAAGTAAGCGGGGCGGCGGCCGGCACCGGTTACGCCTTCACTTGTAAAACTGTCCATGCATCAACCCTGGACCAGCATTCACTGTCGTTGCGTTAATCCAGTCCGTCTCGCCACGATGCATCTCATGGAGCTACCGCGGGTGCCCACGTGGGAGATATACGTTCGGCGACTCGTGCGTGCCGCCACGATCGCGAGATGAGCGTCGGCCCGGCGGGAACAGGGTGAGTACCTTGTACGGGTAGAAGAGGGTGCGGCCTTTCTTCTGGCGGCGCTCATTGAGCATGCGCGGCGCCGCTGGCTCCGAGGTGCCCACATTCGAGCAGTTCGCCGCAACGAGGAGGTCGTGGACCCTTCATGTTTTGTCGATGGTGTCGATGTTCAGGGCTCTGCACAACCTACTCTTGACTCTGCCGGCCAAGCGCAGTGCACAGCGAATACGTCAGGAAGGCCGCAGCAAAGCCAAACCGAGTAGGCTTCGACTCGGCCAAGGTAGTTGACGATCTACACGTTTGGTAATCCAACTGTCGCGTAGATGTCATCTGCCCGACAATCGAGCGCAAGGATTCGGTGTTACTCGTCGCATACCAAATTTGCGTAGCCACAGTGCTGGGCGGTGTGCCACGGCAGTAAAGTGCCGGTTACGAGCAGGTCGATTGACTCAATTGTGCACGGGATGTGTGGCGACATGGAGCCTTCTCTGCAATTGAGTTGGCTAGAAGACTCCGCAAGTGCCGATGGGGTATTTGCGTGGGTCCACGCTCGCGACAGCCGTTGACATCCCCTTGCAAGCGCTCGACGAGTGCGTCACCGTATATAGTGGCTCATCTACCGGGCTAGCCGGAATGCGCACCAGGACGTGGCATCAAACTCACCACAACACCGTCCCGCCATAGGCTTGCCCAGTCAATGTGGCCCTATCGCGTGCATCAATCATCATATGCGGTTCATCTATGACGTCTGGCAAAGAGACAGCCTCTCGTGTGGCGCGACAATCCGGATGAGAGACCTCACCTTGATTGACGCGCGCCACTCTCGACTGTGCTGCGCATGTCTACGGCAAAGTAACTTGAAGAGTTCTAAGGAAGGTCTGCAAAAGTCCTGACGCTGAAGACTGGTTGGCCTATCCTGGAAGAACGCGAATTAAAGGGGCTCCTCGATGACACAGCTCGGTCTTGGTCTGGATCTTTCAACGAAACGCACGCGCAAGCGGGAATTCCTCGATGAGATGAGGCGCGTTGTGCCATGGTCGAGGTTGATTGCGTTGATCGAACCGCACTATCCGAAGGGTAAGACTGGAAGGCCGCCGTTTCCGGTTGCGACGATGCTGCAGATTCACTTCATGCAGCAGTGGTTTGGGCTTTCGGACCCGGCGATGGAAGAGGCGCTATATGACGTGCCGCTGTACCGTGAGTTTGCGGGGCTGGACGAAGGTATGACGCGTTTGCCGGACGAAAGCACGATTCTGCGGCTCCGCCACCTTCTCGAAACGCACGGACTGGCCGCGCAGATGCTCGCCCTGGTCAATGAGATCCTGAGTGAAAAAGGCTTGATGTTGAAGGCTGGGTCGGCGGTCGACGCGACCTTGATTAGCGCACCCAGTTCGACAAAGAACGGCTCTGGCAAACGGGACCCGGAGATGCATCAGACGAGGAAAGGGAATCAATGGTACTTCGGGATGAAAGCGCACATCGGCGTGGACGCAGAGTCGGGTCTGGTCCACACCGTCATTGGTACGGCGGCCAACGTGCACGACATCAATGCGGCCGAAGCGTTGTTGCACGGCCAGGAAAAGGATGTGTACGCTGACGCCGGATATCAGGGTATTGAAAAGCGCTGTCAGGCGAACCCGGTACGCTGGCATGTCGCGATGCGACCGGGCAAGCGTCGACAACTGGACCTGACCAATCGTCTGGACGCGATATACAACCAGATTGAGCGCCTGAAGGCTGGCGTGCGCGCGAAGGTTGAACATCCGTTTCGCGTGCTCAAGCAGCAGTTTGGCTATACGAAGACCCGGTACCGAGGATTGGTGAAGAACACCGCGCAGATCACGACACTGTTTGCGCTGGGCAACCTCTGGATGGCGCGCAAGGATTTAAGCAAAGCGTGAAACGTCCGGCGGATCAGGCCGTGAGTCTCGGCAAACGAAGGTCATCATGCTTCAAAAGCCGGACGACCAACCTGCTAGCAGACCCTGCAGCCGATACGCCCAACGTGAAAAAAAATCGGCGCTTTGAAAACGTGTTGTGCAGACCTTCCCTAACTACAGTCGAATCGCACTATGCGGTCGACAACCTTCCGAACAAGGTTCTCGCGGCGGAGTACCGGGCGGTCTAGCCAGATAAAGCAACAATCGCGCGGGGAGCTTGAACTCGCGTGGGTGGAATTGGAACGGCGCGCCCGCGCCAGTTGGCGTTGCGTCGCCGTCAGCGGAGCCAGTGCGGCTTTGGGCATCTCCGCCCCGCACCCGACCATCAGTTCATTTGACGCAACGTTGACGGGGGAGCGCGCTCGGCTCCCGTGAGGCGCGGCGAATCCACTTGTTCCGCTCGTACTCACTTTCAGCGCTTCGCCAGGCCGTCGTGGAAACATGAAGGTTGTCTGCGAACCGTCGAGGAAGAAGCGGCTCGCCTGTCGCGGAACTAGATTCACCGCTGTCTCGCGGACGGGTGCGTCGTTTGCCGTCGGAAAAGACGACGGCAACGTTTTAGGCGCACATGCCCGCTTGCGATGAGAAAAATAAAATGCAACTACCTGTCTCGCCCCATTAGCCTCGGACTACGCGGCACGATGGGCGCAGCTCCACAAAAGTGGGGGTCAAGTACCAAAACTTGATGTGGTAGGTGCATATCGGGGCGATGATCGTGAGAAAAAACACATACTTCTCACTCGGCGATCACTGCGCCAAATTTGTTGTAGACCGTGTGCGTTCGGATGGATACGACACTGCGACCGGCGTATTTTGAGTGGGTCTTCTCGTTACCTCCGACGAGCTTTCCGAGTTCGAAACTCCTTCATGTAAACGGCGCCCCACAGAATGCGGGGCGCGCACACTCGCCGTGCGGGCATCAGCGGCGAGCTTTCCTTACGCATCTCGGAATCGGGCCAAAGATGGCTTCCAACTGCTCCCAGCGCGAGTATGAACGTTCTCGCATCTCTCTTTCGAGAATTGCTTTCAACGCTAGGCATTTTTGCGGATCCTGGCAAGTGGCGGCAAGTTTAAGCTGGTCGCAGATCTCGCCATGCATGCGAAGAAGTTGGCGAACAAGGGATCTTTTATTCAACATGAAACTGCTCCATAAAATTCAAGCCTCCTCTCGGAGGCAAGACGTTTCCACTGGTTCTTCGTGGTATGGCGTTATCGACATACTGAGAGCCCGATTTAGAGGGAACGCGAAAAATTTTTCGGCTGTGGACGGAAATCGGCCGCTCCGAAGCCAGGGTCGGAATCACCATCCATCGACAGAGGGCGCCTTCCCGCATTAGCAGTGCGCCGGTGCTGTACAGACGGGGCGTAAGATGAAGGGGTCGATAATGAGGGCTATCAACCCCTTCATTTACGGGCAGCGGCGGAAGAGGGCGTTCCAAACCCGACGAATTCTTCGCAGAAGGGCGCCGTTCAAACAGTGATTTTTTCGTACCGCAGACGTTCGGGGCGCGCGTTGCACGTGTCGCCGATCGCCCCGTTTCTGACGTCAGTACAGTGCGAGCTTCGTGCGCTTCATTGCCGGCGAGGATGCCGAGACATCGTGCAAGTGCCTGCGCGAAGCGTTCGTCTACTTGGTCGGCACGCCCGATCCGGTACTGCTCGATAACGCAAAGTCCGTGATTGTCGAACGCGATGCATTCGGTGAAGGCGAGCATCGGTGGAACACCCGAGACTGCTTCCGGAGCTGCGGCAGCCTCGCGAATACGAAGTGACAAGGTCGGCAACAACGCTTTACGCGCGCAACTGATTGCGGGTTTCAAGCAGACTGAAGTTGCATTTGATCAGTAATGCATATGTTTCATGAAATGCATGAGTTGGCAAGACAGGCAACGCGAAGCGGAAGTGTGATTTGCGAAGTGATCGACATGGTAACGACGCGCGCGGCCATGGCGCAATGCGCCGGCGAAGTAGCGACAGGCCGCCCTGAGGGCCGCGATCAGCTGCGGCAGTAGTGCCTCAGGTTGATCATCGTGTAGGCGAGCGTCTTGAGCGCGTAGTGCACGGCACTGATGCGTTCGAAGCGCAGCAGCAGGCGGCGGAAGGTGTCCTCCCAGGCGAACACGCGCTCGATGGTGCTGAAGCGCTCCGCGAAGATGGCCGCGTCGAAATGCCGTCTGCGACCGCGCTTCGGTGCCTTGCGCCCACGCGGGTTCTCGGGAATGTTGGGCCTCATGCCGCGGTTGAAGATCGCACGGCGGTTTTCGCGGCAGTCGTAGACGCCATCCAGACTGACGGTTGAGCCCTG
>NZ_SELS01000117.1 GCF_004197395.1 Paraburkholderia sp. UYCP14C | reverse complement strand
CATCCCGAACAGGACCGTGAAACGACTCCACGCCGATGATAGTGCGGATTGCCCGTGTGAAAGTAGGTAATCGTCAGGCTCCTTACCCAGTCAGAAACCCCACCCCCAGCGGTGGGGTTTCTGCGTTTACGCGGCCGATATTGCACGTTTCACTGCTTTCCGATCCGCAGCGCATCCGCGTAACCCGTCAGTTCCAGATAGGCTCGCCCCACATCCGCATTCTGTTGATTCACCCGTACCGCACCTTCCCAATACACCGCACCAGCCGACTGTCGTGAATCGAGTTCCTGATCCTCCATCAGCGGATCGAGTTGCCAACTCAGCGTTCCCGTTTTAACCGTCATCGAGACCGGATACAGAGTATTCGTGCGCGGCGAGCGCCACATGCGACGCGGCG
The DNA here is from genome assembly GCF_004197395.1 of Paraburkholderia sp. UYCP14C. GTDB lineage: Bacteria > Pseudomonadota > Gammaproteobacteria > Burkholderiales > Burkholderiaceae > Paraburkholderia. The sequence continues at coordinate 11,079 of NZ_SELS01000117.1, read as the reverse complement.
TGAAGGCGACTTCGCTGGGGCCGAAGTTCGTCACCTGCCCATCGGGTTTGCGAAGCGTCGCGTGGGCCCATATTGCATGTCCATCGCGGCTACGCACCTTGAATGCCATTAGCGCCGAGCCGTCGGTCAAATTGGCGCCGATCCAATCCCATCCGACCGCATTGGCGTCGAGCAATGTGCTCGACCACTCGTGATCCAGCCACGCTGTACCTGTTACGGGTGCACGGCGCGTCGTATGGTTTGCACTCGTGGCTGGCCGCACCACTGTGCCCGTCACGTGGAGGTGCGGCTCGCTGTAGTAATAGCTTGCCTGTTCGGGCCGCGGTCCTTTACGCGAGTAACCGCGCTCGCCCTGAATCAGCGGAGGCTGCGTTGGCGTGAGTTGGAGATGTAGCGAGAATCCGCTTGCGTCGGCGCTGACGTCGTAGTGGCCGTCCGCGGCGCGAATCATTTTCCATGCGTCGAGTTTGACGTCGGTGTTGGCGGGCTTCGCGTAGGCGAGCCCGAGACCTTGCCGAGCGATCCGTTGATCATGAGCGAGGTGTCCGACAGACGGATCGCTCAGCGCAGCGTGCGCGATGATCAGTTGCGAGGGAGCGAAGGCGCTGGGATCGGCGCCATCGTGACCGGTCGCCGAACGGAAGAAGGTGATCTGGAATCCGAGCGGTCGGTTGTCGGGCGTCGTGAGCCAACCCGTCGCGTACCACCATTCGGTGCGAAAAGCCGGATGGGCACCGCTGTCTTGCGGAAACGAGATCGTATGATCTGGCGTGACGGCCGCGAAGGCTGCCGGCGTGGACGCGGAGAGGTCGCTAGTCGCCGCATACGAGGGCGATACAGCGGCGAGGCCAACGCAAAGTAGGCCACGAAAAAGAAGGTGAGGGCGTCGCAGTGGAGACTTGGAGTCTCCGCGCGAAATCGCAATCGGAGTTGGAATCGGAATCCGAGCCGGCGGCTGAAATAACGTTACTAGCGTGGACATTTTCGAATTGGCCACATTCGCTCGCGGCGATACGCTCGATACATCCACGATCCATGTCGCGCATCCGCATAGCGTAGAGCAAACCTCCCGAACGCTCGCGCTTTCCCAAACCAACTCAATTCCCCACGCACGCCGCGCAACTCGCATCACCAGTCCTCCTTCACCGCGCGCACTGCATCGACCGACACTGCGCCGCGTCCCGCGACCACGGCAGTCGTGCACGACAGCAACAGCATCACCAACGCGACGGTGCCGAGCACGAACCACGGTACATGCAGCGACATGCTCCAGTGAAAGGACTGCGGATTGACGACGAACACGAGAATCAGGCTGATGGCGAAGCCAAGCGCGAAACCGAGCGCAATGCCGCATCCGGTGAGCAGACCGCCCTCCGTCGCGAGGATCGCGAGAATCTGCGCGCGCGTCACGCCGACATGGCGCAACATCCCGAATTCGCGGGCGCGCGCGAGCGTCTGCGCGGAAAACGTCGCGGCGACGCCGAACAAGCCGATCACGATCGCTACCGCCTCGAGCAGATACGTGACGGCGAAACTGCGGTCGAAGATGACCAGCGTGCGCGCACGGATCTCTCCCGGTTGCGAAGACTCGAGCGAAGCGCCGAACGGCAATGCCTTCAAACCTGCAACGACTCGCTCGACGCTCGCGCCCGGTTCGACGGTCACGGCGACATCGGTTGCGGTGGAGTCGCCGGTCAGCCGCCGATAATCGGCAAGCCGAATCTGGATCGCGCCGCTCTGCCGCGCATAGTCGCGCCAGACGCCGGCTACGACGAACGTCTGGCCATGCTTGCCAAGCGGTAACCGCACACGTTGCCCCAACTTATAGCCATACAGGTCGATCATTGCTTCGGATACCCAAACAGGTATGTCACCGGCGCGAAGTGCGGATGGCGACAGCACCGCGCCGGTCATCTGCAGAGTCGCGCCCGGATCGGTTGCATCGATTTCGCGCGCGAGCAGCGCGACGTCCGGGCGTGCGGGATCGAGCGTCAGATGCGTGATGCGCGCGAACGCAGCATTACGGATGCCGGGCACCGTCGAGACGCGCGTCTGTTCGTCCGGCCGCAAACCGCCAGTGTCGCCGCTATTGCCACCCGACGCCACGCGCACGTAGAGATCGGCGGACAAAAGATGCGTGACCCAGTCGTCGACGGATACGCGGAAGCTGGCGACCATGATCGCCATCGCGACGATCAGCGCGAAGCTCGACAACACGCCACCCATCGCGATCGACGCCTGCCCCGGCGCATTCGCGAGACGCGCAATCGCGAGCGTGGGCGTCGCACCCGCACGGCGCCGCGTGCCGCGCGCGCGGCTCGCTGCGCCGAATATCAGTGCGGTCACGCGCGGCATCAGCGCAATGCCGCCGACGAGCAGCAACGCGACCGCCAGATAACCGGCGATCGGTGCATCGAACCACGGCGGCACACGCGTCAGCACGACGGCGACCAGCAAGCAGCCCAACGCCGGCCATGGCGTCGCGAGCCGCGCCAACGCGCTTTCCTCTGCACCGGCCTTGAGTGCCGCCGCCGGCCGCGCGCGCGCCGCGTCGATGGCGGGCGCGACGCTGCCCAACACCGACACCGCGACCCCGAGCGCGAGAAACACCGCGCTCGCGAGCGGCTCGAACCCGACGCGCGGTTGCACACCCGGAAAATAGCCACCACCGAGATCGCTGCCGAAAAAGCGCAGCGCACCGCTGGCCATCGCGTAGCCGAACGCGAGTCCGCACAACGAGCCGAGCAGCCCGAGCAGCGCGCCTTCGAGCAGGATCTGGCGCAGCAGCTGAGCTCGCGTGAGTCCGAGCACGCGCAGCATCGCGAATTGCGAGCGGCGTCGCACGACACCGAGCGCCTGCGTCGAAAACACGAGGAACGCGCCCGTGAACAGCGCGACCAGCGCGAGCACGTTCATATTGATCCGGTAAGCACGCGACAGGCGATCGGTGCGGCTTTCGGTGTCGCGCGTCTCGGTGACCACCCACGCGCTTCCGAGCTGCTGTTGCAGAGCGCGTTTGAAACGTTGCCGATCGACGCCGCGTTCGAGCTGCACGTCGACGCGCGACAGCTTGCCCACCTTGCCGAACCGCCATTGCGCGGCGGCGATGTCCATCACCGCGAGTCGTTGTCCCGGCCGCGTGCGCACGAGCCCGCCCGCGACGCGCAGATGCAGATCCGACGTGCCGCTGCGTAGCGTCACTTCGTCGCCGGTCTTGACGTTCAGCCATTGCTGCGCGGCCGTCGACAGAAATATCGCATCCGAGGCGAGCGTGTCGAACGGACGGTCAGACGACGGCACGCCAATCAGATCGGGCGTGATCCGGCTCGCCTTGAAGACGTCGATGCCGAGAACGGGCAGCGCACCGCTGTGTCCAGGCACCGCGACGTCGAGCGCGAGCACGGGACTCGCCAGCGCCACGCCCGGCTCGTTGGCCAGTTGCGGATAGAGGGACTCGTCGATGAAAGGCTGCGCGCCGCGCACCTGCAGATCCGCGTCGCCGGACAGACTGCGCGCGGCAGCCGAAAATTCGTTGAAGGCCGCGCTGTTGATCAATTGCACCGCGTAGCCGAGCGCGACGCCTAGCGCGATCGTCGCGATCGCGACGAGTGCGCGTCCGCGATGACTGCGCCATTCCGCGGCCAACAGCCAGCGCGCGAGGGCACGATATCCGGGCGCGCGCGGCGATGGATGAAGGTCAGCGGCCATCGTCGGTCGAGCGGGCTGCGGCATGCGACGCGTTCGCGGCTTGATCGCGCGCGGCATGCAGGCCCCCGTCGCTCAGGATCAACACGCGGTCGGCCACTGCGGCCGCGGCCTCCGAATGCGTGACCATGATCGTTGCCGCGCCGGTCGCTTTGCTTTGCGCGCGGAACAGGCCGAGCACGTCGTGCGCGGTGGCGGGGTCGAGGTTGCCGGTCGGTTCGTCGGCGAGCAGCAGCGTCGGACGATGCACGAGTGCGCGCGCAATCGCGACACGCTGCAACTCGCCGCCGGAGAGATCGCGCGGAAAGTCGTCGCCGCGTCCGCCGAGCCCGACTGCCGCGAGCATGTCGAGGGCGGCGGCCGTCGGCAGATCATTGAGCAGCAGCGGCAGCGCGACGTTCTGCGCGAGCGTCAGATGCGGCAGCACGTGAAACGCCTGGAATACGAAGCCGAGCTTCTGGCGGCGCAGACGCGTGGCGGCGTTGTCGTCGAGTTGCTCGACCGGGCGTCCGTCGATCAGCACGCTGCCGCTATCGGCGTGGTCGAGTCCGGCGATCAGGTTGAGCAGCGTCGACTTGCCGACGCCCGAGTCGCCCATGATCGCGACGAACTCGCCCGCCGCGAGTGTGAAGTCGAGCCGCTCGAGCACGATGCGGCCGGTGCCGTACCGCTTGCTCAGGCCGCGGCATTCGAGTGCGGGTACGACGACGTCGTCACGAAGCATCATGCGAGAAGGTCCGGAAAAGGCGCCGGGCGAGGGGAGCCCGCTGGGCGAATTGAGTGTGCCTCGTCGCGCGAATTTCCGCAGCAGGAAGCATGGCGCCGTGCGGTTTGTTCGCAAGGTAAATGGAAGATTTGGTGCCTGGAGCGGGGCAGTTTCAGCGCTCCTGGATCGAGGCGCTCGGCAACAGTTGCGGCCGCGCTCACGGGACGATTTAGAGCGCCGGCCCAAAAAAATTTTTTATCGTCGTTTGGGCGAATTTTTGCCTAACGGCTGGCCATTCGTAGCGGTCATGGAGCAGTGGAGAGCACGATCCGTTCCAGTCGAATCGGCCCCATAAGCAGTGCATGCTTAAAAGCGGCCAACCTCCGCGTAATTGCCAGCTTTTGCCGCCAAATTATCAAGGCCCCGCGAGGCCTTTGTAACAATGTGCAAACGCACATTTCGATGCGTTTTGCAAGCGCCCACGCCACAACAATGTATTGTGGCGCGGATTTCGCCGCTGTTGCGATGCAAAATTATTCTTATCTTGGTAATCTCCCACCCTTGGTCAGTCGGCTGCGGGTAAACGTGTAGCGGGAAACCCCTCCACGCTTCAATTTCAGCGAACTCCAACTTACATTTCCATTTCGATGCCTGCTGTTTTTGGGGGCGTTGACGCGGCGTTTTGTACTTCAAGTTTTGACAGAGCACATGCCATTGCCTCTCCTAAGTCTTCTCATCTGGATCCCCATCGTTGCCGGGTTCGTGGTTCTGCGCGCCGGGTCCGACGCGGCGCGTAATCGCACGCGCTGGCTCGCGCTGATCGGCGCGGTGGCGGGTTTCCTGCCGGTGATCCCGCTCGTGGCGAACTTCCGTAACGACGTGACCTCGATGCAGTTCGTCGAGAACGTCCGCTGGTCGCCGACGTTCGATATCGCATGGCATGTGGGAATCGACGGGATTTCGCTGTGGCTCGTCGCGCTGACCGCGCTGACGACGATCATCATCGTGATCGCGTCGTGGGAGTCGATCACGCAGCGTACCGCGCAGTACTTCGGCGCGTTCCTGATGCTGTCGGGCTTCATGCAGGGCGTGTTCACGTCGCTCGACGGCATGATGTTCTTCATTGCGTTCGAGGCGACGCTGATCCCGCTGTATCTGCTGATCGGCACGTACGGTCAAAAGAACCGCACGTATGCCGCGGTGAAGTTCTTCTTCGTGTCGTTCCTCGGCTCGTTGATGATGCTGATGTCGCTGCTCTATCTGTATAGCCAGACGCACAGCTTCGACCTCGCCGTGTGGCGCGAAGCACATCTCGACATGGTGCCGCAGGCGCTGATCTTCCTCGGCTTCCTCGCCGCATTCGGCGTGAAGGTACCGATGTGGCCGCTGCACACGTGGCTGCCCGACGTGCACCTCGACGGCCCGACCGGCGCCGCGGTGATGATCGGCATGCTGAAGATCGGCGGCTACGGCCTGCTGCGTTTCGCGCTGCCGATCGCGCCGCAAGCAAGCCACTTCTTCGCGCCGATGATGATCACGCTGTCGCTCGTCGCGGTGATCTATTCGAGCCTGCTCGCACTCGTGCAAACCGACATGCGCCGCCTGCTCGCGTATTCGACGGTCGCGCATATGGGCCTCGTCACGCTCGGTCTGTTCGTCTTCAACCGCTTCGGCCAGTCCGGCGCAATCGTGCAGATGATCTCGTACGGGGTGGTGTCCGGCGCGATGCTCTTGTGCACCGGCATGCTCTACGACCGCACGAAAAGCGCATCGATTGCCGAATACGGCGGTGTCGCCAACACGATGCCGCGCTTTGCCGCTTTCGTGATGCTGTTCTCGATGGCCAACATCGGTCTGCCGGGCACGTCGGGTTTCGTCGGCGAGTTCATGGTGCTGATGGGCGCGATCCGCTTCAACTTCTGGATCGGCGCGATCGCCGCGACCACGCTGATCCTGAGCGCGGCCTACACGCTGTGGATGTACAAGCGCGTGATCTTCGGCGCGATCGCCAATGCACGCGTCGCGAAGCTGAAAGACCTCGGCAAGCGCGAGTTCGTGCTGCTCGGTGCGTTGGCGCTGCTGGTGCTTGCGATCGGTCTCGATCCGAAGCCGTTCACCGATGCGATCGATCCGTCGGTCGGCACGCTGCTCGCGCAATCTGAACGCTCGGCGCTTCCTTCGGACAACATTCCGACGGAAGGCGGCGAGCATCTGCAGGCAGCGGCGCCCGGACCGGCACCCGTCGCCGCGCACACTCCGGGTTAAAAGAACAGAGCGCAAGAGCCGTTGTCGCATCCGCGCGTCAGGATGCGGCGACGCTCTTGCGCTTTTGCGCGTCGCTACCAATCCCTTTGTAAATGCATGCGCGGCCGTAGTGCCGCGAAATCGCTGCGCGTCCAGCGATTTTTAGCGCTTATTTCAGGGGGCTTTTGCGATGCGTCAACTTTTCGATGCTTCGTTTTGAAGCGTCGCAAACGACGCTGGTGAATAGGGTGTGCGGGGAAATGCGGCAACGTGTCGCACTGCGTCGAGGCGCAATAGATCGTTGCTAAATCGAGTGTTTATTAGCCTTCGATGCCCCCCTATTATGCGAGCGCTTATTAATGGAGAGCCGTCGAATGACGTTCGTTGAAGTCAAAAAAACGAGGCAGTGGATATGAAAGGACGGACGCTTGGAAGGCCGGCAAGTTTCATTTCCGCCAGCCTCATGTTGCTGCTTTCGGGTTGCAGCAACCTCGATATTCTGAATCCGAAGGGGAGTGTGGGACTGGCGGAGCGTGATCTGATCGCGACTTCGGTGTGGGCCATGCTGATTGTCGTGGTGCCGGTCATTGCGCTGACGCTGTATTTCGCGTGGCGTTATCGCGCGTCGAACAGGAACGCCGAATACAAGCCGGGTTGGACGCATTCCACGGCAATCGAAGTCGCCGTCTGGACGATTCCGACGCTGATCATTCTGTTCCTTGCCGTGTTGACGTGGAAGAGCACACATGAGCTCGATCCGTATCGTCCGCTCGAGTCGCAGGTCAAGCCGATCAACGTCGAAGTCGTCGCACTCGACTGGAAGTGGCTGTTCATCTATCCGGACCTCGGCATCGCGTCGGTGAACCAGCTCGCGATTCCGGTTGGCACGCCGGTGAACTTCCGGATCACGTCGGACACGGTAATGAACTCGTTCTTCATCCCGCAGCTGGGCGGCCAGATCTACGCGATGGCAGGCATGCAGACGCGCCTGCACCTGATCGCCGATCACAGCGGCGACTACGCAGGACTTGCGGCGAACTTCAGCGGCAAGGGCTTCTCGGACATGAAGTTCCGCACGCTTGCCGAGTCCCCTGAAGACTTCAACGCCTGGGTTGCGAAGGTGCGCGCTTCGTCGGACCGCCTCGACATGGACCGTTATCACGCGGTGTCGGAGCCTAGCGAAAAGGACCCGGTGCGGTACTTCTCGACCGTCGATCCGAAGCTCTTCAACAACATCATCGCCCGCTACAACAACGGCAACGTCATCGACAACATGAAAGACGCCAACTGTGCGCCTAAGGGGTAACGCATGTTCGGAAAACTAACCCTCGATGCGATTCCGTATCACGAGCCAATCATCGTGACTGCGGGCGCTGGCATGGTGCTCGCTGCACTGGCCGTGCTCGGCGGAATCACGTATTTCGGCAAATGGCGCTACCTGTGGAGCGAATGGCTGACGTCCGTCGATCATAAGAAGATCGGCGTCATGTACATCGTCATTGCGCTCATCATGCTGCTGCGCGGCTTCGCCGACGCAATCATGATGCGTATGCAACTGGCCCTGTCGTACCTGAGCCCAGGCTATCTGCCCCCGCATCACTACGACCAGATCTTCACCGCGCACGGCGTCATCATGATCTTCTTCATGGCGATGGCGTTCATGATCGGTTTGATGAACATCGTCGTGCCGCTGCAGATCGGCGCACGCGACGTCGCGTTCCCGTTCATCAACTCGCTGAGCTTCTGGATGACGGCCGTCAGCGCGATCCTGATCAACATCTCGCTGGTGATCGGTGAATTCGCACAGACGGGCTGGCTCGCTTATCCGCCGTTGTCGGAATTGCAGTTCAGCCCAGGTGTCGGTGTCGACTATTACCTGTGGAGCCTGCAGATCTCTGGTATCGGCACGTTGCTGACCGGCGTGAACTTCTTCGTGACGATCGTGAAGATGCGCGCTCCGGGCATGTCGTGGATGAAGGTGCCGGTCTTCACCTGGACCTCGTTGTGCGCGAACGTGCTGATTATGGCGTCGTTCCCGATCCTGACCGTCACGCTCGCGCTGCTTGGTCTGGACCGTTACCTCGGCATGCACTTCTTCACGAACGAAGCCGGCGGCAACGCGATGCTGTACCTGAACCTGATCTGGGCCTGGGGTCACCCCGAGGTGTACATCCTGATCCTGCCGGCGTTCGGTATCTTCTCGGAAGTCGTCGCGACGTTTGCGAAGAAGCCGCTGTTCGGCTACAAGACGATGGTATGGGCGACCTGCGCGATCATGGTGCTGTCGTTCCTCGTGTGGCTGCACCACTTCTTCACGATGGGTTCGGGCGCTGATGTGAACGCGTTCTTCGGCATCGCGACGATGGTGATTTCGATTCCGACCGGCGTCAAAGTGTTCAACTGGCTGTTTACGATCTACAAGGGCCGTCTGAAATTCACGACGCCGGTTCTGTGGACGATCGGCTTCATCATCACTTTCACGATCGGCGGTATGACCGGTGTGATGCTGGCGATTCCGGGCGCGGACTTCATGCTGCACAACAGCCTGTTCCTGATCGCTCACTTCCATAACGTGATTATCGGTGGCGTGCTGTTCGGCTATCTGGCCGGCTTCAACTACTGGTTCCCGAAGGCGTTCGGCTTCAAGCTGAACGAGAAGCTCGGCAAAGCCGCGTTCTGGTTCTGGCAGATCGGCTTCTGGGTTGCGTTCACGCCGCTGTACGTGCTCGGCTTCATGGGCATGACGCGTCGTCTGAACCACTATGACAACCCGACCTGGCATCCGTGGCTGATCGCCGCCGCGTTCGGCGCGGTGCTGATCGCAATCGGTATCGCTTGCCAGCTGCTGCAGCTGGTCGTCAGCATCCGCGACCGCAATCTGAAGGAAAACCGCGACCTCACGGGCGATCCGTGGGACGGTCATACGCTGGAATGGGCGACGAGTTCGCCGCCGCCGGCCTATAACTTCGCGCACATTCCGGACGTTCGCTCGCTCGACGCGTTCACCGAAATGAAGTCGCGCAAGGGCGGAGTCAAAGTGCCGGTGTATCGCGACATTCACATGCCGTCGAATACGTCCGCGGGTCTGCTGGTGGGGCTGTTCTCGCTGGTGCTTGGTTTTGCAGGCGTGTGGCACATCTGGTGGCTTGCGATCGTTGGCGCGGTTGGCGCGATCGCCACCGTGATCATCTACAGCTTCATGGATAACGACGGCTATTACATTCCGGCCGATACGGTCGCGCTGATTGAAGAGAAACGCAACGGTGGTGCCGGTGCCGGTGCCGTGGCCGGTGTCGGCGCGCGCGCCGACGCGAAGGTCGCGCTGGAGGTGGACTGATGTTACAGAAGACTATTGCGGTTGAACCGCAACTCGCGCCGGACCATGTGCCGTCGCACTCGGTGTTCGGTTTCTGGCTGTACCTGATGACCGACTGCATCATCTTCGCGGCGCTGTTCGCGGTGTTCGCGGTGATGAGCCACCAGTTCGCGGGCGGTCCGAGCGGCAAGGACCTGTTCGAGATTCCGGGCGTCGCGCTCGAAACGACGATGCTGTTGCTCTCGAGTATCACCTACGGCTTCGCGATGCTCGGTGCGCACAAGAACCGCAAGGGCGTGCTGCTCGGCTGGCTCGGCGTGACGTTCCTGCTGGGCCTCGCGTTCCTCGTGCTGGAAATGCGCGAGTTCTCGCACCTGATCGCCGAAGGCGCGGGTCCGAGCCGCAGCGCGTTCCTGTCGTCGTTCTTCACGCTGGTCGGTACGCACGGTCTACACGTGACGTTCGGTCTGATCTGGATGGTGGTGCTGGCGCTGCAAGTGATGCGTCATCGCGACCTGACCGAACGCGACATGATCCGTCTGACGTGCCTGAGCCTTTTCTGGCACTTCCTGGACGTCGTGTGGATCGGCGTTTTCACCTTTGTCTATCTTGCGAGCGTGATCTAAATGGACCATAGCCATAGCGCCCACGGCGCACACTCGGAAGGCGGTCACGGCAGCTTCGGCAGCTATACGGCGGGCTTCGTGCTGTCCGTCATTCTGACCGTCGCGGCTTTCGCGATCGTGATGACCGGCACGTTGACGGGCCAGAGCGCTCTGTTCGCAATCGCGGGCCTCGCGTTCGTGCAGATCCTCGTGCATCTGGTGTTCTTCCTGCATATGAACACGTCGTCGTCGCAGCGCTGGAATGTGACGGCGTTTGCGTTCACCGTGCTGACCGCGGTTATCGTGGTTGGCGGGACGTTGTGGGTGATGCATAACGTCAGCATGAATATGATGTCGCGGTAAGCGGATAACGCTTTAGCGTTGGTGTCGGGAAAAAGCCCCGCAAGATTTTGGTCTTGCGGGGCTTTTTGTTTGTGCGCCCAGCATGGGCGCACTCCTGCGGGTGTAAGTCCCGCCATAAGCTGGTCATAGCGAATGAAGTG
>NZ_SELS01000116.1 GCF_004197395.1 Paraburkholderia sp. UYCP14C | reverse complement strand
CGCTACGCTCGCCTCAGCAAGTCAACCCCAAGACGCTAAACATTAACCCCCTTGTTGCACTTCGGCTTGAAACCGCCCATCGAATAAAACGCTCCGTAAGGCCAAACGTCGACTGTCTGGGGAGGATTGCAATTGTGAGCAACCAAATCACTAACGCAGAGGGGACGCGCTGGAAGGAGCTAATTCACAAAATATGTGCGATTCTGATACTCGGCGTGCTAGTCGTCGGCCCCGTCTTCTTGGCGATTTTTGTGACCGCGCCACCCAACTGGGCGGATAATGATTTTATAGACTTCGTTCTGCGTAACTACGCGGTATTTTTCATCCTTCCATACATCGGTTGTCTCGCCTATTTTCTGGTCGTCACATTGGAGGCGACGCGTGGCCCTGTGGAGGTCGAATTCGCGGCTATCAAGATCAAGGGAGCCGGTGGGCCGATACTCTTCTGGGTAATCGTCTTTGTGGCTGTCTGCGGGGCCGTCAAAATGTTCTGGGCAGGGTGGCCGAGCTGACAAACGACGCGTTCGGCGCGTTTCGGATTGAAACATGATCCCGTCGCTGCGCGGGCGGTCTAGCCTAGGCCAATTGGACGTTCTTTCGGGTAGACGCGGAGTTCTGAACCGGAGGCAGCCGTGACCAGAGTAACCTTGAGCGTCGATTCTCGCGATGCAATTTCCGCACGCTTCGTCGCTGCTATGAACGGCGAGACACAAGGAGCTTTCATCACCTTCGCGACACCGGAGCTATTGTTCCAAACTCTCACGCTGAGGCGCTGGCAACTCATCAAGGCAATGACCGGCGCCGGTCCCCTATCGATTCGCGAGCTCGCACGGCGCCTCGGTCGCGATGTTAGGAGCGTCCACGACGACGTCAATGCCTTACTTGACGTTGGCATGCTGGAGTGCAGCGACGACGGCTCGGTCGCATTCCAGTACGACGCCGTACATGTCAATTTCACGATCACCGCTGCGGATCCGGCTGAATCAATTAAAGGACCTTGCGACGGCCCTGTTCGTGGAGACTGAATGGGGCACTCGGAATTCGAGATCGGCATGGCGTTTTACTCCGGCGCGACGCTGTGGCGTTGCACTGACGTCGGATCACGCACGATCGTCGCCGTTGAAGTGAAGAACGGATATCCCACCCCTCACCAAGCGCCGCCCTTTTCGGATGCTGTCGAGATCGTGTTCGATGAATACGATTTTGGAGGGCTGTCGCGTCAGCCGATTACGGACTGATCGGCGCGCGGTGCGATCTCCGCTTCGATTCGCCTCTCCGTAGGCGCCCAGTCCTCACTCCATGTAATGTGCGACGAACGCCCTATATTCGTCTTCCGATTTGCACGTTCGCTCATTGCCGGTTGATGCAACTAATCTGCAGACCGCGGGCAGCACTTTGTCAAAGCTCTTACCTTCTTGTGGCATCCAGTCGTATTCGGCATAGGTCCGATTTTCATAGGCGTCAAATAAAGACTTGAACTGAAAGCCGCCTTTGAGCAGTGTTTCCAAGGTCATAAAACACTGGTTGTGCTCGGGGTTGTAGTGGGCCTGGAAGATAGCACTTATGACATCGCCGGTTGATTGACCTTCCCTATACCCTAGTCGATGAAATGTCTGCTCTGCCTGAGCAGCGCATTTCTGTTGAAGGTCAAAAGTCTCCCGCTTTGCCTTGTCAGCCAATCTCGCCGACAGGCTTTGAATATCGGCGGCTTGCAGACGGTTTGCGTCAATCTCGTTCTTGAGCTGCCACGTCACGCCGATGAGCACCACTAATAGGATGGCGCAAACTATTCTCATCAAAATGACCTCCGTGGGTTACCTTCATTCAGGAGACCGCTAACCTCCAGTGGTCGCGGCCTTCTGCTCGGCGATGATCCTCTGCACGGTGCCGGTGCCTACGCCTACCTGTTTTGCGATCTTCAGCATGCCTAGGCCGGTCGCGGCAAGCGCGAGAATCTGCTCCTCACGCGGCCCGGCAACCCTCGGACGTCCGAATGTCTTCCCCTGCGCGCGAGCGCGATCAAGGCCGGCGTGAACGCGCTCCTGGACCATCGCGCGTTCGAACTCAGCGAATACCCCGCACATTTGAAACATGGCGCGTCCCGCCGGCGTCGTCGTGTCGATGTTCTGCTGATGCAGGTACAGGCCGACGCCTTTCGCCCTGATCTCCTCCATGAAGTTGATCAGATTAATCAGCGATCGGCCCAAGCGGTCGACGGACCATGCCGCGATCAGATCAAACTCTCGCCGGTTCGCTGATTTCAGCATTCGATCGAAGTCCGGACGCTTGTCGCGACCCTTGGCGCCGCTCACGGCGTGGTCGACGTACTCGGCGACTACTTCCCAACCGTGACGCTCGGCGACGGTGCGCAATTCGAGTAACTGGTTATCGGTGGTCTGCGCGTCCGTCGAGACGCGAGCGTATAGCGCGACTCGTTTGTTCTTCGGCATTGTCGGGCATCTCCGGGTGGATGCCTGGATCATAAGCTGGACGCATACGGAAAACAAGTGATTTTTGTATGGTCTGCAAACCGTCCCGAGACCGTTGTCGTGCCGTCGCGTTCCCCGAGGGGATTTCTGTATGGGCTCCCCGGTTGGGTGCGACGTCGACTCCGTTTCCGGTGCCGTGCGCACAACGGTTTATGCGACTTCTTCTCTAGTTCGACTCCATTAGACGACCAGCGAAAACGGTCGTGACACGACGCTGTGATCAGCGGAGACGCACGAGGCGAATCCTACAAAACGATCACGGAGCAGAGTGAAAAATGAGTCACGCCGAAGAAGCAGTCCAGTCCGGCAAACCGGCAAAAACCATCAATCAGTTGGTCATTGAGGGAAGCGCCGAGCTGATCGCGGCCCGCTCGATTATGGAGCTCAATACGTGGCTTGCGCACTTTGGCGTCGACTATTGCGTTCCTGCCGATGACACTCGCCTTAATGAGGCGGCCGCCAATCTGGCGACGGCTAATCACGCGCATCAGAAACTCGTCGATGATGATGCTTTGGCACGTGATCACTTCGCGAAGCTCGAAACGATGCTCGCGCAGCGCGGCGATCTGGATCCGAACGACGAGCGCGACGCGATCAAGCGGGCCATGGACTATGCGCGGACTGCTATGGAGCAACTCGATGCGGGCGCAGCGGCCGCCGTCGCGCGTTGTACCGATGAATTGAGCAGGGCACAGCACGGCATCCTGGTAGAGATCATGGCCGGTCACATTGATCGCGCTGAGCGCGCGCTGATCGACGCCGTCGAAGGGATGCGTACAGTCGGCCGGGTTGGTGCCAAGCACCTCGGGCCGGACGCGGATGTCGCCTACATCCCGAATCAACGTCTTGTGGCGCTGCTGGCCGGCTGATCGAACGCGGGATAGCTCGCGCGCCGTCTACCTATTTACGCGCCACGCACTCCATTTAGGTTCCATTAGATGCACGAATTAGGTCGTGACACAAAGATGGAGTCATCAAGGGGCCAGCGGGTGCTGATCCCAAGAAACCCAAAAAAGCCATATTACGGATACCCCCAAATGAGCAACGAGATTCACGCGGCAACGATTTCGAATATCACCAGCGCCATCGCGGAAACGAACCAACAGTTGAACTCTGCCTTGATCGGCAACGGCGGCGACGTCACAAAGATCCGTCGCAAACTGGCAAACCTCCACGTAGACCTTTCCGCCGCGGAGAAGCTGGCCGACGAGGCACGCGAGAAGGTGCGGGCTGACGCCGAGGCTGCCGTCGATGCAGGCACGGCGAAAATCGGTGCCGATGCAGTAGCAAGTGTCAATGCGAAACTCGCGGCGGCCGGAGTAACCCATCGCCTCGCGGCCGACGAAATCTGCTTCATGAATCTCGCGCGCAATATCGCGATCGCCAATCACGAGAGCGGTATTGTCGGCGCCGAATTGAGCGCACTGACGGAGAAAGCCGCACACGTTGCACAAGTGCTCGGCACGGCCGTCCAGCGTCACGCAGATCTCAAGGCTAGGCGCGCTGCTGGCGACGCTTCCGGCGCGCCCGAGCTGTACGGGTTGAGCCTAGATATCGAGCAGTTGACGGCTCTGCATGCTGGCGCCGTGGCGAGGTGCGACGCCATCGACGATGCAAGTGCCAAGGCTGCTGTCGAGCGGGCGCGTGCTGCGTTGACGGCTGAGGAGAACCTCGTCATTAAAAAGCACCTGCTCGCGCATACGCGGAAGGCCGAGGCGACGTTCATGGCATCGATTAAGTCGCTGGTCGGATTCGTGCGCGTCCAGGGCGAACCATTCGAAAAGTCGGCGCTGCCGCGCACGATCTATCCATTTGGCGAGGATCTCGATTGGTTCATCCGTACCGGCGCACTGCGCGCATAAGGATCAGTCATGGCGTTCAAGAGAGGCGAATCGGGCAACGCGGCGGCGCAGGCCGCGCCCGGCGATGTCAAGAATCCGGGCGGTCGTCCGGTCTCGTTCAGGACGATCAGCGCTGGAGTCGCGAAGCGCGTCCGGCGGTCGGCCATGCCGATCACCGAGGTCTGCATCAGCAAGGCGCTGGATGGATCACCTGAATGCGCGGCCGCAATCGTCAACATGATGGCCGTCGCTGAGCTGGTGCAGGCGCTGTCGAAGACGTCGACGCGCGATTAACGTTTGACTCCGTCCGCGCTCTGACAGGCGCGGTTTCCCGGGCTGTCATGTGATGGTCCGGGCTTTTTCCAGGCTTCCAGATGAGCAGCAGAGACATCAGAAGGGCACGACGTCAACACGGCCGCAATGCGCTGAATCCAGCACTCCCAATGAGCGCGGCGCTCGAGGCGCTGGGTGCGCACCTGCGCGACGCGATGCGCACAACCAGGCCCGAAGCGCCCCGCAAAACGCGTGGCGCAGGCACAACCAAAGGCGGTAAATGAAATGGGTAATTTTTCGAAATTGTTGGACGAGCTGGACGCTATGCCCCATCCGGTCACGGGCCAGTACGAGCCGATCAGGGCGGCCCGTCGCGTCGACAAGACGTCGCCGGCCGGTAAGGTAGTCCGTGCCCGTCCTACGACACCCGGCAAGTCGCGTATCGTCGACTGGAATACGGCGCTCCTGAAGGCGCAGGCCGATGGCTCGATGAAGACGGTCGCGGTGAAGCTCGACAAGAAGAAGGTCGTCAAGCCCGCGAAGACTGCACCGGCGGCGAACGCAGAGCCCCGCGAACATGTTGCCCTCCGTGTAGGGGCTCTGATGGCAGACTTGAAACGTCATGCCCAGGGCGCAGAGTTGAACGGAAATGTCACGGAAAAGCAATTGCTTGCCTGCCGGGCGCTCGCGCGTCAGGGAGAACTGACTGAGGAGGACGTGGCGGCGGTCCAGTCGGCGCTGGATGACGGCCGCGCACTGCCTCTATGGGTTCTCAAAAAGCTCGGTTCGGGCAACACGTGATGGCCCGCCCGCGCGTGATATTTCGCAAGCCGGCGCCCGTGCCGGTTTGGAAGCCTATGCCTGCTGAGCTGGAGCCTGAGCCGGTGCCGGTGGATCTCGCCAAGGCGCACGACACAGAGCCGGTCGAGCACGCGTTTCACTTGCCGGCGACCGGGCACATGGTAGACCTGCTCATAAAGGGGCGCCACGAGGGCTCGATCTCAGTCGAGGACGCCCGGCGCGCGCAAGACGCGTGGATGTGCAACAAGCCGCTGCCTGGCGACTTGATTGAGGCAGTTCTGGCGGCGTCGTGAGCGATCGAGCGGACTACCTGCGCCAGATATTGGCGGCGCCGCTGCCGGACCTGCTCGACCAGCGTGCAGCCGGCGAAAAGCCATGCGAGTGGTCCGCGTTTGATCGCGTGATCAGCGCGTTCATGGGTGGCCACATATCGCGCGACGACGTCCTGCGCGCGACGACGGCGTACCGGCGTGGCCGAGCTCTTAATCCTGATCTGCTCGAGGCGGTGCGCTCGGCCGTGTAGTTGTTCCGGCGGTGTGCTGCTGCCGGGCTTGATAGGCGCGCGCGTGCTTGGCGGCCGGGCGCGCGCAGATTGCGCTTTCGTGTTTGCGGCGCTTTGCGCAAGGTGGCTTTCATGACGATGATTCGCGAGCGTGCGCTCCAGCTCCTCGAGCACGACAACCTGACTGCTACGGCGATCGCAGGGAAACTCGGCGTCAAGCGGAATTCCGCCAGTCATGCAATCGCGCGCGCCCACGCTGCGGGTGAGGTGCGTATCGTCGACTACCTGCGGACCGGGAAGGATCTGGCGCCCGTCTACGGACTCGGCGGTGGCGACGACGTCGAACGGCCTGCGCCGCTGGACCCGTACGATCGCTCGGCCGCATACCGCGCGCGTCATCCTGATCGAAATCGAGCAAGCTCGCGTGCCTGGCGCGAACGGAACCTCGAGCACGTGCTCGCCAAGCAGGCGGAATATCGTGCGCGCCGTCGTACTGATGCAACGCCTGAGTCGGTTGAGCCGGTCGAGTCGTGCTCACAGAGCCCAGCATTGTCCGCTAAGGAGATCTCCGTGTCTGAGTCCGTGTTGCAGTACTTTGAGCTCGACGTATTGCCGGGCGTGAAGCACTTCACGTGTGATCGGTACAAGGCGACGCTGAGCGTCGAATCGTGCGCTGACAAGTTCAAGCAGGCCAACAGCGGCGACGCGTTCGGGCGTCACGCGCACTGTAAGCGATGCCCAATCGGTGCGGCCCACGGAGGCTCTGGCCCGAATCTGAATCTCGGCACTATCAAGGGCAGTCTTACGTGCTCGAGGTGCCATCGCACGAACGGCCGGCTGATAGGGAAAAGGCTCTGTACTAGCTGCCAGAATCGCCAATATGAAAGCATCAAGAAACGCAATGCGAAAGGCTCTGCGCCGATCAAGCTTCCGCCATTACATCGTCTCACGATCGGCTATATGGCCGGCGGAAAGGTCCACATGCACACCGTCGAGCGGGCCGTCGACACAACAGAGCTAATCGTCGACGTGCTGAGGGACTCGGAGCGCTCGCCTAGCTTCGGCTGGCTGGCGGATTCTGCGACGCGCGCGCTGCGCAACAATCCCGATCTCGACTTTTCCATATCGTCGGACGACGTCGACGAGGTCGTGCCGGCCGCGATCGCGGCGAGTGTGCCGGCGTCGCTCGACGTCGTGCAGGCGGATCCGGCAGCGGATGTTGATGCGGATCCGTACGACGTACTACGCGACGCCGTCGAGCAGCTCGAGCACGATGCGCCGGTGTTGATGCCGACGATGTCGCGGCGTGCTGGGAAGAAGCTGCGCCAACAGGCCCGCAAGCAGGTCCGCGTGTCCAACGTGACGGTCAATCTGCTACGAGGTGTGGGCGTCCTGCCCGCTGCCACGCCGGTGGTCGAGCCGGCGCCGCAACCCTTCTTTTCGCCGACTCTCATGTCCGGCGGTACCGCATTCGGCTAGAAGTCCGCCTGCAGAGCGCGCCAGATCTGATTTCCTTCGTCCGCACCTTGGCAGATGTGACTCAGGCTTTCGCGGCGTCGCGCAAGAATGAGGCCAAGCTGTTCGGTTCATAGACCGGCAGCGGCTCACCCTGCAAACAACCGTTCCGCGTTCGCGTTTCGTCAACGAAAGCCTGCAAGGTGTCGCGGAACAGGCTTTTTCGTCGAGCACGGACCCGCGAACGATCGCGAAAGTGTCGCGCCCGCACACACGCGGGTGGCTGAGCAGGGTGCCCAGTTGGCTATCGAGGTCTTCGTCCTCGCATTCGATCGACGCATTCGTCCTGTGGGCTGCGACGGCGCGCCGTAACCGTCATGGATAACACACTGAGCCGCTACACGGCCTTGAGTTCCGATTTGCTCGCGGGGCGACGTCAACCGACCGTGACGTGTACGGCGTCACTCTCCATGCTTGCAGCTTGTAACACGTCCTTCCCCGACGTATAACTGGAACAGGCTTCGACTCAAGGGGATGGCGCCGGGTACGCGGGAATTCACCACACATGATCGCATCGCAGAGATTTCGGCGTTGCTTTCCGCGCATGATGGCGACGCGCCGCTATGTTCGCGCTGAAGAAAAATTCATGACAATACGCACAAACTACAGCGTATGCGCCCGTGCGTTTGCAATTGCTGCGCTCGTTATTAGCGGCGCCTCATTTGCAGGATCTCCAGACGGCGGCATCGCGGACCCACGCACCTATTTGTACAGCGAAGACAGCGTCCTCGCTGTAGGAAAAACCTTTTCTCCAAACGATATTACCGAACCCAAGTTTCCTTGTATTCAGTTCACCTCCGCAGTACCTTTAGATAACGGCCCCCCGAGCACATCATTTCACCTTTATTACGTTAGAAATATAGACGAAATCGAGGCAGTTGAAAATAGAGAGATTAAGGCCGACGTGAATATCAATAAAATCGGAGCTGCCGGAGATATAAAATCTGAAATAAAAAATGCCGCTACGGAAGATAGCGTCGTCATAGTAGTTAGTGCATCCACGGATTTTGGCCGTTGGCAAATCCCTTCCTCCGCCACCCTAGTGCAGGAGGCTAGGGACCTTCTATCTGACGGATGGGATTTTGAAAAGAAATGCGGATCGCGCTATGTCTCCATTGAGAGGCGAGGCGCCGCCGCGTCAGCCGCTATCATAATCGGTCATGTGACCAAAGATTTTAAAGATACCGTCGCTCGGGACATAACAGTCAAAGGTGGCTATGCGGAAATCGGGGCTACCGCATCAATGGCCGTCAACAACGAATTGCACAAAGCGTCTAAACAAGACCGAGTACAAGTCCAAGTTACTGCAACGGGTGGTGGCGGCTTGGGAACGCTCGCGCAGATAGTGTCGGCCGGCGTAAAGGAGTCCGATGCAATCTCCGTTGTAGAGAAGGGATTGTCAGATTTCCTAACATACTTTAAGTCTGACAATGCACCGGCATATCAATACGTGGTGGCCTCAATGGAGGATTTTCAGTGGAATCCTGCCGGCACCACCCGTTGGACCGATTCTCAAGAAGCCGACCTCAGGGATATTGTTGGCAGAATAAGGGAACTTACCGCACAATTGAACCGCTGGCACGACTATGAGAACGGCGGCATCTATTCAAAAATGTACCCCGGTCGGAATGCAACCGCAGCGATAAACGAAATTAATAGACGGCTGGCAATTTACAAAGAGGAGTTTGCTGAGTGTAAAAGACCGACTGAGAGTGGCCATTGCTATTTTATGGATTTCTTCTCGCCGTTGGAGGCGCTAGCGCCGCCTACTGTGCCGGCTGCCGAATTTCATCTGATGCCTGATTCGGTAGCAGGACCGCTTTTTAAATCAGAATATGTTGGGCGCGACGCCAAGTTTCTACTGGAGATCGGGAATCCAGTCATATTCGTTGGACCCAACTCATCCCAGGCGGAGCAACTGGCTCAGTTAAAGCTGTTGAATCCGAGCGTCGTCGATTTCAGCTCTCAGATATACCTTCACGGGGACCATCTGGCTCGGTTCAGAATATTGTTTATTGATAATAGCGGTGAAGAAATACCGTTCACTTCGTTCTACAGTATCGGAGACGGGTCGCAAGGTTGGGTTGTTTGGCTTACAACGCTCAACAATGGCTATGGGATGCAAATGGAAATAATCAAATACATTGAGTCAAATTTGAAAATGTCTCATTCCGGGACGTTTTACCTCGATGTGGCTGATAAAATGGGTCGGCAATTTCGATTGGCATTTATGGATAGCACGTGGAATTACTCCTGTTCGCATCCCAACATCCCCCCTAATTTACATTGGTGCTTCGTGGACTCCATGGTAAACAAGTATAGTTACTAACCGGCATAATAATCAGTTAATGCAAAGGACCTGGGGCCGTTGCGGTCTATGGCGGCCGCCGTAGCGCAATTCCTAGGCTCAACTCCCTTCTTGCCACGGCGGACGGATCGAACCGCTGCAATGGGCATCGACGAATGTCCGTATTGATATTGAGCGCCGTCCAGCACGTCGCTAATCTCGCCGAACCTATTAGCAAGTTCGACTGGGCGCGGCACGCACGTTGAAGGTTGTTGGCTGTCAAAACCTGCCACGCGGTTATTGGGCTTCGCCGCGAAACAGATTGTCGATTGAAGTTTTCTCATCGCCGGGGACGACACAGCAAGCTCCGCCCCCAAGATATTCGACGTCGCGTTTGCGGTAGCAAGCTGCATCGAGATTTGCCGGCGTCCCGCCTCTAACGTGAACAGACTGATACCAGGTAACGCGCGGCTTGTCCTGCACCCCGTCGAAGAGTTTTGATTGGCAATATGACCCGTCAGCCACACATGTGCATTTGATGTTCACGTCCGCATCACCCGCCGACACGTATGCGGTTTCGGCTAGCGCGAAAGTCGCCAACAGCACAGTCGTGGCGGGCAGGAACACCCAGAAAGTAGCTGCTCTTCTCATGTTCTTGCATTCTCTGGAGTGTGTCCCAACGGCGGCTGTTCCGTCTTCCTCGCTATCCGAGTTAATAAGACTAAGAGAGTTGTAGAAGTTGAACAGCTGTTCGTCAAACGCTGCAAATCCTAAAGTCAGTGCCTTGGAAGGCCAAAAATGCTGATTCGTCAGGGTCATCCGCCGCCGGACGAATAGAAACTCAAGGTTCAGAACGCTGATCGTCCTAGCATCAGTTGCTACACCGATTTTTGCCGCTTAGTGCAATCGACGCCTCAACGACGGGTGTCGGGGCTAGAGCCGACAGTGGACTGTCTGCGCGAGCTCCCGGCCGAATGACCGTAGATGGCCGAACCCGGGCCGACGATCATCGGCCCCTCTGAACAAGGGGCGAATTGAACGAGCCGCAAGGAGGGCGCTATGCCCGCTCAACGTCTAGCCATCGTTACACCCATCCCAGCTCTCAATCGACCGTACCTGCTGCGTTTTCGCACCCAGGATGGGACACGCGCGCAAGTAGCCTTCGCCAGTCGCAATGACCGCGACGAGCGCTGCGCCCAGCTTATTACCCTCGGCGCCGCCGTGACGCTGACAACCGTGCGAAGTGTGGAATGAGCACGGTCTACATCATCGAAGGCATCGTCCACAATTCGGCGGAAACCATCAGCGCTGCGAAAGCGATCATCGTCAGGAAGCGCAAGCGCATCGCGATTACGGCCGATCAGGCGCGGTCAGCCTGGACCGATATCGAGTCCGACGATGAGGATCTCGAGGCGGAGGTCTCGACCGTCATGCGGCATCACGACATCTTCGGCCCTGACTACTCCGCCGTGGCGCGCTCGAGAAGTTCGTTGCCGATACCCGAGCGGCGAATGGTGCCCTCTATGGCGAGATCCTTAAGCCGGGTGGTCTCGGGATGCTCCGGCGGCAGGCGTGCTGATGAAGGCACAAACGCTGTTCGCCGTCGCACGAACCGAATGGAACCCTGTCACAGGCCGGGCGTTCGCTCACGTCGGCCCGCACCATGTCGTGTGCTGCGAGACCGGCGCCGATATCGCATCCGACGCGCAGGACGGCAATGTCCCAATGACAGTTGAAGGTTGGGACGGCGGGTGCGGCATAGGTTAGGCGACCTTTCGATCATGGTCAAT
>NZ_SELS01000115.1 GCF_004197395.1 Paraburkholderia sp. UYCP14C | reverse complement strand
GTTTCATGGGCGATGCTCTCAATAGCTATCGCTCAAGCATAGATCATCTGTCCGCAAAATTCCTGACTTATGAGTAAGTCTCCTTCCTTCATAACACGAGGTCCGTTCGCGCACCTGTCAAAGCATTGCATTCGCCGCAGTCGATCTATCCAACGAGTCGCCGGCACGCCCAGCGGCCGACCTGGTTGCCGACGTGCCGGGAGCAAACACGATCGCAGCGAGCGCACCAACTACCATGAGCAGTGAGATCGCACCGAGGCCTCCGAGCATGCTGTTCGTCATCGCCTTGATGGAACCGATAATCATCGGGCTAGCGAATCCACCCAGCAGACCGATGCAGTTCACCAGGGCCACACCGCCTGCCGCGCCCTTGCCGCGGATGTAATCCGTCGAAATAGCCCAAATGAGAGGATTGGGAGCAAGAATGCCCGCTGTTGCAACCGACAGCGCAACGAGAGACCACACAAGGCTGCCGTGAATCCACCCGGCCGCGAACAAGCCAACGGCCCCGATAATCATCGTGATGCCGCAGTGCCATCGACGCTCCATGGTGCGGTCGGAGTTCCAGTTCATGCCAATCAGCGCGATCCAGCTCACGAAGTACGGAATCGCCGAATAGAGTCCAATTTCCAGCGGACTGGTGAGCCCGGTACCCTTGATGAGAGTGGGTAACCAGAAGCCGATTGCGAACACACCTGCAATCTGCGCAAACCAGACAAACCCCATTACGTATACGCGCGGATCGGCGAGAGCGCGGCCAAACGTATGTTCGGCGTGACTGTCGCTCACACTCGAGCTTTGTTCGAGGTCACTTAATACCTGCGCCTTCTCCACCTCGCTTAGCCAGGCCGCTTTCTGCGGACTGTCGTCGAGAAAGAAAAAAGCGACGACGCCCAGCACGCTTGCCGGCAGTCCCTGCACGATGAACATCCACTGCCAGCCGTGCATCGCGCGCACGCCTTCCATGTGGGTGATCAGCCAGCCTGACATCGGCCCGCCGATGAGTCCCGCAATGCCTGTTGCGCACGTGAAGATGGCAATGGCCTTCGCGCGGCGCTCCACGGGGTACCATCGCGTCAGGTAAAAAATGATGCCTGGGTACAGGCCGGCCTCGGCCAGTCCGAGAAGGAAACGCACGGCGTAGAAATGGGCCGGCAGCGTCACGAATGCGGTCGCGGCAGCCAGGATGCCCCACAACACCATGATTCGGGAAAACGTGCGCTTTACTCCGATTCTTGTCAGCAAAAGGTTGCTAGGCACTTCCATCAATACGTAGCCGAGAAAGAAAATCCCGGCTCCGATGCTGTACGTCAAGTCGCTGAAGCCGACGTCGTGCTTCATATCGAGCTGTGCTATTCCCACATTCACGCGGTCGAGAAACGCAAATACGTAGCAGAAAAACAGGAAAGGAATCAGGCGCCTGGTGATTTTTCGGTACGTCTGCTCTGCCGGCGGGCTAACCGCAGCATTGATGCGCAAATTCATGCATGCCTCCTCCAGCCTCTGGAGGCCGGTTAGTAGGCCGTCGGCGACGAGTGACGGCTTTGCGTGGTGGTGCGGCTAGCGTCCTTTGAAAACCGGTTCCCGCTTTTCGTTGTATGCACTGATGCCTTCCAGACGGTCTTCCGTCGGAATCAGCCGGTTATAAGCTTCGATTTCGATAAACAGACCAGTGTTCAGGTCGCTCTGCATGCCGAGGTCGATCGCCTTCTTTGCCTGAGAGACCGAAAGCGGTGCGCTCGTGCAGATGTCGCGCGCGGCTTCGATGGCGCGGGCCAGCACCTCGCCGGGCTCATAAAGCTGGTTCACCACGCCCCATGCAAGCGCTTCTTCCGCGGAGAATTTCGAGCCCCGGAAAATCAGTTCTTTCGAGCGGCGCGTGCCAATCGTGCGCGGCAGCTGCTGGGTACCACCACCGCCCGGCATGATTCCCCGTTTGACCTCGGTGAAACCAAACACGGCGTTCTTCGACGCGTACGCGAAATCGCAAGCAAGCAGCAACTCGAGCCCGCCCGCTACCGCCGAGCCGTTGACGGCACAGATAAGAGGAATAGGACAGTGGGTGATTGCCCGCACCATTCTCTCGAACAGATAGTGCTGCGTACTGAACTGCTCGTCGGTCATGCCCTCACGTTGCTTGAGGTCAGCCCCTCCGCAAAAGGCGCGCTCTCCGGTGCCCGTCAGAATCGCACAACGGTACTGCATGGGGTCGACCTCCAGAGCACCGAATACCTCAATCAGCTCTCGGCCCATTGGCGTACTGATTGCGTTTGACACTTCCGGACGGTTCAACCGAATCACAAGGATCTGGCCATCAATTTCCTCCAGCGCCAATGTACTGATACTGGCTGGGTCGAGGTGTTGAGCTATCTTCAATGTCACTCCTGAGGCATTTATATCAATGGACTGCGCTGATTCGCTTCCGCTTCCAGCGGCATTAGCGCCCTCGTTTTCCGGAAGACAGGTGACGGGGAATCAAACGTCGGCGAAATTCCGGTCGGGTCTAGTCGCTCGTGCCAGTGCGAGAAGATGTCTCGATGGAGTCGCTAGTCCATCTGCGGCGCAGCGCGACGACGCACGGTCGGCTTCCGGATTTCGTTGACCGCGATGGGTTTCGCTGGCATGGGTGATTGGCATCACTACCAAGTCGAGGGTTGCAAGATCCACCTTCTTCACACTGACGACTCGAGTGTAATGGTGTGATTTGTGGGCGGGTAATGAAACCTTCCAATCACGTGAGCATGATTGGTTATATCGGTGATTACCAGTAGGATGGCAATGCCTCGATCTGACGGGCACGACGCGGTCCGATCGCGGTCCAGTTGTGGTCCGACTGCGTGCGTTGCACATTGCTGCCTGCGTTCGCTGGACCTGCCTCGCCAAATTCCGGCGAATCACGCTTCGGCGTCAAGTGCACGAGCGAAGCAACGGCACAAACCGGTGTACCGGATCGACCTCGCCGATTGATTCATGCGACCTGACCGCGCAGGTGATTCCAAAAAGCGATCGTGCGATGGAAACGATTCGCTATGCAGTGCCCGCACTGGGCCGTATAGTCGGCGCACTCGTTCAGATCAACGATAACTTCATCCACTCGGAGTCTCGCCCTGGTTTTCGGGCGGCGGCAGTCCGGAGCGACCGCTCGTGCTCCGCGGAGCCCGGTAATGCAAAAGCATCTCCATCACCGGCGTCACATGACGCCCTCTTTCAGGACAGAATCATGCAAATCTGCGGCAATCTGCTGATCGGCCAAAGAGCCGTTCGCGGCACGAACAGTTCGATCAAGGCTGTCAACGCAGCAACGGGAATGCCCATGGAGCCGGCATTCGGCGGCGCGACCCAAGCAGACCTGAACGCAGCGTGTGCGTTGGCATGGGACGCTTTCGACACATACCGCGAGAGCAGCCTCGCGGCCCGCGCTGCGTTTCTCGAAGCCATCGCCGTGAACATCCTCGAACTCGGCGACGATCTGATTGAACGCTGCGTTAGCGAAAGCGGGCTGCCACGCGCGCGCATTGAAGGAGAGCGCGGTCGTACCGTCGGACAATTGCGCATGTTCGCCGACGTTGTCCGCAACGGCGACTTCGTCGGCGCTCGCATCGATCCGGGACTACCGGAACGCAAACCGATGCCGCGCGTTGATCTGCGGCTGCGAAACATAGCACTCGGCCCCGTGGCCGTCTTTGGTGCGAGTAACTTTCCTCTGGCGTTCTCAGTGGCAGGCGGTGACACCGCATCGGCTCTGGCTGCCGGATGCCCCGTCGTGGTCAAAGCGCATTCGGCCCATCCGGGCACCTCTGAACTGGTCGGGCTCGCGGTGCAAAAAGCGGTCAAGGAATGTGGTATGCCGGAAGGGACTTTTTCTCTTCTCTTCGGCAGCGGACGCGAAATTGGCCAAGGACTGGTGAAGGATCATCGCATCAAGGCCGTTGGCTTTACCGGTTCGCGAGGTGCCGGCACCGAGCTGATGTCGATTGCTTCTGCCCGCAAGGAGTTTATCCCAGTGTACGCGGAAATGAGCAGCATCAACCCTGTGCTGCTGTTTCCCGCGGCGCTCGCAAATCGCGCCGAGGCGATAGCCAAAGCGTTCGTGCAATCGTTGGTATTGGGCGCAGGGCAATTCTGCACCAATCCCGGACTGATTCTCGCCGTAGACGGTCCCGATCTCGATCGTTTCATCGCCGCAGCGTCGGCCGCGCTGGAGCAAGCTCCGGCGTCGACAATGCTTACGCCTGGCATTCACAAAGCCTATGAAGCCGCGGTCGCACGGGCCACGGACCACGCTGAAATCCGGACTCTCGCTCGCGGCGGCCCTGCTGCATCGCCAAATCAGGGACGCGCAGCGCTTTTTTCGACGACGGCAGAGGCATTCCGCACGCACGCTGAACTGCAGGAGGAGATTTTCGGCGCCTCGGCGCTGATCGTCCGATGCGCGGACCTTTCAACGATGCTGGACCTCGTCGAATCGCTTGAAGGCCAGTTGACGTCCGCAGTTCACATTGATGAGGCTGACTTCGCGGAGGTGCGGCGCTTTCTGCCGGCGCTCGAACGGCGCACCGGGCGCATTGTGGTCAACGGCTTCGGGACGGGCGTTGAAGTCGCACACGCAATGGTCCATGGCGGCCCCTACCCGTCGACTGCCGATGGCCGTTCGACCTCTGTCGGCAGCCTCGCCATCAATCGGTTCCTGCGCCCTGTCAGCTACCAGGACATGCCCGAAGCCTTGTTGCCGGCCTCTTTGCAGTCGGACAATCCGCTCGGAGTCAATCGGCTGGTCGATGGCAAACCGACATTGGCGCAATAGCGACGGCACGGCCGTGATCATGCCGGCCGTGGATTCTCATACTCTGCACGGTGGTTTCTGACATCGCGCGCAATGCAAGACGTGGAGCAGACGAACGGGACGCCTGGCGGGCGCAGCGTCGATGCTGACAGTACTGGAGCGACTGGCGGTGCCGCCGGCATCGGTGTCAACGCCGTCGGCGGCGACCGCGATTCAAACCGGCCGCAAGATGTCGTGCATGTCGAATAGCCCTGCATCACGTCCCATCAAGAAACGCGCCGCACGCAATGCGCCGTTGGCATACGGCCATCGATTGAGAGTTTCGTGCCTGATCTCGATTCGCTCTCCATCACCGATGAACAACACGGTGTGCTCGCCCACGATGTCACCTCCCCGAATGGCGGAGAAGCCGATACTTGACGACGCTCTTGGCCCGGTTACGCCCTCCCGGGCATACACCGCGCACTCCGACAATTTGCGGCCCAAAGCGTTGGCGATGGTCTCACCAATCGTCAACGCAGTGCCCGAAGGCGCGTCCACCTTATGACGATGGTGAGCCTCGACAACTTCGATATCGTAGCCTTGGGAAAAATTCCGGGCAGCCAGTTCGATCAGCCCAAGCGTAACGTTGAGGCTGACGCTGGTACTAGACGCGAGAACGATGGCCGTGTTTTTTGCCGCCTCCCTGATCACATCCAGCCCGGCAGCGTCGAAGCCGGTCGTGCCGATAACCATCTTCACTTTATGCCGTTGCGCGGCGCTCAGATAAGCGAGCGTACCTTGCGGACGGGTGAAATCGAGCAAGACATCGCACGACGCGAGCACGGTATCGATGTCGTCAGTGATGGCAATGCCCGTTGCCTTGCCGGCAAATGCGCCGGCGTCCCGGCCGAGCGCCGCTCCCCCGCTTTTGCTCAGTGCTCCGGCGAGCGTCGCATCCCCGGCACCGAGCACCGCTTCGATCAGCATCCTGCCCATCCGGCCGGTTGCGCCCGCTACTGCAATTCTCATCTGCTTCTCCTTGACGCCCTTTCAGACGGATTCGTGCCGAACCGACGAAATGAGGTCCTCCAATAGTCATGCTCGCGCATGCTGCTTACCCAGCAGGCCGCGCGCCGACAGATTGTCGTACAACTTCCGCACTCCGAATGTCCACTGAGCAATTTCGTCGGACCGGCGCACCGTGTTGACCAGGGTCCCGAGCAACGGCGCCGAAATCGTAACGACATCTCCCAGATGATGAGTGAACCCGGCGCCCTGGGTATCGCGATCCTTGATCGGTGAGAACATGGTGCCGAGGAAGAGCATGAAACCGTCGGGGTATTGATGGTGCGGACCGTGTGTCTGATTCACGAGCTCCGCGGGGTCGCGACTGATCTCATTCATATGACTCACGCCTTCCAGCAAGAAACCATCATCGGCGCCCTCGATCTTAAGCGACACGTCCTCGTTGCCGACCGAATCAAGTGTGAAATGCTCATCGAACAGGCGAACAAACGGGCCGATCGAGCAGGAGCCGTTGTTGTCTTTCGCCTTCCCAAGTAGCAGCGCGCTACGTCCTTCGATATCTCGCAGATTGACGTCGTTGCCAAGCGTCGCACCCACGATTCGACCCGCGCTGTTGACAGCAAGCACAATCTCCGGCTCCGGGTTATTCCAGACCGAAGTCTTGTAAAGGCCGATATCGGCCCCGAAGCCTACGGCCGACATCGGTTGCGACTTCGTGAAAACTTCCGCATCGGGGCCGATACCGACCTCCATGTACTGCGACCACGCGCCCCGTCGCTCCAATTCCGCCTTGAGCTTCTGCGAGCTTTCGGACCCGGGCTGGATCGTGGAGAGGTCTGCGCCGATCAGTGCGTTTATCGTCTCTCGAACCTGCTTGGCCTTGGCCGCATCGCCGCCTGCCTGCTCCTCGATCACGCGCTCGAGCAGACTAACCGCAAACGTCACGCCGCACGCCTTGATTGCCTGCACATCGCAGGGCGCAAGCAGCTTCAGACCCGGCGCGTTCGGATCGAGGCTCCTCGCCAACAGAGCATCCACGTTCCCCAGGGACTCGCCTGGCGCGCTGCGAGCAATGTCCAGCGCGTCGGCTCGGTCGAAAAGATCGGCTGTCGTTGCAACGGTTTCAGTGATGTCGAATACCTCACCCTTTCGAATCGCCACCACTGACGGGCCATGGTGCGGCGCCGGCCGCCATACCCGGCCGACGAGTACCGCCCGCTCGAAGTCTGCAGGGAGGTACGGATGTATCGAAGAACTGGTCATGTGGGCCGCCATCCATCAAGGAGAAAAGAGCGCCAATCGTATAATCGTGGCTTTCTCGCGTCCATCGCGCTGGCATGATGTTCAACCTGATGGACATCCATGGTTCTCCCGTTCTGCGAATTCAACGCTCATGGATAAAGTTTACGAGGTACCGGCGCTTCGCCGGGCGCACGCGATCCTCGACGTTCTCGCGATCGCAAGGGCGCCTGTGCGCGTGTCGGCACTCCTGGAAGCAACCGGCCTGTCGCGCAGTACTTTGTACTTACTTCTCGACTCATTGCAAAGACAGCGCTGGATCGAAAAGCGGGGGGACGGGTACCTGATTGGCGTCGGGCTGTATGAACTGGGCAACGCCTATGTGAGGCACGACGGTTATCAACTCGCATTTCGCTCTCTGGCCGCGGCCTTTGTGGCAACGCACGACGAAGTGGTGCAACTGGCAACGCTCGACGGCGCGGACATCGTTTACATCGCGCGAGAAGACTCACGACGGCCGGTGCGGCTCGTGTCCGACCTGGGATCGCGGCTGCCGGCGCATTGCTCCGCTTTGGGAAAGGCGTTGCTCGCTTCCCTCTCTGACGAGGAACTGTTCGAACTGTTGCCCGAGGGTCTGGTCGCCGTGACGCGTCACACCATTACCCGCCGCTCCGCTCTGTTGCGCGAACTGCGGCGTGTTCGGGACACAGGTATTGCGAGCGAAATTGAGGAGGCCGCCGCTGGATTGACCTGTTTTGCCGCGTACGCTGGACAAACCGCGCATCAAAAAAGGCTGGCAGTCAGCACGAGCATTCCAACCGGCCGTATCGACACGAAACGCGAAAAGCAAATCTGTCTCGCCATTGTGCGGATGGCTGAACAGATCGGTGCTCTGTTGGGAAATGCCTGATTCTTCGTCCGCGAGGCATGCGACGCCCTGTATGGCGGCATATCGTTGCGATGCCCTTAGGGCCATAGAGCCGTTCGAATGCGCCGATCAAAGCGCATGCGGCTGTCGTTGCAAAACAGTCATGTTCTTAATGCGGCAGTTTGACGGGGCGCTGCGCACGACCCTCTTACCACGAGTTCCGCGTCCACCGTTAATCGTCTTTGCGGCAGCCTCGGGTTGTCCAGACGTTCCATCAGGAACCGTCCTGCCGCCTTCCCCAATTGGTCGTGGCTCCAGCGGACCACCGTGAATGCCGGCGTCGCCAGAAGCGCGACGTCGCTGTCGGCACCCGCAATAACCGACAAGTCTCGCGGTATGACGAGTCCCCGTTCCCGCGTTGCCTGGATGACACTCGGCAGTAGCGACGTGCCACCGGCAACGATGGCGCTAGGCGGGTTCGCAAGCTCGAGCAGATGACGTGTCTCCGTATAGCCGGCGTTTCGCGCAAAAGTTGCGTGACGAACGAGTTCGGGCTCCAACGTCAGGCCACGTTCCGCGAACGCATCGCCAAAACCCTTGAGCCGGCTTTGCGTCGGATGCACGCCGGGCTCGCCTGAGATGATTGCAATACGGCGATGTCCGAGATCCGCCAGGTGATGCACCGCCTGACGAACGCCCGCGGCGTGATTGACCGTCACGGAATCAAGCTCCGCGGGCATTTCGCGGTCCAGCAGCACGATTGGAAATGGAGCTTCTCTCAGCATCGTAAGAAGCGCGGGATCTTCCTCCGACGAGGTCGCGATAACCAGACCGTCTATCCGTCTTTGCTGAAAACCGAGCAGCAGTTCGATTTCCCGTTTGGTGTCGTGGTAACTCGACGCAACCATCAATGAAAAGCCGAATCCATCGATTTCCTTTTGCATGGATTCGACAAACATGCTGAGCACTGGCACGGTGAAATCCCGCATAACGCATGCGAACGTCATCGACCTGTGGCTGCGCATGCTCTGCGCCACCATGTTCGGAACATAGCCGAGTTCGACGATTGCAGCTTTCACACGCTTGCGGGTTTCTTCGCGGACGTTGGGATGTCCATTAATGACGCGCGAAACCGTTCCAAGCGCGACGTCCGCCAGAAGCGCAACGTCGCGGATTGAGGGCTTGCGTTCGTCGTCAAGCGCGGCCGCGTCGACTGCTGTCGAGGTGCGGCGTGTTGTGTGGACTTTCGATTCGTTGCTCATTGATCGGCGAAGTGTGCGGCAAGCTGTGTGGGAACTGCGGCTGACCGGCGTTGTTCGGCCGCTCTCGCGACGCCGCCCAGAAACCGGAGGGTCCGACAAGCCAACGCGCCCCAAGGTCGGCCTGCGGTCGAATCAACGCGGCGGCACCCAGCTCTTCCCCTTGGGCCGCACATCACTGTCGGCCGCGCTTTCGATCCAAATCGGTGAAACGTTCCCAATTTTCCCGGTTGCCTGGACGTTGTCAAGCAAGTTGGCCAGCATCACCCCGGCCGCCGCCTCGCCCGGCGCCCACCGGCTCGCGCGTCGACGCGCCGGATGATGGCTGATATCCCCATAAGGGCCATCACCGCCTTGACAAAGACAATCTCAGGGCTATGATTGGAAACGTTTCATCCAAACACTCACTGAGCTACTGAACCGGCTACTTGTCATATGTTGAAAATTGGAAACGTTTCATCAAATGCACAAACGGACAGGGTGACATACGTCAGAAGCGTCATCGGAACCCCATTTCCGCGTGTCCGGCGCACGGGTGGATTGCACGGAACGGCTGTTTCCGGCATGGAGCAGCACCATGGGTGAGGAAAAAGCCACGCGCCCCCTGCCGCTCGACGGCGTTTGCGTCGTAGAAATCGGGCACAGCCTGGCGGCGCCCTACGCGGGTCTCATTTTTTCCCATCTGGGAGCGCGTGTTGTGAAGATCGAAAGCGCCGCGCACGGAGACTATGCGCGCGGCTGGGGCCCCCCTTTTATTCAAGGTGCTTCCGCGCTCTTTCATGCGATGAATCACGGCAAGGAAAGCATCAGCGCCGACTTCAGCGACCCGGCCTGCACGAAGCTCATCCGCGAATTCATCGTCGCCAATGCCGACGTCGTCATCCAGAATCTGAAGCCTGGCAATCTGGACCGCTATGGACTCGGGGCAAAGGACTTGACGGAACTGTGTCCATCGCTGATCTATTGCAACCTTGGAGCCTTTGGCGCCAGCGGCCCTTTGCGCAACAAGCCGGGCTATGACCCGCTCGTCCAGGCTTACAGTGGAATGATGAGTATCGTTGGACATGCCGACGACGCGCCGAGCCGGGTTCCCGTGTCGATCAACGACATGGGAACCGGCATGTGGGCCGTCATTGGCGTGTTGGCCGCGCTGCGCAGCAGGGACAGCGGCGATGCGGCTGGCGGCCAGATTGTCGACGTGTCGCTGTACGAGACCGCCCTTGCCTGGATGACGGTGCCGCTCTCGGATTGTCTTGCGGGCGGACCGGAACCTGCGCGCATCGGTTCGGGTAGTCCGAACATCGTGCCTTATCAGGTTTTCGACTGCGCAGATGGCGCGATCCTGGTCGCGGCGGGTAACGACACGCTGTATCGGCGCCTCTGCAATGTGATGGACCTGGCTTCTCTCGCCGATGATCCGCGTTTCGCGACCAATGGCGGCCGCGTCCTGAACCGCAAGGCATTGATCCCTCTGCTGGAAACCGCGTTCAGACGCAAGAGCGCGAGCGATTGGCTTCGCCTTCTGGAAGTCGAATCGATTCCTTGTGGACCGTTGCAGACAGTCGACTGCGTGGTCAAGGACGAACAAACGGTCTCGCTCGACATTCTCCGCGCGACACCCGACGGACGAACGACGACCGTGGCGCTTCCGGTCTGCTTCGATGGCAAACGGCCGCCGATGCCCGGCAATACACCGAACCTTGGCGAACACAATGATTTGCTGACGAAGCCAGCGGGACCCGATGCCGAGCATCAGTGCACACAAGCTTCACGCGCCGACGACCTCTTGCGACAGGAAACGATTTGAGCCCGAGTGGCATCCGTCGGAAATCGCTTTCTGAATCAAACCACAGTTCTATTACAGATTCCCGGATGCCGGCTCTCTGCGCCGGATAATCGGGACCACAGGAGACAACAATTGAGCCAGATCTATCGTGAACAAACCTCGGAGCCGTCGGACGAGTTGCCGTCCGTCGCGGCAAAGAGCGCGGAAGAGCGAAGGCTCTACCTGCGTGTCGCTCTTCGCATCGTCCCATTACTCTTCGTCTGTTACGTGGTCGCCTTTCTGGACCGTATCAACGTCGGCTTCGCGAAGCTCCAGATGCAGGACGCGCTTCGTTTCAGCGATGCGGTATATGGGCTGGGAGCGGGGATATTCTTCCTTTCGTATTGCCTGCTTGAAGTGCCCAGCGCTCTGCTCCTCAAGCGAATGGGCGCGAAGAAGACCATCGCTCGCATCATGATTTGCTGGGGCATTGTGGGGACCTCCACCGCCTTTATCTCGAACGTCCCCGAATTCTATGCGGTCCGATTGTTGCTCGGCGTATTCGAGGCAGGGTTCTTTTGCGGCGGCTCCGGTTTTTCTGGACACAGAGTTGGGGTAAAACGTGTGATCCAAACTGGAGTAGTTGATGTTGAAGA
>NZ_SELS01000114.1 GCF_004197395.1 Paraburkholderia sp. UYCP14C | reverse complement strand
GCTGGGTTTGTAGCGCAGATACCAGCGCACACAAAGAATGATCACCTCACGGTCAAAATGACGGCCGGCGAATAGCTCGTCCAGACTCTTCAGCTTGTTCATCGCGGCTCCTCAAAATCGGTCAAGGCGACACTCTAACCGATCCTTGAGCGCTATTTGCACCACAACCAGGCAAACTACTATCGGCAACTTGAAACAGCTGCCGCTGAACCCGCATCAACTTAAACCAACCAGCCTCCACGATTCCCGGGGCGGTCCATTCCAGGACGGCGAGCCGGTGCAAGACGATCAACAGGGTCAGCAGAAACTGGCCGCTTGACGTCGCCCGCTATCAATGGCCAATACATCAGACTTGACCTTACCTCTAACTCTCACGCAGGAGTTTGCTACGCTCCGCCGTCGAGTAGTTGCTGAAATGCCCCTCGTGCGCCGCTTGACGCCGGGCTGCCGCGATCATTGCCCTGCTGCGCGCTGGGGCGGACGGCGCACTGACCTGCTTGTCCAGTTCGGTGCTCCGACAGCGGGGGCACGCCACGGGCGAGCCCGTGCGCACGAGAGTTTCGAAACTCAACCTGCAGTTGCGACATAAATAGTCGTAAAGCGGCATGACGAGGTCCAAGTCAGCGGGAAGTTTTATCGGAGTGGGCGGCCTGCGCTCCCCCCGGGCCATAAGGCGATTTGCCGGTTGAGTCCAATCTGGCGCCTCTGAGTTCGTGTACCGCCTGCAGTAGCCGTCGTCCCAAGTCGGCAGCCATGTCGAGTGCATCACGGCCGTCGGGCGCAACGAGACTGTCACTCGCGCCGAGCGCCAGCAACAGCCACATAACCTCGATTCGACCGGTGGCGGCGGCCTGCATCAGACACGTCATATCGTCCGCGTTTACGTGATCAAGAGCTAGTCCTGCACCGACCAATCGAAGGATCGTTCCAGGTGCGTCGCCCAAACACGCATACCACAGCGCATGGTTTCCTTCGTCATCGAGAGCGCTGATCCCTACCCCTGATTCGAGTACGGAGGCGACAATGTGATCTTCGCCGTGCAGCGCCGCCAGCATTAACGGTGTAATGCCGTCAATGCCGCGCGATTGAGTGTCCGGGAAGTCGTGAGCATCGAGCCACTTCGCGACCGCCACGCAAGGAGGCGCATGACAATCTGCGTCGGCGCTCGCGATATCGGTGCGCCTGCAGCTCGGGTTTTCGAGTAAGGCAGTCTCGAGCGACGCTGTTTGGCGTGAAGCGGTCTTGGTGAGCGGTGACATGCTTTCGCTCCTGTGAAGGTGATTGGAGCCGCCGTCACATTCTGGAACGCGAGGCAGCAATTACATGCGGGCGACGTAACTTGAAGCGCTCGTCAGACCGGCCTGTTTTCATTCGGATTGCGAATTGGACCCATCACTTTGAGGCCTTCCGCGTAACTTATCGTGTCAAAGGAAAAGCTAAATTGCATCGCCGCATCGGCGATAGCGTCGAGCTTTCCGGCAGTGTCTTTTGTCTTGAGTTCGCTCTTCTCTAGGTAAAGGAGTTCGAGGATCTCGTTGTAGACTGTCGATTCGAGAATCGGAAGAACATTAAATGTCGCTTCTTTGTACGGTACCTGATAGCGACTGGATAGATCGATGTTGTCACAGAACAGGAAGTATTTGCCCTGGTAAGACAGGGCTTCGCCGAGTACTTCGCCGACGTTCGTCAAGTGTTCAAAACTCAGTAACCAGCCTGCGAAGAATTGGATGTGCGGGTCGCGACCATCCGCGACAGCCAGCACCTGCTCACAAGAGAGCTCGGGCGGGCGGGCTTCGTCGGCGAGGTGAGGCCCAAAGCGTAGTGCGAGCTCGCCGCGAAAGCCGATCCTGTCTGCAGCGTTCGTGAGGCCCTTGAAAACAGGGTTGAGGAGGCGCCCCTCGCGCTCGAGGCGGGCAAATGGGGTCCCACTGAGTGCGGGAGAGACTAGCGTATCGGGCATTATGTAATCCTAATTAAACAAGGTGGTTCGACGGCTTAATCCGGACGCTTGGTTCGCGGCTTTTCAGCGGCCAGCCGCAAACTCGCAACATCCGTACCAATGCGGCATACCGGCTATTACTGCGGTAAGCCGGCTCAAGCGGGCAGCGACACGGTACGTCGATGTCATTTCGCCAAAGCGGCGTGCGGATTGTCAGGAAGACGACGTCGAAATTGTCGGTGTGCGGAATTTGAGAAGTTTGGTGAAGGCCTCGCTGAGCAAGCATTTGGCCGATTCAAGGGGTTCGTGGCATGAACGTTGCAGAGACGTAGGGCGCGGACACACTCCGGCCGATGCGTGACTCTAGAAGAAGACCATACAGACACAGCAGGCTGAGGACTTGGTCGCGGCTTTTCAGTGCTGATTCGCAGCCATGGTTTTACCTTCTAATCTCAATGGAGTCCGACAATGTCTCAACTTCGACAAATCGCCTTCTACGGAAAGGGCGGCATCGGTAAGTCGACCACGTCGCAGAACACGCTTGCGGCGCTTAGCGACCTTGGGCAAAAAATTCTGATCGTAGGGTGCGATCCCAAGGCCGACTCGACACGTCTTATATTGCACGCGAAGGCCCAGGACACCATCCTCTCTCTCGCGGCGGAAGCCGGCTCGGTCGAGGACCTCGAACTCGATGACGTTATGAAGATAGGCTACAAGAATATCCGCTGTGTCGAATCGGGTGGTCCTGAGCCGGGCGTCGGCTGCGCGGGTCGCGGCGTCATCACATCGATCAACTTCCTTGAGGAGAACGGCGCCTACGACGGAGTCGACTACGTGTCATACGATGTGCTCGGCGACGTCGTTTGCGGTGGCTTCGCAATGCCTATTCGCGAGAACAAGGCACAGGAAATTTACATCGTCATGTCCGGAGAAATGATGGCGATGTACGCCGCTAATAATATCTCGAAGGGCATCTTGAAATATGCGCATAGCGGGGGTGTGCGTTTGGGCGGACTTATTTGCAACGAGCGCAAAACCGACAAGGAACTCGAGCTGGCCGAATCGCTCGCAGCGATGCTAGGCACGAAACTGATTCACTTCGTCCCGCGCGACAACATTGTGCAGCACGCGGAACTTCGCCGGATGACCGTGATCGAGTATGCGCCGGACAGCGAGCAGGCTGGGCAGTATCGCGCGCTTGCGGAGAAAGTTCACAACAACGGCGGCAATGGCGTGATCCCGACGCCCATCACGATGGATCAGCTCGAAGACCTACTGATGGAAAAAGGCATTATGGTGCAAGTCGATGAATCCCAGGTCGGCAAGACCGCCGCAGATGTCACCGCCTGACGAGTGCTGGACGACGGTTGCCGTGCGGCGCACGGCTGCCGTTTCCGGCGATGACAGTCTTCACTTATAGGATATTCGATGACCGCGACGGTTGAAGAACGCAAAGCTACCCATAAGGCCTTGATCGACGAAGTGTTGCGAGCTTACCCTGAAAAAATGGCTAAACGGCGGGCCAAGCACTTGGGCTCCTTCGAGCAGGGCAAGCCTGATTGTGGTGTGAAGTCAAACATCAAGTCTTTGCCGGGGGTGATGACGATTCGGGGCTGCGCATATGCGGGCTCGAAGGGCGTCGTCTGGGGGCCGATCAAGGACATGATTCACATCAGTCACGGACCTGTCGGATGCGGACAGTACTCTTGGGGATCCCGCCGCAATTACTACGTCGGGACGACAGGAATCGATACGTTTGTCACGATGCAGCTTACGTCCGACTTTCAAGAGAAGGACATTGTGTTCGGCGGTGACAAGAAACTCGATAAGATGGTCGACGAGATTCAGGAACTGTTTCCGCTGAACAGGGGCATATCCGTCCAAACCGAATGCCCGATAGGCCTCATTGGTGACGACATTGAGGCGGTATCTAAAAGGAAAAGCACCGAATACGGCGGGCACACGATCGTACCGGTGCGCTGTGAGGGCTTTCGAGGCGTATCGCAGTCACTCGGTCATCACCTCGCAAACGATGCGATTCGCGACTGCGTGTTCGACCGCGCCGGTCCGAGACAGCGATCCGCGCTTGAGACCACACCGTACGACGTCGCGATCATCGGCGACTACAACATTGGCGGTGATGCGTGGTCAAGCCGCATTTTGCTCGAGGAAATGGGGCTTCGGGTCATCGCCCAGTGGTCAGGCGATGGCACTCTTGCGGAACTTGAGAATACGCCGCGGTCGAAGCTCAATCTGCTTCATTGCTATCGTTCGATGAACTACATCAGCCGGCACATGGAGGAGACGTATGGCACTCCATGGGTCGAATACAATTTTTTCGGCCCGACAATGATCGAAAAGAGCTTGCGCGAGATTGCCAGCCGATTCGACGACACCATTAAGGCAAATGCCGAGAAGGTGATCACGAAATACCGTCCGTTGATGGACGCAGTCATAGCCAAATATAAGCCGCGGCTTCAGGGGAAAAAAGTGATGCTGTTTGTAGGTGGCCTTCGCCCGCGCCACGTGATAGGCACGTACGAGGATCTTGGGATGGAAGTTGTCGGTACCGGCTACGAGTTTGCTCACAACGACGATTACCAGCGCACAACGCAACACATAAAAGACGGCACTCTGATTTACGACGACGTGACTGGCTACGAATTCGAGAGGTTTGTCGAACATACGCGGCCAGACCTCGTCGGCTCCGGCATCAAGGAAAAATACGTCTTTCAGAAGATGGGCGTCCCGTTCCGCCAGATGCACAGCTGGGATTATTCTGGCCCGTATCATGGCTACGACGGCTTCGCTATCTTCGCGCGGGACATGGACATGGCGATCTCGAGTCCCGTCTGGGGCCTGTCGAAGGCACCGTGGAAAAAGGCGGCGTGAGCGCTGCGGGCTGTTAGCGGTATGGCCGTGCCGACTGCCGGTTGAATAGAACATCAATACAGGAGCGAATCATGCCCCAATCAAGCGACAAAATTCTCGATCACGAACTGTTGTTTCGCGAACCGGAGTATCAGGAGCTCCTTCGCAATAAGAAAGACAACTTCGAGTTCACCCATTCCGACGAGGCGATAAGGCAGGTTGCAGAATGGACAAAGACAGAAGAATATCAACTGAAGAACTTCGCCCGCGAGTCATTGACCATAAATCCAGCCAAGGCGTGTCAGCCCCTTGGTGCCGTGTTCGTGGCGAACGGTTTCCATAAGACACTGCCTTTCGTGCATGGCTCGCAGGGCTGCGTGGCCTATTACCGTTCGCATTTTTCGCGACATTTCAAAGAGCCGACGTCATGCGTAAGTTCGTCCATGACGGAGGACGCGGCCGTGTTCGGTGGTCTGAACAACATGATCGACGGTCTCGCGAATGCGTACAATCTCTACAAGCCCGACATGATCGCCGTATCCACGACCTGCATGGCGGAGGTGATTGGCGACGACCTCGACGCGTTTATCAAGAATAGCAAGCAGAAGGGCAGCGTGCCACAAGATTACGACGTGCCGTTCGCGCATACGCCCGCGTTTGTCGGCAGCCACGTGACCGGCTATGACAATGCGCTCCTGGGCATCCTTAAGTACTTTTGGGATGGCAAGGCGGGCACTACTGCACCACTTTTGCGAGTGCCGGACGAGAGCGTGAACTTTATCGGAGGATTCGACGGCTTCGTGGTCGGAAACATGAAGGAGATTCGGCGTATCTTCGATTTATTTGCCGTAAGCGTGAATATTATTTGCGATCCATCGGGAACATGGAACACGCCGACTGACGGCGAATTTCGGATGTACGAGGGCGGGACTACGAAGGAGGAAGTCGAGCGTGCGCTGAACGCCAAGGCAACGTTCGTCTTTCAGGAGTATTGCTGCGAGAAGACCAGCAAGTTCCTCGCAGATCATGGCCACGAAGTAGTGTCACTTAATGCGCCTGTCGGCGTTTCAGGTACCGATCATTTCCTCATGGAGATTTCGCGCGTGACGGGAAGGCCAATCCCGGCTGAACTTGAAAAGGAGCGTGGGCAACTAGTTGATGCGATGGCAGACAGTCAGGCGAGTCTGCACGGCAAGCGCTACGCGCTCTACGGCGATCCCGATCAGATGCTGGCTTACACGAACTTCCTGCTTGAGTTGGGCGCGGAGCCGGTGCACGTACTCTCGACGAATGGTAACGACGGGTGGGCGAAAAAGGTTAGGGCATTGCTGGACGCGTCGCCATACGGTGAAGGATGCAAGGTCTATCCAAAGCGCGATCTATGGCACTTGCGCTCGCTTCTATTTACAGAACCAGTGGATTTCCTGATCGGCAATACACACGGAAAGTACCTGGAGCGCGACACTCGCACGCCGCTCGTCCGACTCGTGTTTCCGATTTTCGACCGTCACCATTACCACCGCTATCCGACGTGGGGGTATGCGGGAGCATTACGCGTTCTGTTAGCGCTGCTGGATGAATTCTTCGAGGCACTCGATGCAAGCACGATGGACATCTCGAAGACCGATTACAGCTATGACATCATCCGGTGAAGGGCGGAGCCGTTTGGGGCCGGGCTCATTGCTGAGTGGTCGAAGCGGGTAGTTCAGCCCTCCGGAAAGCATGGATATTGGGTCCCCCTAATTGCTCGACATCGCTGGCTTCGTCTGCGCTGCTGTTTCAAATAGCAACTTCAAGACCGAAGTGCGAAGGTAACAATCGACAAATAGGAGGGGCGCGACGATTGCGCCGGCCCTTTCGCGAAGCATCGGCGGTTAGTCGATTAGCAGCCGAAGATCGACTTCTTCACGTTGCATTTCCCATTCATAACGCCGCTTGGTGTTACCGGGAGCTACACGGCAAATCGCAACCCATGATCGGCCGCAAAGCACTGCGGGACGCATTGCGCAATTCGGAGCGCGGGCGGCGAACTGCAAGAATTTGTATGGCCTGCGACGCGGTATCGCACACAGGCACTGCGTAAAACGTCAATTGATTGCGATCAACGCTATCGGCCGCAAATTCGGACACACTGCAGAAGATTGATGGATAAAGGTTTTGAGAATGATAAAGCAACTCCGTAATGTGGCTGCTGCAATAATCCTTATGTCAGCATTTGGAATCCACGCAGCTAACGCCGCTGACAGTGCAGTCGCCGGAAACTACGCAGGTGATTGGTTGGTACGCCTCCGCGCAATAAGCATTGAGCCGCAAGTTCGCAGCACTGACACGCTTTCCGCGCTTAATGTCGGCGTAAGCAACGCGCTGGTGCCAGAGGTCGATTTCACATATATGGTACGCGACAGCATCGGCGTTGAGTTGATTCTTGGCACCTCACGTCATCACCTGACGTCGAA
This sequence comes from Paraburkholderia sp. UYCP14C, assembly GCF_004197395.1. Classification (GTDB taxonomy): domain Bacteria; phylum Pseudomonadota; class Gammaproteobacteria; order Burkholderiales; family Burkholderiaceae; genus Paraburkholderia. Next base: position 4,704 of record NZ_SELS01000114.1, on the reverse strand, counting down.
TCTCGGGGACCTTGGTGGCGTCAACGTGCTACCGCCGACATTGCTATTGCAATATCGTTTTAATCATTCAGGACGCATTCGACCGTATGTTGGTGCGGGACTCAATTATGCGCTCTTCTATAACAACGGATTGCACGCCGGAGGTGTACCTGTCTCTATAAAGAATCACAGCGTTGGTCCGGCACTGCAGGTTGGGATTGATGTGCAAGTATCAAAGAGTTTATTCGTTAACGCCGACATCAAGAAGATTTGGATGAAGACTGACGCATCGCTTAGCGGCTCGTCAATTGGCACCTTGCATATTGATCCGCTGGTCGTTGGTTTTGGCGTCGGGGTGAAGTTCTAGACGTTGCGGATCTCGAGCGACAGACGGTTCAGTGAACGGCTGGTTTCGCTCGTTGTACTAGTCATCCAGAGATCGGTGATCTTGGGATACATTTGCGCGGCGAGCTTTCGGTGCAAGTATGTCAGGCATTTCAGTGGCTTACTGAGGAGAAGATGGGCATGGCAGACAGGAAAGCTTTTAAAGAGTGGTTAATCCCCATCGGTGGTTGGCTGTCCGTTTCTCTTGCTGGGTGCAGCCCCAACTTTCTCGTTCTGAGTCCCAAGGGTAGCGTGGGCACGGCGGAGAGGTCACTCATCGCCTCGGCCACATGGGCCATGCTGCTGATCGTAGTTCCCGTTATTATCCTGACGCTTGCCTTCGCATGGCGCTACCGCGCGTCGAACCGCAGCGCACGCTACGTCCCGACCTGGGTTCACTCAACGACGATTGAGGTGGTGGTCTGGGCCATACCCGCCGCCATCATTCTGTTCCTCGCCATCCTTACGTGGCGTACCACGCATGAGCTCGACCCTTATAAACCACTAGAATCGGACGTGAAGCCCATCAACGTCGAAGTTGTCGCGCTCGACTGGAGATGGCTCTTTATCTATCCCGATCTCGGCATCGCTACACTGAACGAATTGGCGGTGCCTGTGAGCACGCCGGTCAATTTTCGCATTACGTCGGACTCGGTGATGAACTCATTCTTCATCCCGCAACTTGGCACTCAAGTTTACGCGATGGCCGGCATGCAAACCCGGTTACACCTGATCGCCGTCGAAGCGGGCGACTTCGCGGGCTTCTCGTCGAATTACAGCGGAAAAGGCTTCTCCGACATGAGGTTCCGTACGGTTGCTACGAGCCAGCAGGGCTTCGACGCGTGGGTGGAGACGGTAAAAGCTTCATCGACCCAGCTTACGATGGATCGGTACGCATCGATCACGCAGCCGCAGGCAAACGCACCCGTGCAGTACTTCGCGAAGGTCGACCGGAGGCTTTTCGACAAAATCGTCGGCAAATACAACAACGGCAATGTGACGGATTTCACTGTCCCATCGTGCGTAACCAAAGGGTAATCAGCCATGTTCGGAAAACTCACATTAGACGCGATGCCGTTCGATCAGCCCATCATCATGGGGGCGTCGGTGTTCATGGCGCTTGGTGTCCTCGGCGTGTTCTGGCTGGTCACCTTAGAAGGCAAGTGGAAGTACCTCTGGGTCGAATGGCTCACGAGCGTGGACCACAAGCGCATCGGCGTCATGTACATGATCGTGGCCGTGCTCATGTTGGTGCGCGGCTTTGTCGACGCCGTAATGATGCGCCTTCAACAGGCCGTCGCGTTCAAGTCGCCAGGCTATCTGCCGGCGGATCACTTCGACCAGATCTTCACGGCGCATGGCGTCATCATGATCTTCTTCATGGCGATGGCGCTGATGGTAGGCTTCTTCAATCTCGTCGTGCCATTGCAGATCGGCGCGCGCGACGTGGCGTTTCCGTTCCTGAACTCGCTTTCCTTCTGGTTGACCGCAGTCAGCGCGGTGTTGATCAATCTGTCGCTCGTAGCTGGCGAATTCGCGAAGGTCGGCTGGCTCGCGTATCCGCCGCTTTCCGAGCTGAAATTTAGTCCTGGCGTTGGAGTGGACTACTATATATGGGCGATCCAGCTCTCGGGTGTCGGCACCTTGATGTCGGGCGTGAACTTCTTTGTCACAATCATCAAGATGCGCGCGCCGGGGATGTCGCTCATGAAGATGCCCGTGTTCACATGGACGGCGCTCTGCTCGAATGTTCTCATCATGGCGACGTTTCCCATTCTCACGGTCGCGGTAGCGCTGCTCGGCCTCGATCGTTATATTGGCACGCACTTCTTCACGAACGAACTTGGTGGCAACGCCATGCTGTACTTGAACCTGATTTGGGCGTGGGGCCACCCCGAAGTGTATATTCTGGTGCTGCCCGCTTTCGGCATCTATTCGGAAGTGATGGCTACCTTCTGCAAGAAGCCGCTATTTGGTTACAGGACGATGGTCTACGCATCGTGTGCGATCATGTTACTTTCGTTTCTAGTTTGGGCGCACCACTTCTTTACCATGGGCTCAGGTGCCGACGTCAACGCATTCTTCGGCATCGCCACAATGATTATCGCGATTCCAACTGGCGTCAAGATATTCAATTGGCTATTCACGATGTATCGCGGGCGCGTTCAATTCGCCGCACCCGTGTTGTGGACCATCGGTTTCGTGGTGACGTTCTCTATCGGTGGCATGACCGGCGTGATGATGGCGATTCCGGGCGCGGACTTTGTGCTGCACAATTCGCTTTTCTTGGTCGCTCATTTTCATAACGCCATCATTGGCGGTGTGGTGTTTGGCTATTTAGCTGGCCTGCAGTACTGGTTTCCGAAGGTGTTCGGTGTCAAGCCCGATGACAAATTCAGCAAGGCGTCGTTCTGGTGCTGGTTCGTCGGCTTTTATGTGGCCTTCGTACCTATATATGTGCTCGGCTTCATGGGCGCGACGCGCCGCACAAATCACTATGATGTGGCTGAATGGCAACCATACTTCATCGTTGCGGCGCTCGGCGCGGCGATCATCGCGGTGGCGATCCTGTTACAGGTTCTGCTGTGGGTGATGGCATTCGTGAACCGCAACGATGCCGAATGCAAGGATATGACAGGCGACCCATGGGATGGGCGCACGCTCGAATGGGCAACTTCCTCGCCGCCGGCGGTCTACAACTTCGCTCTCATTCCGCAAGTGGAGGACATTGACGCCTTCGCGTACATGAAAGAAACGGGCCGCGGCCTTGGGCTGGCGTCAAAGTACATGGACATCCATATGCCATCCAATACGTCGGCGGGGTTTTTCACAGGGATGTGCAGCTTGGTGCTGGGTTTCGCGGCCGTATGGCACATCGCGTGGCTCGCGTTGCTAGGTTTCATTGGGATCGTCCTCACGATTATCATCAAGAGCTTCGACAAGAACGACGGATATTACATTCCCGCGCCGATGGTCCGTGAGATCGAAGAACGGCGGTTTGGCACCAGAGTCCCGATGGGCACTAACGATTCAGTCCCCGAGGAGGCTTACTGATGTTACAGAAAACCGTTGGCGCAGATTTTTCAGAAGTCGATTATCAAGATCACCCACAATCGCACTCGGTGTTCGGCTTCTGGGTGTATCTGATGACCGACTGTATGCTGTTCGCCGCGCTATTTGCCACGTTCAGCGTGCTGAGGCACCAGTTCGCCGGTGGCCCTACGGGTCACGATCTCTTCGATCTATCGGGCGTGGCGCTGGGAACCGCTGTGCTGTTGCTTTCTAGTATCACCTATGGTTTCGCGATGTTGGGTGTGCCGCGGGGAAGGGGCGGCATCGTGCTCGGTTGGCTCGTGATCACATTCATTCTTGGCGCGTCGTTCCTCGCGCTCGAACTTCGCGAGTTCTCGCAACTGATCGCGGAAGACGCTGGTCCGCAGCGCAGCGCGTTTCTCTCTGCCTTCTTTACGCTCGTCGCTGCGCACGGAATTCACGTTTTTTTCGGCCTGCTGTGGATGCTCGTACTGATGATCCAAGTGCTGCGGGTGCCTGGACTCGGTGAGCAGGAAGTTCGGCGTCTAACCTGCCTGAGCCTATTTTGGCACTTCCTCGACGTGGTGTGGATCTTCGTGTTTTCTTTCGTCTATCTGGGGAGCGTGCTCTGATGGCTTATGCACGGACTCACGCGGGATCGCATGGCAGCCTCGCCAGATATCTCGCGGGCTTCATTCTTTCGGTATTGCTTACAGCCGGTGCATTCGGTGTCGGGCTGTACGATACCCTCGATGCAACTACGGCCATGATCGCGATCGCTGTACTCGGCTTTGTGCAAGTCGTCGTGCACCTCGTGTGCTTCCTACATCTGACCGCTTCGCCTGGGCAGGGATGGAACCTGCTTCCACTCTGCTACACCATAATAGCCGCCGCGTTCCTGATCCTCGGCACGGTCTGGGTGATGCAGAACGTCGGTATGCTGATGATGTCGCGCTAAGCAGATGCCTCCGGGTTTTCCTTTCCGGCGGAGGGCACGCACTTGCCCCGCGGCCACTTACATGCGGCCTTGGGTGCGCGCGAAGCGCCAATTCCGTTCCACGCAACAGACTTACATTAGGAAAGTGTTCCTCTGCCATGTGATTCGTACACCGATCCGCCTATTTGGTTGATCGCTTGCAGTTTCACCTAAACTAGCGAGCTACGGCGGGTCCGCTTTGAACGGCGGCGAGTGAATTCCGCGGGTTCGTTTTGCTAAGTGCGACGAGTAAACGAATTTCAAAATATGGGGTCTGACAGGCAATGTGATTCTGATGACCTGTCTGCCGATGAAATGTGCCGTTGAACTGA
>NZ_SELS01000113.1 GCF_004197395.1 Paraburkholderia sp. UYCP14C | reverse complement strand
CGAAGCCCGTCAGGAAAGGCTGATGAAGCTGGCCGCCTGAGCTGCAAAAGCTTGTCCAGACAACCGGAGCCGATACATACCCAACATTCGACCGATGGGTTCATCCAGGCGAACTACGGCAGGAGGGAATATGTCTGGGCACGACACTAAGCTCCACGGTAGCTGGCGGTTGATTTCTTTTCATACTGAGCTTCAGGATTCAAAGGAGCGCAGTCAACCGTGGGGCGCCGACCCCAATGGGTTTCTTATTTTCGGCTCTGATGGGCGAATGATGGTATTGATGACCGCAAAGGCGCGGGAGCCAGGCAATACCGACGAGAAGCTGGCGGCGCTTTTCCGTACTGCGATGGCCTACACAGGACGGTATCGGATAGATGGGGATAAGTTCATCACAAAGATCGACTCGTCCTGGAATGAAGCCTGGAACGGCACTGAGCAGGAGCGATTCTACAAGCTCGATGGAGACGCGCTCGAAGTCAGTACCGCCTGGATGCCGAATCCGTTGGTACCAGGAAATCCGATAGGAAGGGGTATTCTCAGTTTTAGACGCGAGTAATTTTCCCTACGCGGTCTAGCGGCCGTGGTTCACCAGAATGCACACAGGGCTTTTGCGTTTGGCGATCGCGGCGGCAAAGTCCTCGGAGAACGCCCGCTGCGCGAAGCACGGCGCCGAGGTCGCGAGCAGTGCATCGACCTGCGCGAACTGTTTGTCGAACACCCATGGCCGGCGTGCGAGCGTGCGGTCGTTGAGCCAGTAGGGGCTCCAGTCCCGGGTCGTCTCGATGACCTCGCGCGCGAATTCCGGCCCGTACTCGAGCGCGCCCTCGATAACAACATCGATATACGACTCGACGAGCGGGAATCTCACATCAGGCACCGGCAGCCCTTCTCCCGGCGCTTTGCCCTGGGCCTTCGGCACGTAGACCCAGACGGTGCCCTGCGTCGGCAGCGGCTGCCATGACACCGACTCGATCAGCGCCCGTGGCACCTCGACGCGCACGTATCCCTTCTCGCGCTCGTCGAACGCGGACATGTCGTTGCCGGCAACGGGATAGATCACGCCATTGATCGTCATCGGCGCCTCGCCGTCGAACGGACGCCGCAGGCCGAGTGCCGTGAACCCTGAACTCGAGCGGTCGCTCCAGCTGCGCACGTAGCCGAACGCCGCCGCGACGCGCACCGGAATCGCCGCAACCGGCTTGCCGGCCGTGCTGTTGCGCGATGGCGTGTTGATGAGCGAGCCATAGCCGAAAATGAACTGCGTCGGCTGATCGGGAAGACGCGTTCCCCAGTAGTCGGTGGTCTGCGCGTGCGCCGCCGAGCCTAGGAGCGCGAGTGCCACAACGAATCCTCGAACCTTTGCCATCACCAACATCGTCATGTCTCCGTCCAATGCGTTACCGCAGATCATCGCATCCGCCGGGCGGCGCGGCAAACGCGCGCAGCAAGCCTCTGGGTCGGTCGACAGGGCACCAGCGACCACTATGCCTGTGCAACTTTCCTGCCGCCGCGCTTTCGCGCAGCGGATGCATCCGCGCCGGCAGGTCCAACAGCAGACGCCGACTCGATCAGAAATTCGCGAAACGCTGTCGCTACGTGCGGCAAGCGCCGGTCCGACACATGGATGACGTTCCACGCCAGTTCGATCGGCGTATCCGGCACCGGCAGCAACGCCAGAAGACCGGCCTGAAACTCCAGCGCGCACGCATGCAACGACAGGAACGCGACGCCGAGCCCCGCTTCGACCAGCTGCTTGATCGCCTCGTTGCTTGACAACTCCGACGCGGCATGCACCTTCAACCCCTGCGCCTTGAAGATCGCTTCGACCGCAACCCGGGTACCTGAGCCCCGCTCCCGCACCAGCAGGTTGGCCGCTTCCAGATCCGCCAGTTGCACCCGCCTGGTATGCATCAGCGGATGCGAAGGGGCCGCGACGAATCCCATCGGATGTCTGGCGAATGCGGCGGCATGCGTGCGCAGTTCACGGGGCTGGCGACCCATGATCGCGAGATCGATTTCATTCGTTGACAGCATGCGAACGATTTCGTCGCGATTGCCAATCCGGAACTGCAGCTTCACGTCGGGCCGGGCTTTCATGAACCGGACCAGCAGCGGCGGCACGAGGTATTCCGCAGTCGTAATCGCGCCGATGCGCAAGGTTCCGCCCAGCTCTCCACGCAGCGCGGCGATCTCCTCGCCCGCTTCGTTCCACACGCTCAGGATTTCGTTGGCGTAGCGCACCATCACCTCACCGGCCGCGGTGAGCTTGACTTCACGTCCGGCCCTGCGCAGCAGCGCCGTACCCGCGGCCTCGGCCAGTTGCGAGACCTGTAGCGATACGGCCGGCTGGGTCAGATGCAATTCCACCGCCGCGCCGGAGATGCTGCCCACGCGGGCCACGGTCTGCAGTGTTTTCAGCTGACGAAAGGTGGTCGTCTTTAACATTAGCAAAACCTTATGTTTTGAATATAAATACTCAATAGTGCAAATAATAGTGAGCACCTTATATTTCCCTTCAACACCTCGTCAAGGACAGCTTTGGTGCCTGACACGACGCACAGGTATCGCTCGCAGTCGCACAACATGGAGACTCGCAATGGCAATCGACGCAATCGTTGCAAATATGGATCACGCCTGGTCGGCGCTGGCCGCCCCGCGCGATCCGGCAGAACGGAACGAACAGGGCGATGCAATTAAAGGCCTGCTTCAACGCATCAGGGACGACGGCTATCCACTGCTGCTGGTGAGCGATATGAACGCTGAAAGTCTGAACAGCGTGATCAGCGACGCACTCGGCGAAGACGGCATCACGTGGTTCTCGGCGATCCTCGCATCGCAACCATGCAGCGATCGTTATGCGATTGCGGTTCACACGCTCGAAACGTCACCCCATCGTGTGATGGCGCTCGGTAGCAGCGAGCATGAGCTCGCGGAGGCGCGCGCATTCGGCATCGCGCATTGCGTACACCTGAACGACGCGCTGCTTCACGCATCTCCGTAGATATCGGTTGTACCAGCAGGCGCTCCGGCGACTTTCAGGGAGAAAAAGCATGGCCATCCATCGCAAGACAAACACGCTTGAAACGCCTCATCGAATCGTCATCGTTGGCGGCGGCGCGGCCGGACTCGAACTCGCGACCCGACTTGGCAACGGCGTCGGCAAGGAAGGTCGCGCACAGGTCGTGCTAGTCGACCGGAATCCCGCTCACTTCTGGAAGCCCTTGCTGCATGAGGTCGCCGCGGGTCAGATCGATGCATCGAGTCATCAGATCGAATATGCCGCGCACGCGAAGTGGAATCACTATCGCTTCGAGCGTGGCGGACTGCGAAGCATCGATCGCGAGCGCCGCGAGATCGTCATCGACGAAACCAGCGGCGCGGACGGCCAGCCTCTGCTTCAGCGCCGCTCGATCGGCTTCGATACGCTGGTGCTCGCGCTTGGCAGCGTCACGAATTTTTTCTCTGTGCCCGGCGCTGAGCAATACGCACTGACGCTGGAGACGGTCGATCAGGCCGAGGCGTTTCGCAGACGGCTTCTGTCGAGCCTGCTGCGTGCCGGCCATGCACAGCAGTCGTCGTCGCAATCCGTCAAGGAACCCGTGTGCGTGACGGTGATTGGCGCCGGCGCTACCGGCGTCGAGCTATCCGCTTCTTTGCGCAGCCTCGCGCAGATGCTGCATGAGTACCACCTGCCCTCGCTCGATCCAGCGCGCGACGTTCGCATCCGCTTGCTCGAGGGCGCGCAGCGCGTGCTGCCTGCCCTACCGGAACGGATTTCGGCGCGCGCCCACGATGTACTGTCGGGCCTGGGCGTCGAAGTGCACACCGAAACACGGGTCCGTTTCGTCGACGCGGAATCGGTCGTCGTGGGTGATGGTCACGCGTTACGCAGTGACGTCACGATATGGGCCGCTGGCGTCGAAGGGCCTCCCATTCTGAAAGCTCTGGGTGCGTTCGAGTTGAATCGTCTTGGGCAAGTCTCCGTCGACCGCATGCTGCGGGTCGATCCTGAGTCGGGCATCTACGCGATGGGCGATTGCGCCGCGTGCTCGGCGCGTGGAGACGACGCACTCGTTCCGCCACGCGCCCAGGCTGCCTGGCAACAGGCGGTGTATCTGCACGATGCGCTGACGAGACGTTTGAAGCAGCAGTCCATCCCGCTCTTTTCGTATCGGGATCAGGGCACGCTCATTTCATTCGGGCAAGCCGGTGCGGCAGGCGCGCTGATGAGCGAACTGCTGCGCGGGCCTGTGTTCATCGACGGATGGTTTGCCGCGTCCTGTTACAAGCACCTGTACAGGCGGCACATCATCGGGCTAACAGGGATCAGGCGCGCGGTGATGTACTCGGCGAGCCAGTGGTTGCGGGAGCGGGTCCGGCCTACGGTGAAGCTGAACTGAGATATGCGGTAGCGGCGGCGTTCCGAACTCGCCGCCGCAACGGCCGACATCGGCGTAGTGGTCGCATCAAAGACGCCCGTCATGGCCTTGCTCGCACCTGTTGCCTCCTCCCCGCCTCTTTTAAGGTGCACACATCTTCCCGCTCAACCGAGAGCTGCGCCGATCCCCGATTAATCGGGCACTCCGGCGCTCCGGGTACCTTGCGCACGCGCGCTGGGGTCAGTGAAAGCCGATATGGCAGCTGAACCACCGGCCACGAATTTCCGTGAGGATCCGTCGTGGTGCTCAATACGTCATTGCGAAAATGGGCATCTTGCATCAACGCTTGAACGCGTACCACGTCGCTTGAAATCACGCGCGTCGGCCGCCGATTTCCGGCGGCATAGAGCGCGCACCACGCTGCAACGTCCTGCATTGCGATCTCGAGGAACTTACCCTCGTCCGCCGACGGTGCCGCCAGTCGCGCGACGACCGCGAAGAGTGCCGACTGACCGCCGAGAATGTCGGCTGCCGATGCACCGATCTTGACCGGCTGTCCATCGCTGCGCGTGAGATCCATCAAACCGCCCATCGCCTGAATCACGGTATCGAACGCGGGCCGCGATGGATATGCGGTATCGATGCCGAAGCCGGATATCGAGCAATAGATCAGCCGCGGATTGACATCGGCGAGCGCGCGCCGATCAAAGCCCAACTTGGCGAGTGCGCCGGGCCGCAAATTTTCGATCAGCACGTCGGCGTCCGCGAGCAGCGTCCTCAAATGCGCGCGGTCGCCTTCGTGCTTCAGATCGAGCGATATGGTTCGCTTGTCCGTATTGTTGAGCGCGAAGAAATAGCTCGTCCCGTGCTGTCCCGGTGACCACGTGCGAGAAACCTCGCCTCCCGGAGTTTCTATCTTCACGACATCCGCGCCAAGTGCCGCGAGGTGTTTGCCGACGAGCGGCGCAGTCGTGTATTGACCGATTTCGATCGCCTTCACGCCACCGAGCGGGCCTGTTCCGGGGTTAGAACCGTCGCATTTGCTCGCGGAGGCATGCGCGTGGCTCGACAATCGAGATTCGCGAAACAATGACACGTGCCGATACGTGTCGCTATCGATCCCCACTCTCATCATCCACGCGGCCACTTCTTCATGACGCAATGCAAAGTTCGGCTCATGCGCCAGATCTTCGACGGACACGATCGGTCCCGCCGCAACACCGATGCGCTCGCAAATCGACGCGCAATCCGATGTCGTCATCGTCGATGTCCACGCCTCGAGCAAAGCATCGAGCTCGTCGACGTGGCGAACGCGCCCTCCCAAAGTCGAGAAGCGTACATCGTCGAGTTCGCGAATACCGGCTGCGCTCTTGATCTTGCGCCATTGATCTTCCGTGCTCGTGCAAATGAGAATCCACCCGTCGCGCGTTCCGTACGCGTTCCAGGGCGCGCAGGAAGGATGCCGATTGCCCACACGTTCGACCGGATCGCCCGCGAACGCAGCGGGAAGAAACGTCGTGAGCGCGCCGACGGCGCAGCCGAACGAACTCACGTCGATATGTTGATTCAGACCGCAGACGCGCCTGACCCGCAGCGCCGCGGCAATCGACGCCGACGCATAGAGCGCCGCTGAAACTTCCGTGAACGGCACGCCGATATGGACCGGTCCACCATGAGCAAAACCGGTCGTGTCCATGAGGCCGCTCATTGCCTGGATTTGCGCGTCGGAATACGCAGTGCATTCGCCCGCGCGCTGCGGACCCATCGCGGTGATGTCGCACACGATGGTCCCGCCCGATGCCTTGAGCCGCCCGATCTGACGCCTCTGCTCCGCACTGCACGTATCCGACGATACGATGATCACGTCGTACGCTGCATCATCCATCGACACCGCATCGGCGAACGCAATCTGCGCGCCCGCCTGCGCAAGTACCGCCGCGCTCAATTCGACGGCTTCGCGCGTGCCCGACGCAAGAATCCGCATACCACTGAACATGTCTTTCTCCTTTGCTGATGTGAAATCGCGCGCCCGAATACGTATCAACCCCGGCAGGCGGCGCATTGAGCGCGTGTTACCATTTTTCGATGCGAACCCTTCCGTCACTCAACGCACTGCAAGCCTTCGAGGTCTGCGGCCGACTGCTGAGCGTGCAACTCGCGGCCAATGAACTGAACGTCACGCCCGCTGCCGTCAGCCGACAAATCAAGCTGCTCGAAGATCAGCTCGGCATGCAGTTGTTCGAGCGCGGGCATCGTTCGATGACGCTGACGCCGGTAGGCGTGCGCTACCTCGCCGACATCGTGCGGGGCTTCGAAACCATGCGAACCGCGACGATCAATCTCACCGAGGCGCGTCGCCGTCGCACGCTCAAGATCCGCGGCTACACGACGTTCGCGATGAACTGGCTGCTGCCGCGTCTGTCGACGTTTCATCGCGAGCATCCGGATGTCGAGGTCGTCTTCACGACATCGTTGCAACCGGTAGACTTCAACGCCGAAGATGTCGATGGCGCGATTCGCCTGTCGCATGCACCGTCATCCGATATCGGCTCGGATCGCCTCGTGCCGAACGAACTCGTGCCCGTGTGCAGCCCTGAGTTTCTGCGCGCGCATCCCGATCTCAACGACGCTTCGCCCGAAACGCTCTCCAATGTGACGCTTCTGCATTCCCTGGCGCGTCGCGAAGACTGGGCGAGATGGCTCGCCGAAGCCGGCGTGCGCGGCGTGAATCCTTTGGGCGGACTCAGTTACGAAAGCTCGGTGCTCGCCTACGCCGCGGCCATGCAGGGGCACGGCGTTGCGATCGCTCAGCGCGTGCTCGTTGCCAACCAGCTTCGCGACGGCACGCTCGTCATGCCCTTCTCGTTCATCCTCGATCTCGGCGCGTTCACGTACTACCTCGTGTATCCGCACAAACATCTGCAGAAGCCCGAGTTCGCCGCGTTTCGTGACTGGCTGCTTTCCGTGAGCGCGGCATCTGCCGATGCTTAGCGCCCTTTGAAGCACGGACTGCGCTTCTCGGCGAACGCCTTGCGTCCTTCGACGCGATCTTCCGAATCGCGCATCGCTCCCCACGCGAGTTCCGTGAACTCGATCGCCTGCGCGAGGGGCACGTTACTGCTCGTCTCGACGATCTTCTTGATCATCTGCACGGCAAGCGGACCATTCGCCGCGATCGTGGCGGCGATCTGCAACGCCTTATCCATCAGCCCGGATGGCTCGGCCACATCGGACACGAGACCGACGCGTTCCGCGTAAGCCGCGTCGATACGCAATCCGGTGTACAGCATCTTCATCGCGATCGCGGACGGCACGGCTTTTTGCAGCGCCTGAATGCCGCACACCGCCGGAATGCTCGCGACGACCGGTTCCGGCAAGCCGAACACCGCGTTATCCGAAGCGATCCTCAGATCGCATTGCAACGCGATTTCGAGTCCGCCGCCGAGGCAATAGCCGTTGATGGCGGCAATCATCGGCTTGAAGAGACGCAACGACGTGAGATCCATCATCCGCACGTAGATGCCTTCGGCGGCGGCGCGGTCGATCGGTCTCACGAACGACGAGGAAAAGCTCGTTTCGGGCGGCAGCGTGTTCTTGAGATCCGCGCCCACGCAGAACGACTTGCTCCCGGAGCCGGTGAGGACGATTGCGCGCACGTCGTCGTCATCGCGTGCCGTGGCAAGAGCGGCGCGCAGTGCCCTGAGGCTGTCCAGGTCGAGTGCGTTGAGTGCTTCGGGGCGATCGAGCGTGACGATCGCGACATGCTCGGACCTGCTGTAGTGAATGGTCATGATGAACTCCGTCATACGCTTGGCGAGGACAAGGAACGCCCGCCGCACACATACAGTGTCTGCCCGGTGATATACGACGCTTCACGCTGCGCAAAGAACGATACCGCGTGGGCGATATCGGCGGGCGTACCGATGCGTTGCGCCGGCACGGACTTCTGCAAGCGTTCCTGAAGTGCGGAATCGAAGGTCCGGAAAAGAGGCGTATCGACGATGCCCGGCGCAACCGCATTGACCGTGATACCCGCGCTGGCCCATTCGAGCGCGAGACTGCGCGTCAGACTCACGACGCCGCCTTTGGACGCCGAATAGTTCGACTGCCCCACTCCGCCGAGCCACGCCCGCGATGCGATATTGACGATGCGCCCATAGCGCGCCGTCGACATATGCGCGAGCACCGCGCGACAGCACAGGAACTGCGACTTGAGGTTCACGTCGATGACCATGTCCCAATCCTCATCGCTCATCTTCGTGATGCGCTTGTCGCGCACGATGCCTGCGTTGTTCACCAGAATGTCGACGCGTCCAAAGCGCTGGATCACCGCATCGACGGCCTGATTGACGGACTCGCTGTTGGTCACGTCGACCGCGAGGCCGATGACCTCGACGTCCGCAGCCGCGAGTTCGGTGGTTGCCTCATCGAGCGCCGTGCGATCGAGATCGAACAGCGCGATGCGCCGCCCGCCACGCGCCAAAGCCTGTGCAATACCGAAGCCGATACCTTTCGCGCCTCCCGTGACGATCGCGACTTCGGCTGAGTGAGTAGATGCGTTCATGAAATGTCTCCGTGGAATGCAGTCAGCAAACTGTGGATTCCATGCTAGGGCGCGGGCCCACCCGCTTCAAACGACTTTTTTGGAGACTTCGATTGACTTGCCGTCAATCGAGAACAGGCGTGTTCGATACAAAAAAAATCAATCGAAACCGCAGAAAAAGTCGTTTGCGGGACGCGCCCCCGCAAACCTAGGATGCGTCCATGTGCCACGGAGCACGTTCCCATCGACAGACACGGAGACAAGCATGGAAACCACCCTACCGAGCGTTACAGAGCCGCCCACCGCGACGCTCACACGCGCTCAGAAGCGAGCGATCGTGGCGGCGACGCTCGGCACGGTCGTCGAGTTCACGGACTGGATCATTTACGCGACTTTCGCCGCTCTGTTCTCGCGACACTTCTTTCCCGCGGACAACGAACGCGTGTCGTTGTTGTCGGCGTTCGCGGTGTTCGCGGTCGGCTTCGTGATGCGGCCAATCGGCGGTGCGCTGCTCGGCGCTTACGCGGATCGTCACGGCCGCAAGAACGGCCTTGCGCTGTCCGTGGCGTTGATGGCTGGAAGCTCGCTCGTCATTGCCGTGTGTCCGGGTTACCGGTCGATCGGCTTCGCTGCGCCGCTGATCCTCGTCATTGCGCGACTCGTGCAAGGGTTCGCCGCGGGCGGCGAGTTCGGCTCGGCATCGACGTTTCTGATCGAATCGTCCGCGCCTTCTCGGCGCGGCTTCGCCGGTTCGTGGCAGCACTTCGCGGTCAACGCCGGCGTGCTCGTGGCTGCATCGATCGGCGCCCTGCTGACGTCGTTCATCGAGCCGTCCGGCATGGCGGATTATGGCTGGCGCGTCGCATTCGGCATCGCGGGCATGATGGGATTCGTCGCGCTGTGGGTGCGGCTCACGGTCGCCGAAACCGATGCCTTCAAGAACGTCGCGAAGCACGCTCACGTGCGGCATCCGTTCATCTCGATCATCCGCGAACATCGGCGCGCGGCGTTGCGCGTGGTGGGCATCGCGATGGCGGGCAACCTGTGCATCTATCTCTGGCTTGTGCTGTTCCCGACGCTTGCGCATTTGCGCACCGGTCTGCCGCTTTCCGCCGGGTTTCGTGCAAGCGTGATTTCGATCGTCGTATCGCTGATTGCGATTCCGCTGATCGGCATGTTGTCGGATCGCATTGGTCGCAAGCCGGTTCTGCTGGTGTTCGCCGGTGGCTCCGCGCTGTTCGCCTGGCCCGCGTTGAGCCTGCTGTCGAACGACTTCTGGAATGCGACCGTGATCGTCACTATCGGCATGGTGCTGTCGTCGGGATTCGCGGCCACGTGTGCGACGGTCATGGCCGAACAGTTTCCCGCGCACGTGCGGGCAACAGGCGTCGCCCTGCCTTATGCGATATCGGCAGCGCTCTTTGGCGGCACGCTCCCCTACATCGTCACCGCCATGTCGAACTCTGGACTCGCGCAGTATCTGTGGGTCTATGTGGCAGCCGTGTGCGTCGTGGGCTTCGTCGTGTATGCGCGCATGCCTGAAACGCGCGGAAAGATCCTCGATTAACGTTTATTGACTGGAGGCAGCAATGCGAAAAGTAGTCATTGGCGGCGTCGGCATGACGTCATTTGGAAAGTTCCTCGAACGTAACCTGAAGTCGCTTTCCGAGGAAGCGGTAGCGCTCGCGCTCAAGGATGCGCGTGTCAGTGCGGACGACGTAGAGCGGATTTTCTTCGGCAACGCGGCCGCGGGCGTCGTAACGGGGCAGGAGATGATTCGCGCGCAAGCCTCGTTGCGCAACACGGGACTCGACGGCAAACCGATGTTCAACGTCGAAAACGCGTGCGCCTCGGGCAGTTCGGCGCTCAATCTGGCGTGGTGGTCGGTTGCTTCGGGACAGGCGGAAACGGCGCTGGTCGTCGGCGTCGAAAAGCTTTCGCATGAGGACAAGGCGATTTCGTTCGGCGCGTTCGCCAAGGCCGTCGACCTCGAAGAACCGCTGCCGGAAGGCGTGACGACGGGCACAGGATCGCTCTTCATGGACCTCTATGCGGCGAAAGCCCGCAAGTGGATGGATAAGACCGGCGCGAATGCCAGCGATTTCGCGCGCGTCGTCGTCAAGAGCCGCCGCGCGGGATCGCTGAATCCGGTCGCGCAATTTCGCAAGGAGACGAGCGTTGAAGAAGTGCTCGCAAGCCGTATGGTCAGTGATCCGTTGACGCTGTTCATGTGTTCGTCGATCGGAGACGGGGGCGCTGCGCTCTTCATCTGCTCCGAGGACTATGCGCGCAAGCACGACATGCAGCCGGTGTTCATTCGCGCGACGTCGATCGTCTCCGCCAAAGCCGATGGCTCGGGCGAGCTAGTCGCCGTGCGCGCGGCGAGGGAGGCGTATGAGGCGGCGGGCATCGGACCGGAAGACGTGCATGTCGTCGAATTGCATGACGCATCCGCGCCCGCCGAATTGATCCACTACGAGAACCTCGGCTTGTGCGCTCCCGGCGATGCCCCGAAGCTCATCCGCTCCGGCGACACCGATATCGGCGGACGTGTCTCGGTGAATCCGAGCGGCGGGTTGCTGTCGCGCGGTCATCCGGTGGGCGCGACAGGCGTCGCGCAGATCGTCGAACTCACGCAGCAATTGCGCGGCAAAGCGGGCGCGCGGCAGCGGCCGGGCGCGCGCGTCGCGCTTGCCGAGAACAACGGCGGTCAGCTCGCGGGAGATTCTGCCGTGGCATTGGTGACGATCCTGCCCTTGTAAGTCTGACGGGGGAGTCGAACGCGCGCGACGTACGGCTGCCCCATCTTGCAGGTGCGTGCTCAGCCCGACCGCGGCCAGGCTGATTCGGCAGTCGGGCGTTCGACGGTCACTTCATTCGAACCGCACGAAGTGGCCGTCGTTTCAGTTCCTTCAAGCAAGACATCAAGGAGCACATCATGAGCAATGCCGTGGCGAGCATCGCAAGGTTCGCAGACGACGCAAGTGCAGAGCTCATTTGGCCACCGGCATCGCGAATTCCGCGCCCTTGTCGATGCTGTCGGGCCAGCGCTGCGTCACGCTCTTGTAGCGCGTGTAGAAGCG
>NZ_SELS01000112.1 GCF_004197395.1 Paraburkholderia sp. UYCP14C | reverse complement strand
GCGGTGAGTTTGGGCAGCGCGTCACGCAGCAGGGGTGATTCGTTGCGATTGCCCGGCGCCGTCACGAATGGCGCGATGATGTTGCAGTTGCGATCGCTGAAGGCCACCACCTTGTCGCCCTTCAGATGCTTGTGCCCGCTGTAGCCCAGGTTGTCGCCGCCTTTCTTTGCCGCTGTGGTCGTGCCGTCGCCATGGATGTTCGCGAGGTCGAGGAGCTGGTCCCGATGCAGTTGATCGACCGAGCCCGCGAAGACCCGGTCGATGCTGCCGTCAGCCTGCCAGCGTCGCATGATCCGGTAGATGCGGGTGTGGTGGATTTCAGGCAGCCCCTTTGCATCCGTTTCGATCGGCAGCATCTTCCATTGACACCCCATATAGAGCGCCTTCAGGACGTAGTTGAACATCCTCTGTAACGGCAACGTCGGCGGCGGGCCGCGCCGGCCCCGGCTCAGGTGCGGCAAGACAAATTGCCCGAACTGCGCTTCACTCAATTTCGTGGGAATCGCCTGCCGGCCATGGTTTGCAGCCATTTTCGCATCCGCAAAGCCCTCACTTTAACCGCTCCCCCTCGCCAGCTCCGAAAGCCATTCCCGGTGGGGCTCGCAGACAAATTCGGCCCCTTCGGAAAACCCGCAATCAGTTGCAAAGATCATGAACACGATATCCATAACGCCCGTCCCTCAAGCGCCGTTTACACGGGATCCAAATTCAACAGCCTGCTAGAGATAGATCGCGGCCCCCGCACCGACGTTGGTCGCCGTGTCCTTCAAAGTTTTGACGATGTACTTCACGTCCTGAACAGTAAGTTGTGTGTGCAGCGGCAACGCAAGTGCTCGATCGCCAATCCGCTCGGTATCGGGCAGGCAGCCCCGTCGACCTCCGATAGCATCGGCGGCCTTCATGTAATGGAACTGCTCATGCAACGGATGGCTGTATGCTGCCGTTTCTACCCCGCAAGCCAGCATATCGTCGATCATTTGAGCACGTGCGCTATGAGTAAACCTCTTGCCAAGATGCACGACGTAAAGCATCCAATTCACTTCGTCCACGTCCTCCGCCTGATACGGTGGTTTGATGCCTTCGAAGCTCTCCATCGCTTCATGATACCAGGCTTCGACCCGCTTCCGTTGCGCTAGCCGTTCCTCAAGCCCTGCCAGTTGTGCCAAGCCGAGCGCGGCGGTCATCTCGCTCATACCCGCCTGCAGCGGCACCCGCGCACCGAGTGAGACCGACTTGCGATCGGCGCTCAGACGTCGCCTTAGGTAACGCAGCTCGTGCGCCAAGCTTTCGTCGTCAGTGACGAGCATTCCGCCCTCGCCTGCACACAAGGCCGAGGGTGGCGAAAAGTCAAAAACCGTCACTTTGCCGAACGACCCCACGCAGCGCCCACGGTAGCGTGATCCGAGCGCCTCGGTGCTATCCTCAATCAGGCTGAGACCATTCACATCGGCAAGCTCGCGCAACGATTCCCATGCGGCAGGATGCCCGTTCGTATTCCCCGCAAGGATTGCACGCGTGCGATTTCCAATTTTCTGCTGTGCCTTGATCGCGTCGAGACAGCCGCTCCAGTAATCGATATCGGCAAACACCGGTGTCGCCCCAGCGAGGGTGATCGCATGCGCGATCTGATGCCATGAATGCGATGCACAGATGACTTCATGGCCTTGACCGATGCGGAGCGCACGCAGCGCAATCCAGGTGCCGAGCGTCCCGCTCGCCACTGCGACCGCATGCACACGGCCGCTCCAGCCTGCGAATGCACTCTCAAAAGAATCGAGCATCGGTCCGTCGCTCCAGCGCGACGATTGCAGGACCGCGTGAACCAGCTCAATCTCCCGCGGCCCGCACGCAGGTTCAGTAAGCGAAATTCCCTCAGTCTCCATCGTAGACTCCGTCTTCTGCAAGGATGAGCATATTGGCCTCACTTGCGTCTGTTGTCACTGAGACACAGACACCTGTCGACGTCGCGAGATAAACACGGCGGCCCCGAAACTGGATGAGGGGTTTTTCATTGACCAGCTCAACCGCGCTAATCCGAATGACCCGCACATCGGGATACGACTTCCGCCAGGTTGCCGCAGCCTCCGGCAGCGTCGGTTCGTTCAGAATCAACTCGACGATAGCGCTGATCTGATCTCCAGTGAGTGCCATGTCAGTCGCGCTCAACCGCGACGCGACGCGCCTCTACGGTGACAGGAAGCGTTGTATCGGCCGCCATCTCCGGCAGCTGGAATTGCCAGCCGTTCGCAAGCGTTATCACTCCGCCCCACATCTTCTTGCCATCGATGCAGACGATCTGCTCCTCGAGATCCTTCTTCGGCACGTAAGCGCTGAGTATGCCTTTCCTGTCTATGCGGATCATCAGTTTCACGTGACACCCCCAAGGTTGGTCAAAATATTCACACTGCAACAAGTACATCTAATCGAACTCACGATCGGGTCGAGAAGCACAGCGGTCGTCGTAGGTGACGCGTGTTCTGTCACGAGTACCTCTCCAGCTCTTATAGGCCGATCTCGTCGTTCCTCTCTCACGACGGTCCAGCGGGGCGCGAATTCACCCTCAGCGCAGCGGCCGCCTTCCCGTCAAAATAAACTGGGTGACGGCCTCGCTAGACTCGACGGCACCACATATCTGGCGATTTCGGCAAGCCTCCATGCCTTAACCAGAAAGCCACTTTCGCACCGGCCTGAATAGACATCACCGTTGCAAAGGTCCCGCAAGTCCGTGACGTGGATTGCCGACGACTAGACGGGCTCGATCGGCGTCGGAACCGTCCGGTGCGTCGTCACCATGCGCGTTACACGAACTGCAACCGACGGTTCCATCGCGGTCAGTTCCCTCTGGCTTACGAAGACCTATCCAACGGAGATCGGCGGCATGCTCGCCCAAACGAGCGAGCACGTCATCGGGAAGGTGGTCGAGCGTGCATAGTTCCTTGGCGCGCATGCCGACGTGATAGTCGCTTTCGACGAAACGAACTGCATAGATGTAGAACCGTTGCAGGAAGGTTTCGATTCCGGTAACGTACCCCACGTCGCCTCTGCTGACGAGCGATTCACCCATAGCCTTACCGGCGTAGGTGCCGTCGTTACGGATGGAGAAGCGTGAAACGACGCGCTCACCAATGCTGAAGCGAGGCGCAAATGTGACCTCTATGAGGTCATCGTTTTCAAATTCAGTCATGCTTTGCCTCTTGATATATCGAACTGCTAGTTCAAGACATCTTTGGTGGAGGAACGGGCCACCCCCGTCCGATCCCACTCACCTCAATCCGAGCGACATCGGCACTGACCGGGACGGCCGACCGTTGGTCCTCCTTGATGAATGCGAAACCTGACCGATCTGGCGTTTCGATAAAGTCGATCTTCAGGCCATCTAGCAAAGTGCGGCTTTCTGCCGGCAAGAAAAGCCGCAGTCCATGAACCTCGATGGTCTCGTCGCCCGTACGAGCCTCTACTTCCGCACTGAATTCGGCTTCATAACCCGAGCATCCGCCGGATTTGACGAGAAGACGAAAACCACCACTTGATGGTAAGCCAGAAAAACGCATAACACGGCGCATAAACTTTTCCGCGGCAGGGGTAACAGAAAAATTGGTCAACATGATGTCGGTCGGTGACAATTAGTATTCCTTATCTACTCTCGATGTGCTTCTTTTGGCGGCGATGCTAACTCACCACAATGCACCCGTCCACGGGGCAAACGGCCAAGCACTGCGGAGTATCAAACTGCCCTTCGCATACGGTACATTTCTTTGGATCAATTGCGAAGACGCCACCTTTCTCGCTTATGGCGACATTCGGGCACTGCGGCTCGCAGGCCGAGCAGCCGGTACAGGTCGAGGCAATGATCTTCAGGGGCATGATGGCACTCCTTAATGATGGATTGTATAGCTCGCGGCAGCAGATACATTTGTCCGTCTGCCGCTCAGTCAGGAGCAGTCATCGCAGTGATCGACCTCTTCTGCCGGATCCCGGGGGCGCCACGCTCCACATGCACGGTTACGCCTTTCGTGATGCGGCTGCAATATTCGATGAACCATACCAGCGCGGCTTTCTCGATATTTTCGTACGCGTACTGGTCCACCGGCTCAATGCCCGCCTGGGACAGTTCCTTGCGCGGACACAAACCGACCTTCGCGACCAGTACAGCGTGGCAATCGCTGATCGCGCGTATGAGCGGTGGCAGGCGATCTTCATCGTCATGGCCGCCCCGACAATAGGACTCCACGCGGCGGTGACCCACAAAGCTCGCTCCGCCAGCGCTGACCTCGAAAATCTGGAACTCGGAGACATGTCCGAAATGTGCGTTCACGCGGCCATCTCCCTTTGTCGCGACAGCGATCAGGACCTTCAGATCAGCCGACACTTCGCTCGCCTGCACCAAAGCGATTGCATTTTTTTTGGCATCGCGCTGCACATTGCGTTGCACTTCCACTTGGCGCTGATATTCCCGACGGTAAGCAGGGTCATATCCAGTTTCCATGTCATCGATCCCGTCGAGCTTGAACTCGTCGCGACGGTCCTCACCCAGAAGGCCTACTGCGTCCGCACGGCACTGACGACAATGGCGCATTAACGTGGCGCCTCCCTTGCAACGGTCCTGCACGGCCATTAGCTCGCTAGCAGTGGGGCCACGCTGTCCGTGCAGCCCGAAATAAGTGCCATGCTCAGCGTCCGAGATGAGCGGCATGATGTTGTGTAGGAAAGCGCCGCGCCTCTTTACTTCGCTGTTCACGTCGATCAGGTGTACGTCATTTATCCCTGGAATCAACACAGAGTTGATCTTCGTCAACACGCCGCGCGCCGTGAGCATTTCTAGCCCTTGCATTTGCCGCTCGTGAAGGATCTGCGAGGCCTCCTTGCCCCTAACGCGCCGGTGGTCCCAAAAGATCCACGGGTAGATCAATTCACCGACGTTGGGGTCGACCATATTGATGGTGATCGTCACGTGCTCGACAGCGCTGCTGCAAATCTCATCGACAAAGTCCGGCAACGCTAGTCCGTTCGTTGACAGACATAGTTTGATGTCCGGAGCGCGCTCGCGGAGCATACGGAAAGTGTCAAAAGTCCTCTTCGGGTTGGCGAGCGAGTCACCGGGACCCGCAACGCCCACCACCGTCAACTGCGGAATCTTGGCCGCGACAGCCATAACTTTTTTCACGGCCTGCTCCGGCGTCAGCTTCTCCGACACGACGCCGGGTCGCGACTCATTGGAGCAGTCATATTTGCGATTGCAGTAGTTGCATTGGATGTTGCAGGCGGGCGCCACCGCCACATGCATTCGCGCATAATGGCGATGGGCTTCTTCCGAAAAACAAGGGTGCTTGTTTATCCTTTCCCATACTTCTGCCAGCTCGCGCTCAGGCACGTTCGATGAACCGCAGCCGGGTTTTTCTGTGCGGCCGTGTGTATCGCAGGCGCCGATCTGAACAAGCGCATGTCCGCCCACCCTCAGGGTTGGTGTCTTTCGGACGCCGACATGCGCAGTCGAGGGCAGGGTGCTGGCATTCGCGCAATCTTGCATGGATGTTCTCTCCAAAGCCTCCAGTGGTTCGTCGGCATTTATTAGCGAGATCCATGCCACTCATTCCAACCCCATTGTTATGTGAGTTCGTCAACCCAACTCAATGTTCTTGTCACGCGTCTTGATCAAAACCCGACAACCATGCCGCATTCTGTCGCTGTCACGACAATAACAACGCACTCGTGGTGAGCACCAATTGCTTTTGGTCATCCACTATTCGCTCTCAAGCACCGGGCACTGCCGCATTGCGCGCGCGGGACGTCCGCTATGCTCCATGTCAAGGGCATGCTTCGACCGTTCGTGTCGCGCCTACAGGGTACCGCAAAGCGTTGTTCAGACCTGTAGAACATCGCCTGGCACAACGCTTGCTATCCATGGCAGACAACTGATGGGATCCGACATGCGCAACCCAATTATCAATGACACGACACTCCGCGACGGCGAGCAAACCGCTGGCGTCGCATTTCGCATGGAGGAAAAGTGCGCGATTGCCGCCGCACTGTCGCAGGCTGGCGTCGCCGAACTCGAAATCGGCATTCCAGCCATGGGCGAAGACGAAATGGCGTGCATTGATGCAATTGTGGACATGAACCTCAACGCCCGTCTGATGGTTTGGGGGCGCCTCACAGACGAGGACCTCAGCGCGGCATTAGCTGCGATGTCGACATGATTCATCTTTCGGTCCCGGTATCGGATATTCACTTGCAACACAAACTACGGCAGTCGCGTAGTTGGGTGTTGGCGCGGATCGCACGCGTCATTGGCAAGGCAGCGAAAAGCCACCCCAAGATCTCCCTTGGTATGGAAGACGCCTCGCGCGCGGCCCCCTCTTTGGTCTTGGAAGTTGCTCGATGCGCAGAGCAGCATGGGGCTCTGCGCGTACGATTTGCGGACACCGTGGGCATATTGGACCCGTTTAAGACATTCCACGCTATCGCAGCAATTCGCGTCGCCGTGGACTTGGAGATCGAAATCCATTCGCACGACGACCTCGGACTCGCCACCGCCAACACACTAGCGGCCCTCTCGGCAGGCGCGACCCACGCCAGCACTACCGTCAACGGCCTGGGTGAGCGGGCCGGTAATGCAGCGCTTGAGGAAGTCGTCATGGGCACGCGACATCTGCTCCGACGAGACACCGGCATTGACGCAACTGCGTTACGCGACATCTCATCGCTGGTCGAACGAGCGTCGGGCCGCGCTATTTCCTTCAACAAGAGCATTGTCGGAAGGGACGTCTTTACGCACGAGTCAGGCATTCATACCGACGGCCTTTCTAAGCACCCCACGACCTACGAGGGGTTCGATCCCGCAGAATTAGGGCGGCAACGGTCGTCGATACTCAGCAAACATTCCGGATCCCAAAGTGTGCGAGACGCATGCGACGCTCTTGGCGTCACAGTGTCCGAGCGGCTTGTGCCTCAGTTGCTTGCACGTATCCGGTCATTTGCCACGCAGTACAAACAGGCGCCGGGAACAACCGATCTGCATCGCTTCCTGACGCAAGCGCGTGGCATCCGAGTTAAGGTGTCGTGAGGCCGTCATCCGGTGCGAAATGGTCCAATAGGAGAAGCGACGTGCAAGAGGTTATCGAACAACTGCATCGCCTGTCGTCCGCAGAAGACTTCCTGCGATTCTTTGACATTTCATTCGACGAGAAAGTGGTGAACGTCAGCCGCCTGCACATTCTCAAGCGCTTTTTTCAGTACATCGAGCAACAGAAGGAGCTACCGCGTAACAACGCGACAGCTGTGTTCTCGATCTATCGATGTTTACTCAATAAGGCCTACAACGACTTCGTCCTTTCCACGCCCGCAGAGCAAAAGGTATTCAGAGTTTTTCAGGAAGCGGACGGACGGCGGGTGGTCTCAATTGACAAGCTTCGCGCGTCGCTGCCACCACGCGGCGACGCCTGACCAGGAGTACCCAATGCATATTGTCGTTTGCATCAAGCAGGTACCGGACTCGGCTCAGATCCGCGTTCACCCTGTCACCAACACCATCATGCGTCAAGGCGTCCCGGCCATCGTAAACCCGTACGATCTCTTCTCGCTGGAGGAAGCATTGAGGCTAAAAGACCGCTTCGGCGGTACTGTAACCGCACTCTGCATGGGGCCGCCGCAGGCTGAAGACGCGCTTCGCAAATGCGTCAGCTATGGGGCTGACGAAGCTGTACTCGTCACCGATCGCGCTTTCGCTGGCGCCGACACGCTGGCAACGTCATATGCGCTCGCTGCCGCGATCCGACAAATCGCCAAGGAACAGCCGGTCGACATGATCTTTACTGGCAAGCAGACAATCGACGGCGACACTGCCCAGGTCGGCCCCGGCATCGCTACACGCATGGGCTTCCAGTTGCTCACTTACGTGTCCAGGATCGTGGAAATCGACCTCGCCGCACGTTCGATCGTCGTCGAGCGTCGCGCGGAAGGCGGCGTACACGTGCTCAAAACTCGATTGCCATGCTTGGTGACGATGCTTGAGAACACCAACGAACTGCGCTTCGCGACGCTGCCCAGAATGATCCACGCGGCGGCTTTTCCGGTACGCAAATGGAATCGGGAGCAGGCGGGAATCGAGGACGTTAGCAAAATTGGGCTGAAAGGCTCACATACCGTGGTGAGCAAAGTGTTCGGCCCAGCACCGCGCGAGCAAAAAGCCGAGATGCTCACACTGGACATGGCGAGCCTGCGCGGCGTCTCGTTGGATCTGGTGCATAGGATGTTCGCTCGCCATCCGACATTGGAGGCAGACGTGCTAATGAAGAGGACCTTATGAACTCGACCGTTGCCGCGAAAACGCAGCCGGCCTTGAATGCCGGAGGCCGCAACCTGGAGCTACCCGAACATCTAAAAAACTATACCGGCGTCTGGGTCTTCCTTGAGCACGACCGCGGCCACGTGCATAACGTCTCGTGGGAGCTCCTCGGCGAGGCGCGCAAGCTCGCAGACAAACTCGGCAGCAACGTCTGCGTGGCGGTGCTCGGCGGTACGGATGAGCCCCTCGAACACTTTTCAACTGAGGCGTTCAGCCTTGGAGCAGACAAAGCCTATGTCATTCACGACCCAGCATTGCGTGGCTATCGTAATGAGCCATTCACGAAGGGGCTGACCGATCTGGTCAACAAGTACCGCCCTGAGATTCTACTGCTCGGCGCGACCTCGATGGGCCGGGATCTCGCCGGCTCCGTTGCGACAACCCTCTTAACCGGGCTCACCGCCGACTGCACCGAACTGAACATCGATCCGACCTCCCGCGCACTGGCGGCCACCCGACCGACGTTTGGCGGCTCGCTGCTCTGCACGATCATGACGCTTGCATATCGCCCGCAGATGGCGACGGTACGCCCACGGGTCATGGCGATGCCCTCGGCGCAAGACGGCCGCAGCGGCGAGATCGTGCAGGAAACACTGGGTCTGGTCGAAGCCGACATTGTCACCAAATTGCTCGACTTTGTCGCTGATGCGAAGAACTGTCAGATCAACCTACCGTATGCAGATGTGATCGTCAGCGGCGGCAAGGGACTCAAAACTCCGGAGAATTTTCAACTCGCGTTTGATCTGGCGCGCGTACTCGGTGGAGAAGTCGGCGCTACGCGTCCGTGCGTGCAGGCGGGTTGGGTCGAGGCGGATCGACAGGTCGGGCAAACTGGCAAAACCGTGCGGCCAAAGCTTTATATCGCAGCCGGCATCTCGGGGGCAATCCAGCATCGCGTCGGCATGGAAAGCTCAGACGTGATTGTCGCAATCAACACCGATCCGAACGCACCTATTTTCGATTACGCGCACTACGGCATTGTCGGGGATGCACTGCAGTTGCTGCCCGCGCTAACGCACGCCTGCAAGGAGCACTTAGCACTTCGGCAAATGCGAGATACAGGGAGAGTTAGATGAGGGAATCGTCGCAATTCGACGCGATCGTCGTGGGTGCCGGACCGTCGGGCAACGCTGCGGCCTATGTTATGGCCAAGGGTGGACTGAAAGTACTTCAAATTGAACGCGGCGAATATCCTGGGAGCAAGAACGTTCAAGGCGCGATCCTTTATGCCAATGCACTTCAAGAAATCATCCCAGACTTCCGTGACGACGCGCCACTTGAGCGCCACATTATTGAGCAGCGCATGTGGATGCTCGACGATACTTCGTTTGTAGGCACGCTCGCGCGTAGCGACGACTATAACAAGCCGCCGTATAACCGCTACACGATCATACGTGCGCAATTCGACAAGTGGTTTTCGTCGAAGGTCCGTGAGGCCGGTGCCTTAGTGATCTGCGAGACCACGGTAAATCACCTGATTTTGGACGGGGACCAAGTTGTCGGCGTCCAGTGCGACCGCGAACACGGCGAAGTTTATGCGGATGTCGTGATTCTCGCGGACGGCGTCAATTCAACTTTGGCCCGCAAAGCTGGCTTTCATGACGAGATCGAAGCGCGCAACGTCGCACTAGCCGTGAAAGAGATCCTCTTCATGCCCGAGGAGACAATTCGCCAGAGGTTTAATGTTGCCGATGAAGAAGGCGTTGTAATAGAAATGGTTGGACGAATCACAGATGGCATGGCCGGAACTGGGTTTCTTTACACGAACAAGGAGTCACTGACGATCGGCGTCGGCTGTATGCTGAGCGACTTCAAGAAGAACTCTAATCGCACAACTCCGTATCTGCTTCTCGAGAAAATGAAACGTCATCCGTCGATCGCTCCGCTTATCGTGGGTGGCGAAATGAAGGAATACTGCGCGCACCTGATTCCAGAAGGAGGGTTTAATGCGATCCCGCAAGTATACGGTAACGGCTGGATGATCGTCGGTGACTCAGGCGGCTTCGTCAACGCCGCGCACCGCGAAGGCTCGAATCTCGCAATGACGACGGGGCGCCTCGCCGCCGAGACAGCAATAGCCGCCAAAGCGGCCGGCCGCCACGGCTACCGCGCCAGCACGCTGTCAGCATATAAGGCCGCGCTCGACGAGAGTTTCGTGATGAAGGACTTGCACAAGTACCGCGATATGCCGAAGGTCTTGCATCACAATCCTCAGTTCTTTACCACATACCCCGATCTCGTCGCGAAAGCGGCCCGCACGATGATGACGGTCGATGGCATCGACAAGAAAACCAAGAAACGCGAGGTCATGACCAGCTTCCGTAAAAGTCGCTCGGTGACGGGGCTGATCGGCGACGCATACAAATTCTGGAGGGCATTCCGATGAATACGATCACTGTCAACATCGACGAAAAGCTGTTTCAAAATCGCTACCGAGTGGACGTCGGGCGGCCGCACGTCCGCATAAAAGACGTTGACATTTGCACCAACGATTGCACCGAAAGGAGTTGTACATTCGTGTGTCCCGCCTCCTGTTATCGGAACGAGAACGACGGCTCAGTCACGTTGATCACCGACGGCTGCCTCGAATGCGGTAGTTGCCGCATTTTGTGCACCGAACACCACAATCTTGAATGGACCTATCCGCGCGGGGGACATGGCATACAGTTCAAGTTCGGCTGATCGAACACGCTCAGTATCGCTCCGCGGCTGAGCGCCTTATCACATCCGGAGAAGCTTCGATGAATCTCATTACTGGTATCGAGTCGACGGATCTGTTCGGCGGTGAAGTCCCGGCCGGCGTACTACAGCTGATCGAGAGAACCCGCCGCGGCAGCGATGACGATGTGGCCGCCGTGTTGTGGACCGCCATCCTGTCCTATCCGCGGTGCCTGCCACCCTACTATCTGCTTTATAAGTTCCATGCAAACCGGGGAGAACTTGGCGAGGCGCAAAAAGTCGCAACGAGGGCTTTGGCGGTCGCCGCTTGGGGAGCGTCGATCAGCACTGATTGGTGCGCGGTGCAGCCGGGCGACGCGGACTTCTCCATTCCCGGGCCGCCGCGCTTCTGGCTCTTTACGCTGAAGGCGCTTGCGTTCATCAGCGTACGGCGTGGCGAACGCGCCCTTGCATTGAAGCTAATTGCCAAACTACGCTGGCTGGACCCGATTGATTGCATCGGTTTCGAAGTGGTCGAAGCCTTACTCGCGCAGTCAGAAAACGGCAATCGCAAACTGACGAATTGACAGTAAGCAATTCGTCGCTCGAAGGGGAATTCCCACGATTCATTGGACCTTTCCGCTGCCGAATCCAAATGCGCGGTCGTCTTTGTGATGCTCAATCTTTGTCTGGCTCGGTTCATAGCACCTCCTCAAAAACATGCAGATCATGGCTTCGTGCGTGTCCGGTGCGGAATGCAATCCCGGCATCGTCAATGTCGCGTCCACCTTCGTGCAACGGTGCGCGCATGCATCCGGCCGAAGCTTGCCGGCGAATTCCGATCAAAAGCAGGAGAACAACGGAGCGGCGGCGGAGTTGTACATATTTTTATGCGATTTGGGCGCTTATTCTTGTTTCGTATCAGTAGCAATCCAGTTGGCCGTATGCAATGGAGACGATGCTGCGCCGCCGCTTACAGAAAAGGAGGCGAGTCAACCAGACGCATCCGGCCAGTCGACACCGCCCGGTACCGTCACTCGATCGCCCACACCGTCGCCCCCGACGCCCGAGGCCGGCGTACAGTATGCGCGCTCGGGTGGCTAAGCGCGGATAGTGCAAAACGGTCGACCCGACAGCTACAGATCATGCCGTCGTCGACGCTCTGGCGGTCATGCCCCGGATGGTGCGATGCGGGCGCCGTTGGAGCAAAGCGTGCTAGCGCAGACCCGGTTGGACACAGATCAGGACGGCAAGCCCCGGCCGGACCGCCTGCGGGCCGCGCAACCTGCCGAAGTGGCGGAGGGACTGAAGACGCCGGCGATCGTGCAGCCGTCGGTTTATTACGCAAATCCGACCGTCCCGCCCCCAATCGTCAAGGCTCCGGTGCAAATAGGTAGCGTGGTCGAAATAATCTTTATAGATTTGGATACCTTATCGATTGAACAGGACGGCGTTCCAAACCGCGGGCGCGGTGGTATCGCTGAGCCTGAGCGCGCAGAGGTCGAACTGCGCCTTGCGAATGCGATGCATCAACTCGATGCCGGAAATCGTGATCGCGGCACTTCTGAACCGTTTGAATCCAAGCATCACGTTCGTTCTTGACTTGCAACTGATTGCGGGTTTTCCGAAGGGGCCGAATTTGTCTGCGAGCCCCACCGGGAATGGCTTTCGGAGCTGGCGAGGGGGGAGCGGTTAAAGTGAGGGCTTTGCGGATGCGAAAATGGCTGCGAACCATGGCCGGCCTGCGATTCCCACGAAATTGAGTGAAGCGCAGTTCGGGCAATTTGTCTTGCCGCACCTGAGCCGGGGCCGGCGCGGCCCGCCGCCGACGTTGCCGTTACAGAGGATGTTCAACTACGTCCTGAAGGCGCTCTATATGGGGTGTCAATGGAAGATGCTGCCGATCGAAACGGATGCAAAGGGGCTGCCTGAAATCCACCACACCCGCATCTACCGGATCATGCGACGCTGGCAGGCTGACGGCAGCATCGACCGGGTCTTCGCGGGCTCGGTCGATCAACTGCATCGGGACCAGCTCCTCGACCTCGCGAACATCCATGGCGACGGCACGACCACAGCGGCAAAGAAAGGCGGCGACAACC
>NZ_SELS01000111.1 GCF_004197395.1 Paraburkholderia sp. UYCP14C | reverse complement strand
CCGCCCGCTGTCTACCAGCTCGCGCCCCGGATTCCGACCAGCTACTTTCCATAATCAACAACTTGGCATAATCGGCCGAAGTTGGCAATTGTGCGGGCTGAGTGTTATGTCAGAATGTGATCTATTGCCGCCTGTGGCGTCATCGAGCGGCAACGTGGCGGCTTTTCGTTTCAGCGAACTCCTACCCAAGACCCGATTCAGCCGGCCGCCCAGCTGCGACCGGCGCGGCGCGTGTCCCGAGTACACCGCGATATTCGCGAGGCGAAATCGTTGGCGTGTTCGCGGCCTTTTTGGACGCGTGCCCTGGCAAAATCGTGGGCAAGATCATCCCGCATCGAATGCTCGCTAACAGCCCCACTGACTGTCTCCGCGTGTGTCATTGCGCCAGTTGCCAGCGCAGCACCGGATGCGTCGCGCCGGCAGGCATGGCCCACACCCCGGTCGGGCTGAAGTCATACCCCACGAACGATGTCGGCGTGCTCATCTGGGCGGTGGTCAGTCCGTTCGCCGTGGGAATCGGCGTACCGTATTTGACGCCGATTGTGGCGCCCGTGGTGCTGGTGTTCCAGTACACATCGTTCGCAATCGTGCCTTCGTTGGATCGCGCGATGCCGATCGGTCCATACAACGGCTGGTTCACCAGACCGGTTGCGAATGACTGGGTGGTTGTTCCTGAGTTATCGACGACGAGGGCGGCCCCGCCGCATTGCGGAGGGGAGGGGCGGCAGCCCGGAAACATTGTGGAGCCGGTTGCATACGACTGGCTGATCGTGCCACTGTTAGAGCCGACGAGGCCGCCACCGCCCTTAGCGTCATAACCCGACGATGCGACAGGACCCGTGGCGAACGACTGGCTGATCAGGCCGCTATTCAAGCCCGCCAGACCACCGACCGCAAGCCCCCCCGAGCTCACGGCTGCGCTGCTCGAAGAACGCAGGATCGAGCCGGCGTCGACGCCCACGAGCCCACCGGCTGACGAAAAGTCGACCGGAAGCCCCGCGTTTGGATTTAGGGTCGCCACCGTGCCGGCCGTGCGCACGCGCAGGACAGTACCGTTGTTCAGGCCGGCGAGTATGCCCATATCGAAGCTCGGGAACCCTACAAGCCCGATCACGTTAGCCGAGTTCGCCGTGCCCGAAATGTCGAGGTTGCGTACGACACCCTGGGTACCGATCACCCCGAACATGCCCACCAGTGGCTGTCCGCCCCCATAACCCAACAACCCGCCCAGCGTGAGCGAGGTGATCGCATTGCCTTGTCCGTCGAACTGCCCCGTGAACGGTGTGTCGATGTTGCCGATTGGAGCGAAGTGGCTGGTGCTCGTCGCGCTCGCATTGATGTTTTTGCCGAGCGCGTAGTTACCGGTCAGATCGTTGGCGACGTTCGTCAGATCGGTTAGGGAGTTCACAAGCCTGTACGCGGTGATCTGCGTAACGAGGCCGCTGAATGCGGAGGGCATCCATGCCGGGTTGCGCAGCTGGGTACCGGCAACGTAGGTGCCGTTCATGTCGTAGAAAGCACTCAGCCCACCGGTGCTCTTCGACCAGTCGAGCATGCCGTTGTTGGTGACGCTGCCACCGTTGTCAATGCCGGTTGCGTCGGCGCGCAAGTTGAGTTTGCCCGCGCCCCGATTCGCGATCCTTACGCCGCTACCGATAGACACGTTGCGGTACGCCGTGAGCGTCAGCGAAGCGGGACCGCTCCACTTCAGGTTCGCGGCGACGTCGATGTCCCCCGTCGCGCCTGTCACGCCTGTCGTGGTCACATGGACGGAAGTGCCTGAATTCAGGATGGCGCCCAGTGCGCGTGCAGCGGATTGGTCGATCGTGAAGGCGGGCATCGAGAGATACAATTCGCCCGCATGCACGGCTGCCGTGGCGCCGAACGCCAGTTGCGCCGCGTAGGTGGCGACCGTTCCGTCGCTGCCGTCCGCGTGGGTGGCCGTGGTCACGCCCGACTGCTCGACGCGCCCGCTGTCGGCGACGAGCCACACATGGCCGTCGCGATTCGGCGTACCACTCGTCCGGATGCGCGTGGAGCCCGGTTGGGTAATCACGAGCCCGTTCCCCTGGCCCGATATTGAACCGCCGCCAGTCACGTCAGTGCCACCTTGTGGAAGGGTGGTGGCCGCGGGAGTCGCATGTGCAAAGGACAGCCCGGTGAGCGAAATGCCTATGGTGAGCCACCTGCGTGCGTTTGACCGCCGACGATGCAGTGCGCGCCGCTCGTGCCGAGGTAGTTTTGGACGTGACATACATTCTCCTTTTCGCTAACTTCCCCAACCGCATCTTGAAGATAGAGGGCAGCGTGGGGAGAGTCGGTGAGGACATTCCCGGATGAAGTTTGCGAAGCGATTGTGCGCGGGCGCACATTCAAGCGGACGTCGACACGCTAGTCCTGTTTGCTTGTCAGTGGATCGGCCGGTTGCTGCGGCGGCTCCGACGCATGAGCGACCGAGCGATGGCATGGATGACAGACCCTCCCTGGCCGACTGCCGCCCGATGCGGTCGGCCGTAGTCGCGACCCACAAAGGCCCTTCTAGCCAATGCGAGGGTGCAACCGGTTGCAAGCCGGAACGGCCAATCGCGTGCGCTCCCTGCTGGCAAGCCGTCGGCCATTCCCGACATTGGAGCGGGATGGGTTCTACGTCAGCAACGTGGGGATTACCGAACGTGTAGTACTACGTGCACCAATAAAAAGAAGCGCGGCCAGTAGCACAACGACGCTCAGCACGATGAGCCCGGCGACATTCGATCCAAAGCTCGCATCGGCCCAGGCTTTGATATTCGGCGACACAAAGTTGCCGACGTTGCCGATTGTGTTCACCATAGCAACGCCCGACACGGCAGCGATTCCGCCGACGCAGTTCGTGAGCATCGTCCAGAAGATCGGTTGCACGGCCCAAAGTCCAGCGACGGCGATGCACAGCGCGACTACCGAGATGACCGGCGAAGCGCCGGCCGACGCGAACATCGCGAAAGCGGCGACAGCAAGGCTCGCACCGCCGAACAGAGTCAGACGGCCGGTACGTCCGGCGGCTTTGGGCACGGCGTAGGTTGCGACCAGCGCACATGCCCAGGGAATCGCAACGACCAGACCGACCAGTGTGTTCGGACCCGTGCCCAGCAATTTGCCGATGAAGGTTGGCAGATAGAACACCACCACCGACACGCCCATCTGGATCAGGAAAAACACCAGCCCGAAATAAAGCACGGTGCGATTCGCGAGAGAGGCGCCCAGACTATGCGGACCCATGATGCGGCACATCCACAGGCGAGCGTCTACCTTGTGAAGCGCGAGATTACTCGGCACTTCGAGCAACACGTAAGCGACAAAGAAGATGCTTGCGCCGAACGCGAACGCTGCATCGGAGATGCCGACGACATCGTGCAGTGCCTGCTGCGCAAATCCGACGTTCGCGCGATCAAGATACGCGAGCACGTACATCGACAGCAAAAAGGGAATCAGGCGACGCGTCGCCTTGTCGGCCGCGCGATCGGCAGCCGCGTTGCCGAGGGAATCAGTGCATGATGTGTCTCCTCCTTCGAGGGATGCGGGCCTGTACCGCCCCCTTCGATGATTTGATGAAATGCTCAGGCGTCGTTCCACGCACGCCGCATGAACGCAACGCTCTCGCGCATCGATGTGAGCGGTTCTCCTTTGAAGCCGCATTCGGCGCTCAACAGTCGGTCGTATCCGCACGCCTTGAGGTTGCCGAAGAACGTCGGATAGTCGTAGGTGCCCGTGCCGGGATTCAGACGACCCGTGTCCGCGAGATGGATATGAGCGAGCCATTCACCGTGCACGCGCAGTTCGTCGAGTGGCTCGTCTTCTTCATCCATGTGATAGAAATCCGCGAGACCGCGCACTTCGTCGCGACCCAGCAACCTTGCGAGCCGCGCACCATCGCCGACGCTGTTCACCAGATTCGATTCTTTGTGATTCAGTGGCTCGATGACGAGCGTCGTGCCGGTGCCGCGCAACGCGTCGGCGCACCAGGAAAGCGTCTTCAGGAATTCGTCTTCGGCCTGCGCTTGCGACCAGCCATCGGGGATGTTGCGCGTCCAGCCGCTCCCGAGCACGACGAGCTGTGCGCGTGCCATCGTCATCAATTCGACGACGCGATCGAAGCACGCGCGATTGCGCCGCTCATCCTTTTCGGGCCCGACGATGCGCGCATCGTGCGGAAACAGGTAGCTGAACGCGAGCGCAGGCAACGGTAAATCGCCGATGCGTGCTTTGGCATCCTCGACCGCCGCATCGTCTTCGAGCTTCATCGGCACGAGCTGCGCCTCGATGTAATCGAGCCCGGCCTCTTTCATCGCGACGAGCCCGGTATTCCCATTGATCATGCTTGTGTCCGTTTTCAAAGCATGATCGAAGGTTACTATCGCAAATTAGAACTATTATTATCCGATTTTGCACTCCATAATCACCAGATCATGCTTAATGAGCCGATGCTCGCCGATCTCCGCCTGTTTTGCGAAGTCGCGCGGCGACTGAGTTTCGTCGCTGCGGCGCACGAGTTCGGCAATTCGCAGACTCACGTCAGCAAGCGCATCGCCTTGCTGGAAAAGACCCTCGGGGTGAAACTGCTGCACCGCACGACACGCCGGGTGTCGCTCACGACCGATGGCGAAACGGTCAATCGCTGGGCGCGCGCGATCCTCCAGGACGTCGATGCAATGCGCGACGATCTGTCCAGTCTGCGGGTAAATCCCAAGGGGGCGCTGCGTATCAGTTCGAGCCAGCGCCTTGGGCGCAGTCACATTGCGCCGATTGTGTCGCTGATGAAGAAGCGCTATCCCGAACTCGAAATCTGGCTGGAACTGGTCGATCGGCGCGTCAATATCGTCGAAGAGGGTTTCGATCTCGACATCCGCGTAGGCGCGGCGCAGGAACCGGGGCTGATCGCGCATCACATTGCCGTCAGTCCCCGTGTGCTGTGCGCGGCGCCCGGCTACCTCGACGCGCATGGCCGGCCGAAGAGCGTAGACGAACTCGCCCAGCACGACTGCCTCGTCTTTCGTGAGCGTGATGAGCCATTCGGCGTGTGGCGTCTTCTCGGGCCAGGTGGCTGGAGCACGGTAAAAGTCACGGGTCCGCTTGCTTCGAATCACAGCGACGTCGTGTTGCGCTGGGCCCGCGATGGTCACGGCATCGTGATGGTCGGGCAGTCGTATGTGGCTCAAGCATTTGCGCAAGGCACGCTCGAGCGCGTGCTGCCCGCATGGGAACAACCGGCGGACGTATGGGCGATGTCGGCCGCGCGCGCGGCGCAATCGGCGAAGGTGCGCGTGTGCATCGATTTTCTCAAGCAGGAACTCGCGCACGGCGAGTTCGCGCTCTGGAAACCGTGAGCGACGTCTCAGCGGCGAACTGCGCGAACAACTGCGCCACTGTCTCACGCAACCAGCGATTGCCTGCTTTGTGGCGATATCTCGTGTGCCAGTGCTGCCGCCCGGCAAAACCCTCCACCGGAATCGGACACGAATGAATCGCAAGGTCATTGACGTGTGCGAGTGTCTTGCCGGCGTTTGACAAACCTCAATATTGTCTGCCGCTCGGTGTTCTCTCCTTGCCGATCAGCGCGCGCCGCATTGCAGCGGAGACGGCGGCTATTGCGGCTGCCAGCAACGCAAACCGAACAGCGGTACAACTCCATACGCATCCGGATCCCTAAGTGTCGCTACCATGATGTTCACTTGAGGTAACGACCCGCTCGTGTATCGCCTTGCAATGCCGAACGAGGTTCGGCCGCGACAGCACGTAGCGCTTCAACGGCGTATCGATGTCGTAGTAGTAGATGTTCGCGACGCAGCCGTAGATCGCGGCATCGACCGTGGCCGGCTCGGGCCCGAAGACAAAGCCGCTGTCGCCGAGCAGATCGGCCACGACGCGCAAATCGCCGATGCCGCGCTCATACACCTGATCCGGCTCGTAGCGGCCGATGCCCTGATAGTGATACCGCAGCCGGTTGTACTCGCTCGCGGCTTCGAGCGCACTTGCGGTGACTTCGGGGTGCGCCGCCATGAAGGCGTTGCAAAACGCCGGCCGAAAGCGCTCGTCGCGCCAGCGCGAAAAGCTCATCGGCCAATACAGGTCGTCGAGCGTGCGCCGCACCAGGAAGTCGAGATTCGCTTGGCCCGTGGAAAGCGCGCTGTCGATGCGTAGGTCGTACTTGCGCTTCAGGTAGCTGATGATCGCATCGCTATCACCGATTGATTCCTCGCCGTCGACCAGATAGGGCAACTGTCCTCGCGGCGCCTCTTTCGTATCGAGAATGTGCTTGTGCTCGAAGTCGAGCCCGCACAAGCGCATGAATGCATAGACCTTCAGGCCAAACGGATTGTTGTCGGCGACGCCGAACAGGTCCGGGTAGGAATAGAGCGTCGGCATGGGGCTCTCCCGTGTTGGAGGCATGATGCGGTCGGCGTCGAAGGTGTGCGGGGCCGGGTGCAGTGCGTGATGGTGACACATGGGTGGCCGATTCGACTGTGACCCAGCGAACGCAGCCAATCCGACTGAATGCGATGAGAGCCGACAGCAGCCGACCTCTTCCCGATGCGATCGACTCAGAACGACCCACTGCCGCCGGTCGAGCCTTGGTTCCTCAATGGCAACTTACTGCGTGACAACGGTCATCCATATCAGCGCATTGGCCGACAGGTACGCTCGAGGGTAGCTTTTGAACGTGCACCCGTTGCGCGGGGTTGTGACCAGGAAAGACGAATCCGGGACCATCCATTGCCCACTGGAATAATAAATTTCTTGCGGACCGGCGCGTTACCTCTAATCTGGAAGGGTGTGTTATTCGCAAAGAGAGTTGTGACGAAAAAAGGACGACCATTTCAGAGTTCTCGGGATGAATCTAATTTGCTGTTGGGCAACTGCCCGATGAGAGGTGGATCGGAGGATTTGATGGCGTTGATCAAATACAAGGAATTCGGGAGCGAGCCTCGCGGCAAGCCGACGAAGTGCGTCAAGTATCGCGCGCCCGGGGTAAGGCAGCAGACCGGCGCTGGAAAGACAAGGGGCGGCGTAGCGATTCTCATAGTCGGATCGTTGATCAGCGGTTGTTGCGTTTCGACCTATGGCGTCAACGATGGCCACGACCCGATGAATCAAGCCCAGTCGTGCTGCACGGACGACCTCCAATGCCAGGCAGAGAAAGCGATCGTTGCGGCCGACACCTATTGCAAGGTTCCGATCGAGCGACTTGCGACGCACGAAGTGAGATGGACTGCGGCCCCCAACGAGATGAAATTCAGTTACTTTCGCTGGACCGATCAGCCGGGCGGCACCATCACCTACGTTGGCGATAAGGCCGAGTTCCGGAACGACGTCGGCATCTATACGCCGATCATTTACCAATGCAGCCTTGCCAGTGATGGTCAGACAGTGCTTGACGTCAGTGCGTCCGCTGGCAGGTTGCCGCCCTGACGACGGCCGTTTTCAACTAGCGAATCGAATCGTCCAACTCGGTCGTATGTGTACGCTTAACATCGTTCACTGCTCAGCTATTGCGGACGCCCGCAAGCGCACGTTGACTCGAACTGCGATACGGCAGGCGCAACTCCCGAACTGCTGAGCGAACCCCTGGTAGCCGAAGCTCGTAGCGGCCGTGACCGTAACGACAGCCATGACGCTCAGCGCGAGGACCAGCGGCATCGCAAAGCGCACCCACTGCCCGTAGCAACCTGGAGATCGCGAGGAACGCGAGCGTCAGGCCAGACGCCGGATTGACGATGCCCATGATGCCGTTGCCGAGCAGGAAGGCGAGGTGCAGAATGGCCTCGATGACCATGATGCCCGAAGCGACCACGGCAGGTGGCTTGCCATTCACCAGCGAGGCCGGCTTGTCGATAACGGTATCGAGCACAAGGCTGCGCTGAAGGGTCAACTCGATTGTTGCCGCGAGGCCAATCAGCAGCGCGGCGAGCATCATTCCCTTCATCCCTTGCACGAACGCATCGGCAGAACCGAGGGAGTCGGGAAGACGGCACCTGTGGTGAGCGGCTCGCGCTGCGTCGGCGTCATTAGCTTGCCCGGTCCGCGGGTCCGACTGACGACCGAAAAGATTCAGAGTACTTGATACTGCTGCGCGAGGCGGCGAATGAGCTGGCCCAGCTGAGCAATATGGCCGGATTCCCGAGTCGGCCGCCGCTCGGCAAGGGATGAAGAGAGACAGCAATGCCGGTGAGACTCAAAAACATGCTCAAACGTCTCACGCCGGAGCCGACAAAGACGATCGAGCAGATATTTGAGTCGATCTCGTCTTGTTAGCATTTGGACACGGCGCACAAAATGGGCCTTTCGATTGTGAAGGAGTCCCATATGAGCCGCATACCTTTACAGAATGTAGGAAGCGCGCCCGAAGCGAGTCGCCCGTTTCTCGAGCGCTCACTGGCCGCAAACGGCTTCCTGCCGAACCTCGTCGCTGCGCTGGCGAATGCGCCTGCGGCGCTGGAAACGTACGTGAGCGTCGGCGAAATCAACTCGCGCGCTGACCTCACGCTGGCCGAGCGTGAAGCGGTGCAGATCACCGCTGCGGCGATTCACGGTTGCGGCTTCTGCGTTGCCGGTCACACGGCAATCGCGTTGAAAAAAGCGCAGCTTGACCCGGCAATCGTCGATGCGCTGCGAGCGCAGCAACCGCTGCCGGATGCGCGGCTCGACGCCGTCGCCGTATTCACGCGGCTGGTGATCGCCGCGCGCGGCGCTGTTACCGACGCGGAACTGGCGGCCTTCCTGGCAGCGGGTTTTACGCATGCGAACGCGCTCGAAGTGGTGCTCGGCGTTAGTCTTGCGACGCTTTGCAATTTCGCCAACAACCTCGCGAGAAATGAACCCAATCCGCAACTCGCCGGCTACCGTTGGGAACCCGACGCGCAAACAGTGTGAGTGCGACATGGGGCAAACGCTCGATACCTGACTTTGCACTGACGAACGGGAAATCGGCATGGAAGAGTTCAAGCGGGTTGAGTATTTACTTCCTGGAGGAAATGACATCGTGACTGCGGCGCCGATAGCGATGCTCGCCAGATCGCTGATTCTTTTTGCA
Source organism: Paraburkholderia sp. UYCP14C (assembly GCF_004197395.1). Lineage (GTDB taxonomy): Bacteria > Pseudomonadota > Gammaproteobacteria > Burkholderiales > Burkholderiaceae > Paraburkholderia. The sequence goes on along the minus strand of NZ_SELS01000111.1, from coordinate 4,477 downwards.
AGCGTCGCGGTGGCGCTGGTCGTCGCGCGCATCGTGAATGGCGGCGTCTCGCATGCGGATCGCCCGATCATCAGAATAACCATCATCGCGCTCGTGCTATCGAGGCTGGCGTTCGTTGCCGAATATCTACCCGCCTATCGCGCCGACTGGATTAGCGTCTTCGACATTCGCGATCTTGGATTTGCGCCGAGGCCGGGCATCGTCGCGGGAGTCGCGCTGCTCTCATGGGTGCTCGTGCGCAGGTCGCATCTTCGCCGGGCGATGGCGCTCGCGGCGGTCGCGGGCTTGGCGAGCTGGGGCGCGGCGAGCGCCGCGGTGGATACGCCGACGACCACGCAAACGATTCCTCGCATAGCGCTCGCCAACCTGCACGGTAACGTCAATGCGCTCGAAAAGGGCAACGGCAAACCCCAGGTGGTCAATCTATGGGCCAGCTGGTGCGGCCCCTGCCGAGCGGAAATGCCGGTTTTCGAGGAGGCGCAAAAGCGCTATTCCGGCCTGAACATCGTGCTCGTGAATCAGGGGGAGTCGTCCGTTGCAATCAGCGATTTCCTCACCGCACAAGGGTTGAACGACGACAACGTGATGACGGATCCAAACTTCGCGTTGGCACGAGCGGTCCGCGCGAGCGTGTTCCCCACCACGCTGTTTTACGACGCTCAAGGCAATCTTTTGACCATGCATGCAGGCGCGTTCTCCCGCGCGACGCTACAACACGCGCTCGAAGCGCTCTATCCGGACCGGGTGGCTGCACCCTGAGGGTTCGCGGGTCCGTTTTCCGCGACCACGTTGACGAAGGAGGTTGATATGGCTGTATGTGACATCTCTGCGGACGGACGCGCCGCACTTACTGAACGAATTCTCGACGAGATGCGCAGACGCAAGCTTACGTTCGAAGAAGTATCGAAGGACACGGGACTTGCGCTCGCGTTCGTGACAGCGGCTCTGCTTGGGCAGCATGCGCTGCCCGACACGGCAGCGCAAACCATCGGGGCACGCCTTGGGCTCGGTGTCGAGGACATCGATCGCTTGCAGTCGATTCCGCTGCGCGGCAGCATTCCAACCGGTACACCGACCGACCCGACAATCTACCGGTTTTACGAAATCGTCCAGATCTACGGAACGACGCTCAAGGCGTTGATCCACGAGAAATTCGGCGACGGTATCATCAGCGCGATCAATTTCCGGCTGTCAATCGAAAAGGTCGACGATCCGGAGGGCGGCACACGGGCGGTCATCACGCTCGACGGGAAGTATCTGCCGACGAAACCGTGGTAGTTCGCGGTGGCGGTTCAGGTGTACCTTGGCGCGATCGACCGGGCTGGCACTCGGAGCGCAGCGCGCGGTGAGAGGCCGACGGACAGTTTCCGAAGGGAATCCGCGGGCGGATCGCCGCTCAGCCGTTTGCATTGAACGGCGTCAATCTCCGATCCCACCCGGCGTGCTACTCTCGAACGACCCCAAATACCTGCCCGGTCGGCCAAATGGATCTGCTGAGCCGTTTTCTGTCTCTGATGCCGATCAGCGGGCGGGTGGATGTCCGCTGTCATTTCGGCGCACCGTGGGCGATTGAAGAAGGCCCGGCGGCCGTGCGCGAGATCCGCTATCACGTGGTGCTGGCAGGGCGCGCGGTGATCGAAGACAGCAACGGGCCGTCCGAGCAACTGGAGGCGGGCGACATCGTCCTGTTTCCGACGGGCAGTCCGCATCGTCTCCACGACGGCAGCGGCGCACCGCCACTGGCGGCGACGACGCACCGCAACATCACGCTGATGGTCGCGGAGAACGGCGGTGCGGGCGAACCCGCCGAGGTCCTGTGCGGCCGCTTTCTGCTGGGCGCGGTGCCCGACAGGCTGCTGCGCGATCACCTGCCCTCCCGGCTGGTCGTTAGGAGCGGGGCGAACGGCTCGAACCCGACGACGAGCGTCGCGGGCTCACGCCTCGAGCGTCTGATCGGGCTCATGCGCGAAGAGGCGATGGACGAATGCCCGGGCAGCGAGACGCTCGTCAATCATCTGTCGGCGACGCTGTTCGCGTTGACGCTGCGCTTCGCGAGCAATTCGGCCCAGCCGGCGCATGGGCTGCTCGCGCTGGCGGGACGTCCGCGTCTTCAACCGGCCATGTCGGCGATGTTCGAATCGCCCGGCAAGCCGTGGACACTCGACCAGTTCGCCGCGCTGTGCAACATGTCGCGCGCGACCTTTGCGCGTCAGTTCCGGGAAGCGATCGGCCGCTCAGCCACCGATGTGCTCACCGAAGTGCGCATGACGATCGCGGGCCGCGCGCTGCTCGAATCGACCACGCCGGTAGGCGATATCGGCGAGATGGTCGGCTATCAGTCGGAAGCTGCGTTCCAGCGCGTGTTCAAGAAGCAGATCGGCGTGACGCCGTCGCGCTGGCGCGCATCGGGTGGACATGTGCAGGCTGCCGCGCAGGAGCCGGAGGACTCGTCTGTCGCCGCCGTGGAATAAAGAATTTCAGAAAACGTGCAGCACCGGTCCGGTAGCTTGGGACGGGATTCGTGCGTCGCGCGGAAACGGCTGTCACACAACGCTTGCGCGTGATCCACCCGCAATCCGATTCGCGCTTCGATGCGGTTGCATCGGCACTTCGTGAGCCGATTGAGCATCTTCGTGAGACGCGCCGACATTAACGGCGCGGCAATCCGCGCCTAGAGTTGAGTCGTGCCAGCAGCGATGGCCACTCTACTCGAAGATGCTCAGCATGAATCGCGTTTATCCGGACGCTGCCGATGACATCTATCGCGGCCAGTAACCCGTTATCCGTCGCTTTACTTATCAAGGAGATGATCATGTCCGCCATCACGATCTATACGACGCCGACTTGCCCTTACTGTGTGGCAGCCAAGGCGCTACTGAAGAACAAGGGGCTGTCATACAAGGAAGTCAACCTGCAGAGCGACCGCGCTGCGGCTGTCGCATTGATGGAGCGCACCGGCCGCCGCAGTGTGCCGCAGATCTTTATCGGCGAAACGCACGTGGGTGGCTTCGATGATCTGAATGCGCTGGAAACGGCGGGCCGCCTCGATCCACTATTGGAGGCCAACGCGTTGCGTTAGGTCGCAAATGCAGCGTGGGCCGTGAGAGCGGCGCAACGACGTTGAAAGACAGCAAGCTCGGTAATGCGTCGTGGAAAAACAATGGCGGGTCCTGCGGGCCCGCCATTGGCTTTTTCACGACGCATTGCAGACATGACGCATTCAAAACTTTCCAGTGCTTTCGATAAAAAAAATCGCGCTGGAGACTCTGACCGCAATCTTTACCCGGTGTAACAACAGATATTCGGACCTCGATGTTCAAAGGTTCGTGCCTGGATCATATAGTCGCTCGCATGGCTGCAAGCCTTTTCCGCAGCGCCTTCCATGTGTATCCCAGGTGGGACTGACGCATATCTTTTGAGCGGGGTAATGAATGAAACTTATCTATGTCGGCGACCCGATGTGTTCGTGGTGCTATGGCTTCGGGCGAGAGCTTTCCGCGCTGACCGCACGTGTGCCGGATCTCGATCTCGAGATCGTCGTCGGAGGTCTTCGTGCCGGTGCAACCGACGTATTGGACGAAGCCGGCAAGCGCTTCCGGCTTCCGCATTGGAAGCGGGTCGAGGAGCTGAGCGGTTTGCCGTTCAACCGCGAGGCGTTCATGGCACGAGAAGGCTTTGTCTACGATACCGAGCCGGTGTGCCGTGCAGTCGTGGCAGCGCGACGGATTGCCGGCGACAAGGGCTTGCTCGACGTATTCCGCACGCTTCAACATGGGTTTTACGTTGAAGGCCTGGACACGACCGATGGCCGCGTGCTGGCCGCTATTGCCGTAAAGGCACTGCATGCCAACGGCGTTTCGGTGACCATCGATGAGTTCTACCAGACGTGGGCGGCCGCAGAAACGATCGAAGAAGCACAGCGCGACTTCGCGCGTGCGCGAGCACTTGGCGTGAATTCGTTCCCCACGTTGCTCCTTGAAAACGACGGTCGGATTTTCCCGGTGGGCAACGGATACGCGAGTGTTAATGCACTCGAGCACGAGCTAAGCCAACTGGAGGCGAAGCTCCAGTGAAGCGTGGGGCGAATGTGCTTGCACAACGTCCCAACGGTTGAAGAGGAGTAGTAAGCCATAGAGTGTGGTGGACGGCAATCACTGATTGCCGATCCTGGCAGGGGAGTCGCGCAGATGCCCGGCCAATTGAATTGATGTGTGCTTCGACACGGACGATCTTTGGTTCGTGGCCGGCGCCCGTATCCCCTGGAGGAAAGACGTATGAGCGAAGCAAACCAAGGCGCGGTGCGCCAACTGAAACATTTCATCGACGGTCGATACATGGCTGGCGTGAGCGGCCGGTTCAACGACGTCTACGATCCCGCCCAAGGCCGAGTTACGGCGCGTGTGCCGGTTGCGAATACCACTGAGGTTGCCGCCGCCGTCGCGGCCGCAAAGGCCGCGTTCGCGACCTGGAGCGAAAC
>NZ_SELS01000110.1 GCF_004197395.1 Paraburkholderia sp. UYCP14C | reverse complement strand
TGCGAGGCCTGGCAACCCCGCTCAGGCGCGTTGCCTGCGCAAACTGATCGGCGCATCCGGATTTCAGCTGGAAATTGCACGCGAAACACTCCTGATCATCGCTTCGGTCCTCATGACGAGGCGCTTTTCAACAGCCTGTTAGGCGCATGTATCCGACCGACCCGACCCAGCACGTATCGCATGAAACCATCTACACGGCTATCTACGCTCAGCCGCGTGGCGAATTGCGCCGCCAGTTGATTGCCTGCCTGCGCCACGGCCACAACACCCGCATGTCCCGCACGCGCGGCACAGACCGACGCGGGCAGATTCCCGAGATGGTGAGTATTCACGTGCGCCCACCCGAAATCGAGGACCGCCTGCTGCCTGGCCACTGGGAGGGCGATTTCTTGGATTACATTCTGCGGCCGGTGTCACGCATTACGCGGCACCAAGTCACGCAATTCGGGCGGAAAGAGCATGTCGCGGGCGATCGAATCGTCGCGTCGCAAGAACTCGGCTGCCCGGTGCAAGCCGAAAAAATCGAGAAACAGCGGCGATTGCAGGATCAGCATGTCGAAACCCGGAAGCACAGCGTTTCCCTGTGACATCGCCGCCTGCAGGAACGGCGTGGGCTGGTTCTTCATGAGGATGTCGCACACGATCGCAGCGCTATCGATCCGCTCCGGCGCCGTCGGCAGCGGATCATCGGCCTTGAGGCCGAGCGGCGTTGCGTTGATGACGACCTCGAAGCCGCGAGGATCGTTCGTCTTCTGCGCCGAAGTCGCAATACCGTAGCGCTCGCCGACAGAGCGCGCCAGACTCTGCGCTTTCGCCTCGTCGACATCGTAAATCGCGAGGCAAGCCACCTTGCCCTCCGCGAGCGCTGCAGCTATCGCGCTGGCCGCGCCGCCTGCGCCGATCAACAGCACCGACTTGCCGCGGTACTCCATCGCGTAACGGTCCATCGACTTCGCAAAGCCGGTGCCGTCGAACACGTCGCCTTCCAGGTTGCCGTCCTCGCCCCGTCGGATCGCATTCACGGCATTGGAGGTGATCGCGCCGTTCGAGAGCCGGTCGACGATGCCTGCTGCCGCATTCTTATGCGGAATCGACAGCACCATGCCGCGCGTCGTCTTCGACTTGAACAGCGACCGGATGGTGCTTTCCAGGTTGGCCGGCTCGACGTGCAGCGGAACCATCACTGCATCGAGATCGCACAAGGGAAACACTTCGTTGAAGATTTCCGGGGTTCTGACCTGCTCGATCGGGTCCGCCACCATGAAAAGAACATTCGTCTTTCCGGTAATCATGTTCTGCTTCAATTCACACTCCTGTTCTGCTTGTCGGGACGTTCAAGACTCGTCCATTTCGTGATTCGATATCTCATGGGCCGGGCCCCGGCGTTTCAGAACCCCTCGCCCCACGTGTCGCTCAACATGAAACCCGCGCTCAGCGGATCGTCCGGGTCCACGCCGATCTGTTCGATGCCGTAGATCCACGCACGCCCCTGAATGCGCGGCAGAACTGCGGGCCGCCCGCCTACCTCGGTTCGGCCCAGCATCTCGACCTTGAACTCGCTGCCGATGGTCGATATCGACTTCAATTGCGAGCCGACATCGACCTTGCCGCGCGCCGCGAGCGTCGCCAGGTTGGCGGAGCTTCCCGTTCCACACGGCGACCGGTCCACCCGTCCCGGCGGCAGGGTCGTGCACGTCTGATATTCCGTGTCCGATACCCGGTTGCGGAACATCACGTAAGCAAGCTGGTTGATCTGCGCGTGCACGGGATGTTGAAGCTTCACCTGCTCGTTGATGATCGCCCGGAGCTTGACGCCGAGATCGGCGAGTTGACGCGCATTCTGCGGCGCAATCGTGAGGCCGACCTGTTCGACATCGACGAGCGCGTAGTAGACGCCACCGAAGGCGACGTCGACGGAGATCGTTCCGAACGCTTCAGTCTCGACGAGCAGGTCGAGGTATTCCACGAACGACGGAACCATATCCAGCGACACGCCAATGCATCGGCCGTCCTTGCACGTCGCGCGAGCGGTTACGAGTCCCGCTGGCGTATCCAGCACGACTGTGGTCTCCGGCTCCTGCATCTCCACCATGCCCAGTTCGAGCAATGCCGTCACCACGCAGATGGAATTGCTGCCCGACATCGGATGCGCCTTGTCCGACTGAAGGACGATGAAACCTGCATGCGCCTCCGGACGCGTCGGCGGCAAAAGCAGGTTCACCGACATCTGCAGACATCCGCGCGGTTCGAACACGACGAGCCTCCGGATGCTGTCGTCGACCTCGTTGATGTAGTTCATCTTGTCGAGCATGGTCTTGCCGGGAATGTCGACGACGCCTCCCGTAATGACCTTGCCGATTTCGCCCTCACAATGAACACCAACCAGTTGCACACTCTTCTTCCAACGCATGATTTAGCTTCCTTTTCCTGCTGATTGCCTGACCGCGAGCGTTTTGCCGCCATACGCTGCTTGCTCATCCGAACCGTTGTGCGCTGAAAGGCGCAAGGTCCTGCTTCGGCGTTCGGCCGGATGCGAGATCCGCAATGAGCCGCCCGGTGGTTGCGCCCAGCGTCAAGCCGAGTTGCCCGTGACCGAGCGCGAGCAGCACATTCGGCAGACGTTTCGAGCGATCGATAATCGGTTTGGTATCCGGCAGGAACGGCCGATAGCCCACACCGAATTCGTGTCGCGTCGTGTTCAGCTCGGGCAAAACTTTTTTTGCCTTGGCCAGAATGATTTCGGCGCGCTTGAAATTCGGCTGTGCGTTGCGCCCCGCGAATTCGATGGTTCCGCCGATCTGAAGCCCACGAAGCATCGGCGTGAAGCAGAACCCGCCGTCCGCGTAGATGACGGAATGCTTGAACTCGACCTCCGGCTCCGGCACCAGCACCTGATAGCCAGCGACGCCTTCCAGCGGCGCGCTCACGCCGAGTTGGGAAAAGAAGCGCCGTGAACCCGCTCCCGCCGCGACGACGACATGTTCCGCCTGCAGGTTTTCGCCACTCTCGAGCGTCACGCCCGTCGCGCGACCCGCGTCTTCGTTGATACGTGTCACGGCGCTCTGTACGCGGCGGCCATCGTTAGCCACGAAATGATCGGTGAGCGCCTTCAGGAACGCTTCCGTGTCGCTGACGAATCGCCATTGCGGCAAAAGCAAGCCATGTGAGAAGCGACCTTTCAGCGCGGGTTCGAGATCGTCAATCTCGGCACGGCCGATAATCTGCGTATCGAATCCCAGCGACTTCCTGAGTTCGATGTGCGGACGTTCGTGCTCGATTCCCGCCGCACTGTCGAACACTTCGAGAATCGGGCGTTGCCCGATCAGCGTATCGTCATCGATGGGGTCCAGCAGGCTTGCGTAGTCCGTGAAGACGTCGCTCGTGAGCGAAGCCATTGCGGTTGCGATGTCGACAATCTTCGCGTGTCGCGCACACGAAAGGAAACGCAGGAACCACGGCACGATGCCCGGCAACGCGCTCGGCCGCAGCGCGAGCGGCCCTGTCTGATCGAGCAGCCATCCCGGCACCTTGAGGAGAATGCCGGGCTTCGACAAGGGGATGATCTCGCCGACGGAGATCTGGCCGCAACTCCACTTCGCGGTGCTGTCGCCGGGCGGCGCAGGATCGACGAGCGTGACCTTGAAGCCGCTGCGCTGAAGATACAGCGCACAGCAGGTGCCGACGATGCCGCCGCCGATCACGATCGCCTGCTGCGGGAGTCCAGCAGCCGCATCCGGGGTGAAGTATTGCTCACGAGGTACCGAATTCATCTTTGTTGTCGTCCGTCATTCAGGTAGTACTCAATTTCCACGTGCTCAATATGCAAAACGCCGCAGGAATCTCGATTCCACTACGCCGACCAGCCGGGTCAACGGAAAAGCGACGGCGAAGTAGATGATTCCAACAGTAGTCAAAAATTCGAGCGGCCGTGCTGTGGCATTGGAAGCGCTCTGACCCACGTACATCAGATCGGCCACACCCACGGACGAGATGAGCGCGCTCTCCTTGAACAGGCTGATGATGTTCGAGAGCAGCGGCGGTATTGCGCGCAGTAGAGCTTGCGGAAAAATGACATGCACAATTTTCACCTGAGGCGTCAGCCCCAGCGCGATGCACGCGTCGTGCTGCTCCGACGAAATCGATTTGAGTGCGCCGCGGAACGTCTCGCTGGTGATCGCCGTCATGTAGAGCGTCAACGAGATGATCACCGAGAGGTATGGCGGAATCGGCAAGCGAAACACGACCGGAAAGCAGAAGAAAACCCAGAATAGCTGGATCAGCAGTGGCGTGCCCCGGAAGAATTCCACATACAGGGTCGTCACCGTCTTGACCCAGCGAGAAGGCGACATTCTCAGCAGACTCAGCACGAAACCGAGCAGGCTTCCCAGCACCGCACAACCGCTCGTAAAGGCGGCGGTCAGCGCAAGGCCTTTGAGCAGCACCAGCCAGTAGGACGCGACAATCGAGAGATCGATGCTCATTCTCTTCTCCTCAACGCTGGATGGCCGCATCTTGCCGGCGCTCGATCATATGGACCAGGCGCGAGATCGGCAACGAAAGCGCGAAGTAGATGAGTGCCACAACCGAATACGTTTCGAGCGGCCGGTAGGCTTCAGTCGCGAGACTCTTCGCGACATACATCAGATCCGCCACCGCGACGATCGCAACCAGTGCGCTCTGCTGCAAGGTGCCAATCCCGTTGGTCATCAGCACGGGAAGCGCACTGCGCAACGCCTGCGGCAGCACCACAAAAAATGTACGCTGCCACGGCCTGAGGCCCAGCGCGACGCAGGCATCGAGATGTTCTTTGGGGACGGCCTGGACGCCCGCACGATAGGCCTCTGCGTTGAATGCAGTGAGATTTAACCCGAGTGCCAGAATGCCCATCATGACGGGATCGATGAAGACATCGATCATCATCGGAATACAGTAGAAGAACCACACAATCTGCAGCAGAGCAGGCGTGCAGCGAAAAAATTCGATGAACAGTTGCGCCGGCCAGCGGATGATCTGCCAGCGGCTCATTACCATCAGGCAGAGAAAGAAGCCCAGCACGAGCCCCATGATGTTTGCCGCAAACGTCAGCTCGATCGTGACCTTGAGTCCCTTGAGCAACGCGTCGAGGCTTCCGTGAAGAAACCCGAAATCAAATTGATAGCCCATGTCGCTCTCTCAATCCAGATGAAGCACTTTCTCGAGGAATTCGTGGGTTCGAGGTTCCTTGGGGCATTTGAAGATCTCTGACGGTGCGCCCTGCTCGACCACCTTGCCGCTCGCGCAAAAGACCACTCTCGTCGCGATGTCGCGCGCAAAGTGCATGTCATGCGTCACGATGATCATCGCCATTTTTTGCTCGGCAAGCTGAAGCATCACGTTCTGCACTTCAATCACCATTTCGGGATCGAGCGCGGACGTGACTTCGTCGAAGAGCATGAGTTTCGGCTCCAGCATCAGCGCACGCGCAATAGCGACACGCTGCTTCTGGCCTCCCGAGAGCTGGCTCGGGTACGCGTTGAGCTTGCTTTCGAGGCCGAGACGCGCGAGATACAGGCGCGCACGTTCGGAGGCCTCCGCCTTCGAATAACCACCCACCTTGACGGGCGCCAGTATCAGATTCCCCAGCACGGAAAGGTGCGGAAACAACGTGTAGTGCTGGAACACCATGCCGATCTGCTTTTGCAGCTTCGGGTCGATGCGCTTCGAGCCGCCGACATCGGCACCGCGAATGTACGGCTTGCCCTGAAACGAAATCTCGCCGCCCTGCACACCTTCGAGCCCCATGAGAACACGCAGAAGCGAGCTTTTACCGCTCCCGCTTGGCCCGATCACGACGAGCCGGTCGTCGGCACGCATATCGAGGCTCATGCGGTCCATGACGACGAGGTGCTCGCCGTAGGACTTGTACACATTCCTCAACTGCACGAAGTCGCCCGACACCGCCGACACAGACGAGACGTTTGCCGCATTAGTCATGTTCGCCAGCGGTTGTGCTTGTGTCTGAGATAGAAACATGAGGACATTCTCCAGCAGAGCGCAACGCTGGCGCTCGCGACTTCACTCGAATGGCTGATCGCGCGCATACGACACACGTCGAACCGAACCCGATGGCGGAGCCGCGAGGTTGCGGCTCTGCCGGCTGAACAGGAACTTACTTCGTCTGGGCGATCGTCTCTTTTACCGACATGTCGAGATACGCGTTCACAGTTCCCGACTGCTTCTGCTGGGCGAGAAACTTGTTGAACACGGCGATATCTGCGGCAGGCGTGTCCTTGCGGATACCGAAGTTAATCCCTTGCTGCGCGAGAGGCGGATTCGGCTTGAACGAGTCTGCCCAGTCCGGGTGCGCACGCGTGAGCAACAGGTTCGTCATGCTGTCGTCCGCCAGCAGGTCCGCGCGTTTGGACTGCAACGCCAGACGTGTTTCGTCAAAGCCCGGCAAGCGCATGATCGTCGCTTGCTTGAGTACAGCCGAGATGGCCTTGTCCTGCACCGTGCCGGACATCACCGTGACCGTCACGCCCGGCTTGTCGATATCCGCAATGGTATGGATCGGCTTCGGCAGTTTCGGGTTGTTCCTGTTGTAGGCGAACGTCACGCTGTAATCGACCACCGGATCGGTGAACGAAATCGCCTTTCTACGCTCAGGCGTGTCGTTCAGCGAAAGCGACACGTCCCACTTGTCTGACTGCAGGCCCGCGACGATATTGTCCCAGGTGGTATCGACATACTCGACCTTCACCTTGAGCACTTTTTCCGCGAAGTCGCGGCAGAGGTCCGGGAAGACGCCGCTATAGGTATTCGTCTTCGGGTCCTTCATCGTGTACGGAGGCGAAGTCGCGGCGCCACAGCGGAGTACACCGGCCCTTTTAACGCTTTGCCACGTCGCGTCATCTTGCGCATGCGCAATAACGGGCGTCGTTGCAAGGGCACCCAATGCAGTCGCACAGACCAATGCGCGACCGAGTAAGCGGGACATCTGGAGCATGATCGACCTCTGACAGATAAAGAAAGTAGATGAAGCGGACATTCAGAACAGCGAATGTCGGTGGGTTATTTGAGCTCGAAGACCCCTTCGAGCTCGACAGCGACATTTCTTGGCAACGAGATGCAGCCAACAGCGGCGCGAGTATGTCGGCCGCTGTCTCCCAGCACGGCTACGACGAGATCGGACGCTCCGTTGATCACTTTGGGATGCTCGGTGAAATCCCCGGTTGCGTTGACGAAGCCTCCCAAGCGCACGCATCCGGCGAGGCGACTCAAATCCCCTTCCAGAAACCGATCGACCTGAGCGAGCAGGTTCACGGCGCAAAGGCGTGCGGCGGCCTGCCCGTCCTCGATCGTGACGTCCCGTCCGAGCTTGCCGACGTAGTGATCCACGCCATCGCGCACCGGCACCTGGCCCGACACGTAAAGGAGATTTCCGACCCGCTTGACTGGCAGGAAATTCGCGCCGGGCTTGGGTGCGGCCTGGGGCAGATCGATGCCCAATTCGCTCAGGCGGTCTTTCAGGCTTTGACTCATGGGGTTTCTCCTTGTCAATCCGCGCGAGGGCCGGCTTTCGAGCGTTCACGATCGATGCGCTCGCCGTCGAACACGACCTTGTGGTGACGTTCCGCGTATTCACGCGTGATCTTTCCATTCGCGAGATCGGCTTCGATACGGTCCAGCGTTCTCGCCGCAGGATCGCCATATCCGCCGCCACCGGCCTGCTCGTGACGGATGATCGCGCCGCGATGAAGTGTTCGCGTGAACTTGCTCGGCAGCGGCGACAGCCCTTCGTCTGAGCGCAGGTAGTTGGCCGAGTGCGCGCCCGGCGCGCCGCCGAACAACCCGTACGGCGCATGCGATGCACGGTCGGAACGAATCTGTGCGACCACTTCTTCCGCTTCGATCCGGTACTCGCGAACGAGACCCAGCCCGCCGCGATACTCGCCCGCGCCGCCCGAATCGGCCGCGAATCCGTACTCTTCCATCACGATCGGATAGCGCGCCTCGAGCGTTTCGATCGGCATGTTCGACATGTTCTGCGACGGATTCGTCACGCCCTCAATGCCGTCCTTGTTGAAGCGGCCGCCCCACGCGCCGTTGATCATGTCGACGAGGATGAAGGGTTCGCTTGCTTCCTTGTCGTAACCGCTCAGCGCGATGACCGTGTTGCCGCCCTCGCCTGCCGCCATCACCTTCTTCGGGGCAATCTGTGCAAGGGCGCCGAATACGCAGTCGACCACGCGATACCCCGTGAGCGCGCGCGCAGCCACAGGCGCCGGCATGCGCGGATTCAGAATCGATCCCTCGGGCGCCGTGATGTCGATGCAACGATAGACGCCTGCGTTATTGGGAACATCCGCATCGAGCGCGCATCGCACGCTCAGATACGTCGCTGACTTCACGAACGACAGCGTCGAATTGATCGCGCCACGCACCTGCGGCGACGAGCCCGCGAAGTCGACCTTCACCTTCGATCCTTCCACCGTGATCGCGCATTTGATGGGAATCGCGTCGTCTGTGAAGCCGTCGTTATCGATGTAATCCGTGAACTCATAGACGCCGTCGGGCCACGCTTCGATCGCGCGACGCGTCAACCGCTCGCCGTAATCGAGCAGTTCATCGAAATAGGCCTGAAGGTTTTGTTCGCCATAGCGAGTAATCAGGCGAAGCAGTTCCCGCTCGCCGATGTTGCAGGTCGCGAGTTGCGCATCGAGGTCGCCCAGCACGAGGTCGGGAAGACGCACGTTCTTCCTGATGATGTTGATGAGCGTTTCGTTCGGCTCGCCACGGGTATAGAGCTTTGTCGGCGGAATGCGCAGGCCTTCCTGGAATATCTCCGTCGAGTCCGCCGCATTCGAGCCCGGCACGCGCCCACCCACGTCGCAATGGTGCGCGATGACGACGGAAAAGCCCTGCAAGCGTTTATCGTGAAAGATCGGCTTGAACATGAAGATGTCCGGCAGATGCATCCCGCCTTCGTACGGGTCGTTGAGAATGATCACATCACCCGGCTCGACCGTGACCGCGTACTTGTCGATGATGATGTCCACCGCGTCCGGCACTGCGCCGAGATGCAGCGCGACCGTCTTCGCCTGCGCGAGGATGCGGCCCTTCGCGTCACACATCGTGACCGAGTAGTCGAGCACGTCGCGGATGATGGGTGAACGCGCCGTGCGCATCACGGCGAATGCCATGTCGTCCACGATCGTATCCAGCGCGTTCTTGACGACAGCAAAGGTGATAGGGTCAACGTTTCGTTGGGTCATGGTGGCTCCATTCAATTCATTCGATCGACGCGATGACACTGCCCACCTTGTCGGTACTCACGCGCCAGCCCGGCGGAATGACGATGGTGGTGTCGGAACTTTCGAGGATGACGGGACCCGTGATGGGCTTGTCGAGCTTCGAGCGCGGCAGGATCGGCGTATCGATCCAGCCGGTCTGGCGATCGAAAAAGACGCGTCGCATGGCCGCCGACGCTTCGAATTGGGCCGCTTTCGAGCTGCGGATATCGTTGAAGTCGAGTGTGCTGCTCGCGATGCCGCGCGCAAGCAGACGCACGTTGGCGCACTCGATGGCATCGTTCGATGCATAGCCGTAGATACCTGCATACGCGTCGCGGAACGCCTCGCGCAATGTCTCGCGTGTCGATTCGTTCAGCTGCTCCGGCAACGGAACGGGGATCTCGTAGTCTTGGCCCTTGAAGCGCATGTCCAGATCGAAAACATATTGAATGCGGTCGGCGGAATAACCTTCGTCAGCCAGTGCGCGACGCGCGTCTTCGCGCATTTGCGCGACGCTTTCCGCCAGTGCATCGATATCGAGCGAATCCAGCAGATGGAGCGACGGCTTCACGAAGTAGCGTTCGACCGCGCCCGCCAGCATGCCCATCGCAGTGAAGACACCCGGTGCGGCGGGAAAGACCACCTGCTTCATGTCGAGCGCACGGGCCAGATCGCAGGCGTGCACGGGCCCTGAGCCGCCGAAGGCAACGAGCGTGAAGTCACGCGGATCGACGCCGCGTTCGACTGTCACCGCCTTGATCGTGCGCGCCATGTTGACGTTCACCACTTCGCGGATGCCGACGGCGGCCTCCTCGACTTCGATGCCGAGCGGTTTGGCGAGCAGCGTATCGACGGCTTCACGCGCTGCGGCGATCTTGAGTTCCATCGTGCCGCCTGCCAGACGCTGCGGGAGAAAGCCCAGGATGGCGTTGGCATCGGTCACAGTCGGCTTCTCGCCGCCGATGCCGTAGCAGACAGGCCCCGGAAAGGCGCCTGCGGACACCGGCCCTACGTTGAGCAAACCACCCGCGTCGATCCAGGCAATTGAACCCGCGCCGCTGCCCACTTCGGCAACGTCGATCGTCGGCACGCGCATCATGTAGCCGCCTGCCTTGATGAAGCGGCTCGGCGTCGAGATCCCGGCGCGGAATTCATACTCGTTGGTGCGCGCCAATTGCCCGTCATGGATGAGCGATGCCGATGCAGTCGTGCCGCCCATGTCGAAGACGACCAGATCCTTGTCCTTGCGCGCATCGCCGAGACGTCCGGCGCCGACCACGCCTGCAGAACGTCCCGACGAAATGAAGAACACCGGCGTGTCCTGCGCAATCCGGGCGCTGGACAGACCGCCATTCGAATTGCTCACGAGCAGAGGCGCTTTCACGCCGATCCGTTTGAGTCCCGACTCCAGACGCTGAAGATACGTGCGAAGAGCAGGCAGAACATAGGCGTTCACGACCGTTGTCGACGTGCGCTCGTACTCGCGAAGCTCCGGCAGCACCGAAATCGAAGCGGTGACGCTGATGTTTGGAAACGCGCGCTGAAACGCTTCAAGCGCAGCGGCTTCGTTCGCGCCGTTCTTGTACGAGTTGATGAAGCAGATCGCGACGGACTCGATACCCACCTTCTGAAAGAATTCGCCCGCGATGATGACTTCATCGATGGGTGTCGCACGAAGCACTTCACCCGAGGCCAGAACACGCTCGTTAATCTCCAGGCGATAGCGGCGCTCTACGAGCGGCACGGGCTTGTCCCACGACAGATCGAACATCGTGGGCGTCCGCACGCGCCCGATCTCGAGCACGTCACGAAATCCTTTCGTCGTAATCAGACCGCACTTCGCGCCCACCCTCTGCAGCATCGTGTTAGATCCGACCGTCGTGCCGTGAAGCACTTCCTTCACGTCGGCGGTCGCCAGACCGGATTGCTCAAGGATGCGTTCGACACCCGTCAGCACCGCCTCTTCCGGTGCCTTGGGTGTGGACGAGACCTTGGTGAAGTGAACGTTCCCCTTGTCGTCGAGCAACACAAGGTCCGTGAAGGTGCCGCCGATGTCGACGCCGATTCTCGCGCTTGCCATATCGATTCCCGATGTTCTCGAGCCCTCGCGCTGAGTTCTGGACGAGGCACTCGTTACCTAGTTGAAAGACCACAGCGAATTCCGCGAAAGCTCGTGATATCGATCGAACTTTTGGCGAGTTATGGATGATTGGCGCCAATTATCTGCTTCGCAAAAAGCGCCGCTTCGCGGTAGAAACACGTCGCCGTTCCATGCGTTGCATTGTCGATCAAATGACGACAAAGTCAACATGAAAAAAGCATTTTGGCGTCTTCATGGCTATCTACGCCTTTGCAGGCAGGGGTTATGGCGATTCATAGGTGGTTAACCTAATCAGAAAAAGCCCGAACAACCCGGTCTTGACAACAGGCCAACGGCCGTGAAACCATTGTCGACATTAGATCGACTTCACGCCGACAAAACGTGTGCGGCGCGGTCGTTTTCCATTGAGGCAACGCACTTATGAAAGACGAATCGAACCTGATAGTTGTTACCGGGGGCGCGAGCGGCATCGGCGAAGCAACGGTGCAGCGCTTCGCTCGAGCGGGCTGGCGCCTCGCGGCGGCCGACGTTAACGCCGAAGGTGGGGAAAAGGTGGTCGCATCGCTACGCAAGACTGGCGTCGATGCAAGGTTCTTTCAGGTGGATCTGGCCGACGAAGCCTCGGTCACACGCTTCGCCGATGCTGTCGTTCGCGAGCAAGGCGTTCCGCGCGCACTGGTGAATGCCGGTGGGATACTTCAGAACGCGGTCCGCCTGCTCGACCTCGAGCTGGCGGAATTCGATCGCCTGTTTCAGATCAATGTGCGCGGAACGCTTGTCGCGTCACGCGCTTTCGGAAAGTTCATGTGTGAGGCTGGGCAAGGGTCCATCGTCAATCTCTGTTCGCTGACTACCTTCCGCCCTTCGGCGCAGATCGGATACGCGGTCGGCAAATCGGGCCTCAAGCTGCTGACCGAAACGATCGCCGCGGAATGGGGACCCAAGGGTATCCGTGTGAATGCAGTGGCACCGGGTTACACGCTGACCCAGGCAATGCAGGCACGGATCGATGAAGGCCAGCGTGACCCCGAGGCAGTCATCAGCAAATCGGCGCTGCGCCGGTTCGTCAAGCCTTCCGAGGTGGCGGATGCCATCTATTTCCTCTGTTCACCTGAGGCAGCGGCCATCACCGGCGTTACCCTGCCTATCGACTGCGGCTGGCTCGTCAGCACGGCATATCAGGCGTATGCATCACAACCGGCGTAACCTTCGAAAAGGATCTTAAATGCCTATCCTCACACTTGAAATGCTGTCCGGCAGGACGGAAGAACAGAAAATCGAACTCGCCGACGTGCTCACCCGCGAAACTGCTCGCATCGCAAAGTGCGCGCTTCAGGATGTGCAGATCGTCTTCAGCGAAGTGCCAGGCTCAAGCTGGGCAGTTGGCGGAAAGCTGGCGTCGAAGAAAGACGCTCCCGGCAGCAGCGGGAGCTAGAGGGCGGTGACGGTCGAGTGAGGTCGCGACCGGGTCAGATCGATGAATTTGAAGCAACGCTCTGGCGCATCGCGCCAGAGATCAGTTGAGCGTTGAGCTTGTTTCTTTTCCAGCTTTCGTCCGGCTGGAACGTCCTTTTTCCTGCCGGCCGTCCGTCGGTGTCGCCCCACGTGACGAGCCATTGGAGCCAAACTTGACAGGCATCTGAGCAGTGAGGTTGCGGTCCAGATACTCCATGAATCGACCTTTGAACTGCGTCGCGTGCTCATGAGCGCACGCTTCTGCATGATCGGCGTCCCCTTCCTCGATAGCCTGCAGCATCTCAGTATGGTGAGCAGCCATCCCTTCGGGCGTGATATTCGGGTCCAGCGCCTTGTACTTCAAATGCAGGTGCAGCATCCGGCGTCCTTCGTCGAGCAAACGCCGGTAAAGGTCAGCGAAATAAGCGTTGCGTCCCGCTTTAGCGATTGCCATGTGGAAGTCGTAGTTGCGCTCAATCATCGGCAGACTGTCGCCGGTTCTGATGCTCTCGGCAACGCCCTTCAGGTACGCCTTGTGTGCGGCGTGGATGGCGCGTATATCGTCTGCAGTTCGATGCAAGGCCGCCAGCCGGTGCGTAACCCGCTGAAGCAGGTCCAGCGCATCAAGAAACTCCGGGACGCGCTGGAAATCGATCGGTGTGACGACGTTTCCGCGATTTGGCAGAATCGTCACCAAACCTTCGGCCGAAAGTCGAACGAGCGCCTCACGGACCGGCGAGCGAGAAACCGAAAACCGCTCCCCCACGCCCAATTCATCCAGATGAGTGCCCGGGGCAATCTTCATGGTCAAAATCTCGTTGCGCAGCGTCTGATAGACGCGAGTCGTACCCGTTTCCTTGATTGCGTCGACGGGTTGCTCCTGCTCTGCTGCCTTTGCCATAGCGAATCCTGTCTGCCTGTCGAAGTGACTCCGGGGCCGGAATATTGTCGACATGTTGCCGACAATTCTACTACTTTCCTGCGAATTCATGTGTGCTTCAGAGGGTGTGGTTGACCTGATGGCCACACTCGCTTCGTCATGGACGTTTATTGGCTACAATTATTTCGACTCCTGAAGCAGTTGAATTCCCTTTTCACGATCGGTCCATACGATGTCGTCAATCCTCGCCATCCCGAAGGTCATCAAGCAAACAATCGGGGAGCAGGCGGTCGATATACTTCGACAAGCGATCACCGGCTCCGGTGCAAATAGGTAGCGTGGTCGAAATAATCTTTATAGATTTGGATACCTTATCGATTGAACAGGACGGCG
>NZ_SELS01000010.1 GCF_004197395.1 Paraburkholderia sp. UYCP14C | reverse complement strand
TTGGCCTTTCCTTGCTGTGTTATCGGTCTATTAGCGTTGCCCCTGTGCGGGGCGGCACCTACTTTCTTTGCTGCTGCAAAGAAAGTAGGCAAAGAAGACAGCTCAAACCGCCAGCTCATAAGCGGGTGCCCCGGTCTGCGAACGGTAGTGGTGCATCTGGAATCCGTGCTCCCGCACCTTCAGCGCCAGTGACAAGGCCGTCATTCCTCCGGCGGCGCTACGCGCGCCGAATCCCCGCTCAAAAACCACTGGTTGTTTCGGCGCATGGCCGAGGCGCAGCCGACGGCCCCGCTGCGCGGGCAAAACCATCGGTTCTCCTGGCAGACCCGTCCGCGACGCACGCAGTGCGGAGTGGGAGCTGATGATGGCTTTGTCACCAGATTGGAATGTGCGGGGGCACGGATTCCAGATGCACCACTACCTCACGCGGTCCGGGGGACCCGCTTATGAGCTGGCGGTTTGAGCTGTCTTCTTTGCCTACTTTCTTTGCAGCAGCAAAGAAAGTAGGTGCCGCCCCGCACAGGGGCAACGCTAATAGACCGATAACACAACAAGGAAAGGCCAACCACGCAAGAACAACGAAAAAAAGCGCCGCCCTGCCCAAGGGCACAATCCAGAACCACAACAAACCCAAGCCGCCGGCAGGCAAAACCCCCTCCCCAGCTATAATCAACCATTCTCCGCCTCCAAAATCCTGCTTTTATCCAGAAACATGAGCGACACCCCGAGCGACCCCACCTCGACGCTTGCAAAAAGCTTCGAACCCCACACCATCGAAGCCCACTGGGGCCCTGAATGGGAAAAGCGCGCCTACGCCGCCCCCTCCTTCAACGCGAACCGCAAGGATTTCTCGATCCAGCTGCCGCCGCCGAACGTCACGGGCACGCTGCACATGGGCCACGCGTTCAACCAGACCATCATGGACGGCCTCACCCGCTATCACCGCATGCTCGGCGAGAACACGCTGTGGGTGCCGGGTACCGACCACGCGGGCATCGCCACGCAGATCGTCGTCGAACGGCAGCTCGACGCGCAGGGCGTGTCGCGCCACGACCTCGGCCGCGAGAAGTTCGTCGAGCGCGTGTGGGAGTGGAAGCAGCAGTCCGGCTCGACCATCACCAATCAGGTGCGTCGTCTCGGTGCGTCGATCGACTGGTCGCGCGAATACTTCACGATGGACGACAAGATGTCGGCCGCCGTGCGCGACGTGTTCGTGCGTCTGTATGAACAGGGTCTGATCTATCGCGGCAAGCGTCTCGTGAACTGGGACCCGGTGCTGCTCACCGCCGTGTCCGACCTCGAAGTGGTCAGCGAGGAAGAAAACGGCCACCTGTGGCACATCCAGTATCCGCTCACCGACGGCTCGGGCCATCTGACCGTCGCCACCACCCGTCCGGAAACCATGCTCGGCGACACCGCCGTGATGGTGCACCCGGAAGACGAGCGCTACGCGCACCTGATCGGCAAGACCGTCACGCTGCCGCTGTCGAACCGCGAAGTGCCGATCATCGCCGACGATTACGTCGACCGCGAATTCGGCACCGGCGTCGTCAAGGTCACGCCCGCGCACGATTTCAACGACTACCAGGTCGGCCTGCGCCACAAGCTGCCGCAAATCGAAATCCTCACGCTCGACGCGAGAATCAACGACAACGCGCCCGAAAAGTACCGCGGCCTCGACCGTTTCGACGCCCGCAAGCTGGTGGTCACCGATCTCGAGACGCTCGGCGTGCTCGAATCGGTCAAGCCGCACAAGCTGATGGTGCCGCGCGGCGACCGCACCGGCGTCGTGATCGAGCCGATGCTGACCGACCAGTGGTTCGTCGCGATGAGCAAACCGGCGCCCGAGGGCACGTTCAATCCGGGCAAGTCGATCGCCGAAACCGCGCTCGACGTCGTGCGCAACGGCCAGATCAAATTCGTGCCGGAAAACTGGACCACCACCTACTACCAGTGGCTCGAAAACATCCAGGACTGGTGCATCTCGCGTCAGCTGTGGTGGGGACATCAGATTCCGGCGTGGTACGGCGAAAACGGCGAGGTGTTCGTCGCGAAGACCGAAGAGGAAGCCCGCGCGAAGGCCGCCGCGGCCGGCTACACCGGCGCGTTGAAGCGCGACGAAGACGTGCTCGACACGTGGTTCTCGTCCGCTCTGGTGCCGTTCTCGTCGCTCGGCTGGCCGAACGAAACGGAAGAGCTGAAGCACTTCATGCCGTCGTCGGTGCTCGTCACCGGTTTCGACATCATCTTCTTCTGGGTCGCGCGCATGGTCATGATGACCACGCACTTCACCGGCAAGGTGCCGTTCGACACGGTCTACGTGCACGGCCTCGTGCGCGACGCCGAAGGCCAGAAGATGTCGAAGAGCAAGGGCAACACGCTCGACCCGATCGATATCGTCGACGGCATCGACCTCGACGCGCTGGTCGCGAAGCGCACCACCGGCCTGATGAATCCGCGGCAGGCCACATCGATCGAGAAGAAGACCCGCAAGGAGTTTCCGGACGGCATTCCGGCGTTCGGCACCGACGCGCTGCGCTTCACGATGGCGTCGATGGCCACGCTCGGCCGCAACGTCAATTTCGACCTCGCGCGCTGCGAGGGCTACCGCAACTTCTGCAACAAGCTGTGGAACGCCACGCGCTTCGTGCTGATGAACTGCGAAGGCCATGACTGCGGTTTCGGCCAGCCGGCGCAATGTGGTGAATGCGGGCCAGAAGGCCATCTGCATTTTTCGCAGGCCGACCGCTGGATCGTGTCGCAACTGCAGCGCGTGGAAGCGGAAATCGCCAAGGGCTTTTCCGACTATCGTTTTGACAATGTGGCCAACGCCCTATACAAGTTCGTATGGGACGAATACTGTGACTGGTATCTCGAACTCGCCAAGGTCCAGATCCAGACGGGTCAGCCGAACCAGCAGCGCGCCACGCGCCGCACGCTGTTGCGTGTGCTCGAAACGGTGCTGCGCCTCGCGCATCCGGTGATCCCGTTCATCACCGAAGCGCTGTGGCAGAAAGTGGCGCCGCTCGCGGGCCGCTACCCCGAAGGCAAGGCCGACGGCGAGGCGTCCATCATGGTGCAGCCGTACCCCATCGCGGAGCCGTCGAAGCTTGACGAAGACGCCGAGCAGTGGGCGACCGACCTCAAAGCGGTGATCGATGCGTGCCGCAATCTGCGCGGAGAAATGAACCTGTCGCCGGCGGTCAAGGTGCCGCTGCTCGCCACCGGCAACGCGGAGCGCCTGGGTACTTTCGCGCCTTACGCTCAAGCGCTGGCGCGTCTGTCGGAAGTGCAAATCATCGCCGACGAGGCCGCGCTCGACGCCCAGGCGGATGGCGCGCCGATTGCTATCGTAGGAACCGACAAGCTCGTGTTGAAGGTCGAAATCGACGCGGCGGTCGAACGCGAGCGCCTGTCGAAAGAGATTACGCGATTGAGCGCCGAAATCGTCAAATGCAACGGTAAGCTGCAAAATCAGGCGTTCGTGGCGAAGGCGCCGGCGGCAGTCGTGGAACAGGAGCAGAAACGGCTTGCAGATTTCGAAGCCACCGTCGGCAAGCTGAAAGCCCAACTGGCCCGCCTGCCGGCCTGATCGACGCGCCCGCCCTCCTCAACGGCGGGCAAGGATTTAACCAGAGGACTCAGGGTATTCACATGCTAAAAGTTACGAAGGCGGTTTTTCCGGTAGCAGGTCTTGGCACCCGCTTCCTCCCCGCCACGAAGGCTAGCCCGAAGGAGATGCTGCCGATCGTCGACAAGCCGCTGATTCAGTACGCGGTCGAAGAGGCCATGGCGGCCGGCATCACCGAAATGATCTTCGTCACGGGCCGCAGCAAGCGCGCGATCGAAGACCATTTCGACAAGTCCTATGAGATCGAGGCCGAACTCGAGGCGCGCGGCAAGGACAAGCTGCTCGAACTCGTGCGCAGCATCAAGCCGAGCCACGTGGACTGCTTCTACGTGCGCCAGGCCGAGGCGCTGGGCCTCGGCCACGCGGTGCTGTGCGCTGAGAAGCTGGTCGGCGACAACCCGTTCGCCGTGATCCTCGCGGACGACCTGCTGTACGGCACGCCGCCCGTGATGACGCAGATGATCGAGGTGTTCGATCACTATCACAGCTCGGTGATCGGCGTCGAAGAAATCCCGCCGCAGGACACGAAGTCGTACGGCATCGTCGACGGCAAGGAGTGGGAAGACTCGATCATCAAGATGTCGGGCATCGTCGAAAAGCCGGAGCCGAGCGTGGCGCCGTCGAACCTCGGCGTGGTCGGCCGTTATGTGCTGAAGCCGCGCGTCTTCGAACATCTGCGCTCCATCAAACCGGGCGCAGGCGGTGAGTTGCAGCTGACGGACGCAATCCAGTCGCTGCTCGCCGACGAACAGGTGCTCGCGTACAAGTATCACGGCACGCGCTTCGACTGCGGCAGCAAGCTGGGCTATCTGAAGGCGACCGTCGAGTTCGCGCTGCGTCACCCGGAAGTGGCCGCCGACTTCGAAGAATATCTGCGCACCCGCTCGCCGGTTCTCGAAGGCTGACACCAAAATCCAGGCTGAAACGAAGAAGGCGCTGCGCCCCGAATAATGGGGACAGCGCCTTCTTTTTTTACATCGGACGGACGCCTTTACCGAATGCCGCTCAACGACGCCGCATCAGAAACGTAAATACCTTGTCGTGCGCAGAGCTTTCGACGATCTCGTTGCCGGTCTGCTTCGCGAATGCGGCGAAATCGCGCTGCGAGCCGGGGTCGGTGGCGAGCACCTTGAGGATCTGGCCGCTTTCCATGTCGGCGAGCGCCTTCTTGGCGCGCAGGATGGGCAGCGGGCACATGAGCCCGCGCGCATCGACTTCCTTGTGAATCTGAATTTGCATCGACGATGACCTTCGGGACGGGGCGTCGCTGACGACGCCGGACAGAGGGTCAAATTCTACAGCAGGCGGAGCGGAGGCGCCGGGCAGCACAACGCTACAGCGTCACCGCCTGGCCGCTTTGCAGCGACTCGCGCAGCGCCACGCCGATCCGCGTCGCTTCGAGCGCATCGGCAAGCGTCGCGCCGCTCTGCGCCACATCGCCCTTCCCCGCCCCGTTTTGCACCGACGCGACGAACGCGCGCGCCTCGTGCAGAAACGCGTCCTCGAAACGGTCGAAAAAGTTCGGCGTGCATTCGTTGCGAATGCCGCTCGCGTCGTAGATCTCGACGCGATTCGCCCGCGGATTGCGGCCGATCGTCAGCGCCCCCGCCGTGCCGATCACTTCGCTATGCGTATCGTTGCCGTGCGCCTGCGTGCGCGACGCGTAAAACATCGCGAGCTTGCCGCCCTCGAACTCGCAGATCGCCACGCCGTTGTCGACGTCGCCGAATTCGCGCAGCCCCTCGTGCAGCGCGATCGTGCCCGCGGCGAACACGCGCGTCGCGCGCGGCTTGCCGAGCAACCAGCGGGCCACGTCAATGTCGTGCACGGTGCAGTCCAGAAAGATGCCGCCCGAGGTCGCCGCGAAGCGCACGAAGAAGCCGTCGGTGTCGTTTTTATCGGTGGTTTGCGAGCGCACGAGGAACGGCCGGCCGATCTGGCCGGCGGAGATTTTATCGAACGCGTCGCGGTAGCTCGGATCGAAGCGGCGCATGAAGCCGATCGTCGCCTGCAGGTGCGGATAGCGCGCCGCTTCGGTCAGCACGCGCTCGCATTCGGCGACATCGAGCGACAGCGGCTTTTCGCAGAACACATGCTTGCCGGCCTGCAATGCATCGACGATCTGCTGCGCGTGCAGCGACGACGGCGTGACGAGCCACACCGCATCGACGTGCGGATCGGCGAGCAGGTCCGCGTAATCCGCGTAAAGACGCGGCTCGGGTAGTGCATCGCGCGCCCATGCGAGTTCGTCTTCGAGCGGGCTGCACGCGGCCGCGAGCGTCGCGCCCGGCACGCGATACGCGAGATTTTCCGCATGCCGCTTGCCGAGCCGCCCAAGCCCGACCACACCGAGCCGCAAGGGTTTCGTGGCGGGCTTCATCACGCTGCCTCGCCGAGTTTGACCACACGGCCTTCGCGCCACGAACGCGTCGCGGCGTCCGCCAGTTCGAGCGCTTTCAGGCCGTCGGCGACGGTCGTGCGCACCGGCTTGCCGTGCGTGAGCGCGTCGAAGAAATGTGCGATTTCGAGCGCGTACGCCGCGCGATAGCGTTCGAGAAAGAACGCCTCCGGCACGTCGGTCGACACCTCCGTCTTCGAGTAAGCGGTGACCTCGGTCGGCCGCACGTTGCCCGCCTGCAGCATGCCGGCGCTGCCGAGCACTTCGAAGCGCTGGTCGTAGCCGTACGCGGCGCGCCGCGTGGTGTTGATCTGGCACAGGCGCCCACGCTTCGTGCGGATCGTCACCGCGGTCGAATCGACGTCGCCCGCGTCGGCGATCGCGGGGTCGGTGAGGCAACTGCCGGTGGCGTGCAGCGTGTCGGCTTCGTCGTCGAGAATCCAGCGGCAGATGTCGAAGTCGTGAATCAGCATGTCCTTGAAGATCCCGCCGGAGCGCCGGATGTACTCGACCGGCGGCGCGCCCGGATCGCGGCTCGTGACGACGAGCATCTCGGGCGTGCCGATCTCGCCCGCGTCGAGGCGCGCCTTCAACGCGGAAAACGTCGGATCGAAGCGCCGCTGAAAACCGATCATGCACACGACGCCCGCGCGCTCAACCGCCTGCGCGCACATCCGCGCACGCTCCAGCGTGAGATCGACCGGCTTCTCGCAGAACACGTGCTTGTTCTGCGCGGCCGATTTGACGATCAGGTCCGCATGCGTGTCGGTGCTCGAACAGATCACGGTCGCGCCGATCGACGCATCGCCGATCGCGCCGTCGATATCCGCGACCTGCGCGCCATGCTGCGCGGCGAGCGCGGCCGCCGCGTCGCGATTCACGTCGACCACGTATTTGAGCCGCACGCCGGGCTGCCGCGCGAGATTCGCCGCATGGATCCTGCCGATGCGTCCCGCGCCGAATACGGCAACGTCGATCGTGTTTACCGCGTCAGTCATCGTAGCCTCCAGTGTCGTTGGATTCTTCAACGTTCAGTTCGAGCTTGTACGCGAGCGCGATGAAGAGCGCCTGGCACAGGCAGATCGTGCTGGTGAGCGAGCGGAACGCGAACGCGCTGCCCTCTTTCACGTAGAGCTGCGTGCTCGCGTAGCGCGCGAGCGGCGATAGTTGGCTATCCGTAATGACGAGCGTCTTCGCCTGATGATGATGCGCAACGCGCAGGCAGTACTGCGTCTCCTTGCCGTACGGCGCGAAGCTGATCGCGATCACCACGTCGCCCTTCCTGACGCTGCGGATCTGCTCGCGATACATGCCGCCGAAACCCGACACGAGATGCACGCGCTTGTGCGTGTGCTGCAGCGCGTAGACGATATAGTTCGCGACCGGAAACGAGCGCCGTACGCCGATCACGTAGATGTTGTCGGCCTGCTGCAGCATCTTCACGGCGGCGTCGAACTGTTTGTCGTCGAGGCCCGCTTCGAGTTCTTCGAGGCCGCCGCGCGACGCGGCGATGAACTCGCGCGCGACCGAGCCGCCCGACAACGTGCCGGGTTTCTCGTCGATCAGCTTGCGGATGCGCTGCTGGTAGCTCGGCGACGACACGCCCTGCCCCGTATAAGCCTGACGAAACACGGCCTGCAGATCGGAGAAGCCGGAAAAACCGAAACGCTGCGCAAAGCGCACGACCGCCGACGGATGCACGCCGCAGCTCGCGGCGATATCGCTGGTGCGATCCATCATCACGCTCGAGCGATGCTGCTCGATGTACGTCGCGACGCTCTTCAGCTGACGCGGCAGCGACTCGTAGGTATCCGCGATGCGCTGCATCAATTCGTCGACGCTCGGCAACGCTTCTTCGGTGGTCTGTTCCGCCATGACTGCCTCTCGGGGTTTCCTGCAATGCGGCAGACGCGCCCGCGGCCCGCCGCAGCACACATCCGACGATGCGGAGTATAGGCGGCCGGCCCATCAAATGGAACGTATTTTCCATTTTTATTTTTCATGAAATTTTCTTTGCAAGGCGTCGGAAGATGACCTACTCTTGGTCGTGAGCGATGGCGCTTCGGCCTCGTTATGCCGCTCAGCATCGGCATGGAATGCCGCCCGTCAGGCGCTCCCTCAATAACGAACGACAGACCGAGAAAGGTGGAGACAATGAGACTTCGCAGAGGCAAGGCAACGCTCAGGATTCTGGTGACGGCGTTGACGTTGGCGACGGGATTCGGCGCGGCCTCGGCCGCTCGCGCGGCGGACGCCCACTTCGTGCTGATCAGCCACGCGCCGGATTCGGACTCGTGGTGGAACACGATCAAGAACGCGATCAAGCAGGCCGACGAAGACTTCAACGTTCAGACCGACTACCGCAACCCGCCGAACGGCGACATCGCCGACATGGCGCGTCTCGTCGAGCAGGCGGCCGCGCGCAACTACGACGGCGTGATCGTGTCGATCGCCGACTTCGACGTGCTGAAGAACTCGATCGGCAAGGTCACCGAGAAGCACATTCCGCTCGTCACGATCAATTCGGGCACCGAGGAGCAAAGCGCGAAGCTCGGCGCGATCATGCACGTCGGCCAGCCCGAGTTCGCGGCCGGCAAGGCGGCGGGTGAAAAGGCCAAGGCCGCCGGCATCAAGTCGTTCCTGTGCGTGAACCACTACGCGACGAACCCGGCCTCGTTCGAACGCTGCCGCGGCTTCGCCGAAGCGATCGGCGCCAACTTCAAGACCTCGACGCTGGATGCAGGCCAGGACCCGACCGGCGTGCAGTCGAAGGTCAGCGCGTTCCTGCGCAACCATCCGGATACCCAGGCGGTGCTGACGCTCGGTCCGCTGTCGGCCGATCCGACCTTGAAGGCGCTGCAGCAGATGGGCCTCGCCGGCAAGATCTGGTTCGCGACGTTCGACTTCGACAGCGACATCGCGAAGGGCATCCAGGACGGCACGATCCAGTTCGCGATCGACCAGCAACCGTATTTGCAGGGCTATATCCCGGTTGCCGTGCTCGCGATCGTGAAGAAGAACAACACCACCGATCCGGCCAAGATCCGCGAGATCCTGGAGGCGAATCCGAAGTTCAAGGAGCGTCTCGCGACCTATGGGCTGGCACCGTCGTATGGGCCGCGCAATATTGGCTCGGGCCCGGGCTTCATCACGAAGGCCAATGTCGACAAGGTGCTGAAGTACGCGGGTCAGTACCGCTGAGCGCCCGGCAACCCCTCGCGTGAGCAGGCCGCCGCGCTGGCGGCAAGGTTGAAAAGGCGGTGACCGGCGGGACGCATTCCGTCTTGCCGGCACTCGCCCGCCGGGCAGATTTTATTGGCGGCTGGTTGCGCGACCTATCGCGCTGCGCTTGAGTCGCGCCGATTTTATTGCATCGCTTCTTCGTTCGCCTTCACGCATTCCGCGTAGCAAACGCCCACGGCATCGCGCCGACCCGCCTGTCGCGGGCGTCTCAAGGAGAGCTTCAATGGGTGTCGCCGACCTGTTTCATCCCCATCACCGCAAGCAACCGCCGCCTGATCCGCAGGACCCGGCGAAGTCCGCTGCAACGACCGCCTCGCAATCCGCTGCCGCCGACGAGCGCGTGCGTCAGGAATCCTGGTTCCGCCATCTGCTCGGCCGGCCGGAATTCGCGGCGCTCGCCGGCACCGTGATGGTGTTCATCGTGTTCGGCATGGCGGCCGGCAACTCGGGGATGTTCAACCTCGATGGCGTGATGAACTGGTCGCAGGTCGCCGCCTATCTCGGTCTGATCTCGGTCGGCGCGTGCCTGCTGATGATCGCCGGCGAGTTCGATCTGTCGATCGGCTCGATGATCGGCTTTGCCGGCATGATGGTCGCGCTGCCCACCATGTACTTCCACTGGCCGATCTGGCTCGCGATCGTGTTCGCGTTCGTCGGCTCGATGCTGCTCGGCGCGCTCAACGGCTACCTGGTGATGCGCACGCGCCTGCCGTCGTTCATCGTCACGCTCGCATTCCTGTTCATTCTGCGCGGTCTGACGCTCGCGCTATCGGTGATGTTCGCCGATCGCACGATCATCTCCGGCGTCGGCGACGTCGCGCGTCAGGACTGGTTCGCGCATACGTTCTTCCAGGGCGTCGCGTTCAGAGGCCTGTTCGTATGGCTCGGCCACCTCGGTCTCGTGAAGATGCTCGACAACGGTGCGCCGCTCGTGCCCGGCATTCCCAAGGTGCTGCTGTGGTGGCTCGTGCTCGCCGTGGTCTGCGCGTTCACGCTCGCCAAGACGCGCTTCGGCAACTGGATTTTCGCGGTCGGCGGCGATGCCAACGCGGCCAAGAACGTCGGCGTGCCGGTGCGTCGCGTGAAGATTTCGCTGTTCGTGCTGACCGCGTTCTGCTCGGCGCTGTACGCGGTGCTGCAAGTGTGCGACATCGGTTCGGCCGCGGCCGACCGTGGCTTGCAGGCGGAGTTCGAGGCGATCATCGCCGCGGTGATCGGCGGCACGCTGCTCACGGGCGGCTACGGCTCGGTGATCGGCGCCTGCTTCGGTGCGCTGATCTTCGGCGTCGTGCAGATCGGCATCACGTACACCAACGTCGATTCCGACTGGTTCCGCGTGTTCCTCGGCGTGATGCTGCTGTTCGCCGTGCTGTTCAACCACTACGTGCGCGGCCGCGTCGCGGCCTCGCGCTAGAAGGAGGTTCACGATGAGCACCCCCGAACAGAACGCAGACGACATCATTCTTTCGCTCGAAAACGTCAGCCGGTTTTTCGGCAACATCATCGCGCTGAACGACATCACGCTGCGCCTCAAACGCGGTGAAGTGCATTGCCTGCTCGGCGACAACGGCGCCGGCAAGTCGACGCTGATCAAGACGCTCGCGGGCGTGTATCAGCCGAGCAAGGGCACCTACCGGGTGGACGGCAAGCCGGTCCACTTCACCTCGCCGAAAGACGCGCTCGATCTCGGCATCGCCACCGTCTACCAGGATCTCGCGCTGGTGCCGCTGCTGTCGGTCGCGCGCAATTTCTTCATGGGCCGCGAGCCGCAGAAAAAGCTGTTCGGCTTGCTGAACGTGATGGACCTCGAAACCTGCGCCACCACCGCGCGCGACAAGCTCGCCGAAATGGGCATCAACGTGCGCGACCCGCATCAGCCGATCGGCACGATGTCGGGCGGCGAGCGTCAATGTCTGGCGATCGCGCGGGCGATCCACTTCGGCGCGCGCGTGCTGATTCTCGACGAACCGACCGCCGCGCTCGGCGTGAAGCAGAGCTTCAACGTACTGAAGCTGATCCATAAAGCGCGCGCCAAAGGCATCTCGGTGATCTTCATCACGCACAACGTGCATCACGCGTATCCGATCGGCGATTCGTTCACGCTGCTCAATCGCGGCCGTTCGATGGGCACCTTCACCAAACAGACGATCAGCAAGGACCAGGTGCTCGACATGATGGCCGGCGGCGCCGAAATGCAGAAGATGATCGGCGAACTCGAAGGCGCGACGATCTGACCGATTCGCGCGGCACCTCCGGCCACCGCGCATTTCGCCCGGCCGGTCACCGCGCACTCACCGCGCACTGTTACTCAGGACTATTCATGGCTCACTCCAGCACCTCCAGCGGTTCCGCAGGCAGCCGGTTCGCGCCGGGCCGCGCCCGTGACATCGTGTGCCTCGGCCGGCTGGCCGTCGATCTGTACGCGCAACAGGTCGGCGCGCGGCTCGAAGACGTGTCGAGCTTCGCGAAGTATCTCGGCGGCTCGTCGGCGAACATCGCGTTCGGCTGCGCGCGGCTCGGGCTTAATGCGGCCATGCTCGCGCGCGTCGGCAACGATCACATGGGACGCTTCCTGACCGAAACGCTCACGAAGGAAGGCTGCGACGTGAGCCACGTGCGCATCGATCACGACCGGCTGACCGCGCTCGTGCTGCTCGGCCTGAAGGATCGCGACACCTTCCCGCTGATCTTCTACCGCGAGAACTGCGCGGACATGGCGGTCGACGAGGCCGATTTCGACGAGGCGTTCATCGCGTCGTCGAAAGCGCTGCTGATCACCGGCACGCACTTTTCCACCGCGCAGGTCGATCGCGCGAGCCGCCGCGCGCTCGACTACGCGCGCCGCAACGACGTGCGCACCGTGCTCGACATCGACTATCGGCCAGTGCTGTGGGGACTCACGGGCAAGGCCGATGGCGAGACGCGTTTCGTCGCGAGCGAGGGTGTGAGCGCGCATTTGCAGCGGATTCTGCCGCTGTTCGATCTGGTGATCGGCACCGAGGAAGAGTTTCGCATCGCCGGCGGCAAGACCGACCTCGCCGATGCGCTCGCGATGGTGCGCGCGGTGACGCCGGCCACGCTGGTGCTCAAACGCGGGCCGCTCGGCTGTCAGATCATCGACGGCGCGGTGCCTGCATCGCTCGATGCTGCGCCGATTCATGGCGGCGTCGAAGTCGAAGTGCTGAACGTGCTCGGCGCGGGCGATGCATTCGCTTCCGGCTTCCTGTCCGGCTGGCTGCGAGATCAACCGCTCGACGCCTGCGCGCGCGCCGCCAACGCGAGCGGCGCGCTGGTCGTGTCGCGGCACGGCTGCGCCCCCGCGATGCCGACCCCGGCCGAGCTCGACTACTTTCTGCGCGAAGCGCAGGCCGATCCGCAGCGCATGCGCCGGCCCGATCGCGATGCGAAGCTCGCACGACTGCATCGCGTGTCGCCGGCACGCAAAACGTGGCACGAAGTGCTCGGCTTCGCGTTCGATCATCGCAACCCGTTCTTCGAACTCGCGCAGCAGACCGGCGCCGACGAAGCGCGCATCGCGTCGTTGAAGGGCCTGTTCGTCGAAGCGGTCGCGCAGACCGAGCGCGCGTTGAATCTGCAGGGACGCATCGGCGTGCTGATCGACGACCGCTATGGTCAGGACGCGCTGAATGCCGCGACCGGCCGCGGCTGGTGGATCGGCCGCCCGGTCGAGTTGCCCCACTCCGTGCCGCTCGTGTTCGATCATGGCCGCTCGATCGGCACCACGCTGATCGCGTGGCCGCAAGAGCACGTCGTCAAATGTCTGGTGCAGTTTCATCCGGATGAGCCGATCGAGCAGCGGCTCGAACAGGAAGCGCAACTGCGCGCGCTGTACGACGCGACCCAGGCGAGCGGCCACGAACTGCTGCTCGAAGTGATTCCGCCGAAGCATGCGTCGCTGCCGCAGGGGCCGGACATCGTGTATCGCGCGTTGAAGCGCATCTACAACCTCGGCATCTACCCCGAATGGTGGAAGCTCGAACCGATGGACGCCGCGCAATGGCAGGCCATCGACGCGCTGATCGCCGAGCGCGATCCGTATTGCCGCGGCGTCGTGCTGCTCGGTTTGTCGGCGGCGGTCGAGCAGTTGAGCGAAGGCTTTCGGGCGGCCGCGCAAGCGGCGACGTGCCGCGGCTTTACCGTCGGTCGCACGATCTTTCACGAGCCGAGCCATGCGTGGCTCGCCGGTGAAATCGGCGACGACGAATTGATCGCGCGCGTGCGCCGCACGTTCGAAACGCTGATCGCCGCGTGGCGCGGCGCACGCGGCGAACCGACCGCACATGCCACACCTCATCACGCTCATCAGGAGCAGGCCGCATGAACGAGCGCATCATGCATGACGACATTTCATCCGCCAGCGGCGCGACGCAAGCGCACGCGCGCAGCGGCGGCACGATTCGCCTGACGATGGCGCAGGCGCTGGTGCGCTATCTGGCCGCGCAACGCGTTGCGAGCGAAGACGGCAACGGCGTCGAACCGCTGTTCGGCGGCGTGTTCGCGATTTTCGGCCACGGCAATGTCGCGGGCATCGGCGAGGCACTGTATCAGCATCGCGACGCACTGCCGACTTTGCGCGCACACAACGAGCAGGCGATGGCGCACAGCGCGATCGCCTACGCGAAGGCGCACTTCCGCCGCCGCATGATGGCCGTGACGACGTCGATCGGTCCAGGTGCGACGAATCTGCTGACCGCCGCCGCGCTCGCGCACGTGAACCGTTTGCCGGTGCTGCTGCTGCCCGGCGATATCTTCGTGTCGCGCGCGCCCGATCCGGTGTTGCAGCAGGTCGAGGATTTCAACGACGGCGGCGTGTCCGCGAACGACGCGTTCAAGCCGCTGTCGCGCTACTTCGACCGCATCGTGCATCCGGCGCAATTGCTGAGCGCGCTGCCGCGCGCAATCCGCGTGCTGACCGATGCCGCGTTGTGCGGCCCCGTCACGCTCGCGCTGCCGCAAGATGTGCAGGCGCAGGCGTGGGACTTTCCGGAGGACTTTTTTACGCCGCGCGTCGTGCGCCCTCATGCGCCCGCGCCCCGCAGCGACGACATCGACGCCGCATGCACGCGCCTGCGGCACGCGAAGCGCCCGCTGATCGTCGCGGGCGGCGGTGTGCTGTACAGCCGCGCAGCCGATGCGCTGCACCGCTTCGCGAGCGCGCATGGCATCCCGGTCGCGGAAACGCAGGCCGGCAAAAGCTCGCTCGCGTGGAACGATCCGCTCAATGCGGGCGCGCTCGGCGTGACCGGGTCGGCCGCCGCCAACGCGCTCGCGCATGACGCCGACTGCGTGCTCGCGCTCGGCACGCGGCTGCAGGACTTCACGACCGGCTCGAACACGCTGTTCACGCAAGCCGATGTGATCGCGATCAACGCGAACGGATTCGACGCGCTCAAGCATCGCGGCTTCGTCGTCGAAGCCGATGTGAAGCTCGCGCTCGATGCGCTCGTCGGGCCGCTGCAAGGCTGGCACGCGGAGCGCACGTGGACCGCGCGCGCACACAAGCTCGCGGCCAGCTGGCGCGACACCGTGCAAACGCTCACGCATGCGCCGCAACGCGACGCGGTGCTGCCCTACGAGGGCGACGTGATCGGCGCGGTGCAGCGCTCGAGCGCGCACTCCCCTGCCGGCGATATCGTCGTCTGCGCGGCCGGCACGCTGCCCGCCGAGTTGCACAAGCTGTGGCGCGCGGGCCGGCCCGGCGCGTATCACGTCGAATACGGCTATTCGTGCATGGGCTACGAGATCGCGGGCGGCCTCGGCGTGAAGCTCGCGCGGCCCGAGCGCGAAGTGATCGTGATTCTCGGCGACGGCAGCTATCTGATGATGAACAGCGAGATCGCCAGCTCGGTGATGCTCGGCGCGAAGCTGATCGTCGTCGTGCTCGACAACCGCGGCTTCGGCTGTATCAATCGCCTGCAACAGGCGTGCGGCGGCGCACCGTTCAACAATCTGCTCGACGATTGCGTGCATGCGCCTGAAGGCGTGCCGCGCATCGACTTCGCCGCGCATGCGCGCGCGCTCGGCGCGCAAGCCGAGCATGCGGGCAATCTCGCCGAACTCGAGGCGGCACTGCAACGCGCGCGCGCGGCCAAGGGCACCTACGTGATCAGCATCGACACTGACCCGGCGCGCACCACCGAAGACGGCGGCTGGTGGTGGGAAGTCGCCGTGCCCGAAGTATCGACGCGCTCTGAAGTGCGCGACGCCCGCGCGAAGTACGACGCGCAGCTCGCCGCGCGCGCCGCATCCCCTGCATCGGCTGCGACGCCATCGCCGTCGCAGGGCACCGATCACGACTGAGAACCATGAGGACTCCGGCATGACTGCTTTCGACGTACGCATCGGCATCAACCCGCTCTCGTGGATGAACGACGACCTGCCGTCGCTCGGCGGCGAGACGCCGCTCGAAGTCGCGCTGACCGAAGGTCGCCAGATCGGCTATCAGGGGTTCGAGCTCGGCAACAAGTTTCCTCGCGAGCCGCAAGCGCTGAAGACGCTGCTCGCGCAATACGATCTCGCGCTCGTGTCCGGCTGGTACTCCGGACAACTGGCCAAACGCGGCGTCGCGGAGGAAATCGACGCGGTCGGCCCGCATCTGGAATTGCTCGCGAAGAACGGCGCAACCGTGATGGTGTATGGCGAAGTCGCCGATTCGATCCAGGGTGCGCCGCGCCCGCTGTATCAGCGGCCGCGGTTTTTCAGCGAAGCGCAATGGGCCGACTACGCGGCACGCGTCGATGAATTCGCGCGCTATACGCTGAGCCAGGGCGTTCGGCTCGCCTATCATCATCACATGGGCGCGTACGTCGAAACGCCGGCCGACGTCGATCAGTTGATGGCACGCACCAGCGACGCGGTCGGCCTGCTGTTCGACGCCGGGCATATCACGTTCGCGGGCGGCGATCCGGTGGCCGTGCTCGACAAGCACATCGCGCGCGTCTGCCACGTGCATTGCAAGGACGTGCGCCCCGCCGTGATGAAGCTCGCGCGCAATCGCAACTGGAGTTTTCTCGATGCGGTGATCGCGGGCGCATTCACGGTACCCGGCGACGGCGCGGTCAATTTTCCGGCGCTGATCGACCGGTTGAAGCGGCACGGTTATTGCGGCTGGCTCGTCGTCGAGGCGGAGCAGGACCCGGTGGTCGCGCCGTCGTTCGAGTATGCACAGAAGGGATACGAAGCTTTGCGGGCGCTCGTCGATGCGCCGCTCGGCAAGGAGGCAGCATGAGCTTATTGGTCAAGGCAGAGCGCGAAGGCCAGACGATCGCGCGCGTGACGCCGCAGTCGGCCTGCTGGCGTTATGTGGGATTCGCCGCGTACCGGCTCGGCGAGAACGAACTCGTGTACGTGTTCGAACCGGCGCGCGAAGCGTGCATCGTCGTGCTGAGCGGCGCGGTCGATATCGAAACGCCGGACACCACATGGAGCTCGCTCGGTTCGCGCGACAGTGTGTTCGAAGACGCGGCGCCGTACGCGGTGTATCTGCCGCCGAACGTGCGTGCGACGGTGCGCGCGAACCGCGACGCGGAGATCGGCGTGGCGAGTGCGCCGGCCAAGGGCGAGTACCCGGCGCGGCTGATCGAGCCGGCGTCGATGAAGCGCTCGGCACGCGGCAAGTCGCTGAATACGCGTTACGTCTGCGATATTCTTCCGCAGACCGAGCCGGCGGAATCGCTGCTGGTGGTCGAAGTGAGAACACCGGGCGGTCACGCGTCGAGCTATCCGCCGCACAAGCACGACACCGACAACATTCCGCACGAAAGCTCGCTCGAAGAAACCTATTACCACCGGCTCGATCCGCCGCAAGGCTTCGCGTTCCAGCGTGTGTACACCGACTCGCGCGATATCGACGAATCGATGGCCGTCGAGGATCACGACGTCGTGATGGTGCCGCGCGGCTATCACCCGGTCATCGTGCCGTACGGCTACGACTCGTATTATCTGAACGTGATGGCGGGCAGCCAGCGGGTCTGGCACTTCCACAACGATCCGGCCCACGAATGGATCATCAATAAGGATGCTTGAGCATCCGTGATCGTAGACCAAGCGGGCCCGCAAGGGCCCGGCCGTTCACACCACCAGGTTCGCGGGTTCACCGCGCACGAAGCGTTCGATATTGCCCATCAGCTGATCCGCGAGGCTTTGCTGCGCCTCGTCCGAAGCCCACGCCACATGCGGTGTCACGATCACGTTCGGGCGCCCGGCGATCCGCATCAACGGATTGTCGGCAGCGGGCGGCTCGCCTGACAGCACGTCGAAGCCGATCCCGCTGATCAGCCCTTCATCGAGCGCGCGCACCAGCGCTTCCTCATCGACGAGCCCTCCTCTTGCCGTATTGATGATCAGCGGCTTGCGCTTCATCTTGCGGAATTCGGGCGTGGCGAGCATGCCGCGCGTCTGCGGGGTGAGCGGGCTGTGGATCGTGATGATGTCGCTCGTCGCCAGCACCTCGTCCCACGGCGTATAGAGCGGCCCGAGTCCGTCGCGGCCCTTGTGCGCGGCGAACAGCGGCCGCATGCCGAACGCCTTGGCGATCTCGGCCACGCGCTGCCCCAGCACCCCTTCGCCGATGATGCCGAGCGTCATGCCGCCCAGATCGTGGATCGCGTGATTGAAGAAGCAGAACTGGCCGGACTTCTGCCATTCGCCATTGAGCACGTCGTCGCGGTAAGCAACCAGATTGCGCCGCAACGCGAGCATCAACGCGAACGTATGTTCGGGCACCGTGTTCACCGCATAGCCGCGGATATTCGACACGCGCACGCCATGCTGCTCGCAGGCGGCCTTGTCGACGCAATCGGTGCCGGTCGCGGCCACCGCGACGAGCTTCAACGACGGCAACTGCGCGATCACGTCGGCCGTCAGCGGCACCTTGTTGGTGATCACGATGGTGGCGTCCGCAAGGCGCGCCGCGATCTGCTCCGGCAAGGTGTGCTCGTACTCGACGAACTCGTGTTCGAACTCCGGGCGCGAAAGCCGGATCTGCGGCGCGAGTGTCGCGCGGTCGAGAAAAACGATCTTCTGCATGCTGATTCCTGTTGTGCGGGTTGAAAGGCTTAAAGACGGCGCTTGGCTTCGGCGACGATCTGCGCCGGCGTGATGCCGAAGTGTTCGTACAGCACCTCGGCGGGCCCCGACGCGCCGAACCCCGCCATGCCCACGAAGCCGCCACGGTCGCCGAGATAGCGGTCCCAGCCGAAACGAACCGCCGCCTCGACGCCAATACGCACCGTGTCCACGCCGATCACCGCTTCACGATACGCGCGGGCCTGTGCATCGAACAACTCCCAGCACGGCAGTGAAACGACGGCGGTGGGGATGCCTTCGCGCTGTAGTTGCTCGCGCGCCGCGAGCGCGAGCGCGACCTCCGAACCGGTGGCCAGCAGCGTGACGAGACGCTTGCCGCCCTCTTCCGACGCAAGCACATAACCGCCGCGCGCACACAGGTTCTCCGCGCCGTCACGCGTGCGCACGAGCGGCAGGTTCTGCCGCGCGAACACCATCGTGCTGGGACCGCTGCGGTGCTCGTACGCGAGCGCCCAGCATTCCGCGGCCTCGACCGCATCGGCGGGACGGAACACCCGCATGTTCGGCATCGCGCGCAACGACGCGAGAATCTCGACCGGTTGATGCGTCGGCCCGTTTCTGCCGACGCCGATTGAATCGTGGCTGAACACGAACTTCACGGGCAGTCCCATCAGCGCGGCCATGCGCATCGCCGGCCGTTCGTAGTCGGAAAACGCGAGGTAAGTGACGGCCAGCGGAATCACGCCGCCGTGGGCGGCCATGCCGTTCGCCATCGAGCCCATCACGTGCTCGCGCACGCCGCAATGCACGTAGGCGCCCCCGCGATCTTCGGTGGTGAACGCATGCAGGCTGCGCTTGTGGCTCGTCGGCGCTTCGAGGTCCGCGCAGGCGACCATCCGCTCGGGCAGCTGCGCGAGCCGGTCGTTGATCTCGGCGGAGATCATGATGCCCGCCTCGGCCTCGCCGCGTTCGATGCTTTGCCGTTTGTAGTCTTCGAGTACCCGTTGCCAACCGTCGGGCAAGCGGCCCGCCTGAATGCGCTCGAACTCCGCGCGTGCCTCGGCCGGCAAGGCCGCAAGCCGCTCGTGCCATGCGAGGTATTCGCTTTCGCTGCGTCGCCCCGCCGCGCGCCACGCGTCGAGCACGTCATGCGGAATCTCGAACGGCGCATGCGGCCAGCCAAGCTCATTGCGTGCCGCGTCGGCGTCGGCTTCGAACAGCTTGCCGCTGTGTCCGCCGCGCTGTCCTTGCAGCCGCGCAATGCCGCGCGCGATGACGGTGCGGCACGCGATCATCGAAGGCCGCGGATCGCGCTTCGCTTCGGCGAGCGCCGCGGCGAGCGCATCGAGATCGTGTCCGTCGGCTTCGATCACATGCCATCCGGCGACGCGAAACCGCGCGCTGACGTCTTCGCTGATCGACAGCGACGTGCTGCCGTCGTCGGTGATGCGGTTGTCGTCCCAGCAGAGGATCAGCTTGCCGAGTTGCAGGTGACCCGCCAGCGCGATCATTTCCTGGCCGACGCCTTCCTGCAGACAGCCGTCGCCGACGAACGCATAGGTGTGGTGGTTGACGATGCCGTCGCCGAACTTCGCATTCAGATACGCCTCCGCGACGGCCATGCCCAACGCGTTCGCGATGCCCTGCCCGAGCGGCCCGGTCGTCACTTCGATGCCCGATGCTGTATCGAACTCCGGGTGGCCTTCGCAGCGCGAGCCCATCTGCCGGAACGACCTCAGTTCTTCGATGCCGAAGTTCGCGTAACCGCTCAGATGCAGCAGCGCATACAGCAGCATCGAGCCGTGCCCGTTCGACAGCACGAAGCGGTCGCGGTCGGGCCACTGCGGATCGGCGGGATTGAACTTCAGATGCTGGGTGTAGAGCGCGGTTGCGATTTCCGCCATGCCGAGCGGCACGCCCTGATGGCCTTCGCCGGCGCGCACGATGGCATCGATCGCAAGAAAGCGGATCGCGTTGGCGAGCGGCCGTGTTTCGTGCAACGGCATGAGTTCAGACATGACTTCTCCTTGCCGCGGCGCGCTACGGGCGGCGGCGATGATTTGAGTGAATCGGGGATGCGCCGCGCCGGTCTCACGGCGCGGCGCTTACGTCAATGCAGGAACCCGGTCGAGATCCAGGGCACGGCGGCCACGACGATCAGGCCGACCACGAGCGCCGCCAGATAACCGACGATCGGCTTCATGCCTTCATCGGGATGGATGCGGCTCACGGCGCAAGCCGAGTAGTAGCCCACGCCGAACGGCGGCGCGAACAGCCCGACGCCCATCGCGAGGATCACGACCATCGCGTAGTGCACCTCGTTGATGCCGAGCTGCCGCGCGATCGGGAACATCAGCGGACCGAACAACACGACGGCGGGGATGCCTTCGAGCACGCTGCCGAGCACGACGAACACGACGATCGACGCGGCGAAGAACGTGAAGGCGCCGCCGGGCAAGCCCGCCATCGTCTGCGCGAGCTGGCCGGAGAAGCCCGATTGCGTGAGCGCCCATGCCATGCCCGTCGCCGCGCCGATGATCAGCAGAATCGCGCCGGACAGCGAGGCCGTGTCGATCAGCATCGGCTTGAGCCGCGCCCATTCGAAGCGCCGGTAAATGACGAGACCCGCGAACACCGAATAGACGATGCCGATCGTCGACACTTCGGTCGCCGTCGCGACGCCTTTGACGACCGCGGCGCGAATCACGAACGGCAGCGCGAGCGCCGGCAGCGCAATCACGAGCTTGCGGACGATCTCGCGGCGCGTGGCGCGCCGTACGCCCGACAGGTCGTCGCCGCGATAGCGCCACCAGACGAC
This sequence comes from Paraburkholderia sp. UYCP14C, assembly GCF_004197395.1. Taxonomy (GTDB): domain Bacteria; phylum Pseudomonadota; class Gammaproteobacteria; order Burkholderiales; family Burkholderiaceae; genus Paraburkholderia. Next base: position 185,307 of record NZ_SELS01000010.1, on the reverse strand, counting down.
CGAGCACAACGTGATCGCCAGCACGATAGCGGGCAGCATGCCGCCCGTGAACAGCGCGGAGATCGACACGCCCGTCACCGAGCCGAGCGTGATCAGCACGAGGCTCGGCGGAATGGTCTCGGTCTGCGCGCCGGTGGCCGCGAGCAGCGCGACGAGGTCGCCCGGTCTCGCGCCGCGCGCCTTCATCTCGGGGAACAGTACCGGCGCGATGGCGGCCATATCGGCGGCCTTCGAGCCGGAGATGCCGGACACCAGATACATCGCGCCCACCAGCACATACGACAGGCCGCCGCGCACATGGCCGAGCAGACTCGCGAGAAACGCGATCATCGCGGCCGCCATGCCGGTCATCTCGATCAGCTGGCCGAGGAACACGAACAGCGGCACCGACAGCAGGATCAGATGCGACATGCCTTCGTCCATGCGGCCGACCACCACGCTGAGCGGCGTGCTCGTCGTGAGCGCGAGATAGCCGAACGTCGCGAGTCCGAACGAAAACGCGATCGGCACACCGCAGAGCACGCACAGCGCGACGAGCCCGACGAAGAAGATCAGCAGGTTCGCATTGCCGAGATTCTGCAGCAGCGGACTCACCGCGACGAAACCGCCCGCGATCGCGGCCACCAGCGCGAGCGCGGCGAGCGTCATCTGCCAGTTGGCGGTGCGCACGAGGCGCAGGCAGGCGACCGCCAGCATCAGCGCGCTGCCGACCGGCAGCGCCGCGGCACGCCAGGTGTCCGAGATGCCGAGCGCGGGCGTCGTGATGATGCTCTGATCCTGCGCGAAGTCGACCGCGGGCCCGGCGATCAGTAGCAGAAACGCGAGCGGCGCGGCGATCGCGACGACCTCGAGAAACGCGCGGAACTGCGGCGACGCCTTGCCCACCAGCGCGGTCATGCGCATATGCTCGCCGCGCCGCAACGCGATCACGGCGCCGAGCATCGCGAGCCACACGAACAGCATGGACGCGAGCTCATCGCTCCAGATGAGCGGTTTGTGCAGCAGATAGCGGCTGGTGACCCCTGCCAGCAGCACGAGAATTTCTGCGACCACGAGCAGCGCGGCAGGGATCTCGACGCAGCGCGCGAGCGCGTTGTCGATGGCGGCCACCAGGCGGCGCGGCGACGGATGAGGAAAAGCGGTGCTGTGCATGATGTTCATACCAGTTTTCCGGAGTACTTTTCGAGCAGGCTCCAGCCCTGCTCGCCATACTTGCCTTTCCAGTCGCTGTAGAAGCTCGTCTTGCGCAACGTATCGCGGAACGCCTGACGATCCACCTCGACGACATTGACGCCCTTCGCTTTCAGGTCGTTGCGCAACGAGCCGTTGAGCTTCGCGATGTCGGCGCGTTGCAGCATGCCGGCCGCTTCGAATTCGCGCGTGACGATCGCGCGCATGTCGGCGGGCAGCTTCTCCCAGGCGCGGCGGTTGCCGAGAATCCAGTAGCCGTCCCACACGTGCGAGGTGAGGCTGATCGACTTCTGCACTTCATAGAGCTTGGTCGTCGCGATGATCGGCAGCGGATTCTCCTGGCCTTCGACGACGCCCGTTTGCAGCGCCGAATACAGCTCGTTGAAGTTGATCGGCGACGGACCCGCGTCGAACGCCTGGAACAGCGACGTCAGCATCGGCGCCTGCGGCACGCGGATCTTGAAGCCCTTCAGATCGGCGGGCTGCTTGATCACGCGCGTCGACGAGCTGACCTGCCGGAAGCCGTTGTCCCACACGCGCGATACGGTCACGATGCCGGTCTTCTCGATCTGCGCACGGACGTAGGCGCCGAGGTCGCCGTCCATCGCTTTCCAGACCGTGTCGTAGTCGGGAAACGCGAAGCCCGTGTTGACGATGCCGGCGGCCGGCGCGAGCGTCGCGAGAACCGACGACGCCTGGTTGAAGAACTCCACGCCGCCGCTGCGCACCTGCGACAGCAGGTCGGTATCGGAGCCGAGCTGGTTCGACGGAAAGACCTTGATGTCGAGCTTGCCGCCGGTGGCGGCGCGAATCTTGTCGCAGGCCTGCTGGGCGCGGACGTTGACCGGATGGGTCGGGTCCTGGCCCGTCGCGAGCTTGTACGAGAAGTCGGCGGCCGACGCGCGACGGATCGACAAACCCCACAGCGGCGCCGCGGCGGCGACGCTGGCGCCCGCTTTCAGAAAGGTGCGCCGGTCGATGCCCCGGCCGCTGGTCGAACGATGGCTCATGGTGTGCTCCTCCAAGATGGATACGCAGGTATCGCGTTGTGTGTTGTCTCGCACAGCGCGCTCTGTGGCGCGTTTGCCTGTGCCCGGCGTCTGCGTTGACGCGCGCGGCTGGCCGGACACCGCCGCGCGCCGCGTTCCGGCCGTGCCGGCCTCAGCCGTGAATCAGCATGCCGCCGTTGACGTCGATGACGGCGCCGGTGATGTACGACGAAATCGGCGCGGCGAGAAACAGGAACGCGCCGGCGACGTCGTCGGGCACGCCGAGACGGTTCAGCGGAATGCCCGCGAGAATCTCGCCGCGCTTGTCGTCGGGGATCTTGCCCGCGTTGATGTCGGTCTGGATCAGGCCGGGCGTTACGCAGTTCACGCGAATGCCGTCGGCGCCGAGTTCGCGCGCCATCGCTTTGGCGAGACCGAGAACGCCCGCCTTCGCGGCCGAATAATGCGGGCCGCCGAGAATGCCGCCGCCGCGCTGCGCCGAGACCGACGACATGCAACCGATCGAGCCGCTCTTCTGCTTCTTCATGTACGGCACGACCGCCTGCGACAGATACAGCACGCCGCGCAGGTTCACGTCGAGAATGCGGTCCCAACTCGCGGCATCGATGTCGAGCAGCTTCGCTGCTTGCGTGATGCCGGCGTTGTTGATCAGCACGTCGATCGCGCCGAAGTCGGCGACGACCTGCGCGGCTGCGCTGTCGCAGGCCTCGCGGTCGGTCACGTTGCACGCGTAGCCGCGGTGCTCCGGGCCGATCGACGCCGCGGCATCGCGCGCCGCCGACAGATCGAGATCGAGAATGGCGACCTTGGCACCGTGCTTCGCGAACATCCGCGCCGTGGCCATGCCGATGCCTCGAGGCGAAGCGGCACCGGAAATAACGGCGACCTTGCCGTCGAGAAGACGCGACTCTGACATGATGCTGCTCTCCTTCGTGATAGGAATTGGACTGCGGTTGTGCGGGTAGGCGAGCGGCCTGGTTAGCCGAGCCAGCCCTTGATGGTGTTGCTCATCGCTTCGGTCGAGATGCCGTAGCGGTCGTGAAGCGTGGGCAGCGCGCCGGCGTCGAGGAACTCGTCGGGCAGCGCGATCTGGCGGAACGGCGGTGTAACGCCAGCGCCGAGCAGCGTGCGCGCCACCGCTTCGCCGAGTCCGCCGATCACCGTATGGTTCTCCGCGACGATCACCATGCGGCCCGTGCGCTTTGCTTCGCGCAGGATCGTCGCGGTGTCGAGCGGCTTGATGGTCGGCACGTGCAGCACGGCCACACCGACGTTGTCCGCCTCCAGTGCCTTCGCGACTTCGAGCGAGCGCATCGTCATGATCCCCGACGAGATCAGCAGCACGTCGTTGCCGTCGCGCAGCAGCTTCGCCTTGCCGAGTTCGAAGCGGTAGTCGTATTCGTCGAGCACCGCGGGCACGTTGCCGCGCAACAGGCGTGCGTAGACCGGGCCTTTGTGTGCGGCGATGGCCGGCACCATCTGCTCGATATCGAGCGCGTCACACGGATCGATCACCGTCATGTTCGGCATCGCGCGCATCAGCGCGAGATCTTCCGCTGCCTGGTGGCTCGGGCCGTAGCCGGTCGTCAGGCCCGGCAACGCGCAGACGATCTTCACGTCGAGATTGTCTTCAGCGATCGTTTGATGAATGAAGTCGTACGCGCGGCGCGTTCCGAACACCGCGTAGGTCGTGACGAACGGTTGCGCGCCTTCGTGCGCGAAGCCGGATGCCGCGCCCATCAGCAGCTGCTCGGCCATGCCCATCTGGTAATAGCGCTCCGGAAATTCCTTCGCGAAGATGTGCAGGTCGGTGTACTTGCCGAGGTCGGCCGTCATGCCGATCACGCTGGACTTGTTGCGTGCCAGTTCGACCAGTGCATGACCGAACGGCGCCGAACGCGTGACCTGTCCTTCGGACGCGATCGACGCGATCATCGCCGAGGTCTTCAGGCGCGGCTTCTTTGCAACGGTGCTCATGCTTGTCTCCCGGCTTCGAGCGCTTCGAGCGCGAGTTGCCATTCGTGCGCATCGACGCGAATGAAGTGGTTTTTCTCGCGCGCTTCGAGGAACGGCACGCCGCAGCCCATCTTCGTATCGCAAACGATGATCCGCGGTTGCGGCTTGTCGTGATGGCGCGCGTTGTCGAACGCGCGCTTCACCGCTGCGATGTCGTTGCCGTCCACGCGCTGCGTGTACCAGCCGAATGCTTCGAGCTTGTCGACGAGCGGCTCGAACGCCATGATCTGCGTCGACGGACCGTCGGCCTGCTGGTTGTTCACGTCGACGATCGCGATCAGGTTGTCGAGCTTCCAGTGCGCGGCCGACATCAGGCCTTCCCAGACCGCGCCTTCGTCGAGCTCGCCGTCGGAGAACAGCGTGTAGACGAAGGAATCCGAAGCTTTACGCTTCAGACCAAGACAACGGCCGACGGCGATCGTCAGCCCCTGGCCGAGCGAGCCGCCCGACATTTCCATGCCCGGCGTGTAGCTCGCCATGCCGGACATCGGCAGGCGGCTGTCGTCGCTGCCGTAGGTTTCGAGTTCGTCGGCGGGCAGGATGCCGGCTTCGAACAGCGCCGCGTACAAGGCAATCGCGTAATGGCCATTCGACAGCAGGAAGCGGTCGCGGCCTTCCCATTCGGGATCTTCGGCGCGGTAACGCATCGCGCCGAAGTAAGCGACGGCCAGCACGTCGGCGATGTCGAGCGCCTGGCCGATATAGCCCTGGCCCTGTACTTCGCCCATCAGCAACGCGTTGCGGCGGATGCGGTGGGCGTGTTCCGCGAGTTGGGCGGTGTGCCCGGCTTCGCTCGTATTCACGCGTGTCTCCTTGCAGGATGAATTGACCTGGTCGCAGCCTCGGGTAATCCCTCGGTTTGATTGCACTGCGAATGGATACAGCGTATCGACTTGAATAGATTCGCTCAAACGAATTAAAGTGAGCTATTGCTGAACTCAATTCATGTGAATGCTGCCATGCACCATCGCGTCACACTCAAGTCCATTCAGGCTTTCGAGGCCTCCGCGCGGCTTTCGTCGTTCGCTCTCGCAGCAGAAGAACTGTTCGTCACGCCCTCGGCGGTCAGTCATCAGGTCAAGCTGCTCGAGGACCAATTGGGCGTGCGGCTCTTCCATCGCGTGCATCGCGCGGTGGTGCTCACGGACATGGGGCGTCAATACGCTGAGGAAATCGGCGCGGCGTTCGCGCGCATCGACAAGGCGACGCGCGACATCGGCCGCGTCGCGAAGAGCGACATCCTGACCGTGCACGCCACGCCAAGCATCGCGACCCAATGGCTGATGCCGCGGCTCGCGCGCTTCAGCGCGCTGCATCCGGATATCGACGTGCGGCTCAATGCGTCATCGGCGGCGGTGGACCTGATCAAGGAGTCGGTCGATATCGACATCCGCTATGGCGCGCGGCGCTTGCAGCCGCCCGGCACGATGGTGCTCGACCTGCCGCTCGAAACCATCGTGCCGCTGTGCTCTCCAGGACTGGCGAACGGCGAGCATCCGATCCGCACGGTTGCGGACCTGCGGCACCACACGCTGATTCATAGCGAGGGGTGTCTCGTCGGCTGGCGCGACTGGATGCGGCTGCATCGCAAGGTGGTGCTCGACATCACGCGCGGGCCGCGTTTCGACCGCTCGTTCATGGCGATCAGCGCGGCTGCGGACGGTATGGGCGTGTGTCTGGAGAGCCTGCTGCTCGCGCAGCGCGAACTGGAAACCGGGACGCTGGTCGCGCCGTTGGGTCTCGATGGATTGAAGATAAACGGCTACACGCTGAACCTGCTCAAATCGCGCGCGGATCTGCCGAAGCTGAAGAGCTTTCAGGATTGGCTATTTGAGGAACTCGGGGCGGGCTGAACCTTCGCTTGAGTCCTTCGAGCGAAGGTCCGGGCCGCCCCGCTACTTCCTCGCCGCCGGATCGACGCTCAGCGTGCCCGCCGCCGATGCGCACCGTGCCCTTCGAAACGTCGCCGGCGTGGCGCGCCACGCGGTTCAAACGGCCATTCCGGCGCGTTTCACGCCGCCTGGAACGTGCCGGTACGGCGGGCGGCAACGCAGGCGCGCACAAGCCTGCGCGTCAGCCGACCCCGAGCCATTCACGCATCACATCGTCGCGCGACAGAAACGACGCCAACGCGCCGTCGAACACGATCTCGCCGTGCCCCATTACTGCGACTCGAGTCGCGATGTCCTGCGCGATCACGAGCCGCTGCTCGATCAGCAATATCGCGACGCCACGCTCGCGCAGCGTGTGCAGACAGCCAGCGACCTGCCGCATCACGAGACTCGCGAGCCCTTCGCCGGGTTCGTCGATCAGCAGCAGATCGGGGTCGCCGAGCAGCGCCCGCGCAAGTGCGAGCATCTGTTGCTCGCCGCCCGACAGCGCGCCGGCGCGCGTGCGCTTGCGCTCGGCCAGCACAGGGAATAGCGCGTAGGCATCGTCGAGCGTGAAGCGCGGCGCGCGGCCGCGCGCGCGCGATGCGGCACCCGGCGCGATGCCGAGCAGCAGGTTTTCATGGACACTCAGCGCGGCGAATACATCGCGATGCTCGGCCACATAGCCGAGCCCGAGCCGCGCGATCTCGAACGTGCGCAGACCGGCGAGCGAGCGCCCCGCGAAACGCAGCTCGCCCTCGCAGCGCACGAGGCCCATGATCGCGCGTGCGAGCGTCGAGCGGCCCGAGCCGTTGCGGCCGACCAGCGCGAGCACTTCGCCGGGCTCGACGCTCAGCGTGACGCCGTGCAGCGCCTGGCTCGCGCCGTACCACGCGTTCAGGTCGCGAATCTCGAGCAACGCACTCATCGCCGTGCCCCGTTGCACGGTCCATCACCAGCCCGTGCGCCCGGGCCGATCTCGAAGCCCTCGCCCAGATACGCGGCCCGCACCGCCGCGTCCGCGCGAATCGCCCCCGGCGACCCGCTCGCGATGATGCGCCCCTGCACCAGCACCGAAATCCGATCGGCGATCGCGAACACCGCATCCATGTCGTGCTCGACCATCAGCAGCGTGCGGCCCGCGGTGGTATTGCGGATCAGTTCGATCGCGCGGGCCGCTTCCGCGCGATTCATGCCCGCGGTCGGCTCGTCGAGCAGCAGCGTGTGCGCGCCGCCCGCGAGCGCGATGCCGAGGTCGAGCGCGCGCTGCTCCGCGTAGCTGAGCGTGCCGGCCGCGACGTCGCGGCGCGCGCCGAGGCCGACCGCGTCGAGCACCTTGGCGGCGCGCGCATCGACCGTGGCCGTGCCGGTCAAGCGCTGCCACCAGCGTGTGCGATCGCGCTCGGCAAGCTGCGCCGCGCAGCGCAAGTTGTCGAACACGGACAGCCGCGTGAACACGCTGGTGCTCTGAAAGCTGCGCGCGAGGCCGCGGCGCGCGATCGCGGCCGGTGCGAGCCGCGTGATGTCCGCGCCGAACAGATGGATGCGCCCGGCGCTCGGCCGCGTGCCGCCCCCGATCAGGTTGAACAGCGTCGACTTGCCCGCGCCGTTTGGGCCAATCAGCGCGTGGCGCTCGCCGGGCTCGATGGCGAGATCGACACCGCGCAGTATTTGCGTCGAGCCGAAGCGTTTTTCGATGCCGTAGAGCGCGAGTGCGGGGATCATCGTGTGGCTCCGGGGGATCGTGTTGCGCGTGCGCGTGCGCGTGCGTGGGCGTCGGCGGCGACGCGTGCATGCGCGCGCAACGCGCCGCGGGTGGACAGCGCGATCAGGACTGCGAGCGCAAGGAGCGCAAGCGCGAGATGCAATGGCGAGGCGGCGAGTGCAGACAGCGGGGACGCGCCAGAGACATCCGCAGCCGCACCGGCACGGGCACCGGCACCTGCGCCAAAGATCACTCCGAACGCCGAGCCTTCATCCGCGCCGAACTGCGCCGCATAGGCCCACTGCACCGCGAGCACGATCCCCGCGAGCCACAGCAACCCCGCCGCCGCGCTCCACAAATACGCGGCGCGGCAACGTCGCCAGCCATTGGCCGCAATTCGCGCCGTCTGCCGGGAGGCAAAGCCCGCGAGCCCATCCGGCGCGGCCATCACGACCACGACGAAAAACAGCCCGAGATAGAACAGCCACGCCCGCGTGACAGTCGCGACCACCACGCTGAAAAACGTCAGCACGATCGCCCCCGCGACCGGCCCGAAGAACGCCGCCGTGCCGCCGATCACGGTCGCGATCAACACCGCGCCCGAGCGCATCATGCCGACGCTCTCGGTCGACACGAGTTCGATATTGATCAGCCCGAGTGTCCCCGCGATGCCCGCGAAAAACGCCGACAGCACGACCACGCCATAGCGAACCCGGCGCGGATAGCAGCCGATCGCCGCGGCGCGCGCCGGGTTGTCGCGCACTGCATTCGCGAGCCGCATGAACGGCGTGCGCGACAACGCGAACATCGCGACACTCGCGCCGACGCACCACAGCGCGATCAGCACGTAGGCCTCGCGCGCCGGCCCAAAGCTCCAGCCGCCGAGGGGCGGCCCGCTCGCGCGATCGATCGCGACGCCGGCCTCGCCGCCGAACCAGCCCGGCAGCGTCCACGCGGCCGCGACGACGAGCTCGCCGAGACCGAGCGTGATCATCGCGAATGCGGTGCCGGCACGGCGCGTCGCGATGAAGCCGAACAGTACGCCGGCTAGCGCGCCGCCGATACCGCCGACCAACGGCAGCAGCACGAGCGGCACGCCGCCCGCGTTGAACACGCGTGCGGCGATCAACGCGCCGAGCCCCGCATAGGCGGCGTGCCCGAACGACAGCAGCCCGGTCTCGCCGAGCAGCAGGTTGTACGACAGCGCGAACACGATCATCGTCGCGCTTTGCGCGAGATACGCGAGCATCCAGCTGTGTGGCCAGATGAAAGGCGGCACGGCCAGAAAGGCGACGAGCGCGAGCCACGGCGCGAGCGCGCGCACGCGCGGGGTCGATGGCGGAGCGGGCGGCGTGGGCGCCGCAGGATCAACCGACGCGCGCCGCGGGAACCCGGCTCGCGCGGACGACCCCGCCCCACCCAACGACGCGACCTGCCCGGACCGTGCGCGCCGCTTACGCATGATCGTCACGCCGTCCGAACAGCCCGCGCGGCTTCAGTGCCAGCACCGCGACGAGCAGCAGGTACGGCAGCAGCGGCGCGAGTTGCGCGAGCGTCAGCGCGTCCCATTCGGGCGGCAGCACCGCGCCGGCGAGCGACACCACGTCGCCGAGCGACAGATCGCTCGCGACCGCGAGCGTCTGCACGCATCCCACCAGCAGCGACGCGACGAGCGCACCGCTCAGCGACCCGAGCCCGCCGATCACGACCACGACGAACACGATCGAGCCGAGCGACTCCGCCATCGCCGGCTCGATCACGAACAGCGGCGCGCCGATCACGCCGGCCAGCGCGGCGAGCGCGGTGCCGGCCGCGAACACGCCGGTGAACACGCGCGGCACGTTGTGGCCGAGCGCTTCGACGGCCTGCGCATGGGTGAGCGCGGCGCGCACGATCAAGCCCGTCTTCGACACACGCAGCACCGCGACGAGCGCGGCGAGCATCGCGAGCGACACCGCCATCATGAACGCGCGATAGCGCGTGAAGACCGCCCCGTACAGCGAGAACAGCGGGCCGTCGAGCACCGCCGGAATCCTCGCCGACAGCGGACTGAGCCCCCAGCCGAGCTTGACGAGCTCACCGAGCAGATACGCGGCGCCGAACGTCAGCAGCAGTTCGGGCAGATGACCGTGCCCGCGCACGCGCCGCAGCAGCCAGCGTTCGAGCGCCGCGCCTAGCAGACCGACGACGAGCGGCGCGACCACCAGCGCGCTCCAGAAACCGGCGTGCGCCGCCACCGAAAAGCCGACGTACGCGCCGAGCATGTAGAAGCTCGCGTGCGCGAAGTTGAGCACGCCGAGCATGCTGAAAATCAGCGTCAGCCCGGCCGACAGCATGAACAGCAACAGCCCGTAGCTCAGGCCGTTGAGCAGAGTGATGATGAACGACTGCACGCGTCTAGTCCGCCGGGCCGGCGACGCACAACGGTTCGAGCGCCGCGCGCAGTTCGGCGGGCAGATTCACCGGACGGCGCGTCGCGCGATCCACGTAGACGTGCACGAAATGTCCCTGCGCGGCGGGCACGGCGTCGCCGTCGCGGAACAGCCCGACCTCGTAGCGCACGCTCGACGTGCCGAGCCGCGTGACGCGCAGGCCTGCTTCGATAAGATCGGGAAACACCAGCGGCGCGAAGTAGTTGCACTGCGTCTCGACGACCAGCCCAATCGTCGCGCCGTGCTCGACATCGAGCACGCCCGCGCGGATCAGATACTCGTTCACGACGGTGTCGAAATAGCTGTAGTAGACGACGTTGTTCACGTGGCCGTAGACGTCGTTGTCCATCCAGCGCGTGGTGATCGGCAGGAAATGCGGATACGCGGCGCGGCCGGCGGGGGCGGGTTTGTTCATCGGGCGAGGCGGTGGGTGGATGCGAGGTGGCTCGGTTGCGGTTTCAGGGGCCGGGCGGCCCCTTTTTGTTAGCGCGCTTCAGTGCTGGCGACCCCGTCACAACGACTCGGTCAGCATGCGGCGATAGTCGTCGGCGCTCGCCTCGCGCGGATTCGTGCGATGGCAATGGTCGAGCAGCGCGCCCTGCACGACCTTGTCGAACATGCTTTCGTCGACGCCCATCTGCCCGAGGCCGGTCGGCAAACCGAGCCGCGCCGTCATGTCGAACAGCGCCTGCGCGAGTTCGGTATGCTCGGGCACTCCCATCACGCGACGCATGCGCGCATAGCGACGCTCGGCCACCACGCTCGGCGCGCGCTCGTTGAAGCGCAGCACCGCGGGCAGCACGACCGCGTTCAGCGTGCCGTGATGCAGCGAGGTGCGGCCGTTCACCTTCAGGCCGCCCAACGGATGCGACAGCGAGTGCACACAGCCGAGACCCTTCTGGAACGCCATCGCGCCCTGCATCGACGCGCTCATCATGTTCAGGCGCGCCTCGCGATCCTGGCCGTCCGCGCACGCGCGCTCGATGCTATGCCACGCGCGTTCGAGGCCGTCGAGCGCGATGCCGTCGGCGGGCGGATTGAAGGCCGGCGCGAGGAAGGTCTCGATGCAATGCGCGATTGCGTCCATGCCGGTCGCGGCGGTCAGTCCCGGCGGCAGGCCGAGCGTGAGGCCCGGATCGCACAGCGCCGATTTCGGCAGCAGACTCCACGAATGAAAGCCGAGCTTGCGGCCGTCGTTCAGGATCACGATCGCGCCGCGCGCGACTTCGCTGCCGGTGCCGGCCGTGGTCGGAATCGCGATCAGCGGCGCGACGGCGTCGGTGATCTTCGCGCTGCCGCCTTCGATCGTCGCGTACTGCGTGAGCGGCCCCGGATGCGTGGCCGCGATCGCGACGCCTTTCGCGAGATCGATCGACGACCCGCCGCCCACCGCGATCAGCCCGTCGCAGCCCTCGTCGCGATACAGCTGGGCGGCCGCGAGCACCATTGCCTCGGTCGGATTCGACGGCGTGTCGTCGAACAGCGGCACCTCGCCGAGCTTCAGCGCGTCGAGCGCCTGTTGCGCGATGCCGGCCGCGACGACGCCCTTGTCGCTGATCACCAGAGGCCGCTTGATGCCGATGCGCGCGCACTCGGACGACAGTTGCGACAGTGCGTCGTAGCCCAGATGAATATGGGTCAGGTAGTAGATGTAGGCCATGCCGTTGCTTCTCCCTGAGCGTGCGCTCATTGACCGCTGCTTGTCGTGGATGATCGGTTCGGTGACGCGCCGATGGGTGGGCTGTGTCGGGTGGTGCCGGGTGCGCTGGGGGCTGTCTCTATGTTGTCTGGATCATCCGCGTTGTCTGTGTGCTGGCCAATGTTGCGGCTCGATCGGCGCAGTGCTTCACTGCCCCGGCCGCTCGACGAACTCGAACGGCAGACCGCGCCGCCGCATCCATTCGCCGAGCGCCTGTCCCGTGCCCGCGCGCCACGGCCGCAGCTTCGCGGGCTCGACGAGCCGGTATTCGAGCAGTTCGGGCGACAGCGCGATCGTCCCGTGCGCCTTCACGTGATACGCGACGATCAGCTCGTTCTTGCGGATGAATTCGTACACGCCGATCAGCTCGACCGACTCCGTGTGCAGCGACGTCTCCTCCATCACTTCGCGCGCGATGCCCTGCTCCGGCGTCTCGCCGTTTTCGAGGAAGCCGGTGATCAGCGCGAACATGCCCTCCTGCCATGCGGCATTGCGCGCGAGCAGAATCTTGCCCTCGTACTCGACGATCGCGGCGACGACCGGCAGCGGATTGTTCCAATGGACATAGCCGCACGCGGTATCGGGACAGCTCTGACGGACGCGGCCGCCCTCGTGGTCGGGGTCGACGCGCTCGGTCAGGGGCTTCGCGCAGCGGGGACAGAATCGGTACTCGGTCATGGCGGGGGACGTCTCTTTGATCTCGTGTTTTTGACGGGTTGGAGTTCGCGTGCGGCTGGATGAAGTGGTTCGGTGACGCTATGCGCGCGCGGCGTTGGTGGTCGCCCGGATTCCAACGACCTCCCGCACGTCTTCCATCACGCGACGCACAGTTCGCGCACGTCGGCGGCGAAACGCTCGACCGTCTCGGGCTGGGTGTCCCACGCGCACATCAGCCGGCAACCGCCCGCGCCGATGAACTCGTAGAACTTCCAGCCGCGCGCGCGCATCGCCTTCGCGGCGGGCGGCGGCAACTGCGCGAATACCGCGTTCGATTCGCTCGGAAACATGATGCTCACGCCCGGGATTTCCTGCAACCGCGTCTCCAGCAAACGCGCCATCGCGTTCGCGTGACGCGCATTGCGCAACCACACGTCGTTGTCGAGCAGACCGAGCCATGGCGCGGAGATGAAGCGCATTTTCGACGCGAGCTGTCCGGCCTGCTTCAGCCGATAGGCGAAATCGTCGGCGAGCGCGCGGTCGAAGAACACCACCGCCTCGCCGACCGGCAAGCCGTTCTTGGTGCCGCCGAAGCACAGCACATCGACGCCCGCGCGCCACGTGATTTCCGACGGATGCACGTCGAGCGCGGCGACCGCGTTCGCGAAGCGCGCGCCGTCCATGTGCACCTTCAGATGACGGCGCTTCGCGATCGCCGCGATCGCGCGCACTTCCTCGACGCTGTAGACGGTGCCGACCTCGGTCGACTGCGTCAGCGTGACGACCTTCGGCTTCGGATAGTGGATATCGGCGCGCCGTGTGACGATGGCTTCGATCGCATCGGGCGTGAGCTTGCCGCCGATGCCGGGCGCCGTCAGCAGCTTCGAGCCGCCTGAAAAGAACTCGGGGCCGCCGCATTCGTCGGTCTCGATATGCGCGAGTTCGTGGCAGATCACCGAGTGGTACGACTGGCACAGCGACGCGAGCGCGAGCGAATTGGCCGCGGTGCCGTTGAACACGAAGAACACTTCGCAATCGGTCTGGAACAGGTCGCGCAGACGGTCGCACACCTGGTTGGTCCACGAGTCGTCGCCGTAGGCCGGCTCGTGGCCGCTGTTGTTGGCGGCGATCAGCGCGTCGAGCGCTTCGGGACAGATGCCGGCGTAGTTATCGGACGCGAAATGTTGCATGGTCGAGCGACGCGCCCGGCAACGGGCGCATGGGAATGACGGGAAGCGGTCATTTTAGTGCGCTCGTGCGAGATTTGTTTTTGAGTCTTTTTTTGGGTCTTAGCTGCAACCGCAATCCGGCATGCGGCCACGGCGCGGGGCGCGCGTCACGCGCGTCACCGCGATCAGTCCCGCCGCCCCCGCCAGCAGCGCGCCCGCGGCGAGCCACAGCGCCGGCGAAAACGACCCCGTGTGCGCGGCAATCGGCGCGGCCACCAGCGGACCGGCGATCTGACCGATGCCATAGGCCGCCGTCGCATACCCCATCAGCCCGGCCGCGTCGTCGCCGCGCAGACGCCGCGCCTCGCGCATCGCGAATAGCGTGATCGCGGTAAACGGCAGGCCGATCAGGATGCTGCCGAGCGAAAACCCGCCCGCCGTCGGCCACACGATGCCCAACGCGATGCCGAGCGCCTGCAGCACATACGAGCCCGCGAGCAGCGCGCGGTTGTCCCAATGCACGGGCAAACGCGCGGCGAGCAACGCGCCGACGATCAGCGCCGCGCCGAACATCGGCCAGAACAGGTCCGGCCACGCCGAGCCCGGCAATGCGTGGCGCGCGATGACCGGCAGAAAGGTCGCGGTGATGATGTAGCCGAAGCCCGGGATACTGTAGAGCAGGACCAGCCAGAATGCGTCGGCGCGGTGGAGGGCATGGCTCGTCTGACTGCCGGCCGCAAGGGGCGGCTGTTTTGCGCCGGCGCGCGATCCGGAGGCGGGTGTTGCGGCGGGTTTTGCCGTTGTGGAGCTTGCAACGGCCTGCTTCGCTGTACCCGCATGCCGCGCATCCCCGAACACCGGCCACACCAGCACCGACAGCCCCGCGCCGATCACCGCAAAGCCGATCCATCCGGCCACCGCGCCATAGCCGCCCGCGACGCTGACCAGCAAACCGGTTCCGACGATCCCCACGCCCGGCCCCGTATAGATGACCCCGCTCCACGCATGCGCGCCGAGTTCGGCGAGCCGCCGCAAACCCCACTGCGACGCGAACACGAAGGTCCATGCGCTGACCGCGCCGGCGACGAAGCGCACCAGCGCCCACACCCAGAACTGGCCGGTGACGCCCATCGCGAGTGTCAGGAGCACCGTTGCGACGAGTCCGACGCGCACCATGCGCGCGGGGTCGGCGCGCAGCGCCGCGCAGGTCATCGCGCCGGCGAAATAGCCGGCGTAGTTGAACGACGCGAGCCAGCCGCCGTGCTGGATATCAATCTGCGGCTGGCCGAGCGCGGCGCCGTGCAGCATCAGCGGCAGCAGCGGCGTAAACGCGAAGCGCCCGATGCCGAGCGCGACGGCCAGCGTCACCATGCAGGCGAGCGCCGCGCGCCGGGCGGCGTGAGGTTCATGAAAGCGTGGGGACGCGTGGGAAGCAAGGTCGTTCATGATCGGACGGTCAAACGGCGATGGTATGAAACCATGTTAGCTTGACCTTTCAATCACGAAAAATGAATAATTAGAATGTCCATCATCGCTGGGAGAGAATCATGGATCTGGCCGCTCTGACCATTTTTCGCGCCGTCGTGCGCGAAAACGGCGTGACGCGCGCCGCCGCGAAGCTCAATCGCGTGCAATCGAACGTGACCACGCGCATCAAGCAACTCGAGGAGCAGCTCGGCACCGAGCTGTTCATCCGCGACGGCCGCCGGCTCGTGCTGACGCCGGCCGGCGAGACGCTGCTGCCCTACGCGGAACGGCTGCTCGCGCTCGCCGACGAGGCGCGGCACGCGGTGCGCGAGGATCGTCCGAGCGGGCGTCTGCGTTTGGGCGCGATGGAAAGCGTGGCGGCGACGCGTCTGCCGGGGCTGCTCGCGCAATATCACCAGCAATGGCCGGCCGTCGAGCTGGAGCTGGAAATCGGCACAACCGGCAAGCTGATCGAGCGGGTCCGCGAGTTCGAGGTCGATGCCGCACTGGTCGCCACGCCGCTCGATCCCGCTTCGCTCGGTGAGCTGTTCGAGACCGTGCCGGTGTTTCGCGAGGAACTGGTGATGCTGACGCCGCGAGGACATCGGCCGATTCGCGAAGTGCGCGACATCGCGCTATCGACACTGATCGCGTTCGAGCGGGGCTGCGCTTACCGCGCGTATATCGAGAAGTGGTATCTGGAGCATGGCGTACGCCCGGCGCGCGTGCTGGAGCTCGGCTCGTATCACGCGATCGTCGCATGCGTGGCGGCCGGCGCGGGCGTCGCGGTCGCGCCGCGCTCGGTGCTCGATCTGCAGGGCGACACGAGCAATATCGCGGTTCACGAGTTGCCCGAGATCGGCGTGCTCGACACGCTGCTAGTGTGGCGACGCGGGCATTTTTCGTCGGCGCTCAATGCGCTGCGGCGCACGCTGGTGGCGTCGCAGGAAGGGACAGACGGTACGGTCGACGCAGATTTGCCGGCAGCGGGTGCGGCGGTGTCGGTAAAGGCGAACGTCGTCTGATCGTTGAAGCCGGGCCGGCGATCGGGCTCGACGCGACCCGATCGGCTTCCGCAAAAACGAAGGGGCCACGCAACGCGCCAATCCTGCTGGCGCGCCGCGTGGCCCCTTTGTCGAACCCAGCTCGACTTTTGGTCAAGCCGGACTCAACGGAACATCACAATCAAAGCTGCCCTTCGACCCAGCCCTTGACGCCCGCGAGCGCCGCCGGCAGGTTGGCCGGCTCGGTACCGCCAGCCTGCGCCATGTCCGGACGGCCACCGCCCTTGCCGCCCACCTGCTGGGCCACGAAGTTGACCAGTTCGCCCGCCTTGACCTTCTTGCTGGCGTCGGCGGTCACACCGGCGATGAGGCTGACCTTGCCGCCTTCGACCGACGCGAGCACGATCGCCGCGCTCTTCAGCTTGTCCTTCAACTTGTCGACCGTTTCGCGCAGCGTCTTCACGTCCGCGCCTTCGAGTGTCGCCGCGAGCACGTGCACGCCGCCGACTTCGATCGCCTGGCCCGCGAGTTCGTCGCCCTGGCTCGACGCCATCTTCGACTTCAGTGCGCTCAGTTCCTTCTCGAGCGCCTTCACCTGGTCCTGCACCTGGCCGATGCGCTGCGTGAGTTCCGCCGGTTGCGCCTTCAGCACGGCCGCGGCCGCGTTGACGCGCGCTTCGAGCTCCTGCACGTAGCGCACCGCGTTGTCGCCCGTAATCGCTTCGACGCGACGGATACCCGCCGCAACGCCGCCTTCCATCACGATCTTGAAGAAACCGATGTCACCCGAGCGATTCACGTGCGTACCGCCACACAGCTCGCGCGAGAAGCCGAGGTCGAGCACGCGCACTTCGTCGCCGTACTTTTCGCCGAACAACGCCATTGCGCCGCCCTTCACCGCATCGTCGTACGACATCACGCGCACGATACCGGGTGCATTCGCGAGCACTTCGGCGTTGACGATCGCCTCGACCTGGCGGATCTGTTCGTCCGTCATCGGCGCGTTGTGCGCGAAGTCGAAGCGGGTCTTGTCAGCGTCGACGAGCGAGCCCTTCTGCTGCACGTGCGAACCGAGCACTTCGCGCAGCGCCTTGTGCATCAGGTGCGTGGCCGAGTGGTTGCGCGCCGTGCGGGCGCGGCGCACCGCGTCGATTTCCGCCTTCACGACGTCGCCGACCTTCAGCGTGCCCTGCTCGATCGTGCCGTGATGGCCGACCACGTCGGCCTGCACCTTCAGCGTATCGGCGACCGCAAAGCGCGTGCTGGCGTTCGCGAGCACGCCCTGGTCGCCGACCTGGCCGCCCGACTCCGCGTAGAACGGCGTGTGATCGAGCACGACGACCGCCTGCTGGCCGGCCTGCGCCTGCTGCACCGATGCGCCATCGACGTACAGCGCGATGACCTTCGCGTCGTCGAAGACGATTTCTTCGTAGCCGTGGAACGTGGTCTTCGCGCCCGAGTATTCGAGGCCCTGCGCCATCTTGAACTTGCCCGCCGCGCGCGCCTGCTCGCGCTGACGCGCCATCGCGTCGTCGAACGCGGCTTCGTCGACCGTCACTTCGCGCTCGCGGCAAACGTCCGCGGTCAGGTCGAGCGGGAAGCCGTAGGTGTCGTGCAGCTTGAACGCGAGTTCGCCGTCGAGGGTCTTGCCACCCTTCGCGTCGAGATCGGCCAATGCGGCTTCGAGAATCGACATGCCGTGCTCGATCGTCTCGAAGAAGCGCTCTTCTTCCTGACGCAGCACGTCGGTCACGCGCTGTTCGGCCTGCGCCAGTTCCGGATAGGCTTCGCCCATCTGCGCGACGAGGTCGGCCACGAGGCGATGGAAGAACGAACCCTTCTTGCCAAGCTTGTAGCCGTGGCGGATCGCGCGGCGCACGATACGGCGCAGCACGTAGCCGCGGCCTTCGTTGCCCGGAATCACGCCGTCGACGATCAGGAACGAGCACGCGCGGATGTGATCGGCGATCACCTTCAGCGAGTTGTTGCCGAGATCGGTCACGCCGGTTTCGCGGCCGGCGGCTTGAATCAGCGCCTGGAACAGGTCGATCTCGTAGTTGCTGTGCACGTGCTGCAGCACCGCCGCGATACGCTCGAGGCCCATGCCGGTGTCCACGCATTGCTTGGGCAGCGGCGTCATGTTGCCCTGCGCGTCGCGGCTGAACTGCATGAACACGAGGTTCCAGATCTCGATGTAGCGGTCGCCGTCTTCCTCGGGCGATCCCGGCGGGCCGCCCCACACTTCAGGACCATGGTCGTAGAAGATTTCGGAGCACGGGCCGCACGGGCCGACGTCAGCCATCTGCCAGAAGTTGTCCGACGCGTAGCGCGCGCCCTTGTTGTCGCCGATGCGGATGATGCGCTCGACCGGCACGCCTACTTCCTTCGCCCAGATGTCGTGCGCTTCGTCGTCTTCCTGGTAGACGGTGACCCAGAGCTTTTCCTTCGGCAGCTGGTAGACCCCGGTCAGCAGTTCCCACGCGTAGTGGATCGCATCGCGCTTGAAGTAGTCGCCGAACGAGAAATTGCCGAGCATCTCGAAGAACGTGTGGTGACGCGCGGTGTAGCCGACGTTCTCGAGGTCGTTGTGCTTGCCGCCGGCACGCACGCTGCGCTGCGCGGTCGTGGCGCGCGCATACGGACGCGATTCCGCGCCGAGGAACACATCTTTGAACTGCACCATCCCCGAATTGGTGAAGAGCAGAGTCGGGTCGTTGCCGGGCACGAGGCTCGACGAACGGACGATCGTATGGCCCTTCGATTCGAAGAACTTGAGGAATTTCTCGCGGATTTCAGCGGCTTTCATAGCGTGCGGGGGACGGGTCCTGACGGTTCCTGACGGAGACTGGCGGCCGGTGGGAGGCGCCAACTGTCTGTTTCTTTAAACGACTGATTATACGGGATCGGCAAGCGCGCGCGGCACTGCGCGCAGCCGTGCTGGCCATCCGGCCAGCACGGCATGCGCCCGATGCGACAGCCGCGTGTCCCCGCGTCCGAAAGGCGCTATGACGTTCGGCTGACTGCGCCCTCGAACGGGAATCGCTTAAGATGACTTCCAGCAAACTTCGCGCGAAACAACGCATGGCAGCTCGCGCGGCCTGCAACCATCAGGAGACATTGAAGAATATGGGCGCTCTCAGTCACATCCGAGTGCTGGATCTCACCCGCGTGCTCGCCGGTCCGTGGTGCGCACAGACGCTCGCCGATTTCGGCGCCGACGTCATCAAGATCGAACGCCCCGAGGTCGGCGACGACACGCGCCACTGGGGGCCTCCGTATCTGAAAACGCCGGACGGCGCGGACACGCGCGAAGCCGCCTACTATCTCGCGGCGAACCGCAACAAGCGCTCGGTCACGCTCGACATCGCATCGCCCGAGGGCCAGCGGATCGTGCGCGAACTGGCCGCGCAAAGCGACGTCGTGCTCGAGAACTACAAAGTCGGCCAGTTGAAGAAGTACGGCCTCGACTACGAATCGCTCAAAGCGGTGAAGCCCGACCTGATCTACTGCTCGGTCACGGGCTTCGGGCAGACCGGACCGTATGCGCAGCGCGCCGGCTACGACTTCATCGTGCAGGGTATCGGCGGCTTCATGAGCATTACCGGCGAGCGCGACGGCCAGCCGGGGGGCGGTCCGCAGAAGGCCGGCGTCGCGATCGCCGATTTGATGACCGGCATGTACTCGACGATCGCCGTGCTGACCGCGCTCACGCACCGCGACCGCACGGGCGAAGGCCAATACATCGACATGGCGCTGCTAGACGTGCAGGTCGCGATGCTCGCCAACATGAACTCGAACTACCTCGCGAGCGGCCAGCCGCCGGTGCGCTGGGGCAATGCGCACCCGAACATCGTGCCCTACCAGACCTTCCAGACGAGCGACGGCTGGATCATCGTCGCGGTCGGCAACGACGGGCAGTTCCGCAAGTTCGTCGAGGCGGGCGGCCGCCCGGAGCTCGCCGACGACGACCGTTTCGCGACCAACCCCGCGCGCGTGCGCAACCGCGAACTGCTGGTGCCGATGCTCGCGGAGATGGTGCGTCTGCAGGGAAAGCAGCAATGGATCGCGGCGCTCGAAGCGGCCGGCGTGCCTTGCGGGCCGATCAACAACCTCGACGAAGTGTTCGACAACGAGCAGGTGGTCGCGCGCGGTCTGCAGGTGGAACTGCCGCATCCGTCAGGCGGCACGGTCAAGCTCGTGCGCAATCCGATCAACATGACCGGCACGCCGCCGCAGGCGCTGAGCCATCCGCCGCTGCTCGGCGAGCATACCGAGCGCGTGCTGAGCGACGTGCTCGGATACGACGCGCGGACGATTGCGGAGTTGAAGAGGAAGGCGGTGATCTGATCGGTGCGGCGGCTAGAGCAACTGAGGCGGCTGGCGCAGGCTGAGACGTAAGCTCGGCGTGCGCGATGCGCAAGATGCTTCAGCGCCCCGCCGCTAGCGAAGCCAGCCAGCCCCGCCCCTCGTCCCAATCGCCGAGGCCGCTGTCGGCATTGATGTGGCCGCGCGCGCCGATCCCGATCCAGCGGCTGCCCCACGCGTCTGCGCAGGTTTGCGAGAACGGCACGCCGCCATACGGATCGTCGCGGCTCGCCACGACGATCGTCGCAAACGGCAGGCGGGTGAGCGGCACCGGCGCAAAGCCGGTCGCGTCTTGCGGGAAAAGCGCTTCGGCCGGATCGGGCAAGGCGACCAGCAGAGCGCCGGCCACCTTCGCGAGCTGCGCCGCGCTCGCGTACTGCGAGGCCCAGAACGCCGTGGTCAGACAGCCGAGACTGTGAGCCGCGAACAACACCGGCGCATCCGCAGCGTCAACGGCGGCGGCGAGCGTGCGGCACCAGGCGTCGCGCGAAGGGTGGTCCCAGTCCGGCATCCGCACGCGAACGAACGCGGGATCGAGCGCTTCCCAGCGCGTTTGCCAGTGGCCAGGACCGGAGCCAAGATAGCCCGGCAGTACGAGTGTGGTTGGTTGTTGTTCGTTCATCGTGCTTCCCCGTGTTCGGCTTATCGACCGCTCGCGCGATAGCGCGGCGGGCCGTCTACCGTATCACGCGTGCCACGCCGCCACCACGGGGATCGCTCTCGGGCTCGGGTGTCGTGCCGTCCACGCGGATCATCTGCACGTCGCCGTTGAACGACTGCTGCTCGACCGTGTAGCCGAGCGCCTTCAGCTGCGCGGCGAGCTCATCCGGCGCGGGATGGTATGGCTCGAAGTAGATCGTCTTTTGCGGCAGCAACTGATGATGGAAACGCATCGCGGCGAGCGCGTCCGTCGGCGGCATGTCGAAGTCGTACAGATTCGTCATGACCTGGAAGATCGTCGTCAGGATCCGCGAGCCGCCCGGCGTGCCGATCGCGAGTGCGATCTTGCCGTCCTTCAGCAGCAGTGTGGGCGTCATCGACGCAATTGGGCGGCGGCCCGGCGCGATCGTGTTCGGCTCGGCATCAGGGGCGCCTGGTGTCGAGGCCGCGCCCGACGCGCCCGTCGCGCCGGCGCTGGCCGGCCTGGTCACGAAATCGTCCATCGCATCGTTCAGCAGAAACCCGCCGCCGTCCACCACCACGCCTGAGCCGAAATCGCCGTTCAGTGTGTAGGTGTTCGATACCGCGTTGCCCCACTTGTCGACCACCGAGAAATGCGTGGTTTGCGCCTTCTCCGCCGATGCGGCGCTGTCGACAGCGGGCTTCACCTGCTCCGTGACCGGCGCTTCGGCGGCTTTGACTTCGGCTGCGCGCTGCGCGAGGTAGGCGTCGCCGATCAGCTTCGCGACCGGCACCGGCGCCGCGTCCGGGTCGCCGATATGGCTCTGCCGGTCCGCGAACACCCGATCCTCGATCTGCGCGATCAGATGGATGTACGGCGCCGAATTTAGCGCGAGACCGTCGAACGCCGGCTGCAGATCGGCCCTCATCTTCAGCATCTGGATCAACCCGATGCCGCCCGAGCCCGGCGGCGGCGCAGTGATCACGCGGTAGCCATGCCAGTCGGCGACGAGCGGCTCGCGCCACAGCGCCTTGTACTGGCTCAGATCCTGGCTGGTGATCAGGCCGTGGCCGTACATCTGCGCGGCGATCATCTGGGCGGTGCGGCCCTCGTAGAACTCGCGGCCGCCGTCGCTCGCGATCCGCCCGAGCGTCTGCGCGAGTTCCGGCTGGCGCAGCGTCGCGCCCGCCTTCAGGCTCGAGAAATACGCGTCGAAATTGGTCTTGCCGGCGAAACTCTTCGCGGCCGCGTCGCGCCGCTGCTGCAGCCGCGCATCGGCCTGGAAGCCATCGGTCGCGTAATGGATCGCGGGTGCCAGCACCTGCTTCCATTTGAGCTTGCCGAAGCGCCGCTGCGCTTCCCACATGCCATCGACGGTGCCCGGCACGGCCACCGCGCGATGACCAATCGTGCTCATGCCCGGCACCACGTTGCCTTTGTCGTCGAGGTACATGTCGCGGGTCGCCCGCTGCGGCGCGCGCTCGCGATAGTCGAGAAAATACGGCTTGCCGTCGACCAATAGCGTCATGAAACCGCCGCCGCCGAGGTTGCCAGCATCGGGCCGTGTAACGGCGAGCGTGAAGGCCATCGCGACCGCGGCATCGACCGCGTTGCCGCCTGCGGCGAAGATCTGCTGCGCAGTGTCGGCGCTGTAGCGATCCGGCGCGGCGACTGCCGACGCATCGAGCGCCGGCTTCGGCGCGGGCGTTTTCGCGGCGGCGGACAGCGGCGCGGCCACGCTCACCGCGAGCGCGGCAAACCAGGCCGAAGCCAGCACGCGACGGGTACGGCAGGAACAACGGGCATTAGCCGAAGCGCAGGCGAAAGGCGCGCGGAACGCGCCGTGCGTCGGGACGGACATCCGTGAAAACTCCGGCAACGAGGCGAGCATGACGCACGAGCAACAGAGCCTCGTGCAAGAAGATGAAGGACGGCGTGGGCGGCTCGGGCAGGCCCGCCCGCGCGAAGGCCCAGCGCAGGCGCGTGGGACTCGCGCAGCAGCGCATCCTAAGTCGCTGCGTCGCGCGTCGCCAACCCGTTTTACCTCCTGTTACAGCCCCGCGCGCCTGCTCGTCCGACGCCGGCATCCGCGCCCAAACCCGCCCCGCCGTTGGCTGCGCGCCGCAAGCGCCTGCCGCGAACCGCCTCGTCAGGTAGAATTGACGGCTAAGCGGGCGCATCGCGCGCCCCAACGGACTCTCATCTTCTCGCATGAATACCGAACGCAACGACGCGCCCGCGGCATCCAATTTCATCCGCAACATCATCGACGACGACAACCGCACCGGCAAATGGAGCCAGCGCGTCGAAACGCGCTTCCCGCCGGAGCCGAACGGCTATCTGCACATCGGTCACGCGAAAAGCATCTGCCTGAACTTCGGCGTCGCGCGCAGCTACGGCGGCGTGTGCCATCTGCGCTTCGACGACACCAATCCGGAGAAGGAAAGCGTCGAGTACGTCGAGTCGATCATCGACTCGGTGCGCTGGCTCGGCTTCGAATGGGAAAAGAACCGCACCGAGCATCTGTACTACGCGAGCGACTACTACGACAAGCTGTACGAGTTCGCGGAGCTGCTGATCCAGCGCGGCAAGGCGTACGTGGACAGCCAGTCGGCCGAGGAAATCCGCGCGAACCGCGGCTCGGCCACCGAAGTCGGCACGCCGTCGCGTTTCCGCGAGCGTTCGGCCGAGGAAAACCTCGACCTGTTCCGCCGCATGAAGGCGGGCGAGTTCAAGGAAGGCGAGCACGTGCTGCGCGCGAAGATCGACATGGCGTCGCCGAACTTCAACATGCGCGACCCGGTCATCTACCGGATCCGCTTCGCGCATCACTACCGCACCGGCGACGCGTGGTGCGTGTACCCGATGTACGACTACACGCACTGCATCTCGGACGCGCTGGAAAACATCACGCATTCGCTGTGCACGCTCGAGTTCGAAGACCATCGGCCGTTGTACGACTGGATCCTCAACGAGCTCGCCGAAGCCGGCATCTTCAAGCGTCCGCTGCCGCAGCAAATCGAGTTTTCGCGCCTGAACCTGACCTATGCGATCACCAGCAAGCGCAAGCTGCTGCAACTGGTAACCGAAGGCCATGTGGAAGGCTGGGACGACCCGCGCATGCCGACCATCGTCGGCGTGCGCCGGCGTGGCTTCACGCCCGAATCGATCCAGCTGTTCTGCGAGCGTATCGGCGTGACCAAGGTCGACTCGTGGATCGACATGAGCGTGTTCGAAGGCGCGCTGCGCGACGATCTGGACGATAAGGCGCCGCGCATCGCCGCCGTGCTCGATCCGGTCAAGCTGATCATCGACAACTTCCCTGAACGCCTCACCGAGCCGTGCCACGCACCGGTGCATCCGCATCACCCGGAACAGGGCCTGCGCGAGTTCCCGATTTCGCGCGAGCTGTGGATCGAGCGCGATGACTTCACGGAGACGCCGCCGAAGGGCTACTTCCGCCTGTTCCCGGGCAACAAGGTACGCCTGCGCTACGGCTACGTGATCGAGTGCACGCACGCGGACAAGGACGAGAACGGCAATATCGTCGCGGTGCATTGCAACTACTTCCCGGACAGCAAATCGGGCACCGAAGGCGCGAACAACTACAAGGTCAAGGGCAACATCCACTGGGTCAGCGCGGCGGCCGCGTGCCCGGCGGAAGTGCGCATCTACGACCGGCTGTTCAAGGAACCGCAACCGGACGCCGGCGGGCGCGACTTCCTCGAAGCGCTGAATCCGGACTCGAAGCGCGTGGTCCAGGCCTACCTCGAAACCGGCGCGCACCATGCGCTGCCGGAGCAGCGCTACCAGTTCGAGCGCCATGGCTACTTCGTTGCCGACCGCGTCGATTCGAAGCCGGGTAAGCCCGTATTCAACCGCATCGTCAGTCTGCGCGACAGTTGGGGCAAGCCGGCCTGAGCTCGCGTCAGCGACGGCCCGGCGTTGCCGGCGCATCCGGTTTGCAGGATGTTCGATCGACACACACTGCGCGCTCGCCTGGGCGCGCCGGTCCGGGAGGTCCGATGATGGTTGCAGACCGCCGCGGGGAAAGGTCTGAGGTTACGCTTCGCGTCGCGCAGAGCCCCCACATGCCGCGTCTGCTGCGCGGCATGCAACGCGTGCTGCTGGCACTGGCCGCCTGCGGCGTGGTCGCGTTCGCCGGCCCCGCCCGCGCGGACGAGCTGACCGGCACGCTGAGAAAGATCCACGACGACGGCGTGGTCGTGCTCGGCGTGCGCGAAGCGTCGATCCCGTTCTCGTACTTCGACGGCACGCGCACGGTCGGCTACTCGCAGACGATCGCGCTGCAGATCGTCGACGAGATCCGCAAAACACTCGGCATGCCGCAACTGCGGGTTCACGAAGTCACGGTGACGTCGTCGAACCGCACGCCGATGCTGATGAACAACCAGATCGACCTCGAATGCGGCTCGACCACGCACACGGTCGAGCGCGAAAACGTCGCCGCGTTTTCGAACAGCTTTTTCCAGTACGCGGTGCGCATGATCACGCGCAAGAACAGCGGGATTACCGATTTTTCCGATCTGGCCGGCAAGCCGGTCGTGACGACCGCGGCCACGTCCGACGAACGCCTGCTGCGCCGCCTTAATAGCGAGAAGCAACTGAACATGCGCATCATGAGCGTGCGCGATCATCAGGAGGCCTTCGACGCGATGAAGGACGGTCGCGCGGTGGCGTTCGTGATGGACGAGCCGATCGTCTACGGTTTCAAGGCGACCGACCCGCATCCCGACGATTTCATCGTGACCGGTACGCCGCTCGGCTACGAGGTGTATGCGTGCATGTTCCGCAAGGGCGACGAGCCGTTCCGCGCGCTCGTGAATCGCGTGATCGCGCGTTCGCAGACGTCCGGCGACGCCGAGCGTCTATACCGGCAGTGGTTCACGCAGCCGATTCCGCCGCAGGGCATCAACGTCAATTACCCGCTGTCGGAGCAGAACCGCGCGTTGTTCGCGCATCCGAACGACCGCGCGCTCGATTGAGAACGGCGCGCGCCGTCTATAGCGACCGGTGCAGCTCCGCGAGCGACAGCGTCGTCTCGAAGAGCCGCGTCAGACTATGGCTCGCATAGCGCGGGATTTCATCGATCGACGCCCAGCGGTAGGCGTCCATTTCGGGGATCAGCGTGCCGTCCGAGCGGCGCGGGAACAGCGACGTGCAGGTGCACCTGCTCAGGTCGAACTCGCCGGCGCCCGCGCGCGCCGCGAACAGATGCAGGTCCTTGTCGCGCCGGTAGACGAACAGACCGAGATCCTTCAGCCGATCGGCCTCGAGCGCGATGCCGGTTTCCTCGACCAGCTCGCGCAGCGCGGTCACGTGGGGCACCTCACCCTCTTCGCCATGTCCTTTCGGGATGTCCCAGTGCGTCGTTTCGGTCGCGTGCGCGAGCAGCACGCGTCCGTCGGGATCGAGCAGCACGATCCCGCAGGAGACGATACGCGGGCTCATCGGACAGCCTCACTGCAAACACTCCCGTCGCCGCACTCGCGCATGCTCAACGCTTCTGCAGCTGCCAGGCGCCGCCCACCTTGCAGAAGTTCGGACGCAGATTCATCGATTGCCCTTTCGCACTGAGGACGACCCCGAGGGTGCGGCAGGTGCGCCCACCGTCGGTCGAGGTGCTGTCCATCGTGATGTTCGCGTCGATCCTCACGCTGTTGCCGGTGCCGTCGTTGACCCAGGTGAAGCTGTCGCCGTCCTTCCTGTCGTTGAGTGCGCTCATGACCGCCTGCTTGATCGAGTCGTTGTCGCGCTGATGCATGTAGGTGATCGGCGTGTCGTTCAGAAAGGCGAGGTTCGCCGCTTGGGCGCCGACCGCCGCGCCGAGCAGCAGCCCGGCGGCACTGAGGTGGAATAGCACACGGGTTCGCATCGACATGAAGGACTCTCCTCGAAGTGTGCACCGCGCGCAACGGCGCCCGGCGGCTCTTGATCCTGACCTCAAAAGCATAGCATGCACACTTCGGCAGGCAGCGCGTCCTCGGGCGCCCCTAAACGCGCGGCCCTCAACGCGCGGCGGTCGTCCCTTGCAGGCGGAACATGTTGACGACGTCGCGCAGCATCTGCGCCTGTTCCTGCATCGACTGCGCGGCGGCCGCCGCCTGCTCGACCATCGCCGCGTTCTGCTGGGTGGTCTCGTCCATCTGCGCGATCGCGAGATTGACCTGCTCGATGCCGCGGCTCTGCTCGTCGGATGCGGCGGAAATCTCGCTGATGATGTCGGTCACGCGCTTCACCGCATCGACGAGCGACTCCATCGTGCCGCCCGCTTTCTCGACGAGCGCCTTGCCGCTGCCGACGCGCGCGACCGAATCCTCGATCAGCGTCTTGATCTCCTTGGCCGCATCGGCGCTGCGGCGCGCGAGATTGCGCACTTCGCCCGCGACGACCGCGAAGCCGCGGCCCTCCTCGCCGGCGCGCGCGGCTTCGACAGCCGCGTTCAGCGCGAGGATGTTGGTCTGAAACGCGATGCTCTCGATCACGCCGATGATATCGACCACCCGCGCCGAGCTCGCCGCGATGCTCTGCATGTTCGCGACCACGTGCTGCACGGCCTCGCCGCCCTCGCCCGCGAGCTGCGACGCGGAGCGCGCCATCCGATTGGCCTGCAGCGCGTTGTCGGCGTTCTGCTTGACGGTCGCCGTCAGCTGCTCCATGCTCGCGGCCGTTTCGCCGAGCGACGAGGCCTGCTGTTCGGTTCGCGCCGACAGATCGAGATTGCCCGCGGCGATCTCTTCGGCCGCGACGGTGATCGTTTCGGTGCCGCCGCGAATGCGCCGGATCGCGTCGGCGAGGCGGCTTTGCATGCGCTGCATCGCGAACAGCATGCTCTGCTGATCGTCGCCGGCGAGCGCGACCGGGCACGACAGATCGCCGTCGGCGATGGTCTCCGCGACGCTTGCCGCATAGGCCGGCTCGCCGCCGAGGCTGCGCTTCACGTTGCGGATGATCAGCACGAGCGCGAGGGTGCTGAAGCTGCCGATCACGAGGATCGTCAGCAGATAGCGCAACAGGTCGGCGCGGAACGCAGCGTCGATGTCGTTCACGTAGACGCCCGAAATCAGATACCAGTCCCACGCCGCAAAGCGCTTCACGAAGCTGATCTTCGGCACGCGCTCGTTGTTGCCGGCGAGCCGCCCCATGTAATCGACGAAGCCCTGACCCTGCGCCTGGGCGACCTTGACCATCTCGACGAACAGCAGCTTGCCGTCGCTGTCCGCGTAGTGAGAGACGTCCTTGTTGCGCAGATCGGCGAGCACCGGATGCATGATCACGACCGGCGTGGCGGTCGACACGATCATGTAGCCGCTGCCCGGATAGCGCATCGCGGACAGGCGCGCCAGTGCCTGCTGCCGCGCCTGTTCGGGCGTGAGCTCGTGCTGGTCGGCGCGCTGCGCGTAGTCGGCGACGATGCCGTACGCGCTCTCGACGACGTTCTGCACGGCCGACTTGCGCTCGGCGAGCATCGTCGCGCGCGACTGCCACGCGGCCCAGCCGCCGAGGCCGAGCAGGCCGAGCCACGTAATCAGCAGCGCGAGCCAGAGTTTGGTGTTGAGGCTGAGTCGGTTCACGCGGGTTCCTCCAATCACGGCGCGTCAGACGGTTCTGTCGAATTAACGGCGTCGAGCGCGATTTCCTGAGTCGGGAAACACCCGAAGCGAGCGGTGCGATGACGGCCCGACACGGCACGCGAGGCAGCCGCGGACACGCGCGCATCGGCTATCGCGCCGCCAAAACATGCTGCTAAGATGCGTCGATTGCATGATGAACGTCTGTCCCGGCGCCGCATTGTGTCGGCGGCCGCGCCCCCTTTTGAGCCCTGGAGTCTCGAATGGAAATGCAAGCATCGCAAGCTCACGCACGCGCCGCCGGCTGGGGATGTATCTGCCACAGTCCGTCCTTTCTGCGGCTCAACGCGCGTCTCGATCAACTGCACCACGAGGCGCCCGATCGGTCGATCGAGCCGTCTTTCAGTCACCCCTCTCCGCTCGCCCCTCACGGCATCCTGGCCAGCTCTGCGGCCGCCCCGCAGCCCGGCGCCTCGGCCGGCTCGAAGACCCAACCGCTGCGCGTCGTGTTCACGAACCTTCGTCTCTTCGACGGCAAGAGCAAAACGCTGAAGAGCGGCTATCGCGTGATCGTCGACGGCAACCGGATCGCCGCGGTCGAACCCGACGACGGCCAGACCCTAGACGGCATGCAGGTGGTGAACGGCAGCGGACATACGCTGATGCCGGGTCTCATCGATGCGCACGCGCACATCATGATGGCCTCGCTGTCGATGCCCCAGCTGATGGTCGCCGACATCGGCTTCATCCACCTCGCCGCGGCGAGCGAAGCCGAACGCATGCTGATGCGAGGCTTCACGAGCATCCGCGACATGGCCGGTCCGGCGTTTTCGCTGAAGAAGGCCATCGACATCGGCATGATGCCGGGGCCGCGCATCTGGCCGTCGGGCGCGATGATCTCGCAGACCTCGGGGCACGGCGACTTTCGCATGGCGTTCGAGGTTCCGTCGTATCCGGGGCAGTCGCCTTCGCGCGGCGAGGTGCTGGGCGCAGGCGCGATCGCCGACGGCACATCCGAGATTCTCAAACGCGCGCGCGAGCAGCTGATGCTCGGCGCGAGTCAGTTGAAGCTCGCGGCCGGCGGCGGCGTCGCGTCCAGCTACGACCCGCTCGACGTGTCGCAATACACGGAGGCCGAGTTTCGCGCGGCCGTCGACGCCGCCGAAAACTGGGGCACCTACGTGGCCGTGCACGCGTACATGCCGCGCGCGATCCAGACCGCGGTGCGCGGCGGCGTGCGCTGCATCGAGCACGGCCAGCTGATGAACGAGGAAACCGCCAGGCTGCTCGCCGGCGAAGGCATCTGGCTCAGCCTGCAACCGTTTCTCGACGACGAGGACGCGATCTTCTTTCCTGCGGGATCGCCTAGCCGCGCGAAGCAGATCGAGATGTCGAATGGCACGGATACCGCCTACGCGCTCGCGAAGAAACACGGTCTGAAGACCGCGTGGGGCACCGATACGCTATTCGACGCGAAGCTCGCGACGCGCCAGGGCGCCCAGCTCGCGAAGATGACGCGCTGGTACGAAGCCGCCGACGTGCTGACGATGGCGACGAGCACCAATGCGGAACTGCTCGCGATGGCGGGGCCACGCAACCCCTACCCCGGCAAGCTCGGCGTAATCGAGGAGGGTGCGCTCGCGGACCTGCTGATCGTCAGAGGCGACCCGCTCGCCAACATTCAGCTGCTCGCCGATCCGGGCAGCAACCTCGCGGTCATCATGAAAGATGGGCGGATCTACAAGAACACGCTGGACGTGGCGTTCAACTGATCAGCGCGAGGCGCGAAACGACAGTAAAAAAAAGGGTTACAGGCGCGAGGCCTGTAACCCTTCGATGATTCTGGTACGGCAGGAGGGGCTCGAACCCCCGACCCTCGGCTTAGAAGGCCGATGCTCTATCCAGCTGAGCTACTGCCGTATGGATCGATATCTGCATACAACCGGCACTCGCAGCGAGCCGCCCGATTTGCCACAAACTAAAATTCTAACTGACCTGCAACCAACCGGGCCCGGATTATAACCGATCGACCCGGCCGCTCAGACCGGTTGCGGATGCAGCAGGAACCAGCCGAGGAACACGATACCGGCGATCGCGCAGTACACGCCGAACGACGCGAGACGTCCGCGGCCTTCGAAATAGCGCATCAGGAAACGCACGCTCAGGTACGCCGCGATCGCGGTCAGCACGCCGCCGAGCACCGCGTCGACAAGCTGGCTCGGCGCTTGAAGCAGCTTCGGCAGTTCGAGTACGCCAGCCGCGAAAATGATCGGCGTGCCGAGCAAAAACGAAAACTCGGCGGCTTTCTCGGTGGTGAGGCCGGCCGCATTGCCGGCGATCATCGTCAGACCGCTGCGCGAGAAGCCCGGAATCAGCGCGCCGATCTGCGCGAGGCCGACGAAGAACGCCTGGCGAAACGTCAGCTTTTCCGGCGCCTGATGCGCGCGAGCGCGTTGCAGACGGTCGCCGAACCACAGCAGCCCGCCGTTGACGATCAACGCAATCGCGACGATCCGCAGATCGTGAAAAAGCGCCTCGAGGCGTTTTTCCAGCACGAGACCGACGAGACCCGCGGGAATGGTACCGATGATCAACGCCCACATCATGTGACCGTCGTCGTTGCGGCGGCCGCCGAGCGACGCGAAGAAACCGCGCACCAGCGCGCACCAGCGCTCGCGGAAGTACCACAGCAGCGCGAACGCGGTGCCGAGGTGTAGCGCGACGAGGAACGGCAGCAGTTGCGGCGCATGCTTATCGATATGCATGCCGAACACCGCGGGCACGAGCAGCGTGTGGCCGAGGCTGCTTACCGGAAACAGTTCGGTAACGCCTTGCAATACGCTCAGAAAAATCAGAAACGAGAGGTTCACGCGGCGGTCCTTGTAAGCAAAGTGTCAGGAAACTGCGCGCCGCACAAAAGGAGAACGGCGCGTGAAAAAGCGCACCGATTATGCCTGGCTGCAAAGTCGGCGCCAAGCGGTTAGGCCACATTCGGGGAAATATTGACGCGCCGCGTCACAACTCGACACAGTTGTCACACGTGAGCAAGAAAGCGGGCGGCGGATTCGTCGCGCGCGTGCTGCGAAAGACGGGGAATGAAACCGGCGGGATCAGCGCTTAAGCGAGTGGAAGAAGAAGTACGTGCTAGCTGTGAATATACCGAACAATGCCACTGCCATTGCCATTGCGAGATCCATGATGCCTCCTGAGCCGATTCGCCCGGGAGTCGGATTGACCGGACGCGCAGACGGATTATCGTTAGGATTCGCGCTTTTCCGACACCCGCAATTTCCCGGGAAGGGTTTCCCCGTAGCGTAAAGCAGCGCAAAATCGCGGTTTCGCCGCGCGTGACGCAGTCGCGGCGAGTGGCGCAAAACGCCGCTTCGGTGCAGGCGCAGCGGCCAGCCCCACGGCAGCTTTGCGCGACCCTCAACCTCTATCTGGCTACCTATTGACCATGCCCCTCTCCCCGGAACAGGACATTCTCGAGATCGCCCAGGACGCCTCCGTGCTCCGCTTTTCGCCGCAGGCCGGCGGCCGTCTGCTGTCATGGACGATCGACGGCGAAGAGGTGATTCACTGGCCCGAGCACGCCGACTGGAGCGTGCCCGCGCGGATTCGCGGCGGCAATCCGCTGCTGTTTCCGTTTCTCGGCCGTCACCGCGTCGACGGCAAGATCGGCTATTGGCGTGACGCGCAGGGCACCGTGCGCGAGCTGCCGATGCACGGCTTCGCGCGCGACCTGCCGTTCGAGCCCCACGCCGACGTGCATGGCGCCGGGCTGCGCATGGTCCTGACCGACAGCGAAGCGACCCGCGGCTTTTATCCGTTCGGCTTTCGCTTCGAGGCCGCCTACGAACTGGTCGATCCGCGCACGCTCGACGTGACGCTCACCACCACCAATACCGGCGACACGCGCCTGCCCTACTACGCCGGCCATCACTTCTACTTCACGCTGCCGCATACGCAGCGCGCGCAGACGACGCTCGAGCTGCCGCGCACCGAGCGCTGCCGTCAGCTCGAGGACGGCTCGATCAGCCCCGCCGAGCCGGGCGAAGCGAGCTACACGCTCGACGAAGACCGCATCTACGACCGCTTCCATTGCCTGATCGGCACGCCGGATCGGCCGGTGCGGGTCGACGCGCCTGGCATCAACCGCGTGATCACGATCGATCTGCAGCGGCCGGGCTCGGTGCCCTGGTACTCGGTGACGACGTGGACCGAGACGCCGCAGTCGGACTTTTACTGCGTGGAGCCGTGGCTTGGGCTGCCCGATGCGATCCATAACGGCCGGGGTTTGCGCTGGCTCGAGCCGGGTCAGACCGAAACGGCGGCACTGCGCATCACCGTCGAGAAGACCAGCTGAGACGCTGGCGCCGGCGGCGAACCGCTCGAACCGCTCGAAGCGGTCGCCCACCGCCGCGCCCCCTCCCCGGGGGCGCAACACAAAACCGTTAGAATCGAACGCTTTGTCTGTCTGTGCCGCGTGATCGGGATCGGCGCGCGGCAGCGCTTTGCGAGGTCCAATGCTGGAAACCACAACAATCAAACGACTCGGCTGCGCGGCGTTGCTCGCGCTGCTCGCCGCGTGCGGCTCGGCGCCGGTGGGGCCGGGATACTACCGGGTCGAACGGGGCGACACGCTGTCGAAAATCGCGCGCGGCAACCGGCAATCGGTGCAGAACATCGCGCGTTGGAACAACCTGACCAATCCCGACAGCATCGAGGTGGGCCAGGTGCTGCGTGTCGCGCCGCCAGCCGGGGCGGCGTCGACGGGCGGCGCGATCCGCAGCGGCGGTGGCAACGCCACCGCAAGCGCTGGCGCGTCGACTGCGCCGCGACCTGCGCCCGCCGACTCGGCGCCGGCCACCGCGCCTGCGTCGATCTCGCTGGTATGGCCGGCCGACGGCACCGTGTTCCGCCGTTTCGACGGCGGCAACTCGAAGGGTATTGATATTTCCGCGGCGGCCGGCACGCCCATCGTCGCGGCGGCGCCCGGTACCGTCGTCTATGCGGGCAACGGCCTGCGCGGCTACGGCAATCTGCTGATCCTCAAGCACGACGCGGACTACCTGACCGCTTACGCGCATAATCGCGCGCTGTTCGTGAAGGAAGGCGAATCGGTCAAGCGCGGCCAGAAAATCGCCGAGATGGGCGACACCGATACCGATCGCGTGATGCTGCACTTCGAGCTTCGCTACCAGGGCCGCTCGATCGATCCGTCGAAGGAACTGCCGCCGCGCTAGGCGACGGGCGCGGGAACCCGCCGTGCTACCAACGCTCAATTCGAAGCGACGTGGCTGCGCGCCACGCCCTTCCGCTATTTGCAAGGAGTCAGAAATGAAAAGCCCATTGGCGCGCGTCGCGACGGCTGCAGCGATCAGTCTTGGCCTGCTGACGCTCGGCGGCCTCGGCGGCTGCTCGACCACGACCACGATGACCTATCTGCCGAGTGGCGACACCGGCTTCGCGATCAATTGCAGCGGCAGCGACGCCAGCACGAGCTGGGCCGAGTGCTACAAGCGCGCGGGCGAAACCTGCGGCAACTACGGCTACGACGTGATTTCGAAAGACGTCGACAACGGCGGGACGTCGGGCGGCACGGTCGGCGGGATTTTCGGTGCTAACGTGAAAAACCGTTCGATGGTCATTCGCTGCAAGCAGTAAAGGCGGCGCGCGATGCGGCCCGCGCGGCCACCCAGCCGGATCGCGTCGCCGCTTGGCGTCGCCACCTGGCGGCGTCGCCAGCGCCCCGAGCGCGGATCGATGCGCGCGGCGAAGAGCAGCAACAAAACGAGCGCGATCACCCACACGCCGACGAAGATGATCACCCAGTTCATGAGCCTCGCGCCGAAAAAATAATCCGCCATCATCGGATGCGTATGTGAATTGGCGGTGAAGATCGCTGCGGCAGCTCAAAACATCCACGTAAGTCCATTCAAAAAAAAGCCCGGCACGAAGCCGGGCTAACGGGGGTTCGGCGCATATCGGCAAAGGACCGGTTCACCATGCGCCAGAACGAAATCTAACAATCTGCATTTACAAGCGCAATCCATTAATTTTGCGGTCAATGTTACACGGCGTACGGATTACGCAATCCGTGAATCGGAAATGTCGGAATGAGACCGGCTTAATGCGCCGTGATTGAGATACGCAATACGCAAAGTGATCCGAACTGGAATGCGCGAGCATCGCACCAGCCAATGTTCCAGGGCGATCGGCCGTAAGTCTCGCGAAAACAGCAGAGGAAAGACGTCTGGCCGAATAACACTAACTCATTCGGCAATAAGGCCGGTTTTGCCCGGGAATATTGCTTTGGTGCGGAAACGCACGCAACGCATCGATTAGTCGCAGCCTCACTTCCGAATATGCGTCGATATTTCTTCACAACAAATTCGCAAATAGGGAAGCATTTAACATTGACAATTCTACCGACAATTTTGAAACCGCATTAAAAACCGGTTTGAACTTTGAATATTCGGACGATTAATGGTGACGCTGATGGACGGTACGGCTCGCGTCCCATCGTCGTTGAATCCGCGGGCATCCAGGTTCAGAATCCGACTCAGTCCGGCGCTGCGTAAAAGACCGCCCGGCGCGTTGCGCAAGGCCGCCGCGCGGCCCGCCGGTCCGCCCCAATGGTTTATAGTGACGACCCCGTCCGACCCCGCCTACGATGACTTCCAACGACGCCTCCCAAAGCCCCCTCTACGCGAAGCTGCTCGGCGAAACCGCCAAGATAGGCTGGAGCGAACTCGAACGTTTCTTTGCGCGCGGCATACTCCTGCGCGTCGCGCGCGACCTCGATCTCGTGAGCGTCGCCGAAGCGATCGCCAACGACGACACCACCCAGGTCGCGCAATGGTTGTCCTCCGGCCTCGTCGAGCGCGTGCAGTCGGAGACCGCCGCCGATTTCGCCGCGCGCGACCCGGAGCTGTGGGCGGTCGTCGTCTCGCCGTGGGTCTGCGTGCAGGAGCGCTCTTGAGCGACGGGGCGCCCGGAGCCGGGACGCCCGAAGCCGGGACGCCGGCCGCCGCGCCTTCCGGAACCGCTGCACACGCGGCCGACGCGCCCGCACTGCCGGTGCGCTGGCATCGCCGGGTGCTTGCGCTCGCGTTCCCGATCGTCCTCGCGAATCTGACGCAGCCGATCCTCGGCGCGGTCGATACCGCCGTCGCCGGTCATCTGGACAGCGCTTCGTACCTCGGCGGCGTCGCGCTCGGCGGGCTCTTCTTCAACTTCGTGTTCTGGGGCTTCGGCTTCCTGCGCATGGGCACGACCGGCCTCGTCGCGCAGGCGCACGGGGCGGACCGCAGCGACGAGCTGCGCAACACCGTCGTGCGCGCACTGCTGATGGCGGCCGCGATCGGCGCGCTGGTGCTGCTCGTGCAGCAGCCGTTGATCGACTACGCGCTGCGGGCGATCGGCGGCAGCGACGCCGTGCAGCGGCACGCGCAGGTCTATTGCCACGCGCGCATCTGGGCCGCGCCGCTCGCGCTCGGCAACTACGTGGTGCTCGGCTGGCTGCTCGGCACGCAGCGGGTGCGGCTCGCGCTGCTGTCGCAGGTGTTCATCAACAGCGTGAACATCGTCGCGGTGTTGCTGTACGTGTACGCGTTTCATTGGGGCGTGGCCGGCATCGGCGCGGCCACCGCAACCGCCGACGCGCTCGGTTTCGCGCTCGGCCTCGCGCTGCTGTGGCACGGCAGGCCGCGTGGCCTGCCCGCGCTGAGTCGCGCCGCCTTGTTCGACGGCACCGCGCTGAAGCGACTCGTCGTGCTCAATCGCGACATCTTCGTGCGCACGCTGTGCCTGCTATCGTCGTTCGGCTGGTTCGCGCATCTCGGCGCGCGGCAAGGCGACGCGACGCTCGCCGCGAACGCGTTGCTGCTCAATTTCCAGACCTTCATGGCGTACGGGCTCGACGGCTTCGCGCATGCGGCCGAGGCGCTGGTCGGCGCGGCAATCGGCGCGCGCGATCGTCACGCGTTCGCGCAGGCGGTCAAGGTCACCGCGCTGTGGTCGGCGTTAGGCGCGATCGGGTTCTCGCTCGTGTACTGGGGCGCGGGTGCGTGGATCATCGAGGGACTGACCGATCAGGCCGCTGTGCGTGCCGCGGCCGAAACCTATCTGCCGTGGGCGGCGCTGTCGCCGGTGATCTCAGTGTGGGGCTTCCTGCTCGACGGCGTGTTCATCGGCGCGACGCGCACGCGCGAGCTGATGGCGGCGATGGTGGTTTCGCTCGCGGTGTTCGTGGCGGCGTCGTCGGCATTGCTCGCATGGCACGGCAATCACGGGCTGTGGATCGCGCTGCTGATTTTCATGGCTACGCGAGGCGTGACGCTCGCGCGTTACCTGCCGGGCGTGTCGCGGGGGATTGCGGCGGCGTAGTGGGGTGCGCCGCGCCAGGTGGGCGGTTCGGCGCTCGACAGACCGTTACGGCTTGAAACAAGCGCATACATATCGCATAACGAGCGCGTCCTAGAATGCTTTCAGCCCGTGCTCTCCGCGCGAACAGTCGGCGCGGGTCAGAAGTGCCGGCGTGCCCGCGCCGGTGCTTCGCCTTCTCCATGCCCTTTGTCGGTCGTTTTCACTTCGATGCCGGTTTCGCGTTGCTGGCGCTTTCGTTGCCCAGCGTCACCGCGGGCTCCACTCTTCCCTCTTCGCTGAACGAGCGCTCACTGTGCGTCGGGCGCGGGCACCATCGTGGGCGGCCGATCGTCGGTAGGAACGCCGTGGTAGTCGGCGGGATCGTGTGGCGGGCTGCCGTGATGCGCGGACGGATTGTCCGCACAGCCGGCGACGCCGGCGCACAACAGCAAGGCAAGAGTCAGAACGCGGGTCATTTTGCATCGTCTCCGGGACAAAGGATTGGCGGACGGACGTCCGCCGGCGCGCCGAGAGTCTAACCGCAAAGCACGCTGAGCGACGCCGTCACGCGCGCTCGTGCGTCGCTCGCTCCATTTCGTGAGATTTCGCCGGACCTGCGCTACTATGGGTCCATGGCTGAACCTACCGGAGACTGCCATGGACGGTGAATCGATCGCGGGCCTGATTGGGCTCGCCATAGGCCTGATCGTACTGGTGGCGTTGTCGATTTTCGAATCGCGAACCTACCGGCGTGAACATGACGGCGAAGGCATGCTGCATCACTGGACCCACCAGCATCTGCATATGCCGCATTGGAGGCGTCCAAGGCATTGATGCGGGTAATCATCGACCCGGGCCGAATGGCCTGTGGTAGCGGCACCGACATGTCGCGGTGCCTCGGTCGCGCGTCCCCTCCATGGCGCGGTGACGGGCGTTGCGGCGCATGAACGCGCCGCGCTGGCCGACGTCCGCTGGACGTGCGCAACGCCCCTTCCAGTTCTTTGGACACATCACCTCGAACCACGACGCTTCCCGGCGCCACGCGGTTCTTTTGCGCCTTCGACCAGACACTCGCTGCGTCAATCTTCATAGCTGATGGGCACATGCCTTGCTGGTTCCGATCCAGCAACAGGCGCGCGATACGCGCGTCAATTGTCGCGGCGCGCATGCGCCAAACCAGCGTGACGATGCGGCCTGCGAATTCGCGGCCCCTTCAACAAGGAGAACGCCATGACCGTCGGAACCATCCTCCTAATCGTGCTCAT
Organism: Paraburkholderia sp. UYCP14C; assembly: GCF_004197395.1. Lineage (GTDB taxonomy): Bacteria > Pseudomonadota > Gammaproteobacteria > Burkholderiales > Burkholderiaceae > Paraburkholderia. The sequence goes on along the minus strand of NZ_SELS01000010.1, from coordinate 146,872 downwards.
CCTGCTGCTGATCGGTGCGTTGCCCAGCTGGCCGTATAGCAGCGGCTGGGGCTATCGGCCGACTGGACTCGTCGGCGTCGTGCTGATCATCGTGATCATTCTGCTGTTGATGGGGCGCATATAGCTCTGCGCGAGGCCAGCGCGAGCGCGATGCGGTGAACGGCATGGCCAATACGGTCGACGCCGCCGAGGGATTGACGCTCCAGTCCGCACCCCCTATACTCTCGGACTCGTCGGAGCGTAGCGCAGCCTGGTAGCGCATCTGATTTGGGATCAGAGGGTCGAAGGTTCGAATCCTTTCGCTCCGACCACGAAAAGCAGTACGAAACCCGCGTAGCCTCCGGCTTCGCGGGTTTTTTGCTTTTGGGCTCGCGTTCCCCCGAACGCCGACATTCCGATTCGTCAGGCACTCGCCTTGCAAATCATCACCCGTGCATGCGACAGTGCTTGAGCACGTACCTCGCCGCGAAGACGCGTCAAACCGAACGCAAACTCGCCGCAACGCCATCCCAAGCCGCTCATCAAGGAGACTCCCATGGACCTGATCCTCTGGCGTCACGCCGAAGCCGAAGATGTCGCCGCGAGCGATCTCTCCCGCGCGCTCACCACGCGCGGCCGCAAGCAGGCGCAGAACGTCGCGAAATGGCTGCGCTCCCGCCTGCCCGACGATGCGGTCGTACTCGCGAGCCCCGCTGTGCGCACGATCCAGACCGCCGAGACGTTGAGCGACCAGTATCGCGTCGTGCGCGAACTGGCGCCGAACGCGAGCGCGAACGACGTCCTCGAAGCGGCCGGCTGGCCCGGCGGCATCGCGCAGACCGTGGTGATCGTCGGCCACCAACCGACGCTCGGTCACGTCGCCGCGCAACTGCTCGGCGACAGCCGCGCGAGCTGGCCGCTGAAAAAAGCGGGCATCTGGTGGATCGAGAGCCGCGAGCGCAATGGCGAAGACGAGGCAGTGTTGCGCGCCGCCATCAGCCCCGATCTGATCTGAGCGCGCGCATCCCGCGGCGCCCCCCCGACATTACAGGCACACACGCGAGGGCTTACGGGCAGTCATCCAATCGTCACGGCTTTGCCATGCGAGCGTCACCGCGCGTTACTACATTGGCGAAAAAAGAAATCCTCACTCTTTTCGACCAGGACAGCCAATGCGAGAACTGCCGACGCCCACCCTGCCCTTCGCCTCGCTTTTCGAATCGCGCCGTCTGCCGCGCGCCGAGGAAACGGTCACCGCGCAGCATCGCCTGCAAGTGTCGTGGGCGCGTACCGACGAAGAGCTGCGTGAAGCGCAGCGTCTACGCTATCGCGTCTTCGCCGACGAAATGGGCGCGCGCCTCAGCGGCCCCGCGGGCCTCGACGTCGATGCATTCGATTCGTACTGCGATCATTTGCTGGTGCGAGATCTCGACACGTTGAAAGTAGTCGGTACGTATCGCGCGCTGCCGCCGCATCAGGCTGCGCGCATCGGCCGTCTGTATGCGGAAAGCGAATTCGACGTGTCGCGTCTCACGCATCTGCGCGCGAAGATGGTCGAGGTCGGCCGCTCGTGCGTGCATCCCGACTATCGCAGCGGCTCGGTGATCATGTCGCTGTGGGCGGGGCTCGCCGCGTACATGAAGCACAACGGCTACGAGACGATGCTCGGCTGCGCGAGCGTCGCGATGGCCGACGGCGGCCACTACGCGGCGAACCTGTATTGCTCGCTGCGCGACAACGCGCTGACCGCACCCGAATATCGCGCGTTCCCGCATACGCCGCTGCCGGTCGACGAACTGCAGACCGGCGCCGCCGTCGCGCCGCCGCCGCTCGTGAAGGGCTATCTGCGTCTCGGCGCGAAGATTTGCGGCGCGCCGGCATGGGACCCCGACTTCAATACCGCGGACTTCCTGACGCTGTTCCGTCTGTCGGAGATCAACGCGCGCTACGCGCGGCACTTCCTCGGTGATGCGTTGCCGCGCTAAATTGCGCCACCGGATAACGAAAAAGCCCTGCATTTGCAGGGCTTTTTTTGTTCACGCACACACTGCGGATCGAAACGTGCGTCGATCCGCGTCGCGTCAATCGTCCGTATAAACGACGCGATAGGGAATCCCGACTTTCTCCCATTCCGCCGCCTCCTGGATCAGGCTGTAGTCCGTCAACGGATTGTTGCCGACCCACTCGTTCGGCAACCGCACCTCGTAGCCGCCGTTCGCCTGGGCAACCGTGATGCCCGGCAGGCCGACGTCCGCGCGTCGGCGGCACAGCAACGCCGCGAGCCGCAGACAGAACAGCAGTGGCCATTCGACGTCGCGCGTCTGCGACAGTTTGCCGAGCTTGCCCGCATGGCCGAGCACGAGCGCGGCGAGGCGCGCCTGGTCGGTGCGCGAAAAGCCAGGCATGTCGGCGTTGCTGGCGATATATGCGGAATGCTTGTGATATGCGCTATGCGAGATCGACAGCCCGATTTCATGCAGCGACGCCGCCCAGCCGATGAACATGCGGTTTTCCTCGCGGCGCTCTTCGTCCGGTTCAATGAACTGGTCGTAGAAGCTCGTCGACAGATCGCCGATACGCCCCGCCTGCGGGCGATCGACGCCATAACGGCGCATGAAGCCCTCGACCGTCACCGTGCGCATGTCCTCGTGCTGCGAACGACCGAGCAGGTCGTACATGACCCCGAGGCGCAGCGCGCCGTCGGTGGTGTCGACATAGTCGACGCCCAGTTCGTCGAACACCGCGATCATGATCGACAGGCCGCCCGCGAGCACCGGCACGCGGTCGCTCTTCAGCGCGATCAGTTTCAACCGGTTCACGTTTTCGGCCTTGATCAGCGCGCGCTTGAGCCGCTCGAGGCCGCCGCGCGAAATGCCGTGCGTGACCCCCGCATCGTTGAAATTGTTCGCTTCGACCAGTTCGGCGAGCGCGCGGGCGGTGCCGGACGAGCCGATCGCCTGCTCCCAGCCGGTTTTCTTGTATTCGGCGGAAATGATCTGGATTTCGCGGCGCGCGGCGAGCTCGGCCTGGCGCATCGTGTACTCGTCGACGTTGCCAGCCGGGAAAAACGTCCGGCTATGGCTCACGCAGCCGATATACAGGCTCTCCATCGTGATCGGCGTGTAGTGCGAGCCGATGATGAATTCCGTCGAACCGCCGCCAATATCGACGACCAGCCGCTTGCCCGCGCTCGCCGGCACCGAGTGCGCGGCGCCCGCATAAATCAGGCGCGCTTCCTCGCGACCCGCGATCACTTCGATCGGAAAACCAAGCGCGGCTTGCGCCTCGCCGAGAAACTCGCCCGCATTCTTCGCGATGCGCAGCGTATTGGTCGCGACCGCGCGCACGTGGTCGGGGTGAAAATCGCGCAGGCGCTCGCCGAAGCGCTTCAGCGCATCCCAGCCACGCACCTGCGAGGCGCGATCGAGCATCTTGTCGCTCGACAGCCCGGCCGCGAGGCGCACCGGCTCGCGCAAGGCGTCGACCTGATAGATCTGGCTGCCCGCGTCGGTTTCCTCGACCCGGCCCACGATGAGCCGGAAGCTGTTCGAACCGAGGTCGACGGCGGCGAGGAGATGAGGAATATTGGCCATCGGGTAAGCGTACTCCATGCGCGCGAGCGCGGCGGCTGCGGCCACGGGCGTGGCGGCGGCCGCTGGCAGCGCCGCGCGCCTGCCCGGCGCCTTCGGCGCATGATGCGCGTCGCGGCCGGCGGCACTGTTCAAAGACGCCATTCTAAGCGTAGCAGCCTTCACGGTGCCACCTCGCGGCGCAGGGAGTTTCGTATCGTCGCATAGGTAACGAGTCATATTGACGACAGGCGACGATTGCGGCATAAAATCTAAAAAACACCGTCGATGTCATCAGGACGTCATCAAATCGTGAGAATTTCCGAGCGTCTTTCCGTCTCCATTTCAGACATTCCAATCTCGCCGCCGATGTCCGTCCGCTATCCCTTATTGAATCGCGAACTGGGCATTCTGGGTTTCAACGAGCGCGTGTTGGCGCAAGCCGCCGATCCCGCCGTCCCCCTGCTCGAACGCCTCCGCTTCATCTGCATCACCAGCAGCAACCTCGACGAATTCTTCGAAGTCCGCATGGCCGGGCTCCAGGAACAGATGCGCGACAATCCCGGCGCATTGTCGCCGGACGGCATGTCGCTGCAGCACGTGTACGACCTCGTGGTCGAGCGTGCGCAGAAGCTCGTGCATCGCCAGTACACGATGCTGCACGACACGGTGCTGACCGCGCTTGAACAGGAAGGCATCTATTTCCACGGCACCGAAGCCTGGAGCGACGCGCAGACCGAATGGGCGCGCAACTACTTCTTCGACGAGCTGCTGCCGGTGTTGACGCCGATCGGTCTCGATCCCGCGCATCCGTTTCCGCGCGTGCTGAACAAGAGCCTGAACTTCGTCGTCGAGCTCGAAGGCAAGGATGCGTTCGGCCGCCAGGCGATGATGGGCATCGTGCAGGCGCCGCGCGCGCTGCCGCGCCTCGTGCGCATGCCGCAGGAGCTGTCGGGCTATCCGCATGGCTTCGTGCTGCTGAGCTCGCTCCTGCAACGCTTCGTCGGCGAGCTGTTTCCGAACCTCGTCGTGCGCAGCTGCAACCAGTTTCGGATCACGCGCAATAGCGAACTGTTCGTCGATGAAGACGAAATCACCAATCTGCGCGTCGCGTTGCAGGGCGAACTGCCGGCGCGGCATCTGGGCAATGCGGTGCGGCTCGAAGTGTCGGCGGAGACGCCCGCGCATGTGGTGCGGCGCCTGCTCGACGAAAGCGGTCTGTCGAACAAGGACTGCTACTACGTGAATGGCCCCGTCAATCTGGTGCGGCTGATGCAGCTGCCCGAGATGGTCGACCGGCCGGATCTGAAGTTCGTGCCGCATATTCCGTCGACACCGCCGCAGATCGCGAACGCCACGAGCATGTTCGACGTGATCGATCAGGGCGACGTGCTGCTGCATCATCCGTACGAGAGCTTCCAGCCGGTGCTCGAGCTGCTGCTGCAGGCAGCCAAGGACCCGAACGTGGTCGCGATCAAGCAGACCATCTACCGCACCGGCACCGACTCGCCGCTGATGGACGCGCTGATGCAGGCCGCGCGCAACGGCAAGGAAGTCACGGTGGTGGTCGAGCTGCTCGCCCGCTTCGACGAGGAAACCAACATCAACTGGGCATCGCAGCTCGAAGCGGTCGGCGCGCATGTGGTCTACGGCGTGGTCGGCCACAAGTGCCACGCGAAGATGATGCTGATCGTGCGACGCGTATCGGCGGGCGGCAAGTCGACGCTCAAGCGCTACGTGCACCTCGGCACCGGCAACTATCACCCGCGCACCGCGCGTCTCTATACCGACTTCGGTCTGATGACCGCCGATCAGAAGATCTGCGAGGACGTGCACCACGTGTTCCAGCAGCTGACCGGGATCGGCGGCGAGCTGAAGCTGCACGAGCTGTGGCAATCGCCGTTCACGCTGCATCCGAAACTCGTCGACGCGATCCGCAAGGAAGCCGAGCATGCACGCGCGGGCAAGAAGGCGCGCATCGTCGCGAAGATGAACGCGCTGCTGGAACCGACGGTGATCGCCGAGCTGTACGAAGCATCGCAGGCCGGCGTGAAGATCGATCTGATCGTGCGCGGCGTTTGCTCGCTGCAGCCTGGCGTGCAAGGACTCTCCGAGAACATCACGGTGCGCTCGATCGTCGGGCGCTTTCTCGAACACCATCGCATCTACTACTTCTACGACGGCGGCCGCGAGCAGGTCTATCTGTCGAGCGCCGACTGGATGGATCGCAATCTGTTCCGACGCGTCGAAGTCGCCTTCCCGGTCAACAACCGGCGCCTGAAGCGGCGCGTGATCGCGGAAGGGCTGTCGGCGTTTCTCGGCGACAACCAGTCGGCCTGGTTGATGCAGAGCGACGGTCACTATCGCCGGCGCCGGCCGGGCAAGGCGTCGCGCAATGCGCAGATGAGTCTGCTCGGCAAGTTCTGCACGTAGTCGCTCGCATTGCGGGTGCTCGCCGCGACCGTGAGCACCTCAAAATGACCGCGCATAAAAAAACCGCCTTCTCAGGCGGTTCTTTTACGGGTCGACCGCTCGGACGACTGCCGCGTTCAAACCTGCGCGGTTTGACAGCGCGCCGACCGGTACACCGGGAAGCGCACCGTGAACGTGCTGCCGCGCCCTTCTTCGCTCTTCACGTCGAGTTGCGCATCGTGCCGTTGCAGTACGTGCTTGACGATCGCGAGACCGAGCCCGGTGCCGCCCGTGTCGCGCGAACGGCTGCGATCGACGCGATAGAAGCGCTCGGTGAGCCGCGGAATATCGGCCGCCGGAATGCCGAGGCCGCTATCGGCGACCGAGAACACCGCATGGCCGCCCTGCGCGCGCCAGCTCACCTTGATCGAGCCGCCGTCCGGCGTATAGCGGATCGCGTTCGTCACCAGGTTGCCGAACGCGCTGAGAATCTCGGTTTCGACGCCGGTGACGGTCAACGCTTCGTCGGCATCGAAGACGATCCTGTGATGATCGCTCGACAGGCTTTGCGCGTCGTCGTGCAGATGCCGCAACACCGCGCGCATGTCGATCATCTGATCGCTCGGCGGCTTGTTGTCGCCTTCGAGCGTCGCGAGCACGAGCAGATCGCTGACGATGTGACGCATGCGCGACGCCTGCTGCTCCATCAGATCGAGATAACGCGCGCGCTCGGCTTCGCCCAACGGCAGCTCGCGCATCGTCTCGAGAAAACCGGACAGCACGGTGAGCGGCGTTTTCAATTCGTGCGACACGTTGGCGACGAAGTCACGCCGCATCGCATCGGTGCGCTCGAGCTCGGTGATGTCCTGCGACAGCACCAGCTTGCGATTGTCGCCATACGGAAACACCTGCACCGACAGCACGTTCTGGCGTTTGTCGCCCATGCCGCGCATGATCAGCATTTCCTCGTACCGATGCGAGTTCAGATAGCGCACGAAATCCGGATGACGCACCAGATGCGTGATGTGCTGACGCAGATCGCGCTTCGCATCGAGCCCGAAGTGGCTCTCGGAAATCGCGTTGCACCACTCGATCTGATCGTGATCGTCGAGCATCGCGACGCCGTTCGGCGACGCCTGGATCGCCTGGATGAAACGCGAATGCTGCTGCTCGACCTGGCGCACCTGCGCGTGCCAGCGCTTCGCGAGCTTGTGCAGACGGTAGTAGATTTCGCCCCAGATGCCGGGGGCGCTCGGCACTTCGCCGTACACCGGCGCGTCGAGCAGACGCCACAGACGCTGCTTGTGGAAGGTACTGAAGATGCTCTGCGCGAGCAGCATGACGATGGCGAGAGCGAGCCCTGCCTTGACGTTCACCAGTGCGCCGACCACCGCGCACAGAACAGCAAGCAGCACGACCGACACGATGGAGCGCGCCCAGATGATGTTCATGGTCTGGCGATCGAAGAGAAAATACAGCGCAGGAAGGAGGTGCGGCGGCACAGCGCAGTGCGCCGCCGACGGCTATCAGGCGCTCTTCGCCAGCCGGTAGCCGCTGCCGCGTACCGTTTCAATCATAGCATCGCACCCGGCCGGCTTGAGTGCCGCGCGCAGACGCTTGATATGCACGTCGACGGTACGCTCCTCGACGAACACGTGATCGCCCCACACCTGGTCGAGCAGTTGCGTGCGGCTGTGCACGCGCTCCGGGTGAGTCATGAAGAAGTGCAGCAGACGGAATTCGGTCGGGCCGAGATCGAGCTTGATCTCGCTGCCTTCCGCATGCGCGGCGACGCGGTGCGTGGCCGGATCGAGCTTCAGGCCGTTGATCGCGACCACGTCTTCGGTCAGCTGCGGCGCGCGGCGGCGTAGCACCGCCTTGATGCGCGCCATCAGTTCCTTCGGCGAGAACGGCTTGGTCACGTAGTCGTCGGCGCCGATCTCGAGGCCGAGCACCTTGTCCTGCTCGTCGCCGCGAGCGGTCAGCATGATGATCGGGATGTGCTTGGTACGCTCGTTGTTACGCAGATCGCGCGCGAACGAAATACCCGATTTGCCCGGCAACATCCAGTCGAGCAGCACGAGATCGGGCAGCACGTCGCTGATCAGGTTGTGCGCCTGCTCTGCGTTGTACGCGCGAATCGGGCAGTGCCCGGCGTGTTGAAGATTGACCGAAATCAGTTCGGAAATGGCGGGCTCATCTTCAATGACGAGAATGCTGCTGGGCATCGGCACCTCTGTTCCTTATCTCTGGATTAGCTGAGCGCTTCGCGTTCGAGCGCGTCGCGCGACTGGTGCCGCACGTCGGTACCCTTGACGATGTAAATGATGAATTCCGCGATGTTCTTCGCGTGGTCGCCGATCCGCTCGATCGCCTTGGCGATGAACAGGAAGTCGAGGCCCACCGAAATCGAACGCGGATCTTCGGTCATATACGAAATCAGCTTGCGCACGAACGCGCGGAATTCCTCGTCGATCGCCTTGTCGTCGCGCACGATCTGCGCGGCGGCGACCGTGTCGAGACGCGCGAACGCGTCGAGCGCACGGCGCAGGATCGACACGGCCATTTCGCCGGACAGCTTGATCTCGGCGATGTTGATCGTCCGCGACGCGCCGTCTTCCATCAGACGCTTGGTGCGTTTCGCGATCTTTTCGGCTTCGTCGCCGGCGCGCTCGAGGTTCGTGATGGTCTTCGAGATCGCGATCAGCAGGCGCAGATCGCGCGCGGCCGGCTGACGGCGCGCGATGATGTTGCTGCACTCCTCGTCGATCTCGACTTCCATCTTGTTCAGACGGTCTTCGGCGGCGATCACCTGCTCGGCGATATTGAGGTCGAATTCGTTGAGCGCCTGCATCGCGTTGACGATCTGCGATTCGACGAGCCCGCCCATTTCGAGCACCTTCGACGAAACCAGGTTCAGGTCGGCGTCGAACTGGCTGGACAGATGTTTATCGGACATGTCGTACTCCGTTGTATTGCCCGGCGGATCAGCCGAAGCGGCCAGTGATGTAGTCCTCGGTTTCCTTGCGGACCGGCTTGATGAAGATCTTTTCGGTATCGCCGAATTCGATCAATTCACCGAGGTACATATAGGCAGTGTAGTCCGAACAGCGGGCCGCCTGCTGCATGTTGTGCGTGACGATCACAACCGTGTAATCGCTCTTGAGCTCGGCGATCAGCTCTTCGATGCGGCCCGTCGAGATCGGGTCGAGCGCCGAGCACGGCTCGTCGAGCAGCAGCACTTCGGGGCGGATCGCGATACCGCGCGCGATGCACAGACGCTGCTGCTGGCCGCCGGACAAACCGTAGCCGCTCTGGCCGAGCTTGTCCTTCACTTCGTTCCACAGCGCCGCCTTGGTCAGCGCCCATTCGACGCGATCGTCCATTTCCGAGCGCGACAGCCTCTCGAACATCTTCACGCCGAAAGCGATGTTGTCGTAGATCGACATCGGGAACGGCGTCGGCTTCTGGAACACCATGCCGATGCGCGCGCGCAGCAGCGAAATGTCCTGCCGGGTGGTCAGCAGGTTTTCGCCGTCCATCACGATCTCGCCTTCCGCGCGCTGTTCCGGATAGAGCGCGTACATCTTGTTGAAGGTACGCAGCAGCGTGGACTTGCCGCAGCCCGACGGGCCGATGAACGCGGTTACCTTGCCTTCGGGAATCTGCAGATTGATGTTCTTCAGCGCGTGATACTTGCCGTAGAAGAAGTTGAGGTCCTTGACCTCGATCTTCGGACGCGCCGGCGTTTGGGCGTGCGCGCTGCTTTCGGGGTCGGAGCCCGCGGGCGCGGCTGCATGCCCGATCGGATTGAGTTGGGTTTCTGCCATGTTCATCGGATTCACTCCGCCCTTACTTGTTCGAGAAGATCGTGCGCGCGAGGATATTCAGTCCAAGCACCGCGAGCGTGATCAGGAAGACGCCGGCCCACGCGAGCGATTGCCACTGCGCGAACGGGCTCATCGCAAACTTGTAGATCGTGACCGGCAGGTTCGCGACCGGCTGGCCCATATCGACCGAAAAGAACTGGTTCGACAGCGCGGTGAAGAGCAGCGGCGCGGTTTCGCCGGCAATCCGTGCAACCGCGAGCAGCACGCCGGTGACGATGCCCGCGATCGACGCCTTCAGCGTGATCGACAGCACCATCTTCCACTTCGGTGTGCCGAGTGCGAACGCGGCTTCACGCATCGCGTTCGGCACCAGCTTCAGCATGTTTTCGGTCGTGCGGATCACGATCGGAATCTGCAGCAGCGCCAGCGACAGTACGCCGGCCCAGCCGCTGAAATGGCCCATCTTCGCGACGACGAGCGCATAGACGAACAGACCGATGACGATCGACGGCGCCGACAGCAGGATGTCGTTGATGAAGCGCGTGAGGTTCGCGAGCCAGCCCTTCTGGCCGTATTCGGCGAGATAGACGCCCGCCATGATGCCGATCGGCGTGCCGACGAAGGTCGCGAGCCCGACCAGCATCAGGCTGCCGACGATCGCGTTGGCGAGGCCGCCGCCGTCGGTGTTCGGCGGTGGCGTCGACTGCGTGAACAACTCGACGGACAGACCGCCGACACCGAGACGCAGCGTCGTGTAGAGAATCCACACGAGCCACAGCAGCCCGAACGCCATCGCTGCGAGCGACAGCGTCAGCGCAAGCGCGTTGGTCATGCGACGGCGCCCTTGCAGACGCACGCGCATCGCTTCGAGCGTCGCGGGGTCCTTCAGACCCGGCATGTTCAGGGACGGCCCGCTCATTTCGCGCCCTCCCCTTTCTCTAGACGCAGCAGCATGATTTTCGAAATCGCCAGCACGATGAAGGTAATCACGAACAGGATCAGGCCGAGCTCCATCAGCGCCGACGTGTGCAGGCCCGGGTCCGCTTCCGCGAACTCGTTGGCGAGCGCCGACGTGATGCTGTTGCCCGGCGAAAACAGCGAAATATTGTCGAGCAGATTGGTGTTGCCGATCACGAAGGTGACCGCCATCGTCTCACCCAGCGCGCGGCCGAGGCCAAGCATGACGCCGCCGATCACACCCGTCTTGGTGAACGGCAGCACGATTTTCCACATCACTTCCCACGTCGTGCAGCCGATACCGTAGGCCGATTCCTTCAGCAGCACCGGCGTCACTTCGAACACGTCGCGCATCACCGCCGCGATGTACGGGATGATCATGATCGCGAGGATCACGCCCGCGCACAGAATGCCGATGCCGATCGGCGGACCGGCGAACAGCGCGCCGACGATCGGAATGCTGCCGAGCACCGCGCCGAGCGGTTTCTGGAACCACACCGCGAAAATCGGCGCGAACACGAGCAGACCCCACATGCCGTAGACGATCGACGGAATCGCGGCGAGCAGTTCGATCGCGATGCCGAGCGGCCGGCGCAGCCACGCGGGTGACAGTTCGGTCAGGAACAGCGCGATGCCGAAGCTGACGGGCACTGCGATGACGAGAGCGATGATCGACGTCGCGACGGTGCCGTAGATCGGCACGAGCGCGCCAAATTGCTTGCTGGGTGGATCCCACACCGCCGTCCACAGGAACGCGAGACCGAACTCGCGAATCGACGGCATCGAAGCGACGATCAGGGACACGATGATGCCGCCGAGCAGCAACAGCGTGACGATGGCGGAAAGGCGTGCGAGGCCGCCGAAGATCACATCGCCGGAGCGGCCAGGCGCTTTTTGCTGCGACGCGCTGCCAGGCGGAGTGGCCCGGCTCGTGCCGGACGCTAGATGAATATCGGACATGAGAGCCTGAGGGACCTGTTTCCAGTTGCCGGACGACACATGTCGGGCGGTGGGTCATGCATGCGGCGCATGCCGCGTGAAAGTCGCAGGCCGTCCTCGCACGAGGACGGCCGGGGTGTTACAGCGCGCGGTCCTGATCGACCGCGCCAGCTTACGCCTGTTACTCGGCGAGCGTCTTGCCTGCCGAATCCTTCACCTTCTGCTTCCACTGCGTCTTGATTTCCGACACGACCGACTGCGGCAGCGAGATGTAGTCGAGATCGTTCGCAGCCTGACCGCCGTTCTTGAACGCCCAGTCGAAGAACTTCAGCGTTTCCGCGCCTTGCGGGGCCTTGTCCTGCGTCGTGTGCAGCAGCACGAACGTCGCGCCGACGATCGGCCATGCGTTCTTGCCCGGCTCGTTCGTCAGGATCTGGTAGAACGACTTCGACCAGTCGGCGCCAGCAGCGGCTGCCTTGAACGTGTCGGTCTCCGGCTGAACCACGGCGCCCGATTCGTTCTTCATCGCGACATAGTTCATGTGGTTCTGCTTGGCGTACGCCCATTCGACGTAGCCGATCGCGCCCGGCAGACGCTGCACGAATGCCGCGACGCCGTCGTTACCCTTGCCGCCCGTGCCGGTCGGCCAGTTGACCGTCGCGCCTTCGCCGACCTTGGTCTTCCATTCCGGGTTGACCTTCGACAGGTAGTTCGTCCAGATGAAGCTGGTGCCCGAACCGTCGGCGCGGCGCACCACGGCGATGTCCAGATCCGGCAGCTTGACCTTCGGGTTCAGCGCGACGATTGCCGGGTCGTTCCACTTCTTGATCTTGCCCAGATAGATGTCGCCGAGCACTTCACCCGACAGCACCAGTTCGCCCGGCTTCACGCCCGGCACGTTGACTGCCGGCACCACGCCGCCGACCACCGTCGGGAACTGGAACAGGCCTGCCTTCGCGAGTTCGTCGTCCTTCAGCGGAGCGTCCGAACCAGCGAAATCGACGGTCTTTGCCTCGATCTGCTTGATGCCGCCCGACGAACCGATACCTTGGTAGTTAACCTTGCCGCCGCCGGTCTTCTGATAAGCGTCGGCCCACTTCGTGTAAATCGGTGCCGCGAACGTGCTGCCCGCGCCGGTGATGTCTGCGGCTTGCGCTGCGATTGCGAAGAGCGCGCCAGCGACGCCAGCGAACACGGTTTGCATCAATTTCATGAGACCTCCAAGGGGGGTGTGAGCGTGTGGTGTGAGCGTGAAACTCGAACACCGCGAAGCTTAGGGTCTCTTTATGACAAAAACGTGACCGATGATGAATCGGATGTGACAGTAATATTACCCAGTGAAAGGTGCCGGAGCCGGCGAATTGGCGGTCTCACGATGCGCGTTGCATCGCTTTTTTCAAGGTAGACGAAAAAGATGGGACGCTAACGTTTGCGCTCTGCGTGGAGGGTCGTTTTGGCGCGGGACGTGCCTATCTTATGGCGGATTCGGCGAGGGAGTTTGTTGCGGTGAAGAAGGAGCCTTCGTTGGGGGTGACACCCGGCCACGCGGTCGGTGGGGCCCACCGACGCTTCTGGTGGCGAAGCTCAGGCAGGCGGCGGTGGGCGATCGCCACCGCCCACCGCCTGATCGGGAAGCGATCAGGCCGTCGCCACCCTCACGGCTTCGGCAATCGCTTCCGAATGTGCGAGCGCGTCCGCAGCGTTCTGCGCCTCCACCATCACGCGTAGTACCGGCTCGGTGCCCGACGCGCGGATCAGCACGCGACCGCGGCCGTCGAGCGCGCCTTCGGCCATCTTGATCGCGCTACGAATCTTCTCGCTACCCTTCCAGTCGGCGCCGGGCTTCATGCGCACGTTGATCAGCTTCTGCGGGAACAGCGTGACACCGTCGAGCAGATTGGCGAGCGACTTGCCGCTGCGCTGCATGGCCGCCAGCACGAGCAGAGCGGAGACGATGCCGTCGCCGGTCGAATGGCGATCGAGCGACAGAATGTGGCCCGAGCCTTCCGCACCGAGCTGCCAACCGTGCTCGCGAAGCTGTTCGAGCACATAGCGGTCGCCGACCGCGGCGCGCACGAACTTCACGCCGGCTTTCTGCAGCGCGACTTCCACGGCCATGTTGGTCATCAGCGTGCCGACCGCACCTTCCACGTGGCCGGCGGTCGCGATCCGGTCTTTGACCAGCACGTATAGCAGTTCGTCGCCGTTGAACAGGCGGCCGGATGCGTCGACGACCTGCAGACGGTCGGCGTCGCCATCAAGCGCGATACCGAGGTCCGCGTGGTTCGCCCGCACCGCGCGAACCAGCGCATCCGGCGCGGTTGCGCCGACGCCGTCGTTGATATTGAAGCCGTTCGGCGAGACGCCGATCGGGATCACTTCCGCGCCGAGCTCATGGAACACATGCGGCGCGACGTCGTATGCGGCGCCGTGCGCGCAATCGACGACGAGCTTCATGCCGCGCAGGTCGTAAGCGGCCGGGAACGTGCTCTTGCAGAACTCGATGTAGCGGCCGGCCGCGTCGTCGAGACGGCGTGCCTTGCCCAAACGCTCGGACGGCGCGCACGCGAGCGGCAGCTCGAGCTGCTCCTCGATCAGCGCTTCGACGTCGTCCGGCAGCTTGTTGCCGTCGGCCGAGAAGAATTTGATGCCGTTGTCGTAGTACGGGTTGTGCGATGCGCTGATCACGACGCCGGCGGCAAGCCGCAGCGCGCGCGTCAGATAGGCGATGCCGGGTGTCGGCATCGGCCCGGCCAGCATCACGTCGACGCCTGCCGCCGAAAAGCCCGATTCGAGCGCGGCTTCGAGCATGTAGCCCGAGACCCGCGTGTCCTTGCCGATCAGCACGGTCGGGCGGGTGCCCGTTTTCGCCCATCGATCGGCGCCCGCGAGCACCTTGCCGGCCGCGTAGCCGAGACGCAACACGAATTCCGGCGTGATCGGACCTTCGCCGACCTTGCCTCGAATACCGTCCGTTCCGAAGTAACGACGTGCCATATTTGTTCTCCCTGTATGTGGCTGCGGGGTCAACCGTTCGCGCGGCTCTGATTGGCTGCGTCGCGCAGGGTTGCCCATACTTTCAATGCATCGACTGTTTGCGCGACGTCGTGTACGCGCAGGATCGCGGCGCCCCGCTCGGCCGCGCACACCGCCGCGGCGATGCTGCCGGCCACGCGCTCGGGCGCCGGGCGCCCCGTCACCGCGCCAATCATCGATTTGCGCGACATGCCAGCAAGAATTGGATAGGGCGATGCGGCGCGCGGTGCCGTGTCGCGCAGATGCGCGAGCAACGCGTAGTTGTGCTCGACGACGACCTTGCCGAAGCCGAAACCGGGATCGACGCTAATGCGTTCGCGCGCAATCCCCGCCTGCTGCAACGTCGCGACACGCTCCTCGAGGAATTGACGCACCTCGCTGACGACGTCGACATAGCGCGGCTCGCCCAACTGCATGGTCTGCGGCTCGCCGAGCATATGCATTACACAAAGGCCGCAGTCGCTGTCGCGCACCGCGTCGATCGCGCCGGGCATGCGCAAGCCCCAGATGTCGTTGATCAGGTCGGCGCCCGCGCTCAACGCATGACGCATGACTTCCGGCTTGTACGTATCGACCGACAACGGCACGTTCGCACCACGCAGTTGCTCGACGAGCGGTATCACCCGCTCCAGTTCTTCGTCGAGCGGCACTGGCGGCGCGCCGGGACGCGTCGATTCCCCGCCGATATCGATGAGGTCCGCGCCTTCGAGCATCATGCGCTCGGCCTGGCGCAGCGCATCGCCGCGCATCGCGAACATGCCGCCGTCGGAGAAGGAATCGGGCGTGACGTTCAGGATGCCCATGATCAACGGGCGTTCGAACGTCAGCTTGAAACGGCCGCATTGCAGCGGCTCTGGAATGGGTACGGAAGAAGAATCGACTTTCGACACGTAGCAATGCTTCACTTGGAACGGATAAATGCAAAACGGGCCGGTGTGTAGCACACCGGCCCGCACTTTCTATTGACTGCCGATCAGGCCGGCGCCGTTGCGCTGCCCGGCTTGACTTCGGTGCCCGGGCTGCCGCCCGACGAGGCGTCGCTTGCCGACGGCGGCGAGCTCTTCGGCGAACGCGGCGGACGGCCTGCCATGATGTCGTTGATCTGATCGGCGTCGATCGTCTCCCACTCCATCAGGGCGGCGGTCATCGCTTCGACCTTGTCGCGGTTCTCATCGAGCAGGCGCCGTGCGAGATTGTACTGTTCGTCCAGCACACGACGGATTTCCGAGTCGACCTTCTGTTGCGTCGCTTCCGAAATGGTTCGCGTAAAACCACGGCCGAACGGCGAAGCGTCGTTCTCGTCGTCGACATAGACCATCGGTCCGAGCGCATCCGTCATGCCGAAACGGGCGACCATCGCGCGTGCAGTCTGCGTCGCCTTGTTGAAGTCGTCCGACGCGCCGGTGCTGATCAGGTTCAGGAACAGTTCTTCCGCGACGCGGCCACCGAACAGGATCGCAAGCCGGTCGAGCAGATAGTCCTTCGAGTACGTTTCGTTGTCATGCTCCGGCAACTGCCACGTGACGCCCAGCGCACGGCCGCGCGGAATGATCGTGACCTTGTGCACCGGATCGGCCTTCGGCAGCAGCTTCGCGATCACCGCGTGACCCGATTCGTGATACGCGGTTGCGCGCTTCGATTCTTCGCGGATCACGGCCGACTTGCGCTCCGGACCCATGAAGATCTTGTCCTTCGCGTCCTCGAAGTCCGTCATTTCGACGATGCGCTTGCCGCGGCGCGCCGCGAACAGTGCTGCTTCGTTGACGAGGTTCGCAAGATCGGCGCCCGAGAAACCCGGCGTACCGCGCGCGATCACTGCCGCATCGACGTCGTTCGAGATCGGCACCTTGCGCAGGTGCACCTTCATGATGTGCTCGCGGCCGCGGATATCGGGCAGACCGACGTACACCTGACGGTCGAAACGGCCCGGACGCAACAGCGCTTTGTCGAGCACGTCCGAACGGTTCGTCGCGGCGATCACGATGACGCCCGAGTTCGCCTCGAAGCCATCCATTTCGACGAGCATCTGGTTCAGCGTTTGTTCGCGCTCGTCGTTACCGCCGCCCATGCCGGCGCCGCGATGACGGCCGACCGCGTCGATTTCGTCGATGAACACGATACACGGGGCGTGCTTCTTGGCCTGCTCGAACATGTCGCGCACGCGAGCCGCGCCGACACCGACGAACATTTCCACGAAGTCCGAACCTGAAATGCTGAAGAATGGCACCTTCGCCTCGCCGGCGATGGCACGCGCGAGCAGCGTCTTACCTGTTCCCGGCGGGCCAACGAGCAGCACACCGCGCGGAATACGACCACCGAGCTTCTGGAATTTTTGCGGATCGCGCAGGAAGTCGACCAGTTCCGATACTTCTTCCTTGGCTTCGTCGCAACCGGCGACGTCGGTGAAATTGATTGCGTTGTTGTTCTCGTCGATCAGCCGCGCGCGCGACTTGCCAAACGAGAAGGCCCCGCCTTTGCCGCCCCCCTGCATCTGTCGCATCATGTAGAACCAGAACCCGATGATCAGGATCGTCGGCCCGAGGTAATACAGCACGGACATCAGTGCATTGGGTTCGTCGTCAGCCTTGCCGCTCACCTGTACGCCATACTTCATCAGATCGCCGACCATCCAAATGTCGCCGGGCGACACGATCTGGTACTTCTGGCCGTCTGCTGGAGTGACCGTGAGGTTCCGCCCCTGGACAATGACGTTCTTGACTTTGCCGTTCTTCGCGTCGTCCATGAACTGCGAATAGGAAACGCCTTCCTGGACACGGGGCTTGTCGAACTGCTTGAACACCGTAAACAGCACCAGTGCGATTACCAGCCACACTGCTGCTTTCGAAAACATATTGTTGTTCAAAGCACCACTCCTTCACTTAGACGGGCGCCTACATTTGCCTTGCGGCACCACGAAAGCATTCTAATCCAGTCCGCAGACCCCTGCCATAACGTTTCACTACCACGGAAATAGGGTAGCTGGCCAGCTTGACGCCGGTCCCCGACGCATCCGGCTCATTATTGACAGAGGTGTAACTGACTCGCCGCATCCCTACGCGGGACGCTTCAGATGCTTACCCAAAATAAATGTTTCTGACGATTTATCACGCGATGCCTTCGGCTTGCGGGCCGCCACCACCTTGAATTGGCGCTTGAACTTTTCGACAATCTGACTATATCCGCTGCCGTGAAAGCATTTGACTAAAAGGGCACCATCCGGTTTCAGGTGGTTTTGCGAAAATTCGAGCGCGAGATCGCATAAATGCTCGATCCGCGCCGCATCCGCGATCGCCACGCCCGACAGGTTGGGCGCCATATCCGAAATTACAAGGTCTACTTGGCGCGCACCGACCAATTCTTCGAGCTGGACCAGCACCGAGTCTTCACGGAAATCGCCCTGGATGAAGTGCACGTCGGCCACGGGCTCCATCGGCAGGATGTCCAGAGCGATGATCGTGCCGTCGATGCCACCTTCGCGTTCAGCGTTGCGTTGCGAGCCGCCAGCGAGCTTGTTGCGCGCGTACTGGCTCCAGCTGCCTGGCGAGGAACCCAGATCGACGATCACCTGCCCCGGACGGATCAGCTTGTCCTGCTCGTCGATTTCCTTGAGCTTGTAGGCCGCGCGGGCACGATAGCCTTCCCGCTGCGCCATTTTGACGTACGGGTCGTTGATGTGGTCGTGCAGCCACGCGGTATTGAACTTGTTTTTTGCCATTAAAGATTGAACTATTGCTGCGTAGGGTCGCGCTTTAGGGGATAATACGCGGTTAATTCACGCGGCCACCGCCAGACTGGCGACCATCCGCGATTCTGTTGTACTGACGCGCGCCCTGCCGAATCAAGCCGCCCGAATCGCTCGGCGATCGGACGAAAACGCACGAGCCGCCATTTTAGTCGAGTCTCCCACTTTCCATGCCAGCCCTCAAAGTCTCTTCCGACCAACGCGCCGAGTTGCGCTCCCAGGCACATGCGCTCAAACCGGTCGTGCTCGTCGGGGCCGAAGGCTTGACCGACGCTGTGCTCGCCGAAATCAAGGTGCACCTCGCCGCGCATCAACTGATCAAAATCCGCGTGTTCGGCGATGAGCGCGAGGAGCGCATCGCCATCTACGAAGAGATTTGCGACACCCTGAACGCGGCGCCGATCCAGCATATCGGCAAGCTGCTCGTGATCTGGAAGCCCGAAGCGGCACAGCCGGCGGCAAAAGCGAAGCGCGGCGCGTTGCCGAGCGCCCGCGAAGCGGCAGCTGAAGAAGCCCGGCCGGCCAAGGGACGCGCACCGCGCGTCGTCAAAGTCGTCAAGCCAACCGACGTGCCGATGCGCAAGCCGCGAGCCAAAGCGGTGCTGGTACGCGGCAATGAACGCGTGACGCAGGGCGGCAACATCAAGCGCGCGAAGAAGCGTCAAACCAGCGCGAAGCGTTCGCATCAGTCGAAGTAACACAACGCGCGAACAAGGTGCGGATCGATTCCGCACCGTGCCTTGGTGACCTTGAGCGAAAGGTGCGAGGCAAGATCGCGAATGAACTGCAATTGGCACTGGAATCGCAACGATTCGTCGCAACGTGAGGCCGATCGCGAGCATCGGATCCGACCGGCGGCAATAGTGCCGCGTCACACCATCCGCAAGCTTCAGCCTGCCACCTTCCCTCTGACTTCGCGCGCGCCCTCCTCCTCGGCCGCAGCACCGACTCGCGCCGGCAGCAGCCAAACGAGCGCGACACCCAGCAGGCTCTCGATCAGATAAAACAGACTCGACACGCCATGCAGAATGCCAAAGCGCGTCGCATAAACGGAGTGTCCGACGTCGCTGCCCGCCTCGAGCGCAGCCACGCGCATCGCGTTCATGAACGGCTGCAACGCGAAATACCCAACCAGCACGCATACGAGCATGCCGGCGAGTAGCCACCGCAGACGGCGATACACGCCACTTCCGCGCCGTACGAGCAGATTGGCGAGACCAAGCAACAAAATGCCGCACACGACGCCAATCACACCCTGAATACGAAACAGCTGAGCGGCAACGGCACCCGCCGTGGTCCGGTCGAGCGTCGTGAACAACACGGGCGCCACCGCATAGCCGATAGTCAGCAGACTACCGACCCACACCACCGTCAACAGGCGGAAAAAACGATGCGGCATCAGAGACACCGGCGCCATCCTCAGATGTAGCTGACCGCGATGATTTCGTATTCGCGGATGCCGCCCGGTGCCTGCACCGACGCGACGTCGCCTTCCGACTTGCCGATCAGCGCACGCGCGATCGGCGAGCTGATCGAAATCAGGCCGTGGTCGATGTCCGCTTCGTCGTCGCCGACGATCTGGTATTTGACAGACGCACCCGACTCGAGGTCTTCGAGCTCGAGCGTCGCGCCGAACACCACGCGGCCGTCCGCTTCCACTTGCGACGGATCGATCACCTGCGCGCCTGCGAGCTTCGACTCGATTTCGGCGATGCGGCCTTCGATGAAGCCCTGCTTTTCCTTCGCAGCGTCGTATTCCGCGTTTTCCGACAGATCGCCCTGGGCGCGCGCTTCCGCGATCGAGTTGATCACGGCCGGACGCTCAACCGATTTCAGGCGCTGCAATTCATCGCGCAGCATGTCTGCGCCGCGCTTCGTCAATGGAATAGTGCTCATAAACAACTCTGGAGGCAAAAAACGGCCATAAAAAAAATCACCGCGGTTAAGTGCATTCCGCGAAAACCGCCGCCCGTGGACAGACCCGGGCCGCAGCACCTGCGGAACGCCGCTTAACCGCGGCACTTACATCTTGGACAGGTAGTCGAAGCCTTAGTTTAGGCGAGCATGGAGTCCTTGTAAATCATAGACTTCCAGGTTCTTCAGATAACGAAGACCCTCCACCGCGGCACGCGCGCCCGACATCGTCGTGTAGTAGGTGACCTTGTTCGCCTGCGCACTCATGCGGATCGAACGCGAATCGGCGATCGCCGCGCGCGTTTCGTCGACCGTCGTGAAGACCAGCGCAATCTCGCCGTTCTTGATCATGTCGACGATGTGCGGACGGCCATCCTTCACCTTGTTGACGACCTTGACCGGCACGCCGGCCGCTTCGATCGCGGCAGCCGTGCCCTTGGTCGCGACGATCGGGTAGCCGAGCTCATGCAGCATGCGCGCGACTTCGACCGCCTTCGGCTTGTCGGCATCCATCACGGTCAGCAGCACCGTGCCCGATTCCGGCAGACGCGAACCCGCCGCGAGTTGCGACTTGAACAATGCCTCGCCGAAGGTCTGGCCGACACCCATCACTTCGCCGGTCGAACGCATTTCAGGTCCGAGTACCGGATCGACCGCCGGGAACTTGACGAACGGGAACACCGCTTCCTTCACGCTGAAGTACGGCGGCTCGACTTCCTTCGTCACGCCTTGCGCAGCGAGCTTCTGGCCGACCATCGCGCGCGCCGCGATCTTCGCGAGCGGCAGGCTGGTCGCCTTCGACACGTACGGCACCGTGCGCGACGCGCGCGGGTTCACTTCGAGCACGTAGATGATGTCTTCTTTCGAGCCATCAGCCTGCGGAACCTGCTGGATTGCGAACTGCACGTTCATCAGGCCGACCACGTTCAGCGCCTTCGCCATCGCGCCGGTCTGGCGCTTCAGTTCGGCGACGGTCGCCTTCGACAGCGAATACGGCGGCAGCGAGCAGGCCGAGTCGCCCGAGTGCACGCCCGCCTGTTCGATGTGCTCCATCACGCCGCCGATAAACACGGCTTCGCCATCCGAGATGCAATCCACGTCGCATTCGATCGCGTCGTTCAGGAAGCGGTCGAGCAGCACCGGCGAATCGTTCGACACCTTGACGGCCTCGCGCATATAGCGTTCGAGGTCGCGCGGTTCGTGGACGATCTCCATCGCGCGGCCGCCCAGCACGTACGACGGACGCACGACGAGTGGATAGCCGATTTCGTCGGCGAGCTTCAGCGCTTCGTCTTCGGCGCGTGCGGTGCGGTTCGGCGGTTGGCGCAGACCGAGGTCTTGCAGCAGCTTCTGGAAGCGCTCGCGGTCTTCGGCCGCGTCGATCATGTCCGGCGACGTGCCGATGATCGGCACACCGTTCGCTTCGAGATCGAGTGCGAGCTTCAGCGGGGTCTGGCCGCCGTATTGCACGATCACGCCGACCGGCTTTTCCTTGTCGACGATTTCGAGCACGTCTTCGAGCGTCAGCGATTCGAAGTACAGACGGTCGGAGGTGTCGTAGTCGGTCGACACGGTTTCCGGGTTGCAGTTGACCATGATCGTTTCATAGCCGTCCTCGCGCATCGCGAGCGCGGCGTGCACGCAGCAGTAGTCGAACTCGATACCCTGGCCGATCCGGTTCGGGCCGCCGCCCAGCACCATGATCTTCTTGTTGTTCGTCGGATTCGCTTCGCACTCTTCCTCGTAGGTCGAGTACATGTATGCGGTCTTGGTCGCGAACTCCGCCGCGCAGGTGTCGACGCGCTTGTACACCGGACGTACGTTCAGCTCGATACGGCGCGCGCGCACGTCCGCCGTCTTCGCGCCGAGCAGCTTGGCCAGACGCCGGTCCGAGAAGCCGCTCTGCTTCAGATACTTCAGCTCTTCCTTCGAGAGGCTCGCGAGCGTACGGCCGGCCAGCGCCTTTTCCTTCAGCACGATCTGTTCGATCTGCGCGAGGAACCACGGGTCGATCGCGGTCTCTTCGAAGATTTCCTGCGCGCTCATACCGACACGGAACGCATCGCCGACATACCAGATGCGATCCGGACCGGCTTCGCCGATCTCGCGGATGATCTCGTCGCGATTGCTGGTCTTTTCGTCCAGACCGTCGACCCCGACCTCGAGGCCGCGCAGCGCTTTCTGGAACGACTCCTGGAAGGTGCGGCCGATCGCCATCACTTCGCCGACCGACTTCATCTGCGTGGTCAGGCGCGAGTCGGCTTCGCGGAATTTCTCGAACGCGAAACGCGGGATCTTCGTGACGACGTAGTCGATCGTCGGTTCGAACGATGCCGGGGTCTGGCCGCCGGTGATTTCGTTCTTGAGTTCGTCGAGCGTGTAGCCGACCGCGAGCTTCGCCGCGACCTTCGCGATCGGGAAGCCGGTTGCCTTCGACGCCAGCGCCGACGAACGCGACACACGCGGGTTCATCTCGATCACGATCATCCGGCCGTCTTTCGGATTGATCGAGAACTGCACGTTCGAGCCGCCCGTGTCGACGCCGATCTCGCGCAGCACCGCGAGCGACGCGTTACGCAGGATCTGGTATTCCTTGTCGGTGAGCGTCTGCGCCGGCGCGACCGTGATCGAGTCGCCGGTGTGAATACCCATCGGGTCGAGGTTTTCGATCGAGCACACGATGATGCAGTTATCCGCCTTGTCGCGGACCACTTCCATCTCGTACTCTTTCCAGCCGAGCAGCGATTCTTCGATCAGCAGCTCGCGCGTCGGCGACAGGTCGAGACCGCGCTTGCAGATCTCTTCGAACTCGTCGCGGTTGTACGCGATACCGCCGCCCGAGCCGCCCAGCGTGAACGACGGACGGATCACGACCGGATAGCCGCCGCTGCCTGTTTCCGCGGCGATCTTCGCCTGCACCTGCAGCGCTTCTTCCATCGAATGCGCGGTGCCCGACTTGGCCGAACCGAGACCGATCTTGGTCATCGCGTCCTTGAACTTCTGGCGGTCTTCCGCCTTGTCGATCGCTTCCGGCGATGCGCCGATCAACTCGACGTCGTACTTCGCCAGCACGCCGTGCGCGTGCAGATCGAGTGCGCAGTTCAGCGCGGTCTGGCCGCCCATCGTCGGCAGGATCGCGTCCGGGCGCTCCTTCGCGATGATGCGCTCGACCACTTCCCACGTGATCGGCTCGATGTAGGTCACGTCGGCCGTGTTCGGGTCGGTCATGATCGTCGCCGGATTGCTGTTGACGAGAATGACCTTGTAGCCTTCCTCACGCAGCGCCTTGCATGCCTGCGCGCCCGAATAATCGAACTCGCACGCCTGGCCGATGATGATCGGACCCGCGCCGATGATGAGGATGCTCTTGATGTCTGTCCGCTTGGGCATAACGCTCTCGCTAATGTATTCCTGTGTCGACTGGAGTTGGCGCTTCAGCGCCTTACTCCAGTCCCATGCAACCCGGTTGCTATTCTTTCCGTCGGCGCGCGCCGTTTTCACGTTGCGCGCGCTGTTTCGCGGCGCGGCCGCCGCCAGGTGGACCGGGCCGCTGCGGCCGCCGCGAGCCGCTTTCGTTTCCGTCGGCGGCTGGCTTGTGCGGCCGGCCTTTACTGCTTCAAGCCGCTGCGCTCTTGCCGTTCTTGTGCGCGTCCATCAACGCGGTGAAGCGGTCGAACAGGTACGCGACATCGTTCGGACCGGGCGACGCTTCCGGGTGGCCCTGGAAGCAGAATGCCGGCTTGTCGGTCAGCGCAAAGCCCTGCAGCGTGCCGTCGAACAGCGACACGTGGGTCACGCGCGCGTTGGCGGGCAGCGTATCGGCATCGACCGCGAAGCCGTGGTTCTGCGACGTAATCACCACGCGGCCGTCTTCGAGATCCTTCACCGGATGATTCGCGCCGTGGTGGCCGGTCTTCATCTTCATCGTCTTCGCGCCGACCGCGAGGCCCATGATCTGGTGGCCAAGGCAAATGCCGAAGGTCGGAATGCCGCGCTCGATGAACTCCTTCGTCGCCGCGATCGCGTAGTCGCACGGTTCCGGATCGCCGGGGCCGTTCGACAGGAACACGCCGTCCGGGTTGAGCGCGAGCGCGTCAGCCGCGCTCGCCTGCGCCGGCAGCACGGTGACGTGGCAACCGCGCTCGGCCAGCATGCGCAGGATGTTCTGCTTGACACCGTAGTCGAATGCGACGACGCGGTACTTCGGCGCCTTCTGCTCGCCGTAGCCGCTGCCCAGTTGCCATTCGGTTTTGGTCCATTCGTAGGTGTCCTTCGTCGACACGACCTTCGCGAGGTCCATGCCGGCGAGGCCCGGGAACGAGCGCGCGAGTTCGATCGCCTTGGCTTCGTCGTCGGAACCGGCGAGGATCGCGCCGTTTTGCGCGCCCTTGTCGCGCAGCACGCGGGTCAGCTTGCGGGTGTCGATGCCGGCGATGGCGACCACGCCTTCGTCCTGCAGGTATTGCGAGAGCGTGCGCTCCATGCGGAAGTTCGACGCGAGAACCGGCAGATCGCGGATGATCAGGCCGGCGGCATGGACTTTCGTCGCTTCGACGTCTTCGGCGTTCACGCCGACGTTGCCGATATGCGGATACGTGAGGGTCACGATCTGGCGGGCGTAGCTCGGGTCAGTCAGGATTTCCTGATAGCCGGTGATGGCCGTGTTGAACACGACTTCACCGATGGTATGCCCGGGGGCGCCGATCGAATAACCACGAAAGACCGTGCCGTCGGCGAGCGCGAGTAGAGCGGGAGAAAATGACGGCAACACGGGAGACTCCTTGGGGGAACACCCTGTTGCCACCTGTCTATCCGATTGCAAGCCGCAGCGAAACACATCGTGGATGCGCGCGCAGACTCGCTCGCGAGCTGCCGGTGACGCTGCAAGGGGCGCGATGGGTCCATTGTGTGGACGACTCGGCTGGGTGCGGGGCCCTTCTTGCTACGCCAATGGCGCGCGGCGGATGAACGGTATGGGGGAGGTAGGCGCTAGGGTGCGGGTTGATAAGCTCAAACCTTGAAATTATAGCCTGAAACGGCCCTTCCCTCCAAATCTGAGATAGGGCGCAGACTTGAGGCGACGTGCGTGGCGGAGGGTCAAAGCGTTGCCAAGCGGCGTCGCGAGGGACTTGCCGGGCCAACCTATGCGGTAAGAGCACACGCTGTTGACGGGGGCGAAACACCCGTGGTGCCCCCTCCCTCCGATGCAAAACCCGTCGCGCGGCCGCTCACGCCTCCTGTTCCGCACCCATCTCGGCCGACCGGGCAAGTTGGCGCCCCGGCAATACGTACCAGATCGCGCTCAGCACCTGCAGCGCGACGAGGATTTCCCAAGCGGTCAGATGCGCGAGCGCCGGGTAATGCCCGCCGCTCGCCGGCCAGTGCGACAGCACCGCGCCAACGCCGATCTGAAAACCGAAGATCAGCAGAAAAATAATCAGCGTCAGCGTGGTGTTGACCCGGCCGATCATCTGCGGCGGGAAATGCCGCGCCATCACCGCGTAGCTCAGAATGCCAGTGCCGCCGAAGATTCCATAGGCGGCCCACAACAGGCTCGCCGGCAACGGCGCGTTGAACATGATCAGCATCTGCGTCAGCACGTACAGCGCCATGCCGATGCCGCAGAACGCGTACAGCGAGATGCCGCGCCGCTCGAGGCTGCGCGCCGCCGCGCCGAAACCGACGCAGCCGGCCATCATCGCGAAGCCGAGAATCGACACGAGCGCCGCCGCCTGGTGCGGCTCGAAGCCTTGTACATCGCGTAGCCACGCACCGACCCACAACGACTGCATCGCATAAAAGACGCCTTGCGTCACGACCGAGAACGACGCGATTTTCCAGAACGCCGCGCTGCGCAGGATGTCCCACGTGCCCTTGAACTGCGCGACCAGACTCGCCTGGCGATGCGTGTCGCGCGCGTCGGGCGCGAGCGTCCATTGCGCGAGCGCGACCACTACCGTCAGCACACCGAGCCCGACGCAGACCGTGCGCCAACTGGAAAAGCCCAGCACCCACGTGAGCGGCGAGCCGACCATCACGCCGCCAAAGCCGCCGATCGCCATGACCAGCCCGTTCATCAACGGCAGACGCGCGACCGGAAAATGCTGCGCGAGCGCCTTGAACGCGGCGCCGAGGCACACCGACACGCCGACCCCGATCAGCAGTCGCCCGACCATC
This sequence comes from Paraburkholderia sp. UYCP14C, assembly GCF_004197395.1. Lineage (GTDB taxonomy): Bacteria > Pseudomonadota > Gammaproteobacteria > Burkholderiales > Burkholderiaceae > Paraburkholderia. The sequence continues at coordinate 120,317 of NZ_SELS01000010.1, read as the reverse complement.
ATCATGCCGAGGCTGTGCGCGGCGCCGAATACCCAGATGCCGAGCGCGGCAAAGAGCAGCGTGGCGGCCGTCACGCGACGCGCGCCGAAGTGGTCGAGCAGTACGCCGGCGGGGATCTGCGCGCCCGCGAAACCGAGGAAATACAGACTCGTCAGCACACCCAGATCGGCGGCGGACAACCCAAGATCGCGCGTGATGAACGGCGCGAAACCGAGATTGACGCCGCGAAACACGTAAGAGACGAAGTAGCCGGCGGAAAAAAGCAGAAAGACGCGCAGTTGGGTCGACGACATAAATCAGGAAGTAAGCCTGGAAATGGCCTCAAGAACCAGGCCTGAGGGTCGGACGGTTCGGGACACAACGGCACCCCACGGCCAACGCGACCGCAGCACGAACAATAAAGTAAATACCGCAAACGCGCAGGAATCGTCGGCGCAATGAAAAACGCCGTCACCCTGAGGCGACGGCGTTGGATGAACACGGTGCGTGATCGGAGCGCAATCCATGCGCTGCCCCCGCAACGCATGTGGTCACTACCGTGGGAGCCGCTATTGGTCTATTTACCCTTCTTCTTCGCGTTGGCCACGGTCTTCGGGCGGCTCTCTGCCGTGGCCTTCGACGCCTTGCCGGGCACCGAGGCCGACACCTTCTCGACCTTCCCCTTGCTGGCAACGGGCGCCGCCGGCTTGTCGCTCTTGCCACCCGGCTCGGACACCTTGACGATCGCAGAGTGGCCGCGCCCCTTCTTTTTATCGTAGCGCGAATCGCCGTGTGTGTCTGCGACATGGACGCCGATCTTCTGCACACTGCCACCTTGCACGTCGGCGGCGATCTTTTCCGGACCCGGCTCGCTAGGAACCGGTTTGCCGACCGGCACGTGCAGCACGATCACCTGGCCACGCGAAACCTGATCGCGATGCGTCTTGTTCCAAGCCTTCAACTGACCGACCGACACGCCGTAGCGCAGCGCGATGGCGGCCATCGACTGATTGCGGCGCACGCGGATCAGCATCTTGCGCGTGTCGGGCACGTCGGGCTCCATCGCGAGCACCGCGCTTTCGGCGACGTCGGCGCTGATGTCCTCGTCGTCGTCCGAACCGCGCGGCACGACGATCGTCGAGCCCGGCTTCAGCCGCATGCCGACCGGAATCTTGTTCACTTCCATCAGCGTGTCGGGGTCGACGCCGATCTTCTGTGCAATCGCGGCGGGCGTCGCGCGTTCGTCGACCGTGTAGGTGGTCCAGGACGACAGCGAGCCGGAGTACGTTTTCAGATTGCGCTCGAACGCGGACGCGTTGTCGAAGGGCAACAGAATCTGCGGCTGCGTTGTGCCGAGAATCACCGGCTTCCTGAACGACGGGTTGAGCGAGCGGAACTCGTCCGTCGACATGTTGGCGAGCCGCGCGGCGACATCGACGTCGATGTCGTGCGAGGTCGTCACTGTAACGAAGTACGGGTGGTTCGGAATGGCCGGCAGCGTGAGCCCATACATCTGCGGGTTCATCACGAGGTTCTTGACCGCCTGCAGCTTCGGCACGTAGTTGCGCGTTTCGTTCGGCATGCGCAGGCTCATGTAGTCGGTCGGCAGACCCGCCGCCTCGTTCCGCGCGATCGCGCGCTGTACGTTGCCCTCGCCCCAGTTGTACGCGGCGAGCGCGAGTTGCCAGTCGCCGAACATGTCGTGCAGGTTCGACAGGTAGTCGAGCGCGGCACTGGTCGACGCGAGCACGTCGCGGCGCTCGTCCTGCCACATGTTCTGCTTCAGGTTATAGGTTCTGCCCGTACCCGGCATGAACTGCCACATACCCGCAGCCTTGGCGACCGACAAAGCCTGCGGGCTATATGCGGACTCGATGAACGGCAGCAGCGCGAGCTCGGTCGGCATATGGCGCGCCTCGAGTTCCTCGACGATGTGATACAGGTATTTCTGCGAGCGCTCGGTCATGCGCTGCACATAGTCGGGACGCTGCAGATACCAGTTGAGCTGCATGTCGACGAGGTCGCTCTGCAGGTCCGGCATCTGGAAGCCGCGGCGAATGCGGCCCCACAGATCGGCGTCCTGGCTCGTCAACTGATTGACGGAACCCTGGTCGACGTTGATGGTTTCTTTAGCGGTGGCGTTCTTGCGAAGGGCGTCGGCTACGGCTTGCTGGCTGGTGGCGTTATTCGTCATCGGTCCCTGACTCGCGCACGCGGCGAGTGTCAGGACTAATAACGCACTTAAGATGAATCGCATGAACGTCTCGGTTTCCACAAAAGGGCTGGAATTTGCAGCCGATAGTACGAAACGTCAACGTTTCCGTCAATTGGAATATTGCGAAAAAAATCAACCAAATCTGGGGCTTGGCGAATTTTTCCGATTCATCGCGTGAAGAACCGCCGAATGCGCTCCGGATCAACGAAAGCGGTTCTTCCATTCGCGCATCAATGTGAAGGCTTTCAGCCTATCAGACACCGTTTCGTGCAATTGTGCTTCGAGGTTCGACTGAATCGCCGGCTCCCCTGCGCGCAGAAACGGATTGACGGCGCGCTCGTGCGCGATCGTCGTCGGCAGCGTCGGCTGGTGGCGGGCTCGCAGTTCGTTCGCCTTGTCACGCCATGCCTGCAACGCGGCGTTGTGCGGCTCGCAAGCGAGCGCGAAGCGAATGTTCGACAGCGTATATTCGTGCGCGCAATGCACTTCGGTTGCGCCGGGCAGCGCGGCGAGCGCATCGAGCGAGTTCAGCATCTGCTGCGGCGTGCCTTCGAAGAGGCGTCCGCAACCGCACGCGAACAGCGTGTCGCCGCAAAACACGTGCGGTGTGCCGCGTGAATCCGCCGCCTGGAAATAAGCGATGTGTCCGCTCGTGTGCCCGGGCACCTCGAGCACGCTGAATTCGAGCGCGGGTGCCGTGATCGTCACGTGATCGCCGCTTTTGAGACGATGTGTGAGGTGCGCGATAGCTTCGCCGGCGGGGCCGTAGACCGGGACGTCCTGGCCGTTCAGCAGATCGGCCACCCCGCCGACGTGGTCTTGATGATGGTGCGTGAGTAAAATAGCGCTCAGCCGCCAGCCTCGTTGGGCCAGACAGGCGCGCACGGGGGCGGCTTCGCCCGGATCGACGACGACCGCGTGATGTCCGTCGGCGATGACCCAGATGTAATTGTCTTCAAACGCCGGGACCGGTACGTACTCGAGCGCATTCATAGGCGACGCATTCTTAATATGACTGACCGAGCGATTATAGACTGGCCCGCCTGGACCGATTCGCCGCCAGGCCGCTACGTGCTCGACTGGGAGCAAACCCAGCTCGATCGCGTGGTGTCGGACGTGTTCGGCTATCATGCGCTGCAACTCGGCCTGCCACAACTCGACGCGCTGCGCGAGAACCGCATGCCGTGCCGCGGCCTCGTGCTCGACGCAGCGAGCGGCGCGAGCGCGCCGTACACGTATCCGCGGTCTGCACGTCGTGGCAGCGTGAGCGACATTTGCGGCGCGGGCAACGTCGGCGGCGAGATTCCGGCCAACGCCGCGCCAGCCGCCCCCGGCCTGCACGCGCCGGCCGGACGCAGCGCGGTCTGGTGCGATTTGCTCGATCTACCGATCGAAGCGCAAAGCGTCGACCTGCTCGTGATGCCGCACACGCTCGAATTCACCAGCGATCCGCATCGGCTGCTGCGCGAAGCCGAACGCGTGCTGGTGCCCGAAGGCCAATTGATCATCCTCGGCTTCAACTCGTTGTCGCTGTGGGGCGTGCGGCAGTCGATCGGCAAGATGACGGGACGCCCGTTCGTGCCCTCGGCCGTCGACCTGATCGCGTTCACGCGTCTGAAGGACTGGATCAAGCTGCTCGGCTTCGACCTTGAACGCGGGCGCTTCGGCTGCTATCGTCCACCGCTCGCGAGCGATCAATGGCTCGCGCGCTATGGCTTCATGGAAGCCGCCGGCGACCGCTGGTGGCCGATTTTCGGCGCCACCTACATGATCAAGGCGATCAAGCGCGTGCGCGGCATGCGTCTCGTCGGGCCGCTCAAAGTGAAAAAGCCCGTGCTTGCGGCAGGCCTCACGCCCGCCGCCACCCCGAACACACGTAACCATACCGAATGACTCCGGATCACATCGACATCTATACCGACGGCGCCTGCAAGGGCAACCCCGGCCCTGGCGGCTGGGGCGCGTTGCTGCGCTTCGGCAGCCAGGAAAAAGAACTGTTCGGCGGCGAGGCCAACACGACCAACAATCGCATGGAGCTGATGGGCGTGATTTCCGCGCTCGAGGCGTTGAAGCGCCCGTGCAAGGCGGTCGTCCATACCGATTCGCAATACGTGCAGAAAGGCATCAGCGAGTGGATTCACGGCTGGAAGAAAAAAGGCTGGGTCACCGCGGCGAAGCAGCCGGTCAAGAACGCCGATCTGTGGAAGCGGCTCGACGCGCTCGTCGCGCAACACGAAATCGAATGGCGCTGGGTGCGCGGCCACAACGGCCACCCGGAAAACGAACGCGCCGACCAGTTGGCCAACCGCGGCGTGGCGTCGCTCGCCGAAATGTAAAGGGCCTGCGTGCATCGGCAACGACGCACGCCGCCCTCTTCGCTTTCTTTCTGCAATTTTTTTCGAAGCAGGCTAATCCGACATGCGTCAACTGATCCTCGACACCGAAACTACCGGCCTGAACCCGCGCGGCGGCGACCGGATTCTCGAACTCGGTTGCGTCGAGCTGGTGAACCGCCGGCTGACCGGCAACAACCTGCACTTCTATATCAACCCCGAGCGCGACAGCGATCCGGGCGCGCTCGCGGTGCACGGGCTGACCACGGAGTTCTTGAGCGACAAGCCGAAGTTCGGCGAGATCGTCGACCAGTTCCGCGACTTCATCCAGGACGCGGACCTGATCATCCACAACGCACCGTTCGACATCGGCTTTCTCGACGCCGAGTTCGCGCTGCTCGGTCTGCCGCCGGTGAGCACGCACTGCGGCGAGATCATCGACACGCTCGCGCAAGCCAAGCAGATGTTCCCCGGCAAACGCAATTCGCTCGATGCGCTGTGCGACCGCTTCGGCATCAGCAACGCGCACCGTACGCTGCACGGCGCGCTGCTCGACTCGGAACTGCTCGCCGAAGTCTATCTGTCGATGACGCGCGGCCAGGAAAGCCTCGTCATCGACATGCTCGGCGAAACGCAGGCCGGCGGCGATACGCATGCGCCGCGGGTGGCGCTCGACTCGCTGGAGCTGGTCGTGATCGCCGCGAGCGACGAGGAAAGCGCCGCACACGAAGCCGTGCTCGACAGCCTCGACAAAGAGATCAAAGGCGCGAGCGTATGGCGCGTTGAACCCGCGCCAGCAATGGATGAGCAAACTGCTTAAAAAAGACTAGACGAACCCTAAATTCCCTGACATAATCTCAATCTCTTCGGGTGGTTAGCTCAGCGGTAGAGCACTGCCTTCACACGGCAGGGGTCACTGGTTCGATCCCAGTACTACCCACCAGATTCTTGGTGTGTCGATCACCGAAGACAAAAGGGCTTACGCAGCAATGCGTAAGCCCTTTTTCTATTGTCCGGCGCTACATCGCGCGTGCCCATGCGGGCTACCGCTGGCTGTAGAACCACGTCGTTCCGTAGGTTGGCGAGCGCCCCGCCCTGTTGCTATATTCGGCAGACGGGTATTCGCCCGGTCCGGCTCCGTCCGGTTTCTCCATCTTGAACCATCTCAGGGAGGCGCCACATGTTCGCTGTGCAGCGCGCGTTCCCTCGCATGGTTCCACGGCCGTCGGCCCGTCCGCCACGACCGATGCGACCTTGAAAGCCGCAGCGTCGTAGCTGGTACAAAGCCGCCTCGACAGGCGCGCCGCGTTCATCCCAGACAGTCCGTTGTTCCGTTGCCGTTGTTTGCCGTCGCATTTTTCGCGCAGTCCCGCGCGCGTTCCGGCATTCGCTGGCTGTCTACTCTTTTTCGCTTCTGACTGGAACCTCGGCGCGCTCGTGCGTCGCCGGGTCGAAAGCAAATGGCCAACAGAAAACTCGACTTTCGCGGACAAGCCTTCAAGGATGTCCTCGGCTTCACCTTCCGTCACTGGGCGCAACAGCCGTGGCGCATCGTCGTGATCGCGGCGCTCGCGCTGTTCACGGCGGGCGCGGACATCCTGACCCCGGTCTTCGCCGGACGTCTCGTCGACGCGATCGCGTCCGGTCCGGCGACGTTGGCGCCCGTCTGGCATCACGCGCTCCAGGCCTTCGGCGTGCTCGCCGCGCTCGGGCTCACCGCGACGCTGCTGCGCCAGGGGGTGTACTTCAACATCATCCGTTTCACGCTGAAGATGATGAGCGAGATCGCCGTGCGCGCGTTTCATCGCGTGCAGCGCTTTTCGACCGACTGGCACGCGAACAGCTTCGCCGGCTCGACCGTGCGCAAGATCACGCGCGGCATGTGGGCGCTCGACCTGCTGAACGACACGCTGCTTATCGCACTGCTGCCGTCGCTCGTGATGCTGGTCGGCGCGACCATGCTGCTCGGCTGGCGCTGGCCGATGATGGGCGTCGTCGTCGGCATCGGCTCGCTGCTGTACATCGGCGTGACCGTGACGGTGTCGCTCGGCTTCGTCGCACCGTCCGCGCGTCTCGCGAACGCGTGGGATACGCGCATGGGCGGTGCGCTCGCCGATGCCGTCAGCTGCAACGGCGTCGTCAAGGCTTTCGGCGCGGAAGCGCGCGAGGAAGCGCGCCTCGCGCACGTGATCGGCAAATGGCGGCAGCGCACGCGCCGCACGTGGGTGCGCGGCACGCTCAACGGCGGACTCCAGGGCGGCATGCTGGCCGCGATCCAGGCCGCGATTCTCGGCGTGGCGCTGCTGCTGTGGGCGCGCGGCGAAGCGAGCGTCGGCGACATCACGTTCGCGCTGACGATGTTCTTCATGCTGCAAGGCTATCTGCGCGACATCGGCATGCACATCCGCAACCTGCAGCGCTCGGTCAACGACATGGAGGAACTGGTGTCGCTCGAGAGCCAGCCGCTTGGGATCGAGGATCGTCCCGGCGCCGGCCCGATCGCGATCCGCAACGGCGAGATCCGCTTCGAGCACGTGTCGTTTCACTATGGCGCGCATAGCCGGCCGCTCTACGACGACTTCTCGATACGCATCGCGCCGGGCGAGCGCGTCGGGCTGGTCGGCCATTCCGGCTCGGGCAAGACGACCTTCATCAAGCTGATCCAGCGCCTTCACGACATTTCGGGCGGCCGGATCACGATCGACGGTCAGGACATCGCGCAGGTCCAGCAGACGTCGCTGCGCAGCCAGATCGCGATCGTGCAGCAGGAGCCGGTGCTGTTTCACCGCTCGCTTGCCGAGAACATCGCGTATGGACGACCCGGCGCGAGCCGCGCCGACATCGAGCGGGCCGCGCGGCTCGCGAGCGCGCACGACTTCATCGCCGCGCTGCCGAATGGCTACGACACGCTGGTCGGCGAACGCGGCATCAAGCTATCGGGCGGCGAGCGCCAACGTGTCGCGATCGCGCGGGCGTTCCTCGCCGACGCGCCGATCCTGATTCTCGACGAAGCCACGTCGAGCCTCGACAGCGAAAGCGAAGTGCTGATCCAGCGCGCGATGGAGCGGTTGATGCAGGGGCGCACGACACTGGTGGTCGCGCATCGGCTATCGACGGTGCGTGCGCTCGACCGGCTGCTGGTGCTCGACAAGGGCAAGGTGATCGAGGAAGGCAGCCACGACGCGCTGATCAAACGCGACAACGGCCTGTACCGTCGCTTGTTCGAGCGTCAGGCGCTGGAGTTGATCAAGGGTCTCGGCGAGCCGGAACTCGCGCGCGAAACGGCAAGGGTCAAAGCCGACCGGGTCGACGATTCCGGCTTGCTGGTCGGCTAGCACGAGACGGGGGCGCACTGGCCGACGTAGCCAGCGGCGCCACACCTGAGGCCACCTACCCGCCGCAATAAAAGGTCCGCCGGGCTAGACCACGCCGGCGGGCAGCCCGATGCCGCGCGCCATGCCGGTCGCGGCAAACACCATCAGAACCAGCAGCACGGTCTGGATCACATTGAAATGCGCGTAGGAACGCGCCTTTTTCAGATTCGGCGCCGCGCCGCTGCGGATCGACGCGCGCCAGCGCATCAGGCCGAGCATCGTCGGCACTTCGAGGATCAGGATCAGCACCAGCAAAGCCATCTTCACGTGAAAGAGCGGCTCGTGCAGGTAGTAGTCGGCGCCCTTCTCATAGCTGCCGAACACACGCATCAGGCCGGTCACGATCAGCACCAGTCCGGCGATGCCCCAGCGTGAATCGGCGCGGAACACCGAACGCAATGCGGCGGGCACCGACGCGCGACGCAGCGACCACGTGCGCCTGAGAATCGACGCGAGCGCAAAGCCATAGGCGAGCAGATGAAGGGCGGCAAGCAACCAGCGAACCAGCATGGCGACTCCTGCGAAAGACGCGATACGATCGATGAGTGTCCCACTCGCCCGCCTGCAGGCCGGGCGCCTTGATTGCATTATCGACGAAGCAACGCTCCGGGATGCGTGCATCGGCCACGCGATGTGAGCGACAGCACAAAACGTGCAGCGTCAGACCTGGCGCAGCGTCGTGTCGAGCGCGCGGGCGGCGACGCGATCGCCTTCGGTCGTCAGCGGGGCACGGAAAACGGTCTGCCGGTTATGCCCTGCGGCGGCGGGCGAATCCCACAACAACTCGACCTTCGGACGAACGCCGAACACGCTGCGCGCAAGCGATGGCGCCGCGACCGACGCCATCGGCGCCGCTGACGCGCCGGCCTCGCCCGCCGCACCGAACGCGACCGCGGGGGTGGGCGCCGGCGTCGGCCGCACGTCCGGTCCGTTATCCCAGCGCACCGACAATTCGCGTGCATCGTATTGCCCGACCTTGCGCCGCTCGGCCCAGACAACCACGGTGCGCGTCACCGGATCGAGCGACACCGCATAGCGGCCGATCGCAAAGCGCCGCGCCGCCACATTGGTGCGCCACAGCGGCAGCGGCCGGCAAATCCACAGGACGATCGCATACAGCACCGGCGCCGCGACGAGCCAGCCGTTGGTGGCCGCGACCGCCTGCACCGCGCGACGCCAGCCGGCGCTCGCGACGAACGCGCCGACCGACCACAGCGCAAACAGAAACCCGAGGAACGCGAACAGGCGCAGCGCCTGACGCAGCCATTGCGGCAGCGGATGAAACGGACGCTCGGCGACGGCGCGCGCGCCCGGCAGGAAGATCAGCAGGAACAGGAAGACGAGGTTGATGCATGCCCAAGGTGACGACGCCATCGCGGTCAACGCGGTGGACAGGTTCATCTGGGACATCGAAAAAAACCAGCGGGCGGCGAGCACGAGACCGATGGCGCGTAACGTAAAAATCGTTCCGGCGCCGGGCGCCGCGTTCGCACGCGTCTCTTTCGTTCTCGGCAAGGCATCCTCCTGTCGTCGGCGGCGCCGCAGCCCATTTTGCGGCACGGCCATTATAGGGATATTACCGAGACTGGCTCGTTCGCGCCGCGCGGAATCCCGCATTTTCCGTTGCGCGCCGACGAAAACTGCGGCGCGCATGCAACAACGCCCCGCCGGCAACGGGCCAGCGGGGCGTCAAGGGCAGCGAAGGAAGCGTACGACGCGCTCCTGCCGCCAGCGTTTGTCTACTGCGAATCAGCTGAGGCGCATCAACCGTCGATCAGCCTGCGTTGACTTCGCGCAGCACCGTGCGATGCTTGCGGCGCAGCAGCTCTTCGTACGTGGCGACGTAGTTCTGCGCCATCACCTTCGACGAGAAACGTGCCTCGAACGCCTTGCGCACGCCAGCGCGCGGCAGCGTGTGCAGACGCTTGATGGCCGCGACCGCGCTGATTTCGTCTTCGACGACGAAACCCGACACGCCGTTTTCGATCACTTCCGGCACCGAACCGCGGTTGAACGCAATCACCGGCGTACCGCACGCCATTGCTTCGATCATCACGAGGCCGAACGGCTCCGGCCAGTCGATCGGGAACACCAGCGCATGCGCGTTGCCGAGGAACTCACGCTTTTCGGCTTCGCCGATTTCGCCGATGTACTCGACGTGCGGGAGCGCCATCAGCGGCTTGATCACTTCTTCGTAGTAAGCACGGTCGGCCTTGTCGATCTTGGCGGCGACCTTGAGCTTCATGCCTGCCTGGCCGGCGATGCGGATCGCGCGGTCGAGACCCTTCTCCGGCGAGACGCGGCCGAGGAATGCGAGGTAGCCCGGTTCGACGTCGGGGATCGGCGTGAGCACGTTTTCCGGCAGACCGTGATAGACGGTTTGCAGCCAGTTCGCCTGTTGCAGCGGGATGCGCTGGTTGTCGGAAATCGACACGACCGGCACGTCGTTGAACGTATTGAAGATGGGCTGCAGTTCCGGCAGATCGAGACGGCCGTGCATCGTGGTCAGGAACGGCACCGGCTGACGCGCGAACAGCGAGAACGGGTAGTAGTCGATGTGGAAGTGCAGCACATCGAATTCGTCCGCGCGACGGCGCACTTCTTCGAGCAGCAGCATGTGCGGCGCCATCACGTCGCGAATCGTCGGGTCGAGGCGCAGCGCCTGCGGCCAGAAAGCTTCGAGCTTCGCCGAGGTTTGCGAATCACCGCTTGCAAACAGCGTGACGTCGTGGCCCAGCTCGACCAGCGCCTCGGTCAGATTGGACACCACGCGTTCCGTACCACCGTACAGCTTGGGAGGAACCGCCTCGTGCAGCGGAGCGATTTGAGCGATTCGCATATTGACGAACTCCTAGTAAAAAATCAGGCAAAAGTACTGCATTTGGAAAAAGCGACTCGCTTGCTCGCCAGGGCAGTCTGGCCGGAGATGCCGGCGCGGGCCTGATTCTTTCGAGAAATCCTGCGATGGATCGCTTGGGTAACGAGCCCAGACAAGTGGATCAGTGTCTGCGCATGTGCGAGTAAACGCGCACCGTGCACCTACGTTGACAAACTGTCAGAAATTTTGCCGGGCTAACGAGCACGCATTATCGGTGCCCGAATTGTTGCCGCACCACGGCATTTCAAAGTCTTTATGTTGTTACAAACGCGAAACACTTTGCAAACCCTTGTTTTCTAAGACAGTTCTACAGTGTCCACGAGGTTTCGCGAGGCACGGCGGTACCGTGTTCGTGAGCTCTCGTGCATCGACCTCGCCGGTAGGAACTACAAAATTGCCGCGGCGCGGTTGAATGCAATTTGTAATTATATCTCGAAAATATCCGCAATCTGCCTGAATCGCCCGCCGGCTGGTGCGTCGAGACGACGCAGATCGCGGAGGTCCATCGCGAAATCAATCGCGTCAAAGCCCGGATACACAGGGCGCAATCGTCATTGCATGTTTACAATGCGAAGCATCGGCTTCGCGCAGAGACATGCTTGTCCGTGTGGTCCGCGCCTTGCAAGCACAACCCGAAACACATCGATCTCAGCTCAATTGGAACACTTGACCATCGCCCAGCGTAACGCCCAGAACGCAAAGCTCGCGAGCTATGCGCACCGGCCGCTTGCGTTTCTCTTCCGCTTTATCCGCCGCCATCCGGTCGCGCATGCGATCGTGTTGTGCAGCGTGATTGCGGCCGTGGGCTGTGCACTCGCTTCGCAATACGCGATCAAACATCTGATCGACGTGCTCGGCGGCGGCCGCCATCATCCGGGGCCGCTGTGGGGCGCATTCGCGATCCTCGTCGGCCTGATCGCCGCCGACAACTTGTTGTGGCGGGTCGGCGGCTGGTTCGCCGCGCACACGTTCGTCGCCGTGACGGGCGATTTGCGGCGCGACCTGTTCCAGTACCTGAGCGGCCATTCGCCGACCTACTACGCCGAAAAGCAGCCCGGCATGCTGGCAAGCCGGATCACCGCGACCTCGAACGCCGTCTACACCGCCGAAAACACCACCGCGTGGAACGTGCTGCCGCCGTGCATCGCGGTGCTCGGCGCGATCGTGATGATCATCTCGGTGAACCCGCTGATGGCCGCCGGCCTGATGCTGTGCTCGGCGATCCTGTCGGTCGTGCTGTACAAGCTGGCGGGCCGCGGCTCCGCGCGCCACCATAATTTCGCGACCAAGGCGGCATCGGTCGACGGCGAGCTCGTCGACGTGATCAGCAACATGGGCCTCGTGCGCGCGTTCGGCATGACGTTTCGCGAGCAGGGGCGCTTCGCGTCGACGGTCAAGTCGGAGATGGACGCGCGCCAGCAAAGCCTGCTGTATCTGGAAAAGCTGCGTCTGCTGCATGCGGTGATCACCGCGCTGCTGTCGGCCGGACTGCTCGGCTGGGCGCTGTGGCTGTGGGACCAGGGCCGCGCGACCTCGGGCGACATCGTGCTCGTGAGCTCGCTCGGCTTCACGATCCTGCACGGCACGCGCGACCTGGCGGTCGCACTCGTCGACGTCACCCAGCACGTCGCGCGACTCGCGGAAGCCGTGCGCACGCTGCTCGAACCGCACGGCATGCCCGATCGCGACGACGCGACCGAACTCGTGCCGCAGGGCGGCCGCGTCGCGTTCGAAGGCGTCACATTCGCCTATCCGCGCCGCCGGCCGATTCTCGATCACTTCGACCTCAATATCGAACCGGGTCAGCGCGTCGGCCTGATCGGCAAGTCGGGCGCCGGCAAATCGACGGTGCTCGCGCTGTTGCAGCGCTTCTACGAAACCCAGGGTGGTGCGATCAAGATCGACGGCCAGGACATCGCGTCGATTACCCAGGACAGCCTGCGCCACGCGATCGCGCTGGTGCCCCAGGACATTTCGCTGTTCCATCGCACGGTGTACGAAAACATCGCGTACGGCCGCCCCGAAGCGAGCCGCGAGGAAGTGCTCGCCGCCGCGCGCGAGGCACGTTGCGCGGACTTCATCGAAGCGATGCCGGAAGGCTACGACACGATCGTCGGGGACCGCGGTGTGAAGCTGTCGGGCGGCCAGCGCCAACGCATCGCGATCGCACGCGCGATTCTGAAAAACGCGCCGATCCTGCTGCTCGACGAAGCCACCTCCGCGCTAGACAGCGCGTCCGAAGAAGCGATCCAGAAGGCGCTCGACCGGCTAATGGTCGGCCGTACCGTGATCGCGATCGCGCACCGTCTGTCGACCCTGAACAACTTCGACCGGATCATCGTGATGAGCGCCGGCAAGGTCATCGACGACGGTTCGCCGGAAGAACTGCGCCAGCGTCCGGGCCTCTATCGCGACCTGCTGGCGAAGCAATACGGCAAGGGCCAGACGCTGCATGTCGGCGGCAAGAAGGTCGACGAACAGCACGTGGCCTGAGTCACGCCGCGTCCACGCGCTGTCGATCGCACGAAAAAAAGCCGCTCCCCGGAGCGGCTTTTTGCTGTCTGGCTCGCGGCTGGCTTAGCCGGTCACGCTCTCGCGCGCCGCCCTCTTCCTCGCGGTGCCCGCCGCACCCGCGGCCGCGCGCGCCTTCCCGCTTCTGGCGCGCTTCGCGCCATCGACGCTCTGCAGATCGCGCATGAAGTTGTCGCGCCACACCGACACGTTGTTCTCGCGCAGCTGCGCCATCATGTCGCGATAGCGCGCCTGCCGCTCGGCGAGCGGCATACCGAGCGCCCACGCAAGCGCTTCGGCCATGCCGTCGATATCGACCGGGTTGACGATCAGCGCGCCATCGAGCTCCTGCGCCGCGCCCGCGAAGCGCGACAGCACGAGCACGCCCGGATTCTCCGGATCCTGCGCCGACACATATTCCTTCGCGACGAGGTTCATGCCGTCGCGCAACGGCGTCACATAGCCGACGTGCGCGGTGCGGAACAGCGCCGCCAGCACCGAGCGCTCGTACTGCTTATGGATGTACAGGATCGGCGTCCAGTCCAGCTCGGCGAAACGTCCGTTGATCCGTCCCGATTCGCCTTCGAGCTGCAGCCGGATGTCCTGATACGCGTGCAGGTCGGCGCGCGTCGGCGGTGCGATCTGCAGGAACGACACCTTGTTGCGTTGTGCGGCCGAATGTTCGAGCAGGCGCTCGAACGCGCGGAATCGCTCGACCAGCCCCTTCGAATAGTCGAGCCGGTCGACGCTCATGATCAGCTTGCGCGAATGCAGCGTCGCCTTCATCGTGCGCACCGGCTTGCCGCGCTCGCCCGCTTTCGCGAGCTCGGCGATCTCGTCCGGATAGACGCCGATCGGATACGCCGACGCGCGCAGCGTGCGGCCGAACGCATGCACGGTGAGCGGCCCTTGCGCCGACGCGTCGATCGAGCCGCCGCCTTCGTTGGTCACGTAATCGCAGAACGCGCGCAGATCGGGGCCGGTCTGGAAGCCGAGCAGGTCGAACGAACACAGCGCCTCGACGAGCTCGCGATGCGGCGGCACCGTCAGCAGCACCTGCGAGGCCGGAAACGGAATGTGCAGAAAAAACCCGATGCGGTTCTTCACGCCCGCCGAGCGCAGCGCCTGCGCGAACGGGATCAGGTGATAGTCGTGCACCCAGATCACATCGTCTTCGCGCAACAGCGGCACCAGTTGCTGCGCGAGCCACGCGTTGACGCGGCAGTAGCCTTCGAAGTCGTGCCGGTCGTAATGCAGCAGGTCGGTTCGATAGTGGAACGCGGGCCACAGCGTCGCGTTCGAGAAACCGCGGTAGTACTGGTCGTAATCGCGGCGCATCAAAGCGACGGTCGCGAAGGTCACCGGACCGCGCTCCTCGACCTTGATCTGCGGGTGGCCGGAGGTGAGCACGTCGCCGCTCCAGCCGAACCACATGCCGCCGGTCTCCTTCAGCGCGTCGTACACGCCGACCGCCAGACCGCCCGCAGCCGGGCCGCCCTCCGAAATAGGCGCCACCCGATTCGAAACAATGATCAGTCGGCTCATGAAGCGCGATTCCCGATGCAGTATGTTGTTTTCGTTGAACTGGGCGCCGGCGTCATGCGCCGCGTGCCGCCGCGACAATCGTCTCGAGCCAGTCGAGCAGCAACGACACCGATTCGACACGGGTGCGCGCCATCGTTTCGCCCGCACCGACCTTGATCGACAGGCCACCACGCTCGTTGACGACCGCGAAGCCCTTCTCGTCGGTCAGATCGTCGCCGGCGAATATCGGCGTGCGGCCGGTGAACGGCAGCTCGTCGAGGAACGCGCGCGTCGCGCGGCCCTTGTCGACGTCCTTCGGCTTGATCTCGTAGACCATCTTGCCGGGCTGCAGCACGTAGGACGCCGGGTAATCGGCGACGAGCCGCTCGGTCGCCTCGCGCGCGACCGGCTCGCGGTCCGGTGCATTGCGGTAGTGCAGCGCGAGCGCCGCGCCCTTGATCTCGAGCAGCATGCCCGGATGTTCGTTGACGACCTGCGCGAGCACCTGCTCCATGCGCAACAGGCGCTCGTCGTGAAAGCCGATGCGCTGCGTGTCGCCGTTGGCATCGCGCCGCTCCGCGCCGTGCAAACCGGCGACCGGCAGATCGGGCATGCCGAGAAAGCTGTCGATGCTGTCGATGCCGCGCCCCGACACCACCGCGACCGCGCCATTCGTCAGGCTGCGCAGTTCGCGCAGCAGGTCGATCACGCGCGGCTGCACCAGCACGCCGTCCGGCGTAGGGGCGAGTTCGACGAGCGTGCCGTCGAAATCGAAGAAAAATGCCGTCTCGCTCGGAGACAGAACAGCCGGAAGTGCTTGCATCGCCTGGGTTCGCCTTTCAGCCTTCTATGGCCGGAAAAGTGTGCGCATCTTACCGCGCATCCGTCAATTTTTCGAGAAAGTAAGCCTGGACTCAAGCCCGATGGGCGGTCTGTCCGCCCGCTTGCGTCGATTGCGTTCAAAAGCGCAACGATCGGGCTTCACCGAGCTTTCAGCCAGCTGCGTCAAATTGACTCGCAAATCGTGCGCCCGGCGCGCCGCGCGACGCTGGCGCCAATTTTGCGCTACAGTCGCTGCCACGCGGAGGGTCGGCACGATGGACAGCGTTGCATGCTGTCGCTCAATCGCGTATCGCGCGCGAATCTTGCGCGGCATGATCGGGCGGAGGTGCGGCCCCCCTGCTCCATCGATTCGTGCCGCCTGCTCTTCAATCGAGTCATTGAACCCTGCTTTGTTCCCGATCCTCCCGCCACTGCACCCCAAGCCGAACCTGTCCCGCTCACGACCCGAGCGACACGTGCAACGGTCGATGCACGGGGTGGCACGCCGGTTTGCGGCGGCAGCGGCGCTGGGTACGCTGGTCGCGCTCACCACGCTGGCCGGTTGCACGCAACGCGCCGAGCCGTGGCAATTGACCGACGTGACCGGCCACCTGCCGGATCTGGACTTCACGTTGACCGACGACACCGGCCGCCCCGTCAACGCCGCTTCGTTCAAGGGCCGCGCGTCGCTGGTCTACTTCGGCTACACGCATTGCCCGGACGTCTGTCCCGAAACGATGGGCCGCCTGATGCAGGTGCTCGGCAAGCTCGGCCCCGATGCGCAGAAAGTGCGCATCCTGTTCATCACCGTCGATCCAGCCCGCGACACGCCGCGGGCGTTGCACGACTATGTCGGCGCGTTCGACGCACAGCACGCCGAAGGGCTGACCGGCACCGACTGGCAGATCGAGTCGTTGGCGAAGCGCTATCGTGTCGCTTATCAGATGGAAAAGCGCGACCCGAACGGCAACTACGAGGTCACGCACAGCTCCGCCGTCTATGTGTTCGACGGCGAGGGCCACGCTCGCCTGCTCGCCACCGATCACGACACCCCCGATGCGATCGCGCAGGACCTGCGCCGCATCATCGACGACCAATCCTGATTCTTATTCGATCCCAATCGATCCCATCATGACGATCAAGCTCAAAACGTTCGCTTCACTGGCCGGCGCCTTCGCGCTGTCGTTCGGTATCGCCTCGACCGCGCAGGCGGCTGACGCGCACGCGATCAGCGTCAAGGACGCGTGGGTGCGCTGGTTGCCGAACAACCTGCCCGCGGCCGGCTACGCGACGCTCGTCAACGCGAGCGACAAACCGATCGACCTCGTCGACATTTCGAGCGACGACTACGGCGACGCGATGCTGCATCAAACGGTATCGAATGGTTCGACGCAGAAGATGGTGATGGTCGACAAGCTGACGGTGCCCGCGCATGGCCAGGTCGCGATCGCGCCGGGCGGCTATCACGTGATGCTCGAGGACGCGAAGCACAAGGTCGCGCCGGGCGACACCGTGCATCTGACGCTGAAGTTCTCCGATGGCGAAACGCTGAGCGCGCCGTTCCCGGTCAAGTCGCCGGCCCAGGCGAAGTAAGCGGCATCACGGGCCGCAGCCACCGCACACGCCATCGCCATGAACCTGCTCTACTGGCTCGATCCCTGGGAGTTTTCGCCGACCGTCGTGATCGCGTTGCTGATCCCGGCGATCCTGTTCGTGCGCGGCGCGCGCAAGGCGCGGTTGTCGTTCGCGCGGCGACTGTCGTTCTGGTTCGGGCTGGTCGCGCTATATGTCGTGCTGCATACGCGGCTCGATTATTTCTTCGAGCATGAGTTCTTCATGCATCGCTTGCAGCATCTGGTGCTGCATCATCTCGGGCCATTCTTCATTGCGCTGTCGTATCCGGGCGCGGCGTTACGCGCGGGCATTCCGTTGCGCTGGCGACGGCGCTTCGTGCGGCCGGCGCTGCAAACACCGCTCGTGCGCAGGGTGCTCGATGTGGTCATGCACCCGGTGGTCGCGGTCACGCTATTCGTCGGGCTGATCTATTTCTGGCTGCTGTCGCCGATCCATTTCGTCGCGATGCTCGACTGGCGGCTGTATCGCGTGATGAACTGGAGCATGGCGATCGACGGCTTGCTGTTCTGGTGGCTCGTGCTCGATCCGCGTCCGGCGCCGCCCGCGCGTTTGTCGCCGGGCAAGCGCGTGCTCGTGGTGATCGCGGCGATTCCGCCGCAGATCATCCTCGGCGCATTCATCTTCTTTACGCCGCGCGAGCTGTATCCGATCTATTCGATCTGCGGCCGCGCATTCACGTGGCTGAGCCCGATGCGCGATCAGCAGCTCGGCGGGCTCCTGCTATGGATTCCGGGTTCGATGATGAGCGTGATCGGCGCGCTGATCGCGCTGCGTCACTGGATGCGGCTATCGGCGCGCGGACGCCTGCGCGCCGAGCGGCGTGTGGAAGCGGCGCGCGGACTCACGCATGCGGCATCGACGACCGCCAACGGGCCCCGCTGACCCGTTCAAGCTCGGAGCGAGCGCATCCAGACGTGCGGAATGCCGTCTTCCTCGTGAATCTCAGAAACCGGCTCGAAGCCGAACGCGCCGTAAAAGCCTTGCAGATGCGCCTGCGCGTGCAGACGGATCGGTGTATCGGGCCACTGCGTGCGGATATGCGCGAGCGAGCGCTCGAGCATCGCGTTGCCGAGACCGATGCCGCGAAACGACGCGGTCGTCAATACCCGGCCGATGCGCACGTCGGCATCCGCCGCATCGGGCAACAACACGCGCAGATAGCCGGCCAGGGCTGGCGGCGCCCCATCGTCGCCGTTGCCATACGCGAGCAGATGCCAGGCATCGACGTCGAGCCCGTCGATATCGCCATACAAACAATTCTGTTCGATGACGAACACCCCACTGCGGGCGGCCAGCATCTCATAGACTTCGACGCCCGTCATGTCCCCGAACGGCTTCCAGCGCCATTCGAGTTGGGCGAGCCGCGCGGCGGCGGTGTGCTGCAGATCAGTCATCGGGAGCTTTCAGGGTCAATGCGCGACAGCGCGGAGCGATCCGCAATTATGCCGCGCGTGCCCGCCTCGGGCTACCGACCGAAATCGGAGCCCGTCAGCACCGTTGCGCCGAGCGCGCCTTCGAAGCCTGCTTGTGGCTATACATCGCCGCATCGGCCGCGGCGAGCAGTTCGGCGACCGTGCCGTGACTCGTCGGCTCGTACGTCACCTGGCCCACGCTGAAGTGGATCTGGTAGCCACGCAGCCGCTCGGCATTGCGCTGCTCGAGCAGGTGGCCGAGACGCTGCGTCACTTCATGCGTCTCCGAGTTCGTCGCGCCGCTCAGCAGCGCGACGAACTCGTCGCCGCCGAGCCGCCCGATCACGTCGCTTTCGCGCAGCGCGGTGCGCAGCACCTCGGCGAACGCTTGCAGCGCGCGGTCGCCTTCGGCGTGCCCGAGCGTATCGTTGATCTGCTTGAAGTCGTTCAGATCGAAGAACAGCAGCGACGCCGGCTTATCCATCCGCCTACAGACGTTCAGCGCGTGTTGCGCGAGCACTTCGAAACCGCGCCGGTTCGACAGATGCGTGAGGTCGTCGAGCGTAGCAAGCTGGATCGCGACGAGCTCCTGTTCGGCCATGCGCGCGAGATCGCGCAGCAACGCGCGATCCTCGTCATCGAGCATGCGCGGCTTCGTGTCGATCAGACACAGCGTGCCGACCTTGCTGCCGTTCGAAACCGTCAGCGGACAGCCTGCGTAGAAACGGATCTTCGGCTCGTCGATGACGAACGGATTGTCGCTGAAGCGCGGGTCGGCGAGCGCGTCGGGCACCGTGAGAATATCGTCGCCGAGAATCGCGTGCGCGCAGAACGACACGTCGCGCGAGGTCTCGCTCGCCTCGAGGCCCATGCACGATTTGAACCACTGCCGGTTCGCATCGACGAGACTCACTACGGCTATCGGCACACCGAAAAGTCGCCGCGCGAGGCGGGTCAGGCGATCGAAGCGCTCTTCCGGCGCGGTGTCGAGAATATGCAGTGCGTGCAATCCGTCGAGACGGGCGCTTTCATTGCTGGGCGTCGGTGGAACAAGCATGGAGTGAGCTCGGCGGGCGTCGGATGATCGAATGATAACGGTTAGTGTATAGCGGCATTCGGGAGCGCGGAATCGCGGCAACAGCCAGTCGTGCGGGTGGCCGACCGGCTGCGTTCGGTCGCGAAAGCTGCGCGAGCGTTCAGAACACCGCTTGCATGGGTCGCGCGAGACAGTCGGGCAGATTGTCGGGACCGCACAGATGCAGCGCGCCGACGACCACCAGCGTACGCTCGCGCGCGTCCAGCAATTCGTTCAGCCGCACGGCCCACGCGCGATTGCGCACGTCGAGGATGGCCTGACGGATGCCGGGCAAATTGAACATCGGCGATTCGAGCGCGATTTGCTCTATCGCGCGCAGATCGCCCTCCAGCCACGCCGCGTGCATCCGTTCGAGCGTGCGCTGCGGTTCGCCGCGATCGGCCATCAGCATATCGAGCGCGGCGGCAACGGCTTCGAGCGGAATCGATTCGAGCGCGACTGCGACGTCCTGCGCGGACTCGAGATAGCGATACGGCTTCGACTGCGCAAGCGCCGAGCGCAGCATGCGCGGCTCGACACCCTCGACGACCTGCTGCAGCAGCGTCGGCGCGACGATCAGCGCGGCCCACGGACGCAGTGTTTCAAGCGGCGCGAGCAGACCATCGGTCGGCCACAGCGCCTGCAGTTGCGTCCAGGCTTCGTCGCGCATCAAGGGTCGCAATTGCGCGGCGTCTGAGTGCGCGTCGGCTTTGAGAAACGGCAGGATTGTCGCTGGGTCGGACTCGAATACGAGCGCGTCGGCCCAGTCATAGGCTTCGGCGACCCACGGCGGCGTTCGACGGCTCGTCGCGGGAAACAGATGCATCGAGCCGAGCAGGCGCACCTGGGTGCCGGTAAGTTGGAAATACATGCGGCTTCAATGAAAACGGGCGATGACGATGCCGCAATTCTATCGCCCGATTTCGATAGGGCGCGCCGGTGTGCGTTGCCGTTCCCCTACGCGTGCCGCACGCGCCGTTAATCGAATGCGCTGGCCGGGCGTGAGCCAAAATCAAATGCAATAATTGGCGATGCGCCAATGAATGCATCAACGCATCAAACGCCTGACCGCCGATTATTGGCCAGCTTTTTTAGACGACTCGAGTTCGGTCGTATAGCGCTCGTTTCTCACGCCATTGCTGCCGTAATACACTTCCACCGATTTCAGCCAACGACCCACTTCCGGCACATACCAGAACGCTTTATATGTGCGCCCGGTCGCCTGAACAGGACCGATTTTCTGCGCATGCGTGATCATCGCGGTATCGCCCTGCTCGACCTGGGTGGCTCGCGTGCCCGTCTGACGCGGCTCGAGTTGCGCGACCCAGTCGCCTTCGGCTTCGATCTTGATCGCCTGGAATTTTCCGGCGGGCACTTCGACGGTTTCCGTTCCGACCACCCGATACTGCGAATTCCACTTCTGCAATGCGAAGACCCGGTTAGGGTGCTGCTCGGCATATTCGACGTTCCAGCTCTTGCCCGGCGACAATGGAAACACGAACGGCCGGTTCACGACCATATCCGTGCCGTTCACGCTGCGCTCGCGGCTCCAGTCCGCTCCGGCGATCACCTCGCGTGGCGTCTGCGTCGAGCCCACGATCTTCGATTCGAAATAGATGTGCGTCGATGTCGTGCGCAGCACCGTCACCTGCTCGTGTGTCTGGTTCCAGCCGGACGGTCCTCTTTCGCTCGTCGACGTGTACGTCCACGTGTCCCCGGGTTTGACGTCGGGAGCCGGCGCCGATTGCGCGATCGCCGACAACGGCAAAGCGAGGCTCAGCAGAATGGCGGCGGTTCTGATTTTTTCATGGGCCGAATATAGGTTCTATGTGCAACGAATAAGTTGTCCGAGCCATGCGGGCGAATACCTGATGGCAGACTTTAAAGAGCACAATGCCGGCGATCACTTTACATGAATGCTGCTAAAGCGGCGCCGCCCCACGACGGATTAAATTGCATTTATAGCTGCGGTATAAATTAGAAAGAAAACAGAATATAAATGAAAGTTCATCCAGCAATTCAGGATCGACAGCGAGTACCTGTGGTCTGAGCGATGCGCAGGGCGATGAGAGCTTTGCGCTGTCGTCGGACGGTGGACTGGATTCTGTGGACGCCGGCTATTCGTTCAGCACGAACTCGGCGGGCGCGCTGTCGGTCGGTTCGAGCAGCACGTTTATCGCCTTCAACCCCGCACTACAGGCAGACGCTCTGGCGACCGATGGCAGTACCGCGTGATCTGCACCTTGCCTGGTAACAGTTACACCGTCGTTTTACTCAGCGGCCTGAGTTCCGCGTCGTCATCCGAACTCTTCACGAATAGCGCGATGGGCAATGCGGCCAACGGTCGGAGATGAGTCGTACACCCACGACAGCACCTCACCGGCCTCAACAGGCAAAAAATGAGCACAAAAAAGAAAAGCCCCGACAAGTCGGGGCTTTTGCTTTACATCAAAGACTGGAGGCGCGAGCCGGAGTCGAACCGGCCTAAACGGCTTTGCAGGCCGCTGCATAACCGCTTTGCTATCGCGCCGCAAGCGGACTGGAACCTAGACACGGGTTCGCAGATTTATCTGGCGGTCACCAGAAGAACCGAAGCTCTGGAAAGTTCAGAACGACCGGTCTTCCAAACAAAAAGGGAAGCGTTGCTTCCCCTGATGTATGGAGCGGGAGACGAGGCTCGAACTCGCGACCTCAACCTTGGCAAGGTTGCGCTCTACCAACTGAGCTACTCCCGCATTGAACTGCTTCACACCGCGCTGCGTTTTTTACTTCGCCAAACAACGCGATGCTTCGAAAACTGGAGCGGGAAACGAGGCTCGAACTCGCGACCTCAACCTTGGCAAGGTTGCGCTCTACCAACTGAGCTATTCCCGCGTCGTACTGCATTTACTGCTACTGCTTTACTGCGTCTCCGGTGTTTCGCGCTGCGTGCATCGGAGAAACGAGATTATGGAGAATCGACTGAAACGTGTCAACCCCTTTTGCCCATCTGTTTTAAAGAAAATATTTCGCTCGTAGTAGCGCGGGGTTCGAACACACTTTTGCGCCCGCGCGCCCCTTCTGTTCACACCGTCACGCGATGCCGCCGCGCTCGCGAATCTGTGGCCACGCGAGCTTCATGTAGTACAGCATCGACCAGATCGTCAGGAACGCGGCCAGATAGATCAGCCACAAGCCCCACACGCGCGTGTCGACCGTCACGCCGCCACCGAGCGGCAGTGGGCCGTAGAACAGCAGCATCGGAATCGCGACCATCTGACAAGCGGTCTTGAATTTGCCGAGCGAGTTCACGGCGACGCTCTTCGACGCACCGATCTGCGCCATCCATTCGCGCAGCGCCGAGATCGCGATTTCGCGTCCGACGATCACGAGCGCGATCGCCGAATCGATTCGCGCGAGCTGCACGAGCACGAGCAACGCCGCGGTCACCATCAGCTTGTCGGCGACCGGATCGAGAAACGCGCCGAAGGCCGAGGTCTGATTCCATTTGCGGGCCAGATAGCCGTCGAACCAGTCGGTGAGCGCCGCCAGGATGAAGATCGTCGCGGCCGCGAGATTGCGGTGCGCGGGGCTCATCATCATGTCGGGCAAATAAAACACACCGACGACGAGCGGAATCAGCACGATCCGCAACCAGGTCAGGAATATCGGGAAATTAAACGGCATGGGGCAGGCGCAGCGTCTGACGAGTGAGTTGCAATTGTGCCGTGTCGCAAGGACTGCCACAAGCAAGCGGCCCAGGCATGGCCACGCGGGGGCGGCAAGCGGGCCGCGCCCAGCGCGGAGTTCGCGCAACCGGCGCATCCGCAGCGCGACGCCGGGGCCCGGCGAGCGGTCATTCAGAAAACAGCGCGACGCGGTCCCCCAATTCAATGCAGTTGTCGATAGATCTGCTCAGCGAGCGCCTGCGAAATGCCTTCGACGCTCGCGAGATCCTCGACGCTCGCGGCCACCACTCCGCGCAAGCCGCCAAAGCGCGCCAGCAGACGCTGCCGCCGCTTCGCCCCCACGCCTTCGAGTTCTTCGAGCCGCGAAGTCTGGCGCGTCTTGCCGCGCTTGGCGCGCATGCCGGTGATCGCAAAGCGGTGCGCTTCGTCGCGGATCTGCGCGACCAGCATCAGCGCGGCGCTTTCCTTGCCGAGTTCGAGCGGCGTGCGGCCGTCCGCGAAAATCAGCGTCTCGAGGCCGACCTTGCGCCCCTCGCCCTTCGCGACGCCGACCAGCATGCCGGTATCGAGCCCCAGCTCCGTGAACACCTGCCGCGCGATCTCCACCTGCCCCTTGCCGCCGTCGATCAGCACGATGGTCGGCAGTATGCCGCCGGCCGCGGCCGGCTCAGCGGCATCGGCGGCGAGCGAGGGATCGGCGGCCGCGTCGCTTTGCGATTCGGCGGCTTCGTCGCTCGCATTCGCGGCCGCTTGCGCAACCATCTTCTCGTAGCGGCGCGTGAGCACCTGGCGCATCGCCGCGTAATCGTCGCCGGGCGTGATGCCAGTGATGTTGTAGCGGCGATACTCGGACGACTGCATCTTGTGATGGTGATAGACGACGCACGACGCCTGCGTCGCCTCGCCCATCGTGTGACTGATATCGAAGCATTCGATGCGCAGATGCGCGAGGTCGTCGCACTCCAGACTCAGCGTGTCGGTCAGCGCGCGCGTGCGCGCCTGCTGCGAGCCCTGCTCGGAGAGCAGCCGCGCGAGCGCGAGCCGCGCGTTCTGCTCGGCCATTGCGAGCCATGCGCGTCGCTGTCCTTGCGGTTGACGCAGCACGGACACCTTGTGGCCCGCCTGCTCGATCAACACGTCGACGAGTTCTCGCGCCGGCGCGTGGCTGACCACCAGCACCGGCGGCACGCGATTGCCAAGGTAATGCTGCGCGACGAACGCTTCGAGCACTTCAGATTCGATGGCGCCGGGCGCGCGGCCTTTACGCCGCTTCGCCGCCGGGGAGGATTCCGTGTTCCCGTCGGCGTCTTCGTCGCTGACGGTGTCCGCAGTCGCTGTGACCGCCTCGTCGAGCGCGTCTTCGTCACCGGCATCGGCATCTTCGTCTTCCGACGGCATATCCTGCGCGATCGCAAGCGCATCGGCCGTGGCGCTCGCCGCTTCGGCCGACGGCGCGCGCTCACGCGTATCCGCCGATGCGTCGTCCAGCTCGCCGCCTTCTTCGAGCCCGCCTTCCTCCGCCGTCAACGCGCTTTCCACGTGCGTGGGGAAGTACGCCTTATCGCCGAGATGCCGGCCGCCGCGCACCATCGCGAGATTCACGCACACGCGACCGCCCAGCGCGACCACCGCGAGAATATCGACATCGCTATCGCTGCCGACTTCGATCGCCTGCTGATGCAACACCGTCGACAGCGAGCTCATCTGGTTGCGCACCGCCGCGGCCTGCTCGAACTTCAGCTCGCTCGCGAACGCATGCATCTTCTGCTCGAGCTCCTTCATCACCTCGCCCTGGCGGCCGAGCAGAAAGCGCGACGCGTTGGCGACGTCGCGTGCGTAATCCTCTTCGCTGATGTTCGCGACGCACGGCGCCGTGCAACGGCCGATCTGATGCAGCAGACACGGCCGCGTGCGGTTGTTGAACACCGAGTCTTCGCAGGTGCGCAGCTGGAACACGCGCTGCAGGATCTGGATGCTCTCGCGCACCGCCCACGCGCTCGGGAACGGACCGAAGTACTGATTCTTCCGATCGACCGAGCCGCGGTAATAGGCCATGCGCGGAAACTTGTGGCCGGTCAGCTTCAGATACGGATACGACTTGTCGTCGCGAAACAGGATGTTGTAACGCGGCGTGAGCGCCTTGATCAGGTTGTTTTCGAGCAGCAGTGCCTCGGCCTCGGAACGCGTGACCGTCGTCTCGATGCGCGCGATGCGCGTGACCATCATCGCGATCCGCGGCGACAGTTGCGTCTTCGTGAAGTAGCTCGATACGCGCTTCTTCAGATCGCGCGCCTTGCCGACGTAGAGCACCGCGCCGCCGGTGTCGTAATAGCGGTAGACGCCGGGCAGATGCGGCAGTTGGACGAGCACTTTTTTCGGCTCGAAGGTGTCGGTTGCTTCGGGTTCGGTCATGCGGGATCGATTGGGGTGGGACTGTCTCGTGTTGCCTCGTCGCTTGCACCGCTTGCGTCGCTTGAGCCGTCTGGTGCGCGGCGTCGTGTACCGAAGGTCGTGTCGCGCGTCACGCCATGTGTCGCGCCATGCGGCCCGCGGGTCGGGCAAAGGGCGCGCGCGATCGCTAGCGAGGCTTTAGAATCGCCAGTTTAGAACATTCCACGTTCGTTCGAACCCGCTCCGCGTCGGCGGAGTCACCGAGCCAGCCGAGCTGCCATGTCCTCCGTCGCGCCCGATTCCGGATCACCCGCCGCCCCTGCCACCCCGATCGCCTGCGATATCTTCTGCGCGGTGATCGACAACTTCGGCGACATCGGCGTGTGCTGGCGCCTCGCGCGCCAACTCTCGCGCGAGCACGGCTGGCAGATGCGCGTGTTCGTCGACGATCTGCATGCGTTCAGGAGGCTGTGCCCGTCGCTCGCGCTGGAGCGTGCGCGGCAAACGATCGACGACATCGTCATCGAGCATTGGCACGAGCCGTCCCATGCGGGCGATACGCTCGAGGTCGCCGACGTCGTGATCGAGGCGTTCGCCTGCGAGCTGCCGCCCGTCTATATCGCGGCGATGGCCGGACGCGCGCGCGCGCCGCTGTGGCTCAACCTCGAATATCTGAGCGCCGAGGACTGGATCGCCGATTTTCATCTGCGGCCGTCGCCTCACCCGCGCTACGCGCTCAGCAAGACCTTCTTTTTTCCCGGCCTCGGCCCCGGCACCGGTGGCGTTCTGAAAGAGCGCGATCTCGACGCCGCGCGCGCCGCGTTCGAAGGCTCGCCGGCCGCGCGCACCGACTGGTGGCGCAACGCCACGGGCCACCCGCCGCCTGCCGCCGACGCGACCGTCGTGTCGCTGTTCGCCTACGAAAACCCGGCCGTCGACAGCCTGCTCGAACAATGGCGCGACAGCGCAAGCCCGATCGTGCTGCTGGTGCCCGAAGGACGCATTTCCGGCGCGCTCGCGCGCTTTTTCGGCCTTCCGTCGTTCGCAGCGGGCACCCATGCGACGCGCGGCAACCTCACCGCGCACGCGCTCGCATTCACCGAACAGCCAGGCTACGACGCGCTGCTATGGGCGAGCGACGTCAATTTTGTACGCGGCGAGGACTCGTTCGTGCGCGCGCAGTGGGCCGCGAAGCCGTTCGTCTGGCACATCTACCCGCAAGCCGACGACGCCCATCTGCCAAAGCTGGACGCCGCACTCGCGCACTACACCCGCACGCTGCCCGCTGACGTGCGTGCCGCGCTCGAGCGCTTCTGGCACGCGTGGAACGGCGCGGGTCAACCGGACTGGGCGGAATTCCAGCGCCACCATCCGGCCCTTAAGCAGCGCGCCGCCGCCTGGGCGGTCGAACTCTCGCAAGTCGGCGATCTCGCCGGAAATCTGACCTCGTTCGCAAAAACTCAGTTAAAATAAGCGGTTATCCAACGGCCGACGACGCAAGCGCGGCCCGATTCGAGCAACAACCCCATGGTCAGCCCGTCTGACCGGTCCCCTCGAAAAACACGGCACGCATCCCAATCTTCCGGTCGGGCACGCGAATGTCAGAAAAGGGACGTATGTTTGGGCGTATTGCAGATCGGCGCCACTCGTGTACACGCCCGAACAGGGTAAAAATCAGGTAACGGACAGGCGGAAACGCCGGGGTATCACACCTTGGGTCTTCGCCGCGAGCCGGTCCCGTTTCACGCATCCGGGCTGCGGTCGCTTCAAGCGGCGCGTGGCAGACGGTGGGCGAAACGCCGAAGCCGCTTGGCGCCTATGCCGTTGAGCAACAGTTAAGCTATTTATCTCGTACAGGACAGTTTTATGAAGACCGCACAGGAACTCCGCACCGGCAACGTCGTGATGATCGGCGCAGACGCAATGGTCGTGCAAAAGGCCGAATACAACAAATCGGGCCGTAACTCCGCCGTCGTCAAGATGAAGTTCAAGAACCTGCTGACCGGCGCAGGCATGGAAACCGTGTACAAGGCGGACGACAAGTTCGACGTCGTCGTGCTCGAGCGCAAGGAAGTGACGTATTCGTACTTCGCCGATCCGATGTACGTGTTCATGGACGCCGACTACAACCAGTACGAAGTCGAAGCCGAAATGATGGGCGACGCGATGCACTACCTCGAAGACGGCATGGCTTGCGAAGTCGTGTTCTACAACGAGAAGGCGATCTCGGTCGAACTGCCGACCACGCTGGTTCGCGAAATCATCTACACGGAACCGGCAGTCAAGGGCGATACGTCGTCGGGCAAAGTGCTGAAGAACGCCAAGCTGAACACCGGCTTCGAACTGCAAGTGCCGCTCTTCTGCAACATCGGCGACAAGATCGAAATCGACACGCGTACGCACGAATACCGCAGCCGCGCCTAAGCGCCGTCTGCGTCACCCGCCTGCGCCGGCGCTCTGCCGGCCTGCACAAAAAGCGCTCAATTTTGGGCGCTTTTTCTTTTCTGTCGCGCCGTGTATGGTTTAGGAAAACTTTACCGGCAAATTTCTCAAAATTGCCATTGCGACATCCCGATTTCGCGCCGCGCGTGCGGCAAGCCCTTGATCCATTTCATCCAAAGTCTTTGGCACGATCCCTGCTTGATGGAGAGAGTTACGCGAGTACCGCTCATTTCCATCCTCGGAGAGGCACCATGAACAACGACATCGCTGAAGGCAAATGGAGACAGATGGTCGGCAAGGCAAAAGCCGCATGGGGCGAACTGACGGACGACCAGTTGATCAAGGCCGAAGGCCGGGCCGATAAGCTCGCTGGTTTGATTCAGGAACGCTATGGCAAAACCCGTGAACAGGCGGAACTCGAAGTGCGCCGGTTTTTCGATAGCAACCGGGATTTCTGACAGGACGGGTGAAGGAACTACAGACGCGGCCCGCGCGGCTCCAGGCGTAGTGCCGGCGGCTGTCGTTTTTTCACCGCCCAAGGACCGTTCGTTTAGCCCTGTCATCGAGCCCCCAGAGCCCGAGTCCGCGCCATCAGCGTTGGCGGCGCGCCGGGCATTCAACCCATTCATAAAATTGCGCTCGCCATGCCACACGCTCTGATTGTTGAAGACGATCCCAATAGCCTGTCCGGTCTGTCGGCAATCCTCGCCGCCGACGGCTTTTCGGTCGACACCGCGACCACCCTCGCCGAGGCCCGCGGCGCATTGACGCGCTTCATCCCCGACGTCGTGCTCGTCGACCTGAATCTGCCGGACGGCAGCGGCCTCGACCTGTTGCAGCATCTGCCCGCGCATCCGCCAGGCGGTGCGCTTCCGGTAATCGTGATGACCGGCAATGCGACCGTCGAAAGCGCGATCGAGGGCTTGCGGCACGGCATCTGGGACTATCTGCTGAAACCGGTCAACATCCCGCGTCTGCGCAGCCTGCTCGCGCGCATTCCGCGGCCTTATGAGCTGACCGAGGAAGTCCAGGCACTGCGCGCGTCGCTGCGTCAGCTTGGACACTTCGGTTCGATGCTCGGCCGCAGCGGCGCCATTCAGCACGTGTACGACACGATCGAGCGTCTCGCGCCGACCGAAGCCGCGGTGCTGATCTGCGGCGAGGCCGGCACCGGCAAGCAGGTCGCCGCGCGTACGCTGCACGACATGAGTCGCCGCCGCAAAGGTCCGTTCATCACGTTCGATTGCCGCGGCGCGACGGCCGGCGGCCTCAATCGGTCGCTCGACAGCATGCTGTTCGGCCACGAACGCGGTGCGTTCGGCGGCGCCGAGCAGCGCGAGCCGGGCCTCTTCGAACAGGCGAGCGGCGGCACGCTGTTCATCGACGAAATCACCGAGTTGCCGCGCGCGCAGCAGGAAGCGCTGTTGCGCGCGCTCGATTCGCAGACCTTCATGCGCGTGGGCGGCACCAACCAGATCGTTACCGACTTCCGGCTGATCGCGTCGACGCGCGTGCCGCCGCGGGCGGCGGTCGCGGCCGGCTCGCTGCATCAGGAGCTCGCGCTGCGCCTCGAAGCGGCCGCGGTCATGCTGCCGCCGCTGCGCGAACGCGGCGAGGATCCGGTGCTGATCGCGCAGGCAGTCATCGACGAACTGAATGTGGAAGCGGGCGCGCGCGGCACCTCCGAAGTCGCGAAGCAGGCGGGGCCGAACTTCCTGCGCGAATGCCTCGCGTACGATTGGCCGGGCAACGTGCGAGAGCTGCAGGAACGCGTGCGGCGCGCCTATCAGGCATCGGGCGACGTGATCGAGTCGTTGCGCGCCGACGAGTCTGGCACGGCCAACGGCCGCGATCTGAACGGCAGCCGCGTGCAGGTCACGGTTGGCACGCCGCTCGCGGACGTCGAAGAAATGCTGATTCGCGCGACGCTCGACGCCGTTGGCGGCACGCGGCATCGCGCGGCATCGTTGCTGGGAATCAGCCCGAAGACGCTGTACAACAAGTTGCAGCGGATGCGCCTGAACTGAGAAGTCGAATCGCGTGTGCCGTGCATGCCCGTCAAAACTCGACGGGGGCTCGCACCGTTCGGAGCCGATAAAAAATGGCGCCTTGAATTGCTTCAAGGCGCCATTTCCGTTTATGCGAACGTACTGCGCACCAGCCTCTGCGCTTCGGCGTACCGGGGCTCGGCCATCAGCTTGCTCCACGTGAGCGCCTCGCCGCGCGGCCGCATGCGCTTCAGCCGCCGCCGCGATTCCTTCGACGGCGTGACGCGCAGCGCGTCGAGCACCTTCTCCGCTTCGTCCGGCTGGTTGCAGATCAACACCATGTCGCAGCCGGCCTCCAGGGCGGCTTGCGCGCCTTCGGTCAGCGTGCCGCCCTGGCGCGCGGCTTGCATCGACAGATCGTCGCTGAAGATCGCGCCTTCGAAGCCGAGCTTGCCGCGCAGGATGTCCTGCAACCAGATGCGGGAGAAGCCGGCCGGCTTCGCATCGACCCGCGGATACACGACGTGCGCCGGCAACACCGCATCGAGCGACAGACCGAGCCAGTCGTACGGCGCGACGTCGTTGCCGAGGATCTCGTCGAGCGGGCGTTCGTCGACCGGCATCGCGACGTGCGAATCCGCCTGCGCGAAGCCGTGCCCAGGAAAATGCTTGCCGCAATTGCTCATGCCGGCCAACGCCAGACCGTGATTGAGGTTCTTCGCGAGCAGCGCGACCACGCGCGGATCGCGATGGAACGCGCGATCGCCGATCACCTTCGAGTGCCCGTAGTCGAGGTCGAGCACCGGCGTGAAGCTCATGTCGATACCGCACGCGCGCAGCTCCGCGGCGAGGATATAGCCGACCGCGGTCGTCACCTTGGTCGCATGCAGCACGTCCTGGTCCCACAGCGCGCCGAGCTTGCCCATCGACGGCAGCACCGTGAAGCCGTCAGTGCGAAAGCGCTGCACGCGGCCGCCTTCGTGATCGACGGCGATCAGCAGATCCGGGCGAATCGCGCGGATTGCATCGGTCAGCGCAACCAGTTGCGCGCGGCTCTCGTAGTGGCGCGCGAACAGGATCACGCCGCCGGTCATCGGGTGAGCGAGACGTCGTTTGTCGTCGCGGTTCAGCGTTTTGCCGGTCACGTCGAGCATCACCGGTCCGGGTGTGGTTTTCATCGAATTCCGCTGGAAAGGAGCCTGAGACAAAGACAAACGCGACCGCCGGCGGTCGCGTTCAACGTTTTTATTCGGTGGCGGACTGAGCGGACGAAGCCCGCGATGCCGACGCGCCAGGCGAGGCTTCCGCCTCGCCCCCCCGCTGCGTCTCGGCGATCACGAACGACACCGCGTAGTCGCGTTCGTCGCTGATCGTCACGCGCGCCGTGATACCGCGCGCGGCGAGCCAGTCGGCCAACTCGCCGGAGGCGACCACCATCGGCTCGCCGCTCGGGCGGTTCAGCGTCTGCAGCGCGCGCCAGGTCATCGGCCAGTGCATGCCGAGGCCGATTGCCTTCGAGAACGCCTCTTTCGCCGAGAAGCGCGTCGCGAGAAACGCGAGGCCGCGCGCCGCCGAACGGGCCTGGCGCGCGTGATAGACGCGTAGTTCGTCGGGGCCGAGCACCTTCTCGGCGAACCGGCCGTTGGTGCGAGTCATCACCGCCGCTACGCGGCTCACCTGAACGATGTCGGTGCCGATGCCGTAGATTGCCATGCGTGCGTCCGTCGCGAGATTGCGTTACGCGCGCGCGCCGAGACGCGCGGCGACCATGATCGCCTTCATCTCGCGCACCGCGTTGTCCCAGCCCGCGAAGATCGCGTGCGCGACGATCGCATGGCCGATGTTGAGTTCGACGATGCCGTCGATCGCCGCGATCTGCTGCACGTTCGTGTAGTGCAGACCGTGGCCCGCGTTCACCTTGAGGCCGAGCGTCGCGCCGAATTCGACCGCGCGCACGATGCGCTCGTATTCGCGCTGCTGCTCCGCGGGATCGTGCGCTTCCGCATAACGGCCGGTGTGCAGCTCGATCACCGGCGCGCCGGCTTCGTGCGCCGCGCGAATCTGCGTTTCATCGGGGTCGATGAAGAGCGACACGCGCGAGTTCGCGTCCGCCAGTTGCTTGCATGCGGCGCGCACCGCCTCGAACTGTCCGGCGACGTCGAGGCCGCCTTCCGTCGTCAGTTCCTCGCGCTTCTCCGGCACGAGGCACACGTCGTGCGGTTGCACTTCGCACGCGATGTCGAGCATTTCAGGTGTGACCGCACATTCGAGATTCATGCGCGTTTTCAGCAGCGGTCGCAGCTTGTGGACGTCGGCGTCGACGATATGCCGGCGGTCTTCGCGCAGATGCAGCGTGATCACGTCGGCGCCCGCCTCTTCGGCCATCAGTGCGGCGCGGATCGGATCGGGATAGGACGTGCCGCGCGCGTTGCGCAGCGTGGCGACGTGGTCGATGTTCACGCCGAGGTCGATCACGGTCGGCGAAGTCAGGAAGAAGCTCATAAGTTCTGCAGGTCGATCAGGATCTGGCGGGTCGCAAGCGGCGCGCCGCCGAGATAGGTGTTGAGCAGGAAGCGCATCAGCGTTTTGCTTTGCGCGACGGTCTGCGCTCGATGGTAATCGTCCTTTTCCATATCGAGCAAGGTTTGTCCCGACACCACCGGCCACTGCGCGGGCCACTCGTCCGATGCTTCGCGCACGCCACGCTCGGGATCGAACACGTAGCGGCCGTCGGCCAGCACCGCTTTGCGGGCGACCGTGCGGTCGAGCGCCATCGCGTAACCGGTCTCGCGCAGCAGCACGAGTTCGAACGAGCGCAGCACCTGCACCGGCGGCTCATCGTGCGCGAGCCGCGTGAGCGTGACGACGTAGTGATGGAACAACTGCGGATGCGGGTCTTCGCGCGCGCAGAAGCGCACCAGCAATTCGTTGACGTAGAAGCCGCACAAAAGCGCGTCGCCGGTCAGCGGGAGCATGCCGCCGACCCATTCGGCGCCCGTCAGCGTGCGCATTTCGGACTTGCCCGACCACGCAAGCGACAGCGGCTGGAAGGTTTGCAGCACGCCGCGCAGCGCGGAGTGTGGGCGCTTGGCGCCCTTTGCGACGAGCGCGAGACGGCCGTGATCGCGCGACAGCACGTCGATGATCAGACTGGTCTCGCGATACGGGTAGCTATGCAGCACGAACGCCGGCTGCTCGGCGATCCGGTAGTCGGATGCAGAGGCGCGCGGCGCGCGGCGCGCCGACGTTTTGCGCGGCTCGCCGTCGTCGGCGGGCGCACTTTTCGCGGTTTTTGCAGGGGCCGGGGATTTCCTCGCGCTACGCGCGGGCCGCGACGGCTCGTGCTCCGGTTGGTCCGGAACCTCGTCTGAATTCAGCGTCATCCACGCGTCATTCGTACCCATACGCACGAAGCCCGGCTTCGTTGTCGGCCCAGCCGCTCTTCACCTTGACGAAGGTTTCCAGGTACACCGGCCCGTCGAACAGCTTCGCCATGTCGAGGCGCGCCTCGGTACTGATCTGCTTCAGCTTCGCGCCCTTCTGGCCGATGATCATCGCCTTGTGCATGTCGCGATCGACGAGAATCGTCGCGAAGATCCGGCGCAGCCGCCCTTCGGTTTCGAACTTGTCGATCAGCACGGTGCTGGTGTACGGCAGTTCGTCGCCGGTCCAGCGGAACACTTTCTCGCGCAGGATTTCGGCGGCGAGAAAACGCTCGCTGCGATCGGTCAGATCGTCCTCGCCGTAGATCGGCGCGCCTTCCGGCAGGAACGGCTTGATGGTCGCCATCAAACGCTTGATGTCGTCGGCATTTTTCGCCGACAGCGGCACGATCTCGTTGAACTCGCGCAGCGTGCTCATCTGCTGCATGAACGGGAACAGCGAGTCTTTATCCGACACACGATCGAGCTTGTTCGCGATCAGCAGCGTCGGCGCCTTCGGCGGGATCAGGTCGAGCACCCTCTGGTCGTCAGGGCCGAAGCGGCCCGCCTCGATGACGAACAGGATCGCGTCGACCGAGGTCAGCGTCGACGTGACGGCGCGATTCAGCGAGCGGTTCAGCGCGCCGCTGTGTTTGGTCTGGAAACCGGGCGTGTCGACGAAGATGTACTGGGCGTCTTCGAGCGTATTGATGCCGGTGATGCGATGGCGCGTGGTCTGCGCCTTGCGCGATGTGATGCTGACTTTCTGGCCGACCAGCGCGTTCATCAGCGTGGACTTGCCGACATTCGGGCGGCCGACGATCGCGACCATGCCGCAGCGAAAACCAGTGGGAGTGGGAGCGTTCATATTCGGACTACGGCAGGTTCGGTTCGGCACGCGCGAAGCACGCGCCGAGGCAATCAATGGCCAGCATCGGCGACGCGCGTGTGCACCGCGTCGGGGACGCCGGGTTCGTGTTCGGCAGGGGCCTGGGCCGGCGGCACGACCGGCGCGGTCGCGGCGCTCACGCTCGATGCGGCGGTGCCCGGCGCGGTTTCGCGGCCGCGCTGACGCTCAGCGCTGCGAGCGTGTGACGGTGCGTCGGTCTTGAGGTCGGGGGTTTTGTCCGCTGCGGGTTTTTCGGCCGGCTTGTCGACCGGTTTCTCGCCCGCGTGGACCGAAAGCTTGTCGGCCCGCTCTGCCCTGTCGGGCTTCTCGGCGCGCTCCGGCCGGTCCTGTCCGCTGTATTCCACATGCGCGGCGCGGATCATGGCCAGCGGCGCCCCGGCCACACCCGGCGCGGCACGCTCGGCCGCAGGTCTTTCGGCGGCTGGCTTTTCCACGGCGGATTTGTCGGGATGGGCTTCCGCCGCGGCAGC
Organism: Paraburkholderia sp. UYCP14C; assembly: GCF_004197395.1. GTDB lineage: Bacteria > Pseudomonadota > Gammaproteobacteria > Burkholderiales > Burkholderiaceae > Paraburkholderia. Next base: position 85,268 of record NZ_SELS01000010.1, on the reverse strand, counting down.
CGCGCGCCCTTCGCCGCGCGCCGCCTTGCGATCCGGTGTGCGCAAATCCAGTGCGGCCTGCACACCGGTCACGCCCGGCACAATTTCCTGCTCGGCGTTTTTCGCGGCGCGCGCACCCTTTGAACGCTTCGACTTCGCGACCACGGCGGGCGCCGCGGCCATCACTTCGTCGAGCGCTTTCTTTGCGGCCGCCTGCTCCGCCGCGCGACGGCTCGCGCCCGAGCCGGACACCTTGACGTCCAGCTTTGGCACCGTGCATTCGACTTCGAACTGCTGATTGTGCGCCGCACCATGGGTGGCGACGACCGTATAGGTAGGCAACGCAATCTTGTGACCCTGCAGATATTCCTGCAGCAAGGTCTTCGCGTCCTTGCCGAGCGTACGCGGGTCGATATGATCGAGGATCGGTACGTAAAGGCGCTTGATGACCGTTTGGGCAGCCTCGAAGCCACCGTCGAGGAAGATCGCACCGAGCACCGCTTCTAGCGTATCCGCGAGGATTGACGGCCGGCGGAAGCCGCCGCTGCGCAACTCGCCCTCGCCGAGGCGCAGGCCCTCCGAAATATTGAGTGCCTGAGCAATCTCGTAGAGGGACTGCTGTTTGACCAGATTGGCGCGCACGCGCGACAGGTCGCCTTCGTCGAGTTTGCCGAAACGTTGGAACAAAAGCGCAGCCACCGCGCAATTCAGAACGGAATCGCCGAGAAACTCGAGCCGTTCGTTGTGCGTGGAGCTATGACTGCGGTGTGTTAAAGCCTGGCGCAGCAATTCCGCATTGCGAAATTCGTAGCGCAAACGGCCTTCCAACGGAGATAGGGGCATGGGCAGAGTATAACGCGGGCGCCTGACCCGGCGGAAACGCGGGGCGCCAGCGGAAAAAGCGTGGTGAAGCGACGTTACCGCGAGTTCTTAAAGTGGCATGACAACACGCCGCGACCGAGATAACCGGGTGCCAGTTATTCGCGCGGCGTGTGTGAAGCGCTCATGCAGCGCTCATGCAGCGATCAATGCATGCGACTCACTGGAAAGAGCCGATACGTCGCAGATCGCTGAAGTTCATCCAGATGAAAAATGCGCGACCGACGATATTGCGTTCAGGCGCAAAACCCCAGTACCGGCTATCTGCGCTGTTGTCGCGGTTATCGCCCATCATGAAGAAATTGCCCGGCGGCACTTTGCAGATCACGCCGCGCGCGTTGTACTGGCAGTTGTCGCGATAGGGATAGTCTTCCGCACCAACGATGAACGGCGGCACCGCCGGATTATTCAGAATCGCGTTCTTGCGGCCGTCGATATCTTCCTGGAACTGCTTCGCATAGCCGAGTCGCTCTTCGTCGAGATAATCGGGCAGCGGCGTTTCGGCCACCGGCTTGCCATTGATCGTGAGCTTCTTGTCCTGATACTCGATCACGTCGCCCGGCAGGCCGATCACGCGCTTGATGTAATCGACCGATTCGTCCTTCGGATAACGGAACACCACCACGTCGCCGCGCTGGACCGGACGGCCCTGCGTGATCTTCGTGTTGGTGATCGGCAAACGAAGACCGTATTCGAATTTATTGACGAGGATGAAGTCGCCCACCAGCAGCGTGGGCACCATGGAGCCCGATGGGATCTTGAACGGCTCGACCACGAACGAGCGCACGACGAACACCACCAGAATCACCGGGAAAAAGCTCGCCGTATATTCGAGCCACCACGGTTGACGCAGCTTGTCGTCGCGCAGACGCGCGCGCGTTTGCGCAGCGTTTTCATCGGCGAAACGTTCGCCGATGCGTGCCTGCTGACGATCGAATTCGGCAACCGCGGCTTCCGCATCGCGGCGCCGCTTCGGCAGGAAAACCAGTTTGTCCGCGACCCATGCGACACCCGTCAATACGACGAGCACAAAAAGAATCAGCGCAAAATTCATAGGGTTCCGTTATTCAACTTATTTGTCTTCGACACGCAGAATAGCGAGGAAAGCCTCTTGCGGGATTTCAACCGAGCCCACCTGCTTCATTCGCTTCTTGCCTGCCTTCTGCTTTTCCAGCAGCTTCTTCTTCCGCGTAATATCGCCGCCGTAGCATTTTGCCAGCACGTTCTTACGCAACGCTTTAATGTTTTCGCGCGCAATAATGTTCGAACCGATCGTGGCCTGAACCGCTACGTCGTACATCTGACGCGGAATCAGCTCGCGCATTTTCGCTGCCACTTCGCGGCCGCGGTACTGGCTTTGCGAGCGATGCACGATAACCGACAGCGCATCGACCTTGTCGCCGTTGATCAGCATGTCGACCTTCACGACGTCGGAGGCGCGGTATTCCTTGAACTCGTAATCCATCGACGCATAACCGCGCGAAATCGACTTCAGACGGTCGAAGAAATCGAGCACGACTTCGCCCATCGGGATTTCGTACGTGAGCTGGACCTGACGCCCGTGATACTGCATGTTGATCTGGTTGCCGCGCTTCTGCGTACACAGCGTGATCACCGCGCCGACGTAGTCTTGCGGCATGTACAGGTTCACGGTGACGATCGGCTCACGCACTTCCTCGATCTTCGACGGCTCCGGCATCTTGGCCGGATTCTCGACCATCAGGGTCGTGCCGTCACGCTGCAGGACTTCGTAGACCACGGTCGGCGCCGTCGTGATCAGGTCCATGTCGAACTCGCGTTCGAGACGTTCCTGCACGATTTCCATATGCAACAGACCGAGGAAGCCGCAGCGGAAACCGAAACCGAGCGCCTGCGATACTTCTGGTTCGTACTGCAGCGACGCGTCGTTCAGCTTGAGCTTTTCGAGCGAGTCGCGCAGCGCGTCGTACTGGTTCGCTTCGACCGGATAGAGACCCGCGAACACCTGCGGTTTCACTTCCTTGAAGCCCGGCAGCGGCGCGGCAGCCGGCTGGTTCACCAGCGTAACGGTGTCACCGACCTTCGCCGCGGCGAGTTCCTTGATGCCGGCGATGATGAAGCCCACCTGCCCCGCCGACAGCGATTCGAGATTCTTCGATTTCGGCGTGAATACGCCGATATGCTCGACCGGATACTGGGCGCCGGTTGCCATCAGCCGGATCTTGTCCTTCGGACGCAGCGTGCCGTTGACGATGCGCACGAGCATCACGACACCGACGTAGTTGTCGAACCACGAGTCGATGATCAGCGCCTGCAGCGGTGCTTCCGGATCGCCCTTCGGCGGCGGCACTTTCGCGATCAGCGCCTCGAGCACGTCTTCGACGCCGAGGCCCGTCTTCGCGCTGCAATGCGTCGCGTCGGTCGCGTCGATGCCGATCACGTCCTCGATTTCGGCGATCGCGTTTTCGGGGTTCGCCGCCGGCAGGTCGATCTTGTTCAGCACCGGCACCACTTCGACGCCGAGTTCGATGGCCGTGTAGCAATTGGCGACGGTTTGCGCCTCCACGCCCTGGCTCGCGTCGACGACGAGCAGCGCGCCTTCGCACGCGGACAGCGAGCGACTGACTTCGTACGAGAAGTCGACGTGCCCCGGTGTGTCGATCATGTTCAGGTTGTAGACCTGCCCGTCGCGCGCGCGATATGACAACGCGGCGGTCTGCGCCTTGATGGTAATGCCGCGCTCACGCTCGAGATCCATCGAGTCGAGCACCTGGGCTTCCATCTCGCGGTCGGACAGACCGCCACAAATCTGGATGATGCGATCGGCGAGCGTCGACTTGCCATGGTCGATGTGCGCAATGATCGAGAAGTTACGAATATGATCCATTCAGTGCCGATCAAGCGAAAAGGCGCGCCCGGACAATAGCGGAGCACGCCTTGTAAGTAGGTGAAAATCCTATCTATTTTAGCCGAAAAGGCCATCGGCCGGCGCATCTTGCTAAGCGCGGACAGAAAGACGGACCAGGAGGTGCAAGAAAATCACTGAGAGCATCGCGGTGAGCCGCGGTAAAAACGCACCTGATCGCTCAAATCAGGATGCCGCCGCTACACGCGATGCATGTGCGGCCAACGCCGCCCGCACGCGCGCTTCGTCGAGATGGTAGTGGCACAGCTCGGCGCCATCGCAAACCAGCACTGGCACCAGCTCGTTGTAACGCGCTTCGAGCGACGGATCGCTGTCGACGTCGATCACCGCCAGTTGCGCGCCGAACTCAGCCAGTAACGGCTCGAGAGCGGCGCGCATGTCCTCGCACAGATGGCACCACGCGCGCCCATAAAGCGTGAGCGATGCCGTCTTCGTCATTTCTGCGCGCTGCGCGGGCGGATCGGCACAAACTGCGTGTTGTCGCCGCGACGAACCAGCAACGCGACCATCTTCTGCGAATCGAGGTGCGACGTCACTTCGTCGAACTGCTTCGCGCTCGTCACGTCCGTATCGCCGACCCGCAGGATGATGTCGCCCTTTTGGAGCCCGACACGCGCGGCCGGACCGTCGACCGCGTCGATCTGCACGCCGTTCTGAATCTTCAGCGCTTTCTGCTGATCGGCGGGAATGTCGCTGACCGCAATGCCGAGCGCGTTGGTCGCGCGCTGCTTCGGCGGCTGCGGTTTCTTCTGATCTGCCTTCGCGACCTTATCCGGCTGCATTTCGGCGATCGTGATCGACAGATCGCGCGTTTGACCCTTGCGCCAGATCGTGATCGATGTCTTCGTGCCCGGCTTCGTATCGCCGACCATGCGCGGGAGGTCCGTCGCGGTGTCGACCGAATGACCGTTGAACTTCAGGATGATGTCGCCCGGCTGCACGCCGGCCTTGTCGGCCGGCCCCCCCGGCTCGACGCTGCTGACGAGCGCGCCCTGCGCCTTCGGCAAACCTAGCGAATCGGCGACGTCCTTCGTCACTTCGCCGATCGCCACCGCGATGCGGCCGCGCACCACCTTGCCCGAACTCTTCAGCTGATCGGCCACGCGCATCGCCTCGTCGATCGGAATCGCGAACGAAATGCCCATGAAACCGCCGGTGCGGCTATAGATCTGCGAATTGATGCCGATCACCTCACCTTGCATGTTGATCAGCGGACCGCCCGAGTTGCCGGGATTGACGGCGACGTCGGTCTGGATGAACGGCAGGTAGTCGCCGGTGTCGCGCCCCTTCGCGCTGACGATGCCGGCCGTTACCGTGTTTTCGAGACCGAACGGAGAACCGATCGCGACGACCCATTCGCCGACGCGCACCTTGTTCGAATCGCCGATCGTGATGGTCGGCAGATTCGACGCGTTGATTTTCACGACCGCGACGTCGGTTCGGTCGTCGACACCGATCAGCTTCGCCTTGAATTCGCGTTTGTCGGTCAGCGTCACGTAGATCGTGTCCGCGTCGTCGATGACGTGCGCATTGGTCATCACGTAGCCGTCAGCCGACAGGATGAAGCCCGAGCCTACCCCACTGTTCTGTTCGGCGTCGGTGTTGTCCGGTGAATCCGGACTGCCGCCACTTCCGCCGCCGCCGCCACCGCCACCGCCGTTATCGCCCCCGTGCGGCGATTGCGGCGACTGCGGCATCGGAATCCCGAAGAAACGCCGGAAGAACTCCGACATGTCGCCGTCGTCCATACCCGGCGGCAGTCCGCCGCGGGAACTACCGTTCGACACGCGCGTTGTCGTGCGAATGTTGACGACCGCCGGGCCGACCTTGTCGACGAGGTCAGTAAAGTCGGGCAGATTGGCAGCGGGAGCCGCCGATGCCATATGCGGCACAAGCGGCAAACACGCCGCCACCACTACGGCCGCGAGGAATTTGCGCACCGAGAAAGTCGTCATATCGTAGCAAGCCGAGGGATTTCAGGATTCGGAAGGGTTACTTCGGAGCTTTGTATTCTATGGCAGACGCGAACTGCTGCAATGTGGTTTGGGGCACCTCACCGAGCAGGGTAATCCAGAAGTCGCCCTGACGCTTGACCAGTACGTGCGTTGCGCCGCTATCGCCCGTGCCCTCCTTGCGCGTATTGTTCTCGACCGGCTCGACGAACACCGAAATCGCCGCGAGGCCGTCGGAAAACACTGCCTGATCGACCGGGATTGGCGGCTGCCCCGTCTCGCGCGACGCCATCGGGCGGCGTAACTGGCGAATCATGTGGAAGCCCGGAACCGATGGCGTGATCTGCCAACCCTGCGCGGCCATGTCGACCGGCTCGACGGGCGGACGCACGACGGTCCAGCCCGCGAGATTGCGAATGCCGTTGACGATGCCCGTCTTGTCGACCGGAACGCCGATGCGGACCTGCGAAAACGACAGCTGCTCCAGTACCTGGCCGCTCGGGTCGAGCGTCTGAGCGCGCAGCAGCAGACCGGTTTTTTTGTCGGCCCATAGCTTGTACGCGAAGCGGTACGAGTCTTTGGGATCGAGTTCCATCACGACACTGTCGACGCCCGCCACGCGGTCGTCGCCAAGCATTTTCGGCTCGTAGACGGACAGTACCTGCTCGCCGTTCACGGCCAGCAGCGCAGGGAACGAGTCTTTGTTCTGCCGCTTTTCGAAGACTACGATACGCCGCTCGGGCACGAACGTGTACATGTCGTCGTTATGCCGGAGCATCTTGCGCGGCTTGCCGTCGAGGCTTTCGAGCTGCTCGAACTCGCCGTCCGCATGCGTGGAGTAGTGCGCGATGCGCGACGTCTGCACGAAATTGCCGCGCTGATAGACGAACGCGCCCTCGTAATTCTGCTGCTGGGCGGCCTCGTGGATGCGGTCGAGCAGTGCCGCCGCCGTGCGACGGACGACGGTCGGATCGTCTTGTGCGAAGACCCGCGGTGTGGCGGACAACAACACGGCTGCACAGAACAGAAATGCTGGCAACCGCCCCCAGATAGTCGTTTTATTGAACCGCGGAGTCTGCATCAAACTATTGGCCCTGCGTGGAGACTGAGGCAGCGCGAATTACCGGCATCGAGCCTGCCATCACCGGTTGTTGCGCGAACTGCTGATGAGCTTCGAGGTATTGATCGAGGCTCGCGTCGCGAATGATGTTGGCGTCTTGCGCCGGCACCGAAGCCATGGCGACCCGCTGCACCGTATCGCCGTGCGATTGGAGCGAAGCGAGCTGGGCACCCGGACCACCCGGCACGCCCTGCAACTGCGGCACGACGATCCAGGTCAACGTTGCGGCGGCGGCAGCGACGGCAAAAGCCGGCACCACCCGGCGGCGCAGCCCGAGCAGGCGGCGCGTGACCGACGCGGACGCGGCGGCTGGCGCAAGCACATGCGGCTCGCTTTCGAGACGCGCGGCAAAGCCGCTCAGAAAGGCGCTGCTCCGTGCGGGACTGACTGCCAGATCGTCGGAACGCAGCGCGTCGCCGATCAGGTGGTAGCTCGACCAGGCGGCGCGATCATCGCCGTCCAGCTCCGCAAGAAACTTGTCCAGATTCAGATGCTCTTCGCCGAACAGCTCACCGTCGACGAAAGCGGACAGACGCTCGCCGTGCGAGCTCGCTTGCGACTGCATCGAGACCGACCCCATGATGCTCCCCATCTTCCAAATATCCCGTAGTGACACCACTAATCCAGATATTGCACCGCTGCCCCGCCAAGCCGGCTGGACGCTCAGAAACGTCTACCAGCGCTTGCCTTCGGGTGTGTCAAGCAACGGTCGCAATTTTGCCGCAATGGCTTCGCGAGCGCGGAAAATTCGTGATCTGACTGTGCCAATTGGACAACCCATCATCTCAGCGATTTCCTCGTAGCTCAAACCCTCAATTTCTCGAAGAGTAATGGCGGTGCGCAATTCTTCCGGTAAAACCGCCATCGCAGCATTGACCGTCTCGGCGATCTGCTTGCTCATCAACATCGACTCAGGCGTGTTGATATCCCTTAGTTGGTCGGCGTCGGAGAAAGTTTCAGCTTCTTCAGCATCCGCTTCGGTCGAGGTCGGCGCGCGCCGGCCCTGGGTGGCAAGGTAGTTCTTCGCGGTATTGACCGCAATCCGGTACAACCACGTATAAAACGCCGACTCGCCGCGAAACTGCGGCAACGCGCGATACGCCTTGATAAAAGCGTCCTGCGCGACGTCTTCGACTTCGGCGGGGTCCCGCACGAGACGCGAGATCAGCCGGAGAATCTTGCGGTGGTATTTGGAGACCAGAAGCTCGAACGCGGCCTTGTCGCCCTTCTGAACGCGCTCGACCAGCACCTGATCAATTTCTTTTTCGCTCACCTGATAAATCCGTTAACTATAGGGCGCATGGCGGGGGACTATTGTAGCGTCCCCCTCGTGAGGGCACGTTACTACGGTAACAGCGGTTACAGTCGTTACAGTCAGGCGCCGGCCGCACGCCGGCCCAGCACGGAAAGTTCGCGGAAAACGGTGGACGGCGACGCGTCGGCGGTGAGCAGCAGGGAGCGCATGCGGCGGCGCCCTTGACCACCCTCGGGCTCGATCGCGAGCACCAGCAAGCGGCCGCTCCACTGCGCGCACCCGACCACGCGGCCTCGCGCGAGCAACACGCCCGCGTGGTTCCAAGCGGAAATTTCGCCCATCGCGACACGCAGCGCGACGGGTTGCACCGCCTCATGCCTCGCCGCGCACAGCGCGAGCAGCGCTGCGACGGCAAGCGTCAACGGAGCAGCCTGCCACGCGCCCAACCGCGGCGCGAGGCAGGTATAGACGGCTAACGTCACAATCAGCACGAACGCCCCCAGCGCGGCACGCATTGCGACCGAACGACGCAGCGCAATCCGCTGCGCCGCGCTGCCCAATGTTGCCGGCGTGGGAGAAAGCGCCGGCGAAGCCGGCGTCGTGAACTGACTCGTCACCCGTGGTCAGGCGATCAGGCGCGCTTGAACACCAGCGTGCCGTTCGTGCCGCCGAACCCGAACGAGTTCTTCAGCGCGACGTCGATCTTCATGTCCCGCGCGGTGTTCGCGCAGTAATCGAGATCGCAGGCCGGGTCCTGGTTGAAGATGTTGATGGTCGGAGGCGAGACCTGGTGATGCACGGCGAGCACCGTGAACACCGACTCCAGACCGCCCGCGCCGCCCAGCAGGTGACCCGTCATCGACTTGGTCGAGTTGACGACCATGTCCTTTGCGTGGTCGCCGAACGCCCGCTTGATACCGGTCGTTTCCGCCAGATCGCCGAGCGGCGTGGACGTGCCGTGCGCGTTCAGGTAATTCACCTGATCGCCGTTGATACCCGCGTTCTTCAATGCGGCGAGCATGCAGCGGCGTGCGCCGTCGCCGTCTTCGAGCGGAGCGGTCATGTGATACGCATCGCCGCTCATGCCGTAGCCGCCGATTTCCGCGTAAATCTTCGCGCCACGCGCCTTCGCGTGCTCGTATTCTTCGAGCACCATCACGCCCGCGCCTTCGCCGAGCACGAAGCCGTCACGGTCCTTGTCCCACGGACGGCTCGCGGTCGCCGGATCGTCATTGCGCTGCGACAGCGCGCGTGCCGCCGCAAAGCCGCCGATACCGAGCGGCGACACGGTCGATTCCGCGCCACCGGCGATCATCACGTCGGCGTCGCCGTATTCGATCAGGCGCGAAGCTTCGCCGATGCAATGCAGACCGGTCGTGCACGCGGTGACGATCGACAGATTCGGACCCTTGATGCCGAACTTGATCGACAAGTGGCCGGAGATCATGTTGATGATCGAAGCCGGCACGAAGAACGGCGAAATGCGACGCGGGCCGCGATTGAGCAATTCGGTCTGGGTGATTTCGATCATCGGCAGACCGCCGATGCCCGAACCGACCACCACGCCAATGCGCTCCGAATTCTCGTCGGTGACTTCGAGGCCGCTGTCCTGCATCGCCTGGATGCCCGCAGCCACGCCGTAATGGATGAACGTATCCATGTGGCGCGCTTCCTTACCGGGGATGTAGTCCTCGATATTGAAGCCCTTCACCTCGCCGGCGAAACGAGTGGAGAAGTTCGACGCATCGAACTTCGTGATATTGGCAATCCCAGACTTGCCGGCGACCAGATTGGCCCAGCCATCGGCAACATTATTGCCAACAGGCGAAATCAGCCCCAGGCCTGTAACAACAACACGACGGCGGCTCACGGTAACCCCTTTTTCATAGATGACAACAAGCAAAAGCCACAGCGGCCACAGGAATCGCCCTGTGTGCCCTGTGGCTGTTTAAGTCGGCAATCGCGCGAAAAGTTGCGCTGTCAACATCGCTGGCTCCTGACGACCAAGCGGCGCGGCGCATGGTGTGTCAATGGACACGCCCCATAGCGCCGACCCTGCTGGTGCCGGCAAGCGGCACGGCAGGGCGTCATGCGCGGCCCGTGCAGAAACGCAGGCGCGAATGACCTTAGGCCTTGACGTTCGCGCGAGCGTAGTCGATCGCTTGCTGAACGGTAGTGATCTTCTCGGCTTCTTCATCCGGAATTTCCATGCCGAATTCGTCTTCGAGGGCCATCACGAGCTCAACGGTGTCGAGCGAGTCGGCGCCGAGATCGTTCACGAACGACGCTTCGTTCTTGATTTCCGCTTCCGCAACGCCCAGTTGTTCCGCGACGATCTTCTTGACGCGCTGTTCGATATTGTCCATTACCCCTCCAAGGGAAAAGAAGTTCAAAAATACAGGTGCGCGCATTTTATCAGGTTTGACCCGGCAAAAAAGCGGCGCTTCGGGTTCCTGTCAACGCCTGCGCCTCGTGCTTCTGCAAACACATCGAGGCGCGGATAGTAACCGAATCTGGTTACTGCATATACATGCCGCCGTTCACGTGCAGCGTCGTGCCGGTGATGTAGCCCGCTTGCGGCGACGCGAGGAACGCGACCGCGTGCGCGATGTCTTCCGGGCTGCCGAGACGGCCGAGCGGAATCTGCGTTTTCAGCGCGGTCTGCTGTTCTTCGGGCAGCGCTTTCGTCATGTCGGTATCGATGAAACCAGGCGCCACGCAATTGACCGTGATGCCGCGGCTGCCGATTTCACGCGCGAGCGCGCGCGTCATGCCCGCGACGCCGGCCTTCGCGGCCGCATAGTTGATCTGCCCCGGGTTGCCTGCCGAGCCGACCACCGACGTGATGTTGATGATGCGGCCGCCCTTCGCTTTCATCATCGGGCGCAGCACCGCGCGCGACAGGCGGAACACCGACTTCAGGTTGGTGTCGATCACCGCGTCCCAGTCGTCGTCCTTCATGCGCATCGCCAGTTGATCCTGGGTGATGCCGGCGTTGTTCACCAGCACGTTGAGCGCGCCGAATTCCTTGACCGTGCCGTCGATCAGCGCTTCGGCTGCGGCCGCGTCGTTGACGTCGAGCACCGCGCCGCGGCCGTTCACGCCCGCCGCCTTGAACGCTTCGCTGATTGCAGCCGCCCCGCTTTCGCTCGTCGCGGTGCCGATCACCGTAGCGCCCTGATGCGCGAGTTCCATCGCGATCGCACGGCCGATGCCGCGCGATGCGCCCGTCACGATTGCGATCTGCTTGTCGAGAGTCTTTTCCATCTGTCAGTCCGGATGCCCTTCAAATAGGGCTGATTGATTCTTGTTGATTCGTCTGTCGAGAGCTGTCGCGTCAGCGAGCCCTGCCCTGTCGACACCCGCTCGAGAATGCGCGCTCAGCCCGCTGTGACGAGCTTCAGCGTTTCTTCGAGCGATGCCGGATCGAACACCGACGCACCGACCAGATTGCCGTCGATACGCTTGGTCAAACCCGCAAGGACCTTGCCCGGACCGCATTCGATCACGTGCGTGACACCCTGCGCGGCCATGGCCTGCACGCATTCGACCCAGCGCACCGCACCAGCCGCCTGGCGCACCAGCGCGTCCTTGATTTTGGCCGGCTCGTTGACCACGGCGACGTCGACGTTGTTGATGACCGGAATCGACGGCACCCGCACGTCGATGCTCGCGAGGTATTCGCGCAGTTGATCCGACGCGGGCTTGAGCAGCGACGAGTGGAACGGCGCCGACACCGGCAGCGGCAGCGCGCGCTTCGCGCCCTTCGCCTTCGCGACTTCGCAAGCCTTCTCGACCGCGGCTTTGTGGCCCGCGATCACGACTTGCGCCGGAGCGTTGAAATTGACCGCTTCGACGACGCCCGCCGGCGACGCTTCCACGCAGACCGCGTGCACCGTGTCGTCGTCGAGACCGAGAATCGCGGCCATGCCGCCTTCGCCCACCGGCACTGCGGTTTGCATTGCTTGCGCGCGGAAACGCACGAGCGGCACCGCGTCGCGAAACGCCAGCGCGCCGGCCGCGACGAGCGCGGTGTATTCGCCGAGGCTATGGCCCGCGACGATCGCCGGCGCCGGGCCGCCCGCCTGCTGCCACGCGCGATAGATAGCGTAGGCCGCGGTCAGCATGACCGGCTGGGTGTTGGTGGTGAGATTGAGATCTTCGGCAGGGCCTTCGGCGATCAGCTTGCCGAGGTCCTGGTTGAGTGCGTCGGACGCTTCCTGAACCGTCTCACGCACGATTGCGTGGTCGGCGAATCCGTTGAGCATGCCGACCGCCTGCGAACCCTGCCCAGGAAAAACGAACGCGAATTTCATATCGTCCCCAAATTCTGTTTAATCGGATGTGACGGCGGGCCGCGGCTGCCAGATGGCGCGCGGGGTTACGCCGGCCGCGCGGGCGCCGCTCGCGGCGCCCTGCGATGCGTCGTCGCGCTCAGTAGCGAATGACCGACGCGCCCCACGTGAAGCCGCCGCCGACGCCTTCGATCAGCACGTTCTGGCCGCGCTTGATGCGGCCGTCGCGTACCGCGACATCGAGTGCAAGCGGAATGGACGCCGCCGACGTATTGCCGTGCTCGCCCACCGTGACGACCATGCGCTCCTGCGGCAGACCGAGCTTGCGGCAGGTGCTCTGCATGATGCGGATATTGGCCTGATGCGGAATCAGCCAGTCGACCTGCTCGGGCTTCAGATCGGCTTTTTCCAAAGCTTCGATCGCAACCTTCTCGAGCACGTTGACGGCGAGTTTGAACACAGCCTGACCGTCCATATGCAGGAACGCGCTGCCGGCGACCACGCCGCGGTTCACGTTGCCCGGCGTGCAGAGAATGTTCGAATGGCTGCCGTCCGCGTGCAGCGCGCTCGAGAGCACACCCGGTTCGTCGGAGGCTTGCAGGATCACCGCGCCAGCCCCGTCGCCGAACAGCACGCAGGTGGTGCGGTCGTTGAAATCGAGAATGCGCGAGAAGGTTTCCGCGCCGATCACGAGCGCCGTGCGATGCTGGCCGCTGCGAATCAGGGCGTCCACCGTCGCCATTGCATAGGCGAAGCCCGAACAGACTGCCTGCACGTCGAACGCGGCACCGTTATTCTTGATGCCGAGCTTGTTCTGTAGCAGGCAGGCGGTGCTCGGGAACACGAAGTCAGGTGTGGAGGTGGCGACGACGATCAGGTCGATCGACTGCGGATCGATGTCCGCCGCTTCGATCGCACGCTGCGACGCGATCAACGCGAGGTCGCTGGTCGTGACGTCCGGTTCGGCGAAGTGACGCGCATGGATGCCCGTGCGCGCGACGATCCATTCGTCGCTCGTCTCGACACCTTGACTGGCGAGACGCTCAGCCAGATCCTGATTGGTGACGCGGTTGGGCGGCAGACAGCTGCCGGTGCCCAGCACGCGGGAATAGATAGTGGATTGAGCCATTATGCCTTCGAGGATTGCGCAGCGTAGGGCTCGGCCGGCTGGCCTGCGATCGGGCTTGCGTGACCCGCACCGCTTGCGTCGCGCGCCGCCTGTTCGAGAGAACCCGCATTCTCTTCCATCGCTCGCGCAAGGCGCTCCAGCACGCCGTTTTTGACGGCATCATACCCGCGTTTGATGGCCCACTCAAACGCGTAGGCATCGGCGGAACCGTGGCTTTTGATTACGAGACCGCGCAAGCCGAGCAGCGCGGCGCCGTTGTATTGCCGATGATCGACGCGTTTCTTGAAGCGCATCAATACCGGCAACGCGAGCACCGCCATCACCTTGGTCAGCCACGACCGACCGAACTCTTCCTTGATGATGTTGGACAGCATTTGCGCGAGACCTTCCGACGTCTTCAGCGCGACATTGCCGACAAAGCCATCGCAGACGATTACGTCGACGGTGCCCTTGTAGATGTCGTCGCCTTCTACATTGCCGTGAAAGTTCAGTGTACTCGCACGCAGCAGTTCACCGGCGCGTTTGATGATGTCGTTGCCCTTGATGACCTCTTCGCCGATGTTGAGCAGGCCGATGGTGGGCCGGTCTTTTCCCTCGAGCCCGGACACGAGCGCGTGCCCCATCTCGGCGAACTGCAGCAGATGCTGCGGCTCGCAGTCGACGTTGGCGCCCAGGTCGAGCATCATCGTATAGCCGGTGGGATTTGGCAGGGCAAACGCGATGGCCGGGCGTTCGATGCCCGACAGCGTTTTCAGCACATAACGCGAGACCGCCATCAACGCGCCGGTATTGCCGGCTGAAATGCAGGCCTGCGCCTCGCCTTCCTTGACGCGGTTCAGCGCCACGCGCATCGACGAATCTTTTTTCTTGCGCAGCGCGACCTCAACCGGATCGTCCATCGCGACGACCTCAGTAGCAGGCACGACGGTCAGCGCCGGCAGATCCTGAGCCTTGAGCTTCTTCAGCTGCGCACGAATCGCACTTTCAATGCCGACGAGCAGCAACTGCGCGTCGGGATGCGAACGAACGAAGTTGACGGCAGCGGGAACGGTCACGGACGGGCCGTGGTCGCCTCCCATGCAATCTATCGTGAGCTTTACTGTCATGGAGTGCGACGAATTTCAGACACAAAAAAGCGGCAGTTGAATGCCGCCTTTTTGCCGAACCGGGAAAATGTCAAGCGAGCCGATCGCTGCGCGAAACGCCACAGGGCGCATCGCAGTCAACGATTAGTCGTTCTTCGTCTTGACGACTTTCTTGCCGCGATAGTAGCCGTTCGGGCTAATGTGGTGACGCAGATGCACTTCGCCCGTGCTCGGCTCGACGGCCAGCGGCGCTGCCGTCAAGAAATCGTGCGAACGGTGCATGCCGCGCTTCGACGGCGACTTCTTGTTTTGTTGAACTGCCATGACTAAAACTCCAAAAAATTTTCCGAATTCTAACACAGCCCGATACGGACTTAACCACTGGCCGAATGGCCAATGCGCCCGCATCGCGCCCCCTGCAACTGTTCAGTGCTTCTTGCCGCCCGGTTCGTCGCGCTTCAGAGTTTCGAGCGCCGCAAACGGATTGCGCCGTTCGCTGGACTGGTCCGGCTCGCCGACATCGCCGCTTTCGTCCTGCGCGGCTTCGTCGCCCTCGCCTTCGCTGCCGTCCGCGCCAGAGACAAGGCTCTCGTGCACTTCAGGACAGACTTCGTGTTTGGGCACGAGCGGCAAGGAAAGCAGCAACTCTTCTTCGATCAAGTCGATGAGATCGAACTGGCGCGAGCCGACGATCACCTCGACTTCATCCTCGTCGAGCGGAAACTCTTCGGCTTCCGCCTCCGTATTGACGATCCGGTAAGTTGCATCGACGTTGAACGCCTGCGAATACGGCGTCAAGCACCGCTGGCATTCGAGCCACGCCGCACCGTGAATCGCCAGCCGCAGATAAGGCTGGGGACCTTCGGTGCCGTCGTCCTGCAATTCCGGCTGCGTCGTCCCTTCGGCTTGCCATGTGAACGCGGTGTCGCGATCTGGCGCTTCCGCCGGGACTTCGTTTAACATGCGCGGCAGTTGCGAGACGCGCACGACACCCGCGGCCTGACGTCCGCTCCGCGTGAATTCGAACAGATCGAGCTCATGCGGGTCGGACAGACCTGCAGGTTTGCCAGGATGTTGAGTCATGTGCGCTCCTGCGTCGGCAAGCATGTTGCCGGGGTGATTCGCGAAGAACGATCAGATCCGCCGCGAAGGTAATCCGGTGTGCGAGGTAGCCAGTGGATCACGACTGTTGCGTTCAACCTAGCTGCGCCTTCTCAACCTTCCGACTGCCGAAAGCCGCTGAACGCGCCGAGACCCTTCAAGCGCAAGCATACCGTGAAAAGCCCGAAATCATATCCGTTTTGTCTTTTCGAGTCAAACACTTAAGCCCGTATGTGCGCGAGCCTCGCGCGACGCCGTACGACCCGTCACTTCCGTTGCCCGCAAACCATGTCTGATTCCTCCAAACGCCCGCCACGCCTGATTCTGGCGTCGAGTTCGCCATATCGCCGCGAGCTGCTCGAACGCCTGCGGGTGCCGTTCGACGTCGTCGCGCCCGCGATCGACGAAACCCCGCTCGCCGGTGAAACGCCCGAAGCAACCGCGCTGCGGCTCGCCGAAGCCAAAGCCCGTGCGGTCGCTCAAGGCCTCGACGGCGAACGCACGCTCGTGATCGGCTCCGACCAGGTCGCCACTTACGACGGTCTGCAGATCGGCAAGCCCGGCACGCACGACAGGGCGCTTGCGCAATTGCAGGCGATGCGCGGCCGCGACGTGCTGTTTCATAGTGCGCTGTGCCTGTTCGACAGCGCGACGGACAGCGCGCAAACCGTCGACGTGATCACCCGGGTGCGCTTTCGCGACCTGCCGGACGACGCGCTCGACGCCTACCTGCGCGCCGAAACGCCCTACGACGTGGCCGGCAGCGCCAAATCCGAAGGACTTGGCATCGCACTGCTGGAAGCCATCCATTCCGACGACCCAACCGCGCTCGTCGGCCTGCCGCTGATCGCGCTGTCGCACATGCTGCTCGCGGCCAACTACCCGCTTCTGAGGGCACGATGACCGGCACGCTCTATCTGATTCCAAATACGCTCGGCGAAGGCGACGCAAGCGCGCTCGAGTTGGTGCTGCCCGCGCCCGTGCGCGCCCGCGCCGCGTCGCTGCACTATTACATTGGTGAAAACGCCAAAACCACGCGCGCGTTCCTGAAGAAAGTCGGCACTGAACGGCCGATTCAGGAAATCGAAATTCGCGAACTGAACGTCAATACACCGCCCGGGGAAATCGACAAGCTGCTTGCCCCACTGCTCTCAGGTACGGACGCGGGACTCGTCTCCGAGGCCGGCTGCCCGGCGGTCGCGGACCCGGGCGCGCTGCTCGTGCGACGCGCGCACGAGCGCGGCGTGAAGGTGGTGCCGCTGGTGGGGCCGAGTTCGATTCTGCTCGCGCTGATGGCGTCGGGGCTGAACGGCCAAAGCTTCGCCTTCCACGGTTACCTGCCCGTCGACGCCGCCGAGCGCGCCAAACGCCTGCGCGACCTCGAACAACAGTCGCGAAAGAGCCGGCAAACGCAGATCTTCATCGAAACGCCGTACCGGAATCGCGCGTTGCTCGATACGTTGCTCGCGAGCTGCGTGCCGTCGACGCTCGTCTGCGTCGCAGTCGACCTGACGCTGCCGAGCGAAACGATCGCAAGCCGGAGCGTCGCCGACTGGAAAAAGAAGCCGGAGATCGACCTGCATAAGCGGCCGGCGATTTTTCTGATTCTGGCGGCCTGAGCGCAGGCACCGGCCAGGCAGCGAAGGCCTGGTCGCGCCTGGAACCCGCACACAATGACAAAGCCCGCGCGATCGACCCAGGCCGAGCGCGCGGGCTTCTTTTATTACCGCGAGTTCAACGCAGATTCATTTTCGCGCCGAGCGCCATCGCCCGAACCGCTCCGGCGCCGACCGCCGCACCGAATTTGCGGGCAACGCGATCCGTAATGCTTTCTTTCACCGTGTAATCAACGATATCTGGTGCCTTGAAGATCTCACGCGCGACGTAATCCGCGTCGCCAAACCCATCCGCGAGACCGAGTTCGACACTCTTCTGCCCCGTCCAGAACAGACCCGAGAACATATCGGGTGTCTCATGCAGCCGCTTGCCGCGCCCCTGACGCACCGCGTCGATGAACTGCGCGTGGATCTGATCTAGCATAGCTTGTGCATGTTCGTCCATCTTCGGCGTTTCAGGCGAGAACGGATCGAAAAAGCCTTTATTCTCACCCGATGTATGCAGCCGGCGCTGAATCCCGAGCTTGTCCATCAGGCCCGTGAATCCGAAGCTGTCCATCAACACGCCAATTGAACCGACGATGCTCGCCTTGTCCACATAGATCTTCTCCGCCGCTGCGGCCGCGTAATATCCGCCGGACGCGCACATATCGCCGACCACGACATATAGCGGAATAGACGGATATTTGCCGCGCAATCGCCGAACTTCGCTGTTGATGATGCCCGCTTGCACGGGACTACCACCGGGACTGTTGCAATAGAGAATCACCCCGGCGGTATCGGAATCTTCAAACGCGGAATCGAGCGCAGTGTTGACATCTTCTGCGTTCGCGTTCGTATCTGTTGCGATCTCGCCATCAAGCGAAATCATCGCCGTATGACGGCCGGTCGTGGCGACGCGCTCGCCGGAGAAACTCAACACACCCCAGATTGCGAGTGCCAGCACGGCGAGAAAGACGAAGCGGAAAAAAATCCGCCAACGCCGCGCGGCGCGTTGCTCGGTGATCGCTTCAAGCGCGATGCGCTCAAGCGCGGCCCGCTCCCAGCCGGGCTGATCGGCGGATGCACGGGAGCGGCCTCCCGAGGCAGGGTCCTTTTCGGGGGTCAAATTGTCGGACATGCGGACAGTGGAAAGATTGAAGGGGAAATCAGCGCGTGACCGGCAGCAACTCGCCGTCAGGCAACCAGAATACTGCACGGCCCTCGGGCGTATCTCGCTCCTCGACCTGCACGGGGCGCAATCTGCCCCCGCGACACGGACCACCGACGCATTTGCCGGTATCCGGCGCGTAAATCGCGCCATGTGTCGCGCACATCAAGTATAAGCCGGACGATTCGAAGAACTGCCCTTCCTGCCAGTCGAGTTCCATCGGCACATGAGCACAACGGTTCAGATAGCCGTAGGCGCAGCCATCATAGCGGACGAAAAACACTACGGCATCCTGTCCGCCGAGCCGCGCGTCGCGCCGGATGCCGTCGCCACCGTCGACCAGTTCGTCGGCGGCGCAAATACGCACTGCCTGCGCAGCCGCGGCAGCACCGGTAGCCACGCCGTCGGCGCTCATGCGTTCTCCCGCAGCCAGCCGGACAAATCACTGACGCTCGACGCAACGAACTTCGGTGACATAGCATTCAGCGAATTCGCCGGATGCGCGCCGTACGTCACGCCGATGCCCGCCACGCCGGCGTTGAGCGCCATCTGCAGATCGTGCGTCGTGTCGCCGATCATGACCGTGCGCGCCGTATCCTGCCCCAATTCGCGGGTGAGCTCGTGCAGCATTGCCGGATGCGGCTTCGAGAAAGTTTCGTCAGCGCAGCGCGTGCCGTCGAACAGGCTCGTCAGGCGCGCCTGGTCGAGCGCGCGATTGAGCCCGACGCGGCTCTTGCCGGTCGCGACGGCGAGCAGATAGCCGACGTCGCGCAACTCCTGGAGCATCTCGCGCACACCGGGGAACAGCTCGGTGGTCTGGTCTTTAACCAGAAAATGAAAGCGGTAACGCTCAGAAAGCCGCGGATAGTCGGCCGGAGCGAGCGTCGGGGCGGCGATCTGCAATGCATCGCGCAGACCGAGGCCGATGACGTAGCTCGCGGCTTCGTCGGCGGGAACCGGCAGGCCGAGATCGCGGCAGGCCGCCTGGATGCTGCGCGTGATGTGCGCGGTCGAATCCATCAGCGTGCCATCCCAGTCAAACACGATCAGATCAAATTGCTCTCTAGCCATGCAAAGTCGTCTCCGGGTTGAACCCAGTGCGTAGTTCGTTGAGTTGCTCGATAAAGCCGCGGCAGTCGGCCGGCAGCGGCGCCTCCAGCTGCAGCGGCGCGCCGGTGGCCGGATGCGTGAGCTTGAGCCGGTAAGCGTGCAGAAACATGCGCTTGATGCCTGGCTTCGCATTGGCGCGCGCAAGCGCCTTGTTCAGTGCGAAATCACCATATTTGGCGTCGCCGACGATCGGCAATGCCAGATGCTGCAAATGCACGCGAATCTGGTGCGTGCGCCCCGTCTTCAGTTCCGCCTCCAGCAGCGCGTAGTCCGGCCAACGGTCGACCAGATTGAAGATCGTGTGAGAAGCGAGTCCGTCGGCCTGCACGCGCACGCGGCGCTCGCCGTCGGCGGTCAGGTACTTGTGCAGCGGCTCCTTCACCGCGCGGCGGCGGCCCCAATCGCTCGCCCATTCGCCGTGCACGCACGCGTAGTAGCGCTTGTCCATCCGGTTGTCGCGGATCTGTTCGTGCAGATTGACGAGCGCCGCGCGCTTTTTCGCGAGCATCAGGATGCCCGAGGTCTCGCGATCCAGCCGGTGCACGAGTTCGAGGAATTTCGCCTGCGGCCGCGCCTCGCGCATCTGCTCGATCACGCCGAACGCGACACCGCTACCGCCGTGCACGGCGACGCCGGCCGGCTTGTCGATCACGAGTAGATGCTCGTCTTCGAACAGGATGTGAAAGCCCGCCGCAGGCACAGGCACATGGGCTGCGGCCTCATTCGGCTGCGCGACGCGAATGGGCGGCACTCGCACCAGATCGCCCAGTTCGAGCCGGTATTGCGCATCGATCCGGCCCTTGTTCACGCGCACTTCACCGCTGCGCAGGATGCGATAAATATGGCTCTTCGGCACGCCCTTGCAGACGCGCAGCAGGAAATTGTCGATGCGCTGACCGGCCGATCGGTCGTCGATTTCGATCAGCGAAACCTGGTCGCTTGAAACCTGGCCCGCAGGCGAGCCTTCGACCGCGCCTGCAACCGATCTCTGGGATGTTTTGCCTAACTCTTTCATTCTGAATATAATTTGGCCAGCAGTCCGCGACGACCGGCGCAGTGTTCGCACAGCGTCCGGAATGCGGGTGGATTGCGCGAGCGCAAGCGATAAACCGTTATTTTACTTGCGCCGGGGTCTGGTTGCTCACCCTGAAAATGAGATGCAACAAGTTGCACGCACGAAGTCAGCACCCGGCAGGGACGGCGCCCGCAGGCGCGTTCGGTCAAGGTCGGCTTCGACGGTAACGGAATTTTGGTAAAAAAGAATTTAGCTTTCAGCTTCGTGATCCGGGTGGTATGACGCCCTGCTGGACGAAGCTGCAAGCCGCGAAAATACGGCGTGCGCCCGAGGCGTCTTGTAGAAAGTACAAGACATGGCGACGTCAAAAGAAGGCGAGACACCCCCAGCAGGAAAAGACGCGCCGCCTGCGCGAACTTCCCGTTGCGGCATGACCGCGGACTTCGGCCCTTCGCTCGCGCGCCCATTTGGCGCGCCAGCTCCACAGGACGAAGACTTATGAAGGTCTGCTGGCTAAACGCGGCGTGTCAGGCCATGATTTGAAGCCGTGTTCGCATGTGCCCTGCGGCACCGCGCCTGTTTTTTTAATCGGGCGGGGCCCTCTCAGGCAATTCTCCCGCCATCTTTCCCGCTCCAGCGTGCTTGTGAAAACACAATAAGACGCGGCACGTCTGCCCTCTCCGCTCTCGCGACTGACAACCGCGCAGCTGGGCCGGCGAGGCCGCTCTGGAGCCGTTCAATGAAACGAATGTTGTTCAACGCGACGCAGCAGGAAGAGCTGCGCGTCGCCATCGTCGATGGGCAAAAACTCATCGACATCGACATCGAAACCGCCGGCCGCGAACAGCGCAAAGGCAATATTTACAAGGGCATCATCACGCGCATCGAGCCGTCGCTCGAGGCCTGCTTCGTCAACTACGGCGAAGACCGTCACGGCTTCCTGCCGTTCAAGGAAGTCGCCCGCCAATACTTCCGCGACGGCGTCGACATGCGTTCCGCACGCATCCAGGACGCGCTGAAGGAAGGTCAGGAACTGATCGTCCAGGTCGAAAAGGAAGAACGTGGCAACAAGGGCGCAGCCCTGACCACGTTCATCTCGCTGGCCGGCCGCTATCTGGTGCTGATGCCGAACAACCCGCGTGGCGGCGGCGTGTCGCGCCGGATCGAAGGCGACGACCGTCAGGAACTGCGCGAAACCATGGCGCAGCTGCAACTGCCGGAAGGCATGAGCATCATCGCGCGCACGGCCGGCATCGGCCGCAGCGCCGAAGAGCTGCAGTGGGACCTGAACTACCTGATGCAGCTGTGGCGCGCGATCGAAGCCGCGTCGCAAAGTGGCACGAGCGGTCAGCCGATGCTGATCTATCTCGAGTCGAGCCTCGTGATCCGCGCGATTCGCGACTACTTCCAGCCCGATATCGGCGAAATCCTGATCGACACCACCGAAATCCATGACCAGGCACGCGCCTTCATGGACATCGTGATGCCGGACAACGTCGGCAAGGTGAAGCGCTACCACGACGACGTGCCGCTGTTCTCGCGTTTCCAGATCGAGCACCAGATCGAAACCGCGTATTCGCGCACGGTGCCGCTGCCGTCGGGCGGCGCGATCGTGATCGACCACACCGAGGCACTCGTCGCTATCGACGTGAACTCGGCGCGCGCGACCAAGGGGGCGGACATCGAGGAAACGGCCGCGCGCACGAACCTCGAAGCCGCCGACGAAGTCGCCCGCCAGTTGCGTCTGCGCGACCTGGGCGGCCTGATCGTGATCGACTTCATCGACATGGAATCGGCCAAGAGCCAGCGCGAAGTCGAACAGCGACTGAAGGACGCGCTGAAGCACGACCGCGCCCGCGTGCAGATGGGCAAGATCTCGCGTTTCGGCCTGATGGAGCTGTCGCGTCAGCGTCTGCGTCCGGCGCTGTCGGAAGGCAGCCACGTCACGTGCCCGCGTTGTAACGGCACGGGCCATATCCGCGATACCGAATCGTCCGCGCTGCAAGTGCTGCGGATCATTCAGGAAGAAGCGATGAAGGAAAACACCGCGGCGATCCATTGCCAGGTGCCGGTCGAAGTGACCGCCTTCCTGTTGAACGAGAAGCGCGCCGAAATCAACAAGATCGAGTCGCGTTTCAAGGTCAACGTCGTGCTGATCCCGAACAAGCACCTCGACACGCCGCACTACAAGCTCGAGCGTCTGCGTCACGACGACGCGCGCCTCGACGATCCGCGCGCATCGTGGAAGATGGCCGAGGAAGCGGCCCGCGAACTCGAATCGGAAACCGGCTACAGCAAGCGCGCCGAGGAAGTGAAGCCGAAGCAGGAAGCGGCGGTCAAGGGCATCACGCCCGAGAAGCCGGCCCCGAGCGCGCCGGTCCGTCCGGCGGCCACCCCGGCTCCGGTCGCGGTGACGCCGGCCAGCGGCGGTTTCATCGGCTGGCTGAAGAATCTGTTCGGCATGCAGCCGGCTGCTCCGGCACCCGCAGCGCCGGCCACCACCGACAAGCAGGCTCGTCCGCAACGTGGCGAACGCACCGAGCGCGGTGAGCGCACGGGCGAGCGTGGCGGCGATCGCAACCGCAACCGCCGTGGCGGCGCAGGCGGCCGCGACGCTGCAGCGCGTGGCGAAGGCGCGACCGGCGGCCGTCAGGCACAAGGTCAGCAGCCGTCGCAGCGTCGCGAGGAGCGTGAAGGCCGCGAGGCACGCGAAGGCCGTGAGCCGCGCGTGCCGCGTGAGCAACGCGAACCGCGTGAGGCACGTGAAGGCCGTGAACCGCGTGAGGCCCGCGAGCCGCGTGAAGCCCGTGAGCCGCGTGAAGCCCGTGAGGGTCGCGAACGCGACACCCGCGGCGCCGAGCGCGCGGAGGCCGTCGATGGCGCGGCACGCGCCGAACGTCAGGAACGCGGTGAGCGCCGCGAGCGTGGCGAACGTGGCGAGCGCGCTGAACGCGTCGAGCGTGGCGAGCGTCGCAAGCCGCAGGCGGAAGCTGCCGCGGCGCTGACCCAAACCGACACGCAAGCCGCCGACGAACTGGCGCGCAACCGCGACGCAGCGGGTGAAAACGGCGTGCCGGTCGATCAGGAAGCGGCCGCGCGTGACGGCGAAGAGCGTCGTCGTCGCCGTCGCGGCCGTCGTGGTGGCCGTCGCGAGCGTGAAGAGGACGTGAACGGCAATCTCGCAGCGGACCTCGCGGAAGCAGAAGGCGATAACGTTGCCGCCGGCGACGAAGCGCCGGTGCGTGCCGAGCGTCCGGTCGAGCACACGCCTGCAGCCGGCGAAGCGAAGGACGTGACGCCGGTCGAAGTGGTGGTCGCCGCTGTCGCAACGGAAAGCGTCGTCGTGACCGAACTGCATGCTGCAGCCGAAACGCCGGCTCTCGCCGCGGAAAATGCCGCAAAGACCGAAAAAATCGTGCCGGTCGAAGAGGCTCCGGTGGCATCGATCCAGCCCGTGGCGACGGAACCGGCTATTGAAGCGCCGGCGCAAGCCGAACAAGCCGCGCCGGCCGCGAGCGAACCGGTCGCTCCGGTTGAACCGGTTGCTGCGGTCCAACCGGCCACGCATGCCGAATCACCGGCAGTCGAACCGGCCCCGGTAGCGCAGCCGACCGCCCCGGCCGAACCGCAAGTCGCGCCGGTTGCGCTCGACACCGCGGCTCCGGCCACGATCGTCGAGGCACCGGCAGCCGAGCCGGCACTGCAGGCCGAGATCGTCGAACCGCAACCGGTCGTCGCAACGGAGCCGACCGTGGTCGAACCGGCGCCCGCCGCTGCGGCCCCGCAGCCGGCTCCGGCCCGCAGCGCCGCGCCCGCCGTATCGGCCGACGCATTGCAGCCGATCCTCGAGCAGGCTGGCCTGATCTGGGTGAACACCGACGCCGACAAGCTGCGCGCCGCGCAGGAAGCGGCGGCGCAGACGATCAAGCCGCCGCGCGTGGTCCGTGAGCGCAAGGCGCTGCCGCCGGCCGACAGCACGCCGATGCAACAGGTCGAGACGGTCAAGCATCCGCAGTAAGCCGCTTCGTTGTCCGTGAAAAAGCCCGCCCTTTCCGGCGGGCTTTTTCTTTTGGCGGCCTGGCGTTGCCGCCAGCCGCGTCATGCGGCTCCCCGTATACCCCGACAACGCCCGCCTCCCGCCTGCCACCGCGGGCATTTCCGATAGAATTAATCATCCGCTGTCCGTTCAAGCATCTGACGAAGCATTTCATGTCCCGACGCATCATCCCTGTTGCCGATCTCAGCACGGCGCCGGTCATCACCGGCCCCGCGCAGACGCCTAGCGGCGTGCTGCACGATGCGCTCGCGCGTCCGCTGCGCGATCTGCGCATCTCGGTGACGGACCGCTGCAACTTCCGCTGCGTCTACTGCATGCCGCGCGCGGTGTTCGACAAGGACTATGCGTTCCTGCCGCATAGCGCGCTGTTGAGCTTCGAGGAGATCGAGCGGCTCACGCAGCAGTTCGTCGCGCATGGCGTCGAGAAAATTCGCCTGACCGGCGGCGAGCCGCTGCTGCGCAAGAACCTCGAATTCCTGATCGAGCGGCTCGCCCGGCTGACCACGCCCGCGGGCCGTCCGCTCGATCTCACGCTGACCACCAACGGCTCGCTGCTCGCGCGCAAGGCGCGCAGCCTGAAGGACGCTGGCCTCACCCGCGTGACCGTCAGCCTCGACGCGCTCGACGACGCCCTGTTTCGCCGCATGAACGACGCCGACTTCGCGGTCGCCGACGTGCTCGACGGCATCGCCGCCGCGCACGCGGTCGGGCTCGCGCCGGTCAAAGTGAACATGGTCGTCAAACGCGGCACCAACGACGGCGAAATCGTCCCGATGGCGCGTCATTTCAAAGGCACGGACGCGGTGCTGCGCTTCATCGAATATATGGACGTCGGCACCTCGAACGGCTGGAACATGACCGAAGTGCTGCCGTCCGCCGACGTCGTCAACCGCATCGCCGAGCATTTCCCGCTGGTGCCGCTCGAAGCGCACAGCGCCGCGGAGACCGCGCAGCGCTGGGGCTATGTCGACGGCGGCGGCGAGATCGGTGTCATTTCCAGCGTCACCCGCGCGTTCTGCGGCAATTGCACGCGCGCGCGTTTGTCGACCGAGGGCAAGTTGTACCTGTGCCTGTTCGCATCGACCGGGCATGACCTGCGCGCGCTGTTGCGCGGCGGTGCGAGCGATGCCGAAATCACCACCGCCATCGCCGAAATCTGGCAAGGTCGCAGCGACCGCTACTCGCAGCTGCGCGGCAGCCAGCCGGCCGATCCGGGCGAGCCGGCCGGGCGTCGCGTCGAAATGTCCTACATCGGCGGCTGAGCGGCCGACGCATGTCCATCCCCCGCGAACAGATCACCGGGCTCGTCCTCGCGGGCGGGCGCGGCACGCGCATGGGCGGCGTCGACAAGGGCTTGCAGCCGCTTCACGGCGAAGCACTCGCCGCGCACGTGTTGCGGCGCCTCGCGCCGCAGACGGGCCCGCTGATGATCAGCGCGAATCGCCATCCCGACACCTACGCGGTGCTCGGCGCGCCGTATCGTGCGACGCTAGTCGCCGACACCCTCCCCGATTTTCCCGGCCCGCTCGCCGGCATGCTTGCCGGGCTACGTGCCGCCGGCACCGGGTATCTGCTGAGCGTGCCCTGCGATTCGCCATGGCTGCCGGCCGACCTCGCCGCGCGCCTCGCGGACGCACTCGTCGCCAACGACGCCGATATCGCGACCGTCAGTACCGTCGACACCCGTGGCGAAACCTCGCTGCACCCGGTATTCGCGCTGATGCGCACTGCCGTCGCGGACGACCTGGCCGCGTTTCTGGCCGCCGGGGAGCGCAAGGTCCGCGCGTGGTACGCGCGCCACAAGACGGTCGAAGTCGTCTTTGCCGACGAGCGAGCGTTCTACAATGCCAACTCGTTACAAGAACTCGCCGACCTCGAACGCGATCGAGGCCCCGGCTGACATCCGCTCCGGCCGCCCGGCAACAGCCGCGCCCGTCTCCGGTCGCGACGCCCAGCCATTCATGACCACGCTCAACGACTTTTCCCGCTGCGTCGCGCAGTACGATCCTCATGCGCTACCCGTCCCGGCCGCTCAGGCGATCGTCCGGCAGTGGGCGACGCCGGTCGCGGCCGTCGAGCGCGTGGCGTTGCGCGATGCGCTCGAGCGCGTGCTCGCCGCCGACGTCGTGTCGCCGATCGACGTGCCCGCGCACGACAACTCCGCGATGGACGGTTACGCGTTCAATCACGCGGCGCTTGCGGCCCGTATGCGAGGCGGCGCAGAGAGCGTCGAACTGACGGTCGCCGGCAAGGCGCTCGCCGGCCATCCGTTCACGGACCGCGTAGCAGCGAACCAGTGCGTGCGCGTGATGACGGGCGCCTGTCTGCCCGCCGGCTGCGACACCGTCGTGCCGCAGGAACAGGTGGAGCGCGACAGTGCGGATTCTCCGTCGATCCGCTTTGCGGCCAGCGCGGTCACGGCGGGCGCGAACCGCCGCCGCGCCGGCGAAGATCTCGCGCGCGGCCACGTCGCGCTGCATGCCGGACGCATCGTGCGCGCGTCGGACCTCGGTCTGCTCGCATCGCTCGGGATCGGCGAAGTCAGCGTGCGGCGACGTCTGCGCGTCGCATTCTTTTCGACCGGCGACGAACTGCGCTCGCTCGGCGAACCGCTCGACGCCGGCTCGGTCTACGACAGCAACCGCTACACGCTGTTTGCGATGCTGCGGCGCCTGAACGTCGACGCGCTCGATCTCGGCGTCGTGCGCGACGAGCCGGCGGCGCTCGAAGCCGCGCTGCGCAGTGCCGCGGCCAATGCCGACGTGGTGCTGACCTCGGGCGGCGTGTCGGTCGGCGAAGCGGACTTCACGAAGCAGCTGCTGCAGACCTTCGGCGACGTCGCGTTCTGGAGTCTCGCGATGCGCCCCGGCCGGCCGCTCGCGTTCGGCCGCCTGTGGTCTGGCGCGCAGGCGGGGCTCGGCAAACCTGCGCTATTCTTCGGCCTGCCCGGCAATCCGGTCGCCGTGATGGTGACGTTCTATCAGATCGTGCGCGAAGCGCTGCTGCTGATGGCCGGCGCGACGCCACGGCCGTTGCCGGTGATTCACGCGACGAGCCGCGTGGCGGTGAACAAACGCGCGGGCCGCACCGAATTCCAGCGCGGCATCGCCGAACAGGACGCGCACGGACACTGGCACGTGAGCCCGACCGGGTCGCAAAGCTCGGGCGTGTTGAGCTCGATGAGCGAAGCGAACTGCTTCATCGTGCTCGGCCACGACGAGGGCGGCATCGACGTCGGCGATCGCGTGTCGATCATGCTGTTCGACGGACTCATCTGACGCTCGACGCGGCACATCGATCGCACGACATCGGCACCACCGCAGCACTTCATCGACGCTCCACCCACTATCACTACTACGACACACTGGGGATTGACTTACATGAAAAAACAGATCTCGTTCATCGCACCAGGACAGACGGCCAAAGCGCTGATCCTCGTGTATCTGACGTTCTCGGTGCCGATCGTGCTGCTCGGCGTGGTCGTCGCCTTCGTGCGCTACGGCTCGGTCGAGCTGAGCACGGTGTTCAGCGCGCTGCTGCTGAACGCGATCCTCGGCTTCGTGCTGTTGTGGATCGCGTGCCACGCCTACAACTGGGTCGCGTCGCGCTTCGGCGGCATCGAAATCCATCTGGCCGACGCACCGGAAGAAGCGTAATGTCCGCGACGATCCGCGCTGCCGAGCCCGCGGATACCGGCGCGATCTTCGCGCTCACGTACGAGCTCGCACAGTTCGAAAACCTCACGCACGTCTTCGTCGTGACGGAACAAAGCCTGCACGACGCGCTGTTCGGCGCGCGGCCGTCGATCGAGGCGCTGGTTGCCGAAGACGCGGGACGCATCGTCGGCTATGCGCTGTTCTTCCACAATTTTTCGAGCTTCGCGGGGCGCCGCGGGCTCTATCTCGAGGACGTCTACGTGCAGCCCGCGCAGCGTGGCGGCGGGCTCGGCACCGCGCTTTTGCGACACGTCGCTGCGCTGGCCGTGAAGCGGCAATGCGCGCGCTTCGAGTGGACCGTGCTCGACTGGAACCAGCCGGCGATCAGCTTTTATCAGAAGATGGGCGCGACGGTGTTGCCGGATTGGCGCGTCGTGCGCGTGACCGGCGACGCGCTGGAGCAACTGGCTCAAGGCGCTTGAATTCCAGCGCCTCGCCGCTCATTGCTCATCCGGTTCCACACCCGACAGCGCATCGCCGAGCAAGCCGCTTGCCTCGTCGCCCGGTAACGCCTCGACGTCGCGCAGCTTGCGGTTCATCATGCGCGTGCGCGTTTCGGCGGCTTCGATCGACCGCGTGACGGTTTCCAGCTGCGCCTTGGTCTTCGCGAGCACGTCGCCGAATTTGCCGAACTCCGTCTTCACCGCGCCGAGCACCTGCCAGACCTCGCTCGAACGCTTTTCGATCGCGAGCGTGCGGAAACCCATCTGCAAGCTATTGAGCAACGCGGTCAGCGTGGTCGGCCCCGCGATCGTCACGCGATAGTCGCGCTGCAGCAGATCCGTCAGCCCCGGCCGGCGCAGCACTTCCGCGTACAGGCCTTCGGTAGGCAGGAACAGCAGCGCGAAGTCGGTCGTATGCGGTGGCGCCACGTACTTCTCCGCGATGGTGCGCGCTTCCGCGCGGATCCGCGCTTCGAGCGCGCGCGAAGCTTCTTCGACCGCGACCGGATCGGCGCGCTCCTGCGCTTCGATCAGCCGCTCGTAATCCTCGCGCGGGAATTTGGCGTCGATCGGCAGCCATACCGGCGTATTCGCGCCGCCCGGCTCCGGTCGCCCCGGCAGCCGAATCGCGAACTCCACGCGATCGGCACTCTTCGGCACCGTCGCGACGTTCTTCGCGTATTGATCGGCGGTCAGCAGCTGTTCGAGCAAGGCTTCGAGCTGCACTTCGCCCCACGTGCCGCGCGTCTTCACGTTGGTGAGCACGCGCTTCAGATCGCCGACGCCGGCCGCCAGCGTCTGCATCTCGCCGAGACCGCGATGCACCTGTTCGAGCCGGTCGGACACGAGCTTGAACGATTCGCCCAAACGCTGTTCGAGCGTGGCGTGCAGTTTTTCGTCGACGGTGCGGCGCATCTCCTCGAGCCGCGTCGCGTTGTTCGCCTCGATGTCCTTCAGACGCTGCTCGATCGTCGCGCGCACTTCGGCGAAGCGCCGGTCGTTCGCCTCGGTCAGTTGCCCGAGCTGCAGGCTCAGCGTGTCGCCGAACTGCTTCAGCGAGCGGCCCTGCTCGTCGCGCGCCTGTTGCGCCTGGGCCTGCAGGCTGTGACGCACGGCGTCGAGTTGCTGCGCGAAGCCGTCGATCTTGCCGCCCTGCACCGTGGTCATGCTGCTGAACTGCGCGGCGAGCGTCTGCTGAAACTGCGCGAAGCCGCTGCTTTGTTCGCTGCGCGACACGCGCGCGGTCTCGGCGATGTCGTTGCGCAGTTGCCGCTCGAGCCGCTCGGCGGTATGCGCCTGGGCGTCGACGACCGCATCGACGCGTTCGTTCAGCATTTCGAACTGTTCGTGCTGCTCCGTACGGTCGTGACCGCGCAGCAGCAATGCCAGTGCGATCACGAGGGCGACCGCCAGCACCGCGACGGCCGCCACCAGAATCATCGTCATGAACGAGCCTTGCCGATCACGTCGGGGTTGATCGGATTCGGCGGCTGACCGGCGCGCGGTCCTGCGCCGAGCCCGGCGATCAGGTTGTCCGCGGCGAGATTCGCCATCGCGCGGCGCGTGGCTTCGGTCGCGCTCGCGATGTGCGGCGTCAGCACGACGTTCGGCACCTCGAGCAGCGCCGGATTCACCTGCGGCTCGCCCTCGAACACGTCAAGTCCGGCAGCCCCGATGCGCTTCTCACGCAGCGCTTCGGCCAATGCAGCGTCGTCGACGATGCCGCCGCGCGCGATGTTCGTCAGCGTCGCGCTCGGCTTCATCAGCGCGAGTTCGGCCGCACCGATCGTATGGTGGTTCTCTTTCGTGTACGGCAGCACCAGCACGACGTGGTCGGCGCGCCGCAGCAGATCCTGTTTCGACACGTACTCCGCGTTCAGCTCGGCCTCGATCTGCGGCGCGACGCGTGAGCGGTTGTGATAAATGACCCGCATGTTGAAGCCCTGCGCGCGCCGCGCGAGCGCCTGGCCGATGCGGCCCATGCCGATCACGCCGAGTGTCGAGCCGTACAGGTCGCTGCCGAGGAAGCCGTCGTAGCTCCACTTCTGCCAATGCCCGGCGCGCAACCAGTGCTCCGATTCGGCGATGCGACGCGCGGCCGCCATCATCAGCGCCCAGCCGAAGTCGGCGGTCGATTCGTTCAGCACGTCCGGCGTGTTGGTGCCGAGTACATTGGCCGCGTTGAACGCGGCCATGTCGAAGTTGTTGTAGCCGACCGCCATGTTCGACACCACGCGCAGGCGCGGCGCCGCGGCGAGCACGCCCGCGTCGATCATGTCACCGGCCGTCAGCGCGCCGTCCTTGTCCGCGAGACGGCGCTTCAGCTCTTCGGCGGGCAACACGTCGCCCTCGTTCCAGTCGACGTCGAAGTACTGCTTGAGCCGGTCGATCACATCGGGAAAGATCGAACGGGCAACGAGGATTTTCTGCATTGCAAGTCTCCGTGTCGCACACGTCGAGGAGTTGCCTCGACGTTGCAGAGTCAGCGGTCAAAGAAAGAGCCAGCCGGTCAGCGCAAACAACGGCAGCAACACCGCGCCGGACCAGCCGAGATACGCAAAAAAGCTCGGCATGCGCACGCCGCGCGATTGCGCCATTGCCTTCACCATGAAGTTCGGCGCGTTGCCGATATAAGTGTTGGCGCCCATGAACACGGCGCCGGCCGAAATCGCCGCGAGCGTGGTCGCGCCGGTGGTCATCAAGGTCTGCGCGTCACCGCCCGCCAGGTTGAAGAACACGAGGTAAGTCGGTGCGTTGTCGAGAAACGAAGATAGCAGGCCGGTCGCCCAGAAGTACATGATGTCGCGCGGCTCGCCCGACGGCTCGTTGACCAGATGGACGACGCCCGCGAACGCACCCGCCTCTCCGGCCCGCAGGATCATGATGACCGGCACGATCGTCACGAAGATGCCGGCAAACAGTTTGGCGACTTCCTCGATCGGCGCCCAGTTGAAGTCGTTGCCGGCACGGGCCGCGCGCGGCGTCCACGCGAGCGATAGCAGCGTGACGGCGATCAGCGCTGCGTCGCGCACGATGTTTTGCAACGCGACGTGCGTACCGAGCACGTCGAACGTGATTTGCGGGCGCCACAGTCCGCTCATCAGCACCAGCGCGATCACCGCGGCGAGCAGCACAAAATTGATCTTGCCGTCGATGCCGAGCGGCGCGCCGTCGGGCGTCGGATCGAGGAAAGTCGAACGCACCTCCTCGCGCTGGTGAAAGTAGTACGAATCGAGTGCATAGAAAGCGGCGAGCAGCACGCCGCTCACAAACAGCATCGGCCGCGCGAGATGCGTGGTGGTCCAGAAAAAACTCACACCCTCGAGAAAGCCGAGGAACAACGGCGGGTCGCCGAGCGGCGACAGCGCGCCCCCGATGTTCGCGACGAGGAAGATGAAAAACACGACCACGTGGGTCACATGGCGGCGATTGTCGTTTGCGCGCAGCAACGGGCGGATCAGCAGCATCGCCGCGCCGGTCGTACCCATCACGCTCGCGAGCAAGGTGCCGAGCGCGAGAATCGCGGTGTTCAGGCGCGGCGTTCCACGCAGATTGCCCCGCACGCAGATGCCGCCCGCGACGGTATAGAGCGCGGTCAACAGGATGATGAACGGGATGTACTCGTCGAGCATGGCATGCGCGAGCGCGCCGAGCGCCGCGCTCGCGCCGAAGCTGACGGCGAACGGCGCGATGAACGCGAGCGCCCACGCCGCTGCAATCTTGCCGAAATGGCGATGCCAGAAGGCTGGCGCAACGAGCGGAAAGATCGCGATCGACAGCAGCACACCCGCAAAGGGCAAGCCCCACAGCGCCGACAGGCGCGCGCCGTCGAGAGTCGCGGCCTGCACGCACGGCGCGCACAGCGCGAGCATCGCCGCAACGGCGAGCCACAGGCCCGCGCGGCCCGCCCGCGAGCTCATGCCGATACAGGGCGCGCGACGGTTTGCCGGCGCACGCACGACAGATACCGCGTGCGTCGCATATGCGTTGGCACGCCGCCGCGCGACGCGTTCAAGCATCCTGCACGACGATCGCATGCACCCGGTAGGGGCCGTGCGCGCCCAGCACGATGGTCTGCTCGATGTCGCCGGTGCGCGATGGCCCCGACACGAAATTGACCGCACGCGGCAGCTCGCCGCGCTCCTTGCGGATCAGGTCGAACGCCTCTTCATGACCCGCGACGATGCGCGACGCCGGCACGATCGCGATATGCGTCTCCGGCAGCAGTCCGGCCGATGCGTACGTCTCGGGTCCGGACAGCAACACGAGCGTGCCGGTCTCCGCGGTCGCGCAGAAGCAGCCGGTGAGACCGACCACATCGTTGTCTTGCGGTTTGCGAAATTCGACGGCGAGGCCGGCTTCGGCCCACGGCAGATCGCGCAGCGTCTGCCACGCGATGGCCTGCAACGGCAAGCCGTGTTGCGTCAGATAGCGATGCGCGGCGGCGGGCACATCGGCGAGGGTTTGAACGGTGTCGACGGTGGTCGCCATTTTCTGCGCTTCTTCGATGAAGCGAGTACGCAGATCGGCGGGCATGTCCGGACGCGGACCGGCCGGATGACGCGCCAGATAGTCCGCCGCGGCTTCGCGTTCGGCAGCGCTCGGCTCGGGCTCGCGCCCTTGCGCGGCGCGGATGCGCGCCAGGATGTTGCGGCGGGCAATCGATGTGTCCATGGGCGAAATCCTCGTGTCGACAGCCGTGCGATATGGCGAGGATTATACCGGCCACCCTTCACGCGAACACCCTGGCCGAACGGCATATTGCCGGGTGTCGCGAGTGCGGCGACACTGTTCGCCACGCTACCCCGAACCCGAGCAGATCATGAACAGGCGATGAACCGGAAAGCAGGCCGCAAAGAACGCTACTTCGCCGCTTCTTCTTCCGGCTGCGCGATGCCGAACACCTGCCGCAGATACGCGAGATACGCCTTGTCCTCGCACATGTTCTTGCCCGGCGAGTCCGACAATTTCGCGACCGGCTGACCGTTGCAGCGAACCATCTTGATCACGATCTGCAGCGGGTTGTAGCCGAGGTCGTTGGTCAGGTTGGTGCCCACGCCGAACGCGAGCTTGCAGCGGCCGCGGAAGCGCTCGTACAACTGCAGCACTTTCGGGATGTC
Organism: Paraburkholderia sp. UYCP14C; assembly: GCF_004197395.1. GTDB lineage: Bacteria > Pseudomonadota > Gammaproteobacteria > Burkholderiales > Burkholderiaceae > Paraburkholderia. The sequence continues at coordinate 51,341 of NZ_SELS01000010.1, read as the reverse complement.
GAGCGCGTCGGAGAACACCAGAACCTTCGTGCGCGGGTCGCAGCGATTCGCCTCGTAGTGCTTGAGCAGGCGCTCGCCCCAGTCGAATGGGTCGCCGGAATCGTGGCGAGCACCATCGAACAGCTTGCAGAAGTACATGTCGAAGTCGCGCAGGAACGCCTGCATGCCGTACACGTCGGAGAGCGCAATCCCGAGGTCGCCGCGATATTCCTTCGCCCACATCTCGAAGCCGAAGATCTGCGAGTCGCGCAGCCGCGGACCGAGCGCCTGGCAAGCCTGCAGGTACTCGTGCGCCATCGTGCCGAGCGGCGTCAGGCTGTGCTTCATCGCGTAAAAGACGTTGCTGGTGCCGGCAAACTGCTCGCCGAGGCCGTCCTTCAGCGTGAGGATCACCTCTTCGTGCCACTGCTTCGAGAAGCGGCGGCGCGTGCCGTAATCGGCGATCTTGCAGTCGGCGAATTCCGCACGCGCGCCGAGCAGCTGAATCTTGTCGAGCAGACGGCCGCGGCCGACGTGGTAGTCGGGCGTTTGCTGGGTGTTGCGGAAATAGACTTCATTGACGATCGCAAGCACCGGAATCTCGAACAGGATCGTATGCAGCCACGGCCCCTTGATGTCGATGTCGATTTCGCCATTGCCCTTCGGCGACGGCGTGATCGAAATGTACTTCTCGTTCAGATGGAACAGCGCGAGGAACTCGATGAAGTCGCCCTTGATGAAGCGCATGCGGCCCAGGTAGTCGAGTTCGTCGTCGGTGAAGCGCAGTTCGCAAAGCTTGCGCACTTCGTTGCGAATCTCGTCGATGTACGGCACCAGATCGACCTTCGGCGTGCGGCAGCGGAAGCGGTACTCCACGTTCGCGGCGGGGAAGTGATGCAACACCACCTGCATCATCGTGAACTTGTACAGATCGGTATCGAGCAGCGAAGTAATAATCATGATGGTACGAACTGGACCGCTGAAAAAACGAAAAGGGCTCACAGCACCCTTGCAATGGACGCGTCGAGCCGAGCGGCGCGCCAACCTGACGCATGTTACCCGAATGCGTTCGCATCCATCGTGCCACCGGGCCTTTGCGGGTCGGCGGCGGGCGCTCGCAGCGCCCCATAAACTAATCACGAAAACATATAAGACGCACGGGCCGATGCTTCATGCGCCTCTTGACGTTACGTTACAATAGCTTTTTTGGCGTACGCGCCTTCCCTGATTCCGCATGCAGGAGCTGCCTGAATGACTCACGTTGTGACCGAAAGCTGCATCAAGTGCCGCTATACCGACTGCGTCGATGTGTGCCCGGTGGACTGCTTTCGCGAAGGTCCCAACTTCCTCGCGATCGACCCCGATGAATGCATCGACTGCGCCGTGTGCGTGGCCGAGTGTCCGGTGAATGCCATCTATGCCGAAGAAGACGTGCCGGGCGACCAGCAGGACTTCATCGCGCTGAACGCCGACCTGGCGAAAGCATGGCCGAGCATCACGAAGACCAAGGCGCCGTTGCCGGAAGCCGACGAATTCAAGGACGTAAAGGAAAAGCTCGCGCTGCTCGCGCGCTGAGCGCGGCGGTCTGTCGCCTGCCTTCGCCGTTCAGATTTAATCGCACGATGAACGCAGAGGTATTGACAGACGTTTGAGCTGCCTCTACAATTCCGCTTCTCTGCTGTTGTTGTTCTGTTCCTCGATAGCTCAGTCGGTAGAGCGCCGGACTGTTAATCCGTAGGTCCCTGGTTCGAGCCCAGGTCGAGGAGCCAAGAATTGCAAAAGCCCGTTAACCAAGACGGGTTTTTTTTATGTAGATCAAGTTGTACTGCTGTTCCTCGATAGCTCAGTCGGTAGAGCGCCGGACTGTTAATCCGTAGGTCCCTGGTTCGAGCCCAGGTCGAGGAGCCAAGAATTGCAAAAGCCCGTTAACCAAGACGGGTTTTTTTTATGTAGATCAAGTTGTACTGCTGTTCCTCGATAGCTCAGTCGGTAGAGCGCCGGACTGTTAATCCGTAGGTCCCTGGTTCGAGCCCAGGTCGAGGAGCCAAAAAAATTTGAAAGGCCCGCATCCGTGCGGGCCTTTTTGTTTTTGTGCCCCAACGGACATCCTCACGCTTGCGACGCGCCGTTATACGATGGCGGCTTCACGGCGCACGTTTCGCCCCGCTCTGGCGCCGGCCCACTCCAGACACTCAACCGGCACGCTCATGAAATCCATCTCGTCAGGCTTCGCACTCGCGGCCGTCGGCGCCCTGCTGCTCTCTTCGGCGTACGGCGAAGAAATCGCCAGCGTCAACACGAATTTTCACGTTACCGGCTCGGACCGAGTGGTCGTCGAAGCCTATGACGATCCCGTCGTGCAAGGTGTCACCTGCTACGTGTCGCGGGCGCGGACGGGCGGCATCAAAGGCACGCTCGGCGTCGCCGAAGATCCGACCGAGGCGTCGATCGCGTGTCGCCAGGTCGGGGAGTTGCATTTCACCGGCCCCGTCAAGCAGAAGGACGACGTGTTCTCGGTCAGCATGTCGCTGATTTTCAAGTCGCTGCACGTGGTGCGCGTGGTCGACACGAAGCGCAACGCCCTCGTCTATCTGACCTACAGCGATCGCGTCGTCAGCGGTAGCGCGAAAAACAGCGTAAGCGCCGTGCCGATGCCGCCCGGCACGACGATTCCGGTCAAATAAGGGCGAATCAGGGCAACTGATCGCATCACCGGCACGCGGCTTCACGCGCCGCGCGCGGGGCGCGCCCGCCGCCGTCCCCGCCCACGACGCGTTAAACTGACCGGTCCAGCCGGACTCTTGTCATGACCGCCACCCCTCGTTTCCGCGATTCCGCCCGCTACTGGCGCACGCCGCTTCTGCCTGGCGCGGACCTGCTCACCGCCGAATATCACGACCACGAGTTCGCGCCGCATTGGCACGACGCCTACACGATCCCGGTGATCGTCGCGGGCGCGGAGTGCTATCGGTATCGCGGCGAGAACCATGTTGCCGAAGCGGGCAGCGTGCCGGTCATCAATCCGGGCGAGTTGCATACGGGGTCCAAGGCGGTCGAGGCTGGTTGGCGATATCGCGTGATGTATGCGCCGGTCGAATTCCTCCGCGCGCTGGCCGACGAAGTCGCCGGCAAGCCACAGGCGTTGCCGTGGTTCGCGCCCGGCGTGATCCGCGATGCCGATCTCGCGACGCGGCTCGCGCACGCCCACTGCCTGCTCGAAGCCGGCGACGACGCGCTCGCCGCCGAAGCAGCGATGCTCGACGCACTGTCCACGTTGCTGGTCCGCTACGCGCAGACGCGCCCCGCCTCCGCGCGCGCCGCTACCGACGACACCCGCGTCGCACTGATGCAGGAGCGACTGACCGGCGATCTCGTCGAGCCGGTGACACTCGCCGAGGTCGCGAAGGCGGCGGGGCTGTCGCCGTTCCACGCGGCGCGGCTATTCACGCAGTCGACTGGGCTGCCGCCGCACGCGTGGCGCAATCAGGTGCGCCTGCAGCGCGCGCTCGCGCCGTTGCGCGCCGGCGTCCCGGTGACCGACGTCGCCGCCGCCAGCGGTTTCACCGATCAGAGCCATTTCACGCGGCATTTCCGGCGCATGTTCGGTGTGCCTCCCGGTCAATGGCAAGGAACGCAGCGCGGCGGGTAGCGTCATGCGGCGCCAATGGCGCCGGCGCTGCACCGTGCGCCAGGCGGGTCCCGCCGAGATCCGCCAGCAGGTCACAAGTCCTCCACAAGTCCTTCATCAGCCATTCACCACCGCCTGGCGGCGTCCCAGCCGCGACTCACTAGCAATCCCATCCGCAACTCACCTGTCATCCCGCGAGGCATCCACCCACCCGGCAGCAATTCATCAGCAATCCCGCGCATCCCACAAGAAACCCCACCCGCAACCCCGCCGCAAGAACGTACAAGTCCGAACGCCGGTCAGCCGCTATGCTTCCGAAATCAAGGAGGCGTAGATTGACCGAATCCACCCAAGGCCAGCCCACCCGGGGCGGGCATCTCAAAGAATTCGCCGCCGGCGCGCGCGACATCATTCCGATGATGGTCGGCGCCGCGCCGTTCGGCGTCATTTTCGGCACGCTCGTGACATCCAGCCCGTTGCATCTGTGGCACGGCCAGTTGATGTCGCTCGTCGTCTTCGCGGGCTCCGCGCAGTTCATTGCGCTCGGGCTGATCGCAGGGCATGCGAGCTTCGCCGTGATCTGGGCGACCACGCTCGTCGTCAATCTGCGTCACGTGCTGTATAGCGCAACACTCGCGCCGCACGTCGCGCATCTGCCCAAGCGCTGGCGCTGGGCGCTCGGCGCGCTGCTCACCGACGAAGTCTTCGCGGTCGCGTGGGAGCACTACCGCCATCGCGAGCCGGGCACCGTCGGTCCGTACTACTTCTTCGGCGCCGGCGTCGCGATGTATCTGAACTGGCAGTTGTGGACGGTCGCCGGCCTGCTGTTCGGCGCGGCTTTCCCGGGCCTGCAGTCGCTCGGTCTCGACTTCGCGATGGTCGCGACGTTCATCGCGATCGTCGTGCCGCAACTGGTCGCGCTGCGCTATCTCGCGGCGGCCGTCACCGCCGGCACGCTGGCGTTCTTCTGGCAGGCATGGCCGTACAAGCTCGGCCTGCTCGGCGCCGTGTTCGCGGGGGTCGCGGTCGGCGTGCTGCTGTCGATGTCGCGTCTGAACCTGCGCGGCGCGCGCCGTCCCGTGGAGGCCACGCGATGAACTACGTCGTTCTGATCGTCGGCATGGCCGCGATTACGTGGGTGATCCGCGCGGCCGTGTTCGTGCTCGGCGACCGGCTGGTGTTCCCACCGCTTTTGCGCACCGCGCTCAGCTTCGTGCCGGTTACCGTACTGACCGCGATCATCGTCCCGATGGCCGTGTCGCCGCACGGCAACAACGCCGAATTGACCTGGCGCAATCCGCAGCTGGTCGGCGCGCTCGCCGCGATCGTCGTCAGTGCTCTGACACGCAGGCCATTGCTGACGATCGCAGTCGGCCTGGGCGTGTTCTTCTTCTGGCAGTGCGTGGTGCTGAAGTAAGCGCACCCTTCCTCCGCGCTCCTCGATTCATCAGCGGTCCGTCGACACCTCGCCGCTTCGCGGGCCGCGACGCTCACTCCCCTCCTGACGGTTCGCAGGCGCGCGAGCGCTCGAAGCTTCCCTCCAAAGCGCCCGCGCATCGCCGGGCCGCCCTCAAGTTTCCCGCCACCCCGCCGATATGCAGTCGAGGTCCGCTCATCGGGAGTCGTCCCGCTGGTTACGCGGCAACAGGCTGGAATCAAGCGCGCCGGCAGCCGGCGTCGCGTCGCCTCGGTCCGCGAGTGACCGGGCGATGTCGCGACGGCGCACCGCGCGCGGCCGCATTAAACGGGATAACACATGGGTCAAATCACCCTGAAGCTCAAGGACGAGACCGTCGCGTCGCTGCGCAAGGACTTCGATGCCTTCTTGCGGGTGTCGCTGAAGCTCGATCCGCAGTTCGCGACGCCGTCGTTCGAGGATTTCCTGCGCGCGAAGCTGCTCGACAACATGGTGCCGCTCACCGAGCACGCAGTGCAGCGGATGCTGCAGGGCGGCCAGTACGCATGGGCCAAACGCACGCTCGACAAGGAGTTTCCGGACGTCGTGTCGATCCTGATGCGGCAGGCGGGTGAGTTCGGCTTCGGTTTCGCGGCGCGCTCGGAATGGACGCCCGAGGAACTCGCCAAGCAATGCCGCGACTGGGCCGCAGCGATCGTCAAGGAAGCGGAAGGCGACGCAACGCTGGTCGACCCGCTCGCCGCGCAGATCAAGAGCACGGTGCAGGACATCCAGGCGCTCGAGGAAGTGATGCAGACGCCGGCATGGCGGCTCGTCGAATCGCTGCGCCAGCGCGTCTACGAGGCGAAGGTCGCGTGCGAGACGAGCGTGGGCAGCACTGCGCGCGAGAAGCTCGGCGAGTTGCGTGGACTCTTGCGGCTAGGCATTTCGCACGGCACGTTCCAGAAGCAGGAGGCGCAGCAGATCATGGAGTATCTGCGGCTTTTGAAGCCGGAGATTTTCGTCGAAGAGCCGTACGACGTGTTCTCGCGGCTCGCGGCATGGCTGCGCAATTTCTTCGTGCCGCCGCCTCCGGTCGCGCAGCAACAGCAGCGGCAGTCGCGCTGAACTTCCGCTGGGCCGAGCGGCGCTCGGCCCAGCATCGGATCGGCGCTACACCTGTCCGCGCCGCGCCTCCAACTCGCGGCGCTAGCCGCTCAATCCCACATCTTCCTGAGCTTCGCCGCGATCTCGATCTTCGCCTGGGCGGCGGCGGCGAGCCCCGCCGCGCTCGGCGCGCTCGCCACCGGCACGCGCGGCCATGCGTACGCATCGAACAGCGGCAGCATCGGCGTGGCGATGAAGCGCGTACGCGACGCCCACACATGGCGGTCGCCCAGATGCGTCTGGTTGTGCACGTAAAAACGCTGCGGCACGACGATATGCAGGTCTTCCTTCGCGCGCGTCATCGCCACGTAGAGCAGGCGCCGCTCCTCGTCGATTTCCTCGTCGCTGCCGGTGCCGAGATCGGACGGAATGCAGCCGTCGACTCCGTTCAGCACGAACACGTTGCGCCACTCCTGCCCCTTCGCCGAATGGATCGTCGACAGGATCAGGTAGTCCTCGTCGATGAGCGGCACGCCGGATTCATCGCTGGTGGCGTCGGGCGGATCGAGCGTCAGCTCGGTCAGGAAGCGCTCGCGCGACGCATACGTACCCGCGATGCTTTCCATCTGCAGCAGGTCCGCGTGACGGATCGCGGCGTCCTCGTGATTGCGCTCCAGATGCGGCTCGTACCAGCGCCGCACCATCTCGAACTCGCCGGGCCACGGCGTTTGGCGCCCGTACACACTCGACATCAGCTTGACGAACGGATGCCAGTCTTCCTGCGCGCGCGCCGGCGCCGCAAACGCGGCCAGCACACCGCCCGCGGTCGCGACCGGATCGGCGCCGTCGGCGCGTGCGACGATGTCGTCGAGCACCTTCGCCGCGGTGGCAGGACCGACGCCCGGCAGAAGCTGCACGACCCGAAAGCCGGCGACGCGGTCACGCGGATTCTCGGCCCAGCGCAGCACCGCGAGCACGTCCTTCACATGCACCGAGTCGAGAAATTTGAGCCCGCCGAATTTGACGAACGGAATGTTGCGGCGCGTGAGCTCGATCTCGAGCGCGGCGCTGTGATGCGCCGCGCGAAACAGCACCGCCTGCGACTTCAGCTTCACGCCCTGCTCGCGCGCTTCGAGAACCTGCTCGACGACGTAGCGAGCTTGCGCGGCATCGTCGGCGACCGTGACGAGGCGCGGGCGCTGCGCCGACGCCTTGTCGGTCCACAGATTCTTCGTGTAGCGCTCGCTCGCGAGCTCGATCACCGCGTTCGACGCGGCGAGAATCGGCTCGGTCGAGCGGTAGTTGCGTTCGAGCGTGACCTGCTTCGCGGGCGGCTCGAACTGCGTAGGGAAGTCGAGGATATTGCGCACGGTCGCGCCGCGAAACGAATAGATCGACTGCGCGTCGTCGCCGACCACGGTCAGGCCGCGGCCGTCCGGCTTCAGCGCGAGCAGGATCGACGCCTGCAGGCGGTTGGTGTCCTGGTATTCGTCGACCAGCACATGATCGAAACGCGCGCACAGATCGGCCGCGATGCTGGGCTCGGCGGCCATGTGCGACCAGTAGAGCAGCAGATCGTCGTAGTCGAGCACGCTCTGCTTTTGCTTGGCGTCGACGTACGCGGCGAACAGCCGGCGCAGATCGTCCTCCCACTCGCGACACCACGGAAACGCGCTGTCCAATACCTGGCCGAGCGATGCGCCCGTGTTGACGACGCGCGAGTAGATCGCGAAGCAGGTGCCCTTCGCCGGAAAGCGCCGCTCCTTCGCGGACAGTCCGAGCTCGTGGCGCACGAGGTTCATCAGGTCGGCGGAGTCTTCGCGGTCGTTGATCGTGAAGGCGGGCGCGAGGCCGATCAGATCCGCGTATTCGCGCAACAGCCGCGCGCCGACGCTGTGGAACGTGCCCGCCCACGTCAACCCTTGCGCGAGCGCGGCACGGACGCCGACGGTGGTGGCCGCGACGCCCGTGATGCGCGTCACGCGGCGGGTCATTTCGAGCGCCGCGCGGCGCGAGAAGGTCAACAGCAGGATCCGCTGAGGATCGGCGCCCTTCACCACCAGATTGGCGACGCGGTGCGCGAGCGTGTTGGTCTTGCCGGAGCCGGCGCCCGCGATCACCAGCAGCGCGCCGGGCAGCGCGTTTGGCGTGTCGGTTCCGTATTCGACGGCTTCGCGTTGGGCGTCGTTGAGCTTCGCGAGCCAGGCGGCGGTATCGAACGACGGAGCGGATTCGGCGACGGTGGACACTGATCGGATTTTGCGGGTTGGATGGATTTTCAGGATGCGACGCACACTGTATATCCATACAACCCTACGCGACAAGCGCCCTTTTTTCAGGCTTCTACGTGAGCGGGTCAAACGCCGAACGGCGGGTGTCCACCCGCCGGTAGACCGCGCGCGCTACTGCTTCTTCGCGTCCTTCACGTTGGCATCGGCGCTGGCCTTGTCGGCATCGGCCTGAGCGTCGGTTTTGGTCTTGTCCGCCTTCGCCTGGGCGACCGCGGCTTTCTTGTCGGCCTTCGCCTGTTCCTTCGCGGCCTTCTTGTCCGCATGCGTGGCGGGCGCTGCGGCCGGCTCGGCAGTCTGCGCGAACACGGCCGACGACAGGCAAGCCGCGATCAGCGCGGCGTAAATGCGGTTTCGGCTGGAATGGCTGATGTTCATCTGAGATCTCCCTGAAGCACACCTGGTTGAGCGAGAGGCGCCGGCGGCGCGCGGGCCTCGCAGACCCACGCGCCGCGCCATCGATCAGGGCTTAATGCTTGACGTCCGCGCCATCGGCTTGCGCGGCAGCCTGCCCTTCCATGTTCATCTTCATTTCGTTATTGGCGGTCTGTTTGTCCGCCTTCTGGTTCAGCTTCGCGCCGCGAACCTGCGCCGTGTACTGGTCCTTCGCGGCCTTCTGCTGCGCCTTCAATTCCGCTTTCGAGGACTTCTTCGCCGCGCGATACTCGGCATTGGCCTTCGCGTCGGCGTCGCGCTTCTGCACGAGCGGATCAGTCGAGCCCGAAGCCGTCAAACGGGCCGGCGGCGGCGCCTCGACGCCTTGTGCGGCGGGCGCGCCCGGTACTTGCTGCATGCCTTGCGCCGAAGGCGGCACCTGCATGCCCTGCGCGCCGGCCGCGGACGGCGGCGCCATCTCGGCGGCGCCCTGGGTCTGGATCTGCCCCTGAGCCCCGAGGCCTGCTGCCGGCTGCGCGGTCTGCGCGACGGCGGCCGTCGCGGCAAAAGCAGTGAGGGCGGTACCGATCAGGAGCGAACGAATCTGGGTCATGGCTATCCTCTCTAGAGTTGTTGTGACACGGGCGGACTCTCTGGCGTCGTGATGACGGAATGGCCCACGCGCCCCGCCCGGTCTGTGCGTCGCTGGAACGTGGCCGGGGAGCGATCCCGGAAATGCCAGCGGGCTTTGCTGCTGAACTGCACTTTAGGAGTGAAATTCATCTGGCGCGATCAGCGTTACGGAACGTTTCACTTTCCGACAACTGAATAACATCTTCTTTCATTTGCTTGCGCGGGAGTCCCGCGCCGCCGCGCCGCATGCACTTGCTTTATGATGCGAACCCCCAACGCGACCCCGTGCCCAAGGTGCAAACGCCATGCCCAACCTCAATTTCACGCTGACCGGCGAGTACGTCGAACTCCACAATCTGCTGAAGATCACGGGCCTCGCGGACAGCGGCGGCTCCGCGAAGATGATGGTGGCGGATGGCGCCGTGATGGTCGACGGCCGGGTCGAGACGCGTAAGACCTGCAAGATCCGCGCGGGCCAGGTCGTGTTGCTCGGCGACACGCGGATCGCGGTCCACGAAGGCTGACGGTAGTCCGAAAATTCGCAGGACGGCGCGCACCAGAATCGTGCGTTGTCCATCGACATTGGCCGGGCGAGGCAATAAGCTGTCGGATTCGACAGGTAAACGACGGATCGCGCCACGAGCGAGGAGTCGGCTGACCGGCTCGCCGCCGCGCCGCGGTTTTTCCCCGGCCGCCGCCCCGCCGCTCCACCGCCCCTCGGAGCGCTCAGCGCGATGCAACGCGCCGCCGCTTGCGCCCGCGCCTTGCTGTCACCACCGCTGTCGCCAACTTTCGCCGCCAGGCATTCGATGACTCAACCCAGCTTCGCCCGCGCGGCCAGCCGGCCGCCGACCCTATCCCGCCACGCGGCCGACACCGCGCGGCTCGCCGCGCCGCTCGCGATCGCGCAACTGTCGCAGATGGCGATGAGCGTCACCGACACGATCCTGCTCGGCTCGCTCGGCCCCGACGCGCTCGCCGCCGGCGGCCTCGGCGCGAACCTCTTTTTCGTCGTCGTCACGCTGCTGCAGGGCGTGCTGACCTCAGTCAGCGTGAGCGTCGCGCACGCCCGCGGCGCGCAGGACGACGGCCGCGTGCCGCATATCTACTGGACCGGTTTCGTGCTGTCGGTGCTGCTGGCGGTGCCGGCGTTCGTGCTGTTGTCGTTCGCGTCGCACATCCTGCTCGCGTTCGGCGAGCCGGGCCTGCTCGCGCACAACGTCGGCCGGTACGCGGCGGTGCTGCGCTGGGGCGCACCCGCGAGCCTGATCGGGGTCGGCCTGATGCGCTCGTTCCTGCCGGCGATCGGCGCGGCGCGGCGGCTGTTGTGGGTGTCGATCGTGAGCGTCGTCGTGAACGGCTTTCTGAACTACGGGCTGATTCACGGCGCGTATGGACTGCCGCGGCTCGGCTTTCTCGGCTCGGCGGCCGCGACCACGATCACCGTCTGGCTGACCGCGCTCGTGCTGATGGCGCTGCTGCATCTGCGGCCGCGCTTCCGGCATTTCGTCGTCGCGACGCGGCCGAAGCTGCCGTTGATGGGCGAATTGTTCGGCATCGGCTGGCCGGTCGCGATCACCTACGGCGTCGAGTCGACCCTGTTCCTCGCCACCGGCCTGATGGTCGGCCTGCTCGGCGAATCGCAGCTGGCCGCGCATCAGATCGCGCTGAACGTCGCGTCGGTCGCGTTCATGGTGCCGCTGTCGATCGGCCAGGCGGCCAATGTGCGGGTCGGCTACTGGGCCGGTGCCGGTCAGCCGCTCGCCGCGCGTCACGCGGGCTTCGTCGCGCTCGCGCTCGGCGTCGGCTTCATGTCGATGTCGGGTCTCGTGCTGATCACCGCGCCGCACTGGATCGTCGGTCTATACCTGCATCTCGACGACCCGGCCAACGCGCCGACCATCGCGCTCGCCAGTTCGCTGCTCGGGGTGGCGGCGATTTTCCAGATCGTCGACGGGATGCAGGCGGTGGGTTCCGGCTGTCTGCGCGGCCTGAAAGACACGCGCATACCGATGATCGCCGCCGCGTTCGGCTACTGGGTGATCGGTTTTCCGACCGGCTATCTGCTCGCGTTTCACGCCGGCCTCGGCGCGCGCGGCTTGTGGTGGGGGCTCGCCGCGGGCCTCGCGAGCGTCGCGCTGCTGATGACGCTGCGTTTTCACAGGCTGAGCCGGCGGCTGGCGCCGACAGCGCCAGCCGCCACGCCGCCCGTGCGCTCGGTCTGAGCGAAGTAGCGGCAAGCCCCACTCCTGAAGCACTCCCTGTAAAAGGTAAAATGGCCGCCGCCGCGGCGTGCGAGCGCTAACCCGCGCTCCCGCGCCACGAAACCGCACGCCGGCGTGCCTCACCAAGGCGGGCGCCGGACCGGCGCCGCTCACTCACCATGGCTCGCGTCGCGTGCGGCTTCAATCAGCCGCCCGTTTTTGCCGCGCTTTCGCCGCAGCGCGTGCCGTAGCCGCCTCGCGCGGTGCCGCAAACGCCACAACGCTGGCCGACACCGGCCGCGCCGCAGCGCGCCCCACGCTTTCTCGCGACACAACATAACCAAGGACCACCCGCCATGCTTGCCCGCGTCACCCGCCTGTTCCCGCTCTGGGCCGTGCTCGTCTCGGTCGCCGCGTACTTCTCGCCGGCCTCGTTTTCCGGCGTCGCGCCGCACGTCACCACGCTTCTCACGATCATCATGCTGGCGATGGGCGTCACGCTGTCGGCCGCCGATTTCCTGCGCGTGTTCTCGCGCCCCGCGCCGGTGATCGCCGGCATCGTGCTGCACTACCTCGTGATGCCGCTCGCCGCATGGGTCATCGCGAAGGCGCTGCGCATGCCGCCCGACCTGACCGCCGGCATGGTGCTGGTCGGCAGCGTCGCGAGCGGCACCGCGTCGAACGTGATGATCTATCTCGCGCGCGGCGACGTCGCGCTGTCGGTGACGATCAGCGCGCTGTCGACGCTCGTCGGCGTGTTCGCGACCCCGCTGCTCACGCGCCTTTACGTCGACGCGTCGATCGTCGTCGACGTGCACGGCATGCTGATGAGCATCCTGCAGATCGTCGCGCTGCCGATCGTCGTCGGTCTCGTCGTCAATCATCTGTTCGGCAAGCTCGTGCGCAAGATCGAGCCGATCCTGCCGCTCGTGTCGATGGTCGCGATCGTGCTGATCATCGGCGCGGTGGTGGGCGGCACGCAGAAGAGCATCGCGTCGGTGGGCCTCGTCGTGATGGTCGGCGTCGTGCTGCACAACGGCATCGGCCTGCTCGGCGGCTATTGGGGCGGCCGTCTGCTCGGTTTCGACGAAGCCGTCTGCCGTACGCTCGCGATCGAAGTGGGCATGCAGAACTCCGGTCTCGCCGCGACGCTGGGCAAGCTCTACTTCACGCCGATCGCCGCGCTGCCGGGCGCGCTGTTCTCGGTCTGGCACAACCTGTCGGGCTCGCTGCTCGCGGGCGTGTGGGCGGGTCGTCCGGCGAAAGGCTCGACGCATCCCGATGGCGAGCGTGCGCTGCGCGCCGAACGCGTCTGATCTAGCGTCTGCGCCGCGGTTCGCAGCAGGTGATGGATCACCGAACCGCGGCGCCCTTCCGACCGACCCGCCGCACTTCCCCACCACGCCGCGGCGATTGCAGACGAACGACGAACCCGCGCCCCAATTCCCTTAGAATGGTTTTCTCGACAGCGCGTGCAGGCCTTTGCTGTCGCCACGCGAAAAGCTTGCAAAACAAGGGGAAAACAGCGTGCAGGGCCAATTCGAACAACATCGGCGGGCCGCGCGCCGCCGCTCGATAGTCAGCACAACGAGGCAATTTTTCCTGCTCTGTTGCGCGGCGGCATTTTTGACCGCCTGCGCGACGAAGCCGCCCGCCACCGCGTTCGACCGCCAGCTCACGCACGCGCTGCCGGCCAGCGCCGACACGCCGCTGCGCGAAGCCCTCGCGCCGCTCGAGGCGAAGCATCCGCAGCAGTCGGGATTCCGCGTGCTGTCGAACGGCACCGACGCGCTGCAGATGCGCATCGCGCTCGCCCGCGCAGCGACCAAAACCCTCGACATGCAGTACTACATCGCCAACGAGGACACCACCGGCAAGCTGCTGCTGGGCGCCGCGCTGTACGCGGCTGATCACGGCGTGCGCGTGCGCATGCTGGTCGACGATCTGAACTTCAAGGACATCGACCGCACCATGGCGGGACTGAACTCGCACGACAACATCGAGGTTCGCGTGTTCAATCCGTTCGGCAGCGCGCAGGAAGGCATGTTCGAGCGCACCGCGAACGTGTTCACGCAGATCGGCCACTTCACGCGCCGCATGCACAACAAGGCGATGATCGCGGACAACCAGCTGGCGATCGTCGGCGGGCGCAATCTGGGCGACGAATATTTCAGCGCGAGCGAAACGCTGCAGTTCCGCGACCTCGACGTGCTAGCGGCGGGCCCGATCGTCGCCGACGTCTCCGCGAGTTTCGACGACTACTGGAACAGCGACCTCGCCTATCCGCTGCGCGCGCTGAACAAGCAGAAGTTCGACCCGAAAGAACTCGACCAGACGCGCGACGACCTGCGCCAGCACTGGCGCACCAACGCCGATCCCTACAACGCGAAACCGCTGAACGCGACGCCGCTCGCCGCGCAGATCACGAGCGAGCAGCTTGGACTCACGTGGGCGAGCGCGGAATTCAGGGCGGACCTCCCGGAGAAAATCGAGCATCCGTCGCCGGACTACGTGAGCCCGCCGCTCGCGCGGCTGCGCGAATTGATGCACGATGCGCAGCACGACTTCCTGATCGTGTCGCCGTACTTCGTGCCGCACGCCTCCGGCGTGCAGGCGGCCGGCGAGCTCACGCATCGCGGCATCCGCATCGCGGTGCTGACCAACTCGCTCGCGGCCACCGACGCGGTCGCCGTGCAGGCCGGCTACAGTCCGTTCCGCGTGCCGCTGCTGAAGGCGGGCGTCGAGCTATACGAATTCAGGTCGCACCAGGATTCACCGACCGTGGGGCTGGTCGGCTCGCGTTCGCGCGCGAGCCTGCACGCGAAGACCTATGTGATCGACCACCAGATTCTGGTGATCGGCTCGATGAACCTCGACCCGCGCTCGGCCAATCTGAACACCGAGCTCGCGCTGGTGATCCACAGCCCCGAACTCGCGAATCAGGTCGCGAAGATCTTCGAACGTGCCACCCAGCCCGATCAGAGCTACCACGTGACGCTCGCCGACCCGGCCCAGCTCGCCTACCTGCGCTCGATCGGCGCGCCGCTGTCGCCGCTCGTCTGGACCGACGTCGAGAACGGCCAGACACGCACCTACATTTTCGATCCGCAGGCCGGCTTCTACCGGAACGCGCTAACGGGTCTATTCTCCTTATTGCCTGTCAACTCGGAACTTTGAGAAGCGGAGTCAACCATGACTGAAGACGTACGGATGGAGCGCGACACATTCGGCGAAATCGCGGTGCCGAACGCCCGCCTATGGGGTGCGCAGACGCAGCGCTCGCTGCAGAACTTCAAGATTTCGACCGAGAAGCAGTCACCCGAGCTGATCACCGCACTCGCGGTGATCAAGCGCGCGGCGGCCGAAGTCAACCTCGGCCTCGGCGTGCTCGACGAGCAGAAGGCCCGCGCGATCATGCAGGCGGCCGACGAGATCATCGACGGCAAGCATCCGGGCGAATTCCCGCTCGCGGTCTGGCAGACCGGCTCGGGCACGCAGACCAACATGAACCTGAACGAGGTGATCGCGAATCGCGCGAGCGAGCTGCTCGGCGGCGAGCGCGGCGAAGCGCGCAAGGTGCATCCGAACGACGACGTGAATCGCGGACAATCGTCGAACGACGTGTTTCCGACCGCGATGCACGTGGCCGCCGCGGATGCGATCGTCAAGCATCTGCTGCCTGCGCTGAAGACGCTGCGCGATACGCTCGACGGCAAGGCGAAAGCGTTCACCGATATCGTCAAGATCGGCCGCACGCACCTGCAGGACGCGACGCCGCTCACGCTCGGCCAGGAATTCTCGGGCTATGTCGCGCAGCTCGAGCACGGCATCCGCCACGTCGAGTCGACGTTGCCGCATCTGTACGAGCTTGCGCAGGGCGGCACCGCGGTCGGCACCGGACTGAACGCGCATCCGAAGTTCGCCGACGGCGTCGCCGCCGCGATCGGCAAGCTGACCGGTCTGCCGTTCGTGTCGGCGCCGAACAAGTTCGAAGTAATGGCAGCCGCCGACGCGCTGGTGTTCGCGCACGGCGCGCTCAAGACCGTGGCCGCGAGTCTGAACAAGATCGCCAACGACATCCGCTGGCTCGCGAGCGGCCCGCGCTGCGGTCTCGGCGAGCTGTCGATTCCGGAAAACGAGCCGGGCAGCTCGATCATGCCGGGCAAGGTCAATCCGACCCAGTCCGAAGCGCTGACGATGCTGTGTGCGCAGGTGTTCGGCAACGACGTCGCCGTGAACATCGGCGGCGCGAGCGGCAACTTCGAGCTGAACGTGTTCCGGCCGATGATCGCGCACAACCTGCTGCAGTCGGTGCGTCTGCTCGCCGATGGCGCGCATAGCTTCAACGACAACTGCGCGGTCGGCATCGAGCCGAATCACGAACGCATCGATACCTTGCTCAACGAATCGCTGATGCTGGTGACGGCGCTCAATCCGCACATCGGCTACGACAAGGCCGCGCAGATCGCGAAGAAGGCGCACAAGGAAGGCACGACGCTGAAGGCGTCGGCGCTGGCGCTCGGCTATGTCACCGAGCAGCAGTTCGACGAGTGGGTGCGACCGCAGGATATGGTCGGACGTACGGCGGGGTGAGTGGGCGAGGCGGCGCGACAAAAGTCACGCATGAGAGCGCATTTGACGGCGCGTCGCCCGCAGACCAGTCGCGCTTAAACCTTGCCTTGCGCGACTTCTTCCGGCTTCAGCTCGACGATCGCGTCGAGCGCTTCCTTCACGTCCATCGCGTACTTGGCGAGGCGTTTCTGCTCCTCGGTCTGCGGCACGAAGGCCGGCACCGGCACCGGATGACCGTTCTCGTTGACGGCGACCATCACGACCAGACAGTCGGTGGTCTGCAGCAGCTCGCCGCCCTTCGGGTCGCCCGCCTGCACCGACACATGGATGTGCATGCTGGTGCGGCCCGTCGCGACGACGCGCGCGCGCAGTTCGACCAGATTGCCGACGAGAATCGGCCGACGGAAACGGATGTTGCCGACGCTGACCGTCACGCAATAGCGCCCCGACCAGACCGCCGCGCATGCATAGGCGGTTTCGTCGATCCACTTCATCAGCGCGCCGCCGTGCACCTTGCCGCCGAAGTTGACCGAGGTCGGCTCGGCGAGAAAGCGGAAGGTGGTTTCCGAACGGTCCAGCGGTGCTGTGGGAACAGTGCTCATCTTGACTCCGGTCAATCGGATGCATTGAAAGGAGCCGATTATACGAGCGCAATATTGCGCGCGGCGCGGTGTCGATCGGAGCACACGGCGCGCGGGACATATCTGGCGCGCTGCGGCCCGGCGCTCGGCCCAAGGCATCCTTGCCCCGACGGCTGCGCGGCGTCCTAGTTGCGGACGCTGATCCCTGCGTCGATGGTGCCGTACATGTTGATGCTGCCGCTGCCGGCCGAGCCCGAGCCGGCTCCGCCTCCCGCGCAGGCGCTGAACAGCAGAACCGCCGCGGCGACGGCCAGAAGAGTTTTCATCACATCGGATTCCTGCAAGGACAGGCTTCGATTCTAGCCTGGCGGCACGCGACGACGCGGGAGCGCTGACCGGCGGCACGCGTCCGTCGCATTCATTGTTCACGCGAAGCTGAAACATCGAATACCCGATGCGCGTAGAGTGGGAATCGTGCCGGCGCGCTTTGCCTTTCGGCCGCGCCGCCCTTTGCCGCCCATTCAGGAGACGCGCGATGACCGCCCCCCTCTTAGACGACCAGAACCACTTTCCAGGCCTTAGCCGGATCGGCGCGCTACTCGCCGATCCCGGCCGCGCCGCGATGCTATGGGCGCTGATGGACGGCAGCGCGCGCCCCGCCGGCGAACTGACGATGATCGCGGGGCTGTCGCCATCGGCGGCGAGCGCCCATCTCGGACGGCTCACCGACGGCGGGCTGCTCGCACTCGAAGTGCGCGGCCGGCATCGCTATTTCCGTATTGCGTCGGCGGACATCGCCGCGTCGATCGAAGCGCTCGCGAACGTCGCGCAAGTCAGCGCGCCGCAGCGTTCCGTGCCGCGTCCGGCGCGCACCGTGCCGCTGGAAATGCGCTACGCGCGCACCTGCTACGACCACATGGCCGGCGAACTGTCAGTGCGGATGTTCGAGCGGATGCTCGAGCGCGGGCTGCTGACGCAAAACGGCGCCTCGCTCGAAGCGACCGCGCAGGGCGTCGCCCGCTTCGCCGACTGGGGCATCGACCTCGCCGCGCAGAAGACCCGGCGGCGGCGCTTCGCATGCACCTGCCTCGACTGGAGCATGCGCCGGCCACATCTGGGCGGCGCGCTCGGCGCGGCGCTGCTCGACGCGTGGTCGTCGCACGGCTGGGTCGAGCGGACCGAGCGGCCGCGGGTGCTGCGCGTGACGCCGGCCGGCCATCAGCAATTCGATGCGTTTCTGGCCGGATAGACCGTCGAGCTGGCGGGGGCACAAGGCTACGAGACCCGCTCGAGATCCGCGCGAGACCTTTTGTTACACGCCCGCGAATCCACCTTACAAATGAGCGGGCCTTGAAACATAGCCGGCAGGTACAGTGATTGAACGGACCCGGCCCATTGCCGCGTCCGCCGGAGATCAGTCATGACACATGCCAAGCAGCCCGCGCAGCCAGCCGGGATCCAACGCCGGATGAGCGGCTATACGCTGATCGCGGCCGCCGTCGTCGCGCTCGCCGTGCAGATCGCACACGCGCAGGAAGCGCCACCTCCGCCGCAAAACGCGGCGGGCGTCGATCAGTCGGGCGGCGATCCACCTGGGCGCATCGCGCGTCTGAACTATACGGCGGGCGCCGTGACCACCGAGCCCGCCGGCGCGACCGACTGGTCGTACGCGCAGATCAACCGGCCGCTGACGACCGGCGACCAGCTGTGGACTGACCAGAACGCACGCTCCGAGCTGCACATCGGCTCGACTGCGGTGCGCCTCGGCCAGAACACGAGCCTCGACGTGCTCAATCTCGACGACACGACCGCGCAACTGAAAGTCGCGCAAGGCACGCTGTCGACGCGTGTGCGCGAGCTCGCGCCGGGGTCGTCGTATGAAATCGACACGCCGAACCTCGCGCTCGGCGTGACCGGTCCCGGCGACTACCGCGTCGACGTCGCGCCCGACGGCAGCAGCACCACCGTCACCGTGCGCAGCGGCAGCGCGGTCGCGTACGGCGACGGCGGCCAGGTGCCGATCGCGGCGGGTCAGCAGATCCGCTTCGCCGGCACCAGCCTGCAGCAGCTCGCCGACAACCGCGTGCCCGCTGGCGACGAACTCGACCGGTGGGCCGCCAGCCGCGACGCCACCGAAGACCGCTCGCCGTCGGCGCGCTACGTGTCGCGCGACATCCCCGGCTACGAGGACCTCGATGCCAACGGCACATGGCGCGAGACGCCGCAGTACGGCGAAGTGTGGACGCCGAACGCGACACCGGCCGGCTGGGCGCCGTATCACGACGGCCATTGGGTCTGGCAGGCGCCTTGGGGGTGGACCTGGGTCGACGACCAACCCTGGGGCTTCGCGCCGTATCACTACGGCCGCTGGGCCGAGGTCGACGGCACATGGGCGTGGGTGCCCGGTCCGCTCGAAGCGGATGCGGCGCCCGTCTATGCGCCGGCGCTGGTCGCGTTCGTCGGCGATGACGACGGCGGCGTCGACTGGGGTGTCAACCTGGCGGTCGGCGGCGTCGTCGCCGCGGGCGTCGCGTGGTTTCCGCTCGGGCCGGGCGAGCCGTGGCATCCGCATTGGGGCGATCACGACCGCTGGAGCCCCGGGTACTACAACCGCGTGAACCGCACGACGATCGTCAACGACTACCACCGCAACGTGAACATCCACAACACGTACGTGAACTATCGCGTGCCGGGCGGCGTGACGGCCGTGCCGGCGACCGCGTTCGTGCATGGTCAGCCGGTGCGACGCTTCTCGCAGAAGGTCGATCCCGCGCAGTGGCGCAACGCGCGAATCAACCCCGGCGCACCGGGGATCGCGCCGGTGCGCGAGAGCTTCGGGTCGGATCTGCGGCGCGCGAATTACCGGCCGCCGGCGAGCGTCGTCGGCCGCCCGGTCGTCGCGACGCGTCACCCCGTGATGCCGGCCGCGTACCACGACGAGCTCGCGCAGCGCTTCGCGCAAAGCGGCGGCGGACGGGTGCCCGGCGGCGGCCAGCCGATCGTGCGCACCTCGGTCCCCGCGCATATGACCGGCGCACCGGGCGCGCTGCCGATGGCGAACGTGCGGGTCGTGCAATCGCACGTGCCGGGACGTCCGCCGGGCATGGCGGCGGGTGCGCCCGGTACGCCTGGCGCGGCCGGTGGTAATGCGCCGCATGGCCTTGAGCAGGCCGGTCAGCGGCCCGGCGAAGCCGGCGCCGTGGGACCGCATGGCGAAGCCCCGCAGGGGCGTCCGGGCATGCCGCCGCAGATGGTCGGCAACGCGCATCCGCCACAGCCAGGCGAGGCCGGGATTGCGGGCAATATGGGCCATCCGTCGAACGGGGTGCCGCGGCCGCCGCAAGCAGGCGGCGGTAATCCAGCCAACTCGGGCGCGTACACACGGCAGCACGGCGCGCCGCAGGAATGGGGCGCGGTCGGCAGATCGCAGCCGGCATGGACGCAGCCCCATACGCCGATGGCGCAGCAGGCGCCGCACATGGGGCAGCCGGGCGGGCCGCAACAGCCGAATTTCGCGCAGCAGCCGGGTGTGCCGCATGCGCCGGAAAACCTGGCCGCGCAGCAGGCGCGTGGGCAGGACGGGCGTCCTCCTGCGATGCAACAGGCGCAGCAGCCGCGTGTCGAATCGCGTCCGCAGCCGATGCCGCAAGCCCGGCCCGAGCCGCAGTTCCAGCAGGCGCAGCAGCCGCGCCCCGAACCGCGTCCACAGCCGATGCCGCAAGCCCGGCCCGAACCGCAGTTCCAGCAGGCGCAGCAGCCGCGCCCCGAACCGCGTCCGCAGCCGATGCCGCAAGCCCGGCCCGAGCCGCGTCCGCAGATGCAGCAGCCGCGCCCCGAACCGCGCCCCCAGCAGGTGCAGCAGCCACGTCCGCAGCCGCAGCCGCAACCGCAACACGCCGAGCAGCACCAGAGCGGCGGCAATCGCGACGACCATCACAGGAGCTGAGCAGCTCACCCACCGTCCTGGATACGAAAAAGCCCCGCGATGCACACCATCGCGGGGCTTTTTCCTCTTTGACGAGAACGAACGCTACCGCCCCGCTCCCACCGACATCAGATCGCCATCGGCGCCGTCAGCGGCTCATGATGTCGATAGCCGATCAGCGAGAAATCCGCCGGCTCGATTTTCTCCAGCCATTCCGGCTCGTACACGCCGGTCTTCGCGTAGTCGGGCACGCGATCGGAAATCGCGAGTCGCGGACTCTCGTACGGTTCGCGCTTGAGCTGGTGATGCAGCATGTCGAGCTGATTCTCGTAGATGTGCGCATCGCCGATGAAATAGCTGAACCAGCGCGGCGTATAACCCGTCAGGCGTCCGACCAGATGCAGCAGCGCCGCACCCTCGGTCAGATTGAACGGCGTGCCGAGCCCGACGTCGTTGCTGCGGATATACAGGCACAGCGAAATTTCGCGGCGCGTAACGTTCGGCAGAAACTGGTACAGCAGATGGCAGGCCGGCAGCGCGATCTGATCGAGCACGGCCGGATTCCAGGCATGGAACAGAATCCGACGATCGGCGGGGTTCTGCATGATCGTGTCGAGACACTGGCGCAACTGGTCGATCGCCTTGTAAAGCAACACCTTCGAGCGGCCTTCTTCGTCGAACTGCGTGATCACGCGGAAGCCGCGCGCCTGCGCGTCGGCGAGCTGCGCGCTCGCGCTGGCGTCGAGCACCTTGTAGGCCGGCCACTTGCGCCATTGCACGCCGTAGACGTCACCGAGATCATCCGGGCCCTCGCGATACGGATTGGCGAGCCACTGCGCGTTCTGGTTCGCGTTGCCGTCCCATACCTTGCAGCCGAGCTCGCGGAAATCCGCGGCGCTGCGCGAAGCACGCAGGAACCCGACCAACTCGCCGATCGCCGACTTGAACGCGAGCTTCTTCGTCGTGACCGCGGGAAAGCCTTGCTGCAGATCGAAGCGCAGCATCGCGCCGGGCATGCTGATGGTGCGGATGCCGGTGCGGTTTTCCTGCCACGTGCCGGTGTCGAGAATCGTGCGGACGAGGTCCAGGTATTGTTTCATGCGGTTTCCTTCGACGCGGCGCGAACCCGATCGGGTGCGCTCACGGAATTGAGCAAATCCGGATTCTAGCAAGCGTGACCGGACGCCGCCTGGGCAGGGCGCGCCACATGGGAAATATCGAGGGGGAATTCAGACGGAACGGAAAAGACCGCGGGACACGATCTAGGAGCGGCGACACGCTCACGCATCCGCGCTTCGAGGCGGCGCTGGCCGGATGGAATCGCCGTGCCCGAATCGTGCAGCCAACCGATTCAAACCGGCAGAGCCGCGAGTCTCGCAGCGACGCGCCTTCACATTCATATACCGCGTCGCCAGCCTCGCCGCTCGCCCGCCATCTACAGATGCTGCACCGACGCCGGCAATTCGCTGTGCGGCGCCGACATCGGCTCGCCTTCCATATGTCGCATGCCGTGCGAGCACAGCAGCCGGTACAGCGTCACCCGCGAGATGCCGAGTTCCTGCGCCGCGTCTCCGAGCCGCCCGCGATGCCGCAGCAACGCAAGCTCGATCGCCTGACGCTCGGCCGCTTCGCGCGCCTGCGCGAGCGACACCGGCACGATCTCGACATATTCGGCAAGCTCCAGGTCGCGCGCGGTGATCGCGCGGCCCTCCGACATGACGATTGCGCGCCGCACCCGGTTGATCAGCTCGCGCACGTTGCCCGGCCAGCCGTAGTTATGCAGTGCGGCGATCGCATCGGGCGCGAAGCCGCGGAGGCGCCGGCTCGCATCCTTCTTGAAACGTTCGAGCATGTGCCGCGCGAGCAACTCGATATCCTTGCCGCGCGCGCGCAGCGGCGGCTCGTCGATCTGCAGCACGCACAGGCGGTGATACAGGTCGGAACGGAAGCGTCCTTCGATCATCGCCGCGGTCATGTCCACGTGCGTGGCCGAAATGATGCGCACGTCGACGTCGATCGCGGTATGTCCGCCGAGCCGCTCGACCTTGCGCTCCTGCAGGAAGCGCAACAGGCTCGCCTGGCTTTCGAGCGGCAGATCGCCGATTTCGTCGAGAAACAGCGTGCCGCCGTTGGCCGCCTCGACCCGGCCGATCTTGCGCTGGTTCGCGCCCGTGAACGCACCGCGCTCGTAGCCGAACAATTCCGATTGCAGAAGATGCGGGGGGATCGCGCCGCAATTGATCGGCACGAACGGCGCGTTGCGCCGCGCCGAACGTTCGTGAATCGCGACCGCCGTCAGCTCCTTGCCGGTGCCCGATTCGCCGGAGATGAACACCGGCGCGTCGGTCATCGCGACCTTGCGGATCGAGCGGAACAGCGCGAGCATCGCGTCGCACGAACCGACCATCTCGCCCTCGGCGCCCTGCGAGCCATCGTGCGAGGCCGTTTCGCTCAGCGAGATCATGCCGTACGCATGACCGACCGAGTCGACGATACGATCGCCCGAATATGGCACCGTCACGTAATCGAAACAGTAGTCGCGCACGAGCCGGCGCAACGCGGCGTCTTGCAGTTGGCCAGGCGTGGTGGCAGCGACCCAGCCGACGTTCGGCATGGTCAAACAGGATTCAAAAGCGGCGATTTCGTGCGGCTGGAAATCACTGGACAAATCGAGCAGGCCGCCAGCTGCCGTTCCGGTGCGCACCGCCCGGCGCGCATCGCGCGCCGAACCCACGACTTCGACATGCCAGCCGCGCTGCAGAAAACGCGTATTCAGTTCCGCGCTCGGGTCACGCGAAACGTAAATCAGTTGCCGCGTTGCGGGTTCCATTATTCAGATCCTCTCGTCAACGAACGTTAAGGACGACGCATGCACCTGAAACTGCGGTTCAGACACGCTGACTCGTCCGGGATTCGCGAATCGCAAAACCCGAACGGCCATTCCATTCCGTGCGGACAGCTGATCCCCAAGAAAGCGGCGTGTGTGTTTGAAACGGCCTGATATGGGCCTTTTTTAAATCTGAAGCTGTTTTCGAGAGCTTACTATACGCGCGCCGCTTCGAAAACAATTATGCGAATTTAATCAATGGACCCCTTACCCATAAAGGATTACCGGGCGATTGCGAATTATTCAGCCGACAAATAAAACATTAGTGGAAGCGCTTTTCGTGGCGTTCTCGCGACGGTAGTCCGATCTTGCCGATTAACGAATTATAGGTATTTTCTGCTGACCCGTTTCAGTGCTGCAACGTTTTTTCCTGATTTGGAACGCATTAGTTGTCTTTCTGCTGGTTAGCGCCAGACGTATCAATGGATTGCGAGCGATGGCACACGTTTCGCTAAAAGGCGTGCACCAGGGAGACACATCATGCGACTCGCATTCCGCATCGATCTGATAAGCCGCGGCGCACCGTATCT
Organism: Paraburkholderia sp. UYCP14C; assembly: GCF_004197395.1. Classification (GTDB taxonomy): domain Bacteria; phylum Pseudomonadota; class Gammaproteobacteria; order Burkholderiales; family Burkholderiaceae; genus Paraburkholderia. The sequence continues at coordinate 27,236 of NZ_SELS01000010.1, read as the reverse complement.
AGCGATTTGCGCAGCCCTCGCGTTCAGCACCCTGCCGGCGAATGCCGGCACCCCGACAGCGCAAGCCGCCCCGGCTCGATCCGCCACGCTGGCGGATTCCAACGAAGCCATCGATCCCGCCTCCGCCAGCCTGCAAGCCACCACGCCGGTTGCCGCGGAGGACGACAGCCAGATTGCCGCCGGCGCGTCGAACCCGGCCGCCGATGCTGCATCGGTGAACGATATTTCGCTCGATGACCAGATGCTGTCACGTCAACGCGGCGGCGCGGTCGGCATGTTGATGGTCGCCGCGACGCCGCAGCTGATGCAAAGCGGCGGCAGCCAGGTGACGTTGTGGGACGAGATCGCCCCGCCCTCGCCGCTGCCAGTGCCCGTCGACGCCGCGCGCGCCGCCCAGGGCAACGTCGCGACATACCAGCGCAAGTAAGCACGGCGAGCCAAAAGCACCAAAAGCACAAACAGCACAAACAGCACATAACCAGGCAATGCAGGACCGGTGGTCGCGCGGCAGGTAACGCGCCCCACGACGGCGGGACACAAGTAACAAGAGAGAAGGGACCGGGACATGAGTACGAACCACCAGACGCCGCACGCCCTCGGGCTGCCGGCGGCGTCGTTCAGCAACGCTCCCGTCTTGCCGCGCGCCGCTTTGGGCGGCAGCGCCCTCCTCGCCAGCGTCCTCGTCGTCGCCTGCTTCGCGAGCCATGCCTATGCCGAGCAGGTCGCCAATCCGGGCGACATCATCGTCGAGCGCAGCGTCACGCCGCGCGACGCGTTCGTCCCCGTGCCACGCGAGCAGGACCCGGTCGCGGTGCGCGCCACCACGTTCCCCGCCAACTCGTTCGATCCGACGATCGCGACGCTCGTCGGCGATTCCGATCTGACGAACGCGCATGGCTCGACCGGCGTCGCCGCGGGCGGCGCGCTCGGCGGCACCGGCATGCAGGCCGTCACGCAGATCCTCTCCGGCAGGGCGACCGGCAACACGATCCCGCTGAACGCGGGCGGCATCGGCGGACCGGCGGCGGGCGTCGGCGGCACGGTCAGTTCGTCGGTGACGGGCTCGCTCGCGCCGCTGTCGAACGTGCTCGGCGGCGCGCTCGGAGGTCTGAAATGAGCTCGCGCCTTCTCCTCTCGCTGCCATCGCTCCAACTACTCGGAGTCGCTTCGGGCCGCCCGGCCCTGCGCGTGTGCACGTGCCTGTGCATGGCGGTCGCCGCGCTCGTCGCCGGCGCGGCCCACGCGCAGTCGCAAGCGGTGCCGGTCGTCGGCGCCACCGCGACGATCGGCGCCGGCGCGGGCATGGGCGCGACGGGCGCGCTCACGGTCAACGAAACCGCTGGCCTCGACAACGCGCAAGCCAATCAGATCACGGTGACCAACGGCGCCGCGCTCGGCAACGCGAACGCGAGCGTGCAAAGCGCGTCGGTGGCCGCGAACGTGACGAGCGCGCGAGCGTCGATCGAAGCCAATGCGTTTTCGAACACTTCCGGCGCGGTGCTGGTGAACCAGTCGGCCGGAGCAGGGAATCTGCAGCGCAACAGCACCCAGATCGGGACTGCGGCGCTCGGAGTCGAGACCGTCTCGGATGGGGAGCTATCCGCGACGGCCCCGAAAAACGGTAGTCCGGGGCAGTCGAACGCGATTCACGGCGTGCGCGAGGCAAGCATTTCCAGCGATGCCTTTCGCAACGCCAGCGGAATCGTGCAGATCAACCAGGCAGCCGGCGCCGGTAATGCCACGGCAAACAGTTTTGTGCTCCGTCCCCCGGCGGGCACTTTTCTTAACTGACCACACTTAAGTATCGGAGCGAATCATGAAGCGCACTCTTATTGCCACGGCCGTTCTCGTTGCCGCGTCCGGCAGCGTGCTTGCCGCGCCGCAGAAGGCCTACCTGTTCAATACGACGGTCGTCGGCGAGATGGTCGGCGTCGAAGGTATGGTCGGACTGTTTGGCTGCGTGCACGTCTCCAGCACTGCCGACGCGGTGATCAACAACAATCAGATGGTCAACGTGAACGCGACGCTCGATCCGCAGGCGCAGAGCTATACCACCGGCAACGTGACCACGACCATCAACAACAACAGGAGCTCGGTCAGAGGCGGCGGCGCGGCATTCGCATTCACGACGCAAAGCCATACGTCGTCGAGCTCGGCCTCGCAGGGCTTCGAAGCCTCCGGCGGCTATGCGTACGGCAGCCGGAGCGCGAGCGTGACGAGCGGCGGCTATGAAACGAGCCAGCAGGCAGCCGGCATCGCGGGCGGCTTCTCGCACACGAGTCAGAACTCGGGCGGCCATATCTCGGCGGGCGGCTCGATCGGCGGCAGCTACAGCTACCAGGACCACAACACGTTCTCGCACGGCAGCGGCTCGTTCAACGCCCACGGCGGCCTGCAAGCCGGGTATCGCGAATCGAGCTACTCGAACTCGTCGGGCGTCGCCGGCGGCTTCGAAGCGAGCGAAGCGTCCGGGCAAAGCCGTTCGTGGGGCTTCAAGGCGAACGAAGGCTCCGGCTATGCGATGGTCGGCGAGCAATCGTCGGGCTACTCGCGTAGCAGCTCGTCATCGAGCAACGCGTACGGCGCCGCATGGGGCATCGACGCAGGCATGACGACGACCGACGTGACGACCCGCGGCACGGTCACGCAGCACATCAACAACCAGGCGGCCGGCACACTGAACGCGACCACCGGCACCAACGCGGCCAGCAACGTGTCGGGCAACCTCGGCATCAACATCGCGGAAGGCATCGACAACGCGCAGAGCAACGACGTATCGCTCGCTTCGGTCGACGTCGGCAACGTGTTCGGCAACGCGCAGGACTTCAACGTGCAGTCCTCGGGCGGCAGCGCGACGATCCACAACTTCAATCTGAACGCGTCGGTCGGCAACGGGTCGCTGTCGGGTGTGACGGGTAACGTCGGCGTGAACATCGCGTCCGGTATCGGCAACGCGCAGGACAACGCGCTTGCCGGCGCAGTGACGACGACCTCGCCGGGCAAGGCGATGACCACCGCGATGGATGCGACGGACGACAACTCGCAATCCGCCACGATGGCCGTTCACGGGCAATTCCAGGGCACCGCGAGTCTGGGTGCCGATACGTTGAAAGGCGCCTCCGGCAACATCGGCGTGAACATCGCCGGCGGCGCGGGCAACCTGCAGCACAACGGCCTTGCCATCGCGGCGCTGAACAGCGGCAAGTAAGCCGACGAAGCGACGGGCGCAGGCAAGCAGAAGAACCACGAAGCAGTCGGAAGGGCGCGCCGGCAGCCGCAGAAGCTGCCGGCGCGGATCGGGTGGGAGACCAGCATGACCGGGTTCGAGGGGTTCCCGGCGCTACCGTTCGCCGTAGCGCTGGCAGGCTGTGTGCTGTGCGCGGGTCACGCCGCCGCACAGTCGAGCATCGACACGTCCACGTTCGCCGGCGTGCCATTGACGAAGACGGTCCGCTCGATGAAGGACCTGCGCTACAACCACATCGTCAGTCAGCAGCTCGACTACAGCTGCGGCGCGGCGGCGCTCGCCACCCTCCTCAAGTACGGCTACGGCATCGATATTCCGGAGACCGAACTGATTCGCCGGATGATGGTCTTCTCGACGCCCGAAGTCGTCGTCAAGAACGGCTTCTCGATGCTCGACATGAAGCACTTCGTCGAAACCATCGGACTGCGCGGCCGCGGCTTTCGCGTCAACGTCGACGCGCTCCACCATCTGCAGATCCCCGTGATGGTCCTGATGAACATGGACGGCTACGAGCATTTCGTGATCGTCAAGCATGCGCAGGACGGCCGCGTGTTCATCGCGGATCCGGCGCTCGGCAATCGCATCGTGCTCGAAGAGGACTTCGCGAAGACCTGGAACGGCCTCGTGTTCGCGGTCCTCGGCAAACCCTTCAGGGAGGATTCACCGCTGTTGCAGGACAACGAGTCGCTCGCGCTGAAGCTGCGCGCCGCCGCGCTGGCGGCCGGCACCGCCGCGACTCCCTTTTTCGAGTACGGCTTGAACAAGGCAGACATGTTCTGAACCCGCCATGAAGTCACACTTCACACAGCTTGGGTTCGTGCTCTGCGCCATCGCTTGCGGCGCAAGCAGCGTTGCCCATGCTTCGGAGGGCGCCGCCTCGCCACCGGCCCCCGAACTTTCGATACCGCCCGAGCCGGGCGCCGCGCCGCTGCGGGTGCAGCTCGTCGGCGACGACGTGCTCGCGACCCAGACCGGCAAATACGCCGGCGCGACGATGATCTCCGGCTTCGTGCTGAACGTCATTTCGCAATGGCAGCTGCCCAACGGCGCGAGCGCGCTCGCGCAAGGGTCGCTGAGCGCGGTGCAGAACGGCAGCGGCCAGCTCACGAGCTCCGTCAGCACGTTCGCGAGCGTGAGCGGCGGCGCGCACGGCCATGCGGACGATTCGGGCGCCAACCCGAATGCCCAGGCACGCGGCGGCCAGAGCATCGGCGTCAACGGCGTGTCGCAGGTCACCCAGGTCGCGGGCGATCGCAACAGCGGCGCCAACTCCGCGCTGATCGACTTCAGCAACAGCGCCGTGACGCTGACGGGCACCGCCAATGCGCCGTCGGCCTCGGCCAGCAATTCGAGCGGCTCCGTGAAGGCCGGCATTTCGTTCGGCAGCAACGGCGTGAACGTCGCGCTGCAGACACCCGCTGGGCTCGCCACCCAGACCATCGCGCCCAGCAACGGGCAGATCGCCCAGTTGCTGCAGATTGCAGGCAATAACCAGCAAGTCGTCAACGTCCTGCAACTGCATCTGCAAACCCAGCAGATGTCGGCTTCGATGCTTCGTCAGTTGGGCGTACTGCAGGCACTGCAAAACAGGAGATAACGAGGCGGGCCGCCACCCGCCAACTGCATCGCAAGCAGTAAAGAGACGGCCGTGCAGTCAGCACCGCGCGACCGGACCACCGGGGGAGCAAAAAATGAAAAAAGTGTCATCGACCAGGGTGCCGCGCATGGCTCTCGCAGCCATCCCGGCCGCCGTCATGCTTTGGGCTCTTTGTCAGTCGGCGAACGCGCAGGCGCTCGCCGGTCAATCCGTGGAGGAGCGTCTGAACACGCTGATGCGCGTCGTCGACGAGCAGCAGCGACAGATCCATTCGCTCGAACGCCAGGTCACCGACCTCGAGATGGCGCAACGCGGACGCGGCGTGCCGGGTGCCGGCGCCCCCGCGGGCACCGACACGGTGGCCGAGCAGCCCGGCGCCGACGGCTTGCCGGTGCCGCTGCCGCCGCTCGCGCAGGTCCTGCCCGGCGCGCCCGCGCCGGGCGGCGCCACCGGCACCGCGACCGGCGTGCCGGTCAATCCGCCGCTGCCGGAGGGCAGCAATGCGGGCGGCCTGCCCGCCGCCACCGACGGCAGCGGCGCGGTCGGCCAGACCCAGCGCGCGAACGAACCGGTGCGCACCCAGGCCGAGCAGGCGGTCGTGCAACGCGAACATGCGCCGCTCTTCGACCACAAGCTGACGATGGACCTCGGCATCAGCGACACCTACTACGACCGTCGCCAGCTGCAGTTGTCGGGCTTCCTCGCGCTCGACGCGATTTTCCTCGGCAACATCAATCTCGGCCAGACCAAGTCGCACCAGGTGATGGCGGACCTCGACACGCGCTACGGCGTGTCCGACCGCATCAACGTCGACGTCGACGTGCCGTACGTGTACCGCCACAGCAACTTCATCGTCGGCGGCGCGGGCGGCGCGGCGAGCACGCTGTCGGACGCGACCGTGTCGAGTCACGACATCGGCGACGTGAACTTCGGCATCTACTACCAGTTCGTCAGGGAAACCAATGCCATGCCGGACGTGGTCGGCAGTCTGCGCGTGAAGGCACCGACCGGCAGCTCGCCGTTCGGCGAAAAAGTCGTGCAGGTCAATGCGGACAACACCAACCTGGTCGCGCCGACCACGCTGCCGACCGGCACCGGTTTCTGGAACATCACCGCGGGTCTGTCGGTGCTGAAGACCTACGACCCGGTCGTGCTGTTCGGCAGCGTTTCCTATACCTACAACATCGCGCGGTCGTTCGCGGACATCTCGTCGGTAGAGGGACAAGTCGAACCGGCGACCGTCAAGCTCGGCGACATCGTGCAGTTCGGCGGCGGCGTCGCGCTCGCGTTCTCCGACAAGGATTCGGCCAGCGTGTCGTTCACGATGGCGCTCGAGCCCGAATCGCAAACCAAGGCTCCGGGCGGCACCTACCAGAAGGTGCCGGGCAGCGAGACCACGGCCGCGGTGATGAATTTTGGGCTGAACCACGTCGTGAACAAGCATCTGACCATCAACGGCTCGGTATCGATCGGACTCACACCCGACGCGCCGAACTTCGTGGTCGGCATGCGCTTTCCGTACACCTTCTGACGTGCCAACGATAAGAGGTCGAACGTGCGTGAATCACCTCATCTGACTAGTGTGGCTTCCGTCGCGGCAGCGGGATCGCATCTGTCGCTCGCGGTGCCCAAGCACGCCGCCGTGTCATCAGCGGCCGCGGCGCCAGCCATCGCGCCACCGGCAAGCAACGAAGCCGATGGCCCGGCGCGTGCCGCGGTGCGTGGCCTCGAGCGACAGCTGCTGTACGTCGCGCGCACGCCCGACGAAACGCTGATCGCGCATCTGAGAAGCCGCGGCTGGCAGGTCGCGGCCGCGCGCTCGACGCACGAACTCGGGCGGCTCGTGAAGCCCGACATCGCCTGCGCGGGGATCGTCGATCTGGCGAGCTTTGCGCCGCGCGACATCGGCGGGCTCGAGGCGAGCCTGCGTCAGCAGCAGATCGGCTGGATCGCGCTCGCGACCGGCGAGCGGCTCAACGATCCGCTCGTGCGACGCCTCGTGCGCCACTACTGCTTCGACTTCGTGAAGCAGCCGGTCGCGCACGCGACGATCGACTATCTGGCCTGCCATGCGTTCGGCATGGTCACGCTGTGCGACCCGGAACTGCCGCCGCCCGTCAGCGAAGCGGGCGACGAGGAAATGGTCGGCACCTGCGAGGCGATGCAGCAGCTCTTTCGCACGATCCGCAAGGTCGCGAACACCGACGCGAGCGTGTTCATCGCGGGCGAATCGGGCACCGGCAAGGAGCTGACCGCGCTCGCCATTCACGAGCGCTCGCCGCGCCGCAAGGCACCGTTCACGCCGATCAACTGCGGTGCGATACCGCATCACCTGCTGCAATCCGAACTGTTCGGCTACGAGCGCGGCGCCTTCACCGGCGCGAATCAGCGCAAGATCGGTCGCGTCGAGGCGGCCGACGGCGGCACCCTCTTTCTCGACGAGATCGGCGATCTGCCGCTCGAAAGCCAGGCGAGCCTGCTGCGCTTTCTGCAGGAAGGCAAGATCGAGCGGCTCGGCGGGCGCGAATCGATTCCGGTCGACGTGCGCATCATCTCGGCGACCCACGTCGATCTCGACGGCGCGATGCGCGAAGGCCAGTTCCGCGCGGACCTGTTTCATCGCCTGTGCGTGCTGCGCGTCGACGAGCCGCCGCTGCGCGCGCGTGGACGGGACATCGAGATTCTCGCGTATCACATCCTGCACAAGTTCAAGACCGACAACGCGCGCAAGATTCGTGGCTTCACGCCGTCGGCGATCGAGGCGCTCTACAACTACAACTGGCCCGGCAACGTGCGCGAGCTGATCAACCGCGTGCGCCGCGCGATCGTGATGGCCGAGAACAAGCTGATCTCCGCCGACGACCTCGACCTCGCCGGTTTCGCCGAGCAGGAGAGCATGACGCTCACGCAGGCGCGCGAGGCTGCCGAGAAGCGCGCGATCGAGGCGGCGCTGCTGCGCCATCGGCACCGCTTGAACGAGGCGGCGGTGGAGCTGAACATTTCGCGTGTGACGCTGTATCGGCTGATGGGCGTGCATGGTTTGCGCGAACCGGGTGCCGTCGACGACAAGGGAGCGTTCGCGGCGGACGGCCCGGCGCGGGGGTGAGCGGCACATGAGCGGCACATGAGCGGCGGGTGGGCGAAGGCGCGTCGGGTAGAATCGTCGGATTACCTTCCACTTACCATTCGATGACGACGCTCACCCTGATCGTCGCTCGCGCCAGCAACGGCGTGATCGGCCGCGACAACGAGTTGCCCTGGCGACTGCCCGAAGACCTCAAGTTCTTCAAGCGCACGACGATGGGCGCGCCCATCATCATGGGCCGCAAGACGCATGAATCGATCGGCCGGCCGCTGCCGGGTCGCCGCAATATCGTCGTTACGCGCGATGGCGCGCGGCGCTTTCAGGGCTGCGACACCGCGACCAATCTCGACGAAGCGCTCGCGCTCGCCGCGCAGGACCAGGCGCCGCAGGCGTTTCTGATCGGCGGCGCGCAGCTGTACGACGAAGGGCTGCGCCACGCGCACAAGCTGATCGTCACCGAAATCGCCGCCGACTTCCCCGGCGATGCGACCTTCCCCGCGATCGACCCGCATGTGTGGGAAGAAATCGCGCGCGAGGCGCATCACTCGAATGCGCCGAACGACTTCGATTACGCATTCGTCACGTATCAACGCAAGGAGCACTGACGGCGCGCGATGCAGGCGATAAAAAAACGCCACGCAACGTTGAGTTGCGTGGCGTTTTCGTTTGATCCGGAGCGCCGTTGGAACGGGCCGCGCGGCTTACTGCCCTGCGATCGTCATCCGCTCGATCAGCACCGAGCCGGTCTGCTTGGTGCCGCGCGTGATCGTATCCGCGCCGATCGCGACGATATGGCGGAACATCTCCTGCAGTGTGCTCGCGACCGTGATCTCCTCGACCGGATACTGGATCTTGCCGTTCTCGACCCAGAAGCCCGACGCGCCGCGCGAGTAGTCGCCGGTCACGTAGTTGACGCCCTGGCCCATCAGCTCGGTCAGCAGCAGACCGGTGCCGAGCTTCTTCAGCATGGCTTCGAAGTCGTCGTCCGGGCGCGTGTTCGAACTGAGCAGCGACAGGTTGTGCGAGCCGCCCGCGTTGCCGGTGGTCTTCATGCCGAGCTTGCGCGCCGAGTAGGTGGACAGGAAGTAGCCCTCGACGACGCCGTCCTTCACGACCGAGCGCTGACGCGTGCGCACGCCTTCCTCGTCGAACGGCGCGCTACCCATCGCGCGCGCGACGTGCGGGTCTTCAACCACCTGCACGTGCGGCGCGAATACCGGCTTGCCGAGGCTGTCGACCAGAAACGAGGTCTTGCGATACAGCGCGCCGCCGCTCGTCGCCTGCACGAACGCGCCGAGCAGGCCCGCCGCGAGCGGCGCCTCGAACAGCACCGGCACCTTGCGCGTGTCGAGACCGCGCGCGCCGATGCGCGCAAGCGCGCGCTGTGCCGCATAACGGCCGACCGCTTCGGGATCAGCGAGTTCGTCGGCACTGCGCGTCGACGTGTACCAGTCGTCGCGCTGCATGTTGCGGCCGCTGCCGGCGATCGGCGCGCACGCGATGTAGTGGCGCGAATACGGATAGCCGGCGAGGAAGCCGCGCGAGGTTGCCAGCACGAACTGCGAGTGCTGCGCCGACACGCTCGCGCCTTCCGAGTTCTTGATCTGCGGATCGGTCGCGAACGCGGCGTCTTCGGAGCGGCGCGCGATTTCCACCGCTTCGTCGGCGGACAGATTCCACGGGTGATACAGATCGAGATCGCGCGGCGCGGTTTCGAGCAGCTCGGCTTCGGCGAGGCCCGCGCAATCGTCCTCGGCGGTGAAGCGCGCGATGTTGTAGGCGGCCGCGACTGTGTCCTTCAACGCCTGCGGCGAGAAGTCCGAGGTGCTCGCGTTGCCGCGTTTGTTGCCGATGAACACCGTCACGCCGACCATCTTGTCGCGGTTGTGCTCGATCGTCTCGACTTCGCCGCGCCGCACGGAGACGGACAGGCCGTCACCTTCGGAGATTTCGGTTGCGGCGTCGGTGCCACCGAGCGCCTTCGCGTGACGGAGGATGTCCGAGGCGATTTCCTTCAGCTCATCCTGGGTATGCGGAAAAAAGCGCTGCTTGACGTCCATGTCTGCTGCCATTGTGGTTGCCGTCCTGTTGGGGCCGCGCGGCCCTGGGTATGCGCACCGTATTCGGCGCGGGCGCACGGGTGCGGAATAAATGCATCCCGCGATCATAGCAAGGTACGCGCCGCCGCGGGTCGGGCCGGCGCGGCAAGTTACAATACCGGCATGACACGCAAAACCCGCATTCAACCGATCGAATCCGTCGTCACGGAAGTCGACGAAAACGGCTACGATCGTCCGAGCAAGTCCCAGGTCAAGCGCGAAATGCAAGCGCTGCAGGATCTGGGCTCGGAGCTCGTCGCTCTGCCGAAAGACGCGCTCAAGCGCATGCCGATGCCCGAAAAGCTCGACGAAGCCGTGCGCGAAGCACGCCGCATCACCGACTTCGAAGGCAAGCGTCGCCAGGTCCAGTATGTCGGCCGGGTGATGCGCTCGCTGCTGGAGACCGAAATCGCCGCGCTGCGCACCGCGCTCGACACCTACAAGGGCGTCAACAAGTCGGAAACGGCGAAGCTGCACTGGATCGAGCGCACCCGCGAAAAACTGCTCGCCGACGACGCCGCGCTGACCGACTTCATCCGCCGGCACCCGGGCGCCGATCCGCAGCAGGGCCGCACGCTGATCCGCAACGCGCGCAAGGAAGCGGAGCAGAGCAAGCCGCCGCGCTACTTCCGTGAACTGTTCCAGTGGATCAAGAACGCTGCCGGCACGGAAGACGAAGCCGAAGACGCGCACGACGCCGACCTCTCCGCGGAAGACGACGATGACGACCGCGACGCCTGATCAACGTCAGCCACGCAACCATCCCGACGAAATCGTGATCGGCCTCGTGTCGATCAGCGACCGCGCGTCGACGGGCGTGTACGAGGACAAGGGCATTCCGGCGTTGCAGGAGTGGCTCGGCGCGGCCTTGAGCTCGCCGTGGCAGGTCGTCACGCGGCTGATCGCCGACGACGCGCCAACCATCTCCGCGACACTCGTCGAGCTGGTCGACGAGGTGGGCTGCGATCTGGTGCTGACGACCGGGGGCACCGGCCCGTCGCGCCGCGATGTGACACCCGAGGCGACGCTCGCGGTCGCAACGAAGGAGATGCCCGGCTTCGGCGAGCAGATGCGGCAGATCAGCCTGAATTTCGTGCCGACCGCGATCCTGTCGCGCCAGGTCGCGGTGATCCGGGAAACGGAAAAGCACGCCGCGCTGATCATCAACCTGCCCGGTCAGCCGAAATCGATCCGGGAAACGCTGGAAGGTCTGCGCGATGACGGCGCGGTCAAGGTGCCTGGGATTTTCGCTGCCGTGCCCTACTGCATCGACCTGATCGGCGGGCCTTACGTGGAAACCAACGCCGACGTGGTCAACGCGTTCCGGCCGAAAAGCGCGCAACGCGCGCCGCGGCAGGACTGAGGTTCGGGGCCTGCGGTGTGCAGGCCCACGCTTTACTTAGCGCTCGCGGCGGCGTCCGGCGCCGACTGCGCCGATGGCACCAGGAAATGCTCGCGGTAGTACTTCAGTTCGTCGATCGACTCGTGGATATCGGCCAGTGCCGTGTGCATCGCGCGCTTCTGGAAACCCTTGTAGATGGCGGGCTGCCAGCGCCGGCACAGCTCCTTCAGCGTGCTCACGTCGAGGTTGCGGTAGTGGAAGAAGCTCTCCAGCTCCGGCATCCAGCGCGCCATGAAGCGGCGGTCCTGGCAGATCGAATTGCCGCACATCGGCGACTTGCCCGGCGGCACGTACTGGCCGAGGAACTCGCGGATCTGCACGGTCGCGTCGGCCTCGCTGACCGTCGACGCCTTCACGCGATCGATCAGCCCCGAGCGGCCATGCGTGTTCTGGTTCCACTCGTCCATCTTCGCGAGCGTCTCATCGCTCTGATGAATCGCGAGCACCGGGCCTTCGACCATCCTGTCGAGCGTCGAATTCGTCACCACCACGGCGATCTCGATGATGCGGTCGGTGTCGGGCTCGAGCCCGGTCATTTCCATGTCCAGCCAGACGAGATTCATGTCGCTGCGCACGAGCGGCGGCTGTTCGGTGGATGCGAGGATGTCAGTCATGAAGGCAACCCTGAGGGCCGCGCGGCGGGCTTCGCTGGAAACCCGTGCGACGCGGCATGTGTTCGTTTGAAATGGATTCGCGCGGTTCGAGCCGGGCCGGCTGCGCGAAAGCGACGCCTTGAACTGCTACCCGCAACCATTGCGTCGAGCCGCTGCGTTAAACCGTATCTCCGCCGCGAGGCGGGAAGAAACATATAATTCTCGCATAGATACCACGGAATCCCCGGATGCCCACCCTGTACTTCACCGCCCTGTTCGTCGTCGCCGTCGTCGCGATGGTCGGCACCAAACTCTGGCTCGCGTCGCGGCAGATCCGCTTCGTCGTCGCGCATCGTGAACAGGTGCCGAGCCAGTTCGCGAACACGATCGCGCTCGCCGCACATCAGCGAGCGGCCGACTACACCGTCGAGCGCACGCGGCTCGCGATGGTCGAGATCGTCGTCGGCGCGGCCGTGCTGATCTGGCTCACGCTGCTCGGCGGCGTGCAGACGCTCGATCTCGCGCTCTCCGACTGGCTCGGCCGCGGCTACGTCGGCCAGATCGCGCTGGTTGCCGCCGTGATCGCGATCACGAGCGCGATCGACCTGCCGTTCGACTACTACCGGCAGTTCGTCGTCGAGCAGCGCTTCGGCTTCAACCGCATGAGCAAAAGCCTGTTCTTCCTCGACCGCCTGAAGGGCGCGCTGCTCGGCATCGCGTTCGGTCTGCCGCTGCTGTTCGTCGTGCTGTGGCTGATGAACCGCGCCGGCAACCTGTGGTGGCTGTGGGCGTGGGTCGTGTGGGTCGCGTTCCAGATGTTCGGCCTGCTGATTTTCCCGACCTTCATCGCGCCGCTGTTCAACAAGTTCGAGCCGCTGAAAGACGAAGCGCTCGTGACCCGCATCGAGGCGCTGATGAAGCGCTGCGGCTTCGCCGCGAAGGGACTGTTCGTGATGGACGGCAGCCGCCGTTCGGCGCACGGCAACGCGTACTTCACCGGCTTCGGCGCGAGCAAGCGCATCGTGTTCTTCGACACGCTGCTCGCGCGCCTGTCGGGCCGCGAGATCGAAGCGGTGCTCGCGCACGAACTCGGCCACTTCAAGCGCCGTCACGTGATGAAGCGCATGCTCGTCACGTTCGCGATCAGCCTCGCGATGCTCGCGCTGCTTGGCTGGCTGACGCAATGCGTGTGGTTCTACGAAGGGCTCGGCGTGCGGCCGTCGCTGGTTGGCGGCAATAGTGGACTCGCGCTCGTGCTGTTCTTCCTCGCGCTGCCGGTGTTCATGTTCTTCGTTACGCCGCTCGGCAGCCTGAGCTCTCGCAAGCACGAGTTCGAAGCCGACGCGTTCGCGGCGACGCAAACCGATGCGCACGACCTCGTCAACGCGCTCGTCAAGCTGTACGAGGACAACGCGTCGACTTTGACGCCCGATCCGCTCTACACCGCGTTCTATTACTCGCATCCACCGGCCTCGCAGCGGATCGACCGACTGCTGCAGCACGCATGAGCGGCCGCGCCCCGAAGAAAGCGTCGCGCGGCGCACAAGCCTCGGCGTCCGGCCTGAATGGCGCGCGCATTGGCGGCCTCGTGGTGGCCGCGCACGGCCGTCACTATCTGGTCGCCCCCGAAGATGGCGGCGCAATGCTGCAATGTTTCCCGCGCGGCAAACGCAGCGAGGTGGCGGTCGGCGATCGGGTGATCTACGAGCCGACTTCCGCGGATCAAGGCGTGATCGTCGAGATCGGCGAGCGGCGCAATCTGCTGTATCGCTCGGACCAGTACAAGTCGAAGCTGTTCGCCGCGAACCTCGATCAGTTGCTGATCGTGCTCGCGACCGAGCCGCATTTCAGCGAGGATCTGCTCGGCCGCGCGCTCGTCGCCGCCGAGGAAAACGAGTTGAAGCCGTTGATCGTGCTGAACAAGATCGACGTCACCGCTGCCTTGGACGGCGCGCGCAAGCGGCTCGAGCCGTATCGCGCGCTCGGCTATCCGGTGCTCGAAGTGTCGATCCGCATGCAGCCCGAGGCGGCACGCGCCACCTTGACCGAACATCTGCACGGTCACGCGACACTGCTGCTCGGCCAGTCGGGCATGGGCAAATCGACGCTCGTGAACCTGCTGATTCCCGATGCCGAAGTCGCGACGCGCGAGATCTCGACCGCGTTGAACAGCGGACGCCATACGACGACGTTCACGCGTCTTTATCCGCTGCCGGAGTTGAATGGCACGGTCACCGTGAACGGGCCGGCAGGCGCGCTGATCGACTCGCCGGGCTTCCAGGAATTCGGCCTGCACCACCTGACCGAAGGCGGGCTCGAACGCGCGTTCCCCGAGTTCCGGCCGCTGCTGCCGAACTGCCGTTTCTACAACTGCCATCACCTGCACGAGCCGGGCTGCGCGATCCTCGAAGCGGTCGCCGACGGCCGCATCCGCCGCGAACGGCATGCGCTTTATGCGCAGCTCGTGCACGAGGCGAGCCAGATCGTCCGCTGACATGAAACTGATGCGCGCGCCGAACCTGATCATCGGACAGCATTGGGTCAACGTGCTGGAGACCGCGGGCATCGCGTGCGAGTTGCATAACCGCTATCTGAACGGCGCGCTCGGCGAGATTCCGGCCGATCAGTGCGCGCCGGAGCTGTGGCTCGTCGATGAACGCGATGAGGCGATCGCGCGGCAGTTGATCGAAGCGGCGTCGCGCGGACCGGCGCCGGGCACGCCTCTATGGCAATGTCAGCAGTGCGGCGAGATGCTCGAGGCGCAGTTCACCGTGTGCTGGCAATGCGGGACGGTGCGCGATCCGTTGAAGGGGTGAAGCGCGGTCGGGAAATGAAAAAGCCGGGCGGCGTGCCCGGCTTTTTCTTGTATTGCGCGCATGGCGTGACTGCTTCAGGCGAGCCACACCGCGATGGTCAGCATCAACAGCAGGATCATCCACAGGACGACCGCACGCCACACGAGCCCCACCGCCGATTGCAGCGTGCGCGGCGTGCAGTCGTCGCCGACCTGCATCGGACCGCCGTCGCCGGTGGCGAGCGCATCGAGGCTCGACGGCTCCGCGAGCGGTCCGGCCAGGCGAGCGCCGAGCGCTCCGCTGCCCGCGGCGAGCAACACGCCTTCGTTGGTATCGGGCCACTGCCGCGCATGATTGCGCCACGCGTAAATCGCGTCCTCGAAATTGCCGACGATCGCAAAGCCCATCGACGTCAGCCGCGCCGGCACCCAGTCGATCACGAAGAACGCGCGCTGCGCGAAACTGGAGAACGCGACGGTGCGATCGTCGGCCGGCCGCGCCCACGCCCGAGCGAGATATTCCGCGCAACGATACAGCACCGCGCCGGCGGGACCGACCGGAATCAGGAACCAGAAGAACACGCCGAACACGTGACGATGCGACGCCACCACCGCATGGATCAGCGTGTGACGCACGATCTCGCTGACCGGCATGTCGACTGTCTCGAGCCCGGTCCATTCGTTGAGAATTTCGCGCGCGCGCGGCACGTCGTCGTTGTTCAACGCGAGATGGATGTCGGTGAAGTAATGGCTGAACTGCCGGAAGCCGAGCGTGAAATACAGCACCACGACGTTCCACAGGAACGCGAGCATGAAGTGAATGTGATACAGCACGTAGTAGACGAGCGCGACAACGAGCGTCCAGGGCACCACCACGACGAGCCACGCGAGCAGACCGTGACGTTGCTTGCCGGCATCGAATCCGTGCGCCGCCGACTCCGCATGGTATTGAAGCAACGCGGACACCGGATTGTTCGGCGACAGCGCGCGCACCTGTTCAATGATCAGAGCCAGCAAAACGGAGAAAAAAGTCATGCGATGCGCCGTGCTTTTTAAGTTTTTACGATTGTTTTATAACGATAGCACAGGGTCGGATGAGTCTGAACGCGGAAGCTGACAAAGGGCCGACAAGTGCGTCGTTCGCGCAACTGCGCATCGCGGGCGTGCCGATGCGTCGATGCGAATCGTGTAACTCATGCGGCGAGGAACCGATACAGGTTGCGAAGCATCGCAGCCGTCGCCCCCCAGATGAAATGATCGCCGCCTTGCACGGCCGCTGGCGCAGCCGTCTGCGTGCGTTGCGCGCCGCGCTGCTCGGCGGCTTCGGGCGTCACCGTCAATTCGCCACGCGGATACGGCATCGCGAAGAAGCGGCGCTCTCCGCCCTCGTAGCGGAACAGGCGCTCTTCGTGGTTGGACGGGTCCATCAGGAACGCGAGCGGCACCTCGAAAACCTCGGCCACTTCGAGCGTATCGATCGCCAGCGAGAACGGCGGGTGCACGAGAGCGATGACCGGCGACACGCAAAAGCCGGTGCCAGTCAGATAGTCCGGCAACGCGCCCAGCACTTCGACGCGCGACGCGTCGAGGCCTACCTCTTCGCGTGCCTCGCGCAGCGCGGTGGCAGTCGCATCGGCGTCGAACGGTTCCTGGCGGCCGCCGGGAAAGCTCACCTGGCCGGCGTGATCGTTCAGATGGTCCGCGCGTTGCGTGAGCAACACGGTCAGGCCACGCGCGCGCACGACGAGCGGCACCAGCACCGCCGCCACGCGCGGATCGAGTTCGGTATTGCGCCACGGCGCATCGGCGATTTTCTCGGGCGTCCAGGCAAGCTGCCGCTCGAAGCGCGCCCGCAGTGCATCGGGCGTCAGACGCTCGCCCGCGACCGGTGGCAGATCGGCGCCCGTCGCGATGACGGGCAGAGATTCGGGCTCAAAGACGGGGCGGATCAACGGGTCTCTCTAATGAGCGGGGACATGCCGCTATTTTGACCTGGCCAACAAAAAAGCACCCGCGAGGGGTGCTTTTTCTTACAGCATTTACGCTTCGGAAGAAGCGCGGTCTTTCGAGACCAGCTTTTCCTTGATTCGAGCCGACTTGCCCGAACGCTCGCGCAGATAGTACAGCTTCGCACGACGCACATCGCCGCGACGCTTGACGACGATGCTTGCCAGCAGCGGCGAATACGTCTGGAACGTACGCTCGACGCCTTCGCCCGACGAAATCTTGCGGACGATGAACGACGAATTCAGACCGCGATTACGCTTGGCGATCACGACGCCTTCGTAAGCCTGCACACGCTTACGCGTGCCTTCAACCACGTTCACGCTGACGATGACCGTGTCGCCCGGACCAAAATCCGGAATGGTCTTTTCGCCGAGAACGCGCGCGATTTCTTCCTGCTCGAGTTTTGCAATCAGATTCATTACTGACTCCTAGATCCATCTTGTCGGCGTTCGTACCTGCCTCACGCGCTTACTGCGTTCAGCTACGGCCCCGATAGAGGATGGGTTCACATCTGGCGCCGCACACGCATGTACGGCACCGCCTTGTGTCCGCTCGAAAGACCTGAGCCTCAGGCCTTCGGTTCTTCCTTCGCGAGACTTGCGAGCCACGCCTCGTCGGCACGGCTCAGCATTCTGTTCTTTCGGGCCTTCACGATCAGATCGGGCCGTTTGTTCAACGTGTTGCGCAATGCTTCGCGCCGCCGCCACGCTTCGATTTCCGCATGATGGCCGCCGAGCAGCACATCAGGCACCCGCACGCCCTCGTATTCCTCGGGACGCGTGTAGTGCGGACAATCGAGCAGCACGTCGACGAAGCTATCCTGCACCGCCGACTGCGAGTCGTTCAGCACGCCAGGCAACTGACGCACGACCGCATCCATCAACGCCATCGCGGGCAACTCGCCGCCCGAGAGCACGAAGTCGCCAAGGCTGACTTCCTCGTCGACGACACGGTCGAGCAGACGCTGGTCGATCGCTTCGTAGCGCCCGCACAACAAGATCAGACCGGGTTCGCCCGCGAACTTCATCACGCGCTCGTGATTCAGCGTGGCGCCTTGCGGCGACATCATCACGACGCGCGACGTGCCGATGCCCTGCTCCGACTGCGCCGCCTTCGCGGCACTGATCGCCTCTTCGAGCGGCCGGGCCAGCATGACCATGCCGGGGCCGCCGCCGTATGGGCGATCGTCGATCGTGCGGTAGTTATCTATCGTGAAATCGCGCGGATTCCACGTACGCAACCCATAGCGCTGCTGCTTCGCGGCTCGACTGGTGATACCCCAGTCGGTCAACGCGCGGAACATTTCTGGAAAGAGCGTCACGACATCGAACTGCATCGCTCTCCCCATTCAACGATAGATTTCAATAGTCAGCTTCCCAGTCGACGACGATCTGCTTTGCCGCCTGGTCCACCGTTTTGACAAAGACGCCGACGAACGGAATCAAACGCTCGCCTGCGATCGGCTTGCCGCTTTTGTCGGTAGCCGGATATTCGATGCGCAGCACCGACTGCGCACCGTTGTCGATCATGCTGGCGACCTTGCCGAGATTGAGCCCGGCGAGATTCACCACGTCCAGGCCGATCAGATCGACCCAGTAGAATTCGTCGGCTTCGAGCGCCGGAAATTCGCTACGGCTGACGTACACGCGAGAGCCGCGCAAAGCCAGCGCCACATCACGGTCAGCGACACCACCCAGCCGGGCGACCACGCTGTCGGCATGCGTTTTGGACTGCAAGGACGGCGCCGATTTGCGCTCCTGGCCTTTCAGCAGCCACCAGCGCTTCGCGCTCAGCAAAGCGTCGCCACCGTGCCCGGTATCCGCGTGCGCGGCTACCTTGACCCAGCCTTTGAGACCATAAGCGTCGACAATTGCGCCGACTTCGATCGCATCGGCCGGCCAGCTTGCCGCCGTTTCGATGCGCATTTCTGCAGCTTCGGAACCAGCGTTCACGACATTGGCTTGCGCCTCTTTCGCCTTGCCGTCGGTTCGTTCGACCGGCTTGCGGACGAATGCACCGAACGATGCCTGACCAGACGCCTTTGCGCGCGAAGCTGCCTTGGCGCTACCAGAACTGCCGGAATCACGCTCAGACATCGAATACCCTCGACAACAACTTCGCAGCCTGCTTTGGCGTCTGCTTCAGTAAAACAAATTGCGCATCGGACTGCTCACGCGAGCCGCCGGCCAAACCGACGACGATACGCCTGCGGGCCGCCATATCAAGCAGCCGGCTGCGCCTTTTGCGCTTCTTTCACGAGACGCTCGACGGTCGGCGACAGTTGCGCGCCAACACCTTGCCAGTACGTCAGGCGATCCTGAGCGATACGCAGGGACTCGCCCTTCGTAGCGACCGGGTTGTAGAAACCGACGCGCTCGATGAAGCGGCCGTCGCGACGGCTGCGCGAATCGGTGGCGACGATGTTGTAGAACGGGCGCTTCTTGGAGCCGCCACGAGCCAAGCGGATGATGACCATACTAGAATCCTTGAAAACCGGGGTTCGGAACGACTGAAACACGCGATTATAGCGGGAAACCGACGCCATAACAAACACTTACCGGGATAAACTGCGGAACCGGAGTGAACCGGCCTTCCACAAGAGCTGCGTCAACTGGCTCAAACGCCCGAATTACTTGAAGGAGCGCCTGTGCGACGCCAGCCGAACCTCTCGTTTCCGTTCGCCTTTTTTGCCTTTTCCGTGCCCTCTGCTGGACATTTGCGCGCCTCGTGTAGCCGGATTCTACGCGTAGCGGCGTCCGCGTTACTCGCCGCGCGGGCGTTGACGGCAAACGCCGCACTGCCCATCGAGAGAATCAGGCTGCCGCCGGGCTTTCATATCGAAGTGTTGTCGGACGACGTGCCGAGCGCTCGCGCGATGACGTTGTCGCCCAAGGGCATTCTCTACGTGGGCAGCCAGGATGGGCACGTCTATGCGCTCGAACTACGCAACGGCCGCGTGACGGGCCACCATGTGATCGCGTCAGGGCTGCAGATCCCAGCCGGCGTCGCGTGGCACGAAGGCGCATTGTATGTGTCGGCCGTGTCGAAAATCGTGCGCTTCGATGCGATCGACGCGCACCTGACCGATCCGCCGAAACCCGTCGTCGTCACCGACAAGCTGCCCACGGAAACGCATCACGGCTGGAAATTCATCGCGTTCGGCCCGGATGGCAAGCTGTATGTGCCGCAGGGCGCGCCGTGCAACATTTGCGAGCGAGATCCGGACCGCTATGCGCTGATTGCCCGCATGGACCCGGACGGCAGCCACTACGAAGTCGTCGCACGCGGCATCCGCAATTCGGTTGGCTTCGCGTGGCATCCGGTCACTCACGAGCTGTGGTTCACCGACAACGGCCGCGACCTGCTCGGCGACGATATCCCGAGCGACAAGCTCAACCGCGCGCCACGGCTCGACATGAATTTCGGCTTTCCGTACTGTCACGGCGGCGACACGCCCGACCCCGAGTTCGGCAAGGATCATCCGTGCAGCGAATTCACGCCGCCGGTGGTCCAGCTTGGCGCGCACGTGGCGGCGCTCGGCATGCGCTTCTACGACGGCCCGATGTTTCCCGCCGACTACCGGAACAACATCTTCATCGCCGAGCACGGCTCGTGGAATCGGAGCAAGAAGGTCGGTTACCGCGTCGTGCGCGTGATCACCGATCCCGACGGCAGCCACGCACGGCAGCAGGTCTTTGCCGAAGGCTGGCTGCAACCCGGCGAATCGGTCTGGGGCCGCCCCGCCGACGTACTGCCGCTGCCAGACGGTTCGCTACTGATCAGCGACGACACCGCCGGCGCCATCTACCGCGTCACTTACTCAGCGCCGTAACGCGCGGATGCCTGCATGCACGGCCGAGCGGCCGCACTCACGTGGAGCCACGTCCGGCGCATCCCGCCACCCCGCTTTCAGACCGGGTGACCGCCCGCCCGCCACAGGCGTAGAATGCGCGTCGGTTCGCGCCCTGCGGCGCACCGCTCCTTTCGACCGCCTGTCACTCTGCCCACGCGTTCATGTCCACCGTTGCCTCGACTTCCCCGCGCTTCAGATCCAAGACGCTTACCGCCGCGCTGGCGTTCCTGTTCGGCAGCCTCGGCGCCCACCGTTTCTATCTGTACGGCACGCGGGACATCTACGGCTGGGCACATCTGCTTGGCACGCTGATCGGCATTCCCGGCGTGATGCTGCTGATCGCCACCGAGCGCGCCTCGATCCTCGGCTGGGTGCTCGCGTCGATCGGCGCGGTGTCGTTGTTTGCCGCGTTTCTGGCCGCGCTCGTCTACGGGCTGCGTCCGGATCAAAAATGGGATGCGCAATTCAACGCCCACACGCAACGCAAAAGCCGCTCGGGCTGGACGGTCATTTTCGTCGTAATCTTTTCGCTTCTGATTGGCGCGTTCCTGCTGATGACCGGTCTCGCGCTCGCGTTCCAGACCTACTTCGAAAGTCAGGTCGAAGCGGCTAAAGTGATTTCGCAGTAGCTCCCGCGGCACGGCACCGGCAAGCGCCCCGGCGCACTAGAACAGCCTCAGTTGCGGATTGTCGCGCGCCGGTGCGCTCGCCTGCTCGGCGCGCGGCGGCTCGATGCGGCGGAAGTGCGACATGTCGAGAATGCCGCGGTCGCGCCCGGTCAGCCCCAACCGGCGCACGGCCTTGTGAAAGCGCTGCCTGAGCAGATCCGCCCATAGTCCCTCTCCCTTCATGCGAGTCGAGAACGACGAGTCGTAATCCTTACCGCCCCCCATGTCGCGCACACGGCTCATCACGCGCTCGGCCCGATCCGGGAAATGCGCGCTCAGCCAATCCTTGAACAGCGGCGCGACCTCCCACGGCAGCCGCAGCACGATATAGCTCGCGTTGCTGGCACCCGCTTGCGCGCACGCTTCGAGCACGCGCTCCATGTCCGGTTCGGTGACGAACGGGATCACCGGCGCGATGCTGACGCCGACCGGAATGCCCGCCTCGCTGAGCGTGCGGATCGTGCGCAGCCGGCGCGACGGCGTGGCCGCGCGCGGTTCGAGCGTACGCGAGATGTCGGCGTCCAGCGTGGTGATGGTGATCGCCGCCATGAACTGACCGCGTTCCGCCATCGGCGCGAGCAGATCGATGTCGCGCTCGATCAGCGACGATTTGGTGATCGCCGCAAACGGGTGATTGCGCTCGCTGAGCACCTCGACCACGCGACGCGTCAGGCGCAAGTCGCGTTCGGCCGGCTGCCATGCGTCGGTCGCGACGCCGAGCGCGATCGGCTCCGGTACATAGGATTTTTTCGACAGTTCCCGCTCGAGCAGTTCGGGCGCGTTGATCTTCGCGTAGATACGGCTTTCGAAATCGAGCCCCGGCGACAAGCCCAGGTAGCTGTGCGTAGGCCGCGCGAAGCAATAGATGCAGCCGTGCTCGCAGCCGCGATACGGATTCAGCGACACATTGAACGGAATGTCCGGCGACGCGTTGCGTGTGAGGATCGTTTTGGCGCGCTCCTCGAACACCTGCGTGCGCAGGACCTTCGGCTCACCGTCCTCGTCGGCCGTCTGCCAGCCGTCGTCGACGGCCTCGCGCTGGTAGACTTCGTAGCGGCCTTGCAGGTTCGTGACCGCGCCGCGCCCCTTGCGAGGCGCCGGCGGCGCGATCGGAAATTCGGGAATGTCAGGGGTGTCGGGGTCATCCACGGCGGGCCACGCAATGCAAACGCAAACAGGAAGCGCCATAAGAAAACGGCGCAAAACACCTGTATAAATATACAGTGTTTACGCCGTTTGTCGAGCACTTCGTCGAGTCTGCAATAGGCGGCCAGCGCCGTCAGTTAGTCGGCGCTTACTCGCCCACCGCGATCGTCAGCGTCTCCTTGATTTCCTCCATCACCACGTAGCTCTTCGACTGCACTGCGCCCGGCAACTGCAGCAGGATGTCGCCGAGCAATTTGCGGTAGTCGGCCATTTCGCCGATGCGCGCCTTAATTAGATAGTCGAAATCGCCCGATACGAGGTGGCACTCGAGCACCTCGGGGATCTTCTGCACCTCGCGCCGGAACTGGTCGAACATGTTGCCGCTCTTGTGATCGAGCGTGATCTCGACGAATACGAGCAGCGCCGCACCCAGCTCGGCCGGGTTCACGCGCGCGTAGTAGCCGGTGATCACGCCGTCGCGCTCCATCCGCTTGACGCGCTCGATGCACGGCGTCACCGACAGCCCGACCTGCTCCGCCAGGTCCTTCATCGCCATACGGCCGTCCTGCTGCAGGAGCCGCAGGATCTTGTGATCGAGCTTGTCGAGAGCCCGCACGGGCTGGCGCTGGGTACGCATGGTGTTTTTTCTAAAAATGATGAAAATACGATAACAAAACCTGTCCCACTGTTAATAGTATAGCGGTTGACACTGGGCAAACGGCATTTCACCTCACGTTGCAGCTCGTCGAATCGAATCGGATCGAATCCGGCGACGAACGCCTTGCCCTCACACAATTTTTGGATACCTGGAGCAGCTATGCGAGTCGTCGTTTTGGGCAGTGGCGTCGTCGGCGTGACGAGCGCGTATTACCTCGCACGCGCCGGTCACGAAGTGACCGTCATCGATCGCGAGGCCGGCCCGGCGCTCGAAACCAGTTTCGCCAACGCGGGCCAGATCTCGCCGGGGTACGCGTCGCCATGGGCGGCGCCGGGCGTGCCGCTGAAGGCCGTCAAGTGGATGTTCCAGAAGCACGCTCCGCTCGCGATCCGCCTCGACGGCACCGCGTTCCAGCTGCAATGGATGTGGCAGATGCTGCAGAACTGTACGGCGCCGCGCTATGCGGTGAACAAGGGCCGCATGGTGCGACTCGCAGAATACAGCCGCGACTGCCTGCAGGCGCTGCGCGCCGACACCGGCATCCAGTACGAAGGCCGCACCGGCGGCACGCTGCAGGTGTTTCGCACGCAGCAGCAGTTCGACGGCGCCGCGAAAGACATCGCCGTGCTGCAGGAAGCCAACGTGCCGTACGAACTGCTGACGGCGGACCAACTGGGCAAGGCCGAACCGGCGCTCGCCGCGGTGTCGCACAAGCTCACCGGCGGCCTGCGCCTGCCCGGCGACGAAACCGGCGACTGCCAGATGTTCACGACGCGCCTCGCGGCGCTCGCCGAAGAACTGGGCGTCAAGTTCCGCTACAACACGTCGATCGACGCGCTCGCGATGGCGGGCGGCCGCATCGCCGGCGTGCAGTGCGGCGGCGAACTGGTGCGCGCGGATTCGTTCGTGGTCGCGCTCGGTTCGTATTCGACGCGTTTCCTCGATGGCATCGTCAAGATTCCGGTCTATCCGCTGAAGGGCTATTCGATCACCGCGCCGATCGTCGACGCGGCTGCCGCGCCGGTGTCCACCGTGCTCGACGAAACCTACAAGATCGCGATTACGCGCTTCGACGACCGGATTCGCGTCGGCGGCATGGCGGAGATCGTCGGCTTCGACAAATCGCTGCGCCAGGCACGCCGCGAGACGCTCGAGCTTTCGGTGAACGACCTGTTCCCGGGTGGCGGCGACACGTCGAAGGCGACGTTCTGGACCGGTTTGCGCCCGATGACGCCGGACGGCACGCCGATCGTCGGCCGCACGCCGGTGCCGAACCTGTTCCTGAACACCGGCCACGGCACGCTCGGCTGGACGATGTCGTGCGGCTCGGGCCAACTGCTGGCCGACCTGATGTCGGGCAAGCAGCCCGCGATTCGCGCGGACGATCTGTCCGTGCATCGCTACCTCGGCGAGACCGCGGGCGAGCATCGACCGGCGTATGCGTGAGTTCGACTGGGTGCGCTGACGCGGCCTTGGCCGCACAGCGCAGGCCGCAATTAACGCAGCAGCAATAACAAACGGCGCCACGCGAGGGCGCCGTTTGCATTCCGTCGTGCGGCCGCCGCACGCGGCCGGCATCGACGCATCTTCAGAACTGATCTTCCGACAACGCCAGCACGCCCTCGCCGCCCTTCGCGCTGACGATCGCCACTTCGAGCGCCGCCGCCTGCGGCAGCACGTGCTCGGCGTAGAACCGCGCGGTCGCGATCTTCGCGTCATGAAACGCGGGATCCTCGTTGCGCTTCGCCGCCGCAGCGAGCTGCGCACGCGCCATCTGCCAGCCGCCCAACACGATGCCCGCAAGCTTCAGATAGGGGACGCTGCCCGCGAACACCGCATTCGGATCGCCCTTCGCATTTGCGACGACGAAATCGACGACCGCGCCAAGCGCGCGTTGGCCCTGCGCGAGCTGCGTCTTCATCGAGGCGAACGCCGCACCCTGCTGCGCGCCAAGCGCTTCGACGGTTTCGGCGATACCGGCAAGCAGTTCCTTCGCAACCTTGCCGCCATCGCGCAGCGTCTTGCGACCGATCAGGTCGTTGGCCTGAATCGCGGTGGTACCTTCGTAGATCGGCAGAATGCGCGCGTCGCGGTAGTACTGCGCGGCGCCGGTTTCCTCGATGAAGCCCATGCCGCCGTGCACCTGCACGCCGAGGCTCGCGACATCGACCGACAGCTCCGTGCTCCAGCCCTTCACGATCGGCACCAGGTATTCGTAGATCGCCTGATGCTTCGTGCGCGTCGCCTCGTCCGGATGACGATGCGCGATATCGCAGTGCGAGGCGGCGACGTACGCGAGCGCGCGCGATGCCTCGGTGAGGCTGCGCATCGTCGACAGCATGCGGCGCACGTCCGGGTGCTGGATGATCGCCACCGACTGCTTCGCGGAACCGTCCACGGGACGACTCTGCACACGCTCCTTCGCGTACGCGACCGCCTTCTGATACGCGCGATCCGAAATCGCGACACCTTGCATGCCGACCGCGAATCGCGCCGCGTTCATCATGATGAACATGTATTCGAGGCCGCGATTCTCTTCACCGATCAGCTGACCGAGCGCGCCGCCGTGATCGCCGAACTGCAACACCGCAGTCGGGCTCGCCTTGATGCCGAGCTTGTGCTCAATCGACACACAATGCACGTCGTTGCGCTCACCGAGCGAGCCGTCCTCGTTGACGAGAAACTTCGGCACCAGAAACAGCGAAATGCCTTTCACGCCATCAGGCGCGTTCGGCGTGCGCGCGAGGACGAGATGGACGATGTTCTGCGCCATGTCGTGCTCGCCCCACGTGATGAAAATCTTCGTGCCGAACAGCTTGAACGAACCGTCGCCCTGCGGCTCGGCACGGGTGCGCACGAGCGCGAGATCGGAGCCGGCCTGCGGCTCGGTGAGGTTCATCGTGCCGGTCCACTCGCCTGAAATCAGCTTCGGTACGAAAGTCTGTTTCTGCGCTTCGCTGCCGGCGGTCAATAACGCTTCGATCGCGCCGTCGGTCAGCAACGGACACAACGCGAACGACAGATTCGACGCGTTCAGCATTTCGACGCACGGTGTGCCGATCAGCTTCGGTAGCCCCTGCCCTTCGTAGTCGAGCGGATGCTGGACACCCTGCCAGCCACCTTCGGAGAACTGGCGGAAGGCATCCTTGAAACCGGGTGTCGCGGTGACGACGCCGTCCTTCCAGCTGCTCGGATTGCGATCGCCGTCGACGTTCAGCGGCGCGAGCACTTCGCCGCACAGTTTCGCCGACTCGTCGAGCACGGCCTGCGCCGTGTCGAGGTTTGCGTCTTCGAAGCCGGGCAGCTTCGCGATGTCTTCGAGTCCGGCCAGTTCTTTCATCACGAACAGCATGTCCTTGATGGGCGCCGTATAGCTCATTCTGGTTCTCCTCCCTTGAGATGAAAAAAGGGCGCGGGACTTGGTCGGTCCAGCGCCCTTCGCTTGCTTTCGGCGGCCTCTTTCAGGCGCCGCGGCGCTTAGCCGAGTTCGTTCACGAGTTCCGGGACGACGGTGAACAGATCACCGACGAGGCCGTAATCCGCGACGCTGAAAATCGGCGCTTCCGCATCCTTGTTGATCGCGACGATCACCTTCGAGTCCTTCATGCCGGCGAGATGCTGGATCGCGCCTGAGATGCCGACCGCGACGTACAGTTGCGGCGCGACGATCTTGCCGGTCTGGCCGACCTGATAGTCGTTCGGCACGAAGCCCGCATCGACCGCTGCGCGCGATGCGCCGAGTGCCGCGCCGAGCTTGTCTGCCAGCGGCTCCAGAACCTTCGTGTAGTTCTCGCCGTTGCCGAGGCCACGGCCACCCGACACGATGATCTTTGCGCTCGTCAGTTCCGGACGATCCAGCTTCGTCACTTCACGGCTCACGAACTGCGAGATGCCTGCGTCGGCTGCCGCTTCGATCTTCTCGACCGCTGCGCTGCCGCCTTCGGCCGCAACGGCGTCGAAACCGGTCGAGCGCACGGTGATGACCTTGATCGGGTCAGCCGATTGCACGATCGCGATCGCGTTGCCTGCGTAGATCGGGCGTTCGAACGTGTCGGCGCTATCCACTGCCGTGATGTCGCTGATCTGC
>NZ_SELS01000109.1 GCF_004197395.1 Paraburkholderia sp. UYCP14C | reverse complement strand
CGAAGCCCGTCAGGAAAGGCTGATGAAGCTGGCCGCCTGAGCTGCAAAAGCTTGTCCAGACAACCGGAGCCGATACAGACTTCGGTAAGTCGAACGCAACGATTGCCGCCCCGGCGGCAGCGGGCAAAAGGCAAGATTCGGCAGTGAGATGCGGGGTCAGGAAAGAGAGCTATTGCCTCTTGAATGTGGTTACGTATCTCAACAGTAACGTCGAGACGCTGATTGACTATCGCACATAGCAATGCACGGGAGGGCGGATTCTCCACCGGCCACGTGGAATCATCAATTAACCGAATTGGGCCGTCGTATAAGCAAGATCCAGCATATGCGCTGGAGTCGCGTGAGGGCACGTAGTAGCGTGCAATTGCGCGTGGCGCTGTTGAACCAAGAATTTCACGAACTATCACAACACCAATTTCCGTGCATTGGAATGCAGCGCGTTCTTGGCCTTGGCGACGAACATACCGGGCGTTTTAACGGCTTCCACGATTAGCGTTGTAACGGACATCATTAGACAACCTTTAAACTTCAACATCCGTCGCGCGCTGAGGGAAGAGGGCGTTGAAGTTCGCCCCTCGCACGAGTGATGCCGAACCCGGATGGGTGGATGGGAAACTGGAAGGAAAGGTGGCCGAACGCAGCGTCTACGTTCGTCGGCCACGGGCAACCTTAAATCTTTTTAAATTACCGAACGGTGCTTGCACCGTCGACTGGAATTGCAGCTCCGGTGACGGATTTTGCTGCGTTGCTGCAAAGGAACAGCATCGTCGCGGCGACTTCGGCGGTCTCTACAAACCGGCGAGTTGGAAGATCCCGAAGAAAGGCAGTGCGCGCTGTTTCTTCGAACGATAGGCCTAGTTCTTTCGCTTTCGCTTCCACCTGCTGCCTGACGAGGGGAGTCAGTACCCAACTTGGACATATAGCATTGCAGGTAATGCCCAGCGGGGCTCCCTCCAGTGCTATTTCTCGCGTGAGGCCAAGGATGCCGTGCTTAGATGCAACGTACGCCGATTTTTGGTTCTCCGCCCTCATTGCGAGCGTAGATGCAACATTAATTATTCGGCCCCATCCCCGCGTCTTCATCCCAGGCCATGCAGATCGGATCGTGGCAAAGGCTGCGGAAAGATTCACTGCAATCAATCGATTCCACGCGTCGTCAGAGAATCGTTCGATATCGCATACATGCTGAACCCCCGCGCAGTTGACCAGAATGTCGACAGCCTCGCATTTCGCCAAGGCATCCGCCACAAGCCTGCTCGCCTGCCCGTAGTCAGATAAATCATGGGCGAAATGCTCTACACGTCGTCCAGTAGTCGCGCCGATGCTCGTACGAATCTCTTCGATTTCATCCGCTGAGCCGAAGCCGTTGATCGCGATGTCGGCGCCGTTTCTGGCGAGGACGCGTGCGGTCTCGAGACCGATACCGCTTGTGCCTCCCGTGATGAGCGCAACTTTTCCATGCAACGGAACTGTGACATCCATATTCATGGTCACCTCTTAACAGTAGGGCCAGCAATCTGCCGACTCCTTGGTTGTTGCCGAGCAATCTCGTGGAAACGGTATTGCTTCGATGTGCGGGCCGCTTGTTACCCCGTGTGCAAGTTACGGCGTTATGCGGGACGTTGGCGTTTCAACGGCAGTTCGCCGGAAGCTTCGGCAGGCGGAGAGCCGAGTGCCTTAAAGAATTCAATGACGTCGCGATGAAGCGCCATTGCTCTACGTGTTTCCGTATCGAAACCCAGATTGACGGTTTCGACGGTGCATGACAGCGTCCCGTCACCTTGAATGTGGTGGAGCAATCGAAAGCGCTTGTCGTCGAAGGCAAGAACACATGTATGAACGGTGACGGCTGCGCCGAGATGCAATTCAGACAAGTAGCGAACGTGCGTCTCAAGCATTACAAATTCGTGGCCGAGACGCCCAACACGGTCGCGTCCACCGTTCGCCGCTTTCCAAAGCGACATTGCTGCATCGTCCGCTACTTTCTGATAGGACAGGAAATTGACGTGTCCCAGTTCATCAATCCAATCTCCAGCGACCGGCCCCGTCCAGGTCTGCAGCCATCCCATAATCAATTACCTCCTTGACCGGCGCCGGTTGATGCGAGGCGTGCAAGTGCGAGGCGAATCGACGCTACGCCGAGGTCGCGCTTCTCTAGCAGCGGTGCCTGCCCCAGCGCGCCAATGCCGCTGGTGACTT
The DNA here is from genome assembly GCF_004197395.1 of Paraburkholderia sp. UYCP14C. Taxonomy (GTDB): domain Bacteria; phylum Pseudomonadota; class Gammaproteobacteria; order Burkholderiales; family Burkholderiaceae; genus Paraburkholderia. Next base: position 12,131 of record NZ_SELS01000109.1, on the reverse strand, counting down.
CGTCAGCGTATCGCCGCAATAGCGCTGGATCTGGGACGAAGTCCGGCGGTGCAGCGTATCCGCTCGCGAGTTCCTCCGAGAGGAGCTTAACAAAGTCGCCATATAAACCGACGTCTCGCGCACCAAGGAAGAAAACCGAGGACGGACCCATGACTGCCCAGCGCAGGGCCGGCCCCGACGTTATAGCTCGGTCGATCGACTCGAGATCAGCGACGCCTTGCGACAAGAGATAGAGGATTTCCTTGAAAACCGCGAATTGGATGCGATTTCCGATGTACCCGTCAATCTCCCGGGACAGCTCGACCACTTCACACCCAGTGGACCGATAAAAAGTCGTGGCTTTCGCGACAGCGCCAGGCGCCTGATCGCCTCCCGCAAGCTCGACGAGCGGAACGAGGTACGGTGGGTTGAAGGGATGACCGATGATGATTCGGTGACCGTTTTTAGCCTTCGAGCGAAGATCGCTTGCAAGGAATCCGGACGAACTGGACGCAATTACGACATCGGGCGCAAGCGCCGCGTCGATTTCCGCAAGTAGGCTGGTCTTTGCATCGAGGTTTTCGGTAGCGCTTTCTTGCACAAAATCGGCGGAACTGAGCGCGTCGCCGAGATCGGTTGTGAAGCGCACATTATCGCGCGACGCACCTGGCGACAGACCGAGCTTAACCAGCGTCGGCATCGCGGCGTCAAGCGTCCGGTTGATATACTCGGCACGCTCAGGAGCGACATCATATACGACGACTTTAAGGCCGGCACGGAGGAAGTGAGCGGCCCAGCCCACGCCGATTAGACCACCTCCGATACAGGTGACAGTGCCGACGGAATCACGAGGCTTAGCAGACGATAGATTTGTCATTGAGCAATTTAGCAATGGAACGCGCCGAGCGTTCGTAACGGGATTTAGGCGGTGCGAGCGTTCGATTCTGGAAGGCCGAGCGAGTGGCGCGTCTCGTGCACATCCATGACGCGCGACCCCATCAACTCGACAATTTTTACTGCGCGTTCGACGAGCTGAGCATTCGTCGCAAGAACCCCTTTTTCCAGATAGAGATTGTCTTCCAGTCCAACGCGCACATTGCCACCTAGCAGTACCGCCTGAGCAACCATTGGCATCTGAAAGCGACCAACACCGAACGCAGCCCACTTTGCGCCGGCCGGCAAGGCATCTCGCATGGCGCACATCGCCTCGGTTGTCGCCGGGGCACCATACTTGATACCTAGACAAAGCTGAAAGAGAGCAGGAGATGCGATGACCCCTTCTGCGATAAGCTGCTTCGCCAACTCGATATGCCCGAGCTCAAAGACCTCGATTTCCGGAATGACGCCCGCGGCCTTGTAACCGGTCGCCATCTCTCGGAGGAACGTAGGCGTTGTACCGTACAGCGCGTCGTCGAAGTTGAGCGAGCCACAGTCGAGGCTTCCGATGTCCGGCCGCAACGCTGTGATGTGAGCCATCCGCTCGGCAGGCCCTACGAAATCCGTAGACGGGTGGAAGTCGAGCGGGGTGCGCGCATTTCCAAACACCAGTTCCCCACCCATCCCGCCGGTCAAGTTAATGATGAGTTCGCTGTTCTTCTCGCGGATTCGTTCCACGACTTCTCTGAACAAAAGCGGGTCGCGGCTAGCCACACCTGTTGCCGGGTCGCGAACATGGATGTGAACCATTGCAGCGCCGGCTTGATGCGCATCAAGAGACGCGGATGCGATTTGCTCAGGGCTGACAGGAACATGTGGACTTTTTCCGGCGGAATCTGCCGATCCGGTAACAGCGCAAGAGATGAAAACAGCAGGGTTGATCATTGGTTTCCTCAGAATGGTTAATGCACATGGCATCTTGCAGTGGCTGCCCGATCTCAGGCATAGCGTGACGTAACTTCGAAGAACAACCGGTAGCCCGCGACGTCCGTTCCCTCAAGTCACGAAACTGTTTGGGCCTGCATAGCAAAAATGTCGACGGGCTCGTATCGCTCATGTACTGTGCATGTATACAGATTAAGTGCCCGTATTTTTCTTGTCAAGAGAGGAATGGTACGTAGTCAACGGCTGAAAATCGTTTGCGAACTTGCGACGCACAAGTCGAGCTGCGGCCAAAGGTCGGTGCTTAGTCGTGTCCGGGTGTATACGTAACGTACTTCGAGATGCTTTACATCGCTGCCGTTCGATCAATGACGAGGCCAAAAGACATACACGCCGAAGAGAGAGAAAGCTGCAGAGAATACCGAAGCAACGGCGCCCGGAGCATCCGCGGAGTGGCGGTGCGCAATACACCTTTCACGCACCGACGAAGCGCGTCGACGAACTTCTACTTCGAAACCATCAGGCGCAGGATTTCAGATGGTGAATGTCCGGGGGCGAAACCTACAGAGATGGATCTCGCGGAAGAGTTCAGGGTGAGCCGAACACCGCTTCGCCAAGTTCTACATTGGCTTGACCTGTTTGGACTTTAAACCGGTTGACGGACACGGGGACGATCGTCACAAGGGCCTAGCGTCGATTAAGGAAGTTCTGCTGTTGCGGGCTGAACTGTCGATGACCCTAGAGCGGTTTCTCGACCTCGGTGAAGTCACATACGACGCTGGCCGAGTTGAATGGACTGAGACTTCGACAGATCGGCCGTGGTACCAATTAATCAACACATCCGCCATATACCGATTCAATGTGTGACGCACGCGTCGCGAGCCGCGTTTGACTCGCGTCCTCTTCGCAAGCGCCCGACAGTATCATGACGATCCAGAGTACGGAGTTCAACGACCTTTGCGAAGTCCCAAGGCTAAGTATACTGCTGCTGTCGCGCGGTTCGAGCGTACAACTCTGATCAGGTGAAGCGATGCGGTCTGCACGGCGATGCGCCTCACATGAGCATGAGATTTAGACGCGTCCGTCAACAGGACGGTTAGCTTCGTCCAGGTACCCCACCAGGGGATCCGTTCTTGCCTGCGTTTAAAGATGCATTGACCACGTTCAGTGCAGCGTGATGTAACTCTGCGGTAGCAGCGGCGATGACCCGACCATCGAACGCGGTGCCAAGACGTTCTCCCTTCCAGTCGGTGATGATCCCGCCGGCCGCCTCTATCACAGGCACGAGAGCCAGAACATCGTAGAGCTTGAGCCCGGCTTCAACAACCAGGTCTACGTACCCGGAAGCGAGTAGTCCGTAGGCATAGCAGTCGGTACCGAATCGACGCATCGCAACGACCTCGCTCAACTGTTCGAAGGCCGCCGCTGAGGCAGGATCGAACATCTCTGGAGCGGTCGAAAACATTCGTGCGTCTGCCAAGGTGGAACATGTACTGGTCTCTACCCGAATTCCATTCCAGGTTGTGCGGTCTCCGTAGCCTAGCCAACGCTCCCCGAGTATTGGCATGTCAATGACGCCGAGAAGGGGGCGTCTTTCGTGAAGCAGAGCAATTAAGGTGCCGAACAAGGGCACACCACAGACGAAGCTTTTTGTGCCGTCGATAGGATCCAACGCCCAGCTCCAGCCATCGCCAATTTGTCCACCGGACTCCTCGCCCAAGATCGAATGGAGCGGGTACTGCTTCGCTATGGACCTACGAAGCGCTGCTTCAATTTCGACGTCTGCCTGAGTGACAGGACTACCATCTACCTTGATATTGACGTTCGCGCCCGAACGAAAATAGGCACAGGCCAGGCTGCGTGCCTCATCGGCTATGGCATCAACAAAAGGCAAGATTTCGTGCGGAAATGCCAATACGTTGTCTTGTTTCACTTCACATTCCTAATGCGGTACACCCGGCGGGCTAACGTCGGGTGGGCAGGTGATAACGTTGGCTTACGTCAATGCCACGTTATCACATATCTTCGGCCTTCACGCACAGCTGGCGATCGACCCGACTGAAAAGCAATACTCAATCGCGGCGTAGTCGCGCGTCGCTACGGATAACTTCCTCTTCTGAACGGAGATCAAGTGACCGTGCAAAGAGGAGATAGGTCGTTCCGGATACAAACAGACCCACGAGCCAAGCGATGTCAACTCCACTTATCAGCCGCGCGAAGTAGCCAACGAAGACTTCCTTTCCATCCTCCACAACCGAAAAGAACGGAATCATTGCGACAAAACCAATCAAGTACGAGTATATTCCCCGCAATTGCCACCTTCCATAGATGCCGTCGGGCGTGAAGAAGTGTGAGATTGCGTAGCGTCCCTTTCGAACGAAAAAGTAATCAACCAGATTTACTGCAGTCCACGGCACCAAGAAATACAGCATGAAGAGCAGAAGCGTGTTCAACAGCGCGATGCCGTTGCCTCTGACGGACAACATGCAAACAACGAGTACGACGCTCAGCCCTAGAATTGCAGAGATCCGCAGATTTCTCGTCGGTCGAATAGGCTTGAACGAATCGGCGGCCGTCAAGCAAGTAAGCATTGCGCTGTAGGTTCCAAGCCCGATCTGAGGCAAGAAGCCGACAATTGATGCGATGACCAACACACTCCCGAAGCCCGGGGAAATAGCCGAGCCCAGATGGTGGATAGCAACGAGTGCGTCTGACGCTTTCAGCTCCTGCGCTAACCACGCGCCGAGCCCGATCATCCACGAGCCCGACAAGGACGCGCCGAGAAAGACCGCGGTAATGAGCTTCTTACGGCTTGTGTTCTCAGGAAGGTACCGGGAGTAATCTGACACATAGGGCGCATAGGCGATGTTATAACTAGCCGAAACTGCGAACTGAGTCACGAAAGCAGTCCACGCAAAGCCCAACGTCGGAACAGGGGTGCCGGTGCCTTTAGGAAGACCGAACATTAACCAGACGGTGACGAATGCATATAAAGGAAGCGATAGATACAGGGCCCATCTGAAAGCTTTATGCAGGAAGTCGTGTCCATAAATGGACATTGTTGCGCCAAGGAGAATCACGCACGTGCCTACGATGACGGGATTCACACCGAATACGTTCTTTACGCCGTCCATGATGAGCGCGACGTTGACGACATTGAACCCCATGAAAACAAATAGCGTCGCCATGAGCGCTAGTACGACGCCTCGATATCCAAACTGAGCACGCGACTGGATCATTTGCGGCAGACCCATCTCCGGACCTTGAGAGCCGTGGAAGGCCATGAATAGCGTTCCAAACATAATGCCGAGGGCGCCGGCCAAGGTCGTCCATCCAGCGGACAACCCCATGCCGGGACCGACAAAGCCAATGGACACAGTAAAAAAGTGCAGATTTCCTAAGAACCAGAAAGGGCCTTGGCTGCTTAACCGGGCGTGTCGTTCATTTCTAGGTATGTAGTCGATCGAATGACTTTCGACTTCCATGCCTTGCCGCAAACCTTCAATAGTAACCGTTTCTTGACCCTTCATCAGCTTCCCCTGATACGTAATAGCAATGTTCCCTCAATCGATGCCTCGACGCGATGGAAGCTTCGCAACTTGACCCGGAGACCGATCCGTGACCGCTACCGCGATCGCCGGTGTTCGTGGCACCGAAGCTTTTCCGCAATGACTCGATATGTATGGTGCTTGTATACTTGCGGAGCGATATTCGAATGTCAACCCGGAAAAGCCCTATGCCCTGACGAGCTTGCACGGCAATCGAAGCAACGATGGGGCGGCTTTGGCGCCCCAGTCCAGACGCCGAAGCATTCAGCGCGATGCAGACCTGGGCGCCCTGGTGGTAGCTGAGTTGAGGGCGAAGGCGCATGCAGAGGTTCAAAGCCAGCCAAGACGCATCTCTGGGACGATCCGGTGCTGGAGCGACGATGCCGACGTGTTCAAAAAGGGAAGGCGGTGATCCGTCGCTTTGTGTGTCAAGAGGCTGACGGGCGACCGATTACGCCAACCGGAGAGCGCTCCAGACTGCCGTGCTCCATGCGACGATGGTCTCGTGCTCGACTCGAGCAAGTGCGGAGGCGTCCTTCGCGCTGAACGCACCATATAAGTCGCTCAGCTCTTTCTCTTGCAAGGACATGAATGCGTCGATTCCACTTGCGAATGACGAAAACCAGACTCGACTCGCAACATAGTAGGAATTCAGCCACACGTCAGCCATATACCGGTTCGAGATATGACGTGCGATGCACGCTCTTATTTCATGGGAGATAACAGCGTACTCAACGGCGTCGAATTTTTTGGCAAGCTTCCCCTGTCGAATTTTTAGTTTGTCCAATTCCTTCAACGTATCGTTGACGTCCTTCAGATCGACGAATGGCTCGAGAAGCGTCGAAAGCTCGGCCCGGAACTGCAACACCTCTTTGATTGACGACAAATCCATTCCGGTGACGATTGTTCCGTGCCCCACGATCGGCTGGACTAGGCCAGCGAGCTCCAACCGCTGCAACACCTGGCGGATAGGCGTTCTACTCACGCCAAATTCTTCAGCGAGGTCGATCTCCTTTAATTTCGTTCCGGCAGGATATTCGTTAGTCGAGATCCGGCGGCGAAGTGTTTCGAAGATACTCGCTCCATCCACGCGCTTCGTGGCTTGCATAGCTAAAGATTCCGGGCTCATACCGGATGTCGCGGAGGAATTGTGAACACTCTTCACTGACCGTAACGCAGTGGCAAACTTGATTTTGTCGGAGGGCATCGGTTCGTTCTGTGTGGTTAGAAAGGCACGGCACGACTCGCGTTACCGATCGTCCGTTGCGCCATGTATACATTCTACATCTTCGGGGTCCGGTCGCCTGAAAATCTATGTGGACCGTTTGAGCAGCAGTACCGCTGCAAAGGGGCGGGCCGTCCACAATGCAATCGAAGCTGCTTTTGGGCGTCGCACCGCTGCATGCGTAGGGGTGATTGTCGGCACTCAACTTGGTGACATCGACCACTTCATCCATCAGGTTAACCCTGCTTTCCGTCAAAAACGGAGGGCGAGGCTTGACAGGCCTTTTTCGTAGTGTTCTGCTAGTATACATGCACAAAACAAAGGCTTGATATGGTCAACTCGACGCAAGATATTCCTGTACTCGAAGCGCGCGGGATCACGAAGGCGTATGGCTCCATGACGGCGCTTAAAGGCGTCGACCTGGCCGCGCGGCGTGGCGAGGTCATTGCGCTAATTGGGCCGTCCGGATCCGGAAAGAGCACACTGCTGCGTTGCCTCAATTTTCTGGAGAAGCCATCGGGTGGGCAGGTCATCCTTGACGGGGCCGACGTCTTTGAAGCGCGCGATTTTGCGACTCGTCATGGCCGTCGTGAAAAGGCCCGGTTGATTGCGCTGCGGCGACGGGTTGGAATGGTCTTCCAGTCCTTCAACCTTTGGCCGCACCGCACTGCGCTTGGCAATGTGATGGAAGGCCTTACCCAGGTACTTGACGTCTCTCGCCACGATGCGCACGACCGTGCTATGCAACTCCTGGAGAAGGTCGGTCTCGCGGAGCGCGCGAGTCACTATCCGAGCGAGCTGTCCGGGGGGCAGCAGCAGAGAGTGGGAATCGCGCGAGCGCTTGCCACGGAGCCGGAAATCTTGCTCTTTGATGAACCCACATCAGCGCTTGACCCCGAATTGGTAGGTGAGGTGCTTGCAGTCATTCAAAACCTCGCTAAAGAGGGCCGCACCATGGTCGTCGTGACGCACGAGATTGGCTTCGCACGTGACGTTGCTTCGGAGGTCGTATTCATGATGGCGGGCTCGGTCGTAGAGCATGGCACGCCAACTGAGGTGCTACGAAACAGCCGGTCCGACGCATTGCGTGGTTTCCTTGGCCGCTTTCGTCAGGACGAGGCGCATCAGAGAACACATTCTGAAGATCGCTGATATTTAACATGAACCCGCAATCTACTTAGGAGACAAACATGAACTACGCAAGCCGGGCATTTGTTGTCGCCGCTGTGACCTTGGCATCAACTTTCCTCCTGGCGCACTCAGCATCGGCTCAGCAAAGGCTGGTTGTCGGATTTGATGGATCGTATCCGCCCTACGCGTCGATCGACAAAGCAGGTCAACTCCAAGGCTTCGAGGTTGACGTCGCCAATGCCGTTTGTGCCGAGCTAAAAGCAAAGTGCGAGTTTAAGAACATTCCATGGGACGGGATCTTTGCGGCACTCGACGCGAGCAAGATCGACGTAGTGGCGGCTGGACTAAATATTACGGAAGAACGGAAAAAACGCTATCTGATGACCGAATCGTACCTGAAGACGCCGTTCGCCTTCATGACCACGAAGGATTCGAAGATTGACGGGACTGCCGCAACGCTCAATGGGCAACAAGTGGGAACGGTCGGCCCCGGTACGCTTGAGAACTACATGCGTCAAAAATGGCGCACGGTCGACTTGCGGATCTACGACAGCATGGACGGCGCCGTTCTTGATCTTGATGCTGGGCGCATTGCCGCAGTATTTGGCGAACAGTCGCAACTGCAGGCGGCTTATCTCCGCGCAAAGCCTGGTGTGTATAAGGTCGCGGGTGCACCGTTCCAGGATCCAGCATTGGGTGGCAACAAGGGCATGGCTGTGCGAAAGGACGAAGCGGCATTGCTCGACCGGTTGAATCAGGCGACCGCCAAGATCGTCTCAAGCGGCAAGCAAGCTGAACTGTCGAAGAAATGGTTCGGTATTGTGCTGCCGGCAAACTGAATTGAATCCGGTGACTGCGGCAACCAATTTGAAACTTCCTGGCTGATATGGATTCGACTCTTCCTTACTTGCCTTTCATTGTCGAAGGCCTCATTGCGACAATCGGCGTTTCACTGACGGTCTTCGCCGGTGCCGCGTCAATCGGCCTTTTTCTCTCATTATCGTCAGGCACGGCGCGGCGCGGAGTAGGGACGGCCGTGCATCTTTATGTCGCGCTGTTCCGAAGCCTGCCGGAACTGTTGTGCGTGTTCATTGTCTACTACGGCAGCGAAATCGTGCTTCGCCGCGTCATGGAGGGGTTCGGACTTGCGTCGGTTTCGATTTCGCCATTCGCCGCCGTCACGATCGCACTCGCAGTCCAGTTCGGCGCGTACTGCTCAGAAATCTTCGGAGACGCGCGCAGAACGATTTCCCCCGGACTTATTGAAGCAGCAGAAGCCCTTGGTATGACGGGGGCGGCGGTGGCCCTGCGGGTGACGGTTCCGCTCATGGTACGGGCGGCAATTCCTGGTCTCGGAAATCTCTTTCTCGTCATTCTGAAAATCTCTGCGCTAGCATCAGTGATCGGCCTCGAAGAAGTGACGCGCCGAGCAAAAATTGTCGCCGGTACGACCCGCGAGCCGTTCGCGGCTTATCTGATCGCGGCAGCCTGCTTTCTAGCCATTACTGCTGTCGCTTCGTTGGCACAACACCGTTTGCATCGCGCAGCGCAGGGAGCACATTCATGAGTCCGGAGCTCACATTCTCCCCTGTGTTGTGGATGGCCATATTGAAGGGCCTTCGGGTAACTGTTCTGCTGACTGTTCTATCCATGAGCTTTGGTCTCGCTCTGGGAACCGCTCTGGCGCTCCTTCGCCAGTATGGCGGGAGTACCGCACGGGCGTTTTCGGCCACCTACGTTTTCCTCTTCCGCGGCGTTCCTCTTCTGATCCTGCTTTACTTTTTGTATTACGGCGCACCTCAATTCGCTCCTTTGCGAACTGGATTCCTGTGGAACGTGATTTTCAGCTCCGCCTTCAACACCTGTGTTCTGGCGTTCGCGTTAAACAATGCAGCGTACCTGGCGGAGGCTATACGCGGCGGGATCTTGACCGTGAAGAAAGGGGAAATTGAAGCTGGTCATGCCGTTGGCCTAAGCGGCAACAAGGTCATTTATCGCATCGTTCTTCCGCTCGCCTTCCGTAGCTGTCTTTACTCAATTGGCAACGAGGCGATTTTCACGATCAAGTCGTCGGCGATTGCCAGCGTTATCACGGTAAGAGACGTAATGGGTGAGGCGCAAAGTATTGGTAATTACTATTCGGACAATCTGTCTCCGCTCCTGGCAACCGTCGTAGTGTATGTGGTGCTGGTTCAGTTGATTGAATGGGGGATTCGCCGATTGCGTCATAGATTCCAACCTTCGTCGGCCAGGCGGTTGCGCGCGCAACAGGCTGCTGCGAAGCTCATTGCGCGAAAGTTGTAATTCAAGCCAACGTAGATGGTGTGCCCTCTGCCCTTGGAGGGTATTGAGGCCAATCTGGCCGGAATACCTGTTGGGTCGAAATCGCTTTTACCCAGGGAAACGAACTAGTGATCGCTATGCATTTTTTAAAAAGTCCAACTAACTGCGGCTTGCGGGTCTGTTCCGAGACAATTGCTGCAAATCGTGGAGGATAACAACATAACGGCGAGGCGGAGCAGCAATCACTTGCCCCTCGTCATTGCGATGGTTCTCGAGGTTGCTATCAGTATGCCTAAACAGAAGCCCGTCTCAGATTGCAGTTGAGCGACACGCGCGTTGCTGAAAACTAAATTGAAGGATCTAAGCACTGCAGAGGGACTTAAGAATGCAGAAGTGCGTCCTAGTATCCCGTTAGAAAATCTACATAAACGTTTGTCATTCAAAAACACTACCTTTTGGGGACTTTATGAAATCAAAAATCTTAGTGGCAGCCGCTGTCGCTGCTGTCGCTTCGACGGTGCACGCGCAGAGTTCAGTCACGCTGTATGGCCTCATTGACGAAGGGTTTGATTTCACAAACAACGTGGTCGGTAGCAAGAGCTACTCTTTGCAAAGCGGCTACTTGCAGGGAAGCCGCTGGGGTTTGAAGGGCAGCGAGGATCTGGGCGGAGGGCTAAAGGCGGTCTTCCAGCTAGAGAATGGATTTGACGTGAACAATGGCCGTCTTGGGCAGGGAGGCTTGATGTTTGGTCGGCAAGCGTATGTAGGATTATCGACCATCGACTATGGGGCGATTACCATTGGTCGGCAGTACGACTCAGTGGTCGATTATCTAGCGCAAACGACGGCGAATGGTAGCTGGGCCGGCTATCTTTTCTCGCATCCTTACGACAACGACAATACGGATAACACATTCCGCGTCAACAATACGGTAAAGTACACGAGTCCGACGTTGGCTGGCTTTCAGTTTGGGGGAACCTATAGCTTTTCCAATTCAACCAATTTTGCAAACAACCGACAATACAGCGCGGGTGCTACCTATACGAACGGTGGGCTTCTTATTGCCGCGGCTTACCTTCAGGCGAACAATCCGTCGGCTACAGCCGGTGGAGCGATCAACAATGGTGGGGACGAGAACTTCCTCGGGAGCCGTTTGCGAATCTTTGGAGCAGGCGTCAACTACACCATCGACAAGGCAACGCTGGGCTTGTCGTACACAAACACTGATGTAGCCGATCCAGTCAGCTCCGCGTATGTTGGAGCGATTAACCCGACAGGCGGCGGCGCTTCCAATTTGCGTTTCCAGAACTTTGAGGCCAACGCAAAATATCAATTCACTCCGGCATTCTACGCCGGCCTCATGTACTACTATACGCGCGCAACTCTAAAACAGCCGTCGCAAACGACGCATCCTAACTACCAAATGGTTGGCTTAATGGGAGACTACGCTCTGTCGAAGCGAACTGACTTCTACTTGCAAGGCGCTTATCAACGCGTTGGCGGTGACGAAACGGGTTCAGTCCTCGATGTGGCTTACGTCCCAGGTGCCGATGGTGTGTCGTCGAATGGCAACCAGTTAGTCGTTCGTGCCGCCATTCGCCATAAGTTTTAAGCGAGCGTCTATTTTTCCAAAGCTGACGCAATGAGAGGCCCTTACTAGTCGTTGTGCCGGATAGTGAAGGGCTATCTCCTCCGTCTGCCGAGCTCATATGGCGGATCGGTTTGATAGTGGAGACGCAGTGACGCCAGCTTCGAGCGAGCACGATCTGAGTTACGCTCTTTGGCTTCCCACTCCGCATTAGGCGCGCGTTGGCAATGTCGCGGCGGAATCGCCCCTGACGGATGCGCGCCGGGATCAAATACTTTGAATCTCCTTCGACCCATCAGACCTTCGGGCTTGACGCAGGAGTTACCGGATTCGCAAAACGGAATGCGTTTCGGGTATCCGCCCGAACACTGAGCCCGCTAAGTGGCCCGTTTGCGCCAACCATCCTCTGGCTCGATTGCGGCGGTCGAAGTGCACTTCGATGACGCGGGAGTAGTAGCCACGATATGCCTTTCGCGGCAAACTGCGGCGGCTCCGGTTTTTCTGGACACAGAGTTGGGGTAAAACGTGTGATCCAAACTGGAGTAGTTGATGTTGAAGA
>NZ_SELS01000108.1 GCF_004197395.1 Paraburkholderia sp. UYCP14C | reverse complement strand
TCTTCAACATCAACTACTCCAGTTTGGATCACACGTTTTACCCCAACTCTGTGTCCAGAAAAACCGGAGCCGCCGCAACCCATCGGTCGAATGTTGGGTAGGCTGCCACGCAAATTGCATTAACACCATCAATTTCGCGGGATGCGTCACGGACCGCTCATGGCTGTCTGCAAGGTATCAGGTCGCCGTGTCTCGCAAATCTCTAATGTGCTGATAGACGGTGGCACGTCCCATCCCCAACACATTCGCGACGTAGTTGGCAGCGCTCTTGCCCTTGAACGCCCCTTCGGCCCACAGCGCTTCGACGATCTCGCGACGATGGTCGCGAGTCAGCGAATTCAGCGCCAACTGACGTTCCTGGAGCCACGTGTGAAGGAACGTGTTGATGCGTTCCTGCCAGTCGTCCTTGAACAGCTCTTCGGGCTGCTTCACCACGCCGGCGCCGGAGATCACACGATCGATCACGTGTTTGATCTCCTCGAAGACGGCGATGTTGTAGTTCACGCACATCACGCCGACGGCGCTACCGGCGTCGTCGAACAGCACCGTGCTGACGCACCGCATCCGCCTGCCATCCCAGTTGATTTTTTCATACGGCCCGACCGTGCCGGACTCCGCGGAATGGTCGATCTCTTCCAACGCGGAGTCGTCGCCGAGTTCGCGTTTCGACAGATTATTGGCGATATACGCGATCGTTTGACTTTGCAGGTCATGAATGACGATCTCGACGTACGGGAAAAACAGCAGCGCAATGCCATCGGCGACACGACTGTAGCGATCCAGAAGTAGCCGACGTGCGGCCGTGGTCTTGGGCTTTCGCATAGGGATAGGTGCTTGCAGCTTTCTGAAAGTCCGCCTGGGCGGGCGGTATGGAAGGTCCGAAAATTTCCGGCATTTTGCCACGAGCGATACGGTACTTCCGCTCGATGGCACGACGAACGCTCTTCGAATTCCCACGAACTGAAAGCGCGCATGACCGCGGCCTCGTCGCAGTGCGGATCGAGCACCACGTCGGGTTCGAGCCGGAGTGGACCGGATCGAATGCTCCATTGCCGGCATGGCGCGATCCGGCGCATCGGCAAGATCGCGGCGATCACTTACATGCCCGCTCGAGCCGTCAGATATTTGAACAGTTCATAGGCAATCGCTACGTCTTCAAGACCCAGCCCGATCGAGCGGAAAAACGCATGCCTTCGATAGGACGGTTTGGACGCTTCGCCGCACACGAGTTCGGCGAGATCGCCCACCACGGCTTCGGGACGCCAGCCATGGTGTTCCGAAGCCAGCTTCATCTCGCCCGCACTGGCTGGGGTGGTGCGGCGGTAGTCGCAATAGACGTCCATATCGGCAAGCCATGCGGGCGGAATCTCGTGAGCGTTCGCCACGTTGGTGCTGATAGACGTGATGAGCGCCGGCTTGCCGAGCATGTTGTCGTGCAGCACCGGGGTGCCGGACGAGGTACACAGCGCAACGACGTCGGCGTCGGCGACACAGTCTTCGATCCTTGTGCAGATGGAGACTCTGTCATCGAGCGCCGCGAGCTGCGCACGTTTTTCGGTGTCGTTCGCAAGCCCGGGCGAAAACACCCGAATCGATTGCCACGGCCGCACCGACGCCAGATGGCGCAAATGCGCCTGTCCCACCGCACCCGCGCCGACAATCGCGAGCCGGCTCGCATGATCGGCGGCGAGTTGCTCTACGGCGAGTGCGGTCGCCCCGGCGGTGCGCTCGATCGTCAGCAGACCTGAATCACACCACATCAGCGGTTGTCCCGTCTCCATCGACATCAATGCGGTCCACGCGGTAATGATCGGTTTCGCCTGCGTAACGATGTACGGCGACAGCTTCGCGCCGAACACCTTCGCGTCCGCCATCACGCCCAAGTAGGTGATGAAGTCGCCTGCGCCCTGCGGAAAAAGAGTCAGCGTCTGTGGCGGTTGCGCCGCCATGTGGCTTCCCAGCGCGCGAAACATCTGCGCCAGCACGCTGCGCACGTCGAGGTGAGGGAGTGCCTCGCGAACGCGTTGCTGGTCGACGATCAGGGGCAATGCGTTGTCTGACTGGCTCATTGAACTACGCTCCAAAACGTTGCCGGGGTGCGGCGATGAGGCGATTCTAAGCCAAACTGTCCAATCTGGACATTTATTTTGAAAATTGCTTGCTTTTATATCTGTCCAGAATAGACTGTCAATCCAGAGCAGGTGTGAGGCCGGCGCGTCATCTGCCTCATGCGATGTCTCGGAGCGGGTCGGTCAACCGTCGCGCATGCCTTCAACTGTCGTCGCCCAAACACCTGGGGAACCTCTTATGTTTCGGAAGCTTCAACTTTCACTTTTCGTCGCTGCCGCGTTGGCGGGCTCGCTAGGGACCGTCGGCGCGCAGGCTCAGGACACCTTGCGCTTCGGCATCGAGGCAGCCTACCCGCCGTTCGAAAGCAAGTCGCCGAGCGGGCAGTTGCAGGGCTTCGACGTCGACGTCGGCAATGCGGTCTGCACCAAGCTGGGCGTGAAGTGCGTGTGGGTCGAAAATGCGTTCGATGGACTGATTCCGGCGTTGGAAGCCCGCAAATTCGACGTGATCAATTCCGCGATGAACATCACGGACAAGCGCAAGCAATCGATTGAGTTCACGAAGCCGATCTATATCGTGCCGATCGTGATGGTGGCCCGGCGTGGCTCCGGCCTGTTGCCCGACGTGAAGAGTCTGCAGGGCAAACGAGTGGGCGTGTTGCAGGGGTCGTCGCAGGAAGATTTCCTCAAAGCTCACTGGGCGAATGCCGGCGTAACGGTCGTCTCGTACCAGGACCAGGATCAGGTCTACGCCGACCTGCTTGGCGGGCGCCTCGACGCCGCCGTTCAGGAAGCGCAAACTGTGCAGGACGGTTTGCTCGCCAAGCCCGAGGGCCACGACTATGCGATCGTCGGCAAGCCGCTCAGCGATCCGGCAACGCTCGGCGAGGGCACCGGCTGGGGCTTGCGCAAGGCCGACAAAGCGCTGGCGGCGAAAGTCAATGCCGCGCTCGACGCGCTGAAGAAAGACGGCACGTTGAGCAGTCTTTCGCAGAAGTACTTCAACAACGACATCATCGCGAAGTAACGGATCCACGAGCCGGCGCCAGAGGTTTCGCGCCGGCTTGCTGCGCATGACGCGGCAACCCGGCGTCCAGTCCTGACAGAAAAAGCGAAGCGAGTGTATGGATTTCGATGTGATAGTGCTGGGCGCCGGGATTGTCGGCGTATCGTCCGCGCTGCAGTTGCAGGATCGCGGCCGCCGGGTGGCACTGGTGGACCGGCGCGCTCCTGGCGAAGAGACCAGCTTCGGCAACGCGGGTCTGCTTGAAAGCTCCTCGGTGGTGCCCTACGGTTTTCCGCGCGATTTCGGCACGTTCCTGCGCTATGCGAAGAATCGTTCGACCGACCTGTACTGGGACTATCGGGCGTTGCCGCACTTTGCGGGCTGGCTGGCGCGCTTCTGGTGGGAATCGTCGCCCGAGCGTTTGATGGCCGCCGCGCGCGACATGTTGCCGTTGATCCAGCAAAGCGTGGCGGAACATGATCGGCTCATCGAACGCGCGCAACTCGGCCATCTCATTCGCGACAGCGGCTGGATCGACGCCTATCGCACCCCAGCGGAATTTTCGCGGCAGGCGGCGGCCGCCACATTGACTGCCGGGACCTATGGCTTGCGGGTCGCGGCGCTGGATTCGGCGGCGCTGGCCGCGCGCGAGCCGGGCCTCGCGGACGGGTTTTGTGGCGCGTTGCATTGGCAGGACCCGAAGAGCATCGTCAATCCCGGGGCATTGACCAAGGGTTATGCGGGTCTTTTCGAAGCAGGCGGCGGAACGGTGTTCACCGGCGACGCCGCCACGCTAACGGCGCAAGCGGACGCGTGGACGGTTCAGACAGCGTCGGGCCGGATCAGCGCAAAAGAGGTCGTGGTGGCGCTCGGTCCATGGTCCGACCGCATTTTCGCGCCGCTTGGTTACCGGATTCCTTTGCGCGCGAAGCGCGGTTATCACATGCACTATCGTCCTACCCGGCAGATGCTGTCGATGCCGTTCGTCGACGCGGAGCAGGGCTACGTGGTCGCACCGATGGAAGGGCGCTTGCGGCTGACCACGGGGGTCGAGATCGCGCGGCGCGACGCCAGGCCGACGGGCATCCAGCTCGAACGCGCGGAGCGCACCGCCCGGCCGAGCTTCGGTCTGGGTGAGCGACTCGATGCGAGTCCGTGGCTCGGCCTGCGTCCGTGCACACCCGACATGCGCCCCGTCATTGGACGCGCGCCGCGTCATCCCGGGTTATGGTTTGCATTCGGTCACAACCACCATGGCTTGACCCTGGGACCCGTGACCGGGCGACTGCTGGCGGAGATGATGACCGGGACACGGACCTGTGCGGATGCGCGTCCGTTTCGCGTTGAACGGTTCGGTAGTTAGCGGCAGGCATGGGCCGGGCCTAAAGATCTATTGGTGGCCTACGCCTTCAGCTCATTCAAGTCTGTTTCGTGCTTCCGAGCGGTACCGGCTGGGGCTCTGACCAAACACCCTTTTGAAAGTCGAACTGAAAGTTGTTTCGGACGTGTAACCTACGGCAGCGGCAATGACAGAGAGATTGTCATTGCCCGTTTTCAACGCATCCCTTGCAATCGTCATGCGCCAGCGGATCAGATATTCCAGCGGAGGCAATCCAACGAGCTCCTTGAAGCGCTCGATGAACGCCGTGCGTGACATGCCGACCTTCGATGCCAATTCCTCCACCTTCCAGCGGCGTGCTATTTCTCCATGCACCATCCCTAGTGCGGACCCGATCCTTGGATCGGACAACGCGCCTAGCCAGCCCGCTGACCGGGGACTGGCGGCAAGATGAGCTCGCAGGATGTTCACCAGCACGATATTCGCGATGCTGCCCGCCATCGCTGCCGCTCCGGGACGAACCGACTCTGTCTCTGCCCTGATCAATTCGAGGGCCGCGCTCAATGATCTGGCATCCGGCGAATCCGCGGAAATGTGCACCAGCGGTGGCAGGAAATTGAGCAGTAAGCCGCTCATGTCACCGTCGAATTCGAACTGTCCTCCGACGCTGATCGTGCGCATTTTTCCAGTTCCATAGCGAACGATGCCGTCCGCATCCAGTTGACTCGCAAACACCTTCTCCCCATCTTGCAGTTCCACGCCGGGTTCGCTCGCAAAACAGTAGGGCGATCCGTCGGTGAGGAGACAGAAGTCTCCCTCCTGCATTTTCGCGGGTTGCGTGACGCCTTCAATCCAGATCCATCGAGCGCCCTTGATGACGCCGCCGAATTTCACATGGCGATAGCGGGGAAATCGGAGGGCCCACGGACCAGCAGCCTCAAAGCGGGCTGAAAGCACGCTTTTGACCTTCAAAAGGGAGAGCACATCGGAAAGCGGATCCATGAAAAATTTGTACGATTCAATAGGAAATATGGTCGATTGATTATGGATTGAATGGGCACCGTGAGCAACAATGCTTGCTCGCGGCCATTGGCACTGCGGCCGCACCCCATCCGTTTCGGTCTGTCGTTGTTCCAGAGAGACCTTTTACGCCCGACTCCATCGGGTTTCGCTGAGGTTCACAGCCGCCATGTCAAACATGTCCCAGACTGTATTTTCAAATCGCCAAGACGAACTTGTCGCCCGTTTGATTCCATTTCTGCAAGATGTCAAGGACATGACTACGAGCATGGAATTCGAGCAATGGCTGAATGCGAAATATGGAGTGGAAAGCGAGTTGTACAAAGATCTCGCGCGACTGATCACCCTCGCTGTGAAGGAGGGGTGGGCGGCCGGCACCGAAGTCGACGGCCCGCGCTACCGCCGCTCGCTGCTGGTTGCGCCCTGTGAACAGACGCTCTTTTTCAGCGTCACAGCGGTGCTGATGGACAGCACGGGAAATTCCCAGAACAACCCCGAAGGAAGCTTGCGCGGCGGCCTTCATTCGCACCCGTACGGCGAGATCAATCTGGTGGTGCCGCTCGATGAAGGCGCCGCGCTTGCAGGTCCGAACGGCTGGCGGCATGGCGGCTGGACCGCACCCGCGCCAGGCAGCCGTCATTATCCGGAAGTCAAAGGCGGTGCAGTCATCTCGCTCACTTTTCTCCCCGCGGGGCGGATTGCCTTCGATGGAGCGTGAAGGACTGCGTGAGCAAAGCGCAGTCGGAAAAGTGTAGAGCTTTCGTCCACAACAGAAAAAATAGCCGGAACCTTCGATGATTTCCAACAGGTTACTTCCGGCCTCGGTAGCCCTTGCCACGAGCCCGGTCGGTATCCCGGCGTTGTTGGAGTCAGGACAAGTGCCGGGACTCGGCCAACCGATGGAAGAATTGTGGCAGGTAATCGCCAAGTCGCCACCACCGGAGAGCCCCCTGGTGAAAGCGCTCGTTCAAACATTTGCCCAATTGGTGCTCACCCTGCCGTACTCGAGCGGTAGTACATTGGGCACGTCGTCCGATACCAATACGGCTGCTGATATCAACTCTGACTTTAAGAATTTTGTCGGGCAGATCTTCCAGACACTCTCCATCCAGCAGCAAGGCTCCGATTCTTCATCTGCATTCCAGAGCAATCTTGGCAGCCCGCAGAGTGGATTATCTGTGGCGGCTTGCTTCAAGACCCTTGCTCAGTCGCTACGATCGCTCGCTCAGGCCGTTGGTGCTGCCGGCAGCCAGTCCGCAAACGTGAGCGGGACCCGTGTGGCCGACTCGACGACATCGTCGAGCACGGCGATCGCGAGTCTGGAGCAGGAATTCAACCACCTGTTTGGCTTATCGGAAACACGCAAGGGAACGTCGCTGCAGATGTTTTTACAGACGCTTGCCAGCAACGTTGCTAAGGAGTCAACCGCAGGGCCTGGCGGTGTGTTCATACAGACATCTGCCTGAGACCGGTCGAAGTGAACCGGGTCGAAGTCTCGCCTATGAAGTCACCGAAACAGGAACACGACGCGCCAGCGCGCACATCAACTCGTACCCAATGGTATTGGCCGACGACGCGACGTCATCGATTTTGACGTGTTCTCCCCAAAGCTCGACCTTTGAACCGATGCCGGCATTCGGACACGGCGTCAAATCAACGGTCAGCATGTCCATCGAAACCCGGCCCACGGTGCGCGTCATGACGCCATCGACAGATATAGGTGTGCCGGTCGCAGCATGACGTGGGTAACCGTCCGCGTATCCACATGCGACAACACCGATTCGCATGTCGCTTTCCGCTTTGTAGGCTCGGGCGTAGCCGACAGTGTCGCCCGCGCGCATGGCCTGGACGCCGATGAGTTCGCTTTGCAGCGTCATCGACGCTCGAAGCTGAATATCGTTGATGTGTTTCGATTGCCCGGAAGGAGACGCACCGTATAGAACGATGCCGGGCCGCACCCAGTCGCGGTGAGCATTGGGGTGCCACAGCGCGGCTGCGGAATTTGAAACGCTGCGCTCGCCCGGGAGGTTGCGCGTTGCGCGATCGAACTCCTCGAGTTGCCAATCCACGCTGCCTTCATCGGCGTTGGCGAAGTGGGTCATCAGCGTAATGTTGCCGATGCCATCGGAAGAACGAGCCCGATCCCAGGCGGCTCGATAGCTCTCCGGAGCGAATCCGAGCCGGTTCATCCCTGAGTTCATCTTCAGGTAAATGTCTATCGGGCGCTTCGGTTTAGCGGCAACAATCAGCTGACGCTGCTCGTCGCAATGGGTCGCAACGGTCAATCCGAATGCTTCGGCCGTCTTCACGTCGCTGTCGGTGAAAACGCCCTCGAGTAAGAGGATCGGCTTCTTCCAGCCAAGCTCTCGAACGCGAACCGCCTCTTCGAGGTCTAGCAGTGCGATGCCGTCTGCTGCATTGAGTCCGGGAAAGACGCGCTCGATGCCGTGCCCGTACGCGTTCGCCTTCACAACGGCCCAGACGCGCGATTCGGGAGCCATTCTTCGAACCAGTTGAAGGTTGTGTTCTACGGCGTCGGGATGAACATAAGCATTGATCGGACGTGGCATGGCTGGGATTAAAAAAATGAAGTTCGACGAGGCGCTGATTGCGCAGAAAGCTGAAAGAGCGCACGAACAGGTCCGTGCGCTGTGAAGCTTCAGCGCCTAGTTGAGTGCGAAATCCGCCGGGGCGGGGGACTCTTTCGCGTAACGGAACACGTTCAGGTCGTCGTGCTGGATAGCGGGTTCGTCGCCTGAAATCAGGTCCGCAAGAAGCTTCGCGGAACCGCACGACATGGTCCAGCCCAAGGTTCCGTGGCCGGTATTCAGGAAAAGGTTCGGCAGCGCGGTGCGACCGACAATCGGCGTTCCATCGGGCGTCATCGGGCGCAGTCCTGTCCAGAAGGTGGCGTTGGCCGTATCGCCGCCGCCCGGGAACAGGTCGTTCACGCACATCTCGAGCGTCTCGCGGCGGGCTTCGCGCAGGCGCTTGTCAAAGCCGACGATTTCAGCCATGCCGCCCACGCGGATGCGCTTGTCGAAGCGGGTGATGGCGATTTTGTAGGTCTCGTCGAGCACCGTGGAGACTGGCGCCTTCGCTTCATCGACGATAGGCACAGTGATGGAATACCCCTTGAGCGGATACACCGGAATCTTGACGATGCCCGACAGGAAGTTCGTCGAGTAGGACCCGAACGCCACAACGAAAGCATCGGCATGAATGAGCTTGGCACCGTGGCGCACGCCCACTACCTTGTCGCCTTCGACCACGAGGCCACCCACTAGCGTGTCGTAGCGGAAGGTCACCCCCGCTTGCTCGGCAAGAGCCGCAAGTCGCGTCGTGAACAATTGGCAATCGCCGGTTTCATCTCCGGGCAAGCGCAGGCCGCCGGTCAATTTATGCGACGTAGCAGCCAGAGCGGGCTCCGCCCGAGCGAGCTCACTTCCAGTCAACAACTCATAAGCGACATTCGCCTCTTTGAGAACGGCAATGTCCTTCGCTGCGCCATCGAACTGTTGCTGCGTCCGGAAAACCTGAAGCGTGCCACCCGTTCGACCTTCGTACTGGATGCCGGTCTCGGCGCGTAGCGCTTGCAGACAGTCGCGGCTGTATTCGGCGAGGCGCACCATCCGCGCTTTGTTGATGGCATAACGTTCGGCCGTGCAGTTCTGCAGCATCTGCCACATCCACTGCAGCTGGAACTGCTTGTCTGCATCGTCTGGCCGGATCGCGAGCGGTGCATGCTTCTGAAACATCCATTTCACGGCTTTCAGCGGCACGCCCGGTGCTGCCCATGGCGCCGCGTAGCCGGGCGAAATCTGCCCCGCGTTCGCGAAACTTGTCTCCAATGCCGGTCCTCGTTCGCGGTCGATGACGGTGACCTCGTGTCCCGCACGTGCGAGATAAAACGCGCTCGTCACACCGACCACGCCACTCCCCAAGACGACAACGCGCATAACGTCAGCTCCGAATCAGGCTCAATTCACGCATTTTGTGCACACAAATGTATGCAGAATATAGATGAATACTATCTGGAAGAAGGTGGTTTTAAAAACTATTTGCTTGCGTACTTTTAGCTGAAACGACTGGTTTTCGCGAGAAGCGCGAGTTCGGTTCGCCCGGAAGCCACGTGCTTCCTGCCTCGGCAATGGTTGAAGCAGCCGCCACGTTCACGGCTAGGGACAAACGCCTAGTTGACAGGTGAAATTTTGCATCCGTAGCCTGTGTACAACGATGCACACATAGAGATGCGCAAGACTGTGTGGTGATTAGGTTCTTTTCAACGATTTACCGATGACTTCGGGAGGTGATGATGGTTCTGCTTGCTCGCTTCACTCGGCATGCTTTGACGTGCCTGGCCGTAACCGGTCTTCTCGCTGCCGGCATCCCGGCTCACGCGGATGACGCCAACACCTGGCAAAGCGTAAAGAAGGCTGGTGTTCTCCGTTGCGGCGCGGCCATCGCACCGCCCTATGTGATGCGCGACCCGAAGACGGGTGAATACAGCGGGTTCTTTTCGGATCTTTGCCGCAGCTTTGGGCAGAACGTGCTCAAGGTAAAGGTCGAGTTCGTCGACACCACGTGGGACAACATCGTCGCCGGTTTGCAGTCCGACAAGTGGGACCTGTCGATGGCGTTGAATGACACGCCGGAACGCGAAAAGGCCATCTCCTTCTCCGCCCCTGCCACGGACTACAACGTCTCCCTTGCGTACAACAAAAACAATCCAAAGATTCCGAAGGGTGCTCAAGCCATCGCCGACATTGACAAGCCGGAAGTGACCGTCGCGGTGATGTCAGGCTCCGCGCAGGACAAGGCGATTTCGGCCGCGCTGAAGCAGGCGCGCATCATGCGTTTGCCGGGCAACGACGAGACGCGTCTCGCTCTGATGTCGAAGCGCGCCGACCTCCTGGCCGACGCCAACATCACCAACATGCTTCTGACGGAAGCGCATCCCGACTGGGCCGCGGCCATTCATCCGCAACCGCCGCTCGCGCAACAGGAAGTCGCCTTCGGTATCCGGAAAGAGACTTCGGCTGCCGACATCGCCGTACTCAACAAATACGTGCAGGAACAGGTCAAATCCGGCGCAGTCGACAGCCTCATCAAGGTATCTGTCCACGCAATGCTGGTCGCGAACAAGTAATTCAACCGTACTGATTTCGCACGCGGTTGGCACGGTCGCCAGCCGCTGGTTCTTCGACACACACCACGCACCTGCGGGCGCGTTAGCTGGAGAGATTCCATGCTTTCTTCGCAACCTCTGATTGGCCAACCCGACATTCCGTCGGCCGCGCTCGAATCAGCCAACTCAACCTTTGGCGATTTCGTGCAGTTTCGCGACGTCTACAAGTCCTACGGCCCGAACCTGGTCGTCATGGACCACATGAACCTCGACATGCGCGCCGACGACAGGCTGGTCATCATCGGACCGAGCGGAAGCGGTAAGAGCTCGTTGCTCCGCGTCATGATGGGTCTGGAAGGCGTCCAAAGCGGGCAGATTGGTTTCCAGGGCAAGCCGTACATTGACGGAGCCGATTCGGGCAAGTCGAAGCGCATCGATACCAAACTGCAAAAGCAGGTCGGCATGGTGTTCCAGCACTACACGCTGTTCCCGCACCTGTCCGTTTTGGGGAACCTCATCCTCGCTCCGATGAAGGTCGGCGGCATCACCAAAGCAGAAGCGACCGAGCGAGCTCGCAAGTATCTGGCGCGGCTCGGCCTTGAAAGCAAGCTCCACGCATACCCGAGCCAGCTTTCCGGCGGCCAGAAGCAGCGGGTGGCCATTGCGCGAGCCCTGATGCTCGAGCCTAAGCTGATGTTGTTCGATGAAGTGACGTCGGCCCTCGACCCGGAGATGGTCATCGAAGTGCAGAACGTGATGCTTCAGCTTGCTGAACAGAAGATGGCGATGATCATCGTGACTCACGACATGCACTTTGCGCGCGACATCGCGACTCGGGTGGTGTTCTGTGCGAGCGGAAAAATCGTCGAACAAGGTGCACCCGCCGACATGTTCAAGTGCCCCAAGGAAACCCGCACGCGCGAATTCCTCGAGAAAGTGCTGCATCTCGACTGAGGCCCGACATGAACTACCACTTCGATTTCCGCTTCCTCGGGGGCAGTTTCGGCGCGCTGCTGGATGGCCTCAGAGTCACCGTCGAGCTTGCCGTGGCCTCGAACATCATGGGTCTCGTGCTCGGCTTCCTCCTGTGTCTGATGGCAATGAGCAGATGGGTCGTGGTGCGCTGGCCGGCTCAACTCTTCATCGAGTTTTTCCGCTGCACGCCCGCGCTCCTGCAAATCGTCTGGTTCTTTTACTGCATTCCGATGATGGTCGACGTCTTCATCGACCCCATCTTGATGGGTGTGCTCGCGCTGGGCCTCAATCTGACCGCGTTCAACGCCGAAGCCTACCGTGCAGGCGTTCAGGCGGTCCCCAAGGAACACCTCGACGCATGCGTCGCCTTGGGTCTCAAGCCGTGGCAACGCACCCTGTACGTCGTGCTGCCTCAAGCGCTTCGCAGCGCAATGCCGGTCCTCATGACCAACGGCATTGGCAGCCTGCAGCAAAGCGCGCTCGTCGCCATCGTCGCAGTCGCCGACCTGATGTATGTCGGCAAGAGCCTCGCGACGGAAGCCTATCGGCCGCTCGAAACCTACACGGTTGTCGCGTTCATCTACTTTGCCCTGTCCCTGCCCATCGCAAAGCTCGTTCATCTGATCGAGCGGCGTCAGGACCTTGCCGTCAAGCGTTGAGGAGAATGCCATGCACCTCGATTTCTCAGCTGTTCTTCCTTACTGGCTGGTTCTGCTCAAAGGACTGGGTCTTACCGTCGCGTTCACGAGTAGCTGTGCCGTTATCGGAAGTCTCGCCGGTTTTGTGCTGAGCCTGCTTCGCATGTCGCCCAATCGCCTGCTCCAGGGCGCGACGACGCTTTACGTCGAATTCTTTCGCGGAACGCCGTTGCTCATCCAGCTGTTTTGGGTCTTCTTTTGTTTTCCGGTCGTCTTCCGGGTCGATATACCGCCGTATGTGTCGGTTGTGATTTCGCTGACCTTGTACATGGCAGCCATCACCAGCGAGACGTTCCGTGGCGCATTGAAATCCATTTCCGCCGAGCAGCACGACGCCTGCACCGCGTTGAGCCTGACGCCGCAGGCGAAGATCCTTTATGTAATTTTCCCTCAAGCGCTGCTGCGCGCGATTCCGCCGCTGCTCTCGAACGTCGTGAGTCTGTTCAAGGAAAGCGCGCTCATCTCGTCGGTTGGTGTAGCGGACCTCATGTTCGTCGGGCAGAACATTTCGAATAGCACGGCAAAGCCGGTCGAATTCCTGACGACCGTCGCAATGATTTACTTCCTCGTGGCTTTTCCGCTTACGCGCCTCGTCGGCGTCGTCGAGTCCCGATTCCTCAGGCGCTTCGCCTACTAACGCAACCTATCCTTCATAAAGTGGAGAAACACATGCAGATGAAAGGCATCCTGCCCGCACTCGTCACGCCGTTCAACGCTTCCGGCGCTGTCGACCACGACGTCCTGGCAAACATTCTCGAGTTCCAGCTCAAGGCTGGCGTAACCGGTTTCGTGCCGCTCGGCTCGACCGGCGAGTACTATGCGCTCGCGCATGACGAGCGTCGTGCGATTCTCAAGACGGTCCGCGAGGTAGTGGGTGATCGCGCCACGCTGATTGCCGGAGCGAATGGCTCCTGCACGCGCGAAGTGATCGAGCAAACGCAACTGGTTCGCGATGCGGGCTACAAGAACGTCCTCATCGCCCCGCCGTACTACGCGCTGCCGTCGCAGGAAGAGCTCATCGGTCACTATGAAGCCATTCTGAAGGCGGTGCCGGACGTCGACATCATCCTTTACAACTACCCGGTTCGTACCAACGTCGAGGTGGGCTTTGGCGTGCTGGATGCGTTCAAGGACCACCCGCGCGTGATCGGCATCAAGGAAAGCAGCGGCAACCTGCTGCGTGCCATTGAAATCGGCGAGAAGTACAAGGACAACTACCAACTGTCCTGCGGCTCCGACGATCAGGCGCTCGACTTCTTCATCTGGGGCGCGAGCAGCTGGATTTGTGGTCCGGCGAACTGCTTCGTCAAGCCGGTGGTGGACTTTTACAACAAGTTTTCCGCAGGCGACATCCGCGGCGCCCAGGACGTGATGCGCTCGCTTTTCCCCGTCATGGCAACGATGGAAGCGGGCAAGTTCGTGCAGAAGGTCAAGTACGGCTGCGAACTCGCGGGTTTCAAGGTCGGCTCGGCTCGTATGCCTCTGCAGCCGCTCACGGAGCAGGAAAAGGCTGATTTCCGCAGGGTTTTCGAAGCCGCTCAAGCGTAACGCGGAGCTGGCGGCGCGTTCCGCCGGCATCTTTTCAAGGCCTCGCAATGAGCACCCACAGCTTCAAGAGCATAGAAGGACATACCGAGGGCATGCCCGTACGCATGGTGATCGACGGCGCACCGTCGCTCACCGGCGCTACCATGGAGGAACGACGGAAGGGCTTCGTAGATGGCCATGATTGGATTCGTCGTGCGTTGATGCTTGAACCGCGTGGCCATTCGCACATGTCCGGGACGATTCTGTATCCGCCTCTCTCTGCGGATGCGGACATGAGTCTCCTTTTCATCGAGACTTCCGGTTGCTTACCGATGTGCGGACATGCTTCCATCGGGTCCGTCTCGTTCGCTCTGGAAGCCGGTCTGATTCATCCAAAGTCTCCCGGTACGGTCATCGTGGACGTGCCCGCGGGCACGTTGAAAGCGAAGTACCAGATGGACGGTGGTCATGTCACATCCGTCCGCTTCACGAATGTGCCAAGCTTCCTCCTTCATCGTGACCTCGAGATTCAGCATCCGCATTTCGGCAAACTGGTTGTCGACATTGCCTACGGCGGAAACTTCCATCCGATCGTCGAAGTGCAGGCGAACTTCCCGGGCTGTCATCACTTCTCCCCGGAGCAGTTGCTCGACTGGGGTCGACAGATGCAAACCGCGGTGAATGAGACTATCGACGTGGTTCATCCCGACCACTCGAGCATTCGCGGCGTCAAGCACACGATGTGGACGGGCGCGCCGCTATCTGACGATGCCGACGCCCGCGCGGTGGTG
>NZ_SELS01000107.1 GCF_004197395.1 Paraburkholderia sp. UYCP14C | reverse complement strand
CTCCGTCCTGTTCAATCGATAAGGTATCCAAATCTATAAAGATTATTTCGACCACGCTACCTATTTGCACCGGAGCCACATTGGACGTGGACGGCGGTCACATCATTGCTGTTGTCTTCTCGTGATGTTCTGCACCTAGCAACATGTACATCGACGGGACCACGAACAGTGTGAACAGAGTGCCGATCGACAGTCCTGTGAATATTACCAGCCCGATCGCGTTGCGCCCTGCCGCGCCGGCGCCGGACGCAATCACTAGCGGCAGAACACCAAGCACCATGGCGGCTGTAGTCATGACGATCGGACGCAGGCGCGCGCCTGCCGCTTCTTCAAGAGCTTCGCGCTTGCTGCGGCCTGCACGCTGTAACTCGTTCGCGAATTGCACGATGAGAATGCCATGCTTGCTGATAAGCCCCATGAGCGTCACCAGTCCGACCTGCGTGTATATGTTGAGTGTGGAAACGCCGATGTTAATGAAGATCAGCGCACCGAACAACGCCAACGGCACTGATACCAGAATGACGATGGGATCGCGAAAACTTTCAAACTGCGCCGCGAGTGCAAGGAACACAATGACTGCTGCGAACATCAACGTGACTAGGAAGCCGCCGGACTCCTGCATGAACTGGCGCGAAAGTCCGGAATAGTCCATGTTGTATCCTGACGGAGCGACGCGGGTTGTGGCGTTGCGCAGGAACTCGAGTACTTCGCCCTGCGAGACGCGGGGTGCGACTACGCCGGAGATCGTTGCGGAATTCATTTGCTGAAAATGGTTGATGGATTCGGGCACAACCGTCGACTTCAGATTCGAGACAGTCGAAGCAGGAATCATACTGCCGTCGGAAGTGCGCAGGTTGTAGTCTAGTAGCTGCGATGGGTTCATTCGGTCGACTTGCTGAAGCTGCGGAATCACCTTGTACGAACGGCCGGCGACCGAGAAATAATTGGCGTAGTTACCGCCGAGAGCAGCTCCGAGCGCCTGCCCCATGTCGCTTTGCGTAAGGCCGAGCGAGGCGGCTTTGTCGCGGTCGACCATCAGGACGGTCTCGGGCTTGTCGATCTTCAGGTCACTGTCGACAAAGAGGAACATACCGCTTTCGCGCGCCTGTTGTAAAACCGCTTGGATCACCTCGCTGAGGTTATCGAAAGGCTCAGTCGTGTTGATCACGAACTGCACCGGGAAACCTTGCGCACCGGGCAGGGGTGGAAACTGGAACGCAGCAACTCGCGCGCCCGCGATGCCGTTCCACTTCTGTTGAAGCTCCTGTTGCAACTCGGAGGCACCTCTCTTTCGCCTGTCCCATGTCTTGAAGAGCACGCCGCCGAACCCCTGATTCAATGTCGGCGCGCCTGTCAACTGAAACATCTGCGCATACTCGGGCAATTGTTTGGATATCTGGAACACTTGGTCGGCATACATCTGCATCTGTTGGATAGTCGCGTTGGGTGGTCCCTGGATAAGCGACAGCACGATGCCTTGGTCCTCCTGGGGCGCGAGTTCGGACTGTGACGTCGCAAATAAATACATGGTCCCGCATAACAGTATTGCACCCATCACGACGAAAACGATCCATGTGTCCAGTATCGAGCGCAGGAGCCGCATATAACCTCGATGCACTTTCTCAAACTGCAGATGGACGAAGCGGTTGAAGTGTCCGGGTTGCTGCTCGTTGTGAAAGAGTCGCGAGCACATCATCGGCGATAGGCTTAGCGCGACCACGCCCGACATAGTGACCGCGCTTGCCAGTGTAAATGCGAACTCCGTGAACAGTGCGCCCGTCAGTCCGCCCTGGAAGCCAATGGGCAGATAGACGGCAATCAACACAACAGTCATTGCGAGTATCGCGCCACCAAGCTCTTGCGCGGCGATGAGCGCGGCATCGAAGGGACGCCTACCCTCGGTCGTCAGGTGTCGGTCGAAATTCTCAACCACGATGATCGCGTCATCGACCACGAGTCCGACCGCGAGCACCAGCGCGAGCAGCGTCAGTAGATTAATGGAGTAGCCGAGCAACTGCATCATGAAGAATGTGCCGATCAGAGACAGGGGCATCGCGATCACGGGCACTATCACCGCGCGGAAGCTGCCAAAGAATAGGTAAATCACGAGCGTCACGATCAGTAGTGCCTCGACGAGCGTCTTCACCACTTCGTCGATGGCAGTCTCGATAAAGTCCGTGGCATCATAGACGATATCGCTCGACACCCCCGTGGGGAGCTGCTTCTGCAGATCAGGGAACACAGCTTTGACGCGTTTCGCTACGTCGAGCAGGTTCGCGTCGGGCGCTACCTTGATGCCGATGAACACCGAGCGTTTTCCACTAAAAGCGACATTGGAATCGTAATTGTCCGCACCCAACACGACATTGGCGACATCCTCTAGGCGCACGATCGCGCCGTTCTTCTGCTTGACAACCAGCTTCCTGAAGTCTTCGACGGAATGCAGATCGGTACCAGCGTTTAGACTGACGCTGGTCATCTGGCCTTTGGTTGTTCCGAGCGTCGCCAGATAGTTGTTGTTGCCGAGTGCCGTGTAGACGTCAGAGGCCGTGACGTTGTGTGCTGCGAGCCTGGTGGAATCAAGCCATGCGCGCAACGCGAACTGTCGGCCGCCGAGAACCTCTGCGGTTTGCACGCCCCGAATTGAATCGAGCTTCGGCTTGACAACGCGCAGCAGATAGTCAGTGACGTTGTTGCTTGGCAGCACATCGCTGTAGAAGCCCATATACATCGTGTCAGTAGTTTGGCCGACCTGAATCGTCAAAACTGGCTGTTGCGCTTGGGGTGGCAATTGGTTGCGCATAGACGCGATTTGGGTATTGATCTCTGTTAGCGCGCGGTTCGGATCGTAGTTCAGGCGCAGAGTCGCGGTGATACTTGACACACCTGTGCTGCTCTTCGACGACATGTAATCGATGCCTTGCACCTGTGCGATGGCGGCTTCGAGCGGCTGAGTAACGAAGCCCGCCATCGTCTCGGCGCTAGCGCCATAGTACGAGGTGGTAATGGTAATGACGCCAGTGCCGGTCTGGGGATATTCGCTAACCTTGAGCGTCGACAGGGAACGTAAGCCCAGCACGAGGATGAACAGGCTTACCACGGACGCGAGGACCGGCCGTTTGATAAAAATGTCGGTGAAATCCATCTGAGGAACTCTTATTGTTCTTGGGGCGTCGGAGCAGGACTGTCCGCCGGCAACACGCGATTGTCGATTACGAGCGGTGTGCCGTTCTTCAGCTTGAGCTGGCCGCTCGTTACCACTTGCGCGCCTTCGTCTAAGCCCTTCAGGATCGCAACCTGATCGCCGCGCGTGGGCCCTGGCGTTACGAAGATTTGTTGTGCAACGGGCATCGTTTTGCCGCGTGCGTCCTTATGCTCGCCCGGTTTGATGACGAAAACTGTTGCACCGTAGGGGTTGTAAGTGATTGCTGTTTGTGGCAGTGTCAAGTAGCGCTGCTCGTGACCAACATCGACTTTTACGCTCGCGTACATCCCCGGCAACAGCTTGCGCTCGCGGTTGTCCAGGGCCGCTTCGACTTGCACGTTGCGCGTCGTGCTGTCGAGGCGCGGGTTGATAGCGCGGATCTTGCCCTCGAAGCCGCGGCTCGCGAATGCACTTGTATTCACGGCGACGCTCTGTCCCACTTGCAGTTGACCGAGTTGCTGCTGGGGCAGGTGAAAGTCGACGTAGATGGGGTCAATAGCCTGCAACGTAACGATGGCGTCGCCCGGATTGACGTACTGGCCTGGATTGACCGTCATGATGCCCACGCGTCCCGCGAAAGGCGCGCGAATCGTTTTTTTCTCGACCAGTGCGACCTGCTGTTCGACTTGTGCTCGCTTGCTTCTCAGGTCGGCGGCGTCAGCATCGACTTGCGCCCTGGCAATCGCCTGAATGTCGTACTGTGCCGTGTCGCGGTTATAGACGGTTTGCGAGAGCTCGGCGGCAGCTCTTAGCGAGGCGAGCTGCGCGCGGTCCGAGCGGTCGTTCAGACGCACGAGCACCTGTCCGGCCTTGACTTCCTCGCCGGACTTGAATGCGATCTCGCAAACGAGTCCAGCCACTTCAGTCGTCACGTCGACACCGCGTACGGCACGGAGGCTGCCCACAGCGGCAAGCTGTGGCTGCCACGTCTGATAGCTCACGACAGCGGACGTGACTGTCGCAGCCGGCACCGCGTTGTGCGCCATGAATTTCCGGATCATATGCGCCTTGTACAGGTTGAAACCGATCAGCGCGCCAAGCAGAACGCCCATGCAGATCAGCATGGTTATCATCCGTTTTACTGTTGGTTTATTTGTGGTCATCGTCGTGTCCTTGCACGGCAAACTGATAAGGAACAGATTCCGTTGGACGCGCAGCATTCGAAACCATGCGGGGCGCCGCAAGCAGAAAGAGAGTTCACTGCGGGTTGATATCCGGGTCCGCCTGTCCTGTCTGGATCCTCGCAGTGTCGCTCCACCAGCCGCCACCCAGTGCTTCGAACAATGCAGCCGTGTCTGCGTAACGTGCAGCGCGCGCCTGCGCGAGATTGACGATAGTCTGCTGGTATTGACGCTGCGCATCGAGCAGAGCTAGATAACTGACACCGCCGGCACGAAACTGGCCGCGCGTCAGCTCGAGCGAGCTGCTGGCCGCACGCCACGCTTCGGTTTGTGCGGCGAGTGCGGTTGCATCGTGATCGAGTGCGCGGAGCGTATCCGCGACATCTTCGAATGCAAGCAGGATCGTTTGCCTGTATTGCGCGTTGGCCTCATCGAAGGCGGCTTCCGCCGCGCGCTTTTTAGCGCTCAGTTGGCCTCCGTTAAAGATCGGCTGCGTGAACCCCGCGCCGATGTTCCAGATCATGTCCGCGTACTTCAGCATGCCCGCTGGCGTTAATGATTGCGGGCCGTAGTTCGCGGACAGCGTAAGCTGCGGATACATGTTCGCGGTTGCGACGCTGACCTGGGCGCTCGCCTGACGCAGCAGGGCTTCCGCAGCTAGGATGTCCGGACGTTGACGGACGAGCGACGAAGGGAGGGTGACGGGTAAGGTCTGCGGTAGGATGAACATCGACAGCCTGAACTCGGGAACGCTGTTATCGCTAGGCGGTTTGCCCGCGAGCACGGCAAGCTGATGTCGCGCCTGATCGAGAGACTGCCGCAGAGGCGGCAGGGTAGCGCGCGTTTGTGCGAGCAAGGTTTCCTGCGAGAGCACTGCCACGCGACCCACGCCACCGAACTCAAGCTGCTTCCGCAATACCCCGAGCTGAGTCTCTTCGTCCGCCGCGATACGCTCGGTCGCGTCAATCTGCTCGCGGAGGGAAGCTTCCCTGACCGCAGCGGTGACGATATTCGCTGACAGCGCCAGGTATGCGCCCTGTAGCTGCAAACTCTGGAAGTCGACCTGCGCGTCCAGCGCCTCGAGTTCGTGCCGTGCAGCCCCGAAGAGGTCCAGGTTGTAGGAAACGTTCACTGATGCGTTGAACAGACTTAGTATTCTGTTCAGGCTGGGCTGGCCTAGCGTCGTACCATTGAGCTTTTCTCGAGTAGCATTGAGCTTGGCATCGATGGCGGGATATAGATCGATCCCTGTTTGCGCGCGCAGGTTTTCGCTCGCCTGGCGCAGCGCCGCGCTGGCTGCAGTGATATTCGGGCTATTTGAGAGGGCCTCGCGTATCAGCGCGTCAAGGGGCTCACAACGATAAAGGGTCCACCATTGTGCAGGCAGCTCGCCGCCGACCTTGAACTGCTGCTCAAGACCCGTCGCACCGGGCGACGAAACCGTGTGTTTGGGTAGGGCCGTCGATGTATAGCTGTCGGTCGCGGGCGGTGCGGGAGTGCGATATTCGGGGCCGACTGTGCAGCCGGAAAGTGAACAGAGTAGTGAAAGCAGGACAGTGATCGATGCGGCACGACCGAGAGGCCGATTTGCTGCCGGAAGCAACGCTGCGTCGCGCGACTGCGGTTGCAATCGTCCGCGATAGCAATTGAGATTGCCGTGATCAATCATCTGTCTACCTTGGTCCACGTGAGCGCAGTGCAAGAAGAAACTCACCTCGTTGCCACCGGGTTCTCTGGAAGGAGGGTATGCAACATGCGAGTGTCGACGTATCGCTCGCTCCGGCAACTGGCGGTCGTGGACATCGGGTCATCGAATCCAGTTCTGAGGCGTGCCCACACTCGTCTCGCTCCAACTAGCGGCTATTGAGCCAGTTCACCACAAGGTCCGCGCCTTCATCGATGGACTTCGAACATGTGTCGATGAATACGTCCGGGACCGTCGGCTGTTCATACGGCGAGTCGATGCCGGTGAAATGCTGTATGGCGCCAGTTCTCGCAAGCCGATACAGTCCCTTGGGATCGCGAGCTTCGGCTACGGCCAAACTAGCGTGAACGTGGATTTCGGCGAAACGGTGCCTACCTGCGGTGGACCTGGCGAGTTCCCGGTCGCGTCGGAACGGCGAAATGAGGCACACCAGCACAACGATCCCCGCGTCAGCCATTAATTTTGCAACTTCGGCCACGCGCCGGACGTTCTCGTGGCGATCCGCATCCGCAAAGCCGAGATCCTTGCATAGACCGAGCCTGATAGAGTCTCCATCGAGAATGTAGGTGAGTTGGCCGGACGCATGCAGTATTGCCTCGACCTTGTCGGCAATCGCCGACTTCCCAGCTGCCGACAGCCCCGTGAACCACAGGATGGCGGGCGTTTGCCGGAGCAATCGTCCTCTCGACTCCGGCTGAATCCGGAAGCCGTGCACATGAAGATCTGAAACGGAGGCCTTCTTCGTCATACTTGCCTACGATAAGGGTGAAACCGTTGTTGGAAGCCAAGGCGTCCGCTCTTGCATCGCGGCGTCGGAGCAGTGAGGTTGGGTATCGGTATGGCAAGTCAGAAAATCTTGACATTGAGGGATGCTGCCGCTGACTGTGCAGCTCGTCGGTGAGAGAAAGTCCATGACGCACTCATTCGATTCACACTCCGAGCGGTGCGGCTACCGCCTGCTCAAACCGGCCGCCAGCACCTGGTTCGTCGATTGACGATGGCAGGCCAGTGCTACATGCCTTGCTCAATAAAAGACCGTCGCACCATACATGTTCGACACCTCCCCACTCGCAGGCTGAAGCAGCGTCCGGAAAGAAGCCACGACCATGATAGTTGGCACTGGTGTTACATAGCAAAGGAATGCCAGTGAGTCTTTCGTATTCAATCAGGAGTTGCGCCACAGGATGCGCGGAAGTTCTTGCAATGGTTTGCAACCGAGCCGATCCGTCGAGATGCACTACGGCGGGGATCCTCTCCCGCCATTCCTCGCGCGTCTGATGATCGAACAGCATGTAGGGGTCTGGAGTACCGGGACAGAAGACGGCAACCGCTCGATCTTCAAGACATATTGGTGCTACCGGACGAAAGTGTTCCCGATGCTTGACCGCGTTGAGGAAGTCCTTCATCGCAGGGGACGTCGCAGCAGCGAGAATGCTTCGGGCACCCAACGCTCGGGGACCCAGCTCTGCCCTGCCGGCGAGGAAGACGACGGGTTTATTTTCAGCGAGTACGCCGGCGAGTTGCGGAATGGAGCAAGGGGACGCTGTCCATCCGGGCGGCACGTCACCGGTTTTCACAGTTGGCCCGCTATAGATCGACCATTCCAACGGCAGGAAGCCTTTGTTCGCTGCCATCGAGCAGCAAGCGGCGCCAATCGCAGACCCACTATCGTTCGGAAAAGGCGGAATCCAGATTGCGTCAAAAAGACGACTCTCGCGTAGTGCGCTGTTCCATTTGATGTTAAGACCGCATCCGCCAGAAATGCACAAGTTCCGCGGCTCGAAAATCGGATGGCGTGAAAGCGCTGCCTCCATTCCTTGAACCAGAAGACGCTCGAGGAATACGTGAAAGGATGCAAGTATGTCTTCTTGAGGCTTGGCCTCCAATTGTGGAACGCATTCTTGGAAAAAGTCGCGTACAGCTGCGAGAGATCTTTCTGGTATGCGGACATTCTCGCGGTAGTCTTGCGCAAGTTCGGTGTCGCCGGCAAAGCGTTGCTGGTAAAGCTCCCGAAACACTGCAATGATGCCTTCGTCGACCGACCCGAGCGCGATGTATCCCATAAGCTTTCCGGCCACGCCCAGATCCCAGTCAGCTCCGCTAGCCCTCTTATAGGGCCCGAAATGATGCCCAGCCGCCGCGTACATTTGGCCGATAACTGGGAACAGGCAGTTGACGAGGCGTGCTTCGTCCAGTCGAACATAGTACAGTCTTGGGACCATGCCGCCGTCCCAGACTAGGCAGTACGCAGGCTGCCCGCTTATCGCGAAGGGACTGGTGCAGTACGCGGACGCGACATGGCCCGAAACATGAGGGTAGCTCTGATACGAATACGATTGTTCGCCGATTAACAGACCGGTGCGTTCGAGCGGATCCAAGAGATCGTCGGCCTTGCGTTCGATATAGGGAGCACCTTTCAAGATGACAGGCGTACGGCCGCTGAAAGTGCGAAATTCCGACTCTATCTCGCCGTCCCAGCCATCAATTACAAACTGATCGATGTCGTCGACACGCAGTCCGTGTTCGGTCAACACTGTTGCAACTACGTCGAGATTCACGATTTCCTGATAACGACGGTTATTATCCCGCTTCTCCTGTTCGATGCAAAAGAGGAGCTTTCCATCCTCCACAACAGCGATGGCTCCATCGTGTGTCAGTTTGATGCCGCAGATGCGCATAGTATCTCCCGCTCTAACGGAGGCAATTCGGTTGATTTGGAAAATCCTTCGGGCTACGGAAGCGCGCGAGCATGCAATCCTCATTGGACGACCGCCCGATGCACTGCACGCGCTCAACTTCGGTCAGCTCTTCCCGTAGCATTTCGAGCACCGTTTCCGCCCCGGCGACGTGCCCCCACCGCCGGCAACTGGCGTCAACAGCCGATCCGAATATCAACTGCCCGTTGGGCGCAAGCATGCGCGCCAAGCTCTGCACAGTGGCCCGTACCTCGGCGATGCTTCCGAGGTAATAAAGAACCTCGGCGACCACGATCAGATCGAACTTTTCCGGAGTCGAAAAGCGCTGGATGTCTGATACCATCCAGGTGATATTGGCCGGTTCCATTAGCCGCGCGCGTGTTCGCGCGATCGCTTCTGGAACTACATCGATGACGGTGAGCCGTCGACAGTGAGGCGCCAGCTTTTCCGTGAACGCCCCGCCCGCGCATCCGACTTCGAGTGCATTTATGACGATGCCCTCGACAAGTGACAATCGAAGCATTTGCCTGTGGCGCTCAAATTCGAACGGGTTACTGTCCAGCCGCCACGGATCGTTGGAGTTCAATTCCCGAAGCAGCAAGTCGAAATTCGCTACATGTGTCAAGTTCACATTACCTCGATTGCGGTCCACTATAAGGACAATTGCATGGGGGGCGTCGGCTCCACGGCTTTCTGTGGTAAAGCACCAGCCTTCATAGCTCCGGACCATTGCGCTCGATTGCACTCCCCTCCGGCCACTCGCTCATCGAGCTACCAATCGGCATGATTACCGCAAGGACGTCTTCAGTGCGTGTCGGGGGCAAATCTAGACGAACGTCGGCCAGAGTTGACCGCACCCGCATGCCCGAGACGACCGTTCCCAATCCATGCCGGCACAACCTCGCGATATGGTACTTCAACTCATGGCGCACCGTGCCGAATGCGAATGGCACCCGAAGGCCCTGCAATGCCGGATACATCGCGCGGATCGAATGGCTGATCCCGAGTCCTTCGAGATCCGGACGAACCCCGTAAAGTCCCAGCTCGGCTACAAGAACATCGACCGTGCCAACTTTGATGAATCGGCGCAGCGAGCCCATGTGAGCCGCCACCCCTTGCGAATCGTAGGCAATCGCGCGGAGTTCGGGCCGTGCACCAGCCCAACTCCGGCTGCCCTCGAAAGGTTTTGCGTTGAAAGATCCAGTTGGGCCATACGTCGCCCGAAAGAACTCGGACAATTCTATGTGGTCCGAGAGTCCTAGCTCATTTTCCCAACACAGTCTCCATTGCACAGTTGAGGCCATTTAAAGTCACCTTATAACAATACGTTCATGCGCCACTCGCTGAACACTGAACCGGAATAGCGGGCCATACACATCGGAGTTCATCTGCTGCTCGGAACGCAAGAATTAGTTTAGCTAGGCTGCGGACCGCGAAACCCGAGTTTGCGAGTCGATAACGCCAACGCTCTTCAAACGCTAGACAATTGAAAGCTATCGGGGCGATCTTGATGTCTGGCGGGAGGATCAACCCCCTTGAGCTTCGAAAAAACTGGCGTATCGACTGCCCTCGAAGTGACGCCTCAACTCTTCGAAGTTAAGTACCGTCTGCCGGAGCGATCGAACTTCCTGACGTCGAAGAGATGTGTTGTAAGAGCAAGGGTGATCCGAGATTGCGAGAAAGGCTGAGACCGCCTTCAGACTTGGGACCGGATCGTCCCGAAGAGTTTCATAGTCGATGGTGAGCAGGGTCGACGGTGAAAAGGAGTTCAGAATTAAGTGGTGGAAATCGTCCGCGGCTTTAAAGTAAGCCTCACAGTCTTCGATTTTCAGTATGACTTGCGGAGGCGGACGCGAGTCGTCGTTTTCCGGACCGTATTTTAGCCAGTGACCGCTTTGTCTTGCTTGCACCAAAGAACGAAGCGATTCCAACGTGTTTCGTCGAATCACGAGCAGTACCTTCAAACGTGGCCAAGCGGCCAGCGCCTCGAAGAAACCGGGACGTTCGTTAAACTGAGGCTGGTTGATCTTGCAACCGACGTGTGTCAAATGCGGATTCCCGGTCATAGTCGGATAGTGCAGATAGGCTAGCTCGAGCAGTTCGCGATCGCTACGGAAAAGCCGGGCGCGGTCGGGCCAGATCGGGTCATACGGATTGAGCAACTCACCATTGCTTGACAAGTTGGGATGCGCATTCAGCAATTCTTCCAAGTAGTGAGTGCCGGTCCTCGGCATCCCCACGATCACAAATGGCTCAGTTGTCTGCATGGGGTATGTCATGGCGTTCATCTAACGGGTTGAAAGGAGGGCATGAGCGCTGCGCGGATAGTCCATCGCGAAGCTCGGGGCTCAGATTGATCGCCAAAATCGTCACGACATTAGGCGACGGCGAAGCAGAACCGCCGATACAAAGAACGGTAGTATTGTGTACACGCAAAGCGCAGCCACATGAAGGCTGATACTAGCGGCAGGCCGTGCTAGCATCGCTGGGCGGATCAGCTCAACGGAATGTGTCAGCGGAAGGAATCTCGCAATTTGCCGAAGAGCACGGGGGAGATGGCCGATCGGGAAGACGACGCCACTCAGGAACAACATGGGCGTCAGAACAAGGGTTTGGTAAAAAATAAAATAGTCGTAACTGGGCGCGATGGCGACGAGCACCATAGCCAGACTCGCGAAGGCGAGTCCAGTGAGAACGACGACGGGCATGACATAGATGATACTCGAAAGCGCCGCATAGCCCAGGGCCGCAGCAACCACCATCACCGCAGCGCCGGCAAGAAGGGCTTTTGTGGCCGCCCATGAAAGTTCACCGAGAACGACGTCGCCAATCGTGAGTTGAGTGCATAACACCGCTTCCCACATGCGCTGAGTATGCATTCGCGAGAAAGCCGCATAAATCGTCTCAAAGGTGGCAGAAGTCATTGCGCTCGTCGCAACCATTCCAGCGGCCAAGAACGCGATGTATGAGGTGCCGTCGACGCGGCCTATCATTATTCCCACACCTAAGCCCAGACCAAACAGGTACATCATCGGATCCGCAAGGTTCCCGAGGAGCGACACTAGCGCAGATTTCCTCCATGCAAGGTAGTTGCGGTGCCATACCGTATGCCAGTTCAGCGCGTTGCCCGGCAGAGTTATCATAAATGCATCACGCATCACTAGTCCTTCATTTCGCGGCCGGTTAACCGCAAAAACACGTCTTCCAGGTTGGCGGGGCGTTGGAGAATGCGCAGACCCGTATGCCTCCGCACCTGCAAACGCACCTGCTCGGGATCAGCGGCGTAGCAAAACAATGCTTCGCCGCTCACTTCGGTTCGCTGTGTGTAGGGCTCGAGTAACGGGCGCAGTTCATGTGGATTGCCGCCATATATCTCAAGAACTTGGCTGCCAATCTGCTCTTCGATCAGCGCATGAGGGGTACCTTCGGCAATGCTGCGCCCCTCGTCAATCACACAAAGACGGTTACACAGCCGCTCCGCTTCTTCCATGAAATGAGTGGTGAGAAGAATTGTTTTGCCGCGCGCGAGTAGAAAGCGCAGGCGTTCCCAGATGAGGTGACGCGCATGCGGATCAAGACCTGTCGCGGGCTCGTCCATTACAAGTAGTTGGGGGTCGTTGATCAGCGCGCGAGCGAGCGTCAGACGCCGTTTCATGCCGCCTGATAATTCGATAACGCGCGCGTCAGCCTTGCTTTCCAGACGCGCGAATTCGAGCAGAGAGGGGATCACGACCGAGATCTCGCCTGCGCTCATGCCAAAGTAGCTCCCGAATATCTGTAGGTTCTCACGCACTGTGAACCCGGGTTCAAGATTATCGAATTGCGGAACGACGCCAATACGTGCACGTGCCCGGCGCGCGCGTCCAGGCACTGGCTCTCCGAGGA
This sequence comes from Paraburkholderia sp. UYCP14C, assembly GCF_004197395.1. Taxonomy (GTDB): domain Bacteria; phylum Pseudomonadota; class Gammaproteobacteria; order Burkholderiales; family Burkholderiaceae; genus Paraburkholderia. Next base: position 2,014 of record NZ_SELS01000107.1, on the reverse strand, counting down.
CTGTGATCGTACCCGCGTCAGGTAGCGCCATCCCGAGGACCATCCGTGCGGTCGTGCTCTTGCCTGCGCCGTTTGGCCCCAAAAGGCCGAAACACTCGCCCGGCTCTACGTGGAAGGACAGTCCATTGACAGCGAGCTTCCCGCCGTAGGACTTGTTGACACCTGTAAACGTGATTGCTGCAGTTGGCATGACGTGGAAATCCAAATGGTTGTTCTCTTCAGGAAGATCTCGTGACGAACACGATCATTTGTTTCGGAAAACGTCATCAGATTCCGTGAGTGCCTGCTCATTCCACTGTCGACGGTGCCTGTCACGCTGAGCTGTGCGGTTCGGGGTTGTAGTGGTGGCCGTTTCAGTGTCGTGCTCCGGCGGATCGACGTGTGCGCTACAACCGCCGGCGGCCACGCCGCGGGACAGCCAGTTGCTGTTGCTGAGGGTACACAAGGCGTACGCCTTCACAGGCAGTAGGAACAGTAGGTTGACCAGCGTGTGCGCGGAAAACCCAAGAAATCGAAGCTCACGAGAGCGGACTGCTGCCACGGAGCAGCGGAGCATGCTCATTGACGCAATCACGAAGCACGCCTTCCATGGAGCCGTCTCTGTCAATGCGACCTGTAAAAAGCCGGAGAGCATTGCGACGGCAAGCAATAGGGAGCCTGCATTCTGCGCAATGACGTCCAGCGTAAGATACCGATCCAGGCGGGGTAGAAGGCGTAACGCCAACAGCGTGTCGCGATACGTGCTTCGCGCCCAGCGCAATTGTTGACGAAGATACGGCCCCGGTCTGTCTGGAACCACGGTCGAAGCGATCGCATCTGGAACGTACTCTGTTCGGTAGCCGGCGGCCAGCATGAGAATTGTTAGATGACGATCTTCCCCGAAATCGCTTCGCTTTCCCCGGAACATCTGTGTCTCGTACTGGTCAAGCAGCAAGAGAAGCGCGGAGCGGCGATATATCGCGCACGGCCCGCAGCAGCACATAACGGCACCGAATCGGGCCTGAGCTGCGCGCTCCTCGTTACACGCGAGCCAATATTCCATATCAATCAGACGCGTCAACCACGTATCGTTGCGATTGCTGGCGGTCAATTGACCCATGGCGGCGCCGACCTCTGTATCGCTCATTGTCAGTATGAGTTGGCTTATAACGTCCGGCGCCAAGGTCGTGTCGGAATCGACGTTGAGTATGAGTTCTGCGGATGAAACCCGTATCGCGGCGATCTGCGCCTTGCGTTTTCCCACGTTTTGGGGAAGAAGAACAAAATTGAATCTCGGATCGTGCTCGTAGTCGCGATAAACGGGTTCCAACGCATCGCGATTGGCGGATCCGTCATCGACCACGTGGATTTTTAAAGCCCCCGAGTATTCCTGCGTTGCGATGGAGGCGAGACACGCGCGCAGCGTATCGGGGTTTTCGTTGAAGCACGGAACGATGACGTCGACGTCTGGAAGAAAATTCGTGGCAGGTTGATTGCTATGCTTAGCTGGAGCCGGTAGGGTATGTAGAACCTGCGTTGTTTTATAAACGGCCGAAAGAAGTGCGTACAATAAAACGGAGGTCGTATTGATTGCGGCAGGGATGTTCATCGAGGTCAGTTTGCTAAGTGGTGTCAAAAATTGATCTGATTACAGGCCTGCTAGGATCCGTCAATACGCCTGCTTGGCGCGATCACATCGACTACAGACCCTGCGTGAAACTGCGATACCGTAGACAGGAAGCAGTTGACTGGCTGCTGTCGTGTGGCGCCTTTTGTTGATGCGATCGCATTAATTTGTCGCTTTCGGCCGAGTAATAACCTCCTTCAATGAATTCCATAGTATCGAGGGAGGCAATAACACGGCCATCGGCGGACGCGGAAAGTTAGATCAGTAGTTCCCTGTTTCATGAGTCAGTTTTTCCTGACATCTTCCTTGGCGCTAAGTGCGACGAGTAAACGAATTTCAAAATATGGGGTCTGACAGGCAATGTGATTCTGATGACCTGTCTGCCGATGAAATGTGCCGTTGAACTGA
>NZ_SELS01000106.1 GCF_004197395.1 Paraburkholderia sp. UYCP14C | reverse complement strand
TTCCTGATCGCTGGCAAGCTCAACTTCACTTCGATCAACCCGCATACTGCATAACCCATTTGAATTTCAAAAGAGCCACTGTTTTCCTGTTGCGCGCAGGCGAAATTCGCTGCGCAATTTTCCGTGGTTAATCTTGTGCCATCGGTAGTAGGTCACCCGTCGGGGGCATCGGACGTTGTTGCGAATACCTTCCCATCAGCTGAGTTCCAGCTCACCGGCATAAGCCCGTGCAATCTGTCAACGTAGTCGACCATCTCTCCAAGCCACGCTGCAAGGTCGGCGAAACGCATTTCATGTTCGTGCACCCGGACCCTATCTATGGTCTTGAGGGTCTGGTTGGGATTGACCGGATCATCGACCGGAATTTCGGGACCGGTCGACTGGATCATAATCGGCAAATCATCTTTGAGCTTGCCGGCCGCAAGTTCTTCCTCAATGTGCTGCATCTTGTTGCGCATCTTGCCGAGCAGCTCGCCCGCCGAGCCAAGGAAGCGAGGTTTGGGTTTCAATTCGCAAATCACCGCACGCTCACGGGCGGTGAGGTCCTGCCGTTTGCGCAGCTCGCGCATTGACCGCACGGCGAGGTACATGCCCCTGATGCACGACTCGAAACGGGAGATGCTGCGATAGAGATCGCTCACCTTCATCGTGCGATCGAGGCCGGGTGTCCAAACGCTGCGCAGGTGATGAGCAGCGGCGAGATAGTCTTCGCGGGCAGCAAAGACGCAGCGGACATACGTGGTTGTGAGCGCGACCACGGACGGGTTGTCCGAGAAGTGGCCGACGAAAATCTGCTTGCCCCAGTAACCTACGAAGGGGTCCGTCGGCGCGGGTACATCCGGAATGTCGAGCTTGATGAGCATGGTCGTGCGGCTATGGCGCTATTACGGTTTTCCTACCCGGCTGTCGCCAGATTGCCGGGATTGTTGAGTCCGGGACTGTCGCCACTCACACCGTGGTCTGAGCGTTTGGCAAACGGATCAGCACCAAGTTGTCGATCTTCGGGTGCGTGAGCCGCTTCTGTCTCGAATAGGTCGCGGACCACTGGATCTGCACCTCTACCGGGTCGAACGTCCTCCGCTCGAATTGTCCCGAGGCACTACCAATAAGGGACAGCGTGGAAAGCGGCACGCCCGGTGCGTCGGGCCCATAGTAACTCCGCGCGATGTCCGCATAGTTGCCGCTTAGCAGCCCGGGGGGCAGAGCCGTTACCTGATTGCCGGCCTTCCATGGGGGGCCGAGCGTGATGGCCTGGACCGGTGCGGGTGAAGGTCCGGGCACCCACACCATGACATAGCCCTCAACCGTGTAGGTGTTGACGAAGAACACACGCGATCCTTCCTTTTTCACCAGCCTCGAATGCGAAAGCGCGGGAGTCTCCATCTCCCAGTTCAGGTCCTTCGCCGGTGCCTTTATGTGGTCCCCGAACTGTTCCCATATGCGCTCAGGAACCTTGTTCCGCTTCAACAACGAAGGCGCGTCGGGCTTGTCAAAGTCAAACAGCAGCCTTGACGCCATTGCTTCAAGCTGCGTTGCGGTCGACGCGTCGACGTTACTGACCCGAAGGTTGATTTCATCGCACAGGGCTTCGATGTCGCCACGATCCGGGTGCCGCTTGTCCGCTCGTTCACTGCAGTACCAACGAGCCCGTCCTTCGATACCAGCACGGCCGTCGCCTTACCTGAGAGGCTATCGACCAGCTGGCAGAAGGTCTCGCACAGGATGGCGTCGCGAAAGCCCTTTTCCGTCTCGCCGTGTTGGAAAGGCGGAAGGCGGAACGCAGATCGGCGCGTCAGTTCCGGCCAGTCAACCCTGACTGGATCACACCGCATCACGCGCAAGTCCAGTTCCGTGAGTTGCGCCTGTATCTGCGCGTCGATCGCAGCGTGAATGCGCTCCTGCGACACATTCCAGTTTTCTCCGAGCAGCCGCTCGGCCTGCAGGGTCGGCTTCAATACCATACGGAACGCGTTGCGCATTTGATACTCGCGCTCCATCCTGACGACCTCGGGCAGCAGCCAGATGACATCGAGGTCTCCATGGCGTGAATGAGCCCGGATTGCGTCTGCGGCTTTTCGGCTGACGATGTGCTCGAAGCCCTCGGCCAAGATCGAGTTGCTGTCGAACAGGACGTGGAGCGTCGGTCGGGTACTTTTTGGTTGGCACTGTAGTCCTGCTTTCGTAGGCCGCACTCGGCCTGTGAGTCGGTTCATGGTTGCCCAGCTCGCCGGACAACTATGAAGCGGCTTTCGCGATCGGATCAATTACGTGGCCTTGTGGCCGATCCAGCCCCTCTCCTTCAGCTTTTTGTACGCTGCTTCAGCCAGCCGAACCACAAGTCTCGCTGTGCCATGATTTTCCGATATGTTTTTACCAACCGCCCGTTAATTCGTGGCGGAGTCCAACATGAAAGCATGTAAGCCATTCACATGCCGTCTTGAGCGTTGCGAGTTCCGCTTCCAAGAGATTATGGTCATAACGAAAGGCTTCTACGACTTCATCGTTGTCGTCAACGATAAAAAAGGCCTTCAAAAGACCTTGCTGATCGGTTTGCCAACTTCGGACCTCTTCCAGCGGCATCGGCTTGTTATTCGACTTCGCTGAGTTGTTCTCTGTCGGATATCGGAAGAACACCCCCCGCTTGTCCATTCCATCAATTTCGGCTATAGCCTTGTCCAACTCTGGAGGCGGTGGCAACCAAGCGGTTTTTGCGCGCGCTTCAAGCTCCACTCGCTTTGAAGTGAGCAACTCAATGAAAGCCCGGTACAGAACACCGAGATTGTGAATGCTGGTCAACGGTTTGGCTTTCCCATCTACCTGAACAGTGGGCAGCGACTTGTCTGCCACGACGAGCGACCGATGAGAAACGATAAGCACCGATTTGATGTACAGCTCTGCCGCGTGACGAAGTAGAAAGCATGTAGGGAGCTCGCGTTGAGCAATCGAGTCACGTTCTGCTGCCATGAGGGCCTCCGCACTCGCTTGGAAAGCGTGGGCCATTGCGCCGAAGCCATCGTCAGAGTGCTTGTCATACGGAGTCAACATCCAGTGCATCATCAGTCTCGCTTTCCGTTTTGCCAGTGATCAGTTGCGGCGCAAAGCGTCCTTCATTCTCTCTTCGGCGTCGGCACGCTGCTCTTCTGCCGTTAGTGCGACCCATTGATGGCCGCACTTCCGACAGACTTGAAAAAAATCACCTGACTGTTTGTCGTTGTAGCCCATAGGACGATCGAAGGTCTCGCACTTCTCACAGGTCTCGGGATGCCCACAAAGATATGAGCCAGCCGGAAGGGCCATCTCTCTTCCTTTTTCCTATGCGTCCCTATACCAATCTGCATAGCGAGCGGCTATGTGTACAAAATCATCCGCTTGCAATACTCCGAGGTCACGGCCGTTCGCCACGTCACGAACCACGGCTAGAAAGTCAGCGTGCAACTTCAGGTCGTAGTCCACCGCTCCAATCTTGCGCAGCGCTTCAACCGATTCCGCCAACTTGGTATCGACTACCCTCGGGAAGCCGCCGTAGTATCCGTAGACGATAGCCTGCCAGTGCGCCCCAAGGAGGTTGGCAAGATCGAGTTGTTGCGCGTGATCCATGTTTTCCGACCTCATTCGCTAAACGTGTAATCGCAGTCGTGGCAGTGAAGATTGTCCAAAATATTCTGGTCGACAAACTCCCCTGCTTTAGCACCGGCAAGCCCGAGAACAGCAGCACCTGCCAATGCAGCCGCGACAATCGGCCCTCCCGGCATCGAGGGTAGACTCGGGGAAAATTCCGTTTGCACGTTCGGGTCCGACGATACCGTTCTTGCGGCTCCTGCGCCGCCGAGTATTGCTCCTGCTCCCAGCCCTACCGATGCACCAATTTTCTTCCCAAGATTGCGCTTTTCAATTTTGTTACCGCCGCACTTTGGGCAAACGACTGGCATACTCGCTCCTTCTCTTTTTTCCGCTTTACTTGATTAACCGCAAGCCAGCCGACTTGGCGGCTTTCGCGTCGAACGTCGCCGTGTACTCGCAATGTGCATCATGGCAAATACGCTCGATCAGGCAGTCCGCGAAATCGGCCCTCGAGGAAGTGAACACGCGAAGGGCTTTCCAAACCGTTTCGGCAGCTTCGACGCTCAGCTCCTTGGTTCGGAGAAGCCCCTCAACCACCTTTGCAATCTGATCACGATCTGCCGCGTACAGGCTGGAGAGAACCCAGACGACTTCGACCAGAGCAACCTGCGTTACGTAACCAGGCTCGTCAGCCGTCAGCGATTCGATCAGCGCAGTCGCCTTCGGTGACTGCGTTGCGTCATCCTGCGCGATGTAGCGGACAAGCACGTTTGTATCGAGACCGATCATTAAGCACCAGCTCCGCGCGCCGCGATAGCAGCATTCATATCCTCAACCGACACAGGCTTTGCCGGTTTTCCCACAAGCCCCTTGAGCGATTCCACGGATTTTGTCGCAGGCACTATCTCGTAGCGACCGGTGGACTCGTTGAGGACGAATTCGATTCTGTCGCCGGTTCCCACCCCCAAATCGCTCCGAACGCCAACCGGGATCGTGACCTGGCCCTTCGACGTAATTGTTGCGGACGCCATGATATTCCCCTTTATTTCAATATTCCTTACTTTAAGGTAAGGCTTACCAAAGATCAAGGTCCGGACGCGGTTTTTGCCTCAAATTACTCCCGCGACAACCGCCGACAAGCGAACGGGATCGCTATCCACCAACCGTTTAACGGCAGATAGGCTGGAAAGTCCAGTCAGTTCCTGAATCAGCTTCAGCGAGCGGCCCTGCCGATGCAGCTTGACCGCGAACGTTCGCCGCGCACAACTCGCCGTGCCATTCAAGATGCCTGCCTGCTGATGCAGCCGCCGATAAACTTCTGTCAGCGACACACACGAATAGCTGATCGCCCCAGTTCGCGTTACGCGCCGTGTGAACGTGAACGCTGGCCGTCGCTAGTCAGAAAGAGCGACCGTGCGGGTCCAGTCCGCGATGCGCTGCCTTGCTCGTTGTGATGCCGTGGCCCTGAGCGAGCCTATACGCCAGGTACTGGTCGATGGCGCCCTGAACCTTCTTGCTGGCCCAAATGAGCGGCCGCTGCTTCCCGTTGAAGGCAATCTCGGCCCTTAGCAGCGATTCAATTCGCGGCGCGCCACTCGCAGTCAAGAAATCTGAGAGCGTGAGTTTCGCAGTTTCATTTGGCATCAACCCCGTGCCATATGCGGCCATCAGCAGGGCCACGTCTCGCTCTTTGCTTTGCCCTGAAACTGCCGCAACCTTGATCGCGTGGCGAATCTGGAAGTCCTCAATAACCTGCGGTTTTGCCATCTCGTAACGCCTGCATTTTTTTCGTCACTGTTACGAGAAAGTATGAAGAATAAGGGGCAGAAACACAACGCTGAGCGGCAATCCCGGGCACTTCCTCGGAAAAACCGATGCGTCGAGGTCGGAGCCAGCCGCCTCGCGAGTGCCTGGCCACCATGCGGGCCGACCAACCACGCGGAACGGAGCTGCGCTCGGCATGCTGTTTCGGATAGCCGAGGCAGCGATAGTCGTCCAGAAAAAAATCCCCGGGGTTATGGCCCCGGGGATTGTCGATAGAAGTTGCCGCACGCACATCAAGCCGCTGCGGCAAACAGGTCAAGCTGCGGCGAGACCGGCGCAAGCATCGCTGTGTGTTCCGCGTCGCTCACGCTGTTTTCGATCAGGTGGGCGTCCAGTTCGACCGGCGTCACGTTCAAACGCTGGGCGAGTCTGCTGAAATACTGCCCCCGCTTCGCCATCTCCTGATAACGCTGGGCCATGCCGACAGGCAGTCTCACGAAGCCTTCGTTCAGCCAGAAACGCGCCGAATCCATTGCGTCGTGAAGCTGCGTTTTCAACATGAACGTGGTGTCGTACGTGCAGGTCACGAACTCGCAAGCGGCTTCGGCATCCACCTCGAACTGCGCGGCTTCCTCGAAGTACACCGTTTGCTCGCCCGCTGACGTTCGCGCGTACCACCCTGCGCGGTCGGGGTGCCGATAGCGATTCCACTGCTCGGCATTTGCGTCCCGAAGCCCGACCGATGGTGCTTCACGGTCGTACTTACCTACCGGGTACCAGCCGTGCAATACGATGTCCGCCTTGGGCCGTGGCTCAACGTGAGGCACCGGGTATCTGCGACCCAGCACGTTGACGTCATGCCACGCTGCCATCGCGGGAAAAGCATGCGGTGCGTAGTGGTGCATCGACAGGAAGAAATCGATTGCCACAAGCTGCTGCGGCGTGACGAACTCAAACTGCGGGTCACACAGCATCCGGTTGTGCTCCGTGTCGGCAATGATGCCCGACGCCAAATCCCCCGAATGCTGTTCAGCCCTGTCCCGCTCGTTCGCATCGATTGAGAGGAGCATCTTTAACATGGCCATGCGCTCCAGGAATCGATAGGTATCGGCTTGAATCCGTGTGTACCCGGCATCGCTCAATGTCCTGCCCACCAGTTCACGGCGTGAGAGGTCCCACTGGATAGCAAGAAGATAGTTACGGAAGTCATTCAACGGCTTCAGGTGCGCGTGTTCCGGCTCCTGAATCATGAACTCCATCGACTTGTCGCGAGCGCCTGTGACAGCGCAGAAACTGCAGCCGAACCTGGAACCACAGGCTGCACGTGCGCCACTCTCGCCTGCTACTACACCGCAAACACCGCCATTACCAGCGCGATAGATATCCGAGAGTCGTGCGACGGTCGCAGGTTCCAGCGGGCTGCTGAACCCAAGCGAAGAATCCGCCATGCATCCCAGCATCGACCAGACATCGTCAGAGGTCCAGTCTCGGAGCGGAGAAAGTGACAGCGACCCCGAAGCCTGCCGTGTCGCGAGGTCAGCCTGCTCATTGCGCTCGGTCATTGCGGCGCGGCGGACTGCAGACTCATCGAGCCTGGTTCCAACGACGCTGATAATTTCCTTCACGCGGGCAGATGACGCCTGCTTTTCAAGACGCGCGCGAAGTCTGCCCTGTGGCTGCAATTTCCATGAATCGGCACATGCTCTCATCCGTTTGCCGTCCCCCACACCGTTTTCAGGCGTTCGGACCAGCGTGCCTCGCCCGATGGTTGAGACAACGAACTGTGAGGCGAGCGAAGGCTGTGTGACGTGGATCTCGACCGGCAGTCCGCTGTCTTCCACAAACATCGCGACCTCATCAAGCATCGCATGCAGGAAGTTCGCGGTACTCGGGTTCTCGATCGTTGTATCTGACGAGGTGATGTAATGCCTGACGCCAGGCACTACGTGCTTCGCGCGCCTGACTGCTTCGAGCATCAACACCATCGCACACGTACTGTCCTTGCCACCGCTTACACCAGCGGCCAGCGAATACCCCTGCTCGATATACGACTGCATCGATGCAATGGCGTTTTCCATCAGGGTTTGAATGTCATGGTCCATCGTTCGCTCCAAGATAAAAACAGGAGCGGCCCTTTCGGGATCCGCTCCCGAAAGGGTTAAAAAGCCATGTGTTCGTTACAAGTTCAGACCCAGACTTGCTGCCCGTGCCTCTTCGAGCGACTGGTCGGCCGCTGCGAAAAGATCAGGCTGCCGAGTCGCCCAGTCTAGCCGTGGCAACGCGTTGGAATAGCGGCTCGGCCCGCTACCGTCGAAGCTGTCCGCACCGGCGGCCGCACAGATGTGAATGCGGCGCGCCGAGTTGACCCGACCGACATGCAAATGGCAATTGCGTCGACGCGCGAGTAGCCCCCACGCTTCGGCTGTCGATTCCTTCCACTCGGTTGATCCGCCGATGAAGATTCCAACGACGGGCGAGAGATATGGCGCGACGTCCTCCAGTTGCATTTCGTTTTGCACGGCAATGAGCAGTTGCGAGGGTATGCCTCGCAGACGCTCCATCCACCGCAATGAGAAGTCGAGCGACGCGAGGCCGCCCTGAACGACATCGGGAAGGGCGATCCAGTCAGCGCGCTCGCCGAGTTTGTCGACGACCGCGAGAAACGCGGAGTCGTCAAACGGCTCGCTTCGCTGGTAAGCCGTCCACGCGCCGTTGTCAATCGCGTAGCGCATCCCTTCGGTACGGTGCTCGCCCTTCGCCGAAACGAGGAGACGCCAGCCGGCAAGCGCCAGCGCGTCGAGGTTGCGGCGCGTGCCAGTACGACTCGCATAGCCCACCATCGGTGGGCGGTGCATGATCAGACGCTCCTCAACCTCGGGATCATCGTCAGCGCTGCCATCGACGCAGTAGTAATCGGCGTACGCCATTACCGCTTGCGACCAGCCCTGCTTCTCGCCACTTGCATACGGCGCCAGCCAGCGAGGTATCGCGGCCGCCGCGGACGGTGGTGCTGCATCAACCATACAAACTCCACAAGTGAATGCGGAGCGACCCCGGCGGGATCGCTTCCCGCGAGGTCATAGAAAAATAACGAGGCTGTGTCGCCGTTAGCGGGCCCGGTAAGGCTCGCCCTGCGACGTCACTGCCTTCCAGTCATCCAGATATGCTTTTGCAATCTCAGGATGGTTCGATAGCACCAGCACGTTTTCCGAATTCACGCGCGCGGCCGCCTGGCTGTAGTTATACGAACCGGTCTCGACCGTCGCGTTGTCCACTACCAGGAACTTGCTGTGCTGGATGGGGAATGCGCGAACGACAATGACCGGCACGCCTGCATACGCGAGTGCGCCCATTGCGGCCGCAGCTTTTCCACTACGGTCTTCGTCGACGTTGCTACGGTAATCGACAGTGACTGCCACGTCCACACCGCGCCGCTTCGCATCGAGCAATGCTCTAACGACTGGCGGCGCAGTGAACGAGTAGGCCATCATTCGTATCGACTGCCGCGCGCTATGGATGGTTTGCAGCACAAGCTGCTCCGCATCGCCGTCCGGCGAAAAGGCGACCTGTACATCATTTGTCGCGCTGAAAGCAGGTTGCGTCCATAGCAGGCCAGCGCCCGCTACCAGCGCGCCGGCCACCGCCGCCCACAATCTGTTTTTTCATGGGAGGCTCCGTGGTTTACCGGAAAAAGCCCCGGCCCTGAGAGGGCCCCGGGGCGTTGCAATTCCTGCTCAGGTGCAGGTCTTCGGATGACTGCGCGGATACATGATCAGCCTGCCATCCGGGCAAACGCGAAAGTCGCCGGGCTCACCTCGCGGGGCCTGGACGACGATAGCGGGACAGGCGCTTACGGCGTGCGCCTGTGGCTGCGCAGTGCAGGCGCAAAGCGACGAGGAGCCTGCTGCGACAAGCAGCATCAAAAGATTTTCCATCGTGGTTTCTCGAAGAAGGGGAAGGTGCTCCGCTTACGCGGTGCGCAGATCAGAAGGGTCGGCCGCATGGACAGTGACCCACTTGCCATCGACAAGAACGTCACGCAGAAGCGAGCCGTTCAGGACATAGACGTGAGTGTTGCCAGACCGAGGCAGGGCAGAACGAACGGACACGGTCACCGTTTCAGTACGGATTCGGGTCTTTTGATTGATTGACATAGGCGTTTCTCGTAGTGAAAAAGCGAGAAACGCCCTGTGGGGGCGCTCCCCACAGGGTTAAAAAAAGTTGCGTCACGCGGCCAGTGACTGAACGTCGATCACGGCGTCGGCCTCGCTGACAAGGTCGGGCGTTTGCGAGATAAAAAACTCCCGCTCATACCCGCCCTGCCTCAGCACCTCCCGCTTCATCCGCATGAACTGCAGCTTGCGCTGCGGATCGAGCGGACCATCGGACTCGTCACTGAAAAGCGTCTGGTAAGGCTGACCAGTGTTCTGCGCCTGATAGAGCGCAATGCCACGTGTCAGACACTCGTTGATCCAGACCTTCTGGCCACCGGACATCACCGACACCGACTTGGTGCTATCGGCTTCCGCGTCATGCACAAGGATCTCGAAGCCCTCACGCAGTTCGCCGTTTGCAAGCGCGCGCTGCGTGCGGATCTCGACCGTGAAGCGTGTGCCGTAGCAAGCCAGCAGCAGCCTGTTGACTGTGTCAGCCAGTGCGGGACCCACGTCGTCGATCGTCAACGCTATGACGCCGTCGTTCCCGAGCCCTTTCGCGAGCAGCTTCCACTGCGCAATCTCATCGGAAAGCCGGTCGGCGCGCCGTTGCGTAGCAGAAAACCCGTTCAGGTCCCTCGCCAATCCGTCAGCTTCAGCTTGCAGCACCGTCTGGGCGCGGATCGCACCTTCGATCCCGCCCTCGAGCGCGGCGACTGCTTCGCGAATTGCAGCCAGTTTCCGGTCGGTCTCTGCGATTGCGGCCGTCACATCGACAGCTGCAAGCTGCTTAGACTCCTGCTGGATTCTGGCCATCTCCGCCGTCATACGTGCCTTTTCAGACTCGTATCGGGCAGCTCGCGCAGCCGCTTCTTCCGCGACGTCCCTAAGTTCCGCGTTGGCGGATTCGAGGCCCGCCGCTGCAGCCTCAAGGAGTGGCTTGCTAGCAGCGAGTTCAGTCGCCGCCTGCAGATCACGTCGAGCGTCGCTCAGGGTGCGGGTCAACACAGCAAGTTCGCCGCGCCTCGCCGCAAGCTCTGCGACAACCGGAGCTAGCAGGTCGGCCTGCGCTTTCTTTTCGCGATACTGCGCACGAAGTTCGGCGACCGACACACGTTGCTCTTCTGCCTGCGATCTCGCCTGCAGCGCCTGACTGAGCAGCGGACACGTGGCATGCATCGCATGCCCCACGCACGGCACCTGGTCGACGACTGCGGCCTGCTTCGTCAACGTCTCGAAGTGGGCGGCTTTCGTCTGACCCTGCGTCATGAGGCCCGAAAGCGCGGTCTGAAGCGTCGCATGACTGACCTGCTTCACTTCCAGATCGGCGATCACCCGCTGCAGAGGCTCCAGCTTTGCCTCCTCGCGGCCGATTAGCAGTTGCGCTGCATCGCGCTTCGCCGCCGCTCCCAGAATCACTTCCTTGCGGGCAAGCGTCGCCTGATGAGTCGTCACCGTCTGCTTCAGGGCATTCACGCGCTGCTGGGTCCGAGCGGCTGCTGCCTGCTCATCGCCATCGAGCGTTTGCACGCCCTTGACCAGTTCTTGCGCGCGGACCGACAGTTCACGCAGACGAGCTTCGGCAGTTGCCGATTCGCCCACCTTTGCGGCCAGCGTCGCACGCTCCTGAGTCAGCTTCGCAGCTTCCTCAAGCTTCAGATCGCGTTGTGCACGCGTATCGCGTAGAAGTTCGCCCTGTGCAAGCACGGAGCGTTCGACATCCGCCTTACGCTGCCGCTTGCCCGCGAGTGCAGTCAGGTCCGTCTGGATCTCATCGAGCGCACGGCCAAGAATCTTCGCGACGTCGCCGGCTTTCGCCGACAGCGCCTTCAGGTGTTCAATGCCGAGCATCTCCGCGAGCAGCGTCTTGATCTCTCCCGCGCCATACGACGCGAGCGGCCGCCGGTTCTGCGCGGAGAAGACACTGGTGAAAAAGCTTTGAAGCGAGCCGTTGATGGCTTCGACACAGCGGTTATACGTCGCCGCCTTGCCGTCCGACACTGTGCCGTCGGGCAAAGTAACGGGATGCCACGCGCCGTCCGATCCACGCCACGCAAGGTAGTACTCAGCCTTGCCTGTCTTGCCGGGCTTCCTGAAAGAAAACGTCGAGCGGTAGCGGATGCCGTCGTGCTCCCACTCAAGCTCCTTCAGCGCACTGGTGCCACAGATGTGGTCCCAATACGAAAAGGCATCGACCGAAAGCATTGAGGCATGCGACGGCATGATCGGATACGGATGGAGGTTATCCATGATCGTTGTCTTGCCCGCCCCGTTAGGGCCGACAAGCGCGATCAGGCCTTCCGGCAACGACTCCAGATCGAGTGTGACGCTCTCGCGCCTCATCCCGTCACGAACGCCGTAAAAGCCTTCGAGCGTCAGTTTCAGAGGCCGCATGACGACACCTCCATCGATTCGGACATTGCTGCCATACGCGAATAGAAGGCGACATCGTCATCGTCGGGAAAAGGCTCGACCATCGGGTCGACTCTCTCTGCAACCGCCACAGGCGCATGAAGCTTGCCTGCGATTGCTGCCTCGACTTTTTCACAGGCTCGGGCAAATTCGCGGCGGGCACACGTGAGGAGTTCGTCCCACCCGGCATATCCGGTCAGGGTACGAATCTCCAACGGGGACCACTGCGTCGCCATGCCCGTGTGATACGACCAGAGCAGGTGCTGCATTTCAACGGCAGCCGTGACAACGACCTGATTCGCGCCAGGCGTCGTTGCACGCAGGACGAGCATCGGGCCGGACTGCGCCAGCACCGCCCCGCGATCCTTACCGTAGGGTTGGTGAAGAATTGCGGACGTAAAGCCAGCATGGTCGACGAGTGACTTCTGGATGTCGCGCACGTCCTGATCGTCCAGGGCGAACACGCGAACCCACTCAGAACCGGCAGGATAAAGACCAAACATGATTGCACTCCGTTGTTGTCAGGCGGAGTGCGCCCGGTAGGGATCGCTCCCCGCCAGGATAAAAGAAAATGAAACTGCTGAGAAAGGTGAAGCAACGACTACATCGATGCGTCGTAAGACGCGGTGAAACCTCGTTTCGATAGCTGCGATAGCTATCGGAACAGGGCTACTGTTCCACTGCAGGAGAGCCATACCGGCCCCTCCCGCATTCGGGCAGCAAACTACGCTGCAAACAGATCATCTTCGAGCCACGACTTCTGCGCTGCGGGCACGACCTCGACCGTCGCATCAGCCACCGTATCGCTCTCCGACGAAGAGACTGGCTCAGGCAGCGATGCCACAGCACCGTCGCCAACAGCAGCACTGCCTACCTCATCATCGGGCAGGCCGGCAAGCACGGCGGCAGCAATCGCCTCCGGATAGCCGGACTCGAGCAACCGGAACCGTTCAACGATCGCCGCAGCTTCAACGTTCGCATGCTCGGCCCACCGTTCGATCTTGCGGTCGACCGTCGGCTCGATACTGATGCCCAGCGATCGCGAGCGAACGACCGGCAGGATGCGCGGTTCGAGCTTGAGAGCCGACGCGCCAGCGAACAGCGCTTCGATTGCGTCCCGGTCTACCGATTGACGATGCTCCTCGTCCACCTGCCAACGAACCCGAACGAACTTGTCGCCTGCCTCAGCAGCAATGGCAGCGAGTCGCTCCATGTCCGGAGGGCCGTCGAAGTCAACGCAGACCGTCTCCCGCGCCGGCGTTGGAACAAGCAACGCTCTCGCGTTCCCCGTCTCAACGTCCCACGCCAGATAGCCTTTGTCACCTTCTTCGCCGTAGTTAAACCGGCCAGGGGAACCCGCATAGGCAACAACACGGCCACCGCGCTCCCACTGCTGCGACTTGTGAATGTGGCCCAGCATGAAGGCATCGCATTCGGCCTCGAACAATGCACCGAGTGAAAACTCGTGATCGAAGCCCGCCATCGTGACGCCATGCTCAGTCGCGCAACCGTTGACCGTGCCGTGCGACACTCCGACCGTTCGAATGCCTTCTGCCCGAAGCCGTGCATTGATGCGCCCAGCCGCTGCCAGATAGTCACCCAGCACCGCCTCAAGCCCGGTTGCTGCATTCTTCCCGCCGACCGCGGCCGCCAGTTGCCCCTTGTTGACAGAGGGCAAACAGGTGAACACAACGTCGGCGCCAAGAGTGAGGACGCTACGCAGTTCTTCTTCGTTGAACACGGGACCCGCCGATCCGAAGAAATTTCCTTCGAGAAGGCTGACCTGCTGCACGCGTTCAGCGATGAAAACAGGATGATTTGTTCCCATCAAAGCGAAGTTGCGAAGCGTTCCTGGTGGCTCGTGAGAGAACGTGCCCTGAAGCATCAACACCGGCATGGAAAGACTCAGGTGATTGATGTTCCATGCCAGCCGGTTCAGGGCGGGCGCATGCGCATCAAGCCGATGATCAGTCGAGTCGCCGGAAATAACTGCGACATCCATGCAGCGATTCATTGCATCTTGCACTGAGAAAGAGAAACACCGGTCAGCCTCATCGAGGTTTTCCGGCGAGTAATGCAGGTCAGACATGTGAGCGATTTTCACGTCGCCTCCTGAAAAGAAAAAGGCCGCCCGTGGGCAGCCTCAATGGATGGTGCGCCAGGTGGCGCAGTCGGAAAAGTCAGCAGGACAGGGTGTCGCGCACCTTCATCAGCGTGATACCGAGCAGGTTCGTTCCACGCCAGTTCGCCTTGTCGAGAATCAGCGGGTCGCGCTCGCCCAGTCCCACGCCCCAGATCCGGTCGTAAGGACTGGCTTCGACGAGCTCGGTCGGTGCCGTCGCCAGAAGCAGCGAGCGCAATCCCGGGTTCTGGGCAAACTTCTCCCGGCACCCGACATAAACGATCGACTCGCGCTTGCCTTCCCACGTCGCAAGGTCGAAACCTTTCACGCCCCGTCCGATCGCCTTCTGATCTTTGGGATGACGCGCCGCGAGAATTCCTGCCGCTGCATTCTCATTGCCAACCAGCTTGGCTTTGGAAAACATCATGAACTGTTCTACCGAAGTGAAGTCCACGCCGTGATAACTGAACCGGCACGGATGCCAGTTGCTCAGCGCGTCATCAGCGCCGAAAAACAGCGTGAAGTTGTCTACCTTGCGCATCGCTGAATGCTCCTAGCAGGCTGTTGAATTTCGATCCCGCGTAAACGGGATCCTGGGGCCGAACGTTATGGATATTGTGTTCATGATCTT
>NZ_SELS01000105.1 GCF_004197395.1 Paraburkholderia sp. UYCP14C | reverse complement strand
TGCGAGGCCTGGCAACCCCGCTCAGGCGCGTTGCCTGCGCAAACTGATCGGCGCATCCGGATTTCAGCTGGAAATTGCACGCGAAACACTCCTGATCATCGCTTCGGTCCTCATGACGAGGCGCTTTTCAACAGCCTGCTAGGGCTTACGCCGCTTGGCGTCTGGCACGATGAATTCATCACGCTCGGTCACGTCAGGGAGGACGGATTTGGGATCATCAGGGAACGTCTTCTGCACTGGAGCCCACGTCCACTGTCCGAAATGTTCATCTGGGCGTACGGCATAGCAGTGGAAAAAACCAATCGGCCTTTGATCGCCACCGCATTGCTGCCGACCTGGGCGCTGCTTGTTTGCGCCGTGCTCGGCCCATCGGCGAAAACGCGCAAGGGTTTCGTTGCATCAGCGGTTCTGTTGATACTTCTTCTCGTCGGTCACAAAGTCGACGAGGTCTTTTACTGGCCTGTCGGCGCGTTGGCCTATGTGCCGACCGTGGCGGCCATGGCCATTCTTCTGTCGATCGATTTCGCCGGGTTTGCGGATACGAGCGCGGGCCGCGTCGTCACGCTGATTGCGCTCGTGACGGCGGCCACGTCGACCGAAATCGGCGCGCTGTTCACGGCCGGCTATTGCGTGCTTGCTTTGATCGTTTCGGTCATCACCAAAGACCGGCTCAAGCTTTGGTGGTTGGTGCCTTTCGCGATCTCCCTCGGTGTGCTTTACATGATGGCAACGGGAAGAGTGGAAAAGAACATCGAGATGTTCGGCGATCATTCCATCGTTCATCATCCGGGCGCAGCGCTGTGGGCCGCCGCCAGCAACTTCTGGGGGGAGCTGTTCGGTACCGACGTGCAGAATGCCTCGACCCTCACTACATTGGCCGTCTACCATTCGAAGCTCGCGTTTTTCTGCGGTACGTATTTCCTTTTCTCTGTGGAGAAAGAGCCGACTTTCGGCAGAAGCCAGTTGATGCGTCTCGTGCTCGCCATTTCGCTGATCGGCGCGGCCTTCCTGATGCTCGCGGCGGCTTATTTCCAATTCGGCATGGCTTGTTGTGAACGTCATGCGACCATGCGGCAGGCATATTTCTACATCGCACTTGGCGCACTGGGTCTTTTTGCGGCAAGGTTCCGGCCAGTACGCGCACCGCGCGCGGGACTCTGGTTGTTGATCGTCTCCGTTTTGCTGCCCTTAGCGACGGAAATATCGGGCATCGCGAACGATTATCGACACTACCGGGCAATTATGGATGCCCGCATCGCCATGTGGGAGTCCGGATTATCGTCGGGTGACAGCATGACTGTTTCGCCAATGCCGGCTGCGAAAATCGCGGGTAGCTACGATCTGCCAGCCGGCGCATTTGTCGAAGGCGATGGCAAAGGCGGACCCTATGCGATGGGGATGCAGTACTTCTTCAAAAAGAAATCGGTGATCTTTGATTCACCCAGCCCATAGCGCAAGCCGGCCAGGCAACGCAATCACGCAAGCCAAACGATCCGGGCGCGTCGGCGCCCGGGCCCATTCTTTCCTAAGGCGAGTTTCGATCGTGCCATAATCGGCAGACCTGACGACTGATCGAGGCGCCAAATTGACAGGAACTGAACTGGATTTGTACTCCACCGAGGAACCAGGCCACGCTCTGGCTTTCAATCTTTTCAATGGCACATGGCTGTCGGACGTGCCGGGTTACGGTTTAGGCACGGCACCCCATTTCGACGACGGGCGGCTGCACTGGTTCGAGACAGTGTGCGGCGGATTCTCCGGAAAAAGCGTGCTTGAACTCGGCCCCATGGAAGGCGGCCACACGTTCATGATGGCCAAAGGCGGCGCTTCACGTGTCCTGGCGGTCGAGGCGAATTCCAAGTCCTTTCTGAAATGCCTGCTCGTGCAGAATGCATTGAAGTTCAATGCCGAATTCATGTATGGCGATTTCAGGGAATTGCTGAAAAAACGCGATCAGCGATTCGATATGATTCTCGCCAGTGGCGTGCTTTATCACATGATCGATCCGGTATCGCTACTGGAAGACATGGCGCACGCGTCGGACTCGATCTGCATCTGGACTCACTATTACGACGCCGAGGTCGCGCGCACGAATTCGAACATGCAGAACCACGTCGATCCCGCGCCAACCATCTCGGAGTTTCGCGGCCGCGAAGTTCATACCCATCGGTATAGCTATTTCGACAGCGTCAACAACGCGAAATTTATCGGCGGGACCGCGCCGCAAGCCAACTGGCTGACCCGCGAGAGCATGATGGCGGTGCTCGACGCCCTCGGTATGACGGTGATCGTCGGTCTCGACGATCGCGATCAACATCCGGCCGGCCCGTCAATTCTTCTTTATGCCGCGCATATTCCGAACTTCAACGAAGCGAAATATCTGCAGCTCAACCCCGACGTGGCGGAAGCCGTAGCGCACAAGCACATCGGCTCTGGCGCGGAACACGACATCCGCTATGGCCGTGCGGAAGGGCGCTCGTTCGGGTGATCGACACCGCACGGCGCGCGTCCTGTTCAAGCCAGCTACCCTAAAACGCGAACCCGGAAAGCTTCCCGTAAAAATGGATACTCTCGAGAATCAGCGCTTCTTCGATCAGCCCGTAGTCGCGGACGTTCCGATCGACAGTCAGACTCAGGTCTTCAAATTCGAAAAATTTCCCGCGGCGGGGCCGGTTCCCTGGCTCGATCGGCCGGACGCGCTCGAGCGCGTCGCGGAGCTGTTGTCCGATGGCGTAATCAACGAGCAGCAAGCCGAATGGTGCCGAAAATGGGTGAGCGACGGCTACCTGATCATTGAAGGTTTCTTCAAGGACGAACAGCTCGACGCGACGTGGCAAGCCTACGAAAGCGCGATTGCCGACGGCACGCTGCGGCCGCCGCACGAACCGCTTTTCGAAGGCGATACGCTGCCCGGGCGCACGCTGAATCCGCATTTCAACGTGCCGAGCATTCGCGAAATGCTGTTCGACGCGCGCATGAACGAGATCGTGAGCCTGTTGCTGGGCGCGAAATCAGCGCCGTTCCAGACAATCGGCGGTCACAAGAGCAGCGAGCAACTCGAGCATTCGGATTCGATTCACATGTCGACCTATCCGAACGGCTATCTGGTCGCCAACTGGATCGCCTTCGAGGACATTCATCCGGACTCGGGCCCGCTCGTTTATCACCCCGGCACGCACAAGCTGCCGTATCTGATGTCGACGGAACTCGGCATGCCGTTCGGTTGCGGTTATTCCGCTTATCACGACATCTACGAACCTGCGATTCAGAAGCAGATCGCTGAGCATTCGTCGGGCCCGAAGTATTTCTACCCGAAGAAGGGCGATGTGCTGCTGTGGCACGCGAACCTGCTGCACGGCGGCAGCAAGATGCGCGATCCGGAGCACGTGAGCCGCAAGGCACTGGTTTGTCATTTCTTCGCGGATGGCTGTCTGTGCTATCACGACCTGACCGGCATGCCGTCGAGCCTCACGCCGATCGTCAACTTCGACGGCGATGCGTACCTCGACGCCAATCCGGACGTGGCGGCGAGCGGCGGCAATGCATTGCAGCACTACATCTACTACGGCCGATTCGAAGGCCGCCCGTTGAACAGTGCCGCATCGTTACAACGCAAGGCGCGGCTCGCCGAACTGCCTGAGGGTTTCGATCCGAAGCTTTACCTCGAAGCGAATCCCGACGTCGCCGCGGCCGGGGTCGACGCGATCGATCACTTCGTCGAGTTCGGCCGCGCCGAGGGCCGGCCGCTGCGCCCGTAGGCATGCATGGCGCCGAGGCAGGCGAGGGCGGGCCTGCTTCGGCAAAATTGGCACTAACGCCTGTCGCAAGCCTTTGTGTGCGACCTCGCGCGCCAAGGCTTCCGTCCAGGCTGACGTCCCGCCTCTCGCCGCCATCAAGCCGGCACCGGCCACTTCGCCAGCGCGCCGCCTGTGCCAGCCCGCTTTCTGCAGGCCCTCCGATCTTGCTCTAAACTAGCGCCCGCCCAACCCACGCCCCGATGCGCCCCGTCACGAGCAACAATCGATGCCCCCCGCCTCCACCGATCCCGCCGATTCCCCGAATTTCAGCCTGCCGAAACACCCGCCGTTCCAGCGTTTCTGGTGCACCCGCATCCTGTCGTCGCTGTCGTTCCAGATGCTCGCGGTCGCAATGGGCTGGCATGTCTACGCGCTCACGCATAGCGCGTTCGCACTGGGTCTCGTCGGTCTCGCGCAGTTTCTGCCGATGTTCCTGCTGACGCTCGTGGTCGGCCATGTCGCCGATCGTTACGATCGCCGTCGCATCGCCGCCGTCTGCCAGAGCCTCGAAAGCGTCGCCGCGTTGCTGTTCGCGATCGGCACCTTCGGCGGCTGGATCAGCGCACCGGTCATCTACGTGCTGGCGGCCTGCGTGGGCGCGTCGCGCGCGTTCGAATCGCCGGCGGTGGCGTCGCTGCTGCCTGCCGTCGTGCCGCGCGGCTATCTGCCGAAAGCGACCGCCTGGGCCACGTCCGCCAATCAGACCGCGCAGATCGCCGGGCCCGCACTCGGTGGTCTGCTGTACGGCATCGGTCCCGGTGCCGCGTATCTCGCGTGCACGCTGTCGTTCGCGGCCGCGGCGGCATCGGTATGGAGCATTCCGCTGCAGATGAAGCCGGCGAGCCGCGCGCCCGTCACGCTCGAATCGATCTTCTCGGGCATCCGGTTCATTCGCAGCGAGCCGGTGATTCTCGGCGCGCTGTCGCTCGATCTGTTCGCGGTGCTGTTCGGCGGCGCGACCGCATTGCTGCCGATCTTCGCGCGCGACGTGCTGCACGCGGGCCCGATCGGTCTCGGCCTGTTGCGCTCGGGCACGGCGATCGGCGCGCTCGCGGGCACGATCTGGCTCGCGCATTTTCCGTTGCGCAACCGGCCCGGCGCGCCGATGTTCGGCGGCGTGATCGCGTTCGGCCTCGCGACGATCGTGTTCGGGCTGTCGCATCAGTTCATCGTGTCGCTGCTCGCGCTGATGGTGCTCGGCGCATCGGACACGATCAGCGTGGTGGTGCGGCTGTCGCTCGTGCAACTGCGCACGCCGGATGAAATGCTCGGCCGCGTCAGCGCGGTCAATTCGCTGTTCATTGGGACGTCGAATCAATTGGGCGAGTTCGAATCGGGCCTGACGGCGGGATGGTGGGGCGCGCAGCCGGCGGTGCTGGTCGGCGGTGTCGCGACGATCGCGATCGCGCTGTTGTGGATGCGCTTCTTTCCCGAACTACGGCACACGCGCACGCTCGAGCGCGAAGAGGCGCTCGCGGCGAGCGCCTGATGGCGACGCCCTGGGCGCCAGCGCCCGATCAACGACATGACGAGGAGACGATGCCGATGAGCCAGTCCGAACTGCACCCCACCGCGCCGGTCGCGGCGACCATCTATCGCGGCGAGTCGATCGAGAACACGCATCTCGCGCACGTCGCGGTCGTCGATGCGGATGGTCGCCTGCTGTATTCGTTCGGCGACGCCGCGCGCATGACGCTCGCGCGCTCCGCGGCGAAGCCGGCCCAGGCGCTCGCGGTGCTCGAAACCGGCGCGCTCGAGCGTTGCGGTTTCGACGAGGCCGACCTCGCGCTGATGTGCGCGTCGCACAGCAGCGAACCGCGTCATATCGAACGCACGCGCGCCATGCTCGCGAAGGCGCAGGCGAGCGAGGCCGATCTGCGTTGCGGCGGTCATCCGCCGTTGTCGGATGCGGTGTACGTCGACTGGATCCGGCGCGGCTTCACGCCCACCGGCGTGTGCAGCAACTGTTCGGGCAAGCACGCGGGCATGCTGGCTGGCGCTCGTTCGATCGGCGCGGCGCTCGCCGGCTATGAACTGCCCGAGCATCCGTTGCAGGTGCGCGTGAAGCAGACGGTCGCGAGCGTGTGCGATCTGCCCGACGACGGCGTGCAATGGGCGATCGACGGCTGCAATCTGCCGACGCCGGCGTTTCCGCTCGACCGGCTCGCGCGTCTGTTCGCGAAGCTCGCGGCGGCGCAGGATCAACAGCAAGCCGACACCGCCGCGACGCCGCCGCGCACGGCGGCGCTCGCGCGCATCTATCGCGCGATGACGTCGTACCCGGAACTGGTCGGTGGGGAAGGGCGCTTCTGCACCCTGCTGATGCAGGCGTTCGATGGCGCGCTGGTCGGCAAGGTCGGCGCGGACGGCAGCTATGCGATCGGCGTGCGCGCGTCGCGGCAGACCGCGCGGCTCGGCGCGAAGGGCGCGCTAGGCATCGCGCTGAAGGTCGAGGACGGCAATCTCGCCGCGCTCTACGCGCTCACCGCCGAGTTGCTCGCCGTGCTCGATATCGGTACGCCCGAACAACGCGCGGCACTCGACGGCTTTCATGCGCCGAAGCGGCTCAATACGATGGGCGTCGAGATCGGCCGGATGGACTTCTCGATCGAGCTTGCCGCGCATCGCTAAGCGCGGCGGCACACGGCGTACGGTGCGTCAGCAGCCGGCTGCCGCGCTCCGATTCATTGCTCGACGCGGCCAACCTCAGGCCGCCGCCGCTTTCACCGGCGCGGCACCCAGCGCTTGACGGATCGCATCGGCGAGCTCGCTCGCCGCGAACTTCGCGACATAGCCGTTCGCGCCCGCGTTCTTCACATGCGCCTCGTTCGCCGCCCCCGTCAGCGACGAGTGAATGATCACCGGAATATCGCGCGTGCGTTCGTCGGCCTTGATCTGGCGCGTCAGCATGAAGCCGTCCATCTCCGGCATCTCGAGATCGGTCAATACCAGCGCGATGCTGTCTTTCGCGCGAGTGCCGTTCTGCTGCGCTTCGCGCGCGACCTGCTGCAGCGTTTGCCATGCTTCTTCGCCGGTCTTCGTCATGATGTAGTCGGCGCCGATCGCGGCGAGCGCCTGCTCGATCAGCTTGCGCGCGAAGCCGGAGTCGTCGGCGGCGAGGATCTTCGCGCCGCGGCGGATGCCGAGCGCTTCGCCGACCGAGGCCGGATCGACGCTCGGATGCTGCGACGGGAACACGTCGCGCAACACCTGCTCGACATCGATCACCTGGGCGAGCCGCGAGTCGCCGGTATTGCCGTCGATCCGCGCGATGCTCGTGACGAGCTTGCCGCCCGCCGAGCCATCGGCCGACAGCACCTGGTTCCATTCGAGCCGCACGATGTCGTCCACTTCCTCGACCGCGAAGGCCTGGGTCGAACGCGCGAATTCGGTGACGAGCAGGATATTCAGGCCGCGCGTCGGCTCGCAGCCCATCAGCCGCGGCAGGTCGATCACGGGGATGATTTGCCCGCGAATGTCGACCGCGCCCATCACGTACGGCGACGATCCGGCGATCGGCGTGACGGTCGGCATCGTCGAGATTTCGCGCACCTTGAACACGTTGATCCCATACAGCTCGTGCGCGTCGCTGCCCGGCACGCGGCCGAGGCGGTATAGCAGCAGCTCGAACTTGTTGGAACTCGTCAGATTGCTGCGTTCGGTGTTGCGCTCGTGATTGGCACGGTGGTCGTCTGCCATCGGAATCGTTCTCCAGAATTGCGGTGCTGAGCGGCGGTGCTGAGCGGTGCCCGTCTCTGGTTATCGGCGTCGACGGCGAAAAATTCAGCACTGCGTGGCAGTTTCGAGCGACGCGCGATTCACGCGAATAAGGCAAACGTATGCGCAATCATATGAAGGTTACCTAAGGTTACAGAAGCGACAGCAGCGTTTCACCTGCGCGGCGGCGTGGCTTCTAGAATCGGCAGCGATAAAAGCGTGGCGCCGCGCTGGGCTCACAAGCAGTCCGCAGCGTTTTGCATCGCACGCTTCGTTCGCGGCGCACACGTGCCTCTCGTTTTGCTTTCAGATGCTTTCACCTCAAGGAGAACGTATGATCCGCCTGCCTTCCGCCTCTTCCGTTGCTTTGACCCGCATTGCCGCCGCTGCCTGCTTCGGCGGTCTTCTGACAGTTGCCTCGGTGGCCAGCGCGCAGAGCGCCGCACCCGCGGACACGGCCCGCCTGCATGCCGCCGACCAGACCTTCATCGCGGACGGCACGCAAGCGGTCGCGACGCAGCGCGATGCCGCGCGTATCGCCACCGCACGCTCGACCGACCGCGACGTGAAGGCCTTCGCCGAACGCGTGTCGAACGACGACGCGAAGATCACCGACGCGCTGCGCGCGGCGAGTCCGCGCGGCGTCGACGTGCCGAAGAACGATCCCGATGCGGCCGTGCTCGCGAGCATCAACAACCTGCGCGGCGCCGACTTCGACAAGAAGTACATCGAGGAGGTCGCGCTCGCGGGTGAACAGAAGGCGCTGTCCGCGTTCCAGGCGGAGATCGCGTCGGGCCGCGACGAGAAGTTGAAGGCCGCCGCGAAGGAGGCGCTGCCGACGATCCAGCAGCACTATGCGATGGCACAGGAGCTCGCCAAGCGCAAGCATCTGTCCGTGGCCGCGCAATAAGCGGCGTCACATCGCTACGCGGCAGCAGCGGTACTTGGAATCTGGGCTTTTCGGCGATAATCGTGCGTTTCTTCCGACGATTCTCCGCGCCTTCGATTTCAGGTACCGCATGAGCAAGCAAGCCAGTCTGCCGCAACAGTTGGACCATCTGCTTCGACAAGCCGTCGCGCTCCAGCAGAACGGCGCGCTCGTCGAAGCGGAGGAGATGTATCGCGAGATTCTCGAACTGAAGCCGAAGCATGGCGACGCATTGCGCTGGCTCGGCGAACTCGCGCTGCAAACGGGCCGCTTGCAGGAAGGCGTCGATCTGCTGAAGAAGGCGCTCGCGGTGAACGCGAAACAGCCGGCGGTGCATTCGAATCTCGCCTATGCGCTGAACGCGTTGCAGCGTCACGACGAAGCGCTCGCGTGCGTCGAGCGGGCGCTCGCGATGCAGCCGAAATTCGCCGATGCGTTGAACAATCGCGGCAATGCATTGGCGGCGCTCGATCGTCCGCTCGATGCGCTCGCGAGCTACGAGCGCGCGCTTGCGCTCGTGCCGGAGTTCGCGCCGGCATGGAACAACCGCGCGTGTGTGCTGCGCGATCTCGGCCGCTATGCCGATGCGCTCGATAGCTGCGACCAGGCGCTCGCGTTGCAGCCGAACTATCCGGACGCGTGGAGCAATCGCGGCAGCGTGCTCGGCGATCTGAACCAGCCGCATGAAGCGCAGCGCTGCTACCAGCGCGCGCTGGAACTCGCGCCTGCTTTCGTCGATGCATGGAACAACCTCGGTCTCGCGCAGACCGATCTGAATCAACGCGACGAAGCGTTGTCGAGCTATCAGCGCGCGCTTGCGTTGAATCCGGCGTCGGTCGAAACGCACTGGAACCAGGCGCTGTGCCTGCTGCAGATGGGACGCTTCGATACCGGCTGGCGCGAATACGAATGGCGTTGGGAGCGCAGCCGCATCAAGGCCGGCAGGCGCGCGTTCGCACAGCCGCTGTGGCTCGGCGATTTTCCGCTCGACGGCAAAACGATCCTGCTGCATGCGGAGCAGGGCCTGGGCGACACGCTGCAGTTCTGCCGCTACGCGCCGCTCGTTGCGAAGCTCGGCGCGAAGGTCGTGCTCGAAGTGCCGGGCGCGTTGTTGCGGTTGCTGTCGACGCTCGATGGTGTCGATCGGCTGGTCGAAGCGGGGCAGCCGTTGCCGCCGTTCGACTGTCACTGCCCGCTGCTGAGCTTGCCGCTTGCGTTCGGCACGAACGAAGCGAGCATTCCGGCAGCAACGCCGTACCTCTATGCGCAGCCCGCGGCCGTGAGCGAATGGCGTGAGCGTGTCGAACAAGACGCCAACGTTAACGCGCAAGCCAACGCAATCACGCCACTGAAAGTGGGCCTCGTGTGGGCCGGCGAGAACCGCGCGCAGGTCGCGGAACTGCGCAAGATCGACGCGCGTCGCTCGCTCGCGTTCGAGCAACTCTTGCCGCTCCTCGATGTGCCGAACGTACGCTTCTTCAGCGTGCAGAAGGGCGCGGCCGCACCGCAACTAGCCGAAAGCGCGCACCGTGAACGCGTCGCCGATTACACGGAGCTGCTGCGCGATTTCGCCGATACCGCCGCGCTCGTCGCCAGTCTCGATCTGGTGATTTCGGTCGATACGTCCACCGCGCATCTGGCCGGCGCGCTCGGCAAACCCGTCTGGATCCTGAACCGCTTCGACACCTGCTGGCGCTGGCTGCTCGAACGCAGCGACACGCCGTGGTATCCGTCCACGCGGCTATTCCGTCAACCGGCGCTCGGCGACTGGAACAGCGTGATCGACGCCGCGCGCGTTGCATTGACAGAGTTGAGCGCGTCGTCTTCGTGACGCGTTTTCGTCGACACGCGTAGACTGACCCTCCGTTCATCGACGGCAATGCCACGGAGATTCTTCAATGGAATACAGACATCTGGGTGCATCGGGTTTCAAGGTGCCGGTGCTGAGTTTCGGCACCGGTACGTTCGGCGGCAAGGGTGAATTTTTTCAGGCGTGGGGCGCGACCGACGTCGCCGAAGCGCGGCGTCTGATCGACATCTGCTTCGACGCGGGCGTCACGATGTTCGACACCGCGGACATCTATTCGAAGGGCGCGTCCGAGTCGGTGCTCGGCGAGGCACTGAAGGGCAAGCGCGACAAGGCGATCATCTCGACCAAGGCGACGTTTCGTTTCGACGACGATCCGAACGGCGTCGGCTCGTCGCGCTTCCATCTGATCCGTGCGGTCGATGCCGCGCTCAAGCGTCTGCAAACCGACTACATCGACCTGTTCCAGTTGCACGGCTTCGACGCGAAAACACCGATCCCCGAAGTGCTGTCCACGCTCGACGACCTCGTGCGCGCGGGCAAGATCCGCTATATCGGCGTGTCGAATTTTTCCGGCTGGCATCTGATGAAGTCGCTCGATATCGCCGAGCGCTACGGCTATCCGCGCTATGTCGCAAATCAGACTTACTACTCGCTGGTCGGGCGCGACTACGAGTGGGAACTGATGCCGCTCGGCGTCGACCAGGGCGTGGGCGCCGTGGTGTGGAGTCCGCTCGGCTGGGGGCGTCTCACCGGCAAGCTCAAGCGCGGCCAGCCGCTGCCCGAGACGAGCCGTCTGCACAAGACCGCCGACATGGGCCCGCCGGTGCCGGAGGAGTATCTGTTCCGCGTGCTCGACGCGCTCGACGAAGTCGCCGCCGAAACCGGCAAGACCGTGCCGCAGATCGCGCTGAACTGGCTGCTGCAACGGCCGACCGTCGCGACGCTGCTGATCGGCGCGCGCAACGAGGAGCAACTGCGGCAGAACCTCGGCGCGGTCGGCTGGAATCTGACGGCCGAGCAGGTTGCGAAGCTCGACGCGGCAAGCACGGTGCGCCCCGCGTATCCGTACTGGCATCAGGAAGGCTTCGCGGAACGCAATCCGAAGGCGGTTTGAGCGGCGAGCTCATCAAGCTTCACGCGCCGTAGCCGGCGCAATGCGGTGGCGCAGCGCAACACCTCGCCGGGCCACCGCATCCCATCAAGCCAACCCGCCATTGGCCCGCAACGTCTGCCCATTGACCCAGCCCGCATCCGGGCCGGCCAGAAACGCGACCACGCCCGCCACGTCGTCCGGTTGGCCGAGGCGTTGCAGCGGCGGCATCTTCGCGAACGTCTCGATCTGCTCGTCGGTCTTGCCTTCGAGGAACAGCGCGGTCGCGATCGGCCCCGGCGCGACCGCATTCACCGTGATGTTGCGCCCGCGCAGTTCCTTCGCGAACACGCGGGTGAACGCTTCGACGGCTGCCTTGGTCGCCGTGTAGATGCCATAGCCCGGCAGGTTCATCGCGAGGACGCTGGTCGAGAAATTGACGATGCGTCCGCCGTCGTTGAGGCGCGCGGCCGCTTCGCGCAGCGTGTTGAAGGTGCCGCGCACGTTGATGTCGAAGGTCTGGTCGTAGAGCGCGTCGGGCGTGTCGGCGAGCGGCGTGGGCTTCATCACGCCGGCGTTGTTGACGAGCACGTCGACCTTGCCGAGTTCGCGTTCGGTGATCTCGAACATGCGACGTACATCGTCGGGCTTCGATACGTCCGCTTGCACCGCGACCGCCTTGCCGCCGGCTTCGCGGATCCTGCCGACGAGCGCGTCGGCTTCGCCCGCGCTCGATGCGTAGTTGACGGCGACCGCGTAGCCGTCCTTCGCGAGCCGCTGGGCGATCGCGGTGCCGATGCCGCGCGATGCGCCGGTAACGATGGCGACTTTCGGTTGTTGGTTCGTGCTCATGATTCGGTTCCTCACAGAAGGGTGGTGATTCGGTGAGGTGAATCATGAGCGCTTTCCGCATTGAGATAATCCGGTTAGACTGGCCATCATCATTCCATTCGCTTTAATAATCCGCCGATATGGACCGTTTCGAGGAAATGCGTGTATTCGTCCGGATCGCCGAGCGCCAGAGCTTCACGCGCGCCGCCGACGATCTGCAAATCCCGCGCGCCACCGTCACCAACCTGATGAAGCGTCTCGAGCAGCGGCTCGGCGCGCGGCTGCTCGAACGCACGACGCGCACGGTACGGCTCACACCCGACGGCGAAGCGCACTACCAGCGCTGCGTGCGCCTGATCGCCGACATGGAGGAGGCCGAGGGGGCGTTTTCCAATCTCGCGCCGAAGGGGCTGTTGCGCGTGAACGTGCAAGGCACGCTCGCGCGGCACTTCGTGGTGCCGGCATTGCCCGCTTTTCTCGCGCGCTTTCCCGACATCGAGCTGATGATCGGCGAGGACGACCGGCTCGTCGACCTCGTGCGCGAGGGCATCGATTGCGTGCTGCGCGCGGGCGTGCTGCAGGATTCGTCGATGGTCGGGCGGCGCGTCGCGCAATTGCAGCAGGTCACGGTCGCGAGTCCGGCGTATCTCGCCGAGTATGGCGAGCCGGCCGATCCTGCCGCACTGTCGACGCATCGTGCGGTCAACTACGTGTCGAGCGCGACCGGCAAGCCGGTGCCGCTCGAATTCCGCGTCGACGGGCGCGATACCGCGCTCGTGCTGCCATCGGCGGTGTCGGTCAGCGGCGCCGATCTGTACGCGGGCGCGGCCATCGCCGGGCTCGGCATCGTGCAGGTGCCGCGCTACCGTGTCGACGGAGAACTGGCCACGGGGCGGCTGCGGGTCATTCTGGCGAACTATCCGCCGCCGCCGCTGCCGGTGTCGGTGCTGTATCCGCAGAACCGGCAGTTGTCGTCGCGGGTGCGGGTGTTCGCGCAGTGGCTGCGGGAGATTTTCGAAGCGGTGAGTTGACGGAGCCTGGGCGGAGCGCGGGCACGTGGACGGGCCGACTACACGGCGTTGGCCGAGCCCGACATGCTGGCTTGCGCTTCTCATTGCCCCCGGCCTCCCGCACCGGCAGTTGAGGCGGCAAAACGATGCCTTCCTGGTTGCGATACCGCACACCGGTTACCGCGCATATGGGCCTGCGATGACCTGTCTTGGTTGCCGTGCTAGCAGCCCGCTTGATCCGACTACAGGCGAAGCCATTCGTCGGCCCGCCCAATTAATTCCCGTACATGGCGTTCTGGCTGCACATCACGGTGACGCAATTGCACTGCGTAATTCATCAGGATTTTTTTCTTCTCTCCAAGTATTTCTTCGTGATTATCGCCCCGGTGCATAACCGCAAAGTTGGTGAAATCGGTCAACAACGCGTTATTCACTTGCAGTGAATATATATGGCCCTTCGCCCGCGCGTAGGTGGTAACGATCAATCGGCGTAGTTCTTCATCGGGAACCTTACCCACATGCGGCGATGCGTTGTTTCAGTGACAGCGATTCGCAAAGGACTGCCATTTCAGCGCCGCAAGACGGCTCCAGGACAAACAGCACACGGTTCCCGGCTTTAAGGTTTTGGATGTACTCGTCGCCCTTCTGCTCGCTGACCGCCGTCCCCTTTGAATCGTCCCGGCTATTGATCCATTGCAGCCAAGTCCGCACCTCGCCTGATGAGAATGCGTATCGTGGTGATATCAACAGCCTCGACACGACATTCTGCCCAGCAAAATCAATCAGCCGTTGACCAATCACACCTGAAAACCTTAGCGCTTCAGTATCGCCGCCAACCCGCCGAAACCGAAGTTCAAGAGTGCGCGCTCCGGGATCGTGTTCGATCCCGATCAGCTCCGCATCGTGAAAACTAGGAAAATTCGCGATGTTTTGAATATCTGTGCACGTATCCGCAACCATACAAGCTCCAGCAAAACTCACGGCAATAGAAAAAAGGGTAGTCCAGGGCCGCGCGCACCGTCGTCCCCATTGTGCGCGTGTGGAATGCCTTGCCCGTGGTCATGGTCAAAATCGAAATCGACAACCGCCTTGCGGTCGTCGCCATACAGGCGCATCTGGCCGCTACCGGGGTTGGTGTACCACGTCCCGGGGTCACCTTCATTCGGAGTCTTGGCGATATCAAACGAACCGCCGTCTGGCATATCGGGCTGATACTCAAACGGTTGTGCGTTGCCAAGCGGCGTAGACGCGCCCGGCGTACCGGAGCCGTCCACCGCCTCAGTCGCAGGTTCAGCCGAAGCAACATAGCCGAGTGCTCCAACCGCAGCGACACCGGCCACCACTTCAGCCAGGCCGAGCCCGTTGCCGTCACCACCAGATGAACTGCTGGCTGTTGTCAGTATTCCATCCACGGCGCGTGCGCGTGGTGTTGATGCCGGCGGGGTAGTCGGGGGCACGCCCCCACGATCATGGTGATGGATTTCCGGGATGAGCCGACCGTCGGATACCGCCTGCTTTAACGCGGCTTCGAGTTCGGCGTTGTTTTCCGGCTTTCGCCTGTGATCGAAGAAATCGACCTGATCAAGCATCCACAGCAGTTCCTTGACTTCAAATTCGGGCGAACTCCAGCGATACGGTCCCCAGCTGTAGTTAGCGAAATATTCGTCCTTAAACAGAGCGCTGTCGCTGTATCGGCTCCGGTTGTCTGGACAAGCTTTTGCAGCTCAGGCGGCCAGCTTCATCAGCCTTTCCTGACGGGCTTCG
>NZ_SELS01000104.1 GCF_004197395.1 Paraburkholderia sp. UYCP14C | reverse complement strand
TGCGAGGCCTGGCAACCCCGCTCAGGCGCGTTGCCTGCGCAAACTGATCGGCGCATCCGGATTTCAGCTGGAAATTGCACGCGAAACACTCCTGATCATCGCTTCGGTCCTCATGACGAGGCGCTTTTCAACAGCCTGCTAGGTCGTGAGAAACGAAGACGAACGACAGTCCACGGTCTCGCTTCAGCCTTTCGAGTAGCTGCAGAATCTGAGCTTGAACTGAAACGTCAAGCGCGGATACCGGCTCGTCCGCGACGATGATTTCCGGGTCCAGCACTAGCGCACGCGCGATGCCGATGCGCTGTCGTTGACCACCGGAGAACTCGTGAGGGAAACGATCGAGCGCGGATTGAGGAAGGCCGACCTCGTCCATGGCCCGCTCGACCTTCCTTGCGATCGTTCTGCTGTCGCCGGCCCTATGTACGACCAGCGGTTCCGTGAGCGCCTGCCGAACCGTCCGACGCGGATTCAACGATGCATAAGGATCCTGGAAGACGATCTGCATGCGCCGACGCAAGGCTCGCAGTCGCGAGCCCTTTGCTTTGCGAA
The DNA here is from genome assembly GCF_004197395.1 of Paraburkholderia sp. UYCP14C. Taxonomy (GTDB): domain Bacteria; phylum Pseudomonadota; class Gammaproteobacteria; order Burkholderiales; family Burkholderiaceae; genus Paraburkholderia. The sequence continues at coordinate 15,086 of NZ_SELS01000104.1, read as the reverse complement.
TATCCTCTCCGTCGAAAAGCAGACTGCCATCGTTAGGCTCGATGAGCCGCAAAAGTGTCCGCGCGACAGTCGACTTCCCGCATCCCGACTCGCCTACGAGCCCAATCGACTGTCCGCGTCCGACGCTGAATGAGACGTCGTTCACGGCCCGCACGATTTGCGCCGGTCCGCCCAGCCAGCCACCACCGCTTTCAAAGCGCTTGACCAGGTGCTTCACTTCCAGAAGCATACTCATACGTTCTCCGCCAATTGTTCAACCCGCACGAAGCAGCGAACCTGGTGGCCGGCTCCGATGTCCACGAGCGACGGCCGCTCGACTTTGCAGCGCGCCTCCTTCAGCCGGCAACGTGGCGCGAACGGGCAACCGGCAGGCCTTGCCGTGATCGCGGGCACGCTGCCCGGAATCGCTTCGAGACTCAGATGATCCGCGTCGACGCGCGGCATCGCGCGCAGAAGGGCTTCTGTGTACGGATGCGTCGGTGAAGCGAACAGCGTCTGCACATCCGCGGTCTCGACGACCTCGCCTGCGTACATGACCGCGACCTTGTCGGCGATCTGCGCGACGACGCCGAGATTGTGCGTGATGAACACGACGGCCATGCCATGCGCGGTCTTGAGGTCGCTCAAGAGGCTCAGGATCTGCGCCTGGATGGTCACATCCAGCGCGGTCGTCGGTTCGTCGGCGAGCAGAACGCGAGGCTTGCATGCGAGCGCCATCGCGATCATGACCCGCTGCCGCATCCCACCGGAGAACTGATGCGGATAGTGATCGAAACGCTTGTCGGCGGCCGGAATCTTGACCTCGTTGAGGACATCCAGCGCGAGACGGCGTGCTTCCGCTTTAGAGACGTCACGGTGCTGCCGAATTGCTTCGGCGATCTGCTCGCCTACGGTCATCGTGGGATTGAGCGACGTCATCGGCTCCTGAAAGATCATCGCAATCGCATCGCCGCGCAGCTTGTTCATCTGCTTCTCGGAGAGCGATTCGAGATGCTGGCCTTCGAACAGAATCTGCCCGCCACCATGACGCGTCATGGTCTGCGGCAAGAGGCGCAGCACCGAGAGCGCCGTGACGCTCTTGCCGCTACCCGATTCACCGACGACCGCGAGCGTCTCGTTGCGCATGACCTTGAGCGAGACATCGTTGACCGCCGCGTGCCATGAACCGCCAACGCGAAACTCCGTGCGCAGATTGCGCAGTTCGAGTACCGGAATTTGAGGATTGTCTTCTGGTTTCATGACCGCTCCGAACGCATTTTCGGGTCGATTGCGTCGCGCAAGGCGTCGCCGAGCAGGTTGAGCGCGAGAACCGTAAGCAGGATCGCAACGCTGGGAAACACCGTGAGCCACCATGCATCGAGAATGTTTTCGAAGCCGTCACGGATCATGCTGCCCCAGGTGGCCGTGGGCGGCGGCACCCCCATGCCGATGAAGCTGAGCGATGCTTCGGTGCGAATGGCCGTGGCCATCCACATTGATCCGAGAACGACCACGTCGGAGATCATGTTGGGCAGAATATGAACCCACATCAGCCTGATATGCCCGAAGCCCAGCGCTCGCCCCGCCTCGACGAAGTCGCGCTGCTTCAGCGCGATCGTCGGCGCACGCGCAACTCGAATGAATGGCGCTACTTCGGTGATCGCGATTGCTATGACGAGATTCTCGAGGCTCGCACCCAGCATCGCGGCCACCATGAGACCGAGCAACAGTGCCGGGAACGAAAGCAGCACATCGACCAGGCCCGTGACAAACTGATCGACGAACCCGCCGAAATAGCCCGCGAGAATACCCAAAGCCGAACCGACGGACATTGCAATCAGAATGGCGACGAAGCTAACCAGCAACGAAATGCGCGCTCCAAAAATCAGACGAGAAAGCACGTCGCGACCGAAGCTGTCCGTCCCCAGCCAGAAGCGGGCCGACGGCGCGTCGAGCCGGAAATTGATGTGCTGCTGCAAAGGATCGTATGGCGCGATCCACGGCGCAAACACGGCTACGAAAACGATCAGCGCAAGAAGACCGATGCCGATCCAGGAAAGACGATTCTTCCTGAGCGCCTGCAATACCGGATGGGATTTGCCGGACGGCTTCACCGTCATGGATGCTGCAGCGTTGCTCATTTGTATTTCACCCGAGGATCGATCAATCCATAGACAAGGTCGGTCAGCAGATTGACGACGACCACACAGGCTGCGAAGACAACCATCAAGCCCTGAAGCAACGTGTAATCGCGGGTATTCAGGGCACTCAGAATGAGTTTGCCGAGTCCGGGCCGGTTGAAGATGATTTCTGTCAGCACCGAGTTTCCGATGAGCGTGCCGAAGTACAGTCCAACCACGGTCACAATGGGAATCAATGCGTTGTGCAATCCGTGCCGCAAGACCAGTCGCGCCGTGCCAACACCTTTCGCACGCGCGGTGCGGATGAAGTCCTCGCTCATCACGTTCAGCATCGAAGACCGCGTGACGCGCATGACATAGGCCGCCATGATGAGGCCCAGATTGAACGCCGGCAACGCGAGGTTTCGTAGCTGAACGGCGACCCCCTGGTCCATGCTCGTGATAACCGGTAGCCAACGCAGATGGACGGCGAACACGAGCAGCAGCAGAATCGCGGAAACGAATGACGGAAACGACAGGCCGACGAGCGAAAGTACGCGACCGAGATAGTCCGGCCACGCATTGCGGCGCAGCGCTGCCCAGATGCCGAGCGGCAGTCCAATCACGAGACCGATGGCCACGGATGCGAGCGATAGCTGAAGCGTCCACGGCAAGACGAGCGCGACTTCCTCCAAGACGGTTCTGCCGCTCGCCATCGACTCGCCGAAGTTTCCGGACATCATGTCGCGCATGAAGTGCAGGTATTGCACGTACATCGGCAAATCGAGGCCCATCTGCTTGCGCAGCGCAGTGAGCGCCTGCGCGCTCGCGTGGTCGCCCAGCATCGCCGCGGCAGGATCGCCTGGAACAAGTCGGACCAGTACGAATACCGCGGTCAGCATCGCCAGCAGCGTGGGGACCGCCAGCAGCAGGCGCTTGATCGCATAGCGGATCATTGGTGATGCTCCTTGAAATGCGCCGTGTTCAACGGACGTCGAAACAGGGACGCCGTCGCCGAAGATCGTGAGGTGTCGCGAAGGGTCTTCATGCGTCGCTCTCCGTTTCGAGCGAGGCGAGTTCTCCAAGGGTCACCGGCTTCAACGGCGGTCTGATTCGATAGAAGCCGACTTCGGTCACTGGACGCCCTTGCGCCGACGCGACGATGTGAGCCACCGTGTATCCGCATTGCCTGCCCTGACACGGACCCATCCCCGCCCGCGTAAACGCCTTAAGCTGGTTCGGTCCGGGCTGACCGAGCGCGGCGGCTTTGCGAATGTCGCCAGCCGTGAGTTCTTCGCAGCGACAGACGATGGTCTCGTCTTCCGGATCGAGGATGCTCGCGCGCGGTGGATACAGCGCATCGAGCATGGGCCGCAACTGGAGCAGACTGCGTAGTTGCTTTCTCAACGGTGCACCCTGAGACAGCGCGGATCTTTCGGACAGGCGGTCTGCGCGAAGTGCGACGCCGATCGCGGCCAGCTCCCCCCGGACGGCTGCCGCCTTTGCTCCTCCGATACCCGCGCCATCGCCAGCAACGAAAACTCCCTTCTGGCTCGTCTCGCCCCATTCGTCGAGCTCAGGAACGAGACACGATTGCTGTGTGCTCCACGTGTGGCGGCAGTCCAGCGCCCGCGTCATGTGGATGGAGGGCACGACGCCTTCATGGGACAGCAGCACATGGGCTCGCTCCCGGTGCGTCGAGCCGTCGCTCAGCCTGTACTCCACTTCCTGCAAGCGCCCGTCGCCAAGCGCGCGGATGTTTGCCACGCCTCGCACATGTTTGACGCCGGCTTTCCTGAGCTCGCGCATCCACTGCAAGCCTTTGCGGATGTCGTTCCAGCCCGCGAGCATGGCGCCGGCCCAAGGCAGCGCACGGCGAAATGCACCCGGCGGTGCGGTATCCAGCCACCCCGCGATTTTGCCGCCCGCCCGGATCAACTGAGCCATGTAAAGCAACGGCAAAGGCCCGGTCCCTGCGACCCAGACTGGCTCCGAAGGGATCTGGCGCGAAGTCTTGAGCAGGATCTGTCCTGCACCGACGGTGAGCACGCCAGGAAGCGTCCAACCGGGGAAAGGAGCGGGACGCTCCTGCGCGCCTAGTGCGAGCACTACCTGCTTCGCGCGCGCCATTTCCGCGCGGCCGCTGCGTGTCATGTAGACGCGCCAGCCCGGCTCGATCTGCCAGACCTGAGTCAGCGGCTCATACACCGCTCCGCTACGACGAAAGGACTCAGCCAGGCTCGCGCCCGCGAGGTATTCATCGCCCAGAATTTCGCCGACCGCCGTCGGCGCAACAGCTTCGACCGCGCGGTAAATCTGGCCACCGGGAGCCGGCTGCTCATCGACCACCAGGACCGAAAGACCGTCGCTTCGCAAGCGCACGGCCGCACTCATGCCGGCCGGCCCCGCCCCGACGACAACCACATCAAAATCGCGAATCATTGCGCCACCTTCTTTCGGCCGAGTTGTCGCTCGACACGCATACCTTCTTCCACTGTCACCATACATGTCTGCGTCGAAGCAACTCCATCGACGATGGCCAGACACTCGAAACACACACCCATCATGCAGTACGGCGCGCGCGGGGAACCATGCACTGGCGTCGTCCGACTCGCGGCCTTGCCTTCTCGAAGGAGGACCGCCGCGACTGTTTCCCCACGCTCAGCGGTGACAGCGTGGCCGTCGACATAAACCGTCAACGTGGGTGCGACGAGGTCAGGCAACTTTTTGAAGATCGAAACGGCCATGATGGAAATTATCGAAAGTGTTAGATGACGTGCCTTGAGCAAGCGCGCGCGCGTAAGCGCCTGCGTGGAAGGAAGCCAGCGTTACGCCCGAATGGCAGATTGCAATATCGGCACCCGGATGCTCCTGCGAACTCGCATAGACCGGTGCGCCGTCGGGTGTCATGATTCGCAGACAGGACCACTGCCGTACCAGGCGCGCCTTCGCCAGATCCGGAAGGATTTGCACGGCTTTGCGAGCCATCAGGACCGCCGCATCTGACGTGGTGTGAAGATCGAATCCGACTTCTTCCTGCGTCACGCCGATCATCACCGTGCCTTCGCCCGTCTGGCGAAGGCCGCTTGCGGGCAATGCAAGCAACGGCGCGAGTCTTTCGGTGACGAGCAATTGGCCGCGCTGAGGCCGGATTGGCACGTCGAGACCAACCATCGGACCCAGAGCCTTCGAGCCCAGACCGGCTGAAATAAGGACCCGCTCCGCTCGCGCCTTGTGCGCGCCGGCCGTTACCTCGAAGCCGCCGGCCGCCAGAGGTTTAATCGCGCTAACGGCCTGCCCGCTGCGCAGCGTGCCGCCGCGTCGAACGAACGCCGCCTGCATTGCGGCGAGCAGACGCAAGGGGTTGACGTGCCCGTCGAACGATCCGAGGCTCGCACCGAACACATCCTTGCCAAGAGGCGCAGCCGGAAGGAGACGTTCGAGTTCTCTCCGATCGATCATGCGCGCCGACGGAGGAACGTCCGGAAGCTGAGCGTGCCACTCGCTCATTCGCACGGCCCGGTCGGAGAACTCCTTTTCGCTCAGGCAAAAATGCAGCCCGCCTTTTTGCTCATAGACGACCGACATGCCGCTCTCGTCTTCTAGTTGCGAGGCGAAAAGCGGCCAATTCGCGGCTGCATCCAATGACAGACGCTGATATTGGGGCTGGCCTTGTCCCTTGCCATGCGCCCATACCAGGCCGAAGTTGGCCTTTGCCGCTCGATAGTCGGTGTCTTCTCCATCGAGCATCAAGACACGCCGACCTTCGCGCACCAACCCATACCCGACAGCGGCGCCGACCATGCCGGCCCCGACTATGACGAAATCGAACTCTTGAGACATAACGGACATCCTTGCAAAAACACCTGAACGCATTGCGTTCTTCGACCGCTGGCCCGCTTCCGATCGGGCGCGCACCAGCGAGACAGGGCATCGGGAAAGGCGTTGCTCAGGGCTCGCCCCGCGACACGGTCGTAAGCTCGGTCACGGGCGGTTGCAGACTCAAGGCTCCCTTGAGCTGATAACCGAGATTGACCTTCTCGCTTTGCACCCACACTTGCTTCAGACCGAACAGCGGCACGGCGCACACATCGTCATGAATCTTCCGTTGCGCCTGTTTCCAGAGGTCGATTTGTCGCTGCGCGTCGGGCTCGACGGCTGCGGCTCGAATCTCCTTGTCAGCGACGGAGCAATGCCCAAAGTTGGACATGGCGCCCGGCGCACCAATCGATGCCGCCGAATCGTAGAACTCTCCCAGCCAGATTCCCGCGGTCGGAAAGCGGGCCGCTCCATAGAACACAATCGCGCTCTGGTCCTTTCGACTTTTTGCCTGATACGTGGCGTGATCCACCACCTCCATGTCGAGCTTGATGCCCGCTTGCGCGAGCTGCGCCTGAATAATCTCCATGATCGGCTGCTGCACAGAGACGTTCGACACGACCGAGTGAAGCGTCAGTCCGTTGGGGAAACCGGCCTCCGTCAGGAGCTTTCTGGCGCGCACCGGATCGTAGGCATAGGCGCCGCTGCTGCAGTCCTCTCCGAGATAGCCATTCGGGACGACGGAACACCCCTTGTCCGCGACGTCCTTGCCGGCATAGCGAACGATTTCATCGACATTTATGGCTGCGGCAATCGCCTGACGAACTTTCAGGTTATCCAGTGGCTTGATGTTGCGATTGATGAAGATGGTCCGAAACTCCGCGGGGTCCATGATGTCCACGTTCATGCCGCGACTTCTTGCCCTTTCCACCCAGCGTTGTTCACGCTTTGCGCCCATCAGGTCGATCTCGTTCGTGGTGACGGCCAGCTCCCGCGCACTGTCCGACAGGATCATGCGATACATGATTCCGGAGAGCCTGGGCGCGCCCCTGAAATACGCATCATTGGCGACGAGTTTTACGTATTGCTGCGTCACGAGCTGCGTAAATGCGAACGGGCCTGTTCCGATCGGCGCCTGACCGAACTTCTTGCCGAGCTTCTCGGCAGCGGCTTTGCTGATGACGCTCCCGCCATGATAGTTGGCCACTAGTCCAAGAAACGCCGCGGACGGATGTTTGAGCGTGAAGCGCACCGTATAGTCGTCGAGCGCTTCGACCTTATCGATGACCGCAAAGTCCGCAGCGAAGCTCGAGTGCTTCGGATCGGCTGCGCGCCGTACCGAATAGACGACGTCGTCCGCTTTCATTTCTCCATAACCACCTTGGAACTGCACACCTTTGCGCAGGTGGAAAGTCCATACCGTCTTGTCGGCTGAAGTTTGCCAATCGGTGGCCAGATCGGGCTCGACCTCTTTCGGGTCGGCGCTGCCGGGTGCGAATCGAACCAGCCCGTTGAAGATCTCCGACACGACGCCAAGATCGCCAAAGTTGGTGGCCCGATCCGGGTCGAGCGTGGCCACGTCAGCGGAGCTTGCGCTGATCACGATCATCGGACGCGTATCGGAAGACGATGCTGCCGAGTGAGAGACCCCATACGTCCTCATAAGAAGAGGTGAGTAGACCCGGGGAGTTGCACCCCGAGTCTCTCGCAGAACCGAACGTGAGTCTCTCGACTCATTCGGCTCCCGTTATCCAACCGATCCTCCGACGACACGCCAGTGGACAAACAACCAGGGGTGGGCGGTCTTCACCTTGCGTAGCCATTCCGCACTACGTCGCTTGTGCTGCCGCAGCCGCTTGTACTTTCTCCGAGCCCACCGCATAAGCCGTAGGTCGAGGTAGCTGAAGAGGCTGCTCATCGCCGTCCGATAAAACGCCCCATAGTAGTTCCACCACCCTTGTATCGTCGCGTTGCATTGCTGCGCGAGTTCGTTCAGCGTCTCCGATGTTCGACGGTGTATTCGCCAAACTCGAACTGTCTGTCTCAGCCGCTTTAGCGCCTCATTACTCACCGCAGGCAGGAAACTGGTGAATCGCCGTTGGTGTTTGCTCAAGGCGACTCTCGGTCTGAACGTAAAACCGAGGAACGTGAACTGCACGTTCGGATAACTGCCAGTTCGATTGCTGTCCTTGCAATACACGATCTTTGACTTCTCCGGGTGCATCATCAGACCACACTCTTCCAACCGTGTTGCAATCGCTCGCATCACAGCTTGCGCCTGCGCCAGACTACGACAGTGAACCACCGCGTCGTCGGCGTAGCGCGCAAAGGGAGACTGCGGCCATGTCCTCTGCATCCAGCTATCGAACGCATAGTGCATAAACAGATTCATCAAGATGGGGCTGACCACGCCACCCTGTGGTGTACCCCGCGTCCGAGGCAAACTCGCCCCATCGGCAGTTTCGAACGGTGCAGTCAGCCACCGCTCAACGTACAACACGATCCAGCTTTCCTTGATGTGGCGTCGCACCGCTTTCAACAGCAGCGCGTGATCGATCTGATCGAATGCCGCCTTGATGTCAAACTCGACAACCCAGTCGTATTTCCAGCAACGCGTACGCGTCACGGCAATCGCCTGTTTCGCCGACCTTCCCGGCCGATACCCATACGAATCGTCATGGAATATCGGATCAAGCATCGGCTCGATCATCAGCTTGATCACGCTTTGCGCCACTCGGTCAGCTACGGTGGGAATCCCCAGCTTTCTCGTGCCGCCCTTAGCTTTCGGAATCTCAACCTGCTTCACCGGTGGCGGGAAGTACGACCCCGACGACATCCTGTTCCACAGCTTGTACAAATTTCCCGAAAGGTTCTGCTCGAACATGGCGATAGTTTCATCGTCCACGCCAGCAGCGCCGCGGTTGGCCCTTACCAACTGGTACGCTTCCCACACGACCCGCTTCGCAATGCTGTACGGTTTCGTTGATGTCATGTCACTCATCCCCGCTATGCAGGTTGGCGACGTTCGTCAACAGGATAACGCTGCCCCTTCGCTCCACCCTCATTACAAGGGCTTCAACACTACTACGAGCAGCTCCGCCCCTCACTTCGGCATCGGTATTCATCCTCATGGTGTCTGCCATTTGTCTTTTCCCTTAACATCCGAAGTAAGGTTCTCACGTTCCGTACCGAAGCCTGTGTTGAGCTCATGCCGCCTTTGCACCGGCTGCCATCGGGTCCGTAATCAGGTGTCTTCCCGACTGATCCTGGAGCTTCTTCCCGGCTCCAGTTTTGACAGCGTCTAGCAGTCTAACGATGCGTCATCGAACGGTTCGCTTACGCTCATCTTCTCAACACGTACCTGACATCCTTAAAGATGCCTTTTCCTCGATCGCTCACCACCACGTCTTTTGGGCGCAGCAGCATCGGGCAGTTTGAAGCCTGCTCCTGAAAGCCGACTTCGGGAGGCCTACTCCCATCTTCGGTACAGCACCGCAGGCTCACGCCTGCGTTCGTGACACACGCAAGAGCGACTGCTTTCACGGCAAGTTTCGAATGCTTCATTGGCTCTAACAACTCAGAAAGAAATCGGACGGCACCCGGCTCGAAGTATTCGGACGGTTCAGAGACAATATGCTAATGCCGAAAAGTGCTTGAGTTAACCGGTAAAAACCCGGTTCGATGTTTTTTTCAAATGCCACCACTCTATTTATGTAAATCATTGATTTAACACGATTTCATAGAGTCAAAAAACCGTTTATAATAGCTAAATACAATTAACCAATGTCTTTTTGCTATGGATAAGAGAATCACGCTGCGGCACCTGGAAGCGTTCCGGGCAATCATGGTGCGAAAGTCGGTTACCGGCGCGGCCGAAATGCTCGAAGTCACGCAACCGGTCGTGACGCGTCTCGTCGCCGACCTCGAAGAGCGCATCGGCCTTACGCTGTTCTCTCGCGAGAAAGGTCGCTTGGTGCCCACGGCGGAAGCGGCGCTTCTGTTCGCCGATGTGCATCAGTCCCTGGTCGGGATCGAACGCATCGCAAATGCCGCAAGCAACATCAAGACGCTCAAGCTCGGACACATCGAGATCGCCGCCGCTCCGAACATGGCGCACTCGTTTCTTCCGCGAGCGATAGCGAGATTCACGAAAGAGCATCCGGACGTGCGGATAACCATGCATATGCATAGTTCGGCGACTGTACTCGATATGGTGGCAGCCGATCGCTGTGATCTCGGCTTTGCGATGGTTCCGCTGAAAGCGACGCGACATGGAAACAGCGAGATCCTGGTTTCGGCGAAGATGGTTGGCGTTGTGCCTGTGGCTCATCGTCTGGCGAGCCGTCAGACGCTTCAGCCCGAAGATTTCGAAGGAGAAGGCTTCGTCTCTTTCTTACCGCTGATGGAAGCCCGGACCAGGCTCGATTCCATCATGCTTTCCCATGGCGTCAGTCGGCGCATCAACGTCGAAACCCAAGTTTCCTCTGTAATCATCAAACTCGTCGAGGCGGGTGCGGGACTTTCGATCATTGACCCTCTCACTGCCGCCGGCTATACCGGAGGGCAGTTAAAATTCATTCCCTTTGAACCGCACGTAATAAGCGATTACTCTATCGTCATCTCCCAACGCAATTCGTCTACGCTTATCCTGAAACCTTTCATCGATCACGCGCGTCGTGAGATCCGCGCGATGTTGCCGCGGCAACTGATCGTGAAAAGCTAAGTTTGGCGAGGGAGTGAGCTCTCGAATGCTCGCGATGCGAGAGCCCGTCCTCTGACGGCACCGCCAAGCGGATTTGCTCCTCTCGACAGCAGACTGGTCACTTTGCTCTCCAGAGCCGTCATGCAAGCCGACCCCGGAAGCTGGCAACAATAGCCTGGATGCGCGTTGCGCGTCGCGCAGCAGTCCGGGTTAGCCAACCGTACGAGTGGCCGCTCTATGTCTCAGGCGAACGGCAGAATCTGGCCGCGACCAGGCAATAACCCCCATCGGAATACATCGAGTCTCACATTCTTTGATGAAGGCAAATCGGGCCTAGGTCACGCCCGTACGCCGATTGAAACAATGAACAGATTCTGACGGGTGCATCAATATCGGACGTAAGCCATGATGGGCCGCAAGCTCAATCGTCTCTTCCCGGATACAACGAATATGCCGCGTCCCGCCGGTACGGGGTCGTATCGCAGAGACAGCGGTAGCAACGCACCGTCGCGCAGAAGGCTAGCGACGCTTGGCATCGCACGGCGACGCTCGGCTGCGTCGTCACAACTGTCCATCCGCGCGTGTAGGGTTGCGGGCTCAGGAAGGCTGCCGTCGAGCCATTCGACCTGTGCTGGCGGATGCAGACAGATGGCTGCTGCTTGAAACTCGTCCACCGGTTCAACTGCGGCTACTCAGTGTTCCATGCCGGCAAACTCGGCAGCTTCCCTATTGAGCAATTGCAGATTGCGCGTGATTCGAACTGCGGGCATTCTGCTGGCTGATTTTCCGCAATCGCAAGCCTGCAAGAGATGCAACGAGTCCTCCCGCAGCAAGCGGCATATACGCCCATCCCCACTGATGAGTCCAATCGAGCGTTGCACCGAAGGCCATCGGCGCCAGCGCCCCCGCCCCGAACCCTAGAATCGACCGCACCCCCATCACCCGCCCCAGGTAGCGAGCAGGTACTTCGTCAGTCATTGCAGCGGAAAGGACGCCAGAATCTGCGAGAATAAAGAAGCTACCGACGGCGGCCAGTGCAATCACCCAGCCGGGTCCCCAATGCCCAGACCAACCCATAAGCATGGAACAGATGCCTCCGGCTGCTCCAACGCATATGAGCACACGCGAACGTCCCCACCGATCGGACAGCGCACCGACGAATCCGGAAGCTATCATGCCCGACAGATGTACCGTGCCTCCGACGATCAGGCTCGTGGTCATTGCTCCATACCCGAACGGCTGAAGTGCCGTCGCCAGGAGGGTTGGGGTCCAGGCCCAACTGCCCAGTAGCTCCCAGCAATGTGCCACGTACCCGACAAGAAGACATATGGAAGTGGGACCAAAAATGCTCCCCCAGTGCATCGGTTCGGAAGGCGCCGCTGCTTCTCGTGAGTGTCGTCGATTCTCCACGCCGTCGAGACTGAGCTGGCCGAGCATCGCGCCGGCCGAAGCGCCTGCCGCGCAAATAGCAAATGCGGCCGCCGGACCGAAGGACTTCGCAACCCACATGGAGAGCGACACGGAAAGCAGGTAGCCCAAAGAGCCTGCAGCCAGAATCTGTCCCATGGCGCGACCCCGTGCGGCCGGAGCGCTCAGGTCTGCAACCAGGAGTAGCGCCGGGCTATAGGCACCGCCCTGCGTCAGCCCCACAAACACGATCAGTATCAGCGCGCTGTGCGGCGACCTGGCAAAGATCGCGAAGACGACCAACGCACATGCACCCGCCCATGTGCAAACCAGATACATGCGCCTGGCCCCGAGGCTGTCGGACAACCATGAGGTGATGAGTAGCGCAAGAGCGTTGGAGAGATTAAAAGCGGTCTGGATTGCCCCAGCCGTTGTTGCATCCATGTGCCACACGGATCGAAGCACTGGCAGTGCGCCTACGAATGCCATCGTACCCATGCATGTACCAGCACGACCGATGCACAAAAGGAATTGACGATTCATCTGTGACTCGCCCGGGGGCGAGCCCCCGGGGCGTATAAAAACCAAGCGGCAACCGCGAAATCAGTATTGGCTCAGGCGGGCTTGTCCTCTACCGCAGGTAGCCCTCACGTGTCTGTGGCAGCTTCATTCCGAGCAGTTTCGAAGCGACCTGCGTGCGCAGAATCTGCGCTGTGCCACCAGCGATGGTGAACATGCGGGCATCACGGACATGCCGCTCCATCGGATTGTGTCGACCGTAGCCGGACGATCCGTAGAACTGCAGGGCGTCGTTGGTTACCTTGTTGGCCGCTTCGGCCGCAAAGATCTTTGCCCGCGCGGCCTTGTCGATGTCTGGAAAGTCCGTGCCACTGGCAGCAGCCGAGCGCAGGAGCAAACGAGCAGCCTCCAGTTGGGTCGACATGTCGGCCAGCATCCACTGGAGCCCCTGAAATTCCGCAATGGGCCGGCCAAACTGATGCCGGGACTTGAGGTAGGCCATGCCTTCTTCGAAGGCGCCTTGCGCGATGCCCAGGGCGACCGTGCCCGCACCGACGCGTTGCGCGTTGTAGGCCGTCATCAGCGAGGCAAAACCGCGTCTCAGGCCGCCCGGCGGAATGACCAGCATCGACTTGTGAATCTTCAGGTCATGGAACTCGAGGTGGGTCTCCGGGATACCGCGCACCCCCATCGCGTATAGCCTCCGGCCCACCACGAGCTCTGCGGGCGCATTGTCATCGCGCACGCAGATGAATGCGCCGATACCTTGCTCCACACCATCGTCGAACACCCGGGCGAATATCAGGTGCAACTTCGAAACACCACCACCGGTGATCCAGTATTTCTCTCCATTGAGGATGTAGCAATCCCCCTTCCTGTCGGCGCGCGTGGTCATCTCGCTGGCCGCGCTGCCCGCATTTGGCTCGGAGATGCAGATTGCCGGCTTGTCTCCCGCCAGAACCAGATCCGCAGCCACTTTCAGTTGTTCCTCGGTCCCGTACCTGGCAATGGCACCAATGGCGCCCATATTGGCCTCTACCGTGATCCGCCCCATGGTGGCGCACGCCTTGGCCATCTCTTCAATGACGACCACGGTGTCGAGGTAAGAAATACCACGCCCGCCCAGGTTCTTTGGCAGCGTCATACCCATGAAACCAGCGTCGCGCAGCGCAGCAACGTTGCTCCACGGATATTGTTCAGTGAGGTCTGTGTCGGCCGCGGTGGGAGCAAATACAGATTGCGCGAGCTCCCGGGCTTGCGCTTGCAGACTCAGTTGATCAGGTGTGAGGTCGTACATGGTTTCTCCTATAGCGCATTCATGTTTCCAAGCCAGTCCATCAGTACTTCGGCAGCGTGCTCATTGAGTCGCGGAGGCGCTCGCCTGTAACTCGGTGGAGTTGCGGACATCTTCAGCGGATTTGCCAGAAGGCCAATCTCTCCGTCTGCCGCCCAATCGCACGGCATGCGCAGTTCGGCGCCACGGGCTTTGACATGTGGATCGGAAAATACGTCTTGCAGATTGTTGACGGGCCCGCACGGAACACCGGCTGCCTCGAGTTCTCGCAGCCATAGCTCACGAGGCTGCGTTCTCAGCGCGTTCTCGACGAGTTTGCAAAGAGCAGTTCGATGGCGGATTCGCATCGGGTTGGTCGCGTAACGCTCGTCGGACGCAAGTTCATCCAACCCTGCCACCTCGCAGAACCGGCGGAATTGGGCATCGTTGCCAACGGCAAGGATCATCGGCGCATCAGCCGTGGAGAACACCTGATACGGAACGATGTTCGGATGGCCATTGCCCAGGCGCGTCGGTAACTTCCTGTCGGTCAGATAGTTCGTGCCGGCGTTGACGAGCCAGGATATCTGCGTATCGAGGAGGGAAATGTCAATGTGCTGACCTTCTCCCGTTCGCTGGCGATGCTGCAGCGCCGCCAGAATTCCGACTGCGGCATACATACCTGTCATGACATCAGCGATGCCCACCCCCACCTTCATCGGCTCACCGTCCGGCACACCGGTCAGGCTCATGATCCCGCCCATACCCTGAATCAGGAAGTCGTAGCCGGGTCGGCTGGCATAGGGACCCGTGTGCCCGAACCCTGTGACCGAGCAATAGATGAGACGCGGATAGCGGTCCTTGATCTGCTCGTATGCCAGGCCGTACCTGGCAAGGCCCCCGACCTTGTAGTTTTCCACCAGAACGTCGGCCTGCGAGATCAGCTGAAGTACCAGCTCCCGGCCAGCGTCAGATGCGATGTCGATGGCAATCGACCGCTTGTTGCGATTGGCCGAGAGGTAATAGGCGCTCTCATCCGTTTCCTCGCCCGACGTCCCGCGTACATACGGCGGTCCCCATTTACGCGTATCGTCCCCCTCTTCAGGTCTTTCCACCTTGACGACATCTGCGCCAAGATCGCCAAGCAACTGGGCCGCACTCGGCCCAGCCAGAATACGCGAAAGATCGAGTGCGGCGGCTCCGGTTTTTCTGGACACAGAGTTGGGGTAAAACGTGTGATCCAAACTGGAGTAGTTGATGTTGAAGA
>NZ_SELS01000103.1 GCF_004197395.1 Paraburkholderia sp. UYCP14C | reverse complement strand
TCTTCAACATCAACTACTCCAGTTTGGATCACACGTTTTACCCCAACTCTGTGTCCAGAAAAACCGGAGCCGCCGCACTGAGAGCGCGGCGTGTTCCAGTTCTGTCGTGCTCATGCTGCGCCCTGCTCCCGCTGTTTAGCCAAATACGCCTCGACGTCGGCCGCCGCCCACGCAGCCGCGCGGACGCCCGGGATTTTCTTCTGTGCCGGAAACAGCCCGGCCACCATTAGCCTGTAGATCGTCCCTCGATGAAGGCTGGTCAGACGCACCACCTCCGGAAGACGCATTACGCGATCACCACTCATACAAAGCCTCTCTCGTACTAGTTGAGTCCTCATCTTCGTGTCACGACCGACGACGAGCAGCGACAACCAGCAACGAGATGCGACAAAAGTTGCTTTGCTGCGACGCGCTCCAAGCGCCAACAGATTAAGAGTCTGGTGCGCTTACGCCGCTACGCGTTAGCGGGCGGGGCGCAGCGCAAGACGCGTCGCAATCCGGGCGCACATAGGGCGCACGAGAGAATCGGCGACAGCACGACGTTTCCCGCGTAGGTCGGGCGTGCAGGCCTTGGCCGACGATCGCTAGCCCCCAACCCCAAGCAGCCGTTAGACGTGTCGATCGCCGAATGGCCGGTTAGGGATTGTTGCCGCCGATAGCAAAATGAAAGAGTTGCCGACACGCCGATGACCCGGGGGGCGAGCTGACAGATGCAGCCCATTCTGAGACGCGGTCGACATCGGGCCAGGTCACGTGAATCTCGGCCTCCTGATCAATATTGAGTCGGCGACAACATTCAAGGGATCTCCTCACCCTGCTTTGTCCTTCGATCCTTGCGGGGGCTCCGTGGCCAACCATAGCGCTCCCAGATTTTAAGAAGCCGCAGAATCCAACCGTTCGCTATATTGAGTATTGAGAGGAAGCGCGCGAAGGAACATCTTCAAGGTAAGCGAACCTTTTCGTCTTTTTATTCATCGTTGAGGTGTTCCGTGGAAAAAGCAACGTTGGTGCTAAAGGTAGGTGGCGTAACCTCCGACAAGGAAAATGAGCTGACGAACAGCCTTATCGAGGATCTGAACAGAGAGGTACGCGGAATCGACTTAGATCGCAAAAAGGAAGATTCCGATTCGCTGGATCCTGGAACGATAATCATTGCGGTTATCGGGACTAAATTTGCAGCGGAGCTTGTAAAAACACTCAAAGAATGGTTAATGCGAGATCATAGCGCCACATTGAAGATTGGCAGGCAAGGCGAAATCGAGATGAAGGGCGTCTCGCCCGATAACCTTGCAGAGATCGTGAAGTTAAAATTAAGCGGGTCTTCCGTATCAAATAAGTAGGCGGCGCCCGTGCATAGCGCAAAGTCATGCGTCGTCCTGCTCGGCGCGAGCATGTATCCGGATTATACGGATCTTAATAACCCGTCGCTGTTAAACTCCGCGATGGCGCTGAAGAAATATTTTCTAAAGACGGCTGAGATGAACGTTGAACGAAAACATTTTCTCGATCTTTATAATTCCAAGGAAAATAATACCCGGCAAATGCAATTAATGGGCGAGCATATAGAACGTTTTAATCATGACGCCGGCGACGAACTTCAGAACGTGTTTATCATTTATCTCGGACACGGCCTGCCGCAGTCCGGGACGACTTCTCTTTCAATTGCAGCGACGACAAAAAGCGCAACGTCGCTAACCGCTCTTAAGGTGCAGGACCTTGCGGATGAACTCAAAAAGCTGGCCGCGTGGTCTCGGCGCTTTGTGATTCTCGATTGCTGCTATGCGGCAGGCGCACTGAAAGTCTTCCTGGATGAGGACGGCGGGCTCGTGCAAACGGCAGAACAGGCCTTCGATACGCATGAAAGAGAGGATGAACAGGAAAATCCAACCCGGGGTACGACAGTCCTTTGTGCTGCAGACAAATATAGTAAAGCCAAGGCGCCGTCCGGCGAGCTTTACACCCTCTTTTCCGGTCTTTTGCTGGACGTCTTGCGAAACGGAAAATCGGGTGGTCCGAGTTTGATGACGTTCGGAAACATCGTTCAGATCATTTCGGACAAGCTTCGCAAGATGCACGAAGGTCCCACACCAGTACTGGTATCGCCGGATCAGACTGAGGGCGACCTCGGGCACGTCTTGCGTTTGTTTCCGAATCCGGCACAAGGACAGGAAAAAAAGATCGAGAACAGATCGATTTTTGGACAACAGATATCTAAACCAAATAATCTCGGAACCAAGGTTTTTTTGGGGACAATGTTAATCGCTTTTTTGTGGGGAATCGGAGGATTCACCTGGATGATTTTGAAGGGCGGCTATTTTCGTGACAACGTGATTAACTCCAGCAAAGAGGAGCCACGCACTACCGTTGTTTTAGGTTCCTCGTCATCAATCCCACCCAGGGTGGCCTCTATTGCTGGCAACCGATTGCTTGTATGTCAGCCTACTGAGATGTTAAATGGTCGTGGAACGCTTCTTGTAGCCACTCCGTCGATTAATATTTCTGATGGAAAAGCAAAGCTATCATTCTCTTCGAAATCTACGGGTTATTGTGCGCCGAAGGGTAATGAGGCCTCAAACTTAATGTTTCAATTAACGCTTGGCGGGGCCGCACTGACGCCTTTTCAAAATGCGGAGCCTGCATGGGTCGCTGACAGATTAACGGTGACGCCTCACGTCGTCGATGTGACTGATAGATTTGCTCCTGCATACTGGGAGAAGGCTGATGGTTGTGAAATAACGATGCCCGGCGAGGCCCATTGCGATTAGGTCGCGTTCAGCGCCCGGGTTTCCGCGCGAATCGCTTCGTGAGTTTCTTCCACCGTATCGAGCAGCCGGCCAAAGCGGACTGGCGCCGAAGGCCTGAAGGTCACGTCGATGTTGAACTTCTTGCTGACGCTTGGCTTGATTTCGTGCACGTCATCAAGTCGCCGCTGAAAGTCGGTCAATGGTGATCGGGAAGCGCAGCAATGAAGGACGATTTCATGGACATCAACACACTCCTCGATCACATCACCGCCGCGCTTGGAGCGATCAAAGCGCCGCGGTTCTACGAAACCGAACGCGGATTTCAAGGCGAATTGCTCGCCGAGCTGAAGAAAGCCGTCCCGGTGGATTTTCTGCCCGGCAAGGCCATCATCGAGCAGGAATACCAGAAACAGTTCGAGAGTCACGGGCTGAAGATCCGGCCAGACATCATCGTTCACGAGCCCTTCGACGAGGATCGTCACTCTTCAAGACGTGACGGAAATATCGCCGTTGTCGAGATCAAACTCGCGGCGTCCCAAAGGCAGGCCGCCGGAGACTTTGAGAGTCTGATCCGGATGATCGAGCTCCTGAACTACCCGCTGGCCATCTTCATCAACATTGCCTCAGAAGTCACGCACTCCGATCTCGTTCCTGCCAGGTGGCGGGAACGGATCGTCTGTTTTGCGGTGAGGTTACGGGACGGCGAGCCTCATGTACGCCGCTCCGATGGCAGGTCCAAATTACCTATCAGTTGAAGGTCGGAAGTCCGGTTCATCTTCGCAGATTACCCAAGACGTCGATGGTACTTGGCCAGCATACTTGCCGTGACGTCTTGACAAATTTAGCCTGGATGTCCTTATCGGCGCAGCATTCTTTCGGCATTTTGGGCGAACCAGCAACTGCTGAAAACGTCGCGCGTTCTGGGCATGGGATCCGTCGTTGGTTGTTGATGCACCGATGACCAAATGGCAGAAAAGCAACGTTCAACTTGCGAATCGAATGGCCGCTTGCTGAGCGGATCCGACGTCTGAACGTCCGACCGACGATGCGCCCGAATGACGCTTCATGGCCCGAACTCAGCCGCCTGACTTGCCTATCGCCGTCAAGGGAGGCCGGCGATTGAAGGAGCCGCGCGACGCTGCGGATATTTGAAATGACGCTCCCTACGCATCTCGCATCAGACAAACAATCAGTTGCGCGAGCCGCCCGGCGCCTTCGTCGGCGACGGTTTGA
Organism: Paraburkholderia sp. UYCP14C; assembly: GCF_004197395.1. Classification (GTDB taxonomy): domain Bacteria; phylum Pseudomonadota; class Gammaproteobacteria; order Burkholderiales; family Burkholderiaceae; genus Paraburkholderia. The sequence continues at coordinate 11,951 of NZ_SELS01000103.1, read as the reverse complement.
TGGATAGCTCGCACGAGCCTGGGCGCAGGTCGGGCGCATGTAAGGACAGTCGCACGACGTCGCGAGGTAGACAAAGAAAAGCCGCCGGGCGCAGTGTCGAAGCGCCGCTGGCCTTGTGTTGCGTCATTACACCGACGAGCTGCTGCCCGTTGTCGGTCATAACAAGATCAATGCTATTCTGGATGTACCGCCGCCACCGTGCCCCAGCGGAGACTAGCCATTTGCAAGCCCCGATTTTTCCGCATTGGCGGGGCTTTGCACGCCCGCGCCCGCCGTGACCCGTTTGATGAACCCATTGCCCCGCTCGAGCTTGAGCGTCTGGAACAGGCCTTGATACGGGATATAGTCGAGATCGACGGCCACGACATAGAACATTGATGAGAACGATCCGCGCACGATCCGCACATAGCTGCCTGGCTTGACCGTCTCATTCGCGCGGATCCGCGCCGTGCCGCGCTCGAGCAGGACATTGTCCTTATTGGATGCGACGACGATCGCCCGTCGGTTATTGACCCAGTTCATCATGCTGGCGTTGCGCGTCGCCTGCTGCGGCGCCGGTTGCCCGCTCGCCATCGTCGACACGTCATTGCCACCTTGCTGCGTTTCCGTCTCCAGCAGGCGGACGCCATAGAACTGCTCTGCCGAGTTGGGATATTGACCAAGATCGACTGAGGCCGGATCGGCGCCTACCGCGAATTGCGAGCGATAGATATCGCTCACGAGCTCGAAGCGCGGCGCGCGAGTCCAGTAGTAATTACTTACGTTCGCGTCGCTGCGCGATACGTTGAGCGAGATCACATCCTTGGCATCGATATCGACCGGCGCCAGGTTAGGCGCGTCCGGCTGGATGAGCGTGCCGTTGATGTCCTTGAGGGGGTTCGGTCGATAGACGCAGTAGACACCGTCCTCGCGGTCTTCGAGATAGAGCTCGTTGAAAACGCCGACGTCGCCGAAATAGGAGAGTAAGCCATAGATGGTGCCCTGCTGGTTTTGCGCACCCCCGACGTCGACGACGCCATTGGCGACTGACACGTCGAGCTTGATCGCCGTCGGATTCGGCGAATTCGGCGGCATCAGCGAACTCAGGAACGGATTGATGAGGCTGTTCACCACCTCCTGAACAAACGCGCCGGCCGTCATGCCCGTCACAAAGCCCACCCCGAAGCGCTCGTATAGCTTGAACGATGAAAGATAGTTTTCGCCGACAACATAGCCCGGCATGTACTTGATCTGCATGATCTGCCAGAGCTTGCCCATGTCCTGCCCGCCGATCGTCACCGTGCGCATCGGCTTGCCATCGTTGCCCATCGCCTCATTGCGCGAAATCTCGGAGACAAAACCACGCATGAGGATAGGTGGCTTGGTCGGATTGCCCGTCGACGAGCTGGGCAAGTTATGCCGCATGCGGATCTCGACGAAGTCCATCGGCTCGATCAGACCATACAGTGACTCGAACGAGTCGCCCTGCGTGTAGGGCTGATCCGCCAGCGTCAACGACCATCCGCCCGCTGGCTCGCGAACCGACCTCGATACGAGCAGGCGCCCGCCGTCGCCCATGAACGGCGTAAGCTCGATCGTCTTGTTCGTGTCGAGCACGCGTTGCGAGACCGGCGTCTGGCCGTCGACAGTCTGACGTCCGATCGTTTTGAACAGCGTGATTCGGACGTCAGGCGTATAGAGTTGAATGTTCATTTCGCGGCCTCCCCAGCGGGACGACGCAACGCGATGAACGCGTTCACGTCTTCAAGCCGCCACGCGACCGCGCGCACTCTCAGCACGACTGGACGAGGAAACTGCCCCGAACGAATGAGGTTGTAGATGCTGGACTTGCTCAGCCCGACCGCAGCGACGACTGCGGGCAGGCGCAAAAGTTGATTCGTACCGCTCATATGGGTCTATCCCTCGTGTTGGATAGACCCATTTTTGCGTCACGACTTTGGCCCGTGTTGGCCGTCTTTGGCCTTCTGTGAACGAAGATGTAAGAGCGAAAAAGGGCGCCACGTGGCCCGCTATGCGTTCTGTTGGCCTGCCAGTAGTTACGCGACCGGTACCGCCGTACCGGCGGCCGCCGACGTCTCCACCTTGGCCTATTGTCGCGTCACGATCGGCCGGCGCGCACGCTGTGCTAACAGACTACGAATGTGCTCGGCGACGGGCCAGAACCGCCGCCAGGCTTGTTTGACGAAGGCTCCTCGAAATCCAAGGGCGCACGTCGGGCCCAGCGATATTTGCTCATCAACCGTAGCTGATGTATCCGCCAATTTCGAGCCGCAGCAACTGGCAGACGCTCTCCGCACAACCCTTCTCAAGCGGCCGCGGCGAATTCGCCCTTGTCCTCCTGCGACGCCGCAACCTGTTCGACCATGGCTTCGGAAAAGCGGGCTTGGCAAGTCTGCCCCGCGGTCAAGCGCGCGCGCAGGGCACCGCACAGATTACGCAACTCTTCCACTCTCGAGACGATTCGGAGCATCTCATTGCGCGGAGGTACCGGAATTAGAACGTTATTCAAGATCTCCAGATTTATATTCTTCTGTGCCGTCGACGGAGCAAAGGCGGTTAGATCGTCTTTTGCCGTTTCGATGAACGTCAAGAGATAGCGGCCGTCCACAAGCTCTCCGATTGGGACGAAGCCGACTACGCTATCGGGGAAGCACGCGTCAAACCCTAGGATTGCTGAGTCAGCAATATTCGCTGCGATGGTGATGCACAGCGTTCCAGCAGGCCAGAGCTTGCTCTGAGCCAAACCAGACTCACTGTATTGAGCGTTGAATCGTTCGATCACGCGATCCGCCCGAGCGACGTCACCGGTCTGTATTAGCGGATAAACGCCGGGGCTAAACAGCGTGGGGTCATTCCGCGGTCGATGTTTAGATTTCCCCCTTCCAAATTCCCCAAGTTCCGGAAAGCGCGCCCAAGTCCATCCTGCGGGCAATTCAAACGGAGCGTCGTCGTCCGATATTACCGGTAGCTCCTTCTCCCGCTTGATCTTGCCCTCGGCAATCAACCGAGCTTTCCTCGATTGAATCTCGGCGAGAAGTGCTCTTGCGGGGGTATCTGCCGGATCCTGCGGCACGAGCAAGCCACGCACAGCCATGCGTCCTATGGCACGCTCGAGCGCATCGACCGCTTCCGGCCGGTCGAGCAGCAGGTCGAAGTGCGCGGCGACGCGGGCCCAGTTTTCCGCGAGCGCATGAGCCGATTCGCTCGCGGCCAGCGGATCGAACAATGCTGCGGTCAGACGTGCGTGCTGCTCGGACTCCAGTCGGCCATGGGTTTCGAGTTCGTCGCACAGCTTCATCAGTTCATCGACTTTGGCGATGATCCTCACTTGCTCCGCCGCGGGCGGCAGCGCTATCACGGACGCGATTATCTTTTCGCGAGAGATATTCGGTTGTGCGCCCCCCGCGCCCAACCCGATGAAGTATGAACGCATCGACCTAAGTAGCAACAAAAGATACCTGCTGTCCAAGCCAGTGAATGGTGTACAGGCGCAAACGGCTTGATTGGTAGTAGCTGGCGAACTCAAGATCGCAGTCTTGCCGATTGTTGCGCCGTACATCGCGACGAGTACGTCGCCCGCCTTGTTGAGGCGAAGGGAGCAGTCATTCAGCGCTGCCTGGGTGATAGTTTCTTCCGATCGCGACACGTAGTCGGACCTCAATTCCCCGGACTTAAACCAAGGGATACCACCACCGTAATACTCAGGGTTGCTGCGCGCGGGCGTTGCTCCCGCGCCCCAATCTCCTACTTGCCCCAACCGAGCCCATTGCCAGCCAGCAGGTAGCTTGAACAAGCTGCTGCCGACGACGGATGCAACCTTGCCGCGCCGCAGACGGCCATCGCGAATTGCGCTTTCGCGCTCGGCGTTCATTTTTTCAAGCAGCGCGCTTGCAGGCTCCTCACGTGAGTCCTGTGGCACGAGCTTGCCCCGCACCGCGAGTGACAAAACCAACTCGCGCAAAAGCGGGACGCCATCTGACGCGGTTGCCAACAGCTGGAATCCTTCACTAAGCTTCACGCCCGGCCCTCCAGCGCGTCCGCCAAGATGCCCTTGAGCTTGTCACGCAACACCCGCGCCTCGGCGGTCAGTCGTTGATACTGACTCAGGAGCTCGTCCGGATCATGGCTAATTTCCTCGCTTCGATGCGGATTCTTCTGGTCGAGGTTGTAACCATTGGCCTTGATAGTGGCAATGTCCACCTTCCAAGCAAATTCGCTCTCGACGCGGTTGGCGAAGCCATCGGCCTCGCTGCCCCACCACGCCTTCTCCGTCCCAAATTCCTCGATACGGACTGGCTTGGTTTTCGAATAGCTCTTGTAACCCGCCGGGTACGGGTGTTCGTAGTACCAGACCGACTCGGTCGGTGCGCCCTTCGTGAAGAACAGCAGATTGGTCCTGATACCGGTGTACGGTGCAAACACGCCGTTCGGCAGTCGCACGATCGTGTGCAGATTGCACTCGGTCAGCAGCTTTTCCTTGATGCGGGCCTTCACGCCGTCGCCAAACAGTGTGCCGTCCGGCAGCACGACGGCAGCGCGGCCGTTGTGTTTCAGCAGTTCGATGATCAGCACGAGAAACAGGTCAGCGGTTTCCCGCGTGCGGACGTCCGCCGGATAATTGCCCTCGATGCCTGGCTCCTCGGTACCGCCAAACGGCGGGTTGGTCAGGATCACATCGACCATGTCGCGCGTGCCGTAGTCAGACAGCGGCCGGGCCAGGGTGTTGTCGTGACGGATCAGCGACGGCACTTCAATGCCGTGCAGCATCATGTTGGTCACGCACAGCAGGTGCGGCAGCTGTTTTTTTTCGACACCGTTGATCGCGTTCTGCACCACGACGTCGTCCTCGACGCTCCTGCGCTGTGCTTTCAGGTGCTCGAGCGCGCACGCCAGAAAACCGCCGGTGCCGCACGCCGGATCCAGGATTCGCTCGCCCAGCTGCGGATTGACCTGGTCGACCATGAACTGCGTCACCGCCCGCGGGGTATAGAATTCGCCCGCGTTGCCGGCGCTCTGCAGATCCTTCAGGATCCGCTCATACAGGTCGTTGAACAGGTGACGGTCGGCGCGGTTGTTGAAGTCGATCTCGTTGATCCGGTTGATCACCTGCCGCAGCAGCTGGCCGGACTTCATGTAGTTGTACGCGTCGCTGAACACCTCGCGGGCCACGAAGCCGCGCGCGTTACGCTGCGGATCGGCATTGAGTGCCTTGATCGACGGGAACAGGTCAGTATTGACGAACGTCAACAGCTCGTCACCGGTGATGCCTTCCGGGTCGGCCGCCCAGTTGCGCCAGCGCAGCCGTTCGGGCAGCGGCGACCGATAGGCGTCGCGCATCAGTTCGAGCTCGGTTTCCTGGTCGTCGAAAATCTTCAGGAACAGCAGCCAGGTCAGCTGCGAGATCCGCTGCGCGTCGCCGTCGACGCCGGCGTCCTGGCGCATGATGTCCTGCACGGACTTGATAAAGGTGGAGCTGATAGTCATGAGTAAACCGGTGAAACCTTATTGATAGAGCGAGCGTTCGAGCTCGCGGATCGCAGCCTGATACTGGGCCCGGCCGCCGAACGCCTGGACGAGTTCGACCGGCGAGCCGAGCTGGTCGAGCGGCGCGAGCCGCAGTACCTCTGGGCGCTCGATGTTTTCGATGCCGTCGTCGGCATATTTCTCCAGCAGCGCCTGCAGCACCTGCCGCGCGGTGTCGCCGTACTTGCCGAAATAGTCGCGCTTCCTGACATTCTCGGCGCGTTCCCGCCGCGTCAGCGGCTTTTGGCCAAACGCGATATGGCAAACCAGGTCGAACGGGTCGAGGTCCTTCCCGGCTTCCTTCGCCAGTTCGTCGAACAGCACCCCCTGCTCTTCCAGCTCGGCGACGATCGCTTGTTTTTTGTCGGCGTCGTTCCACGCCTGCAAGAACGCATCGAGCGAGACGAAGCGCTTGCCAATTTGAATCCGCGTGAAATCGCGCAGCGACTCCGTAATCAGCTTGCCGTCTGGACCTAGATACTGGACGCGCTCATTGATGACATACACGGACACTGCATCGATGACGTACTTAGTTCGGCCGGTGCCGGGCTCGTCGGGCCCGTCTGGGAGGTCACCGGTTTTCCCGTCTGGACCGACAGGAACGTCGCCCGACGCATCGCCCTCCTCTTCCGGCGGCACAACGGGTTCGTCCGGCTCGGGCTCGAACACCACAACCGGGTCACCATCGAAGGCCGGGTCGGCAAACAATTCTGTCGCTTTCTTGAAGTCCAGAATGGTAAACCACAGCTTGTCGTACTCTTCGTCGATCCGCGTGCCGCGACCGATGATCTGCTTGAACTCGGTCATCGAATTGATCGTGCGATCAAGCACCACCAGCTTGCAGGTCTTGGCGTCGACGCCGGTCGTCATCAGGCGCGAGGTAGTGGCGATCACCGGATAGGCTTTCCGGGGATTGATGAAGTTGTCGAGCTCAAGCTTGCCCTCGACGTTGTCGCCGGTGATCTGCATCACGTACTTCGGGTTGGCACTAGCCAGGTCGGGGTTCGCATTGATCAACGCCTGGCGCATCCGGGCCGCGTGGTCGATGTCCTCGCAAAACACGATCGTTTTGGCCATCCGATCAGTCGCGTGCAGGAACTCGGTGATGCGTTTTGCCACCGCTTCATCGCGGCGCGTCAGTACCAGCGACCGGTTCATGTCCGACTGGTTGTAGATCCGATCTTCGACGAGCTGCCCGAACTTGTCGACCATGCCACTGGTCGGTCGCCAGCCGAGGTCCTTGTCGAGGTCAACGCGAATCACCTTGTACGGCGCAAGAAAGCCGTCCTCGATGCCTTGCCGCAGCGAGTACGTGTAGACCGGCTCTCCAAAGTACGTGATGTTCGACACCTCTGTCGTTTCTTTCGGCGTCGCGGTCAGACCGAGATGTGTCGCGGAGCTGAAATAGTCGAGAATCTCGCGCCAGGCTGAGTCCTCGGCGGCACTGCCGCGATGGCACTCGTCGATCACCACCAGGTCGAAGAAGTCCCGGCTGAACTGGCGATAGATGTTTTGTGTCTCTTCCGTGCCGGTCACCGCCTGATATAGTGACAGGTAGATCTCGTAGGACTTGTCGACGGACCGGTTTTCGATCTTCGTCATCGCCCCGCCAAACGGCTTGAAATCGTTCGTCTTCGTCTGATCGACCAGAATGTTGCGATCGGCAAGAAACAGGATGCGCTTCGCGGATCGCGCTTTCCAGAGCCGCCAGATGATCTGGAAGGCGGTGTACGTCTTACCGGTGCCGGTCGCCATCACCAACAGGATCCGCGACTGGCCCCTCGTGACCGCTTCAATCGCGCGGTTCACTGCGGTCAGCTGGTAGTAGCGCGCCGGTTTGCCCGGGTAGTAGTCTTGCGCATAGACTGGCTCCGTCTCCGGGGAGATGCCCTTCCACGCCAGGTAGCGTTGCCACAGCTCGGTGGGTGACGGAAACTGGCCCAGCGCGATCTCACGCTCGAGCACGCCGTCCTGCAGGGTCTTGTCATGCCAGACAAACCCGTCGCCATTGCTGGCGAAGGCAAATGGCACATCGAGCATCTCGGCATAGGCGAGTGCCTGCTGGATGCCGTCGCGCACCGTATGGTTGTTGTCTTTCGCCTCGACGATGGCCAACGGAATCCCCGGCTTGAGATACAGCACGTAGTCCGCACGGCGGATCGTCTTCTCGTCGCGTTTTGCCTTGTTGCCCCGGACCACCACTCGCCCCGCGGTCAACGCGACTTCCTCGCGTAGCTGCGTCTGCAGATCCCATCCCGCGTCTATCAGCGCGGGGGAAATGAACTTGCTGCGGATGTCCTGTTCGGAAAGCGCTTTTTTATTCATTTTTTCGGTCTTATGTCTGCGATAAGGCTATATACCGATCATCTGTGGCGCCAGTCCGCGATCCTGCTCCGATGCGCTGGTCATCATATGACTCTAAATAGCAAGGGCTGCTCCGGGCAGCAGCACGGTATTCCCCATACGGCATCCGAGATTATCGTTCACTCCTCGCAAAACATGAAATTTCACTTGCGCCCGAATGCGCCCGACGCTGGCGTCCTTCGCGTTGCAACGCCCAGCAGCCGCCCTTCCGGCGACTCGCTAACAGACTTTTGGTGTGTTGAAAAATTTCTTTTAAAACAATGACTTGAGTCGAACGCCGCGCTGGAGTAGACTCCGCTCACAAATCGCTCCAACACCCGCCAGAGCGTGCAAACCGGGAAAACAGACAGGCATGACCGACGCGACACTTGAGGAGACAGACCTCGTTATCGACTGGAGCAAGTACGGCCGCTCGCCGAATGGCGAAGCGTCCGCTGTCGTCCGCCTTATCGAGCGCGTCGACAGGCTTATCGCGGTCCTGGAAAGGCCAAATGCGGAAGAGACGCTATGGAGCGCCGAACAGATCGCGCAATGGCTCGGACTCTCGAAACAGACAGTCGAATTGCGCGTGGTGACGCGGCCTGGGTTCCCGTCTGCACTGCGCCCGGTCGACTCGAGGCAGGCGCAGCGCCGCTGGTTCGCGAGCGACGTAATGCAGTGGGCGCGCAGCACTGCCGGCACGATCCCGGCGTCGCGCCCCGGCCGCCGGCGCAAGCCTGTTTAATCGAGGCGAGCCGCCAATTCTGCGGCTGTCTCGTCGTAGTAGATCATCAGAGATTGGATGTTGCGGTGGCCGATCATTTTCGCGAGCGCCGGCACGGTCAGCTTTCGCGACAACCGCGTCGTGGCCTCATGCCGCGAGTCGTGAAAATTGAGATCCGCAAACTCCGGCTTTTTCTCGGCAACCTTTCCTCGAACTTTTCGCCACAACGCGTCGACGCTGGCCTGCGCAACCGGGAAACATCGCGGCTCGTCCTTTGTCCGCGTCAGGCGATTAAGCAGCGCAACCGCCCGCGTCGATAACGGTACGTCGCGCGCATCGCCGTTTTTTGACCTAGGGATGTGCAGATACTTCTGCGGCAAATGTACATCTCTCCAGATTGTGCCGATGATTTCCCCCTGACGCATCCCCGTCTCGATAGCCAGTAGGAAGGCAAGCGCCGTGTACTGCTGCGCAGTCTTGATCGGGCCATCGTCCGTTAGACCGAGCGCCTTAGTGATCACCGCTGCGTCCTCGTCCGGCACGCGGCGCCGGCGCGGTGGCGGATCCTTTGGCCGCTTCACTTCGTGAACGGGATTCGTGTGTATCCACTTCCACTCTTTGCACGCCGCCTCGAAGACAGCGGAGAGCAGGTTGAGATCGCGATTCACGGTGGAGTTCTTGACCACTTTCAGACGCTTGTCGCGCCACGCGGTGATCTGCTCGGGTTTCACGTTCCGAATGAGTGTGCCGATGAAGTCCAGTTCATCCCGGAAGAAATCCAACCGCGTCTTGTTCCACTCGTGCTTGCCCTTCTCAGGTGATACCTTCTCTAGGTATTCATCAAAGGCATCTCCGAGTGTCTTCTGGACTTTGGAATACGACCGCCGTTGACCGGCGTCGATTTCCGCCTCAAGCTTCGTCGCCCACGTGACAGCCTCAGCCTTCGTATCGAATGTCTTCGATTCCCTGACGCCGCCCTTCGCGACTTCCGCGCGCCACGACGTGCCGCGCTTCCTGAATGTAGCCATAGCCCCTTTGTCTTGGCGTAAATTTGGCGTAAATGGTACAGGAAGTTTGCTGGATTTTGGAGAATTAAGGAATCGAATCCGTATCCTTCAGTCGCCCAGAAATCCGCGCCCACAAAGGATTTGAAGAACTTCTATAGAAATTGAATGACTTTGCAGGAATCACATCGGATTCCTGTCAGGGGGACCAAGCAGAGCCCAACCGGCTTCCAGGTTCGCTCATAAAAAGCCCCGTACGCGTCGCGCTGCGGGGCTTTTTGTTGCCGATCTGCTTTCCACGCAGGACCAAAGCGCCCACTGCACCTCACGCGAACCACCCATTCGAAAACAGCAAAAAACCAGCCGCTCCCTGAAATCTCAGATCGCTATAATCGGCGAGCCGAATTCGAAACGATTCCGAGGACCGACATGGATCAAGCGCTTGAATGCGTTACCGCGTTGAATTTTTGCGAGCAGGCCTATCTCGCGGCAAATCCGGACGTCGCTGAGGCTGTCAGGCTCGGCGCATTACGATCGGGAAGATCGCATTTCGAAGTATTCGGCATCTCCGAAAGTCATCGCAGGCAAGATGCACAGGTCGCCGCTCAATCCAGGCTGGAACGAAGAAAAAGAATCGAGTCTGTCCTTCGCACCGATATGCCATTCAGTGACGACGGAAAGTTTTTCGATTTTTTGTCGCCCGATCTGCGCTCCCAGTTCGACATTTACGACTCGGAACTGGCAGGAAGCAATCTGTACGATCAGGACGCGCTGAGTATGATCGAGCGCCATCCGTCGGGGATCGTTCTGGATTGTGGGGCCGGCAGCCGTCCCGCGGTCTACGAAAATGTGATCAATTTCGACATCACCAACTATCCCTCAACCGATGTGCGAGGAGTCGGCGAAGTTCTGCCATTCAAAGACGCATCGTTCGATGGCGTGTTGTCGCTGAATGTCCTCGAACATGTGAAGGACCCATTCACCGCTGCCAAGGAAATTCTTCGCGTGTTGAAGCCGGGAGGCGACCTCGTCGTGGTCGTTCCGCTCACCCAACCCACTCACGGCTACCCGCATCACTACTACAACATGACAGCGGAAGGGATTCTCAATCTCTTCGGATCCGCGATCAAAGCCGAACGCGTGTACGTGCCGGAATCGACCACGGCCATCTGGTCGATTTACTGGATCATGAGCGAATGGGCGGAAGGTCTCGACGAAGATGCGCTGAAGGAATTCAAGGCGCTCACGGTCGAAGAAATTCTGCAGGGACCGCCGACGTTGCTGAATCGATCGTTCGTGAAGCAGCTAAGCGCAAAAAAGAATCTCGACATTGCGAGTTCGACGACCGTGATTGCAAAACGCGTCTGAGACGCGCGCCCCGAAGCGGCCAACTTCCTCCATGAAGAACCCGCAAGTCCAACCACGGCTCGATTATTTTGGCAGCGGCCGATGGACACTCTGCTCGTATACCGAAGGATCGACGACGTTCATCTGATCCTTTGGGCGTTCGCCGAAAACGCGCTCGAAGTCTTCGGCACCCAGAATGTCGGCAGCATCGCGGAGAAAAGACGAATAGGCCTGGTTCAGCTCCGAGGCCGACGGAGCATCGCTGCCCTGCGGCGCGTATTGCAAGCGCTCGACCTGCACCATGAACGCGCGCCGATGCGCCATCAACGACTTGATCTTCGCATCCGCATCGGGCCCCTTCAAGGTCGCCTGAAGATGCTGCTGAAAATCGTCGACATCGGATTCCTGATGTCCTGGCTTCATGGCATTACTCCCGCTTGGTGTCGAGCACTGAATCTTTTTGCTCGCCCATGCAGCATGCTGCTTGCCGTATGTTCCGAAGATCGCATTGCTCAGCCAGTAACCCCTGGACAGGCGGACCGTAACTGGAGCCACTCCACCGCCGCCGGTCGACCAAAGAATCTGGTTCGACAGCTGATGGCATACGCCATCGCGACCATAGCTGAATATCGTTCCACGAGCGGCCGGATCGATGCTCGAGTCCACATCGGGCTTACATAGACAACTAGCATAAAGTAGATTCGCCCCGGCGGAAGCCAAAAAACCATCCGCGCTGACCGGCGTCCCACCTTGGGCGTGGAAGCTGCCCCAGCTGTACCAATAGTGCTCTCCAGCGATCAGGACATCCGCCAGCGCCGGGTAAATCTTCACGCGGCTGTCGTAGGTCGTCACCCATGTGTGGTCGACCACGGAATCCTGGAAGTACGCCGGAACGGACCATGCGAACAAGGTAACGGCGCTCATTGCTTCACCTGTATCGGCTCCGGTTGTCTGGACAAGCTTTTGCAGCTCAGGCGGCCAGCTTCATCAGCCTTTCCTGACGGGCTTCG
>NZ_SELS01000102.1 GCF_004197395.1 Paraburkholderia sp. UYCP14C | reverse complement strand
ACTACGGCCTCTGCTGACTTCTCGCTCCGGCTCGACGCCGTCGCCCTTTCAGGCATGAGGCGAGATCTCCCCAGGTACGACGGCCGAAGGCCTAGCCCCCGTTGGGGAGAACGCACTCCTTCATCGCACAACCGCCGTATCTACGCCGCTTCGCCTTGGTCACGAGAGCTTTGTGGTTGTTTGCCCACTCGCCCTGCCCGGCAGCGCCTTCTATACGGTTCTTGTTCATCGGCTCGCGATTTACGCTCCACGCTTCCTCCCCACACCCGGTCGCCCTCGTGCAGTTGCGCTTCACTTCATTCGCTATGACCAGCTTATGGCGGGACTTACACCCGCAGGAGTGCGCCCATGCTGGGCGCACAAACAAAAGGCCCACGCAAAGGTGGGCCTGAGGGGTGGGCTTGCGGCGCGCCGATGCGCCGATGCGCATGACCGGGCTAGCGGCGCGAGGCCAGCCTGCGCAGCACGGCGATCATCGAGTCGACTTCGTCACAGGTGTTGTAGAAAGCAAGCGAGGGCCGCACCGTCGCCTCGAGACCGTAGCGCCGCAAAATTGGCTGGGACAGCACGATTTCGTCGCCGGCCCCGGCGAAGCACTGATGTGGCGCCGCACGGTCTCGCGCGCCCCTTCGTAGGCATCGGTCGCCGGCCCGCCAACGTATACGCGGCCCGGTGGATATTGGAATTCTCGTGCGCGTGGAACCAGGCCAGCCGGTCGATCACCGCCTGCGGCTTGTGCGTGGTCGCCGCATTGTCGAACCAGATCAGCTGCCTGTAGTTGACCTGCTCGTGCAGGATCGGGAAATTGCGCCGCACGGCGTTCACGTCGAAGGGCGGATGGGCGGACGGCGCGACCGATGGAGTGCGCCGCGATCGCACGGCCGCCACGTGCCGGCAACTTCGAGCAATGCGCCGGAGCTGGAAAGGAAAGAATAAAAAACTGTTTGTCATCGCAATGGCAGTCGGCCTCTAATTGCAAGCTCGAACTACGAGAGCTATCCCCTTTTTTCAGTAAATGTTCCTTATATGAATCGCAACGCGAAATGAATTCGCCCTGAAGTGGGTTGCCCCGTACTGGCTCCATTCCGGAGCAATCTTTTTGAATGTTTATCTGGAACAAAATGGCTGACATCACTGATTCTCGCAACAGCCATCTCACTTCGACCCGGTTGTCGCCGGCCGTCTCGAAGGGCACGCTCTACAAGTGGATTTCGTGGATCGTTCCAGCACTGGTGCTGGTGCTCTGGCAAATTGCGACGCTCATTGGAGTCATCTCGCCTCAGGTTCTTCCAGCCCCGAGCAGCGTCGCGGCAACCGCATTCGATCTGGCCCGCAACGGCGATCTGTTCGTTCACCTCGGTGTTTCGCTGTTGCGTGCCGCGACGGGCTTCGCAATCGGCGGAACGATCGGACTCGCGCTGGGTATCCTGGTCGGCTTCTCACCGCTCGCGCAGGCACTGCTCGATCGTTCAATCCAGATGGTGCGCGCGATTCCATTTCTCGCGATGCTGCCGCTCGTCATCGTCTGGTTCGGTGTCGGCGAGGTGGCGAAAATTTTCCTGGTCGCGCTCGCGGTGCTGTTCCCCATCTATATCAACACCATGCTTGGCATTCGTCAGATCGACCCGAAGCTGATGGAGCTCGCGAAGGTCATCGGGCTGGATCGAGTCGCGATTGTGCGACGGATCATTCTGCCTGGCGCGATGCCATCGATCCTGACTGGCGTGCGTTATGCGCTGGCTCATGCGTGGCTCGCGCTCGTCATCGCCGAAACGTTGGCGACGACGAAGGGCATCGGCTTCCTCGCGATGGATGCGCGCGAATTCCTGCAAACCAATGTCATTGTGTTGACCATTATCATCTACGCGATAATCGGCGTCGCGGCAGACGCGTCAGTGCGGCTGCTGGAAGCGCGCTTCCTCTCATGGCACGCGAATTACGCCAAAAGGAGCCTACATGTCCGTTGATTTCGCGTTGTCCCGCGAGACAGATATCGCGACGCTCACCGCGGAGCGAGTGAACCCGTCGTCTCTCGCAGTATCGGTGCGCGGTCTGCGGCGCCACTATGGCAGCCGGGTCGTGATCGACGCTCTGGATCTCGAGATCCGCGCAGGTGAATTCGTCGCGCTGCTCGGTGAAAGTGGATGTGGAAAGACCACCCTGCTGCGTGCGCTGGCCGGGCTCGATCGGCCCGACGCCGGCCAGATCAGCGCGCCCGAACGCCCTTCCGTCGTTTTCCAGGAGCACAGGCTACTGCCGTGGGCGACGCTGTGGGAGAACGTCGCGCTCGGTCATGAAACATTGGTCGGTCGTGCCGGGGCGGCGCGTGCGTTAGCCGAAGTCGGGCTTGCCGGTCGGGAAGACGACTGGCCGCGCAACCTGTCCGGGGGCCAGGCGCAACGCGTGGCGTTGGCGCGCGGCCTCGTTCGCGATCCCGCATTGCTGCTGCTCGATGAACCGTTTGCGGCGCTCGACGCGCTCACGCGGATCAAGATGCATGGACTCGTCAAGGAACTGGTCGCACGTCATCAGCCCGGCGTTCTGCTCGTCACGCATGACGTCGATGAGGCGCTCGCGCTCGCCGACCGGATTCTGGTGATGCGCTCAGGGCGCATCGCTGCTTCCTTCCAACCCAAAAACCATACGCCACAAGCACTGCGGTCGATCCTGCTCGAAGAGCTCGGCGTTCAGTCTCACTGAACGCCTTTCCGCATGACCTCAAGGACCTGACAAGAATGAACAATTCTTCGCTGAGCCGCCGCCAACTTTTGCGCGCGGCGGGCGGCCTGCTGGCCGGTGCCGCCGTCGGTAGTCTGCTTCCCGCTCGCGCCGCCGAGCCGCGCAAGCTGACACGCAACACCGATACGGTTCGTATCGGCTGGGGATACGGCAGCCTGCCGGACATTGCCAGACAGCGCGGCGTGTTTGCAAAGACCCTCGCTGCAAAGGGCATCAAGGTGGAATGGGTCGGACCGTTCCCGAATCATGCTCCGTCGATTCAGGCAGTCGTCGGTGGCAGCGCGGATTTTGGCTTCTGGGGATCGACGACGCCGGCGCTCGCCGCGATGCTGGCCGGCTCCCCGCTCGTATTCAACGCTTTCGACGTCTATTCGCCGCGCTCGACGGCGATCATCGTGAAGAAATCGAGCGGTATCAATTCGGTGGCCGATCTCGCGGGCCGCAAGATAGCGATCAACCGGTCGGGATTAGGCGAGTTCCTCCTGATCGCAGCGCTCGAAAAGCATCATGTCGAGCGCAGCAAGGTCGAGTTCGTCTACCTGAATCCGCCCGATGCCGCACCGGCATTTGCGCAAGGCGTGGTCGACGCCTGGTCGATGTGGTCCCCTGGCGTGGACATCGCACGCTATACCAACGATGCCAAGGACATTTTCAACGAAGGACGCGACCTCGATTTCCTGATCGATTACAGCTCCCTCGTGACGCGCCGGAAATTTACCGAAGAAAATTCGGAGCTGATTCGCGCGGTCATCGATGCGTACTACGTCGAAGGTGCGTGGCAGTCGGCGCATCCCGGCGAATCCGAACAGCTCGTGCAGCAGGAAGCCAGATATCCGGATCAGGTGCGCGACTATCTGACGAGCCTCAAACGCGTCAACCAGTTCCACGAACCCGACGACACTGCGTTCATCGCGCAGTTCCAACGCGCCGCCGATTGGCTCGCGGAGCGCAAGATCATCAACTCGCGAATCAAGGTCGCGGATTACAGCGTCAAGGTTTAACGAGAGCCAAATGGGAATTCCACTAGTCTCACCCTTGTCCGCAAAACTTGGCTTTGCCGGGATCATCGCGAATATCGCATCGACTTCGGCAGAGCGGGAACGCAATCATCATTGGCCGCACGAGGAAGTCGCGATACTCAAGAATCTCAGCTTCGGCGCGCTGCGCCTGCCGGCCGATGCGGGTGGGCGTGGACTGTCGCTGAGCGAGCTTTTCGTCGTGGCTCGCGACGTCTCGGCGGCGGATTCGAACATCGCTCACGCTTTTCGCAATCATCTTTGGCAGGTCGAGGCTGCGCTCAGACGACGGGATCACCCTTTCCATGCGCACGTTCTCGATCTGACAAGGAACAAAAAAACCATCGGCCTCAGTTTCACCGAAAGCGACGCCATCGCGGCTGGCGCGCGCCCGAGCCGGGTGCTGAGCCGGCTAGAGTGGGACGAAGCGCGGCTCGCCTATATCGGCTCAGGCGAGAAGGTCTACGCTACCGGCAACCTTTATAACGACGCATTCGTTGGCGTTGCGGTGGAAAGCCGCGAGGGCAGGACCGTTCAATACGTGCTCGACCGGGAGCAAGGCGTCAGCACCGATGACGACTGGCAAGGATTCGGTCAGCGCCTGACGGCTTCAGGCACGTCAAAGTTTCACGCGGTGACGGTGCCCGCAGCTCATGTCTACCCGGCAGATCCGCCACGAACCGACGAAGCAGCGCCTTGGGGATACACGTTTCACCAAGTCTATCTGACCAACTGCATCGCAGGCATCGTGAGGCGTATTGCGTTGGACGCCGTCGACGTCTTGCGCTCACGTGGGCGTAACTTCTATCACGGCGATGCTGCGCATCCTGCCGGCGAACCTGTGCTGCAAACGCTGCTTGGTCGAATTCGCGCCTACGCAGCCAGCGTCGAGGCAACGGCCGACCGCGCTGTGGCAGCCTTGCAGCTTGCGTGGGATGACTATGGAACGGCCAACGAATATGAAACCACACTGGCCGCGACGCTCTCGGCAGCCGAAGCCAAAGTCGTGATCGACGATCTCGCGCCGCAGATCGCCAGTTGGCTGATCGATCTCGGGTCGGGCTCGGTCGTGTCTCAAGTAGGCGCGCTGGACCGGCATTGGCGCAACATCAAGGTGATTGCTTCGCACAATCCGCGCTTGTACAAGGAACGGCTGCTCGGGCAGAACCTGCTGACCGGACAGCTTCCACCCACCGGCGCGTACTTCTGATCGCGAATGCGCGTGACGCGCGATTCATGACCAGAACCGCTCAATCCGCAAGGAGCCGGCGAACGCGCGGCACGACCTCTTCAGCAAAGCTGCGCATATCGGCTTCGAAAGGCTGGAACTGCAGCATGAAGAGTTCGATGCCCGCCCGGTGGAAGGCGGCGATGCGCTGCGCCACGGTGTCGTAATCGCCGACGAACCCCGCTGCCGTGCCGCCATTCGAACCGACCCGCGGCGATTGCGCAAAAGTCTGGTGCATCACCGCTTTCGGATCGGTATTGGCCTTCTGCCGCTCGCGCAGGGGCTTGTCAAGCTCGGCCAACGAGAACAGATGCGCGAGATGAGCCTCTGCCTGCGCCTGCGTTTCGCGCGCAATCACAAACGCCGACAAACCGAAACGCAACGCGTGCTGCCCGGCAGGACGCGCGCGAGCGGAGACGTCGGCGATGAGCCGCGCAACGTCGTCGTGCGGCTGACCATTGATGAACCATACGTCGCCGTGTGCCGCCACCAGTTCGCGCGCCGGCTCCGATTCGCCGCCGACATAGATGCGCGGACGCGCACGAAACGGATCGGCGGGATGCAATTGATATCCGTCGATGCGGAAGTTGTCGCCGTGATGATTCACGACTTCGCCTCTCAGTAGCGCAGCAACGACTTCGATCCATTCGCGGCCGTAAGCGTAACGCTCGTCGTGCTCAGGAAAGCCAATGCCGGCACGTTCGAGCTCTGGACGATTCCAAGCGTTCACCAGGTTGATCGCAAAGCGCCCTTTGCTGATGTGCTCGATCTGCTGAGCCATCTTCGCAAGCACGACGGGGTGATACAGATAAGGCTTGATCGCAGCGATGATCTCAATGCGCGACGTGAGCGCCGCCAATGCCGCCGATGCGGTCCATGCCTCGAGTTGATCGAGCGAAGGGTCATGCGGATTGATCGTGTGCTGGGCGACGAGCACTGAGTCGAATCCGAGACGCTCGGCCTCAATGACGAGCGCCCTGTTGCGGGCCCACGACGCGTCGTAGGGTTCCGCTGGATCCTGCAATGCGGCACGGCTGCCGTGCACGAGAGCCCAGACGCCGAAGCGGGGAAGTTTGGCTGACATCGTTTTGATAGGTGGTAAAGCGCAGACAGAAAACGTCCATGCTAACCTTGCCCGCGCCAGCCGCTTTCCAATTTCTATCGATATAGAACTCGCGAAAAGGCATTAAGGCTCGCGTGGCGCATGCGCACGGCCACTCGACGGCACCTGCGCCAACGCAGCCTGGCTTCAGAGCGCCGGCGAGGCAGGCACCGCCGGTTGCAGACCCTGATAGTCTTCAGCGTCGATGTCGTAACCTGAAGGCTCCCACCGGATAGCGAGCAGCACCAACAACGAAGTCAGTGGCGCAACCGCGATCACCCAGAATACCTTCGTGCCGAGCGCGGCGGCCAGCACGGGAAACAGAAACAGCGAAATCGTGGACGCCGTGCGCACCAGCGTCTGATTGAAGCCGACGCCGATGCCGCGCAGCGAAGTCGGATAGCTGAGCGACGCATAGGTCATTGAATGCGAACCGGGGCCGAAGCCCTGCCCGAACAGATAGCCACCCAGCAGCAGGATCGCCACGACCACCAACGCGCCACCGCTGGGTCGCCCAATTAGCGCGAGTCCGATCAGCGAGGCGAATTGCAGCGAATGTCCGAGCACGGTCAGCTTCCACGCGCCGACCGTCGGCGCGGCGCGCACACCGATCAACCCGCCGACGAACGCGAACAGCAGGTTCAGCGAGAGCGACGCGATGATTGTCGTGAGGGGACCTTGCGCGAAGAAGCTCGTGATGATCACGGGCAGACCAAAAACGATCGCGTTATAGCCAAACGACGACGCACTGCCGATCACGGCGGCAAGTGTCGTGCGCCTGCGGTAAGTGGCATTGAACAGCACGCCGTAATTGCGCCAGGATGCGGAGCGCGGTCGTGCAACGGACTTACCCGTATGTTCGACGACGGCATCAATCCCGTAAGAGCGCTTCAGGATACGAGCCGCGCCTTCGAGGTCGCCGTGATTCGCCGCCCAGATGGGCGATTCGCTGATGTAACGGCTGCGCACCAGAATGATGGCGATGGCGGGCACCGCGCCGAATGCGAGTGTGAGGCGCCACAGCCAGCCGAGGTGTTCCTGCGGCAGCATTGCGTAAAGGCCGAGAATCAGCAGATAGCAGGTGCTGGTCGCCGCGTACCACGCGGGGCACCAGGCGGCCACGCTCGCGGCCTTGTTGCCGCGCCCCGCCACGCGCGAAAACTCCGCGAGAAACGCCATCGCGACGGGCAGATCGAGCCCGACGCCGAAGCCCATCAGAAAGCGCGCGCCGCCGAGCACCCACGCGTTGGGGGCGAGACCGGCGGCAATTGCCGCGACCACAAAGAACAGCATGTCGGCCATGAACACGCGATAGCGCCCGATGCGGTCGGTCAGATAGCCGCCGAACAGTGCACCGAGGATCGCGCCGAACGTGATCGCCGACGATACGAATCCCACTTGCACCGGTGTCAGCGCGAACTGCTTCGCGATGTCCTTGATGCCATAGGCGAGCGAGGTCAGGTCGTAGGCATCGAGAAAGACGCCGCCGAGCGCGATCGCGATCACGATGCGCGCATTGCTGCCCTTGGCAGCACCAGCGTTGACGATGCGCGCGACATCCTGCGGCGAACGGATCACGGCGGGACCGGAAATCTCCGGCTGCGCGGACGCGTCAAGCGGAGTGGATGGAGTAGCGACGGTAGACATGATGGCTGTCGAACACGAGTCAAAAGTTCCTGCATGCTAGCGACGCGCCTGTCGTCTTCCAAACGATGATTGAATATATGCAAAGCGCGGGATCGAACGATGCCCGTGTGGCAATCCGTGACGCAGCGCCTTCGTCCGTTCGGTGCTTTCGATATGCGCAATCGATGGTTGGATTTGGACCTGCGTCGACTTCGCGTGGTCGACGACTTCGATACCGCGTGCCTGAAAGGCACTAAGCGGCCGTCATTGCCTCGGGGAGTCGCATGATCTCGCAAGGCGGCTTCGGCAACGGCTGATGGTCGGCGAATGCCGTCCCGCATCGCACTGCAAAAGCGAGCGCCGAGTGCCCATTCGCGAAGTGTCCGAGCTCACCCAGCGTGGTCGCTTCGCCGTCCTCATCCAGAATCGATACACGAGCCACGAACAGACTTCCGGTTCTCACGACCGACGGCTGGACGGCTATCCCGTGGTGATAAAACAGCATGTCACCTCCTGTGTTACTGAAACTCACGCGGACGTGCCCACTATTCCGAGCACGCCGAGCCACGACTAGCACATAACCTCGTGCGAAGCATCGGCGTTGCGCGGATGAAAGACGTACTCGTGGTCAATCTCCCCGGTCATACTGCGTCGTTGGAGTGCAGACTCATTATTGGCAGGATGGCCGCATTCGCGCCAATATCGATTCACGATTTGGATTTCGCGTGCGCTTCGATGTGTCGTCAATGAACGGATCGTCAGGCACAACGTTGAGCGCAATGGCAACGCTGCGTCTGGATTTATTGCCCACCAAATTTCCGAAAGCTCGAGGCCGTGTGCTGTTCGGGCAATTGATCGTCATGGCCAAACAACTTTCGTCGCAGCGTTCCATCGGCATAAGCGGTCTTGTACAGACCGCGATTCTGAAGCTCGGGCACGATATGATCGATGAAGTCCTCGTAGCTCTCCGGAACAACCGTGCGGCTCAGATTGAAGCCGTCAATACCAGTTTCGTCGACCCAGCCCTGTAGTTCATCCGCAACCTGCGCAGCGCTGCCCACGATGGCCGGATACCGGCCTCCCAGTTCGAACATCTCGAGCAGCTTACGGCGCGTCCAGCCGTGCTGCTTCGCAGTGCGCGTGGCGGACTCGATTGCATTGGTGGGCGCGTAGTCGACAGGCGCGTCGAGATCGTATTGGGCGTAGTCGATGCCCGTACTGGCAGCAAAATGTGCAAGCCCTGCTTCGCGGCTCGCATAACGCAAATAGTCCGCGTATTTCTCGTGTGCTTCGCGCTCGGTTGCGCCCGTTACGACAGCTGCGCCAGCAAAGACCTTGACGTCGTCGGGGCGCCGTCCCGCTTCCACGAGCTGCTCGCGCAGCGTCCTGACGGTTTCGCGCGCAACAGCCCGATTCGGCGGTGAGATGAATACGCATTCCGCGTGGCGGGCGGCGAAACGCTGGCCGCGTCCTGAACTGCCGGCCTGGAAAAGAACCGGCGTGCGTTGCGGCGACGGCTCCGCGAGGTGATAACCGTCAACGTTGTAATAGCGCCCGACATGTCGAACCTTGTGAACCTTCGCGGGATCGGCGTACACCCGCCCGGACTTGTCGCGCAACACTGCGTCGGCTTCCCAGCTTCCTTCCCAGAGCTTGTACAACACGTCGAGATATTCGTTCGCGCGATCGTAACGCTCGTCGTGCGGCAACTGCCTTTCGAGTCCCATCGCCCGCGCCGCGCTGTCGAGATAGCCGGTCACGATATTCCAGCCGATTCTTCCTTGGGTCAGATGATCGAGCGTCGAGAAACGTCGCGCCAGCAGATACGGCTGCTCGTAAGTCAGGTTGACCGTTACGCCGAAGCCGAGATGCTCGGTGACGGCGGCCATCGCCGAAATGAGAAGCGTGGGATCGTTGACGGGAAGCTGAATGGACTCGCGCAGCGTCACGTCGACGTTGTGTTGATAGACGTCGTAGACGCCCACGATGTCAGCCAGAAAAAGTCCGTCGAACAGTCCGCGCTCGAGCGTGCGCGCGAGGTCGGTCCAGTATGGAAGCGTTCGGTAGTCGAGAGAGCGGTCGCGCGGATGGGTCCACAATCCATGGTTGATATGGCCCACGCAATTCATGTTGAACGCGTTGAGCAGGATCTGCTTTTTTGCCATCACAAGGCTCCGTGCCTCGGCGGCAGTTTGTCGTTGAGATAGAAATTGCCGACGGCGTGATACTTCCAGCGCACGGGATCATGCAGCGTGTGCGTGCGCGCATTACGCCAGAACCGGTCGAGGCCGAGATCGTCGAGCGTCGCGGCCGTGCCGGCGAGTTCGAACAGGCGCGAGCCCGCGTCCAGCGAGACCGTCGTGGTGAGCGCGCGCGCTTCGGCCACGGCGACCGATGCGTGCGCGACCGAACGCTCGGTTGGCTCGGCCTGGGCCGCATCGACGAAGCGCCCGGCCCGGCGCACCAGCGCTTCTGCCGCGCTCAACCGAACGGCGAGATCACCGAATTGGGTGATGGTCAGCGGATCCTGCGACGCGTGTTCCACCTTCGCGTCGATCCACGGCCGCGAACGCTCTCGCACGAACTGCAAGGCCGCGTGAAGTGCCCCGCGCGCCTGCCCCAGATCAATCGCTGCATGGATGATCTGCGCGAATGGCCCGATCGTAGTGGGGCGTTCGAACGATGCCTGAAACGGCACGATCCACTCCGGCTCGACGCGCACCTGACTGAACTGCACCGAACCACTACCCGTGACGCGTTGCCCGAACCCGTCCCAATCATCGATCACTTCGACGCCTGGCGCGTCGCGCGGCACGAACACCAGATACGTGACATCACGCCCCTCTTCTTCGCCGATCACTTGCGTCGGAATCCAGTGCGCGAATAGCGCGCCTGTGCAATAGAACTTGCGGCCATCGATTTGCCAGCCGGTCGCGCTACGCGTGAGCCGCGTGCGGCGCTTGAAGTCTTTATGCCCGATCTCCGCGAGCGCGTTGCCGAATCGGTCTCCCGCCAGTACGCGTTCGTAGAAAAAGCGCTGCTGGTCCGGTCTCCCGCCGACACGCAGCACTTCGAGTGCATAGAAATGATTTTGCGGAATCTGGCCCAATGAGCCATCGGCCGCGGCAATGATCGCCGTCACTTCCGCGAGCGTCCTGCTGCCAACGCCAGCGCCGCCATATTGCCGTGGCACGGTGATACCCCACAGACCGCTTGCCACGAACGCGTCGAGCTCGGCCCACGGCAGCCGGCGCTCGCGATCACGCGCCGCCGCTTCGGCTGCGAAGACTTCGGCAAGGCGTTGAGCGGCTTGCAAAGCCTGTGCGTCATCCGCGATCTGTTCGGGCCTTACGCGCGTCGAGTCTCCCAGTACGGGCCGATCGAGCGTGCCATCATCAAGATTCCCTGCGAGTCTATGGGCTGGACCACGGCGTAGGCGTTTCGCGCGCGATGCGCTCCGTTGCTGCCGGGTCCAGCTTGCATCACGCCGCTTGATCGCCGTGACGCATGTCGAACCATACGTCATCCGTGAAGTGCGTTGAACCAACAAATTCTTCGATGTTTAGCAGGCCACGCGTGCTCGCCGGATCGGCCGCGCTTCTGGCCACGTTTGAGAGGCTCAGCGTGTGGGTCGGGCTGTGGATTCGGCGGCTTAGAGAAGTTCCTCGCCAAATTCGATCACGTAGGATTGCGGAGATCTGAGTTCACCGGCTGCACGAATACGTTCGTAGATGAGCAATGCACCGACCAGCTTCGCATTGCATCGGAATCTGAAATCTGCCTGGGCGGCGTGCGTCAGTCCTTCGTATCTGGCGAACAGGTCCTGCGGGAAAAGAAGCAGGATAGCGGGCGTATCGGGCCCGCGTGGGTTATTGACCATTAGCCCGGTGAGCGTCCCTTCGCGCGATTCATGTTCGACGATGTGAACGTCCCGATCGAATCGTCCCGCGAGGAAGTGGGCGACCTGCTCCAGAGATTGTCTTTCTATTGCATATGTCGCCATTCCCCTCTCCTGCGAAAGTGTGCCGGTTACGAACCGATTCCCTGTGCGTCGAAAAGTCCGTCATACAGAACGGTGCTCATATATCGCTCGCCTGAGTCGGGCAGAATGACGACGCACGGCCACGGCCGCGCCAGATGAAATCCCTGAAAGTATGCCCTCTTCTCATGCAAGGCGTTGTGCGTACAGGATCGACTCTTTATTGGTGACCTGTTCGATGACATCGACGAGAGAGAGATCCAGAACAGCGGGAACGAACCCCGCACCAATACCCTGGATCTTGTGCGGCGCCGGCTTGAGTGGCTCACCGGCTCGCGTCTGCGTGAGGATCGGGCTGGCAGCGGGCTCGACCGCGGCAGGGAGTATCGGCTTGCCGTTGGTTTGCTTGAAGAAGCGCAAAATGGCGGTGCTCGTGCCACCTGTGCCGACGCCTGACACGAGGATGTCGAAATCGCCGGCAAAAACACGAGCAAACCAAAACCAAAACCAAAAAAATGGCCTGGACGATCGGGTCCAGGCCACAAAAAGCTCGCGATTCGCGAGAACGAGCTAGACGTGAAAGCCGAGTGGTTAAATCGGCCTGTAAAAGATATCGGACGCTTGCCTTTAGTCCAACTCAGCGGCGCACGAGCATCGCAAGCGAACGATGCGCGTCAAGTTCGCGGTCGTAGCCCTTCAGCACGCCATCTATTCGGCGCGTCAAAGACGGCGTGGCTACCGTCGTCACCTCGGAGAGTGCCGTCGCCCTGGGCAACGGGGCAGCGCCGGCCAGACAGTAGCCCACATCGCGCCGCGCGTTGGTGCAGGTGCGCACCTTACCCTCATCAACCAGCGTAGCGAGCGCGGCGTTCACGGCCTTCTCCGATTCGCCGAACAGCCGGGCGAAGGTGGCAGCGGTGTAGACGCGGTTATAGCGCATTTTCAGCAGCAGACTTTCGATCAACGGATCCTTGTTCATAGGGTCGCCATGACGGTTTGGAAATCAACGACGCGGTTGAGACTTCCGCGTTCAGCGCGGTTTGCGACGAGGCTGATTCGACAGGTGGCCCTCCCTGCCTGTCAATGCAGACGTCATAAGAGCTTGCGGGTCCATCCTGTGATGGCCCGGAGCCAACGCCACGCACAGTCGGCTTGACAGCGAGATCGTAGACAGGCGCAAAGTCACGCGCCCGGTTTTCGCTCCCTCCAGATCAGCCAGATCGACAGTCAGATCTTGCCTACCAGATCAAGCGACGGCGTCAGCGTTTCGGCGCCGGGCGTCCATTTGGCCGGGCAGACTTCGCCTGGATGCGACGCGACATATTGCACGGCCTGCACCTTGCGCAACAGTTCCTTGGCGTCACGGCCAATACCGTTGTCGTGCACTTCGTAGAGTTTGATCTGACCTGCGGGGTTGATCACAAACGTGCCGCGCAAGGCTAGCCCTTCCTCCTCGATCAGCACGTCGAAGTTGCGGGCGAGCGTCGCCGTCGGATCGCCAACCAGAGGGTATTGCACCTTGCTGATCGTATCCGACGTATCGTGCCAGGCCTTATGCGTGAAATGCGTGTCCGTCGACACGCCGTAAATTTCGACGCCAAGCTTCTGGAACTCGGCATAGTTATCAGCGAGGTCGCCCAGCTCCGTTGGGCACACGAACGTGAAATCAGCGGGATAGAAGACCACGACGGACCATTTCCCCTTGAAATTTTCTTCGCTGACGGGCACGAATTCACCGCGGTGGTACGCAGTCGACTCGAACGGCTTAACCTGGGTATTGATCAGAGACATAACTTTCCTTGAACGTTTGAGAAACAGTTAAAGATGTCGTTGAACGTTATCTGGCTTGCGGAGACAAGAGAAATAAGCATTTTGCAAAAGCAAATGCCGATCTGTTCGTCGTTGGATGAACCAGGCTGGTTCCATGAGCCGTCTCCACCCTCACGAACAATTCACATGACGTTCACTGAAAAACACCTGAAGCGCACATTGATATCGATATCTCATTTCCGTCGTTGCCGAATCGGTGTCGGACACGCGATCATCGACAGTTCCCAATCGAGTGCCCGTCACAGCGTCAACGCTATCTCTGCACTATCGTCACCGTCCAATCATGCATAAGACTTCGACCTTCTTTCGCGGACTCGCACTGGCGGCCGCCCTCTCTCCTGCGCTGTTGTCGCGCCGTCCCACGCAACGGGCGCCGCACGGGCAGTCGATCGCGATACGGTCGTGATCGGCGTTGAAAAGGAGTTCTACAACCTCGACGGACTCGTAGCCGTGAGCGGCGATTCGCTGCGCTACGGATGGCAGATTTACGACACGCTCTACGGTTTCGATATCAAGGGCAATCTCGTCCCGCGTCTTGCGACGAGCCTGACAGTCTCTAGCGACGCTCGGGTGTTCACGTACAAACTCCGCCCCAACGTCAAGTTTCACAATGGCGCGACACTCACGTCGCGCGACGTGAAGGCGTCACTCGACCACATTCTCGACCCACGCAGCAAGAGCACGCGCCGCCCGTTCTTCGCGCCGGTCGTCGAATCGGTGGAAACGCCTGACCCGCTCACTGTCGTATTCAAGTTGAAGGCGCCGGACGGCGCGTTCGCCAACAAGATCGCTGGCTATCTGTATATCGTGCCGGCCGACTACCTCGCGAGCTTGCCGATGGGCGTGTGATCGACGGCAGCCGGGGTGGCAACAGCGCCCGCTTCCTGAATCATGCCTGCTCCCCTAACTGCGAAGCCATCGAGACGGGCGAGCGGGTGTTCATTCACGCGCTCGCCGCTATCGCACCCGGAGAGGAACTCTTCATCGACTACGGCCTGGCAGTCGACGGGGCGGTCACCAACGACATTCGTGCCCAGTACACATGCCATTGCGGCACGTCAGCAGGTCGTCGAACCATGCTGGGCAAGCAACGCTGACTCGGCGTGGTCCTGGGCAGCGCAGACGATCCGATGCGCGATGTCTCCGGCGTCCGATACAGACACAGCGCGCGCCGATATCTGGGCATGGCCTCCTGGCGGCACAGAGGGGCGCCCGATTGCTATAGTTTTGCGCGCATTGCCGGTCGACAGGCGCCCCCCCTCCACCGTGACGTGCATGGTTTAGCTTCAAGGTCGGCTATCCAGGGCGTTGCGCGTTCCTCTGAAACCACTTGGCGGACTGGCTCAGGGCGTGTTCGGGTCATTGGGCAGCCGCTTCTTCAGGCTGCAGCGCGCATGCGGTGCGAAGATCAGCCAGGGAAAGGGTTCGGTAATCAAGCTACAGAGATCCAACTTCAGCACTATCCGGCTTGGGAGCCTTTACGGACCCAATCCCGCGATACCGACCTTTCTGGCGGTCCAGATTCTAAGCCGTCTTGAAATCACCCGCGCGCAGTGGGAATCCGCGATTGCGGCGAGTGGCTCCGGATGGCGCTGGACCAACCCATGCGCGCTGGGCGTCGGGGCGCCACGAATCCGCTAAGGAGCAGCCTAGGCGAGTTTCGTGGCGCATTCCCGTATCGGCTACTTTCGCCTCTTACCCATATCGGCATCCAGTGAGTCGGCCCTGGCACAACTTTCCAAAGCAACGATCGCTTTTTCCGCGGCGGCGACGATTTCTTCGCACTCCGCATGTCGTGGCGTATTCACCACGCTCGTACAGCCTCCGTACCGGCTGATCTGCAGCAGGTCGATACGGACCTTTGAAAGCGCCGCCGCCGCCGAGCCGCTATCGTCGATCATTTTCGCTACGTCGAAGACAGTCCCGGAGGGTAGTACCACGTAGGTCGGACAGACATCGTCCGCATGGCCCTTCGCTATTGGCAGACATGCAAGACCAGCGAGGGCGACAAGTCGCGCGCCGCGACCGAATCGCTTTTTCATCGCAATCACCCTTCTGTCTGATGCCCCGGTCAACCGACGTCGGTATAGTTTTGTCAGCTGCAAGTCGGCAACCCGTGGCGACTGCGCGAACGCTCTACGCGTTCCTGTACCCACGCACATTAACCGATGGTAAATGCTTTCTTTTGCATTACAAGATGATGGCGGAAGAGTATTCTCAAATGGCGAATGGCTCGCAACATGCAAGTAGACGTGTCGCGAATCGGCGTGCTGCGAGCGCGCTCTTGCGGACTTACTCGGGGCGCGCTTGCGCAGCGGCGCCCTCCCCCCCACCGTCACGTGTATGGCTCAGCTTCACGGGCGGCTATCCGGGGCGTTACGGTCATCCAACCCCGCGTCTGAAGGAGCAGAGTTCGACCTTTGCCGTCATTCGGGTATCGGCGCTTGTGCGGCAGCTACCGGTTGAGGCAGTATGACTTTCCGTGAGGTGGTGGCTGGCCCGCCGTGAGAAACCAGACGCGGGTTAGCATTGCTGCCAGAGCCGCATGGTGTGCACGAGGGCGACACCCGGCGATTTCCAGCACGGAGGCCAGCATGGGACACGATAGCACGGTGTACGTAGGTCTGGATGTCCACAAGGAATCCATCACGGCAGCCTACGCCGTCGGGATAGGCGAGGTGGAATTGCTGGGCAAGATCGGCACTTCGAAGACTGACATCGATCGCCTGTGCCAGCGCATGCAGTCCAAGGCGACGCACGTTCGCATCGTCTACGAAGCAGGGCCATGCGGCTAT
>NZ_SELS01000101.1 GCF_004197395.1 Paraburkholderia sp. UYCP14C | reverse complement strand
CCGCCCGCTGTCTACCAGCTCGCGCCCCGGATTCCGACCAGCTACTTTCCATAATCAACAACTTGGCATAATCGGCCATAGCAGCCGGTCGCCGATCAGCCGCTGTGCGGCGGCTGAAGATCCTTTGTGGACATTCGCAAACCAGCGTCGACGAGCGGTAGCTCTCGTAGCCGTCGAATGAGTTTTCAGCGTTTTGCGTTGTTGAGGATCGCTGCCCCTTCAAGCCGCGACGGATTAACTAAAGTCAGTCGAGATCGAAACGGCCCGCCATTGCGCGAGGATTTCGACATCCGAGGCATGTTTGGCTTCGATGGCCGCGACCGTGTCACTGCCGAGCGGCAGCCGTACAGGCGGATTTGGGGCGTCGGCGAAAGCGACGAGCACCTTCGCCAATTTTTCAGGATCGCCCGACTGGCTGTGGTTTAGCCCGGACGCCCGGCTCCGGACCGCGCCCGCGGTGCCGCTGTAATCCGCGATTTCCGCATGGCTGACCACGAGCGAACTGGAGTCAAGGAAGTCGGTGCGGAAATAGCCGGGTTCGACTACGGTGACGTGGATACCAAGCGGTGCCAGCTCTTGATGGAGGGCCTCGGACAGTCCTTCGACGGCAAATTTTGTCGAGCAATAAACTCCAAAGCCGGCCGAGCTGCGATAGCCTCCTATGGAAGAAATGTTGATTATTCTGCCGGAGCGCTGCGCGCGCATGTAGGGCAGCACGGCGCGGGTCACGCCCAGAAGGCCGAAGACGTTGGTCCGGTAAAGCCGCTCAACTTCTTGGGGTGCCGCTTCCTCGACGGCACCCACGAGGCCAAAGCCGGCATTGTTGAGCAGCACGTCTATGCGGCCGAATTTCTCTATTGCGGATGCCGCGGCCTCGCGAGCCTGCTCGTCGTTTGTGACGTCGAGCGGCAGGGCGAGCAGTCTGGCATTGTTTCCCAGCGTGTCCCTCACTACTGCGGCATTGCGTGCGGTGGCAACGACGTTGTCGCCCTGAGCGAGCGCCAGTTTTGCGATCCTGCTACCGAAGCCGCGCGATGCACCGGTGATGAACCAAGTCTTCATGATAGATCCCTTTGATTGAGGCGCAAGGCGACCGATTCCCTTCCTGTCCGGCTGTTTCTGTTGAGGGATTCGCTCGCTGTTGTGAGAGGTTGCTGTCGTACCCGCTATTGCGGGGATACGCGGGTCCACAGATCGTTGAAAGCGATGCTGTCGAAGAATGCGAAGGCATGAGTGATCTTGCCGCCGCTGAGGCCAAGGAACCAGGCATAGGTGTTGGCGTAGGGCTTGCCGTCGCGGGCGGTACCGCTCGCATCGAAGAACACTACTACGGTATCGCCTTCGGCATAGATGCGGCGGATGGTCGGCTTCAGGCCGACAAGCATGCGAGCGTTGAATGGCCGGATGATTTCGCTGATAAACGTTTCGCGGCTACTGTACGTCCTGGACGCGAGCGAATTACCGGTGATCGTCCAGGTCACGTTGTCGGTAAGCAGATCATAGGGGCTCCCAGTACCGGCAGCCCAGGCGTCGAACGCGCGCTGGACGGTTGCCTTGTTGCTTTCCTGAACGTCCGTGTCGGCCCGAACTACCTGCGGTCCTGCAATCAGCGCAATGCCGATGAAGGCGAGCGCCGCCACGTTACGCAGGTTAGTACGGGACGCAGTGGTCAATTTCCTCATACTCATATCTCTAGTCCTTTCCACAGATGCTGTCGACTGGTGGATTGCCCAGCACGGCGCAGCATGCGCCGCGGCGCGAGCGAGCGGCGAGAGACTCGCCGCTTTTGCCTCAGATCCGATTTTCCCAGGCCTTCAACTGGTGATCCTTCAGCATGTTCTCGATAGCCTTGGGAACGACGTTACGAAACTTGCCCGTGTCGGCAGGAACGATTTCGATCATGTGATCGATCATCTCCTTCGGGTCCATCTTGCCTTCAGGCGTGGCGAAGAAATCGTCGAAGCCCTTGCGGAGGTCGGCTCGCCTGGTGAAGTTCTTGCTGTCGTCCAGCCAGCGGAAAGGATTGTCCGCCATGGTCTCGTTATAGCCGGTGTAGTAGGCACCGGGATTGATTGTCTGGATCTTGATGCCGTACGCCGCAAGTTCCTGCTGCATCGCCTCGGCGAATGCTTCCAAGGCATGCTTGGTAGACACGTAGGTGCCCCAGTTCGCCGGGGTGAACAGGCCGCCCATCGACGAGGTGAACACCACCTTGCCCTTCTTGCCTTCTCGCACCCACTTCTGGACAACGCCTTGGGTGAGGATCAGCGGCAGGAAGACGTTGACTTCATAGTTCTTGCGGACGAGATCGATCGGAATTTCCCACACTGGGCCGGCTTCGCCCATACCGGCGTTGTTCCAGAGGATATCGAAGTCCCAGCCCTGTGCCTGCCGGATGTCGTAGGGATCAGTGAGGTCGAGGCGCTCGGCACGGAAGTTCTTCAGGCCGAGCGCTGCGGCTTCCTCGCGTAGCGGCGTAACCTGCGACGATACCTGAGCGGTAGCGATGACCGTATGGCCGTTCTTCGCGATGCCGATGGCGGCCGCCTTGCCGAATCCGGAGCCTGCGCCAGTGATGAGAATCGTCTTGCTCATGTGAAATTCCTTTCGATGTACTTGATGGGTTATGGAGCTAAAGGTTTGATGCATCTGAGTGGTAACTCAGTGGTTGGTGAAACTCAGGGGGTGGGTGAAAAGGAGCGTCACGCGATGGCGGCGGCCGCCGCCTGTGCGATTTCAAGGTCCTGGGGAACGGCACCGCCAGAAACGCCTACAGCGCCGATCACGGTTCCGTTTGGGTCAAACAACGAGATGCCGCCTGGAAACGGGGCGAGGCCTCCGTTCGATAATTCGAGTGCATGAGCGGGTGAGCCGGGTTTGCAATATTCCCAGACGGCTTCGCTCGTCGTTTGAAATAGCACCGCCGTTCGTGCCTTGCGAGCGGCAAGATCGATCGAGCCAAGCACCGCACTATCCATGCGGCTGAACGCCTTCAGATGTGCACCGGCGTCCAGAACAGCGATGTTGATGGGCACACCTAGTTCGGCAGCTCTCGCCTCGCCGGCCGAAATCACGGCCTGAGCTTGCTTCGACGTGATATGTGGCATGTCTTCTTCCAGTTGAAATGCGTTGTACGGATTGCTTCTGATCGTGTCCGGGAGCCGAATGTCAGTTCGCGTCGACCATTTACTGTAGGGATATGGCGGGTGGCCTACTGGATGCAAACCATGGAGTAGTCCACGGTGCGCCTGTAGACACTCCTGTCAAACCATGGGACAAACGTGAATTCAACGTAGGCGTTGGCGCCAACAAATAGCCAGCTATGAAGAGAGTGCGACACGGTTAATTCCTTTCAAGCATGGTGATGTTTAAAGGAAACGCGCTCAGGCCGACGGGGGGCATAGGGATCACGGCTGCCGGACCCGGTCACCCACGAGGAATCGGGATTGCATCACCGGGGACGCTTCCCTCGATCGTCGAAAGTGCGCCGATCGCGATGACTAAAGCGTAGGTAGTGCAGAGGAAGGAATCCACTCTACGGTCGGGTATTGCGATGCCGCGATGGAGTAATCCGGCTATACGGCGGTATATCGCTGGAGGTCGGAACGCAGGGCACGCTGCGGCTACGCTCAGGGAAAACGATCAAACGCTTCGTCTCGCCGATAATACGAATGTATAAGGTGAGATGGCGCAAGGGGCGATGCGAGGAGGAGACGGTGAGCGCAACAGGTTCATGGAACAGGAGCAGCAAGCCAGGCTATCTCGTCGGCTTGTGGTTTGTCGGCTGCGTTACGCTGGGCGCATCAAGCGCATGGAGCAGATGCAGCGAGATCAGGCGCGTCTGCTGGACCTGACACACGATACGGTTTTTGTGCGCGATGCGACCGATGTCATCGTCTATTGGAATCACGCCGCTGAGGTTCTTTACGGCTGGAGTAAAGCCGAGGCGACTGGCAAGGTCGCCGACGACCTGTTGCAGACGGTTTTCCCGGCAACCCGCGACGAGATGCAACGGACGCTCTTGCGTGCGGGATATTGGGAGGGGGAACTGACGCATACAAAGCGCGATGGCAGCCAGGTCATCGTCGCGAGCCGCTGGACACTGCAATACGACGACAGAGGCGCGCCGCTTGCCACGCTCGAAACCAATAACGACATCACGCAGCGCAAGCGCGCCGAAGAAATGCTGCGCAGGAGCCAGGCTCAGTATCTGGCCGAAGCGCAGAAGTTGAGTCGGACCGGCAGCTTTGGATGGAACATCGCAACTGGCGAACTGTACTGGTCTGAGGAGGCCTTCGCAATCTTCGAACATGACCCTGCGAACCGCCCAAGCATTGATTCTGTGCGCCAACGAGTTCATCCCGAGGACATGCACATATTCGAGCGGATACTTCGGCAAGCCGGCGAAAAGACTGAAGCCGTAGACATCGAGCATCGACTGCGTTTCCCGGATGGGCGAGTCAAGTATCTGCATGTGGTCATGCATGACACGCAGGACGACACAGGGAACCGGCAGTACATCGGCGCGGTGATGGATATTACGCAAGCGAAGCAGACAGAGGCTCAATTGCAGCGGGCCCAGAACGAACTGGCGCGTGCGAGCCGCATTACGGCGCTCGGCGAACTCAGCGCTTCCATTGCTCACGAGGTCGGTCAGCCCCTCGCGGCGATTGTCACGAACGGCGAAGCGTGCCTGCGATGGCTGAGGCGGGAGCCCCTGAATATGGAGGAAATCGAAGGATGCGTGACCCAGATGACCGACGAGGGCAATCGTGCGGCTGCCATCGTGCAGCGCGTGCGAATGTTGATGAAAGGCGCTCCGCCTGAGCGGAAAGCGGTTGGCGTAAACGAACTGATCGAGGAAACGGCGAAACTTATCCGCGGCGAAGCCGAGCGGCACGCGAGCTCACTTGTGCTGTCTCTCGATCCTAAACTGCGTGACGTGCTCGCGGACCGCGTGCAGCTCCAGCAGGTGCTCATCAACCTTATCGTCAACGGCATGCAGTCGATGTCGGCCGCCATAGGCCGGCGTGAGATGGTCGTCGCGTCCACGATCGATCCGGAAGGCTACGCGTTGGTGTCGGTTCGGGACAGTGGGCCAGGCATTAGCGAGGAGAACCTACCGCACCTCTTCGACGCGTTCTTCACGACCCGCGGCACCGGGATGGGAATGGGACTCGCCATTTGCAGTTCCATCATCGAAGCGCACGGCGGGCGAATTTGGGTGGCGAACAATCCCGAAGGTGGTGCAACGTTCAGTTTCTCGCTACCGGCGAGCGCTGCGCTAGTCGCTCTCGCGTAGTCGTCACATGGATCTCGAGCAGAAAGGACATCTTCAACGGCTTGTCCGTCCGGTCCACGCGCGCTGCCGCGTGTAATACGCGCATATACATTCGTATCATCGCAGTCTTCAGGTTTCTCGGTTAGGCTTCTCCTATGGGATAGCCGTGCGCAATGCCATCGCCCGCTATTCAGAAAGAGAGTCGAGGACCAGAATTTTGTGGAAGACGCCCGTAGTATCGATTGTCGACGATGACCAGGCCGTTCGTCGCGCGCTAGGAAGCCTCGTGAGATCCATGGGGTGGGAAGCACGCATGTTCGAGTCTGCCGAGGCGTTTCTTGCATCGGGGGAAGTGGCCGACACGACGTGTCTCGTATCTGACATCCGTATGCCCGGAATGTCGGGAGTGGAGATGCACGAGCATCTCATTGCGCAGGGACAAGCGCCGACCACCATTTTTATCAGTGCCTATCCCACACCGTCACTGCAGGCGAAGGCCGCAAGCAACGGCGCCCTCGTACTGCTGCAGAAACCGTATCAGGCATCTGTGATGACGCATTGGCTCTCGGTGGCCCTCGGCGTTCCATAGCCGTTCGTGGGGATGCAACGGAAACAGCAGAGGCAAAGGCGAAACTGGCATTAGTTGGCTGAGCCGGATTTGACAGGCCGAATACCGAGAGACTCGGCCTTGCGAACCAGGTCCGGCACCGAGTTCGCGTTCAGCTTGCGCATCATCTGTCCGCGGTGAACTTTGACCGTGATTTCACTCAAATTCATTTCCGCGGCTATCTGCTTGTTGAGCAAGCCCGACAGCACAAACACCAGCACTTCTTTTTCGCGAGGCGAGAGCAGGTCGTACGACGCTCGCAGCCCGGCAAGAGCGGCATCGGCTACGACGCGCGCCTCGTCGCGAGCTAGCGCCTGACCCACCGCGTCGAGCATGTCCTGATCGCGAAACGGCTTGGCGAGGAAGTCCATCGCACCGCCCTTCATAGCTATAACGCCCATCTCGATGTCACCGTGTCCGGTCATGAAAACGACCGGAATCCGCATGCCGCTACTGACGATATCCTGATGGAACATTAGCCCATTCTTGCCTCGTAGACGCACGTCGAGAATGAGGCAAGCAGGACCTTGAGGGCGAGGAAAACGGAGAAACTCCTCTGGCGTCGCGAACGTCTCGACGGGCAGGTCGACCGATCGCATGAGCGTGGCGAGCGCTCGGCGAACCGCGGCATCGTCGTCAATCACGTACACCATGGGAGCGCAGTTCCCGGCAGGATTGTGCGACTCGGAGGAGGAGGAGGGTTTGGCGGACATCGGTTGTCCTGGATTGACCGGCTAGTTTCACGGCCGCGACGTTGATTTTGCGCGCTTCCTGAAGTTACAAACAACCTGTGTTGCGTCATGCGCTTTTCTTGACGGAAATTACACAAAGAGGAAAGCGATTCTTGTCATGCGCGAGTCGCGAATTTGTCGAGCGTAAGTTTCAATCATCTAAAGCCCCGATTCTGCAATCGCTCGACCATTGGCATGCGACTGGGCGATGTTCGCAACGGTATCGCTTGAATGCGCGCTAAAGTCGGCCAACTGCTCTCGGCCGGCCGGCTTCGGCGAAGATTGTTGACGCGAACGGCGCAAAAGGACTAAGCACTTCAATACTCAAGGACTGCACTACGCCGCTGGAATCGGGAGTGCGAGCTCGCTCGTGTAGGAAGTAGGCGTTCCTGTGCTCGATGCCGGCAACGACCTCAATCCGCCGCCGTTCCCGACCTGGAACAGGGTCCGTTCGAACGTCAGGAACGGCCGAAATTTACGTGTAGATCATCGGGCAGCATTCGGTTGCGGACCGGCCGCCCGGGTGAACGCTTTGTGAGAACGATGAAAGGCAATGCTGGGCCGGCCCGGTACGAACCTCGGTCAAATCCGCCCAAAGCGGGCGTCGAGGTCGCGTACCACAATCGAACTCCCATCATCCCTGTGGGAGACTACGATGAAGACCGAACAATCCCGTGAGGCGTGGAACAAGGGTAAGCTGGTCGGGCAGAAGCCACCATTCAGACCCAAAGACATCTGGGCGATCCGGATCCACCTTCAGAACACTCATGCGACACGCGATCTCGCCCTGTTCAACCTTGCAATCGACAGCAAACTCCGTGGTTGTGATCTCGTCAGTCTGCGGGTTCGCGATGTGACGCACGGCAATCAAGTCTTGGCAAGGGCGCAAGTCATTCAGCGAAAGACACAACGCCCTGTCCAGTTTGAACTAACCGAGTCGACCCGGAAGGCCGTTGGCGCGTGGCTTGAAAGGGCTGCCCTGAGGTTGGAACAGTACCTCTTCCCAAGTCGGCTATCGACGTCCCGCATCTTTCAACCCGCACCAGATCGACTGTCCGGTAACCGCAGTCGGCCAGGCCAATCGCCCGTAACACGGGAATACGGGCTCGGCTGACCCGAACGTCCATCGGTCACCGGAACGGTCAACGCCCCCCCGCCCCGAGATCAAGCGGCTGCTGAAGTTGGCCTATGAGCAATAAAGTCAATTTCGACGAGCGCGTCACGCGCCAATCCAGTTACACCTATACAGGTCCGCGCCGGTAATTTCTCAGGCGGGAAATAGGCAGCATAGACCGCGTTCATCGTCGCGTAATCTCGTTTGAACTGGGTCAGAAAGATCCGCACTGAGACGACATGTTCGAGGCCAAGGCCGATCCCCTTTAACACGAGAACCAGATTGTCGATCACCTGGGTCGTCTGTGCGGCAACGCCTTCGGGAAGCGGTGCGTTGTCATCATGCGGCGATGTCGGCATCTGGCCAGTGAGAAACACCCAGCCTTGCTGTTCGGTTGCATGAGAGAAGGGACCGACCGGTGTAGGCGCGTCCTCAACCATCCAGAATCTCGTCGATAAATCCATCTGTCGGAACTCCATGAACAAAGAATAACGTTGTGCGTGTACCACTCCTGCCAGCGCCAAATCGAACGCATCACAAATTAATTCCGCCGTGAACAAGGCCTTGCGGATGATCGCGTGCCCCCCGGCTGCCATCGACAACCTGTGTCACGCCGAAGTCGATCGCAACGGACATCAACGAGATAGCTTCATCTTAGGTGAGACCCTTGGTCGTCGTCAGAAACGTACGCATGGTGGGGCAGCGTCTCGATGGTGATCCGGTCGCCGGAGCGCACCGTCAACGCGGGCGCGACTTTTTTGCTGAAGTAACCCCAAAGAACTGTTTCGGGCGACACGGGGAGAGTATGGTGCATCATGTTAGTTCAAACCTAGCAAGGCGCCCGGCGCAAAGGGCCGGGCAATGCTAAGTGACACGTGCCGTCACGACGCGACTTCGAGCCGGTCGTCGGCGCCCATCACGCTCAAGAATCGCGCCGTCAAAGGATGGCGCGGGTGTGTGAGCACTTCGTGCGCCGGCCCCTGTTCGACCACCGCGCCGCCGCTCATGAACACGACACGATCCGCGACCTGATCGGCGAAGCGCAACTGGTGCGTTGAGATGATCATCGTCAGACCGCCTTCGTCCACGAGCCGCTGGATCACGTCGAGTACTTCGCCAACGAGTTCGGGGTCGAGCGCAGACGTCGGTTCGTCGAGCAGCAGCACGCGAGGGTTGGGCGCAAGCGCTCGGGCGATCGCGACGCGCTGCTGTTGGCCGCCGGACAGATGGCGCGGCAATGCATCGGCGCGATGACTGAGGCCGACGCGTCCGAGCAGTTCACGCGCGCGGCGCTCAGCATCGGCGGGCGCCATGCCGTGCACCCAGCGCAGCGGCCCCGCGATGTTCTCGCACGCCGTCAGATGACTGAACAGGTTGAAATGCTGGAACACCATGCCGACGCCGGCACTCGCACGCTCGTTGGCGATATCGCCCTGGGTCATCGGCCGACCATCGACTCGAAAACCGAGACGCTTGCCGGCGATGCGGATTTCCCCCGCATCCCACTGCTCCAGATGATTGATACAGCGCAGCAGCGTGCTCTTGCCCGATCCGCTCGGACCGAGCAGCGCGATAACCTCGCCGAAGCGCACTGTGAGGTCGAAAGCGTCGAGTACCGTCTGCTCGCCATAACGCTTGCTCAGACCCTTCACCTGCACGGTCGCGTTCTGCTTCTGGAGCGTCGCGTAGCGCTGCGCGCGCTCCGCGTGAGCTTCACGCACGTTGGGCATGGGCACGGGCGACGGCGTCGGTTCGAGCGGCGCATCGGCGGGCAACGTCATGCCCGCGCCGGGCGGGTTTACCGCAATCCCGGCACGGCGCCACGGCAGCAGCCGTGCAAAGCGTCCGGACGGACTGCGGTCGAGATCGAGCGCGGTCTCGGCGAACAACTGGATCGCGGCGATCGCACCGGTCAGCACGAGATACATCAGCCCGGACGCGAAGAAGATCGAAAAGAAATCGAACGTTGACGACGCGAGCTGGGTGCTGCGCAAGGTCAGTTCGTCGACAGCGATCACGGAGGCCAGCGACGAGTTCTTCAACGCGCTGACCGATTCGTTCCCGAGCGCCGGTATCATCGTGCGGATGGCCTGCGGTGCGATCACGCGGCGCAGAAGCACCGTAGGCGTCATGCCGAGCGCCTGCCCCGCGAGCAATTGCCCACGGTCGACGCCGAGCACGCCAGAGCGCAGGATCTCCGCGATGAACGGCCCCTCGTTCGCCGCTAGCGCGAGACCCGCTGCCGCCATCGCGCTCAACTTCAGCCCGAAGTGCGGCAGCGCGTCGTACGCGAACACGAGTTGCAGGATCAGCGGCGTGCCGCGAAAAATCACCGTGTAGCCGCGCGCGATCGCGGCGAGCGGCCCCACCTTGCTCAGTTGCATGCTCGCGAGCACCAGCCCCACGATCAGACCGCCCGCCAGCCCGAGGGCCGTGACCGCGATCGTAAAACCGATGCCGGTTAGCAGATACGGCAGGCCGAGATAGTGCAGAAATAAAGTCATCAGTTCGACGCAATCAGCTTGGGAGTTTCGAGGTTTTCAGCGCCTAGCGACCACTTCTTCAGCAAGTCGGTCTGGATGCCGGCATTCTGGATCGCGACGAGCGCTGCCATCACGGCTGCACGCATTGCCGGGTTGGTTTTCGGCACGCCGATACCGATCGAATACGGCAGCGTCACTGCACTGGCCTTTTCGAGTTGGTTCGGATACGCCTTGACCGCCTGCTCCACCGTGTTCACATCATTGATGTACGTGTCGGCGCGGCCCGAGAGAATCGCCTGGATCGCGTTTGCGTTGTTGTCATACAGTTGCACGGCCGCTTCCGGCTTGTTCGCCGCCTTGCAGGCTGGCGCAAGATTCTGGATCAGCGGCACTTCAACGTAGCCGGTGTTCTCGGCGGCAGTCGTGCCGCACATCGTCGGGTTGATGCCGCTGATCTTCTTCGGATTTCCCTTCGCGACGAGCACGCCATCGAACACTTTCGAATAGGTAATGAAGTCCGCCGCCTTCGCGCGCTCTTCGGTCGCATAGATGTCGGAGATCACGATGTCGGCCTGGCCGCTTTGCAGCGTGGTCAGCAGCGCCGCGAACGAGACAGGCTTGTACGCCATCTTGAAGCCAAGGCAGTTGCCGATCGCGTCGCCGAGGTCGATGTCGAAACCGATGTATTTACTCGGGTCGTTCGGGTCCAGCGCTTCATAGCCCGGCGTGTGAGGGTTGATCGCGTTGATTAGCGTCTTGCCCTTGAATTGCGGATATTTCGCCTGTAGCGCCGCGCATTCGGCAGGCGCCGGCGCGGTAGCCTGTGCGTGACCCGACATCAGCAGCGCCAGCAGACTGACGGCGCCAAGAACCAGCTCGCGCCAGCGGCGGGCAAGACCGCCTGCGCGCAGTACTCGATGCCCATGATCGACAAGATTGGTATCCATCCCGAAACTCCCTGAGCGGCAGATGTCAATGGCCCACACGATGTACGCCTTGTTGCATCGCACCAGGGCGAGAGTATGTGAACGAAATTCCATGAACTTGTCCCTACGCGCCCAAATGCTTGCCCAGCGGCGAAGGAAGTTGGGATACAGCGCATCTCAAGAGAGAGCCCCACGAAAGATCGATCAGGGGATCTCCCCGCGGCCGAAATGCCGTATCGCCGCCGACGCTCAGAAGTGGCGGCAGCACTGGCCATCAATTCGTTCATCGTCGTTCGATGAGAATCACCCACGCCTATCGATTGGCAAATTCGTCTGAACCGAGCCGAGAATGTTGCTCTCAGCTGCGTGCGGTAACGGTGGATGCATCGGGTAGCGTTGCCATACATCGGCATCGTAGCGCTCGCCCTCCGAGAGCATCGCCCACAGCACGCGCGCGTGCTTGTTCGCAATCGCAATCGCAATCCCAATCAGCGTCTTGTGATACACCGCGAACAAAACCTTGTCTTGTGGCGCATGCGGGAATTGACCGGATGTGCTTAAGCCCGAACATCACGAGCCCCTCGTAAGCTGAGCGACGCTGCAATGAAATTCGCCCACGCACAAGATTTTGTACGCAGGCAACCAAGTGTATCTATTCTGTCGCTCGTACGATCCGTCATCGGTCACGTTGCACCGATCGCACTCTCTAATGGAGCTTTAGAAATCATGCTTCACGACTTGCCTGCCATCCAGAAAAATGTTCATTGGGGATACTTCGACGCTGCGCTAGCGCCCGCGCTGATCGTCGAGAGCGGCGACTTCGTTCGCGCTGAAGCAATCACGCATCACGCAGGCGACGCCCCCGACCTCATGATGGATGACAAAGTGCGCGCGCTCTACGACACCATCCCCGAATCCGATCGCCATCCCGGCGTGCATCTGATGACGGGGCCTATCTTCGTGAAGGACGCAAAGCCCGGCGACCTGCTCGAAGTGCGCTATCTGCAAATGATTCCGCGCTTCAACTACGGCTCGAATCTCGCTGCGCACTGGGGTCATCTGTTCACCGACTTTGAGAAAGAACGCGTCACTATCTACGAACTCGATCAGCCTTCTAACACAGCGCACGCGCTCTATGCGTATGACTATCCAGGTAAATATCTCGTGCCGGGCATGCGCACGGAAACTCGCGACTGTTGCCGCGAACTCGCGCTGGAAGGCATTCGCGTGCCGGTGCGCCCGCATCTGGGCACCGCAGGTGTCGCGCCCAATGTGGCGGGCCGTGTGAGCACTGTGCCGCCCGGAGCGCATGGTGGCAATATCGATAATTGGCGCATCGGCGCGGGTTCGACCATGTATTACCCGGTCGCCGTGGACGGCGGGTTGTTCTCGATCGGCGACCCACATGTATCGCAAGGCGATGGCGAGATCAGCGGCACCGCGATCGAGGCGTCGCTCAATGTAATGTTCCAGATCGTGCTGCGGCGCGACTTCGCATTTCCCTCACCGCTGCTGGAAACGCCGGACTTCTGGATCGTTCATGGCTTCGATGAAGATCTCGACGTCGCGACGAAAAGCGCTTCACGCGATATGGTGTTGTTGCTCACCGAGCAGCAAGGTCTCTCGCGTGACGACGCGTATTCGCTGATGAGCGTCGCCGCGGATTTCTCCGTCACCCAGGTCGTCGATGGTCGTCAGGGCATTCACTGCAAGATCCCCCGCAGCATATTTCCTCCGAAGAAAAAGCCTCGCGCGTGAGTTGTGCGTGCGCGCGCTACAACGGTGCATCCACGCACCGTTACCGCCGCACAGAGGCGCTGACGGCGTTGCTATCGATGGCACGGACATTGCGCTTGAATCACTCGACTGACGTTCGTCGGAGTCCGGGAGCCTGGGTTGGATTTATTGCGTTTCACCACCGAGTCGTATGCCGAAGGAGATCGCCTGCGCGCATGGGGCGAAGCGCTCGACCGGCTTGGCCTGCGCTGCGGCGCACCTCAGGCGGCCGCGCGCGCCTTGCATGGAGCCATCACATCGCGCAGGTCGGCCAGCGGCTTTGACCTGATCGCGCTGGCCGCATTCGCGCAAACGATCGAGTTGAAGGCCGACGGCCCCGATAGTCTCGTGATCGTGCTGCATCTCGACGGCGGAGTGACGCTCGTCGCCGATGGCGTTCACGCGCGGGTGGCGACCGGCGATATCATTTATGCGTCGTCGCGTGAAGAAGCGCGCCTGTCGTTCACATCCGATTTCCGCGCGTTCGTGATCCGCGTGCCCCGCTCTGCCATCAACGCACGCCTTCTTACGCCGTTCTCGGTGCGCGCCGGGCGTTTGCCGGGCGAGGCCGGCATCGGTCACGTGTTCTCGGGCTTTCTGCGCTCGATGGCTGAAAGCGTGGAGACGTTGTCGCTCGACGAGTTGCGTCCCCTCGAACTCGCGCTCGCGGAATTTCTGGTCGCGAGTCTCGCCGGTCACAACAAGGAAGGCAGTTTCAGTGGCCTCACGCCGTCTCAGGCCGCGATCTTTTCGCGCGTATGTCGAACCATAGAAGGCAATCTCGCCGACCCTGATCTCGCGCTGACATCGATAGCAAAAGAAGAGCGTGTCTCACCGCGTTATCTGCAGAAGCTGTTTGAAGCGGTCGGGCAGAACTTCTCGCTCTACTTGCGCTCGCGCAGGCTGGAACGCTGCCGCGCGGAGCTGGTCGATCCGCTGTATGAAAAGGTCTCGATTGCCGACGTCTGCTTTCGCTGGGGTTTTAACGATCCCGCGCATTTCAGTCGCGTGTTTCGCGAGCAATATGGCGCGTCGCCGCGCACCTTCCGGCATGAAGCGGGCCTTGAATTAGCGCGCCATCTCGTGCGGCGAATCTCGCGCGGCTTGCCTGTCAATGCCGGGAGTTTGCTCGTGCATGCGCAGTTCGCCGGGCAGGTCGCGGTGCCTCAGGTTGCGATGATCGAGACCGGCCCTGCCGAGCAGCCTGAAGCGCCTTCGGCACAGCCGCCGCGCGAGTCCGGCAAGCCGCGTCATCATTTGTTGCGTGCAACAGCCAGCACGGTTCACTGGGGTTACTTCAGCCACGATCTGAAGCCGGTGCTCGAAGTGAGCAGCGGCGACACGGTAACGATCGAAACGCTCACGCAACACGCGGCGGATGACTGGGAGCGCATGGTGCAAGG
Organism: Paraburkholderia sp. UYCP14C; assembly: GCF_004197395.1. Classification (GTDB taxonomy): domain Bacteria; phylum Pseudomonadota; class Gammaproteobacteria; order Burkholderiales; family Burkholderiaceae; genus Paraburkholderia. The sequence goes on along the minus strand of NZ_SELS01000101.1, from coordinate 2,216 downwards.
CGATCCTGGCGCGGAGAGCGTGTTCCACTGGACCGCCGGGCGCAAGAACGTGAATCGTCGCGGTGCGGGCCCGATGGACGCGTCCATCTACGGACGTGGTGCGGGAGAAGGTTTCGGCGTGCATATCTGCACCGGACCGATTGCCGTGCGCGGCGCAGAGCCTGGCGATGTGCTGGAAGTGCGTATTGTCGACGTTCACCCTCGCGCTTGCGCCAATCCGAAATTCGCCGGCCGCGCGTTTGGAAGCAATGCCGCTGCGTGGTGGGGATTTCACTATCGCGAGTTATTGACCGAGCCGAAGCCGCGCGAGGTCGTCACCATTTATGAACTCGACGCTGTCGCCACTGCAGGCGAGACCGCCTGCGCGCGCGCCGTCTATAACTTCCGCTGGACGCCTCAGCGCGATCCCTTTGGCGTAGTGCATCCGACGATCGATTATCCCGGCGTGCCGGTCGATCATTCGACGATTGTCGAGAATCACGACATCCTGAAGAACGTCAAAATCCCGGTGCGTCCGCACTTCGGCGTGATCACCGTCGCGCCGCAGCAGGACGGCCTGATCGACTCGATTCCACCGTCTACCTTCGGCGGCAATCTCGACAATTGGCGCGTGACCCGCGGTGCGAGCGTGTTCTTGCCAGTCGGCGTGCCCGGCGCGCTGCTCTCGATTGGGGACCCGCATGCTTCACAGGGAGACTCAGAACTGTGCGGTACCGCGATCGAGTGTTCGCTGACCGGCGACTTCCAACTGGTCGTCCACAAGAAAGAAACGCTCAGCGGCCAGCCGTTTGCGGATCTCACCTACCCGCTGGTCGAAACCGCCGACGAATGGGTGCTTCACGGCTTCAGTTATCCGAACTATCTGGCGGAGTTCGGCACTAGCGCGCAAAGCGCCGTATATGAAAAATCGACCCTCGATCTCGCGATGCGCGACGCATTCATCAAAACCCGGCGCTTCCTGATGACGACCAAGGGCCTCTCGGAAGATGAGGCCATCTCGCTGATCTCTGTCGCGGTCGACTTCGGCGTGACGCAGGTTGTGGACGGAAACTGGGGTGTCCACGCGATCATCCGGAAGGCGCTCTTCACCACGTAAAGTTGCGACCGTCGATGCGCGTGCGGACAAGAGTTTGTTCGCCGCAAGCTCGATGCGACTATTTTGGCATCCCTACCATGAGTTCTGACGTGAACACAGGCGTACGCGCCACTCGACAGGACTCACTTGACCATGGATTCTCCCGCGCACCGAGCGCTGCCCAGCCACAGGCGATTTCAATATTCGCCGATCAACCGCCGCCCTGTTTATCGCTGGCCAGACGGGTCGCGGCTCGCGGTCTATATCGGCTTCAACATCGAGCACTTTGTCTTCGGCGAAGGACTGGGACCGACTATTGGTCCGGTGATGCCGGAGCCTGATGTGCTGAATCACGCGTGGCGCGAGTATGCGTTGCGCGTGGGCGCATGGCGCTGCCTCGATCTCTTCGACGAACTTGCGCTGCCCACCGCGGCCATCATCAATACGGCACTCTACGATCACTGCCCGGAGTTGGTCACCGCGTTCGCTCAACGCGGAGATGAACTCATTGCGCACGGCCATACGAATTCAGAGCGACAAGGAAGGCTTACTGGAGACGAAGAACGCGCGCTGCTCGTGGCATGCCGCGAGCGGATTGAGACGGAGAGTGCGCAGCAGCCCGCAGGCTGGCTATCGCCGTGGCTCTCCGAGAGCCATCTCACCAGCGATCTGCTTGCCGAAACAGGTTACCAGTACACGCTCAACTGGTGTCACGACGATCAGCCCACGCGCCTGCTTACGCGAAACGCCCAGCCGCTTTGGGCGATTCCCTATCCGGAAGAAGTCAACGATATCCCGATGATCCTTGCGCGCCAAATGGACGCGAAGTCGTTCGCCGATCTGGTGATCGATCACTTCGAGGAAATGCTGCGGCAATCCGCGCATCAGCCGCTGGTGATGGGCATTGCGTTGCATGCGTACCTGATGGGACAGCCGCATCGTTTGCGTCATTTGCGGCGGGCGCTCGAACATATTGCCCGCGCGCGCGACGAAGGTCGCATCTGGATCACTACGCCGGGTTCGATTGCTAGCCATATGAACTTTCTTGGTCATTAAATCATTTCAGGCTCTTTTGAAATTCAAATGGGTTATGCAGTATGCGGGTTGATCGAAGTGAAGTTGAGCTTGCCAGCGATCAGGA
>NZ_SELS01000100.1 GCF_004197395.1 Paraburkholderia sp. UYCP14C | reverse complement strand
GTGCAGGCGGTACAGCATGAACAGCAACGTCACGTAGGCAGGCGTGTAGAAAGACTCCCGTCCCGACAGGCCCGCCCGATAGGACTCTTCGTTAATCAGTTGTGCGCGCAACTCGCCTTTGGGCAGGTAGAGACTCAGCATGCCGCGCTTACGCAGGCTCTGGTTGTATTGCGACCAGTTCCGTGGAACGTAGCACTGCTTCGGGCGCTTGCGTGGCTCGCCAGACTTCAACCGTTCTTTGAAGAGCATGCTAAATGAATAGACTCGATGCCGGCATTATCTCAGACCCGCAACACAACCATCAGGCCCTATCTGCTGAAGACCCTGCCGAACAAAGTCCATCAGAGCGTCTGAAATCGCAAGGACGTCGGCGAATTAGCGATTACACTCTTGATGTGAGACAATGAAAAATCTGAAGCCGCTCTATCATCGCCATCACTTCCCGGGCCACTTTACCAGCATATCTGGTTATCGTGACAATGCCATACGTCTCGGCGGAGCCGGTAAGGACATTTCGTGAACGACCTCAGGAGCCCTGGTTTGCAACCCATCAACGACTTAGAGCCCTGCGGCGGCAGCGTGCGCGACCATCCCGACTTTGAACGGCTACAAAGCGAAATCGCGAAGCTGACCAATCCCTCGGAGAACGGCTCGCCCGACTGGGAGCAGGCGGTCAAATTGTCGTCGGCTCTACTGGCCGACAACAACGATATTCTCGTCGCCAGTTATTTGGCCGGTGCCCTACTCGCTACACGTGGACTCGACGGTCTTTGCTACGGCGCGCAGACCTTGGAAAACCTGCTCGCTACTCACTGGGAACAGCTTTATCCCCCCGTTGCGCGACCGCGTGCGCGGCGTAACGCCATTCAGTGGCTGATCGACCGCGCCCTTGCACATGCAGAAGAGCACGACTGGTCGAGTTGGCCGCCGCAGGACCCCACGCTCGTGGATGGTTTGCTGTCGGCACTGACAGGAATCGACCGGGTGCTCGCGGAAAATGACAGCGACGCGCCGTCGCTGCAACCGCTGTGCGCACGGATTGGCATGCTTCGAGTGGCAGCAATCGAACCGCCGGCGCCTGCACCGACATCTGGTATCGCAACGCCCGGACTTCAGCCCTCGCCCGCGGGTTCGCCTGCCGTGCAAGCCGATACGCCAACGCGACTTGCCGTCGATTCGTCCGACAGCGCAATCCGGGCCGCAGAACAAGCGCTCGACCGGCTCGCTACGATTGGCAACTGGTACGCGCAAAACGATCCGTCGAATGCGTTTGGCTTCAGGCTGCGGCGCATGGGCGTATGGGCAGGCATAGAGTACCCGCCGATTGCCGACGGCCCCCAAACAAAGCTCCCCGGCCCGATCCCAGCGTTGCAGGATGCATTGCGCGATCTGCAGTCGTGCGGGGCACACGAAGACATGATCGGTTTTGCGGAAATCCAGGTGCTCCGTTATCCGTTCTGGCTCGATTTGAACTACGCCACAGCGGCGGCGCTCGGAGAGCTCGGCGACGTGTGGAGCGCCGCGCGCCGCGAGGTCTGCAATGAGACCGCTAACTTTGTGTCGCGGCTGCAAGGCATTAAGCATCTGAATTTCGCCAATGGTGTCCCGTTCGCTAATGCCGATACTGTGCAGTGGCTCGACTCACTCGCGTCACCGGGCGGAAATGCGCGCGGTGCCGGCACGGCAGACCCGCTCGCCGCAGTTCAGTCGCGCGCACGCGCGCTGGCAGCGAACAATGACCTGCGCGCGGCGGCGCGCTGCCTGCAAGACGCGATCGATACGAGCACAGCGGTCGCCGGTCGCCTGCGGCTGCGCAAGGTCCTGTGCGAGCTGCTCCTGGAAAACCGCCCGCACGCAAAGCTCGATGCATTCGCGCGCGGGCTGGTGGAGGAAATCGACCGTTACAGCGTGGCCTCGTGGGATCCCGAGCTGGCGGCCGACGCCCTGAGCGCGGCTTACGCGATATTGAGCCGCAACGAACAGAACGAAGCCGAGACGGATGCCCTGCTCTCACGCATCGCATTGCTGAATTTCGCCATCGCGGTGCCCCTGATTACCTGACGGCGCCAGCGCTCAACGCCTGATCGTCATCAGGGGCCGCACCGCGCCAGCATGCGCCAATCGTTGCTGGCAAGCCGAGCTCGGCCAGACTTACCGCTTTACCAGGAACGGTGGGCGCGGACGTCGGAAGCGGCGGATTCAGTTCGTTGATCTGATCGACTGTGCTCAGATCCTGGCGCTGCAGTTGTTCGTCCTGGATTTGCTGCTTCTGTTGCGCGGTCTCCTTTTGCAACGTTTCGTAGAGCTCGATCTCGCGCGCCGCGCCGATCACTTGCTCTCCGCCTGTTATCCCAAAACTTAACGTCACGGACTGCACGTTGAGCGTTTTCAGCGCGGATTCGTTGCTTGGAAAATCGGACGGGCCGAACTGACGCTTGCCGCTCGCGAAATCACGCAAGAATGCCGCAAGCCCGAGTGGCCCAGCATACTCGCGGCCCAAGCTCAGCTTGCCTATCCTTATTTCCAGGCGCACGTCACCGCACTGCCCCGCCACCCATGCGAAATTGATGCTGATCGGGAAGTTGTAGTTGCTCAACGTCTGCGGGCCTGACGCGCAGTGCACCGTGAGGATAGTCGCATAAGGTTGCGCATGCGCATCGGCATTGACGTTGGTGGGGTGGGCGGTAATTGTGAGCGGCACCGTCAGTGTACGGGCGGCATCAGCCTGTTGCTTCGCAGATGCGAGAGTTAGGTCAAGCCGGTCGAGCGTCTGCTGCGCCTCCAGTTGTTCCCACTGACGCTGTAGCTGCTGTTGTCGCTTGTCTGCGGCGCTGCGCACAAGCGATTGCTGTTGCGCGAGACGGCGCCCGAACGCGTCGTTGAGCATTCGCACGAAGCTCGATGTAAACGGCATTCTGACACCATGCGTTTCGACGACACTGTAGCGGCTCGCGTTGCGTATAAGGAACGGCCTCGCCGCGCCGTCTGCGAATGCCCAGACCGTCCCCTTCGGACCAAACAGTTGGTCGGCCGCCGCAATATAGTCTACAGCGCCTGACAGCGGAAACATCACGCCGGATTCCCACTCGCGCTGGAGTTCACACGAAGCCTGCTGCTCGATGTATGCCGCGAGGAAATCGAAGGGTCCGGTGATCAGACGCCAGGTCAGCATATCCGAGCCATCACCGGAGCCGATCAGCGAGCGAAGCCGGCCGAGCCGCTGCAGCGCATTCATCATCTCCGACGGCTGTGCGGTGGTCGTCGATTGATGAAAATGGGCCGACAGCTGGTAGGCCTCGCCGCTGCCCGTACTACTGTCTATCGCGAGCTTGTTCAGATCGGCAAGATAGAGCGCCAGCGCATCGACCGCTCGCAAGTTGTTGGCGACTGTCTCACCGGCAAGTTTGGGCTCGCCTGACAGCACGCCCTTGATCGCCGTTGCGCCGACCGCATTGATCGCAGTCGCCATCCTGACCGCCTCATTCGCCGCACCGCCGCCCGTGGCCTCCCCGAGCAGTTGCTGAAATTGCCGTGCGAGAACGAGCCAACCGGGCAACGGCGCGACGGCGAAATCGCCGTCGAACTCCTCGCTGAGGCGGGCAATAAGGCGAAAATACGGGCTGTCTGGGGCACTGACCGCGCCAAGCGCGGAGCGCCACGCGGCTTCATTCAGGTACGGTGTCGGATTCCTTGTGGCTGCTTCGACAAAGTTCTGCCATGCGACAACGCGCCGGGTGCGGTACCACGTGTCGAAGGCTGCGCGCTGCTTGTCGAATTTCGCCGGATCGCTGACTGCCTCGCGGAGCTGCATGGCAAGGCCATCGAGCTCCTTCTTGCCTGCGGTGGTGTACGCAGCGGGTACCGTAACCTCAGGCTCGGGAGCGATGATCGCGCTCGTCCCGATCGAGGCCCCCAGTGCTGCGGACAAGCGGACACCGTTCGTTGGGGCGATGGCTTGCACATTGCTGCCCCAAAAGTCGGCCGCGCGGACGGGCGCCCTCCCGCCATTGTCCGGCACGAGTCCGATGAGCCAGGTCAACTGCGGATCGACGGCAATGGCCTGATCGAGCCGCGCGCGCTGGTCCCTCAGGCGTTGGCGCAGATAGTCCGCGTCTTCCGATGACCAGACAAGATAGGAAATCATGAGAGCATGGAGCTGGTTGTTGAGCTCCGTCGGAAAGAGCGGAGCGGCGACCGGCTGTGGCATCGCGTCGAGCGTCGAGCGGTCTGCGCCATCAAGCCGTGCCCGCACCAGAGAAACCGAGCGCGCCAGGTTCAGAATCTCTCGCGCCTGCCCAACATGCTCGACAGATGCGCGGAGCCCTGCCTGCTGAGTGTGGTCCAAGACGGGCTGGATCGCCTGCCGATATTGCTGAACGAACACGTCATGCAGACGTGCTTCCAAAGTCGTAAGTCCGGCGCGGTTACCAAGCAGTCCCGACATCCAGCGCCGGTCGTTCCGCGCAACCTGCATCAGCACCTCGTCGGAATACGTGAGCGCAGCAGCATCATGCGACAGGTCGCCGTCCATCGTGACTTTATCGGGTCGCGCGCTGCGAACCAGTTCGAGGGTCTGCCTGTTCCCGGCGAACGACATCGATAACAGGATGCCGAGCACCGCGAGCAGCAACGCCCATGCGACGCCCCCCACGCGCCACGTGAAACGCCGCCAGCGATGCATGCGCATGGCCGGTTTCGCAGCGCCGCGATCCTGGGGCAGGATACGATCAAAAAAGTCCCGCAGGAAGACACCAGCCGTCTTTCGGGGATGCAGCGGCGAGGTCGGCAACAGCGAACCCATCAACGCCGACATCGCTCCGCCTTCCTGTTGCCCGCTGCTAAAGAAAATGCCGCGTAACAGTGGTCTTTCGAGGTACGGACTGCCGGCGAAGCACGTTGTAACGAACATGCTGAGGCCGCTTCTCAAATGCTCCAGCTCGTTCGGAAACATCAGCAGCTCCGGCGACGCCTGTGCCTCACGAGCGACAAGCCCCAGCCGCAGCACCCGCAAACGCGCACCGATCGAATCGAACGCGCGCGAGACGAGCGTGGTCTCACCCGTTTCCCTGTCTTCGGAGAGATAGCCCATCGCCTGGCTAAGCGTATCGATGGGCAGCGCCGTCATCCATTCCTCGAAGCCGTACACGCGGTCGCACTTCGTGACCAGCACGTAGACCGGAAAACGCTTGTTGAACATGCGGATGAGCTGTTCAATGCGCGCGCGCACGATGCGTCCCTCATCTGCGAGCGTATCGGCATGCGGAACCGTAAGGCGGTCCGCGTTGACCGTGATTACGAGACCGTCGATTCCGTCGCGTGGCCGGTACCGTCCGAGCAGCTTGATCATGAGGTCCCATTCGCGGCGATCCCCCTCGATATCCTCCGGCAGCACGTAACGGCCCGCGCAGTCGATAACTACAGCGCGATCGAAATACCACCAGTCGCAGTTAGCGGTCTGGTCGATGCTCGCCTGCTGGCTGATTTTCTGGACTGGCGATGAAAGCCGTGCTCGCGTAAGCGCCGTTGTCTTGCCAGTGCCTGATTGCCCTACGATCATGAACCACGGCAGCCCATAGAGCGGATTGCCCCGACTGGACAGACTCGACTGACGCAGCGTGGTGATCGCGACATTCCATTTGCGCCGCAGCGCGGCCTCAGGCAGTGCGTCCAGCGCCTGCATGTTGAGCGCGGAAGTCTGAGCCGCGAGACGTCTGCGCGAGCGTATCATCACGATTATGCGGCGCGCAACTATGACAAAAAAATACAGCGCCAATACGCCAACGAAGATGGCGATCGCCACCCAGAGGGGCCGTCCCCAATAGAGAACCACGCCCCAACTGACGAGCGCCGTCACGAGCAGCGCCGAAAACCATAGCAATGCGCCCCTGAGTCTTTTCATCAACGAATCTGCACGAGAAGCTCATCAACGGACCGAGCGACGACTGTGTGATACGCACCGCACAGCAGCATAAGCAGGACTATTGGCAAGAGGAGCACCATCAGTTTTCCGCGCGATAAACGTGCAACAAAACGTGTATGCGCAGAGGGTGTGCGCCCCGCGGGTTCATGTCCTGCGACCTGATAACTGTCAGGAAACACGTGTGCGCTTGCCGAATTGCCGATCTCGTCGGCATCAGACAGCAGAGTCGCAAGCGTGGCCGCCTTGATTTCGTCGAGCGTCTTCTGGTTACGGTCATATGCGTAGCGTCCGCCAAAGCCAAGCGCGAGACACAGATAGAACACTTCCCGTACGGGTAACTGGGTGGGCGTGAGCTGCGCAAGCCGCTCAAAGAACACGACCCCCGCGTTATTAACACTCGAGTAACGGCGCTGCAGCAGATAACATTGCCATTGCGCTGCGCCCTGCCAGCGCGTCGTGAGCAGCAGTTCGTCGGCCCATGCGTTGAAGGCGAACAGAGCTTCGTCAACGTCGGTTGCCGAAAAGCCGGCGTCCCGGGCTCGCAAGCGCGCGGCCGCGATTGCGCCGTCGAGTAGCGAGCTGAGGCTCAGCGCGTCGCCCGACGGCGCAATCGCGAACGCGCGGAGCTGCGCGAAAAGAGGGATGAAGGTATCGGCCAGTGTCACGTTAGCTCCGTAAGACGACAATTTCGGCGCGCAGGTCTTGCGGTGCGGCCAGCCATTGGAGCGCGATCTTTCCGTCGCGCTCCACCGCCTGCCACAGTTCGCTCGTCTGTTCGATGCAAAAGTAATGCGACGACGCGTGCCGTGGCATGCCTTGCGGCGGGTTCGGCATATGGATCAGATTGAGTCCCGATATTGAGTGCGCGACGAGCCGCCTGACATCGACGGTATTCGCGAGGCGCACACCGTGCTGCATCTCAGCGGCAACTTGTGCTTCCGGCAGCTCCGTGTGCAGCACAAGAAAAAAATTGTTACGCCGGCCGAAGAGCGTAGGCGGCAGTTCACCGGCAAAAATGCCATCGGAATACTCAAGCACCGACAGATGCTCGGGCCCCTGTGCAATCTCATCGAGCAGAGCGCCAATCAACGCCTGTGCCCGAGAAAAGCACTCGTACTGTCCCGTATGGTCGTAGGCGGGCATACCTTGCGTGCCGTCGTGCTCCTCGCCAAACATGCCGATGCGTGCGGAAAATACGCTCAATTCGGCGACGAGACTGCGAAGCTCACCGTAGACGTGCCACGGATGCACCTCCTGCGTCTGCGACAGATGTACGATTTTCGGCGCGCAGCGAGACAGCGTGCGCATCGCGAGCAGCAGCGTCACGTAGCCATGGTCCATCTCCGTATTTCGAAGCTCGCCACGATTTTTGAACTCCTGAACATGGCGCGCGCGTCCGACGACGTCATCGCGAATCTCGCGCACGATGCGCAGCAGCGTGTCGGACGCGGATAATGTGTAGGCAGGAGGAATAAAGCGCTCCGACAGCGTCACCGCATCACCATGGCGCGTGAGTTTTGCAATCGGAATCAAATCGTACTGGCCGAGGTTCGCTGTCTCGCCTTCAAAGAACACCTTCAGCACATGCAGGAGCGTGTGCACCGGCGCGGGGGACCCGTTCGAATGCAGGTCTGGCACCTCGACCGGACGCTCAAGACTCGCGTAGCGGGTGTGCACGGTCGAGGCCGCGTCGAGCGACTCGCACAGCGTCACATTATTGCCCTCCGTGGCCAGCTTGCGCACACCTAAATAGACTGTGACCGCACGACCGTCGCTAATCGCTGCTGCGTCGAACGAACGCGGTGCGAGTACGGCGTTACCCGGGAATTCGACGTAGGTGCGATCGGGAAAAATCAGCCGTGCAGAACGCACTTCAATAGTCCTGTTCGCAATGGCCCGCGTCGCCAGATCGAGTTCGCCGGTGCCCCAGAAGTGCGGCAGGCCGGTCTCCATGAAAGGTTTGGTGCGAAACTGTTCGTACAGCGCCGCCAGTTGAAAGTGCTGCGGCTGCATGAACATGCCCTGATACCAGTAGATGCCCTTGCTATAGTCCATAGGATGTAACGGTTTGCTACTTCTCGAGCTTGCGCAACGGCGTGTCGTGCACCCTGACCGTCCCGACGACGCCCGTGGTGACACCCGCCGCGTCCGGCTTCAGGGCTGCACTGTCGCTTAGACGGATTTCCTTCCCCCCGCCGTCGATCTGCTGTGCTCGCTGCACCATCTGGGCATCCAGGCCACCGGAGCTCGCTTCAGCATTCAGAATTCCCTGCGGACCGAGGTTCAGCCGCACGACAAGCGGTCCGGGCAGCCTGGTGCGGAAAACAAGGCGCGACGTCTTCGTGACCACCGGCACGTCGAACTGGCGCGCCGCGTTGAGCACTCCGAACTGTGCATAGCCCGCGACGATGCCGATCGAGCGCGCGTTCTGCGCGCGATCGAGGATCAGATACGAATGCTGACCGGGCGCGACCACGTAGCGCGAGAGCCGCAAGAAAACCTGAGGTGCCGTTCCCGTCGCCATCGTTCCCATGAGCGCGTTCGGATCGTCGGCAAGGTCTCGGAACGCTTGCGCATCTGCGCTCTCGTAGAAGCCAAGCAGCAACGTGTGAGGCTGGCCGTCGTACTGGTTGAGCCCCGGGTCGGCGGTGATCTCCAAGATCACCGCATCGCTGGCGTAGTTCCAGGTTACGCCAGCCGCCGGATCTTTCGACGCGGTGCTACCGCACCCGGACAGGGCAAGCACGCACGCGCCGCAGCCCAGGGAGAGGAGGCGCGATCGCACGCGCAACATTGCGCGCATGCGATTTTCGCCGGACCTCGCGACGGCGCATTTTGCTAAAACCATTGTGGCACTCCGTTCAGTTTGCATCGCGCCATAGTTACAGCCGCACAGTGCCCAGAACCATGCCCGATCGCCGCGGCAGCTTCGCTGTGCTGCCCTATGAAACGCGCGTAGCAGGCACCACGCACCATTCCGGTTGAGCGGCGCGCACGGTGAGTGAGTCCCGGTCCCGTTTGCCGCCCGCAGCTTCTGGCCTTTCCCGTACACTCCGTGCAGCCTTTTTTCCCGCAGCGTGGTGCGCGGATGATTAACCGCCCGGGATCGATCATTGCGTTATCGCGACCAGCCATCTGGCGATCGGCCGGCATTCAGCTCAAGACCATCACGGTGGTCTGGCTCGGCGTCAGCACAGCGCCGACGGCATTGCCGTCGTTGTGCTGCGTCTGATCGTTCAACCGCACGGCGGGCGAGCCCTCGAGCCTTACGCTGCGACTGCCGCTCATGAATTTCATCTTGCCCATCACCCCCGAGGACACGACGCCGCCCGCGACGCCACCTTCATCGCCAGAAGTCAATGGAATCTGCGACGACCTGGTGAGCGCAGGCATGCCGCCAATCAGCACTTTGACGGTGGTCGGACTCGCCATTGGTGGCATGCCGATGTTCGGATACGGCAGCGGAACGGGCGCCCCCCCCGGTGTGGGCGTCTTGCATACATCGAGCGCGGCGGTACACTGCCCTTCGGCCTTGGTTGCTGCGAACATGGCGGCCCCTATCCGAGATCGATCTTGTCGGCGTCGATCTTTACCTGGCCCTCGGCCAGAATCGTCGCATGGCGCGCGGAAACATGCATCCGCTCCTCAATACGCATGCTAACGCGGCCAGCACACGTGTCGTCTGCGTTGTCGATCCAGCGCACGCTGTCGCGCGCACGTTGGATCAAGCGCCCGACTGTGCTGGTGACCTGCTGTGCTATGGTCCGGACGCTGCCAAGGCCGGCATGCAATTGCTGGATCGCCGCCTCGACATGATGAAACTTCATCTCACCGTGCAAGCCGGTCATCAGTACCTCCGGTGCCTGCATCCTCAAAGTTTGCCTGGCCTTCATGTCAACGCTCGCTGCCTCGATGCGTAGCGCGCCGCCCTCTGTGTGTACCGCAACGTCCCCAGGCAGCACGAGTGCCGCGCCGGACGTCTGAGCTCGCGCGAGTACCGCCAGGACATACGAAATCGCACTCGGGCCGCCTGCGGCGACGAGCACTGTGTCGCCACACTCAGGCGCGATGACGCAACTTTCAGCACGCATCGCACGCGGCGGCAGGGCGTCGGCCGCGTCGGCGGCGTCGAACAGATACCAGCGGTCCGCGCGGCCCGTCACCGTTGCGTAGGCAAGGCAGATGGCGGGAACATCGCTGGGTCGGGCCATCGTGAAGAGCTTTCGGTTCATAGCCGTGTTTCCTTTGAGGGTTCATGCCAGACGTGCGGCTGCCACTGTTCGGCGCGGGCGAGAACCGGGTCAGTCCGTCGCGCCTCATTGAACGAGGTGCCGCCGAACTGCGCAGCCTGTTCGATGAGCGCATGAAGATTGGTGCCGCGGAAGTCGACGTATGTGCAATCGGCGCCGGACAGATCAGCATGCGATAGATCGCAGTACGTCAGGCGCGCGGCTTTCAGCGACGCGCGCTGCCATACACTCGTCGTCAATACCGACCGCGTCCAGCTTGACGCATCCGCGCGCACCGCTTTGAAGTTCGCGTCGCCCGCGTTGATCATCTCGCAGATGGCACCGGTCAGGTCAGCATAGTCCAGCCGGGTGTTCACGAAAGCCGTGTACGTCGCGCGCACGCCACGCAACGAAGCATGCTGCAACTGCGCCCCAACGAAACTCGTTCTATCGAGAACGGCCCCAGACAGATCGGCGTGCCGCAGCGATGCGCCGTCGAGAATCGTCATCGAGAGATTGCAACTGCGCAGATCCTGGCCGCTCAGATCACTGCCGCGAAGATAAGCTTGGGCGAGCGATGCGCTTTTGAAGCGCGCGCTCTTCAGGTCGGCGTTCACCGCGGTGAAACGTTCGAGGTGCGTACCGGTGAAGTCGGTTTCCGCGTACAGGCAATTGTGCGCGTCGGCACGCGCCAGCCTCGAGCCCTCGAACGACGTACCGCTGAAGTTGCAGTCATCGAAAGCCGCTTGCGTACAATCCGCCTGGCGCACACCCGTGCCAGAGAAATCAACGTTTGCAAAGCGCGTCTGTCGTGCGCACATGCCATCGAGGTTTGCTTCCGCGAACACGACGTCCTGTAAATCGGCATCGTTCATATTGGCACGCATGAGATTGGCGCCTGCGAGCACTACGTTTTGCAGCCTGCATCTGGAAAAGTCGATGCCCGACAGGTCGACACCCGCAAGATCGGCGTCGGCGAGCACGAGGGTGGCGGCCAATGTCGTGCGTGCATCATCCGCGCTGATGCGCGTACGCGCGGTGGAAGTCATTGGGTTCATGTGGACGGCGGCCTGAACGTAAGAATGGTTCGATCTATATTCGAGCCTTCAAGGCTCACGCGGGTCGGCTGCGTGCCGTCAAGATCCACGCCGTACAGGTTCGCGTGGCGCAGCAGCGCGCCTTTGAGGTTGGCACCGTGCAATGAGCCTTCAAACAGATTGACGCCGTCAAGCACTGCACCGCTCAGGTCGGCTTTGGCGAAGCACGCGCCTTTGGCCGACGAAGCGCCAAACAGAACGGCTTGTGCCTGCGCACGGCTTAAGTCAGCGTGGTCAAGCACAGCGCGCTCGAAGCTTGCGCGCCGGATTTGAACACCTTCCCAGTTGGCACGCTCAAGCCGAGTGCACGTAAAGCGCGCCTGCTCAAAAGAAGTGTCGGCGTCGGCGCGCGACTGGGTGAGGTCCGAATCGCTGAAGATGGATCGCGGCGCTTGCGCGCCGTAGAACTCGACTTGCCGGCAAACCGATGCGGAGAAATCGGTGCCGGCGAAACGGCTCCCGCTAAAACTGGCCGCGATTAGATTTGCGCCGTTGAATTTGGCGCCGTTCAGGTCGCCATCTGTAAAGCACGCGTGCTCCGCGAGGCATGCCGACACGTCAGCTCCCGCGAGTTTCGCCTTGTCAAAAATGGCACCGCTCAGGTCGGTATCTGCCATATTCGACGCTGAGAAGTCTGCGCCCGTAAAATCGCCCCCGGCGAGTTGCGCGCCGCGCAGGTCGGCCTTGGTGAATTTGGTTGCCGCCGCGCTGCACTTCCTGAATTGCGCGCGTTGCAGAGCGGTGTGGCTGAGGTCAGCTCCATGCAGATGCGCTCGCGTGAAGTCGGCGCCAGAAAGCTGGCTACCGGCAAACGAAGTCTTCTCAAGGATCGCGCCCGAGAAATCGGCGCCGGACAGGTCCAGTCCGGCGAGATTCAGACCGCTCAGGTCGTAGCCTCCAAAACTACCGCTAACCGCCTGCTGAGCAATCACACTCTCGCGCGTGAGTGGAACGCTCGCAGCTTGCGCACAGACGATTTCTGGCCGCGCGAACGAGGGTGTATTGGCGGCGGACGCTTCGCCGTTCGGCGCTGCCCGCATGACGAGCTCATCCAACGCCGAAAAGGCCTCGGCCGCCGATTCGTCCGCGGGGAACAGCACGACCGGCGCGCTTGCTTCGGGCCCCGGCTGCATATAACGCAGGACATCCCCTTCGGTCAGATTGTGTTGCTGCATCAGCGCTCGGGTCTGCGCGTTCAACTCGTCGACCATCTTCCCGACGTCAGCAAAAGTGGGAGAGGGCCGTGTTTCTGACGTCTCCATATATCGGGCGATGTCCGCATCACTGAGGTTGCACTGATCCATGAGTGCGCGCATCTGTGCGTTCAGTTCCTCGACGACCTTGCCCAGTTCGGATATTTCGGCGGCAGGCTCGGGGGCCGTATCCGATGTCTTCAGGTAAGGCGCGATATCCGCGTGGCTCAGATTGTGCTTCTCTAACAGCGCGCGCGTCTGTGCATCCAGATCATCGGCGAGCGAATGTACGACCGAAAGATGCGAATCGATCCGCGCGGACAGGCCGGTTGCCTCCGCGGTAGCCGGCGCTGCTTCAGCGATGGGCGCGGCGTCGGGCATCGCGACCGCTGTGGTGGGTCGCTGAGCAACAGGTGCAACGGCAACCCGTTGCACCTGAACCGCGGTCTCACGGCGAAACTCGTCCCAGTAGTGCTTGAACGCAAGCGGCGGAGTCAACATCGACTCCCAGCCGGCTTTGATGTGCAGTACATCGCTCGCGTCGCTCTGCGCGCAATGCGTCAACGCGCGATATAACACGATGCCACATTCAAGCTCGGGAAAGAGCCATACTGTTTCCGCGTGCGCTTTGGCCTCGCCCAGTACGTCCCCGTCAGCGGTTCGTACATTGACGAAACAGCGTGCGCGCAGTCCTGGCAGCGCGCCCAGCTGAGCTCGGTGGCGCGGGTGCATGTGCTCGATTTCGAACTTCTCGTCGCCTGCAAAATAGCCTGGCAAACGTTGATCCAGAGCGGCCGTCATGAACCATTCGCTACCCGTAGCGTCGGGCAGATGCGGCCAGTCGCTCTCTAGCCAGCGTTCGTCGCACGCGCCCATATGTTGCTGGCGCAACGGCGATGTGCTGTTGAATCCCCAGAAGCCCGCTGGTGCAGCAAGTTCACCGCGGCGCGCGATGCGCTGTGTCCCGTTCTCGACGTTGGGCAACGGGAAAACAGCCGCGCGGTCACCATTCGCGACTTCCGCATGACCTTTGCCAGCAGGATTGCCGGCGAACCCCGCGCCACCGAATGCGGTTGCCGGCTCAATTGGCAAGCGCGTGTACGGCTTCGGCATGGAAATCTGGCCACGCGAGTTAAAGTACCGGTCACCGGTGACGATCAGCGATTTCGATAGCACACCGACCTTGACGCGCACACGCTGCTCCCCAACCTGGGTGCCTTCGGGCGCGCACGCCGCGCCATAAACCTTGTATTCGCCAGCAGGCTTCGGATAGCCCTCGTCGAGCACCGCGTCCCCGCCCAGCGCGCGTGTCACGATCAGCCACATTTCCTGTTCGGGTATCAGTGCATCGGGACCGGTCGGGCCGAAGCGGAAGCATCCCATCAGGCCTATGGCGAGCGAATCGACGCGCGCGAAGCGAAGACTGCGGTACAACACGGCCATGTTGGGCGGAGTAAGGATTTTCATTTGCGTCACCCAAGCCGGATTGCCTTGCCGTTGACACACACGTTGTCAGTGCCGGTGATACGCACTTGCCCGTCGGCGCTGATACCCACTCCGTCAGTGCTGACGATCTGCACTTCTCCGCCGGCACCCAAGATATGCACTGCTCTCCCCTTTGCACGAAATCTATCCCCAGCGAAGCAAGTGATGTCCCTGCTTTTCATGTCCAACGTTGACGGTGCATTGACAACCACCTTCGGCGCCTGGAGGTCGATCGTGTTCTCTTGTTCAGCGTTATCTGTCACGCTCAGTGCGATGCCTGCCGCATCCGCTCTGATCTGCCTTGTATAAGCCACGCTCGCGCTTGTGGAAGCCGCGCTGGCATCACGTGGAGGTGTCACGCGCATGGTGAATGCCGACGCAGCCTCGACATTCACCCTCGGCGGCTGAATGTCGATTCGACTCTTGTCTTGTCCAGCACTCGCTTTCGTTGTCAGTTCGATGCCTCTTTCGTCCGCTTTAATCTGGCTTGCGTAAGCCCCTGCGGTATCGGCCGTGGCAAACGCTCCCGCGGCCTTGGACAGTGCAATTTTCGTGGCAAACGCGGCGCCAATCGACAAACCCGTAGAAGGCATCGGTACAGCTTCGCCCACTTTGTCGTCTGGCGCAAGTTTGCCCGTCGAGCCGGTTTGCCTGTCTCTGACGCCGACGGATGTACAACTTGCAGCCGCCGTCCCAATATGAGCCAGCCCGCTTATTATGGCTGCCTTCATAACAGACTTCTTGGCCAGATCGAACGCGGCTCTGTGAGCCGCATTCAGGCCAGCGCTGATTGTCACGGTGTTGGTGCCTTTCATCTGGTAATCAGACTTCAGGTTGAGCTCCTCGCCACCGCATTCGAAGACACGTCCTCCTTTCCATCTGATCTCGGCCTCGTTCTCGTAACTCACCTTCTCTGCCAGTTCCACTTCTAACCCGCTGCTGGCGCCAATCTCCACCTTCGGGCCGGCCCTCAGTGTCACGTTCGGCCCAAGCGAATAAGTGTTGGTCGCGCCGCAGGTCCAAACCTCGCGGCTACCCGCCGTCTTCCAGGTGGTGCCGTGCGGACCGAGCTCCATCCCAGTACCATTCGGCGATTTCGCATGTTCGCCAACATGCAGCGAAATTTTGCCCGGCGTCCGTATACCGTAGACGTCAGCGTTGAGGTTGGTCACAACGTTCGGATTCTCAGAATTGGCCAGACTGCCGACGATTACCGGCTGATCGGGATCGCCGTCGATAAACGACAACAGTACTTCTGCACCTTTATGCAGCGGAAAATGCATGCCGTGCTCCGCGTCCATGTAAGGCGTGGCCATCCGTACCCGCGCTGAGCCCTTGTTTGGGGCCTTGCTGGTCTTATCGAACGGAAATTGCACTTTGTACTGACCGTGTTCGTCGAGATCGGCGTACTCGCCGCTGCCTTCGCTGTCGATGGTCGCGTTCATGATGCCAGCCATACGCGGCCTCGCCGTCACGCGCTCCGGACGGAACTGCCTCGCGCCAGGAATCGCGCGGAAGCTGTTGCGATAGACAATTTCCCCGCCGCACGCGTCCTCACTGCGTGGGCCTGACACGGCGCTCAGGAGCGCGCCTGCCTGCGAGCCTTCGTGGCGCACTTCGGTCACGAGATAGCGACCATTGAAATCGTCCCGATAATGATGCGTGAGGTTAAAGAAGTAGCCGCTGCGCAAGCCGAGCACAGTGCCTTTGCCCGCATACATGTTGGCGGTGCAGATCAGCTCCTGCGCGCGCAGCTTCGCGTACCGATCGCCTTCCTGCTGGTCGCGAAAGTTCTCGCCGTACAGCATGATCTCGCCAATGCCAGACTCGGACACGATCGCGCTCGACTTCAGTTGTACGGCTGCCTTGCGGTAGTTGTAGTCCTGCAGCACCACTTCATGCGGCAATGGCTTCTGAAGGCGCACGAAGTCGCACACCGAATCGGCGGTGAGCCCGGTCTGCAGCGCATCATCTGGACGGTACGTGGCAGGCAACGACTCCCCGGCATGCATGATCTTGTCGTCGATCATGATCAGCCTGTCCGCGCCACCCGAATGGTCGAAGTAGTAATAGATGCCCTCTTTTTCCAGCCAGCGCGACACGAAGTCCAGATATGTTTCCTGATACTGGCAAATGAAGCTGCGCGGGCGATATGCGCCCGTTAGGCGAAAGTCGTAGTCGGCCGAGGTGAGGCGTCCCGTCTCGAGTATGGCACGTACGGTTTCGCTTATCGGCCGTTCATCGAGATAGATTTCGGAGGTGCGGGAAAGCGACAGGCGCCACAGCCGCGGCACCAATACGGCGCGATAAAACACGTAGCCGTCCGCACGATGCAGTTGGGAAAATTCAGCGAGGATGCCGTGATACGGCGTGCGAATGCTGCCATCCGGGCCATAAATCGCGAACGATGCGCGATGGCTGAGCATCATATCGAAATCGACCGACGCATCGTCCGACACGAGCGTGAGGACAAAGCGGAACGGCCGCGAGATTGACTCGAAACCCTCCATCTGGAAAACGGCAAACTTGTCAGCTTCAAACGCTTCCGAGATGAAATCGAAGCGCTTTTTGGCGAGAAGTGGATTGGCCAATGAGTTCATACTACATCCCCTTAGAGATGGATTCAAAAAGGCTGCTCCGTCCGTCTGAAGATGTTCCAGCAGACGAGGGAGCAACCGAATTTGAGAAGT